>NZ_JARQWV010000017.1 GCF_029543245.1 Caulobacter endophyticus
GTGCGGCGACGCATGGAGCTTACCGGTACTAATAGCTCGATAGGCTTGATCGTTCTTCAGTCAAACCCATGCAAGCTCTACAGTCTTGCCTGACACTGATGTCTTCTTCTTTTCCTTGTCGGTCTAACCACCGACGAGCAGCATCCTTTTCGCTGACCTGGTGGCTTTGCCGGGGGTTCCCCACCCGATCCCATTCCGAACTCGGTCGTTAAGTCCCCCAGGGCCAATGGTACTTCGTCTCAAGGCGCGGGAGAGTAGGTCGCCGCCAGGTCCGCTAAAAGGATGCATCCGCAAAGACACCAAAGTCCAGAACCCTACTCACGATACATACCTCTGCCGCGGGGTGGAGCAGCCCGGTAGCTCGTCAGGCTCATAACCTGAAGGTCACAGGTTCAAATCCTGTCCCCGCACCCAAACTTTTCTACAAATGGCCCTCGCTTCCGCGGGGGCCTTTTGTCGTTTCGGGATCTCGCCATGACCGATCGTTATCTGGATGACCTGACCGTCGGCGAAACCTGGACGGGCCAGCCGTTCGTGCTCTCCGAAGCCGAGATCCTCGACTTCGCCCGCGCCTATGATCCCCAGCCGATGCATGTCGACCTGGAGGCCGCCGCGGCCGGCCGGTTCGGCGGCATCATCGCCAGCGGCTGGCACGTGGCCTCGCGGGTGATGCGCGAATATGTCGACACCGCCCCGTTCGGCGCGACGCCGATGCTGGGCATCCGCATCGACGAGCTGACCTGGCTGAAGCCCGTTCGTCCCGGCGACGCCCTGACGGTCCATCGCGAGATCGTCGAGGTCACCCGTTCGCGCTCCAAGCCCGATCGCGGGACCATCCGCACCTTCACCCGGGTGACCAACCAGCACGGCGAGCCGGTGCTGACCTTCTTCAACCTGATCCAGATGCCTGCCCATGCGGGCGTGACCCTGTAAGGCGCCTTGCCTTCGCGGCCGGCTCGCCCTCAGTCTGCGGGCCTCACGGCTGGGGGCTGAGCGAATGCGACGACGGACGGTTCTGGCGGGCGGGGCGCTGGCCTTCGCCCTGGCGAGCCCCGTGCTGGCCGCGCCGCTTGCGCCCGACAAGGCCCGCCAGGTCGACGCCATCGCCGCCGAGGTGCTGGCCGCCACCGGCGCGCCCTCGGCCTCGGTGGCGATCATCGCGGACGGTGAGCCGGTCTACGCCAAGGCCTATGGTTTGGCGCGGCTGTCGCCAGCCGTTCCCGCCACCACCTCCACCCGTTACGGGATCGCCTCGGTCAGCAAGCAGTTCACCGCCGCGGCCGTCCTGCTGCTGGCCGAGGACGGCAAGGTCTCGCTGGACGATCCGGTCGGCAAGTACGTCCCGGGCCTGACCGACGGTGATCGGATCACCCTGCGCCAGGTGCTGTCGCACACCGCCGGCTATCGCGACTACTGGCCACAGGACTTCGTGTTCGAGGCCATGCGCGCGCCGACCACGCCGCAGAAGATCCTCGATGGCTGGGCGCGCATCCCGCTGGACTATCCGCCCGGGGAGCAGTGGCGCTATTCCAACACCGGTTTCGTCATCGCCGGTCTGGTCGTGGAGAAGGTCTCAGGCGAGCCGCTGTTTTCCTTTCTCAAGCGGCGGATCTTCGATCCCCTGGGCATGAGCGGCGTCACCGAGGACGACAGCAAGGCGCTGTCGCCGCCCGACGCCAGCCACTACACCCGCTATGGCCTGGGCCCCGTGGTCCTGGCCGACAAGGAAGGTCGCGGCTGGCTGTTCGGCGCGGCCGAACTGGCCATGTCGCCGTCGGACCTGGCGCGCTGGAACCGGGCGATGATCCGGCGCGAGTTGCTGAAGCCCTCCTCGTGGGAGGCCATGACGACCTCGGTCGACCTGTCGGGCGGGGCGCCCGCCGGCTATGGCCTGGGCGTGTCGGTCAAGGTGCGCGACGGGGTGATCAGCGTCAGCCATGGCGGCATGCTGTCGGGCGTGCTGACCAGCAACACGGTCTGGCCGGCCGAGAAGCGGGCCGTGACCGTGGTCGCCAACGCCGATTTCGGCGAGCCGCAGACGGCCATCTCGCAGCGCATCGCCTTCCTGCTGCGGCCCTCGACGGGATCGGCGGCGACGGCGCGGAGCCTAGTCGCCCAGTTGCAGGCGGGGACGATCGATCCGGCTCTGCTGACCGCCAACGGCAAGGCCTGGTTCACGGCTGCGCGCCTGGCCGACTTCAAGCAGAGCCTGGCGCCGCTGGGACCTTTACGCATGCTCGACGGCCAGGGCGTCCAAGTGCGCGGCGGCATGACCTGGCATGGTTTCGACGCGGCCTTCGGCGCGCGGACCCTGTCGGTGTCGATGCGGCTGACGCCGGACGGCAGGGTCGAGCAGTTCCTGATCGGGCCGAAGGCGGGCTGAGGGCAAGGCAGGCGAGGGGGCGGCGATGACCGACGTGTTCGAGGGCTTTTCGAGGTTCGAGTTCGACGACGGCCGCTGGAGCCGGTCGGTCTGGCGGATGGGAACCGGGCCGGCGGTGATCGTCGTGCACGAGATCCCCGGCCTGCATCCCGGCGTGCTGGAGTTCGCCCGCGAGGTGGCGGCCGCCGGCATGACCGTCTTCTGCCCCAGCCTGTTCGGCGAGCCTGGCCGGCCGGTCAGCCGCGGCTATGGCGCGGCTTCGTCCTTGCAGATCGCCTGCGTGCGACGCGAGTTCAACCTGTGGCGCGGCGGCAGGTCGAGCCCGATCGTCGACTGGCTGCGGGCCCTGGCCCGGCAGGTCCATGCCGAATGCGGCGGCAAGGGTGTCGGGGCCGTGGGCATGTGCGTCACCGGCGGCTTCGCCCTGGCGATGATGACCGAGCCTTGCGTCGTGGCGCCGGTGCTGTCGCAGCCTTCCCTGCCGGTGACGGCCAAGGGAGATCTTGACCTGTCGGCCGAGGAGCTGGCCTGCGCCAGGCGGCGGTTCGAGGCCGAGGACCTGTCGTTGATCGCCTTGCGCTACAGGACCGACTGGCACGTGCAGGACGGCCGGTTCGCTAGGCTGAAGGGCGAGTTCGGCGAACGGGCCGAGCTGATCGAGCTCGAGGACGCCGACGCCAACGGCTACCGCGTGATCCCGCCGCACTCGGTGCTGACCCTGCACCTGGACCGGGATCGGCCGGATGGGGCGGGGATGATCGCGGCGCGGCGGGTGGTCGAGTTCTTCAGGGAGCGAACGGGGGCGTGATCGGTTGAGCGCTTCGCCAGCTTGCGCCATGGTGACGCCATGACGACCAAGACGCCCCGGACGCCGCAAGAGAAGAAGGCGTTGAGCTACGAGCGCGACAGCCGCAACGACTACACCAGCAGCGACAAATCGATCCGACGGCTGATCCCGCTACGCAAGGCCAAGGAAAGCCGTCGAGTGCGGCACGGGGCCGACCAGGCGCTGCACCGGATCGTCGAGGGCGGCTGCGAGGAGGCGGTCGACCTTCTGGAAAACACCCTGAGCACCGACGTGGCGCGGGTCGGCGGCTGGCGCAAATGGGAGGCCGTCTCGCTGGGCGAAACGGTCAGGGGTCAACTTGAGCGTCGCGAGCGCCTGGGCATGACCGAGGCGCGTGACGAGGGCGAGGACTAGCCGGCGCGCTGGACTTTTCGCCCCCCAGAGCCTAGACACCGCGCCTTCGATTTTCCCCCGCGCTACCGGCGTTCGATCCGCCGGCCGGGCTGCAAAGGCTATCCGCGCCATGAAGCGCCATTCCGAGAAAACCAAGGGCCCCGTGGGTCCGTCGCAGCGTCAGCTTCGCGCCGGCGAACTGATCCGCCACGCGCTCGTCGACATCCTCCGCGAGGAGGAGCTGCAGGACGAGGCCCTGACCGGCGTCACCATCACCGTTTCCGAAGTGCGCATGAGCCCCGACCTGCGGCACGCCGTCTGCTTCGTCGAGCCTCTGGGCGCGGGCCTGGCGGGCGCCGCCCAGAACGTCGACGAGATCATCAAGGGCCTGAACCGGGTCTCGAAGTTCCTGCGCGGGCGCCTGGGCCGGTCGATCGACATGAAGTTCACGCCCGACCTGAAGTTCATCCACGATGAGAGCTTCGGCACGGCCGCCTACATGGACAAGCTGTTCCTCGATCCGCGCGTACGCCAGGACACCGAGCGCCGCCTGTCGGACGTCCTCGAAGAAGACGACGAGGACTGAGCCATGGCGCGCCGCAAGAAGGGTGACGCCGTCTCGGGCTGGGTGTGCCTGGACAAGCCCTACGACCTGACCTCGACCAGCGCGGTTTCGCGTGTGCGCCGGGCGTTCAACGCCCAGAAGGCCGGCCACGCCGGCACGCTGGATCCGCTGGCGACGGGAATCCTGCCGCTGGCGCTGGGCGAGGCGACCAAGACCGTCCCGTTCCTGATGGACGCCGACAAGGCCTATCGCTTCACCATCGAATGGGGCCGTAACACCACCACCCTCGACCGCGAGGGCGAGACGACGGCCTCGTCGGACGTGCGGCCCGCTGTCGAGGCGGTCGAGGCCGCCCTTCCGGCCTTCATCGGCGAGGTCGACCAGGTTCCGCCGAACTTCTCGGCCATCAAGGTGGACGGCGAGCGGGCCTATGATCTGGCCCGCGACGGGGTGGAGTTCGAGCTCCAGACCCGCAAGGTGACGATCCACGCGCTGCGGGTGCTTTCGGTTCCCGACGTCGATCATGTCGAGCTGGAGATGGAATGCGGCAAGGGCACCTATGTGCGCGCCGTGGTCCGGGATCTGGCGGCTGCGCTCGGCGCCTGTGGACATGTCAGCCAGCTTCGCCGCACGCGGGTCGGCCAGTTCACCGAGGACACGGCGATAAGTCTGGAAACTCTAGAGAATTTGGGCTATGAGGCCCGACTGTCGGAGGCATTGCTTCCGGTCGAGACCGCGCTGGACGACATCCCGGCGTTGGCCGTGACCGACGAAGACGCCTTCCGGCTTGCGCAAGGACGCGCCATCGTTCTGCTACCCAGGCAGGTGGAAACGCTGAAAGCCGAGCTCTCGCCCGGTGATCGCACCGTTTCCGCCATGTCCGGAGAACGGCTGGTGGCCTTGTGCGAGATGCGCGCCGGAAAGCTCAATCCGGTGCGGGTCTTCCAACTCACCTGAGCGGAGACAATCCGATGTCGATCACTGCCGAGCGCAAGAGCGCTCTTATCGCCGAGCACGCCCGCACCGAGGGTGACACCGGCAGCGCCGAAGTCCAGGTCGCGATCCTCTCGGAGCGCATCTCGAACCTGACCGAGCACTTCAAGAGCCACAAGAAGGACAACCACAGCCGTCGTGGTCTGCTGAAGCTGGTTTCCCAGCGTCGCCGTCTCCTCGACCACCTGAAGAAGTCCGACGAAGGCCGTTACTCGGCTCTCATCGAGAAGCTGGGCCTGCGCCGCTAAGGCGCATTTCCGCCGCCTTACCCCGGTAAGGCGGCGGAACGCTATTTGGGATCAGCCATCTCGAGACAGGCCGAGGTGGAGGATCCAAGGGCTTCGCTCCTGACGGGGCGGCGCCCAGTACGTGCGAGGGTTCACGTCCTCAAACCCCCGCCTGTCACATTAGGATGAGGATCATCGGGCCGGCTCCATTGGCCGTCCGCCCCTGTCCACGCCCGACGGGAATCCGCCCGCGGGAACCGAAAGAAGAAAAATGTTCGATATCAAGCGCAAGACGATCGAGTGGGGCGGCAAGACGCTGGTCCTCGAAACCGGTCGCATCGCCCGTCAAGCCGACGGCGCCGTCCTGGCCACCATGGGCGAAACCGTCGTCCTGGCCACCGCCGTTTACGCCAAGACCCAGAAGCCGGGCCAAGACTTCTTCCCGCTGACGGTCAACTACCAGGAAAAGACCTTCGCGGCCGGCAAGATCCCGGGCGGCTACTTCAAGCGTGAAGGCCGTCCGTCGGAAAAGGAGACCCTGGTCTCCCGCCTGATCGACCGTCCGATCCGCCCGCTGTTCGTCAAGGGCTTCAAGAACGAAGTCCAGGTCGTCGTCACCGTGCTGCAGCACGATCTCGAGAACGATCCCGACATCCTGGGCATGGTCGCCGCTTCGGCCGCCCTGACCCTGTCGGGCGCCCCGTTCATGGGTCCGATCGGCGCCGCCCGCGTCGGCTGGGTGAACGGTGAGTACGTGCTGAACCCGACGCTCGACGAGCTGAAGGAAAGCGCCATGGACCTGGTCGTGGCCGGCACCGCCGACGCCGTGATGATGGTCGAAAGCGAAATCAAGGAACTCTCGGAAGAGATCGTCCTGGGCGGCGTCAACTTCGCCCACCAGCAGATGCAGGCCGTCATCGACGCCATCATCGACCTGGCCGAGCACGCCGCCAAGGAGCCCTTCGCGTTCGAGCCGGAAGACACCGACGCGATCAAGGCCGAGATGAAGGGCATCGTCGGCGCCGACATCGCCGCCGGCTACAAGATCACCAAGAAGCAGGACCGCTACGAAGCGATCGGCGCGGCCAAGAAGAAGGCCATCGAAGCGTTGGGCAAGTCGGACACCAATCCGGCCGGCTATGATCCGCTGAAGCTGGCGGCGATCTTCAAGGAACTGGAAGCCGACGTCGTGCGTCGCGGCATCCTGGACACCGGCCTGCGCATCGACGGCCGCGACGTGAAGACCGTGCGTCCGATCCTGGGCGAAGTCGGCATCCTGCCGCGCACCCACGGCTCGGCCCTGTTCACCCGCGGCGAGACGCAAGCCATCGTCGTGGCCACCCTGGGCACCGGCGACGACGAGCAGTTCATCGACGCCCTGGAAGGCACCTACAAGGAATCCTTCCTGCTGCACTACAACTTCCCGCCCTACTCGGTCGGTGAGACGGGCCGCATGGGCTCGCCGGGCCGCCGCGAAATCGGCCACGGCAAGCTGGCCTGGCGCGCCCTGCGCCCGATGCTGCCGGCCAAGGAAGACTTCCCCTACACCATCCGCCTGGTCTCCGAGATCACCGAGTCGAACGGCTCGTCCTCGATGGCCACGGTCTGCGGTTCGTCGCTGGCCATGATGGACGCCGGCGTGCCGCTGGTCCGTCCGGTGTCGGGCATCGCCATGGGCCTGATCCTCGAAAAGGACGGCTTCGCCGTTCTGTCCGACATCCTCGGCGACGAAGATCACCTGGGCGACATGGACTTCAAGGTGGCCGGCACCAGCGAAGGCCTGACCTCGCTGCAGATGGACATCAAGATCGCCGGCATCACGCCCGCGATCATGGAGCAGGCTCTTGCTCAAGCCAAGGAAGGCCGCGCGCACATCCTCGGCGAGATGAACAAGGCCATGGAAGCGCCGCGTGAAGACGTCGGCGAGTTCGCTCCGAAGATCGAAACCATCACCATCCCGACCGACAAGATCCGTGAAGTGATCGGCACCGGCGGCAAGGTGATCCGCGAGATCGTCGCCACCACCGGCGCCAAGGTCGACATCAACGACGAAGGCACCGTGAAGGTCTCGGCCTCGGACGGCGCCAAGATCAAGGCCGCGATCGACTGGATCAAGTCGATCACGCAGGAAGCTGAAGTCGGCGCGATCTACGACGGCAAGGTCGTCAAGGTCGTCGATTTCGGCGCCTTCGTGAACTTCTTCGGCGCCAAGGACGGCCTCGTCCACGTCAGCCAGATCAGCAACGAACGCGTCGCCAAGCCGTCGGACGTGCTGAAGGAAGGCCAGATGGTCAAGGTGAAGCTCCTGGGCTTCGACGACCGCGGCAAGACCAAGCTGTCGATGAAGGTCGTCGACCAGACGACGGGTGAAGACCTGTCGAAGAAGGCCGAAGTGACCCCGGAGGAAGCCGTCAACACCTGATGACGGCTTTCAGGGCGACCTGAAAATGCAGCGGGCGGCTCCGAAAGGGGCCGCCCGTTTTGCTTAGGAGCCTCCCCCACGGGGGAGGTTCTTCAGGCCCGCCCGGCCTGGGCCGAGAGGTGATCTGCCGTGATGCCGATCTTGGCCAGGGCGCGGGTCCACTTGCTCTCGTGGTCGTCGCCGAACAGCAGGGCCTCGTCGGCGTCGCAGATGAGCCAGACGTTGTCGCGCAGCTCCTGCTCCAGCTGGCCGGGTCCCCAGCCGGAATAGCCCAGGGCCAGGATGGCGCGGCGCGGGCGGTGGATGCGGCTGCCCAGGGCGTCGAGGGCGTCGCGGGTGACGGTCAGGGCCAGGCCGTCGGCCACCGGCGAGGTCGAGTCGGGCGAGACGTAGTCGTCGGTGTGCAGCACGAAGCCGCGCTCGCGCTCGACCGGCCCGCCCAGCATCACGAGGTCGCTGGGCGCACGCACCTCGGGATCCACGCCCAGCTTGTCGAGCAGCTCGTACACCGTCAGGCCCTCGACCGGGCGGTTGACCGCCAGGCCCATGGCCTGCTCGTCGTCGTGCGAGCAGAGATAGACCACGGCGCGCTCGAAGCGCGGGTCCTCGATGCCCGGCATGGCCACAAGGAGCCGGCCGGTCAGGAATTGGCCCTCGCCGTCGAGGGGGGCGGTCTCGGGAGCGTCCATCTGTTGAGGATCGGCACACAACGCGTCGGTTTCAAGTCAAACCACGTTATTGGCGAACCGATCCGGACGCTTTATCTCCGGACGGCCCTTTCAGCACAGGATCACACCATGGCGATCAAGGTTGGCGACACGCTTCCGGCGGCCACGTTCATGACCAGCACGGCCGAAGGCCCCGCTCCGGTCACTTCCGACGAACTCTTCAAGGGCAAGACCGTCGCCCTCTTCGCCGTCCCCGGCGCGTTCACCCCGACCTGCTCGGCCAAGCACCTGCCGGGCTTCAAGGAAAAGGCGGCCGAACTGAAGGCCAAGGGCGTCGACACGATCGCCTGCGTTTCGGTCAACGACGTCTTCGTGATGAAGGCCTGGGGCGCCGACCAGGGCATTTCTGGTGAAGTGGTCCTGCTGGCCGACGGCAACGGCGACTTCACCCGCGCCATCGGCCTGGACTTCGACGGTTCGAAGTTCGGCATGGGCGCCCGCTCGCAGCGCTACTCGCTGATCGCCAAGGACGGCGTCGTCGAGACGCTGAACGTCGAGGAAGCCGGCGAATTCAAGGTCTCGTCGGCCGACTACATGCTGGGCCAGCTGTAAGCCGGTCCAGGCCCGGAACTTTCGTTCCGAGCATCCCCGCGCGGGCGGGGATCCAAGCCGAGGATGCGGTCAGGCTACGCGCCGCGCAGCATCCGGAATCAGCTTGGGTCCTCGCCTTCGCGGGGATTTTTCGTGGGGGACAGGAAGGTGGCCTAGGCCGAGATCGCGTGCAGCTCGGCGGCGTGCGCCCGCAGCCAGGCCCGGTGCGGCGCGGGATCGCCGATCAGGGTCTCGCACAGCGCCCAGAAGCGCGGGCCGTGATTGGCCTCCACAAGGTGGGCGCACTCGTGGGCGACGACGTAGTCGGCCACCGCCGCCGGCGCCAGCACCAGCCGCCAGCTGTAGCGGATCGCCGCCGGCGCACCGGGACGGGCTGGCCGGCAAGAGCCCCAGCGGGCCTTCGGGTCGGCCACCGCCACCGACGGCATCGGCCGTCCCAGCCGTCCGGCGTGATGGGCGGTGCGCTCGGTCAGGATCTCCAGCGCCCGGTGCTTGACCAGCCGCAGGATCTTCAGGGACCAGTTGGCGTCGTCGGGGGCGATCAGGGCGTCGTCGGTCATCCGCGCCCGGCCGGGACCGATCTCCAGGCGATAGGCCTTGCCCCAGATCTTCAGCACGCCGCCGGGCTCGATCACCTGGCGGCCGGGCAGGGCGGCCAGTTGCAGGCTCATCCAGCCGGCCTTCTCGTGGGCGAAGGCCACGGCCTCGGTCAGGCGGCGCTGGTTGGGGGCAATGGCGACGATCTCGGACTTGGCCCGGTCGACCCGCAGCGACACCCGCCGCGCGCGGCCGTCCACCTTCAGCCGCACGGCGCAGCGCTCGATCTCCAGCCGGTCGCCGTCGGCGAAGCGTCGGGGAGCGGCCTTGGGCTGCGGGCGAAAGAGGTTCATCGCCCTCTAGATCGCCCCCGCCGGGCCTTTACGCAAGAGTCCGGGGTGCAAGAGCCCCCTTCGCCTGTCCGACGGGCGAGGAGATCTTTTTCGGCGGCCGAGGGCGTGCTCAACTCGCGATGGACTGCGTTGGTCCCTGGAGGTCCTCGTGCTCGACGTCGTCTGCTACATCGCCGCCCTCTGCGTGGCTTCGGACTATGCGCCGGCTTCGGAGGTGTCGGGCTTCGTGCGGGCCATGCATCAGGGCCGCCCGGTCGTAGCCTCGCCGGAGGCCGTCGAGAGGCTGGGCGCGCGGCTGGACTTCATGGGCGGCGACAATTTCGTCACCCTCAGGGCCGGAAGCCTGAGGCAGACCTGCGTCGACGGCGCCTGCGTGGTCTTCCGGACCTCGTGCGCGAATCTGGTCTGCACCTGGCAGGCGGGCGCGGCGCGGCCGGCGAACGGCAAGCCCTTCCTCGCGGAGGTGCGCGTCGCCGCGACCAGTTCCGAGGCCATGGCCCGGGCCAGAAGCGCCGTCTTCGTTTCGCTCGAGGTCGGCGGTCAGGTCCGCCGCGTTTCGCTGGCGCAGCTGGGCGAGGGCGGGCCGGCCGATCCCGGCCGCTACACCGCCCCCATGTGGCCGGCCGACGGGCGCCCGGCCCGCTAGGCCTTCTTGCCGGCGAAGTTGGGATCGGTGCGCAGGATGAAGTCGCGGACCTTGGGATAGATCTCCTCGCGGAACCGGCGGCCGTTGAATACCCCGTAGTGGCCGACGCCCGGCTGGACGTAGTCCTCCTTCAGCTCGGCCGGCAGGCTCGAGCACAGGTCGTGGGCGGCCTGGGTCTGGCCGATGCCCGAGATGTCGTCCTTCTCGCCTTCGACGGTCATCAGGCCGATGTCGGTGATGGCTGCGGGATCGACCTTGCGGCCGCGATGCATCAGCTCGCCCTTGGGCAGCAGGTGCCGCTGGAAGACGATGTCGATGGTCTGGAGGTAGAACTCCTCCGTCAGGTCCAGAACCGACAGGTACTCGTCGTAGAATTCCAGGTGCTTGTCGGCGCCGTCGCCATCGCCCTCGACCAGGCTGTTGAAGTAGCGGCGGTGGGCTTCCTGGTGCTTGTCGGCGTTCATGCTCATGAAGCTGGCCAGTTGCACGAAGCCTGGATAGACGCGCCGGCCCATGCCCGGATAGGGCGCGGGCACGGTGTAGATCATGTTGGACTGGAACCAGGTGAAGGGCTTTTCCTCCGCCAGGTTGTTGGTCACGGTCGGCGACAGGCGCGCATCGATCGGCGAGCCCATGAAGGTCATGCTGGCCGGGCGCGAGGGATCGTTGTCCTGCGCCATCAGGGCGGCGGCGGCCAGCACCGGCGGTCCGGGCTGGCAGACGGCCAGCACGTTGGGACGCGGACCCAGCACCCGCAGCATGTCGCGGATGTGGTCGATATAGTCGTGGAAGTCGAAGCGGCCCTGCAGGACCGAGACCTCGCGGGCGTTCTGCCAGTCGACGATGAACACGGCGTGGTCGGGCAGGAAGGCCTCGACCGTGCCGCGCAGCAGCGTGGCGTAGTGGCCCGAGAGCGGCGCGACGATCAGCACGGCGGGGTCCAGCTCGAACTTGCCGGCCCGGCGCATGTCGGCCATGTCGCGGTCGAACTGGATCAGGCGCGCCCACGGGCTCTGCCAGACCACGGTGGGACGCACGCGCACGTCGACGTCGTTGATCTTCACGCTGTCGATGCGCCAGTCGGGCTTGCCGTATCGACGGGTGACGTTGGAGAACAGGTCCGCGCCCGCATAGAGCCGCCGGCCAAGTTCGGTGTTGGCGGCGGGGTTCAGCGGCGAACCCCAGAAGTCGCGGGCCGCGCGGGCGGCCAGGCGCATGGGGGTCGAAGCGTAGAAGCTCGCTTCGTGCAGGGCGTACAGCATGCCGTCTCCAGCGATTGTGCGCTGCAACATAACACGCCGGCCGTGAAGAAGGTACAGCCCTGAGGTGACCTAACGGCGCCGCGATGCAAAAAATGGGTTCGCCAGCGTCAGCGGCCCGTCATCGCCGCCTTCAGCTGGCGGGCGATCTCGTCGGGCGGCGAGCCATAGCCGATGACGCTGTGGAAGCGGCCCTTGGGATCGATGACGTAGATCATCGTCGAGTGGTCGACCGTGTAGTCGGGTCCGTCGCCGACCTTCTTGGCGTAGGCGCGATAGGTCTTCACGGTCGCGTCCACCTGTTCCTGCGTGCCGGTCAGGCCGACGATGTTCTTGGGCAGGTGGCCGGCGGTCAGGTAGGTCTTCATCTGGGCCGGGGTGTCGCGGGCCGGGTCGACCGAGATCATCACGATCTGCAGGTCCTTGGCCTTGGGGCCCAATTGGTCGCTGGCGGTCGCCAGGGCCTGCAGCGTGCCGGGGCAGACGTCGGGGCAGTAGGTGAAGCCGAAGAACATGGCGCTCCACTTGCCCTTCAGCACGTTTTCGTCGGCCGGCTTGCCGTCGTAGTCGACCAGCTGGAACGGCCCGCCGACGGCCGCGGGCTTCGGCGCGGAGTGGAAGACGCCGCTGCGGACGATCAGCGCGCCGGCCAGCAGAACCCCCACGATGCACACGGCCAGAACGACCAGGCGGTTGCGGTTCATGGGGGTCGTCCTTTTTGAGGCTCGCCAGATCGAAATTTCTGGCCTTAATGTCGCGTCATGGCCGACGCTTCGTTCAAGGACGCGCCGAAGAAACCATCACCCGACGGGCTCGATAGGCCCGACGGCGCGGGCGCGCAAGACAGCGACGACTGGTCCTGGGCGGGCCCAGGACTGCGTCAGGGACGCCTTCGTGTTCGAACGTTGATCGCCCAACGCTGGCTGACGGTGGCGGGCCAGTCGGTGACGGTGCTGTTCTGCGGCCTGGTTCTCGAGCGGCAGATTCCCTACGCCCTGTGTTTCTCGCTGATCGCGCTTTCGGCCTGGCTGAACGTGCTGATCGGCCTGGCCTCGACCGGCCAGCGCCTGGCGCGCGACGTCGAGGCCACCGCACAGATCGCCTTCGACATCCTGCAGCTGTCGGGGATGCTGTACCTGACCGGCGGGGTCTACAATCCGTTCTCGCTGCTGCTGATCGCGCCGGTGACCCTGGCGGCCGCCACCCTGCCTGCGCGCTACGCGCTGGGCCTGGGGGTGCTGGCGGTGATCGCCACCATCGTGCTGGCCTTTGTCTATATGCCCTTGCCCGTGGCCGTCGGCGTGTCGCCGCCCAGGCCCGAGGCCTCGCTGCTGGCCGGGATCGTCGCCGCGCGGATCCTCGGCATCGTCGTCACCGGCCTCTACGCCTGGCAGGCGGCCACGGAGTCGGCCCGCATGGAGCTGGCCCTCAACGTCACCGAGACCGTGCTGGCCCGCGAGCAACGGCTGTCTGCACTGGGCGCCCTGGCGGCGGCGGCGGCGCACGAACTGGGCACGCCGCTGGCCACCATCTCGGTCGTCGCCCGCGAGATGGCCCGCGGCGCTCCCGACGAGCAGACCCGCGAGGACGCCGAGCTCCTGATCGGCCAGGCCGCTCGCTGCCGCGAGATCCTGCAGCGCCTGACCGAGATGCCCGAGGCCCAGGACGCCGTGCACGAGCGCATGAGCCTGACCCAGCTGGTGCACGAGATCATCGAGCCGCACATGATCCACGGCGTGCGGGTCGAGGCGGTGGTCAACGGTCCCTCGGGAGAGGCCGCGCCCGACGTCTGGCGCCGCGCCGAGGTGATCCACGCCCTGACCTCGATCGTCGAGAACGCCGTCGATTTCGCCCGTTCCGAGGTGATCGTCGTGGCCCGCTTCGATCCGCGCTCGATCCTGATCGAGGTGCGCGACGACGGTCCCGGCTTCTCGCCCGAGGTGCTGGCCAAGCTGGGCGAGCCCTATGTCACCTCGCGCCCGGGGGCCGAGGGCTCGCGCACCGGCCACATCGGCATGGGCCTTGGCTTCTTCATCGCCAAGACGCTCCTGGAACGGACTGGGGCTGCCGTGGATTTCAGGAACGGCCGTCGCGGCGGCGCCGTCGTTGCGGCGCGCTGGCCACGCCCGGCGATGGAAGCTCCCGGCTTCATCGGTGTTTGAGTACGAAAGACTTGCGAAGTTTTGCAAGTCGTAGACAAGATGCGGACACGACACCCGGTTGAGTAATGGCGCGGGGAGGCGCTGAGTTGATGGCGGATATCGGAGAACTGGTCGCGGCGCTGCCCGACAAGTCCTTGCTTCTGCTCGACGACGATGCGCCGCTGCGCACCCGTCTTGGTCGAGCTTTGGAACAGCGTGGCTTCGAGGTGACGCTGTGCGCCTCGGTGGCCGAGGCCATCGGCTCGCTGAAGGCCCAGGCCCCGGCCCACGCGGTGCTCGACATGCGGCTCGAGGACGGCTCGGGCCTGAAGGTGGTCGAGGCTGTGCGCGACGCCCGCGCCGACGCCAAGATCATCATGCTGACCGGCTACGGCAACATCGCCACCGCCGTGGCGGCGGTGAAGGCCGGGGTGGTCGACTACCTCTCCAAGCCGGCCGACGCCGACGACGTGGCCCGCGCCCTGCTGGCCGCCAAGGACGCCGCGCCCGCTCCGCCGGAAAACCCGATGAGCGCCGACCGCGTGCGCTGGGAGCACATCCAGCGGGTCTACGAGATGTGCGGCCACAACGTTTCGGAGACGGCCCGCCGCCTCAACATGCACCGCCGGACGCTTCAGCGGATCCTGGCGAAACGGGCGCCGCGGTAATTTCCCTCTCCCCCTGCGGGAGAGGGTGGCCTCCCGGAGGGAGGTCGGGTGAGGGGTCTCTCAGATGTCGAACGCCGCGATAGCCAATCGGCCATCGCGGCGTTTTCGTGAGTGCGCCCCCTCATCCGTCACCTTCGGCGACACCTTCTCCCGCAAGGGGAGAAGGAGGGCGGATCACATCGCCGAGATCCCGCCGTCGAGCTTCAGCTCGGCGCCGGTCATGAACTTGCTCTCGTCGCTGGCCAGGTAGAGCACGGCATTGGCGATGTCGTCGGGCTCGCCGATGTGGCCCAGCGGGATCTGCCGGCCGAGCTTTGCGTGGGCCTCTTCCTTGCCCAGGCGCTGGCTCAGCGGGTCAAGGATCGGCGTGTCGATGAAGGTCGGGTGGATCGAGTTCGAGCGGATGTCGAGCCCGAGCTTGGCGCAGTAGAGCGCGATGTTCTTGGACAGCAGCCAGACCCCGGCCTTGGAGGCGTTGTAGGCCGGCGAGTTGTGGTTGGCGATCAGGCCGGCGATCGAGCTGATGTTGACGATCGAGCCGGGCTGGTGGGCGCGCATGTGGGTCAGGGCGTGCTTGGCCCCCAGGAAGACGCTGTCGACATTGATCGACATGATCTTCTTCCAGAGATCGAACTCCATCTGCTCCAGCGGCTTGTCGCCGGCGACGCCGGCGTTGTTGACCAGCACCGAGAGGCCGCCCAGGTCGGCCGCCGCCGCCTCGAGGGCCGCGATCCACTGGTCTTCCTGGGTCACGTCGAGGGCGTAGGCGAAGGCCGTCCCGGCGCCGTGGGCGGCGTTGATCTCGGCCGCCACGGCCTTGGCCCCGTCGACATTGATGTCGGCCAGGGCCACCTTGGCGCCTTCCGAGGCCAGCTTGCGCGCCGCGGCCGCGCCCAGGCCCTGGGCCGCGCCCGTGATGAAGGCCTTCTTGCCGGCGACCCGGCCCGTGGTCTGCGCCATTCGGCGTCCTCCCTGTAATTCAAACGATAGTTTGAACTGGATGCAGGAGGAGGGGAAGGGGGCTACCCCGCGATCGCATCCATGAATTTGGCCAGCTGCACGTCGCGTTCGCTGACGCCGTCGCAGTCGTGGGTGGTCAGGGTCACCTCGACGCGGTTGTAGACGTTGAACCACTCGGGGTGATGGTCGCGCTTGTCGGCCTCGATGGCCACGCGGGTCATGAAGCCGAAGGCGGCGTTGAAGTCGGCGAAACGGAAGGTCTTCTCGATGGCGTCCTTGCCGTTGGCGGCGGTCCAGCCGGTGAGCTGGGCGAGGGCGGCGGCGGCGCCGATCTTGGCGGGGGCGGTCATGCGGGCGGCTCCTGAAGCTTCTGGCCCCTTCAGAACGCCAATCCGGTGGCGACCGCAAGCTCCGCCAGCGCCTGGTCCTCGCCCGAGACCTTGATGGCGACCATGCCCATGGCCGCCGCCGGCTTGCAGTTGACCCCCAGGTCGTCGAGGTAGACGCAACGCTCCGGCGCCACGCCCAACAGGTCGCACATCATCTGATAGATGCGTGGGTCGGGCTTGCGCACCCCGGCCTTGGAGCTTTCGATCAGGGCGTCGAACTGGGCCATGATGTCGGCCACGGCCGCGGCCTTGTCGGCGGAGGACGCCATGCCGGCGCCATGGCCGGCGCCCGGCACGTTGTTGGTGATGCAGCCGACCTTGAACCGCGCCTTGCAGGCCTTCAGCGCCGCGACCATGCGCGGTCGGATCTCGCCCGACAGCAGGGGCAGCACGTCGCGGCCCGGCACGGCGTGGCCCAGGCGCGTGGATTCCTCCAGGAACAGCTCGTCGAAGGTCGCCGCGTCGATCTGCGCCCGCTCGAACCGCGCCCAGGCGTTGGTATCGGGATCGATGGCGTTGACGCCCCGGATGAAGTCGGTCGGCAGGTCGTTGCGGGCCTCGTAGCGGCGGAAGGCCTCGAAGGGCGAGGTGGTGAACACGCCGCCGAAATCCCAGATCACCGCCTCGATCGCCATCGCCTCGCCCGCATCGAACAATTGTTTGAAATCACTTTAGGCGAGGACGTCGGCGGGGAAAAGCCACGTCGAACAATGGTTAAGCTCGCCTTCATGGCGAAAAGGCGCGCGCGGCTCGCCGGGCTCTGGTCTACTGGCGGCCTGGAGTATCCCCCATGCGCCAACTGGTTCTTCTCGCTTTCGCCGCCGGGGTCGCCCTGACCTCGCCGGTTTTGGCCGCCGATCGCTACGGCCTGGCCGGCGGTCCGCCCGACCGCTCGAACCTGCCGGTCGATCCCGAGATCCTGCCGCCCGACACCCGGCCGGGAGAGTGCGTGAACCGCCGCGTCACCGGCCCGGGCGGCGCCTATCGCTGGGAGCGGGTGGAGTGCGACGACGGCGAGCGCGGCTGGAGCGACTTCGACCGCTGGAGCTATGGCCGCCCGCCGCTGCGGGTCGACGATCGGGCCGCGCCGCCGCCCCAGGCCTATCTGCCGCCGTCTCCGTCGCCGCAGCCGGACTATGCGCCCGACCGCTACAGCCGCCGTCATGACGACGGCCCGGCCTACGCGCCGCCGGCCTATGGTTCTCGGGCCTATGCTCAGGGCGGTTACGCCGCGGGCGGCGCCGTCCAGGGCTATTCGCGCCAGGAAGAGGGCTACGAGTACAGCCGCGAGAGCCATTACGACAGCGGCGCCTACAGCGCCTATCCCCCGGCCCAGGGCGGTTACGGCTACGCGACCTGGACCTCGGCCGGGCGCGATGAGTACGGCTTCCTGGTCTGGCCGGGCAAGCAGCCGTAGGGCGGATCGACATTCAGCAATTCTGGTCGCCTCCCTCACCGAGTTTCCCCGCGAAGGCGGGGATCCAAGCTGTATTTCAGGAGACGGCGCGGCCGCGAGCGACCCGCAGGCTCAGCTTGGGTCCCCGCCTTCGCGGGGAAGGACGGATGAGAGAGATACGGCCGTCAGTGAAAGTTGACCCGACCTAGGGCCCTACAGCAGCCGCAGGAACAGCACCCGGGCCGCGCCGTAGTCACGGGCGTCCAGGGTCTCGAAGGCGTCCAGCACCGGGTCGGGCTCGCCGACCCCGCGCTCGAACACCACTATGGCGCCTGGCGCCAGCCAGCCGCCGGCGACCAGCTCGGCCAGGGCCTTCTCGCCCAGGCCCTTGGCGTAGGGCGGATCGAGGAAGGCGATGTCGAAGGCCGCGCCGGCGCTGGCGGGACGCGGGCCAAGGTCGGTGGCGTCGCGGCGGTGCACGCGGGTCTGGCCGAACAGGCCGAAGGCGTCGATGTTCTGGCGGATCGCCCCGCGCGCGGCCTCGTTGGTCTCGACGAACAGGCAGTTCACGGCGCCGCGCGAGATCGCCTCAAGGCCCAGGGCGCCCGATCCCGCGAACACGTCGATCACCCGGGCGCCATGCAGCTCCGGCGCCCAGGCGGCGTGTTCGAGGATGTTGAACACGGCCTGGCGGGCGCGGTCGGAGGTGGGGCGGGTGGCGTCGCCCGGCGGGGTGGCGATGGCCTTGCCGCGATACTGGCCCGAGACGATGCGCATCAGGCCGCGGCCTCCTCGGTGGTCTCGATCGCGCCGGCCGCCGCGCGGCGGCGCATGAAGCGACCTCCGGCCACGAAGGCGGCGATGGCCGCGGCCAGGGGGATCAGGCCCCAGATGTGGTTCAGGCTGAACAGGATCAGGCCGCACATCAGGCCGGGGGCGACCGCCGTGCGGGCCAGGGTGAACAAAGCTTCGCCGCGATGGACGGGGCCGGCCAGCTCGCCGGCGAAAGCGGCATAGCCCCAGACGACCGACATGGCGACGCCGATCGCGGCCACCAGGCCGACATAGACGAGGGTCGCCTCGCCCGAGGCGTGCTCCCACAGGAGCTCGGTGGCCAGGGGCAGCATGGCGATCAGGCCCAGCACGATGAGGTTCAGCACGTCGAGCACGCCGTTGGCGGCGCGCAGGCGGGCGAAGATCCGCCGGTGGCTGATCCAGTAGACGCCGATCACCGCGAAGCTGACGGCATAGGCCCACAGCTTGTGGCCCATCTGGCCAAACAGGTCGGCGACGCCATGCCAGTGCTCGGGCGGATGGATCTCGATGGCCAGCAGGGTGATGGCGATCGCGAAGACCGCGTCGGAAAACAGCACCAGGCGGTGCAGGTGGCGATCTTGCGCCTCGTGCTCGGTCTTGCTCATGAAACCCCCATCGACAACCGCCGATGTGTGCCGTCATTGCCGCGTGACGGCAAGTCGCGGGCCGACTTTGCTCGAAACCTCTTTTCCTTCGCCTCGCGGCCGATTAGCGAGGAGGCGGGTGCTGTGTGGGATTGGGCGGCTGTGTTCGAGGACGTGAGACGTTCGGCGTTTCTGGACGACGTGACGCCGGCTGACCGGCGCATCGGGCGCATCCTGCTGAGCCTGCCGGTCGGGTTCGTGGCCGCGATCCTGGCCGCCGTGATCGGCGGCGTCTTCGTCATGGCCCTGTTCACTGGCCTGCTCGACGGCGGCTTTGACCAGGCCGCGGCGCTGTTCAAGTCGCTGACCAACCCGAACGCCGCGGCCCTGGACCTGATCACCCTGCTGTTCGTGCTGTGCCTGCTGACGGCCACCAACGGCGGCATGGCCGTGGCCTTCGCCGGCGTGGCCGCCGTGCTGCACGAGCGCCGCCTGCGCAGCTACCTGACCAGCGCGCCGGTCTATCGCTGGCGGCTGACCCTGCTGGGCCTTTTCCTGTTCACCGTGACCGTCGGACCGCTGCTGGCGGCCAGCGCGCGCCTCGATCCGCATGCGCCGCCCATGCCGATCCTGACCCTGACATCCACCTTCGACGGCCGTTTGGTCCACGCCGCCGCCGCCATCGGCCTGCTGCTGCTGGCCGCCGCGGCCGAGGAGCTGGTGTTCCGCGGCTGGCTCATCAAGCTGACCGGCGCCTTTACCCATCGGGTGTGGGTGATCCTGCTGATCAACGGCGTGGCCTTCTCGACCATCCATTTCGACCCCAACCCCGACGCCTTCCTGGTGCGGGCGGTGCTGGGGATCGGCCTGGCCTGGGCGACCCTGCGGCTGGGCGGGGTCGAGTTCGCGGTCGGCGCTCACGCGGCCAACAACATCGTCATCGTGCTGTTCCTGCAGCCGATGAGCCTGGCGCCCGAGCCGCCGCATCCGTTCCGTTGGGAGGTGCTGCCGATCTGCGTGGTGATGCTGGGCATCTATGTCGGTTTGGCCGAGCTGGTGGCCCGCACGCCGCGCCTGTCACGCTGGGCCGGGGTGGCGACGGCCTGAGGCTTTCTCTTTCTAGGGCTCGTCCGACCAGCGCAGCGGCGGCGCCTGGGCCTTCAGGGCCAGCATCGCCTCGCGCAGGGCGTCCATGAACGGAGCCCGCTTGCCGGTCCAGGCGACCGGCTCGCCCACCAGCACCGCGCAGTTCAGCGGCACCGGCACGCTGGCGCCCTTGGGCAGCACGCGGCCCGCGCCCTGGATCCACACCGGGATCACCGGGGCGTCGGGAAAGGCTTCGGCCAGGCGCGCCACCCCGCCCTTCAGCTGGCCCATGGCGTCGGTCGCGCCGTCGCCGCGCGTGCCTTCGGGGAAGACCAGCACGATCTCGCCCGCCGCCAGGGCGGCGCGGGCCGGGGCCAGGACGTCCTCGTTCTCTCCTGAAGCCGCGCGGCGGCCGGCCTTGCTGCGGGCCACCGGCACGATGCCGATCACGTGGCGCGAGAACCAGCCGATCACCGGGTCTCGCAGGAAATAGTCGGCCGCCGCCGCGGGGCGCAGCTTGGACACCGCCCGCGACGGGAAGATCGACAGCATCAGCAGGGTGTCCACATGGCTGGCGTGGTTGGCGGCGATGATCGCCGGGCCCTTCAGCGGCAGGCGCTCGCGCCCGGAGACGTCGGCCCCGGTCATGAGCAGGGCCAGGGGCCGGGCGACGAGAACAAGCAGGAGGAAGCGGAGCAGGCGCACGACGCGACTAGATCAGAACCGGTCGAGCGCGAACAGCGCCATGAGGTGGAAGTAGAGCGGGGCGGTGAAGGTCAGGCTGTCGGCGCGGTCCAGCACCCCGCCGTGGCCGGGGATGGCGTGCGAGGTGTCCTTGACGCCGATGTCGCGCTTGATGGCGCTCATGGTCACGTCGCCGGCGAAGCCCGCCGCCGGCAGCACGAAGGCGACGATGAGGAGGCCGTGGCCCGACAGCGGGGTGAACACCGGCCCGACGAACCAGATCAGGGCGGCGGTGGTGATCCAACCGCCGAGAAAGCCTTCCCAGGTCTTGTTGGGGCTGACGCTCGGCAGGATCTTGCGACGGCCGAAGAGCTTGCCCCAGACATATTGGGCGACGTCGTTGAACTCGGTGGCCAGCAGCAGGAAGAACACCAGGCCCGCGGCCCCGGCCGGCAGGTGCTCGCTTGGCGGCACGCGCATCAGGAAGGCGACGAAGCCGAGATTGTAGACGCAGGTGACCAGGCCCCAGTGGAAGGTCGCCGCGCTGGCCAGGTAGCCCTTGGTCTGGCCGATCAGGGCCATCAGGGCGGGCAACCCTAAGAACACCCACACCGGGATGAACACCAGATAGAACATGTAGCGGTCGGCGAAGATGAAGCCGTAGGCCGCCGCAAGGCACAGATAGGCCGCCAGGATCGCCGGCCGGTCCTCGCGCCGCCGGACCGCGAGAGACAGGAACTCGCGCAGGGCCAGGAACGAGATGAAGGCGAAGACGGCGGTGGTCGCCTGCCAGCCCAGCAGCAGCGCCCCGGCCAGCAGCGCCACCATCCCCCACCACGAGACGATGCGCAGGCGCAGTTCCTCGTACGACTTGCCGGGCTTGAGGCGGGGAAGCACGGCGGCGATGGCGCTGGCCACGCCCAGCAGGATCACCACGCCGGCCAGGCCCGCCAGCAGCGGCTTGGGCTGCGCGGCCAGGAAGCGGCTCGCATGTCCGGTCAGATCGCCGATGAAGTCCATGGACGCTCCCGTTCGCACTACTCCCGGTATAGCCTAGTTGCCGAGGGTTACGAGCCGGGGAGTTTTCGTCGAATGTCGCGCCTGCTGCGCTCCAGCCTGGTCCATGCCGCCTTCGGCTTTCTGCTGATGGGAGGCTGGACGCTGTGGGCCAATCGCGCCCACGGCCTGGCGTGGGTTGCGGCCATCGCCCAGGGGCTGCTGTCGGCGGGGCTGACCGCGCTCCTGAAGAAGACGCTGGAGCGGCTGGACGGCCGGTTCTCGGGCTTCGTCGCCCTGGCCCTGCCGCCTGCGATCACCGCCGGCGCCATCCTGGCGACCCTGACCATCGTCCATCGCCTGATCGGCACGCCGGAACTTCTGGCCACCATCGCCTTTCCCTGGACGATGTCGACGCTCTACGCCATCGCCTACAACGCCCGCCTGGTCGCCGACCGGAGGAAGACCGCGCCATGACAGACGCTCCCGACCTGACGAACCGCCGGCCGCTGAAGACCCGGGGCGCGGCCTGGGCCGGACGGCTGGCCGCGGCCATCGCCGGTAAGGGCGTCAGCGCCGACGCGATCTCGGGCCTGGGCCTGGCCTTCGCGGTGCTGGGCGCGGCCCTGCTGGCGGCCAGCGGCGGGGTCGAGGGCGGCTGGCGGTCGCTGTGCCTGGTGCTGGGGGCGACCTGCGTGCAACTGCGGCTGGCCTGCAACCTGCTCGACGGCATGGTGGCGGTGGAGCATGGCCGCTCCAGCCCCTACGGCCCGATCTGGAACGAGCTGCCCGATCGGGTGGCCGACGTGCTGTTCCTGGCCGGGGCCGGCTATGGCGCCATGACCGCGGGCTTCTCCGGCGGGCCGGCCCTGGGCTGGATCTGCGCGGCCCTGGCCATGCTGACGGCCTATGTGCGCGAGCTGGGCCGAGGGCTGGGCTTTCCCGCCGACTTCTCCGGCCCCATGGCCAAGCCGCACCGCATGGCCGCCCTGACGGGGACCTGCGCGATCGCCGCCTTCGAGCCGCTGTGGCGCGGCCGGGGCGAGGTGCTGGCCGTCGGCCTGGCGGTGATCGCGGTCGGAACCCTGGTCACCGTCGTGCGCCGCACCCGCACCCTGGCCGAACGTCTGGCTGACAGGCGGTAGGGCGGGCGTCCGTCAGCCGTAACACAGCAACTAGATTGCTTCCCTCGCCCTTGTGGCGAGGGCCCATGCCGGCCACCGCTCAGACCTTGGTCGTCCGCGAACGGTCTGAGCGGCTGAACGATGGATCCTGGGCACAGGGCCCAGGAAGGCAGTTATGAGGGCGGTGGCTTCTGTTACCGCTTGGGGCCGCGCGGGGCGGGCTTGCCGCCGGTCGGGCGCGGACCCTTGAAGCCGTCCGGCTTGCCTGAGCGCGCCGGAGCGACATTGCCGCGCGCGGCGCCTTGCGCAGCGGCCTTCCCGGCGGGGCGAGCGCCCGGCTTTCCGGCCGCGCCCTTGGGCCCGACGCCCTTCGCGCCTGGCTTGGCGGGGCCCTTGCCGCGGCCGGGGGCCTCGGTGACGAACTTGGTCTCGATCGACTTGGCCTTCCGGGGCTTGGACTTGTTGGGATCGACCTTGATCTTGGCCTTGGCCCAGCCGGCCTTGTAGACCTTCTTGGGCTCCTCGACCTTGGGCGTGGCGATCTGCGGGGCGCGGCCAGTGGGGGCGCGGCGCTGGATCTCGCCGCCGCGCAGGCGCTCGCCGTCCTTGGCCACGCCGGGGGCGTACAGCGGGTCGGCGACGCCGACGAACTGCGGCTTGTCGCCCGTGGGCATGTTCTCGTCGGCGATGACGCCGGCCAGCAGCTCGCGGATCACCCGGGGGCCGACCTCCTCGACCTGGCCGGCCTGCAGCGTGCCCAGGGCGAACGGGCCGTAGGACAGGCGGATCAGGCGGTTGACCTTCAGGCCCACCGATTCCAGCACCTTGCGGACCTCGCGGTTCTTGCCTTCCGACAGGGTGACCGTGATCCAGACGTTGCGGCCGCCGCCGGCCTTGTCCTGGGCCTTGTCGAGACGGGCCTCGATCGGGCCGTAACGGACGCCCTCGATGGTCGCGCCATCCTTCAGGCGGTCAAGGGTCTCCTGGGTGGCGTGGCCGAAGGCGCGGGCGCGATAGCGGCGGGTCCAGGCGTTCTGCGGCATCTCCAGGGCGCGCGACAGCTCGCCGTCGTTGGTCAGCAGCAGCAGGCCCTCGGAGTTGAGGTCGAGGCGGCCGACCGAGATCACCCGCGGCAGGCCGTTGGGCAGGGCGCCGAACACGGTGGGGCGGCCGCCCGGATCGTTGTGGGTGGTCACCAGGCCCGTGGGCTTGTGATAGCGGAACAGGCGCGTGGGCTGGCGGTCCTCGACCAGCTTGCCGTCGACGACAAGCAGGTCGCCCGGGAACACGCGCACGGCCGGGGTGGTCAGCACCTGGCCGTTCAGCACGACCTTGCCGGCCTCGATCAGCCGCTCGACCTCGCGCCGCGAGGCCACGCCCGCGCGGGCCAGGGCCTTGGCGACGCGCTCGCCGCCCTCGGCGTCCGGATCGTGCTCGACGGCGTCGTGCAGGGCGGGCTGGTACTTGTCGGTCATGCCTTCATGTCCTTCTAGGGGAGGGGCGCATCTCACGATGGGCTGCTTGTGGTGATGGCGCCGAACCGCCATAGGATCAAGCGCTTGCAGCCGGAGGCCCCGCCATCACCGACGAAGACGCCATGGCCCTGGCCCTCGACGAGGCCCGCGCGGCCGCCGAGCGCGGCGAGACGCCGGTCGGGGCGGTGATCCTGGATCCGAAGACGGGCGAGGTGATCGCGCGCGCCGGCAACGGTCCGATCGCGGCGCATGATCCCACGGCCCACGCCGAGATCGCGGCCATGCGTCTGGCGGCGGCGAAGCTGGAAAACTACCGGCTGACCGACCTGACCCTGGTGGTGACGCTCGAGCCCTGCGCCATGTGCGCCGGGGCGATCAGCCACGCCCGCATCGGCCGGGTGGTCTGGGGCGCCGACGATCCCAAGGGCGGGGCGGTGGTGCACGGCCCGAAGTTCTTCGCCCAGCCCACCTGCCATTGGCGGCCGGAGACGACGGGCGGGGTGATGGCGCAGGAAAGCGCGGATTTGCTGCGCGGCTTCTTCCGCGCGCGGCGCAAGGCGAAGTCCGCCTCCTAGTTGACCATCGCCGAGCCGAGCAGGACGCGCGCGCCCTTCTTGCCCAGCACGCGGTCGGCGGCCTTCTGCATCTCGGCGCCGACATAGTCGAGGTCGGGCGCCGCGCCGCGGCGCAGGCCCGAGGCGTAGGTCATCAGCACCTGGGCGAAGGCCGCACGCAGGCGCGGGGTGGAGGCCTGGGCGTACTCCATGACCTTGGGATCCTTGGCCTCGATGCCGGTCTCGAGCGTCATCACGCCCTTGCGGCCGTCGCGGCGGATGGCCGAGGCGGTGATGGTCGGCAGGGCGAAATAGGTCGGCGGCGCCTCCTTCTTGGCCTCGCCGCCGCTGGCCAGGGCGGGCGAGGCGCAAAGACCGGCGAGCGTCAGGACGGCGGCGAGGAGGGCGAGGGTGCGGCGCATGGCCTTCCGCATAACCCGTCGTGGTTGACGTCCTCTTTACGTCTGGCGCCGCACAAACGCGTTAACCTAGATTCCCCGTGCGTCAGATGCGCGCGCGGCGGGTGCGAGGAGGCTGATCTTGGGACGCTTTTCACCGCAATCCCTCGACCTTGACGGCAAGGTGATCCTGGTCACCGGCGGCACGGGCTCGTTTGGCCGCCGCTTCATCGAAACGGTCCTGAAGCGCGCCAGCCCGCGGAAGGTCATCATCTATTCGCGCGACGAGCTCAAGCAGAGCGACATGCAGCTGGAACTGCGCGAGCAGTTCGACGAGGCGCAGTTCGCCAAGCTGCGCTTCTTCCTTGGCGACGTGCGTGACCGCGAGCGCCTGACCCTGGCCCTGCGCGGCGTAGACATCGTCATCCACGCCGCGGCGCTCAAGCAGGTGCCGGCCGCCGAGTACAATCCCTCGGAGTGCATCCACACCAACGTGCTGGGCGCCGAGAACGTGGTCTGGGCCAGCCTCAACAACCACGTGAAGCAGGTGGTGGCCCTGTCGACCGACAAGGCCTGCAACCCCACCAACCTCTACGGCGCGACCAAGCTGGCCTCGGACAAGACCTTCGTGGCGGCCAACAACCTGTCGGGCGACATCGGCACGCGGTTCTGCGTCGTGCGCTACGGCAACGTCGTGGGCTCGCGCGGCAGCGTCGTGCCGCTCTATCGACGCCTGCTGGACCAGGGCGCGACCGAGCTGCCGATCACCGATCCGCGCATGACCCGCTTCTGGATCACGCTGAATGAGGGCGTCGACTTCGTGCTGTCGTCGCTGAACCTGATGCGCGGCGGCGAGATCTTCGTGCCCAAGATCCCGTCCATGGCCATGCCCGACCTGGTCAAGGCCATGTCGCCGAGCGCGGGCGTCAAGGTCATCGGCATCCGCCCCGGCGAGAAGCTGCACGAGATCATGATCAGCGCCGACGACGCCCGTTCGACCGTCGAGTTTGACGACCGCTTCGCCATCGAGCCCAACTTCGCCGAGTTCGGCCGCGAGCCCTATTCCGAAGCCGACGGCGCCAAGCCCGTCGCGGAAGACTTCTCCTACAGCAGCGACAACAATCACGACTGGCTCTCGCCCGAAGGCCTGCTGGCCATGCTGGAGGAGAAGGCCGCGCGATGAGCGGCTTCCTCCCCTACGGTCGGCAGACGATCGAGGACGACGACATCGCCGCTGTCGCCGAAGCTTTGCGCGCCGATTTCCTGACCACGGGTCCGACCGTCGAGGCCTTCGAGACGGCCTTCAGGCAGAAGGTCGGGGCGCAGCACGCCATCGCCGTTTCCAACGGCACCGCGACCCTGCACCTGGCGATGATAGCGCTGGGCGTCGGCGAGGGCGACGTCTGCATCGCCCCGTCGGTGACCTTTCTAGCCACGGCCAACTGCGCCCGCTACGCCGGGGCCGAGGTGGTGTTCGCCGATGTCGATCCCGACAGCGGCTTGATGACCCCCGACACCCTAGCCGACGCCCTGGCGCGCGCGGGCGATCGTCGCGTGCGGGCGGTATTGCCGGTGCACCTGCGTGGCGACGTCTGCGACCTGCCGGCGCTGAAGGCCATGGCCAGCGCCGCCGGCGCTGTGCTGGTCGAGGATGCGCCGCACGCCCTGGGCTCGGTCGCCACCTTCGGAAACGAGGCCCATCCGGTCGGCGACTGCGCCTATTCGGCCTTCGCCAGCTTCTCGTTCCATCCGGTCAAGACGCTGGCCACCGGCGAGGGCGGCATGCTGACCACCAATGACGCCGCGCTGGCGGCCAAGGCCCGCTCCCTGCGCGGCCACGGCATGGTGCGTCCGGCCGGGGCCGAGCCCTGGGTCTACGAGATGCCGGAGCTGGGCTTCAACTACCGCATCCCCGACGTGCTGTGCGCGCTGGGGATCTCGCAGCTGGCCAAGCTGGACCGTTTCGTCGAGCGTCGGCGATCGCTGACGGCGCGCTACCAGGCGCTGCTGGCGCCGTTGTCGCCGCTGGTGCGGCTGGCGGCCGGCCCGTCATGGTCTGACCCGGCGCTGCACCTGCTGACCGCGCTGATCGACTTCGAGGCGGCGATGACCACCCGCGCGGCGGTGGTTGAAAGCCTGAAGGCGCAAGGGATCGGCACGCAGGTCCACTACATTCCGGTGCACCGCCAGCCCTACTATGTGAACCGGTATGGTCTGGCCGACCTGCCCGGCGCCGACGCCTGGTATGGCCGCTGCCTGACCCTGCCGCTCTATCCCGCCATGGCCGACGAGGACCCTGAGCGGGTGGTCGAGGCTCTGGCGCGGGCGCTGGGTGTTTGAAGGGCGCTAGCCAAGTCGAGGTAGTGTCAGCATACCTAGGAGTGTGCAGCGTCGCGATGACGCCGCGTTCTTTTAGGAGAAGCAGAATGTCCAAGACGTACGAGCAGCGAATCCGCCGCGCAGAGCGCATCCTCCTTCGGCTGCTGAAGGAGCGCCGCGAACCCCCGTCGAGCTACACGCTCGACAACCTCGACTAACAACAGCTTCGCCTTCCTAGGCCTTGTGCCTAGGATCCATGGCTCAGCCTGCTCAAACCTTTCGCGCATGGCCAAGGTCTGAGCGGTCGCCGGCATGGGCCCTCGCCACAAGGGCGAGGGAGGCAAGCTTCTGGGTGGGTGATCGTTCCTACCCCGCCGCATAAATCTCGATCACCGGGGCGATGTCGGTGAAGTTGGCCACGTCGGCGTGCAGGCTCGGCGCGACGGGACTTTCCAGGCAGGCGCGCATGGCGGCCTCGTCGCGGAAGGTCAGGTGCGCCATAGCCACGAACGGGGCCGGACCGCCGTCCAGGGCCGACACCCCGCGAAACACCCGGGCGTCCAGCAGACCGGTTTCAGCCAAGGCCTCGCGCACCATGCGGATGTGGGTCTGCGCATAATAGTCGTGGTCGAAGCGCGCGCCGTCGCGGGCCGGATAGACGATGCTGATGAAGGCCATGATGGGTTCCGAGCGGGCGGGGCGACAGATTGGCCGCCCGCGCCCGCCGGTCAAGCTTCCAGGCGCCCTACGGCTCGACGCTGATCTGGATCACCGGGGTGATGTCGGTGAAGTTGGCGACGTCGGCCTGGACAGCGGGAGCCTCGGGGCCGCCCAGCGAGGCCTGCAAAGCCGCCGCGTCGCGGAAGGTCAGGTGCACCATGGCCACGAACGGCGGCGACGAGCCGTCCGGTCCGGGAACGCCGCGCAGGATCCGCGTGTCGACCAGGCCTGTGGGCCCGAAGGCCTTCTGCGCCATCGGGATGTGCACGGCCTTGTAGTAGTCGTGATCGAACTTCGCGCCCTCGTGGGCGGGATAGAAGACGCTGAAGACGGCCATGTCGGGCTCCGTACGCTGGGAGCCCGGATCTGGGGACGCGTCAGGTCGTGGACAAGCTTACTCGCCGAGGTCACGCTCAGCCAATGGACCGCCTGAACCAACTGCTCGCCCGTTTCGAACGTCAGCGCGACGCAGGTTCGGTGTTGCGCTGGGCGGGGCCGAGACCTGACGGCCGAGGCAGCAAGCTCTCCCGCCTGCTGGTCGAAAAGATCGGCTATCGCGAAGCGGCGGGCGACTGGGAACCCGAAGAGATCAGCCGCGACGAGGCGGCGGGGCAACTGGCCTTTCTGGCTATCGAAAGCCTGGCTTACGGCGCTTACGGTCCGCCCAGGGCGGGTTTGAAGGACCTGGCTCTGGAAGCGCTCGGCGATCTGGGGCCCGAGGCGCGCTTCTACGTCAACGGCTGGCTGCCAAAGCCCGGCCAGAAGGGCATGGGCTGGACGGGGCTGTCGACGGCGACGTTCGACGCCGGCGTTCTCGGCTTCGACGACCGCAACGCCTTCGTGTTCTGGATCGAGGAAGAGGACTGAGCGCCTGGGGCCCTCAAGCCGCCTGTTGCTGCTGCACCAGACCCTTGAGCAGGTCGAGGGTCTCGGGGCTGGCGGCCAGGGCTTCGCGGGCTTCGGGCGCGCGGGCCAGTTTCAGGGCTTCGAGGCGGGCGCGGTCGGCGACCGGTCCGGTCGGGCCGGCCTCGCCAGAGGCCAGGCGGGCCAGCAGGCTCAGGCGTTGGGGCAGGGGGGCGGGCGCGCGGACCAGCAGCGACAGCAGGCGGGCGTCGGCCTCGACCATGCCGCCGACCTCGCCCAGCTTGACGCACAGCGGGCCGTAGTCCTCGACCACCAGGCCCGACCGCGTCAGCGACTTCTGCAGCCCGGCCAGGGCGGCCAGCTTCACCGACGGGCTGTCGGGGCCCTGGCGCATTTCCTTCTCGAAGCGCATGGCCTGGATGTTGGCCGACAGCCAGCGGGCGGCGTGGCGCTTGTTGACCGCGCCCATGACGTTCTCGGCCAGGCGGATCAGCATGACGATCTCCTCGCGGGCCGAGCGGTCGCGGCCCAGCAGGGCCTCGATGAAGTCGCCGTTGAGCAGAGTCTTGGAGCGGGTGGTGAAAGCCGCAGTGATGTCCTCGGCCGGCAGGATGCGGCCCGCGGCGGCCGTCAGGCTCATCGCCAGGGCGCGCAGGTGCTCGATTTCGGCCTCGGCGTCGGTCGGCTTGAGACGGCGCACGCCGTTCAGCTCCTTGAGCACCCGGCGGGCGATCGAGGCGCGGACGGTGGGGAAGTTCTCGCCGCACAGCCATTGGCCCAGGCGCTTGGCTGTGCCCGACAGCTCCGGCATGCAGGCCCGGACGCTGGCCTCGACCTTGATCAGCACCTCGACCTGCGCCCCGCCGGCCAGGCGGGTCATGGCGGCCAGGGTCGAGCCCAGGTCGTCGGCGGTGTCGAGCAGGTCGGCCATGCCGGCCTTGGAGCCGATGATCTCGGCCAGGGGCGTTTCGATGGCGGCCAGGGCGGCGGCGCGGGCCTTGGGCTCGGCCGGCGCGGCGTCGGCCAGGTCGAGCAGGCGGGCGATCTTCTCGCTCCAGTCCTTGGCCGGGGCGATCGAGGCGGCGACGCCGGCCCCCAGCAGGAAGGCGCGGTCGGGATCGGCGGCCAGGCGCTCGGCGGCTTTCGCAAAGCCTTCCTTGTCGAGATCCGGCAGCTGGCCCTTCTTGAAGGCCTTCATCAGGTTGGCGACCGAGCGCTCGACCAGGCCCTGGAAGTTGCGGATCAGCTCGTGGACCGACATGCCCCGGGCCTCGGCCTCGGGAATGGCGATCTTCTGCAGGGCGTGCTGCAGGTCGGTGCCGGACGCTTCCAGCTTCTCGACGAGGTCAGGGCGGTGCAGTAGCTCGAACGGCGTGGCCTTGTGGCGCTGCAGCCAGCTTTCCAGCAGGCGGCCGATACGGTCGCGGGCGTGGGCGGTGTAGAGGTCGGCCGGCTGCACGCACAGCGGCTCCATCTCTTCCACCGGCTTCTTCGGCTTGCCGCCGTCGACCATGCCCTTGGTGAAGATCGAGATGGAGCGATATTCGCGGGTTTCGGGGTCCAGGGTCTCTTTCGAGACCCGCACGGCGACGGCGCGCCCCGAGTTCAGCACTTCCTCGGCCTGGGCCAGGGCGTGGCTGCGAATCTCGGTGGCCATGTCCAGAGTCCATTGCGCGCCGGCCTTGCGGCGCACGAATAGCTCGTAATGGACCTGGTCGCTCATGGGCTTTATGGGGCTCCTGGACCGTGACTATGACTTGCGAGACCTTAAGGCGAGGTTGAGGGGCGCAAATCACCGTTCGGCGTCGGCGCCGCAACTGTGTCCAAGCCCGCCACGCCCCGGCCGCAATAGAGTTTGACAACACCGGATGGAAAGCTTGGCCGCTCCATGCGTTGTAGCGGAGCGCGGTGGTCGGTAGGATCGACCGCAAGGTATTCGGAGGATTAGACGGCTTGGCCGAGATCACGCTCATCGACGACGACGAGAACATCGTCGCTTCGGTCTCCCTGGCCCTGGAGAGCCACGGCCACACGGTGAAGGCCTATTACGACGGCGTCTCGGGTCTCGAGGCGGTGGAGAGCAATCCGCCGGACCTCGTGATCCTCGACGTCAAGATGCCGCGCATGGACGGCATGGAAGTGCTGCGCCGCCTGCGCCAGTCTTCCGAGACGCCGGTCATCATGCTGACCTCGAAGGACGACGAGATCGACGAGATTCTCGGCTTCAACCTCGGGGCCGACGACTACATGCACAAGCCGTTCAGCCAGCGCCTGCTGCTCGAACGCGTCAAAGCCGTCCTGCGTCGCGCCCGTCCCGAGGAAGAGGATCCGGCCGCGCCGGGCGCCGCTGGCGCCGCGGGCTCCAAGGTCATGAAGCGGGGCAAGCTGACGCTCGATCCGGCCCGCCACGACAGCCTGTGGGACGGCCGGCCGGTGCGCCTGACGGTCACCGAGTTCCTGCTGCTGCAATCGCTGGCCCAGCGTCCCGGCTTCGTGAAGAGCCGCGACAACCTGATGGACGCCGCCTACGACGATCAGGTCTATGTCGACGACCGCACGATCGACAGCCACATCAAGCGGATGCGCAAGAAGTTCCGTCAGGTGGACCCCGAGTTCGATTCCATCGAAACCCTGTATGGCGTCGGCTACCGCTACCGCGAAGCCTGAGCCGGGATCGGATCCGGAGCCGCGCGACCGTCGTCGGCTGACCTGGCCGCGCGCCTCGCGGCTGGGCCGGCTGATCGTCGGCCTGAACCTGCTGGCCCTGGCCATCCTGGTGGTCGGGGCCCTGGTGCTCAACGAGCTGCGCAGCGGCTTGATCAACGCCCGCATCGACAGCCTCAGCACCCAGGGCGAGCTGATCGCCAACATCATCGAGCGGGCCGCCACGCAGGGCGAGCCCGAGCCGATGCTCGACGTGGCGGCGGCCAACGACATCCTGCAGTCGTTCTTCAGCGGCCATTCGCAGCGCGCCCGCCTCTATGACGGCGAAGGCCGGCTGCTGGCCGATTCCTACCTGGTCGAGGACCGGGTCGAGTGGAAGGTGCTGCCGCCGGCCCGCAAGTCGGGCGACAACGGCTTCCGCCTCTCCTTGCAGGACAAGGACGCCAAGCCCCGCGCCCTGGAGCGCGCCAAGGCCGAGTTCGAGCAGGAGATCGAACGCGCCCGCATGGGCGAGACCGTCAAGCAGGTGCGCCTGGCCGAGAACGGCGAGCGGGTGGTGTCGGTGTCGATCCCGATCCAGCACGTCCGCGCCGTGCTGGGGGTGCTGACCGTCGAGGCCGGCGACGTCGACGAGATCATCGGCGCCGAGCGCAAGGCGCTGCTGCCCTTCGTGCTGGTGGCCGTGGGCGCGGTGCTGATCTCCAGCCTGCTGCTGCACCGCCTGGTGGCTCAGCCGGTGCTGCGCATGGCCCGGGCGGCCGACCATGTGCGCCTCGAAGGCGCGCGGGCCATCAGCCTGCCTGACATTTCGCGCCGCAACGACGAGATCGGCGACCTGTCGCGCTCGCTGGAGGAAATGACCGAGGCCCTGTCCGAGCGGATGGGCGCCATCGAGCGCTTCGCCGCCGACGTGGCCCACGAGATCAAGAACCCGCTGACCTCGATCCGCTCGGCCATCGAGACCCTCGACCTGGTCACCGAGGCCAAGGCCCGTCAGCGCCTGCTGGGCATACTGCAGCAGGACGTCGGGCGCCTGGACCGGCTGGTGACCGACATCTCGAACGCCTCGCGCCTCGACGCCGAGCTGTCGCGCGAACTGCCCAAGGCCATCGATCTGGCTCGCTTGCTGACTGAGGCCGTCTCGATCTACGAGGCCCAGGTGCGCGGCGAGGAGCCGCCGTTCAGCGTCCGCGTGCGTCTGGTCGGCGCGCCTTCGGGGACCTCGCGGGTCATGGCCCGCGAGATCCCGGTCAGCCAGGTGTTCCGCAACCTGATCGACAACGCCCGCTCGTTCAGCGCCGGCGACGGCGAGGTGCGGGTCGGGCTGGTCCGCCAGAACGGCCGCCTGGTCGCCACGGTCGAGGACGACGGCCCGGGCATTCCGCCCGACAACCTCGAAACCATCTTCGAGCGCTTCTACACCTCGCGGCCCAAGGGCCGGGCGTTCGGCGGCAATTCGGGCCTTGGTCTGTCGATCGCCCGCCAGATCGTCGAGGCCCACGGCGGCCGGATCCATGCCGAGAACCGCCAGGACGAGGCCGGCAAGGTGATCGGCGCGCGCTTCGTGGTCGAGCTGCCCGAGCACCGCGATGGTCACGCCCACGGCCATCACGGCCGCGACGGCCACCATCATCACCATGGCGGGCGCGAATGATCCGCCATGCCGGCCTGGTGGCCCGGCGGGTCGGCGGCCTGTGGCGCGGGGTGCTGATCGAGGGCGCTTCGGGCGCGGGCAAGAGCGACCTGGCCCTGCGGGCGCTGGAGGCCGGTTTCCGGCTGGTGGCCGACGACCGGGTGGTGACCTTCGTCTCGGAGGGGCGGCTCTACGGCCGGGCGCCCGATCCGCTGAAGGGGCTTCTGGAGGTTCGCGGCTTCGGGATCGCGCCCGAACCGGCCCTGCCGCTGGCCGAAATCGCCCTGCTGGTGCGCTGCGTCGACGATCCGGCCAATGTCGAGCGCCTGCCCTCGACCCGCACCGAACGCCTTCTGGGGTTGGATTTGCCGGCTTTCGAGCTGTGGCCGTTCGAGCCCGCCGCGCCCGCGAAGATCGCCAGGATGCTGGAGCATCTTGGAGTCGCTCCCTAACAAGCGTATCAAGGCGGCCCGCGCGGCGCCTCCCTGCCGTATCGGGCGAAGGGGATCCCGTTTGAGAGACCAGGCATGATCGGGCTCGTGATCGTCACGCACGGGCGTTTGGCGGAGGAATTCGTTTCCGCCATGGAGCATGTGGTGGGGCCGCAGACCGCGGTGAAGGCCATCTGCATCGGGCCGGAAGACGACATGGAGCGTCGCCGGTCGGACATTCTGAAGGCCTGCGCCGCCGTCGACGACGGCGCCGGGGTCATCCTGCTGACCGACATGTTCGGCGGCACGCCCAGCAACCTGGCCATCTCGGTGATGGAGCAGACCAAGGCCGAGGTCATCGCCGGTCTGAACCTGCCGATGCTGATCAAGCTGGCCAGCGTGCGCACCCGCGACGACCTGGACGCCTGCGTGGCCCACGCCCAGGAGGCTGGACGCAAGTACATCTCCGTGGCCTCCTACGTGCTGGCGGGAGAAAAATGAGCAGGACGGCGGCGGCCACGGTCGAGATCATCAACGAGCGCGGGCTGCACGCCCGGGCGTCGGCCAAGTTCGTCAAGCTGGCCTCGGGCTTCGACGCCGAGGTCACCGTCGCCCGCGAGGGCTCCAGCGTCGACGCCCGTTCGATCATGGGCCTGATGATGCTGGCCGCCGGCATCGGCTCGACCATCGACATCGCCGCTGAAGGCCCCGAGGCCGAAGCCGCCGTCGACGCCCTGGTCGAACTGGTCGGCAACCGCTTCGACGAGGAGCGATAGGGCTTTAAGCTCCCACCGCAAATCTAGAACGCTTCCCTCGCCCTTGTGGCGAGGGCCCATGCCGGCTCCCGCTCAGACCTAAGCCGTCCTGAAAAGGTCTGAGCAGCTGAACCATGGATCCTGGGCACGAGGCCCAGGAAAGCAGTTGTGGGGCGAGCGGAGCTTTCCCTCTACCCCACCTTCGCCGCCATCCACCGCGCCGCCAGTTCGGGCCACGAGCCGTGCGTGCCCGCCAGTTCGCGCAGGGCGAAGCCGTGCGGGGCCTGGCCGAAGACGTGGGCGTCCAGATCCAGCTTCAGGTCGCGGGCGGTCTTGATGAAGTTCAGCGCGTGCTCGACCGGCACCACCTCGTCCAGCAGCGCGTAGGCCAGGAACACCGGGCAGGCGGGCACGCCGTGCGGCTGCGCGGCGATACCGATCGGCCAGGCGTCGTAGAAGGCCTGCTTTTCCGCCGGCGGATAGTCGGGCTTGCCGGCCGGCGCCTTGTAGTCGCGGTGGTTGGCGTTGATCGGGGCGTAGGTGATCAGCACGCCGGCAAGGTCCGCAGCCTTCTGGCAGGCCAGGGTCCCGGCCAGATGGCCGCCCGACGACAGCCCCAGCACGAAGCGCGGCAAGTCGGTGGGGATCTTTTCCAGGGCCGAGAGGCCGTCGGTCAGGGCGATGTCGAAGGGCCAGACGCCTTCGGGGGCCGCGGCGCCCGGCAGGCGATGGGCCAGCACATAGGCGTCGTAGCCCTGATCGTTCAGCCACAGCGCCGCTTCGACGCCTTCACGGTCGTGCATCAGCCGCAGATAGCCGCCGCCAGCGCAGACCAGCACCCGGCCCTTGGGGGCCTCGACGCGGAAGGCGTGCAGTTCGGCGCGGGTGACCTGGCCGATCGTGCGGTCGGGCCAGACCCCCTCGATGACGTTGGCCGGGCCGTCGCTGAGGACGATGATCTCGGTCGGCTGCTGCACGGCGCGTCTCCTGGTCGGACTGTCTGGCGGCTTATCGCGGCGCCCGCCCCTATCCACAAATGAAAAGGGCGGCCCGTCAGGACCGCCCTTCGCATCAGTCGCTCCGATGGGTCCTACTGGACCGGCTTGCCGTCGGCGTCGATCACCTGGATATCGAGCTTCAGGGCCTTCAGCTTGGGTTCGATCACGGCGCGGTCGCCGACGATCACCCAGACCAGCTCGTTCGGCTTGATCACCTTCTTGGCGGCCGCCGTGGCGCTTTCGACGCTCACCGCCCGCACGTCGGCCGGATACTCGTCGAAATAGCTGTCGGGCAGGCCGTAATTGACCAGTTCGCCGATGGAGTCGGCCACGGCCTCGCCGGTTTCCCAGTTGCCGGGCATCGACAGGGTCAGGCTGTTCTGGGCCTTGGCCAGCTCGGCCGGGGTGACCGGGCGCGGGCCGATGATGTCGGTCAGCTCCTTGCGCGCCTCGGTGAACGACTCGGCGGTCTTGTCGGTCTGCACGGGCGCGCGGATCAGGAACAGGCGCGAGCCGCGGGCGTCGCGAACGCCCGAGAAGGCGCCGTAAGACCAGTGCTTGTCCTCGCGCAGGTTCATGTTCAGGCGCGAGACGAAGTCGCCGCCGAACAGGGTGTTGAACGCGTCGATCGCCGCCTGGTCGTTCGGGTCGCGCGGGGGCAGCAGGTTGCCGGCGGCGATCACCGACTGCTGGGCGCCGGGCTTGTCGATCAGATAGACGGCCGCCTTGCTCGGCAGGGCCTGGACCGGGGCCTTGGTCTTGGTCGGGGCGCCCGTCCAGCCGCCCAGCTGGGCTTCCAGCTTCGGCAGCAGGGTCTGCATGGTGGTGTCGCCGACCACCACCAGGGTCGCGCCCTTGGGCTGCAGCCAGGTGGTCTGGAAGCGCACGAGGTCGTCGCGGCTGATCGAGGCGACCGAGGCCTCGGTGGTCAGCTGGCCGTACGGCGAGCCGGCGCCATAGGTCAGCACCGGCAGGATGCGGCTCGACATGGCCTGCGGGTTCTGCTTGGCCTGCTGCACGCTGGCGATGGCCTGCTTCTTCAGGCGGTCGAGGTCCTCGGGCTTGAAGGCCGGGTTCTTCAGCACGTCGGCATAGATCGCGAGCGCCGGATCCAGGGTCGTGGTCAGGGTGTTGAGCGAGACCTGGGTGAAGTCCTGGCCGCTGCCTGAGCCGATGCCCGCGCCCAGCTGGGCCAGTTCGCGGCTGATGGTCAGGCCGTCACGGTTCTTGGTGCCCTCGGTCAGCATGCTGGTGGTGATGCTGGTCAGGCCCGCCTTGTCGCCGGCGCTGGCGGCGACGCCGGCGTCGAACAGCATGCCCATGCGGATCTGCGGGGTCTCGTGGCGCTCGGCCAGGATCACCTTGACGCCGTTCGACAGGGTGGCGCGCTCGAGCTTGACGAAGGCGGGAGCCTTGGTCGGACCGGCCTCGGGCATGGTCTTGCGGTCGGCGCCGGCCGTGGTCGTGTAGGTCGGGAACGGCGTCACCGTCAGGGTGAAGTCGCCGTCGGTCAGCCAGGCCTTGCCGGCCGCCTGCAACTGGGCCGCCGTGGCGGTGCGCACGCGCTCGAGGCTGGTCTTGTAGGCGTCGGGCGAGCCCAGGAACACCTGGCTCTCGGCCAGGATGTCGGACTTGCCGCCGAAGCCGCCGATCCGCTCGACCCCGCGCACGAAGTTCGACAGGGTCAGGGTGCGGACCTTGGCCACTTCCTCGGGCGTGGGGCCGTCGCGCAGCAGGCGCTGGAATTCCTCGTCGAAAGCCTTCTCGACCGCCGCCACGTCGCCGCCCGGCTTGACGGTCAGGGTGACGACGAACTGGCTGCCGATCTCGCTGTCGGAGACGCCGGCGCCGACATTGGTGGCGATCTGGTCGGTGTAGACCAGGCGCTGGTAAAGGCGCGAGGTCTTGTCCGAGACCAGCACGTCGCCCAGCAGGGCCAGGTAGTCGGACTCGGCCGTGCCGTACTGCGGGATGTTCCAGATCTTGTAGATGCGCGACTGCGGCACGCGGTCCTGCATCTCGGCGCGCTGGCTGCCCGTGCGCTTGGCCACCCAGGCCTTCTGGCGCATGACCGGCGGGCCCGAGGGAATGTCACCGAAGTACTTCTCGACCTTCGCCTTGGCCTCGGCCGGGGTGATGTCGCCAGCCAGCACCAGCACGGCGTTGGCCGGGCCATAGTATTTCTTGAACCAGTCCTTCACGTCGTCCAGCGAGGCGGCGTCCAGGTCTTCCATCTCGCCGATGACCGTGTGGCCGTAGGGGTGGTCGGCGTCGTAGGTGCTGGCGGTGACGACGTCCCAGACCTGGCCGTAGGGCTGGTTCTGGCCCTGGCGCTTCTCGTTCTGGACGACGCCGCGCTGCTCGTCGAGCTTGGCCTTGTCGATGGCGCCGACGAGGTGGCCCATGCGATCGCTCTCGAGCCACAGCACCTGGTCCAGGGCCGCGGTCGGCACGTTCTGGAAGTAGTTGGTGCGGTCTTCGTTCGTCGTGCCGTTCATGTCGGTGGCGCCGAGCTTCTCCAGCGCCTTGAACCAGTCGTCGTTGAAGTTCTCCGAGCCGTTGAACATCAGGTGTTCGAAGAGGTGCGCGAAGCCGGTGCGGCCCTTGGGCTCGTTCTTGGAGCCGACGTGGTACCAGACATTGACCGCCACGATCGGGGCCTTGTGGTCCTCGTGCACGATCACGGTCAGGCCGTTGGCCAGGGTGAACTTCGTATAGGGAATGTCGACGGCGGGCAGTTGGGCCAGCTGGCCGGTGACCTTGGCCGCCGGCTTGGGCGCGGCTTGCGCGAGCATTGGGTTGGCGAGGAGCAACGCCGCGACGGCGGCGGAGGCGAACAGCTTCATGAAGAGCCCCGAATAGGTTTTCGCATAACGCGAAGATGCCCCGCACCATAGGTTGCGGGGCATCCGGGACAAGCGAGCGCCGGGGCCGCCTTCATTAAATTTCGTCCAGAAAGGGCAAGAGCTTCGGGGCGCCTGGTCGCTCTCCCCTAACCGCTCTCGCAAACCTCACCGCCTCCCTCGCCCTTGTGGCGAGGGTCCATGCCGGCCGCTGCTCAGATCCGGACAGATTTCGAAAGGTCTGAACAGGCTGAACCCGGGATCCTCGCCACAAGGGCGAGGAAGGCGGAATTGGTGGACTTGGAGCCGGGGCTGACCTGCCGGCGGAGCCGAAAAACCCTGGGTCCCCGCTTTCGCGGGGATTTTACGGAAGAGGGGAGCGCAGGCCTACTCCGCCGGAACGGCTTCCGCGGCCACCTCGGCCTTCACCATGACCATCGGCTTGAGGTCCAGGTCGTGGAACAGGCGGCTGTCGTCGTCCATGTCGGGCAGCGGCGTGGTCAGGAGCTTGCCGCCGACGAAGATCGAGTTGGCGCCGGCCAGGAAGCACAGGGCCTGCAGCTCGCGGTTCATGCCCTCGCGGCCGGCCGACAGGCGGACCATGGCTTTCGGGCAGACGATGCGGGCGACCGCGATGGTGCGCACGAACTCGATGGAGTCGATGGCCTTCTCGCCTTCCGCCAGGATCTGGTCGCCCAGCGGCGTGCCGCTGATCGGCACCAGGCCGTTGATCGGCAGGCTGTCGGGGTGGGCGGGCAGGGTGGCCAGCTGGTGCAGCAGGCCGGCGCGGTCGCGGCGGGTCTCGCCCATGCCGACGATGCCGCCGCAGCAGGTGCTCATGCCCGCGTCGCGCACATAGGCCAGGGTGTCGAGGCGCTCCTGATAGGTGCGGGTCGTCACCACGTCCTTGTAGTAGTCGGGGCCGGTGTCGAGGTTGTGGTTGTAGTAGTCGAGACCGGCGTCCTTCAGCTGCTTGGCCTGCTCGGCGGTCAGCATGCCCAGGGTGGCGCATGTCTCCATGCCCAGCGCCTTCACCCCGCCGATCATCTCGGCCAGCTTGGGCAGATCGCGGTCCTTCAGCTCGCGCCAGGCCGCGCCCATGCAGAAGCGCTGGGCGCCGCCGTCGCGGGCGGCGCGGGCCTTGGCGATGACCACGGCCGGCTCCATCAGCTTCTCGGCCTTCAGGCCGGTCTTGAAGTGGGCGCTCTGGCTGCAATAGCCGCAGTTTTCGGCACAGCCGCCGGTCTTGACCGACAGCAGCTGCGACAGCTGCATCTCGGAGGGGTCGAACCAGGCGCGGTGCACGCGCGCGGCTTCGAACGCCAGCTCCATGAACGGCAGGGCGAACAGCGCCTCGACTTCCTGAAGGGTCCAGTCGTGGCGGGGCTGTGCGGAGATATTGATCGGCGTCATGGCGGGCAGGTTTGAACTTGGGCGATCCGAATGGCAAGACGGCCCGCGCATCCGCGCGTTGTTGCGTTGCGGAAGTCAAACGCCTGCAAGGTGGTTATAGTCGGATCATGGATCGCGAAATCGAACTGAAGTTCCTGATCGCCCCGGAGGCTTCCGACGCGATCCTGGCCCGGCTGGGCGCGGATGGCGCGGTGCGCCGGCTCGACGCCACCTATTACGACACCGCCGACCACGCGCTGCGCCGGGCGGGCTTCGGCCTGCGGGTGCGCGACGGCGACGGCGGCCGCAAGCAGACCCTGAAATCGGCCTCGGCCGGCGGCGTCTTCGCCCGCGGCGAGTGGGAGGCGCCCGTCTCGGGCCCCGGTCCCGACCGAGACCTGCTGGACCAGACCCCGGCTGGCCGCATCGTCAACGGCGACGTCCTGGCCCCGGTGTTCGCCGCCAAGGTCGAGCGCACCCTGCGCCTCGTCGAGCACGCCGGGGCGGTGATCGAGGCCGCGCTCGATCGCGGCGAGCTTCAGGCTGGAACCGACCGCGCCGCGGTCAATGAGCTGGAGCTGGAGCTGAAGACCGGAGAGCCGGCCGCCCTGTTCGACCTGGCGCGCGACCTGATGGCCCATGCGCCGCTGCGCCTGTCGCTCGTCAGCAAGGCCGAGCGCGGCTATGCCCTGGCCCTGGGCGAAGCGCCCGGCGCCCGCCGCGAAGCCGCCGTCCTGACTCGCGACATGACCGCCGCCGAGGCCTTCCAGGCCCTGGGCAACACCGCGCTGGGCCGTCTGTGCGTCGCGGCCGAGGCTCTGGTCGAGTTGCCGGGACCCGAGGCGGTGCACGATCTACGCGTCGCCGCTCGCCGGCTGCGCGCCCTGTTCAAGCTCTTCCGTCCCGTCACCGGCAAGCTGGCGGCGGCGCCCGCCTCGGACGCGGTGAAGGCCCTGGCCGACGCCCTGGGCCCGGCCCGCGACCTGGACGTCTACATCGCCGGCGCCTGGCGTCCCGCCGTCGAGGCCGATCCGCAGCCGGTCGAAGGCCTCGCCGCTCTGGGCAAGGCGCTGGTCGACGCCCAGCAGGTCGCCTACGCCCGCGCCCTGGAGGCCGCCGCGCCCGAGCGCTTCGGTCCGCTGGCGCTCGATATCGCCGCCTGGCTGGAGGCCGGCGACTGGCTGTCCGATCCCGAGCGGGTCGAGGATCGGGGGGCGCCGGCCAGGGCCTTCGCCGCCGGCCGGCTGAAAAAGCTGTCCCGGGATGTCCTGGCGCGGGGCAAGCATCTGGACGGGCTGGACGCCGACCAGCGTCACCGCCTGCGCATCCGCGGCAAAGGTCTGCGCTACGCCATCGACGCCCTGGCCCCGCTGTTTCCGGATCATCTCAAGCGGCTGGAGCGGTGGTCGGCCGCCACGCGCGATCTGCAGGACGTCCTGGGCGGCCTCAACGACCAGGCCCACGGCGCGGCCCTGGCCCGCCAGGCGGCCCTGGCCGACGGCGATCCCCAGGCGGCCTATGCGGCCGGCGCCCTGTCGGCCGCACCCGAGACGACCGACAGGCTGATGGCCGAGGCCAGGGCGGCCCTGGCCGAGCTCAAGGATCTCAAGCCCTTCTGGTGAAGGCTACTCGCCCTTCTTCGGCTTGGCCTGGGTCGTCTGGGTGGTGCGCACCGCCACGCCGTCGCCGCGGGCGGAGGCGACCAGGCCGGCGCAGTCGGCGTCCTTCTCCAGCCCGGGGGTGACGAACGGCAGGATCGCCGCCAGGGGGCTTAGCAGCGAGCCCAGCGCCGCAGCCACCCCGCCCTGGGCGATGGCGCCGCCGGGCTGGAGGTCGATGTCCGGCTTGCCCAGCGGCCCCTTGATCTCGATCGGGATGAACAGCCGCACCAGGCGCGGCTTCTTGCTGTCGCCCTCGATGCGCAGGTCCAGGCGCTCGGTCTTCAGGTTGATCGTGCCCTCGCCCTTGGCCAGGACCACGCCGGTGTCGGCGATGATCTTGTCGGTGCGCATGACGCCGTCCTTCACGTCGAAGCTGGCCACGGCGCAGCGCAGGCTGGTTTCCTTCGTATCCTTCGACAGCAGCATCAGCAGGCCCTTGGAGGCGTTGACGCCCAAGAGCTCGGCGAAGGCCTGGCGCACCTGGCCCTTGGGCGCGACCAGGGTCACCGTGCCGTTCGACGAGGCGGCGGCGCGGTGCACCGAGTTACCGACGCCGCGCAGCTTGGCCCGGGCCACGATGCCGCCTTCTATGGCCGGCTTGCCCGCGGTCTTCAGCGGGATGAAGTCCTCCAGCTTGGCGTTGGTCAGGCGCAGATCAAGGTCGGTGACGGGCGTGTTCGGCCGGGCGTCCAGCTTCACGCGGCCGGCCAGGTCGCCACGCGAGAAGGTGAAGGCGATCGGGTTCATGTCGAGCACGCCCTTGTCCAGCGTCAGGTCGAGGCGAACCTTCTGCAAGGGCAGGTTAGGGGCGTTCACCGCCAGGGCGCGGTAGGTGACCTTGGCGTCCATGGCCCGCACGCGATCGGTCTGCAGGGTGGCGTCGGGCAGCAGGCGTCCGGTGGCCTCGCGCTGGCCGGCCTCGACCTTCTGGCCGGCCGAGGCGGTCTCACCGCGACCCGTGGCCGGGGCGGCGCCGACCAGGCTGCCCAGGTCGTCGAAGTCGAGGCGCTTCGAACGGAGGTCGGCCTCGAGGTAGGGCCGCTCGCGGTCGACCAGCACAAAGAGGTCGCCGTTGACGTCGCTGTCGCCGATGCGGCCCGAGAACTTCTCGAAGTCGAACCGGCCGCCCTTGCGCACCAGGTGGCCGCTGATCCGGTAGGGCGGGGTGTTGGGCAGGGTCAGGCCGGTCAGGCCGTAGAGCCGGTTGAGGTCGCTGCCGGCCACCGTCAGGTTGCTTTCGAACCGGCCCAGGTCGAACGGCTTGGTGATCGAGCCCTCGGCCAGGATCCGGGTCGGACCGGCGCTGACCCGGGCGTCGAACGGGTAGGGCCGGTTGGGCGAGATGTTCAGCAGGGGTCCGCCGGTCACCCGCGCCAGGAACGGCGAGCGGTTGTACTGGCCCTTGCCCTCCAGCACGAAGCGGCCCTTGCCGTCGCCGCTGGCGTGTTCGTTGGAGCTGACCGTGCCGACGAACAGCACGTCGCGGCCCTTGTCCTCGACCCGCAGCGCGCCCTCGTTGATCACGAAGTGCTGGATGGCCGGCAGCTTCAGCGGCTTGGTGCGCTTCTTGTTCGGGTCGCCGAAGGTCCAGTTGGCGCGGCCCGAGGCCTCACGCAGCAGGCGCACGTCGGGGCGGTCGACCGCCAGCAGCGGCAGGATGACGTCGCCCTTCAGCAGCGGCAGCAGCTTGATCTGCACCGCCACGCGGTCGGCGCGGGCCATGTGGCCGGCCTGGGGACCGGTCTTGGGCGCCCAGTCGGGCTGGCCGACGAACAGGCCGTAGGCCTCGGCCTTGGGCGAGAACGACCAGGGGTGGACGCGCAGGTCGCCCTCAATGCGCACCTCGCGCTTCAGTTGGGCCGAGGCGAAGCGGCCGACGGGGCCGCGCAGCATGTTCCAGTCGAACCAGACGAAGAAGGCGACGATCGCCGCCAGGATCAGCAGGGCGCCGCCGATGCCCCAGCGGGCCGATCGCGGCAGGGCGCGCCAGCGGCTCCCGGGCTTGCGCCCGGGGCTGGTCGGCGGCGGCGGTGTCGAAACGGAACCTTCCGGCATCCGCATACAACGCGCGGCGAACGGCGTTCCGTTCCCTGCCGGGCCTATGAGGCCGGTTTCAGTAGACCAGTTTCAGGCTGCCGATCACGGCGGCGACGATCACGAAGGCCACGATGGCCACGACTTCGTAGGCCTTGAAGAAAGGCCGGCTCGGCGAACGCATGTTGAAAATCCCCCACATCCCACATTGGCACTAGAGCCGCTGCGGACCGCAAGGGTCACGCCAGTTCTCCCGTCGCGGGTATTCGCGCCCTTCGCGGACATAAGGAAATCTTTATGTCAGTTTGCCAGTGTCGCCGCCGCGCGCTATAGAGCGCACAAGACACCCCCATCAGGAGCCGAAACGTGGCTGACTACATCGTCAAGGACATCTCGCTCGCCGACTTCGGCCGCAAGGAACTCGCGATCGCCGAGACCGAAATGCCGGGCCTGATGGCCACGCGCGCCGAGTACGGCCCGCAGCAGATCCTGAAGGGCGCCCGCATCGCCGGCAGCCTGCACATGACCATCCAGACCGGCGTTCTGATCGAGACCCTGACGGCTCTCGGCGCCGAAGTCCGCTGGGCCTCGTGCAACATCTTCTCGACCCAGGACCACGCCGCCGCCGCCATCGCCGCCGCCGGCATCCCGGTCTTCGCCTTCAAGGGTGAGAACCTGGTCGAGTACTGGGAATACGCCCACAAGATCTTCGAGTGGCACGACGGCGGCTACCCGAACCTGATCCTCGACGACGGCGGCGACGCCACCCTGCTGTGCGTGCTCGGCCCGAAGGCCGAAAAGGATCCGTCGATCCTGAACAACCCGCAGAACGAAGAAGAAGAAGCGCTCTACACCGTCATGAAGCGCTACCTGGCCGAAAAGCCGGGCTTCTACTCGGCCATCCGCGACGCCATCGGCGGCGTGTCGGAAGAAACCACCACGGGCGTGCACCGTCTGTACCAGATGGCTCAGAAGGGCGACCTGCCGTTCCCGGCCATCAACGTCAACGACAGCGTCACCAAGTCGAAGTTCGACAACCTGTACGGCTGCCGTGAATCGCTGGTCGACGCCATCCGTCGCGGCACCGACGTCATGCTGTCGGGCAAGGTCGCGGTGGTCTGCGGCTACGGCGACGTGGGCAAGGGCTCGGCCGCTTCGCTCCGTCAGGGCGGCGCCCGCGTGATCGTCACCGAAATCGACCCGATCTGCGCCCTGCAGGCGGCGATGGAAGGCTACGAAGTCCAGACGCTGGACGACGTCGCCGGCAAGGCCGACATCTACGTGACGGCGACCGGCAACAAGGACGTCATCACCGTCGACCACATGCGGCAGATGAAGAACAACGCCATCGTCTGCAACATCGGCCACTTCGACTCGGAAATTCAGGTCGCCGGCCTGAAGAACTTCAAGTGGGACGAGATCAAGCCGCAGGTCCACCACGTGGAATTCCCGGACGGCAAGAAGATCATCCTGCTGTCGGAAGGCCGCCTGGTGAACCTGGGCAACGCCACGGGCCACCCCTCGTTCGTGATGTCGGCCTCGTTCACCAACCAGACCCTGGCCCAGATCGAACTGTGGACCAACAAGGCCGCGTACAAGAACGAGGTCTACACCCTGCCCAAGCACCTCGACGAGAAGGTCGCCTTCCTCCACCTGGAGAAGCTGGGCGCCAAGCTCTCGACGCTGAGCAAGGACCAGGCCGACTACATCGGCGTGCCGGAAGCCGGCCCGTTCAAGCCGGACCACTACCGCTACTAAGCGATCCGCCGACAGGCGTTTCACGGGAAAGCCCGCTCTTCGGAGCGGGCTTTTTTGTTGCTGAGGCGGCAGCGAGACGGCGGCCTCGGTTTTGCCGTCGTGACGCCCTGTTCAAGTTCCGCAGGCTCGGCTAATCGCTTTGCCCATGCCGCTCGCGCTTCTCATTTCCAGCCATGTCGCCGGCAGCCAGGTCGGCGCCACCGCCCAGGCCGCGGCCCTGACCCAGTTCCGCATCGACACCATGGTCGTGCCGACCGTGCTGTTCGGCCGCCATCCCGGCTGGGGCGTTCCCGGCGGCGCGCCGGTGCCGATCGAGGTGGTCGAGGGCATGCTCGACGGGCTGGAGGCCAACGGCCTGTTCGGCCTGACCGACATCGTCATCACCGGCTATTTCGCCAGCGCCGCCCAGGTGCGCGCAGCCGCCCGGGCCATCGACGCCGTGCGGGCCGCCCCGCGCGACGGGTCCTCGGGCCGCAAGCCGACCATCATCGTCGATCCGACCATGGGCGACGCCGGCAAGGGCCTCTACGTGCCGGCCGAGGTCGCCGACGCCATCGCCGCCGACCTGATCCCGCGCGCCGACTTCGTCGCCCCCAACGCCTGGGAACTGCAACGCCTGACCGGGGCCGAGGTGCGCGATCCGGCCGGGGCCGTGCGCGCCGCCCGCCTGCTGAACAAGCCGGTGATCGTCTCGTCGGTGCAGCGCGGCGGCGAGATCGGCGTCGTCTATGCCGACCGCAAGGAGGGCTGGCTGGCCGCCCACGCCAAGGCCGAGCGCTCGCCCAGCGGCACCGGCGACCTGCTGACCGCCCTGTTCGCCGCCTCGATCCTGGAAGGCCAGACCCTGTCCTACGGCCTGGCCCGCGCCGTCGGCGGCGTCGCCGAAACCGTCACCGCCGCCAACATCTGGAACGCGCCGGAGCTGCCGATCGTGGCCATGGCCGCTCGCATCAAGCAGACCTCGCCGACCGTGCGGATCGAGCGGCTGGCTTAGGGGCGGTCCTTGCTCCCATTTGGCAGGGCGCGAAATCGCAAAAAGATCGCCTCCCTCGCCCTTGTGGCGAGGGCCCATGCCGGCGGCGGCTCAGACCTTGTCCCATGCTGCAAAGGTCTGAGCCGCTGAACGATGGATCCTGGGCACAAGGCCCAGGAAGGCGATTTTTGGAGTGAAGTGGAAGGGGAGGGAAGCGGCCGGTCAGCCCGCGAAATGCCGCTCCAAATTCTCCAGCACCAGCGCCGCCATCGCCGCGCGGGCTTCTTCCGTGGCGCTGCCCCGGTGCGGTTGCAGCACGACGTTGTCCATCGCCAGCAACGCCGCCGGCACGTTCGGCTCGTCCTCGAACACGTCCAGGCCCGCGCCGGCGATCGTCCCGTCGGCCAGGGCCGCGACCAGGGCCGCCTCGTCGACCACCGAGCCGCGCGCCACATTGATCAGCAGGCCGTCCGGGCCCAGCGCCGCCAGCACGTCCGCGTCGACCAGCGGGCCGGCGTCGCCCGGTGTGACCAGGAACAACACGTCGACCGCCCGCGCGAGTTCCAGCGGGCTGGCGTGGTAGGCGTAGGGGACGCCCTCGACCGGCCGGCGGCTGTGATAGGCGATGCTCGACGCGAACGGCTTGGCCATGTCGGCGATCGTCTTGCCGATCTGGCCCAGGCCCAGGATCCCGACGGTGCGCCCGGTCGCCCGCCGCGCCAGGGGCAGGCGCTCGGCCTTGGGCCAACGGCCTTCGCGCACGTAGCGGTCGGCGGTGACCATCCGGCGCGACAGCGACAGCCACAACCCGATGGCCAACTCGGCGACGTCCTGGGTCAGCACGCCCGGCGTCGTGGTCACGGTCACGCCCCTTGCCGCGGCGACGTCGAGGTCGACCTTGTCGAGGCCGACGCCGTGCACGGCCACGATCTCCAAGGCCGGCAGGCGCTCCCATAGCTCGGTCGGCACGCCCAGGTCGCCGCCGGTGACCACGGCCCGCACCCTGCCCGCGACCTCGTCGATCAGGGCGTCCGGATCGGCGGCGCGATAGGGGCGGTGGACCGTGTAGGCCGCCTCCAGCCCGGCTTCGAGCTGCGGGGACAGGGCCTTGAGCTGCAGGACGTCGGGCTTCATCGGCGGGCTCCGGTTACGCGTTACACTGTCCTTCGGATGACAAACCCCGGCCCGGCGGGCTAGACGAAACTTCATGAGCCTCGACATCACCGGCGTTTGCCCCGCCCCGTTCGCCCAGGTCTACGAAGCCTTCGAGGCCAATTTCGACCCCGCCTCGCCGGGCGGTGGCGAGCTTGGCGCGCGCTTCACCCTGGCCGTCGACGGCGAGGTCGTGGTCGACCTGATGGCCGGCTATGCGGACCGCAAGCATCAGGTCGCCTTCGGGCCCGACACCCTGACCCCGCTGTTCTCGACCACCAAGGCGATCGCCGCCCTTCTGGTCGCGCGCCTGGTGGACCAGGGCAAGCTGACCTATGACCAGACCGTCGCCTCGGTCTGGCCGGAGTTCGCCCAGGCCGGCAAGCAGGACGTCACGGTCGGACAGGTTATGTCGCACCAGGACGGCCTGTCGGGTTTCCTCGACGAGGTCGATCCGGCCATCTGGTTCGACTGGCAGGCGACGACCGCCAAGCTCGCCGCCATGGCCCCGCTGTGGCCGATCGGCTCGGCCAGCGGCTATCACCCGGTGACCTTCGGCTTCACGGCCGGCGAGATCTTCCGCCGGGTCGACGGCCGCACCATGGGGACGGCCCTGCGCGAGGACCTGGCCCAGCCGCTGGAGCTGGACATCTGGATCGGCCTGCCCGACAGCGAGCATGCGCGCTGCGCCGACCTGATGCGCCCGACCGCCTTCCCGAAGTTCGGCGAGATCAACGACGCGGTGAAGGCCGCCTTCATGACCAAGTGGGCCGCGCCCGGCGGCCGCGGCACCGGCGAATGGCGCCGGGCCGAGATCCCCTCGGCCAACGGCCACGCCACCGCCCATTCCCTGGCCCGCCTGATGGGCGCCCTGGCCAGCGGCGGCACGCTGGACGGCGTGAAGATCCTGTCGCCCGAGACGATGGAAAAGGCCCGCGCCGAGCGCATCGCCGGCCAGGATCTCGTCCTGCCCTACCAGATCAGCTGGGGCGCGGGCTTCATGCGCAACACGCCCAACTTCTTCTATGGCCCCACGGCCGACGCCTTCGGCCATTCGGGCTGGGGCGGCTCCTGCGCCTTCGCCGATCCGAAGACCGGGGTCTCGGGCTCCTACGTGATGAACCGCCAGGGCAACGAACTGATCGGCGATCCGCGCGCGGTCAGCCTGATCAAGGCGGCCTACGCGAGCCTCTGACATACTCACCGATCTTCCCCGCGAAGGCGGGGATCCAAGCGGCTTGTCCGGATGGGTCTGGAACGAGCCGCTAGCTCGGCTTGGGCCCCCGCCTTCGCGGGGGTGAGCGGATGAAGGGGCGGCCTTAAAGCCCCAGCCGCCCGCGCAGGCGCTCGGCCACCGCGCCCAGGGTGATGGTCGACAGCGCCTCCTGCACCGGCAGCGGCACGCCGTCCGGGGCGGCCTGCACCAGCTTGCTGGTGAAGTCGGTGATGGCGGTGATGTGCTGGGCCAGATGATCGACCGTGTGCAGTTCCTGCATCACGGCCAGGCGCGATTCCGGCGGGGTGTTCTCGAGGATCTTGCCCAGGGCGCTGTCCAGGTGGCCGCAGGCCTCGGCGGCCAGCGACATCTCGACCGACAGGGCCTCGAGCACGGCGGCCAGATCGGGCGTGGTGATGGTTTCCGCGGACATGGTTTCCCCCAGCATTAAGTCTGTCGGCATACCTGACGCAGAGCGTCTTGCCGCCGGCTTAAGGGCCGGCGGCGGTGCGACAAATTGACCAACGCTTTTCGCCGCCTACGGTTCAGCTCGCGGCGGCGGCGATCCGCGTGCGCTTCCAGGCGCCGTAGGCGAAGGCGGCGACGCCCAGCCAGATGAACACGAACGACAGCGCCCGCAGCGGCGTGAAGGCTTCTCCGAGGAACACGCCCAGCAGGAACTGCAGCGTCGGGGCGATGAACTGCAGGAAGCCCATGGCGCTCAGCGGCAGGCGGCGGGCCGACCAGGCGAACAGGGCCAGCGGCACGACGGTGGCCGGGCCGGCGGCCAGCAGCAGGATCGCGGTGCGAGCGTCCTGGGCGAAGTGGCCGGCCCCGGTCGATTGCAGATGCCAGACATAGAGCAGGCCGGGAATGGCCAGATAGGCGCACTCGATGAACAGGCCCGTCTGGGCGTCGGCCTTCACCTGCTTCTTGAGGATGGCGTAGATGCAGAAGCTCAAGGCCAGGCCCAGCGACACCAGCGGCAGGTGGCCGAGCGCGATGGTCTGGATGGCCACGCCCACGGCCGCAAGTCCGATGGCGACCTTGCCCTCGGTGCTCATCCGCTCGCGGAACAGCAGGGCGCCGGCCGCCATGTTCATCAGGGGGTTGATGTAGTAGCCGAGGCTGGCCTCGATCACCCGGCCGGCGTTCACCGCCAGCACATAGATCGTCCAATTGCCGAAGATCGCCAGGGTCGACAGCAGCAGTATGCCCAGCGTCTTGGGCTGGCGCAGCACCTGCGCCACCTGGCCGCCCTGCCTGGCCAGCAGGACGAGGCCGCCGGCCCAGATCACCGACCACAGAGTCCGGTGGGCGATCATCTCGAACGAGGTGACGCCCATGATCGACAGGGTATGGAAATAGAGGGGCAGAAAGCCCCAGAGCAGATAGCAGCCGACGCCGGCAAGATAGGCCGAACGCGCGTCGTTGTTCGCACTGCCGATGGTACTGGGAGGCATGGACCGCACCTTTCGCGGAGGGATCTGACAGATAAGGATCCCGGCGTCCGCCCACATCTTGCGGGCCCGCGTCGCTGAAGGGTGCGAAGTATCGCCGAAAGGCGGTCCCGTCGTCCCTCCGCTGGCGGAAGGACGACGGGGGAAGTCGTCTTAGGCCAGGGTCTTCTGCTTGATCAGGCCCTTGTCGTGCAGCAGCTGGGCGATCTGCACGGCGTTCAGGGCCGCGCCTTTGCGCAGGTTGTCTGCGACGCACCAAAGCGCGATGCCGTGCTCGACGGTCGGGTCCTTGCGGATGCGCGACACATAGACCGGGAACTCGCCCTGGCTTTCCTTCGGCGTGATGTAGCCGCCGTTCTCGCGCTTATCGACCACCACGATCCCTTCGGCGTCGCGCAGGATCTCGCGGGCGTCGTCCTCGTCCAGCGGGCCGGTGAACTCGATGTTGACCGACTCCGAGTGGCCCACCATCACCGGCACGCGCACGCAGGTGGCGACCAGCTGGATGGCCGGATCCAGGATCTTCTGGGTCTCGACGGTCATCTTCCACTCTTCCTTGGTGAAGCCGTCGTCCATGAAGACGTCGATGTGGGGGATGACGTTGAAGGCGATCTGCTTGGTGAACTTCTTGGGCTCAGGCGCGCCCAGGACGAAGACGCCCTTGGTCTGGTCCCACAGCTCGTCCATGCCTTCCTTGCCAGCGCCGGAAACCGACTGGTAGGTCGACACCACCACGCGCTTGATCGGCACTTCGTCGTGCAGCGGCTTCAGCGCCACCACCAGCTGGGCGGTCGAGCAGTTGGGGTTGGCGATGATGTTCTTGGGGATGACGTTGACGGCGTCCGGGTTCACTTCCGGCACCACCAGCGGCACGTCCGGGTCCATCCGGAAGTGGCTGGAATTGTCGATCACGATCGGACCGGCCGCGCCGATCTTCTCGCCCCAGGCGGCCGAGATCGAGCCGCCGGCGCTCATCAGCACGATGTCGACCTTCGAGAAGTCGAACTGCTCGAGGTCTTCGCACTTGATGATCTGGCTGCCGAACGAGACCTCGGTGCCGATGGATTTGCGCGAGGCGATGGCGTGCATCTTCTCCACGGGGAATTTCACTTCCTCGAGGATGTTGAACATCTCGCGGCCCACGTTGCCCGTGGCGCCGACCACGGCGACCCGGTAACCCATCGCAGTCTCCAATCTTTCAGCCCCGACAAGGGGAATTGCGCCGTCCCGTTACGCCTCGTAACGCGGGTAGGCAAGGGCATGGTTTTGCAAACGCGGCGGCTTATGGCCGCGTTTGTGGGAATAATCTTGCCCTGCGAGTGCGAGGAGGTGCTTGGCGCCCATCAAATCGCCCGTCATTCCCGCCCTTGTGGCGGGAACCCCTGGTTCAGCTGCCACGTGAGACGCCAGCGGATCGCTGGCGATCCGCCCCACCCGCTCTTGCGGCCGATAGAGGGGTTCCCGCCACAAGGGCGGGAATGACGGGAGGAGATGGGGACCCCGGGACGCTTCGTCCAACTGGACAGCGAGCCCGCGCCGGGCGCATACCCACGCCATGCGCAAGCACGACGCCGACGTCATCATCGCCGGGGCCGGCATGGCCGGAACCACCCTGGCGCTCGCCCTCGCTTCCGGCGGCGTCAGGCCGCTGCTGGTCGACCCGCAGCCCTTCGACGCCCAGCTGGCGCCGACCTTCGACGGCCGCTGTTCGGCCATCGCCTACTCGTCGTTCCGCCAATGGCGGGCGATCGGCGCGGGCGAGGCCCTGGCGCCCCACGCCCAGCGCATCGAGCAGATCCTGGTCACCGACGGCAAGGCGCCGGGCGCGGCCTCGGGCAAGCCGTCGCCCTTCTTCCTGCGCTTCGACAGCGGCGAGATCGCCGACCGCTCGGAAGGCGAGCCCCTGGGCTACCTGATCGAGAACCGCCAGATCCGCGCGGCCCTGTCGAAGACCGCGCTGGACAAGGGGCTGGAGGTCATCGCCCCGGCCGGCGCGACGGGGCTGGAGGTCGACGCCTCGGGCGCGCGGGTCACGCTCACCGACGGCCGGGTGCTGAGCGCGCCGCTGGCGGTCAGCGCCGAGGGCCGCAACTCGGCCCTGCGCAAGGCCGCCGGCATCGGCGACATCGGTTGGGGCTACGGCCAGAGCGGCGTCGTCGCCACCGTGAAGATGCAGCACCCGCACGAGGGCGTGGCGCACGAATACTTCCTGCCCAGCGGCCCGTTCGCCATCCTGCCGCTGACCGACAACCGCGCCAGCCTGGTCTGGACCGAGAGCACCGCGCGCGGCGAGGCCCTGCGCCACGCCAGCCCCGAAGCCTTCCACGCCCACCTGATGCGCCGGTTCGGCGATTTCCTGGGGCAAGTCGAGATGGCCGGGCCGGTGTTCGTCTATCCGCTGTCGCTGTCGCTGGCCGAGCGCCTGGTCGCGCCACGTCTGGCCTTGATCGGCGACGCCGCCCACGGCGTGCACCCGATCGCGGGGCAGGGCCTGAATCTCGGCCTCAAGGACGCCGCGGCCCTGGCCGAGGTGGTGGTCGAGGCGATCCGCAACGGCGAGGACATCGGCGCCGAGGCGACGCTGGAGCGCTACGCCCGCTGGCGGCGGTTCGACAACGTCACCAACGCCCTGGCCTTCGACGGCTTCGTGCGATTGTTCTCGAACGACAATCCGCTGCTGCGCGTGGCGCGGGGCGTCGGCATGGCGGCGGTCAACCGGATCGCACCGGCGCGCCGGTTCTTCATGCACGAGGCCGGCGGCGGGGTGGGGGATCTGCCGAAGCTGCTGCGCGGGGCGTCGCTGTAGGCCTTACGTGGTCCTCGTCCTTCGACAGGCTCAGGATGAGGACCAGTTCAGGCGCGGCGCCTTACCGAAAACCTCATCCTGAGCTTGTCGAAGCATGCCCTTGGGCGGGCCGCGCTAGTGGCGCGACCCGAGGGGATAAGGTTTTCGCGGAGCCGAGGGAGGAGGGATCCTACTCCCCGTCCGCCAGGCTGCGGGCTTCTTCAGGCAGCATGATCGGCACGCCGTCGCGGATCGGGTAGGCCAGCTTGGCCGTGTGGCTGACGAGCTCGCCGCGGGCGCGGTCGTAGAACAGCGGCGCGCGGGTCACCGGGCAGACCAGCACCTCCAGCAGGCGCGGATCGACGTCGACGGGCGGGGGCGGAGGAGCGGCGGTCATGGCGCTGTTCTAGAGCCGGCCGATCGATTGGGAAAGCCCCGCCGCCGGAACCTCTCGCGCGGGCTCGCGGTTGTCGCAGAAGCGATAACAACGATCTCGGATAGCGACATGACCGTCATCGAACGGACCTTCCTGGCCGCCGCCGTGGCCACCAGCACCCTGACCCTGGCCGCTTGCGGCTCGATGGGCGGCGGCATGGGCGGCGAAAGCGCCTACAGCCCGCGCCTTTCGACCCAGGCCAGCGACGAGAAGGCCTTCGCCAGCACCTTCGTCTCGTGCCGCGACGAGGTGCGGGCGGGCAAGACCAGCGGCTTCAAGGTGCATCCGGCCAGCGCCACGGCCCGCGACCTGCAACCGGGCCCCACCGGCCTGGTGCTCAAGGTTCCGTACGACAAGGCCAAGGGCTCCAAGGGCGTGCGCGCGGCGCTGGACGAGCGGCACAAGGCCGCCATGGGGCAGTGCCTGTCCGAAAACGGCTACCAGGTGGCCGCCTGGGATGCAGTGAAGCCGTAAGCGACGCGCCTGCGGCCGTGCGCCCTTCGAGGCTCGGCTGCGCCTACTGCACCGAAGGCGGTTCGTCGTCGTCCTGGGCGGCGTCGATCTCCAGCAGCGCCACCAGGGTGCTGCGGCGGTCGGCGAGGGTGCGGGCCTCGAGCAGGGCCTGCTTCTCCAGCGGATCGAACGGCAGGGCCATGGCCAGGCTGTTGATCAGGGCGTCGGACGGCGCGGCCTGGGCTTCGTTCCAGTCGATGGCCAGGCCCCGATGGTCGAGATAGCGGCGCAGGGCGTTGAGCAGCGGGGCTGCGTCGCCGACCGCCTCCTGCTGGTCTTCGCGCAGGTCGAGGTCGAAGGGCGCGAAGTCGGCCCGAACCTGGCGATAGGGCGTGCGCGCCGGCAGTTCCTCGCCCAGCCGGAACCGCGCCACGCCCGTCAGGGTGATCAGATAGCGGCCGTCGCTGGTCTCGGCGAAGCTGGTCACCCGTCCGGCGCAGCCGATCGGGGCCAGGGCCGGCCGCGTGACGTCGCCGCCCGGCCGGGTCTGGACCATGCCGATCATCCGCTCGCCCGACATGGCGTCGTCGAGCATGTTGAGATAGCGCGGCTCGAAGATGTTCAGCGGCAGCTGGCCGCCGGGAAGCAACAGCGCCCCGTCCAATGGGAAGACGGGGATCACCAGCGGCAGGTCGAGGGTCTTCCGGTATACGCCCGGCATGGCGGCCTCCTTGACTGGGTGTTCTGAACGCTTGTCCCGGCGAACGGGTCCTTCAAGTCCTAGCTGAGCAGGCCATTCCTAGCTGAAAAGGATCGACGACAGGCGCTTGCGGCCCTGCTTGGCTGTTTCCGAGGTCGGGCCGGCGGCCTCGAACACGGTCAGCAGCTGCTTGCGGGCGGCGTCGTCGTTCCAGGTCCGGTCGCGCTGGATGATGGTCAGCAGGTGGTCGCAGGCCGCGTCCAGCTGGCCCGCGCCCGCCAGGGCCTTGGCCAGCTCCAGCCGGGCCTCGTGGTCGTCGGGGTTGGCGGCCAGGCGCTGTTCGAAGGCGGCGGTCTCGGACGGGGCGGCTTCGGCGAGCTTGAGGGCGGCGCGCACGCTTTCCAGGTCCGGGTCCTTGGCGTTGGCCGGCGCCATGTCGGCGATCTCGGCCGCGCGCTCCAGGTCGCCGCCGGCCAGGTAGACGCGGGCCAGGCCGCCCAGCGCCTTGATGTTGTCGGGCTCCATCTGCAGCACCTGGGCGAAGGCCTGGGCCGCGCCGCCCAGGTCCTCGACGTCCAGGCTCTCCTTGGCCATGGCCAGCAGCTCGTCCACCGCGCCGGCCGCGGGCGGGCCCGAAATGCGGTCGATGAACTGCTGGATCTGGCTTTCGGGCAGGGCGCCCTGGAAGCCGTCCACCGGCTGGCCGTCGACGAAGGCGTAGACGGTGGGGATCGACTGCACGCGCAGCTGGCCGGCGAAGCCCGGGTTCTTGTCGACGTCGATCTTGACCAGCTTGACCGCGCCCTTGGCGGCGGTGACCACCTTTTCCAGCGCCGGGGTCAGCTGGCGGCAGGGGCCGCACCATGTGGCCCAGAAGTCGACGATGACCGGCTGGGTCTTCGAGGCCTCGATGACGTCGGCCATGAAGCTGGCGTCCGTGCCGTCCTTGATGTGCTCGCTTTTGCCGCCGGCCGGGATGGGCGCGGGCTTTTCACCGATCAGGGACATGACTGCTTCTTCTCTCGTGCGCGGACGCTCAGCGCCGCAAGATGGTCCTTGGCGAGCCGGTTCGCAATCGGGGGCTGCGCCTTCTTGCTGTGAAGGCGTTTGGCGGCGATGGTGCGCGCCGCCCGTTCGGGGCGTTCCGCCAGGACCCACATGATCCATCGTTTCGTATCGCGCGTGCTGGCGGGCCTGTCCCTGGCGACGACGCTGGGCCTCGGCGGCGCGGCCCAGGCGGCCCAGCCGGCAGCCCCGGCGGCGGTCAAGTCGGCGACGCCCAAGCCGATGGCGTGCGAGCCGCTGTACGCCTTCGTCGCCTCGACACCGCCCGGCGACAGCCACGAGGCGGTGTTCTTCTGGCCGGCCGACGAGACGGCCGACACGCCCTACATGTACGCGGTCCTGGCCGGTTCGCCGTCGACGCCCGACGAGGCGCGCACCGTGCTGTGGGAGGGCTACGCCCAGGCCACCCACAATGTCGAGCTGGAGAAGATGGCCAAGATCCTGGCCGACTGCCTGGCGGCGCCGGCCGGCCGCAAGCTGACGGCGCTGCGCCCGGCGACGGTGGATCTCGACTGCACGGGCGAACCCACCGTGCGCGCCCGCGGGGCCTGCCTGCGGTTCCGGGTCGGTCCCCAGCGTTAGGCGGGGTCGATACTCAACGCCTGGGACGATTTTCAACCGTGCATCCCCGCGCAGGCGGGGATCCAAGCCGCGGCTGGGGATGATCCACAGCCGAGCCGCATCTTGAAAGTCAGCTTGGGTCCCCGCCTTCGCGGGGATTTGGCGGTTTGGAACGTGGCGACCTTGTACCGGCCGATCTGGCGCTAGCCGACGACGGCCATCGCCTCGAAATCGACGATCATCGGCTCGACGCCCAGGGCGGCCAGGAACCGGCGGAAGCCCGCCTGGCTGACGGCGGTGGTGGCGTCGTTCTTCAGCGGGTGGAAGTTGACCGGATCGGCCTCGCTCAGCGCCTTGTCGAGCACGAAGCGGATCTTGCGGTCCTGGTCGTTGATCAGGCCGAAGGCGGTGACCGAGCCGGGGGTGACGCCCAGCGTCTCGACCATCATCGCCTCGGGGCCGAATGACAGCCGGCCCGAGCCGATCACGTGATGCAGCTTCTTCAGGTCGATCGTCGTCTCGCCCAGCGCCGAGATCAGCCACAGCTGGCCCTTGGCGTCCTTGAGGAACAGGTTCTTGGTGTGGCCGCCGGGCAGGGCCTTCTTGATCTCCAGCCCCTCCTCGACGCGGAACACCGGCGGGTGGTCGAGGGTGGCGTGGTCGACGTCGTGGGCGTCGAAGAAGGCGATGAGATCGGCGCGGGTCTTCATGGCCCCTGTAAAGCGAAGGGCGAGGCGGCTGGTCAAGCCGCCCCGCTCTTCTGAAGGCGATATCTCGCGCCGCTTATTGGGTCAGCGGGCGCAGGATGATCTCGACCCGGCGGTTCTGGGCGCGGCCCTCGGCGGTGTCGTTGGAGGCGATCGGCTGGCGCTCGCCCTGGCCGGCCACGAACACGCGGTCGGGCAGCACGCGGCCGGGGCCGGTCAGATAGCCCGCCACCGAGCCGGCGCGGCGCTCCGACAGGGCCTGGTTGTAGTCGTCCGGACCGCTGCTGTCGGCGTGGCCGACCACGTCGATGGTGGTCTGCGGATAGGCGTTCAGGGTGCGGGCCACGTCGTCGAGCACGCGGGTGAACTGCGGCTGCACGTCCGACTTGTCGATCGCGAAGGTCACGTCGCTGGGCATGACCAGAACGATCTGGTCGCCGTTGCGGCGGATCATCACGCCCGAACCTTCCAGGCTGCGGCGGAAGTCGGCCTGCTGGCGGTCCATGTAGTTGCCGACCGCGCCGCCGGCCAGGGCCCCGATGCCCGCGCCGATCAGCGCGTTCTTGCGGCCCTGCTCGCCCTTGTTGGTGTTGGTCAGATAGCCCAGCAGGGCGCCGCCGGCCGCGCCGGCCAGGGCGCCGGTGCCGGTGTTGTTGCGCACCGGCATGCCGGTATAGGGGTCGGTGGTGGTGCAGGCCGTCATCGCGCCGGCGCCGAGCAGCAGGGCGCCGAAGGCGGCGGCGTGGAACGCGGTCTTCTTGTTCATCATGGCCGGGATCCTGTCGTTGTTCGTGCCGAGGTTTAGCTCAAGCCGGGCAAACGCGCCCGTTTATAGTCAAGTTCCGACAAACCGGATGAGCGGGGCATGAACGGCCTTCGTTCCGCCGCCTGTTGGGTGTAGTAAGGCCCGTCTTACTAATCGCGCCCATTTTTCTCACCTTCGAAGGCCAACCGTGTCCGCATCCGCCATCGAGCCCATCTCGTTCACTCTCTACAGCAAAGACTTCCCGCGCTTCGCCCAGGAGCTGGGCGCCTCGTTCGAGCGCTATGGCTTTGCTGTGCTGTCGGAGTACGACCTGCCGCAGGACCGTATCGACGCGGCCATTTCCGACACCAAGGCCTTCTTCGCCCTGCCGGTGGACACCAAGAAGCAGTACGCCGGCGTCAAGGGCGGCGCGCGCGGCTACATCCCGTTCGGCGTCGAGACCGCCAAGGGCGCCACGCACTACGACCTGAAGGAATTCTGGCACATGGGCCGCGACCTGCCGCCCGGCCACCGCTTCCGCGCCACCATGGCCGACAACGTCTGGCCGGCCGAGATCCCGGCCTTCAAGCATGACGTCAGCTGGCTGTACAACGCGCTCGACAGCATGGGCGGCAAGGTGCTGGAGGCGATCGCCACCTACCTGAAGCTCGACCGCGAGTTCTTCAAGCCGACCGTCGAGAACGGCAACTCGGTGCTACGCCTGCTGCACTATCCGCCGATCCCGCAGGACGCCACCGGCGTGCGCGCCGGCGCCCACGGCGACATCAACACCATCACGCTTCTGCTCGGCGCCGAGGAGGGCGGCCTCGAGCTGCTCGACCGCAACGGCGAGTGGCTGCCGATCAACCCGCCCCCGGGCTGCATCGTCATCAACATCGGCGACATGCTCGAGCGCCTGACCAACCACGTCCTGCCCTCGACCATCCACCGCGTGCAGAACCCGCCGCCCGAGCGCCGCCACCTGCCGCGCTACTCGACGCCGTTCTTCCTGCACTTCGCGTCGGACTACGAGATCAAGACCCTGCCCAACTGCGTCACCGCGGAGAACCCGGACCGCTATCCGGAGTCGATCACCGCCGACGAGTTCCTCCAGCAGCGTCTGCGCGAGATCAAGCTGGCCTGATCCGGCGAGCCTGAAACGACAAAGGCCCCGTCCTCGCGGACGGGGCCTTTTTTCATGCCTGCGCGGCCTTGCGCCTACTTGGCGATCCGCAAGGCCGAGATTTCCTGGGCGATCGACTTGAAGGCGGTCTTCAGCTCGCCGCCGGTGGCCGGGAAATAGGCCTGGCTGGTCTTGGTGGCGCAGGTGGTCAGCATCGACTTGGCGGTGGAGTCGACGTCGAAGCCGACGGTGTAGACGACCACGTTCTTGGCCTTGATCTTGGTGCACAGCTCCTTGGCCTGCGCGGTGGCGTCGCCGTTGGTGGCGTTGCAGTTGATGTGGTCGCTGGCCGAGCCCGAGCCGGAGCCCGCGTTGGCGGCGATCACGCCCTTGCAGTAGGGGGTGTTGAAGGCGCCGTCGGTCATCATCACGACGATCTTCATCGTTTCGGCCGTGCCGTAGGCGGCCGGCTTCTGGCTGGCGCTGGGCCACAGATAGGCGAAGTTCGGCGAGACCATGTACCAGCCCCAGGCCAGGCCGATCTGGCCGGCGGTCGAGCCGCCGTCTTCCAGCGCGGCGATCTGCTTCTTCAGCAGCGTGCGGTCGGCGGTCAGGGGGGTGATCTTGGCGTCGGGGCAGGGGTTGGACGAGGCCGGGTAGTTGCGGCCGACCAGGGCCGTGGACGGGGCGTCGTCGGTATAGGCGTAGGTCCCGGTGCGCTCGGTGGCGCAGGTGCTGAGCGACAGCGACTTGGCGCTGTTGTTGGCGTTGGTGAAGTTCAGGATGGCGCAGCTGATGTCGCTGCGCGAGGTGCTCTGGCACGAGGCCGTCCCGTTGGCGCCGGCCGTGGTGCTGGCGTAGCTCGTGGCGGCGGTGGGCGACAGGTTGGTGGTCAGGGCCTGGCCCGTGACGGCGGTGATGGTGGGCTGGGCGCTGTTCAGCGCCGTCAGGCCGGTGATCCCGGTCAGCTTCAGCTGGTCGCCGCTCTGGAAGACGTGGGTCGTCTGGGTGTTGAAGACGAAGGTGCAGCCGGTGTTCAGGCACTTGTAGACCGAGCCGTTCGAACCGGAATTGATCGTGGTTCCCGACTGGTTGACGCCCGTGAACCTGGTGCTGGACGCCACGGAGCTGACCCGCAGGACCTTGCCGTTCATCGAGCTCTGGCTGGAGCCGAAGACCATGGCGTAGTCGTTGACCGCCAGGCCGTGAGCGCCCGAGGTGGTGACGGTGGACGAGGTTCCCCCGCCGGTGAAGCTTGACACGCCGGTGCTGACGCCGGTGTTCCACGCCGCCGAGGTCAGGGGCGAGGTCGGGATCGCCCCGCGAACGGCGTCGGCATAGGTGTCGACATTGACGCCCATCGAATAGGGCACGATGGCGACCTTGGAATAGTAGGGCGTCTGGATGTCCTGCACGACGATGTCGACCAGGTCGTTGGCGGCGGTCCGCAGGTCGGTGATCCGGGTGCCGGACATCGAGCCGGTGATGTCGAGGACGAGAGCGATTTCCAGGTTGTTGGCGGCGCGCACGACCACCGACTGGGCGCCGATAGTCAGCTTGTCCTTGCCGATCATGCCCAGGATGATCGCGTCGATGGTGACGCTGGCGGTGCCCGTCACCTGCTTGCCGTTGGTCGAGCCGACGAAGCTGGAGCTGGTGACCGACTTGCCCAGTTCCGCGGCCAGGGCGGCCCCGCCCAGGCTGGTCAGGGTCTCGGTGTCGGTGGCGGTCGAGCGTGCGGCGATCAGGGTGGCCGCGTCGAGGGAGTCCTGCAGGCGCCGGCGCTCGATGCTCATGCGGCTGAGGTCGAAGAAGCCGAACACCAGCAGGCACAGCGGGATCAGGGCCAGCGCCACCCACACGGCTATGGCGCCGCGGCGGTCGGATCGGAAGCCGCCCAGGCGCTTTGCGGCGCGGGCGAGCGCCCCGCCCGGACGGGCGGTGGTGCGGCGGCGGACGATCATCGGCGGTGGCCCCTCGTTCTTTCGTCGCCCAGCATGGCAGGGGACGGTGAACAGGCGGCAAACGATCCGGAAATTCAGGTTTCTGGCCGTCGCGCCCGGATGAAGTCGATGAAGGCCCGCAGCGGCGCGGGCATGTGGCGGCGGCTGGGATAGTAGAGGAAGGGGCCTTCGAAGGGCGGGTTCCAGTCCTCCAGGATCGGCACGAGACGGCCGGCGGCCACCGACGGCGCAAGGAATCCCTCGAAGCTGGCGATGACGCCCAGGCCCTCCTCGGCGGCCCGCAGCTCCAGTTCCAGCGACGAGCTGATTAGCGGCCCGTCGGGAGCGATGCGCACGATCTCGCCGTCCTTCTCGAACTCCATGACGATGATCGCGCCACTGGAAAACCGGTGCCGGATGCAGGGCAGCGACAACAGGTCGCGCGGATGGCGGGGCGTTCCGTGCCGCGCCAGGAAGTCCGGCGAGGCGGCGGCCTGGTAGCGCTGCGGACCCGACAGCGGCACGGCGATCATGTCCTTCTCCAGCCGCTCGCCGTAGCGCACGCCGGCGTCGGCTCCCGCCGCCAGCACGTCGACGAAATTGTCCTCGGCGGTGATCTCCAGGGTGATCCCCGGATTGGCCTTCAGGAACGGGCCGACGATGTCGGGCAGGACGAGGCGCGCCACCACGATCGGCACGTTCAGCTTCAGGGTTCCGGTCGGGCTGTCGCGGAACTGGTTGACCGCATCCAGCGCCCCGGCCACGTCGGCGAGGGCCGGGGCCAGGCGTTCGAGCAGCCGCTCGCCGGCCTCGGTGGGGGTGACGCTGCGGGTGGTGCGGTTGAGCAGCCGCACGCCCAGCGCCGTCTCCAGCCGCCGCACCGCCTCGCTCAGCGACGAGGGCGACACGCCGCGTCCCACCGCCGCGCCGCGAAAGCTCCGCGTACGGGCGACGGCGGCGAAGGCGTCGAGATCGGCGAGGTCGGGGCTGGCCATTGTGCGAAATTCCGAACGGCCCGTGCGCCGCTGGTCGGATTATCGCACAGGTCGCGCGAGGTCATAGTCGGCTTGTCCAACACCCGCGGCGCTCCCCACGCCGCGTCTCCAAGGAGATCGCCCATGCGTACGCTCAAGCTCGGAAACACCGGTCCCGCCGTCTCGGCCCTCGGTCTCGGCTGCATGGGCATGTCCGACGACCTCTATGGCCCCGCAGACCGTAGTGAGGCCATCGCCACCATCCACGCGGCCATGGAGGCCGGGGTCACCCTGCTGGACACCGGCGATTTCTACGGCATGGGCCACAACGAGATGCTGATCGGCGAGGCCCTGCGGGGCCAGGACCGCGACAAGGCCGTGATCAGCGTCAAGTTCGGCGCCCTGCGCGGCCCCGACGGCGCCTTTCTCGGCTTCGACAGCCGGCCCAAGGCGATCCGCAACTTCGTCGCCTATTCGCTGCGCCGGCTGGGAGTCGATCACATCGATGTCTATCGCCCGTCGCGCCTGGATCCCGACGTGCCGATCGAGGACACGATCGGCGCCCTCGTCGAGCTGCGCGACGCCGGCTACATCCGCCACATCGGCCTTTCGGAAGTCGGCGCCGACACCATCCGCCGCGCCGCCGCCGTGGCCCCGATCTGCGACCTGCAGATCGAGTATTCGCTGGTCTCGCGCGGCATCGAGGACGCCATCCTGCCTACCCTGCGTGAGCTGGGCATCGGCGTGACGGCCTATGGCGTGCTGTCGCGCGGCCTGATCAGCGGCCACTGGGTCAAGGACGCCCAGCGCGGCGCCCGCGACTTCCGGGTCTATTCCCCGCGCTTCCAGGGCGAGAACCTCGACCGCAACCTGGCCCTGGTCGAGACCTTGCGGGCGGTCGCCGACCAGAAGGGCGTCAGCGTCGCCCAGATCGCCATCGCCTGGGTGGCATCGCGCGGCGACGACATCGTCCCCCTGGTCGGCGCCCGCCGCCGCGACCGCCTGGCCGAGGCCCTGGGGGCTCTGGACGTCGTTCTGACGGCGGAAGACCTTGCCGCCATCGAGGCGGCCGTGCCCAAGGGCGCGGCGGCCGGCGAGCGCTACGCCCCGGCGATGATGGCCCATCTCGACAGCGAACGCTGACCGTCCAAAGCCTTGTTGGCGCCTTGCCTGGAGCGGTCTAGGCAGGGCGCCACGATCTCTGGAGGGCGGCATGAACGGTTTCAATCGGCGCACGGTGCTGGGCGGCGCGGCCGCCGCCATGACCCTGTCGTTCGGCCCCGCCGCCGGCGCCGCCACCGGCCGGGCCAAGGTGCTGATGCTGTCGGACCTGCACTCGGCCTACGGGATCACCCCGGCCCTGCTGGAGGCCATGCGCCGCATCGTCCGCCGCGACGCCGCCCCCAGCCTGATCCTGCTGAACGGCGACCTCTTCGAAGCCGGCAACGTGGTGGCCAAGCGCACCGACGGCGCGCTGGACTGGGCGTTCCTCGAAGCGGTGGCCAGGCTGGCCCCCACGGTGATCAACATCGGCAACCACGACGCCGACCTGGTGGAGGACATCGCCGCCGCCGCCGATCGCGCTCGCGCCCTGGGCATCACCGTGATCAGCAACATCGTCGACAAGCGCACCGGCCGGCCGGTGGCCAGTTCGCGCGCCACGCTCGACCTCGGCTTTCCGGTCCACCTGATCGGCTGGGCGACCAACTCGATCGACACCTATCCCAAGGCCATCCGGCCCGACCTCGCCATTCCGGCGCCGACGGCGTGGGCGCAGGCCAACCTGCCGGCCGCGCCGCCCGAAGACGGCATGCTGGTGGTGATGAGCCATGCGGGCCTGCCCGCCGACCGGCCGCTGCTGGCCGGCCTGCCCGAGCGCACCCTGTTCCTGGGCGGCCACAACCACGTGACCGTCGAGCATGCGCAGGGGACCAGCCGCTACGTCCACACCGGCGCCTGGGGCCAGCCGCTGACGGTCGCCACGATCGACCGCGCCCGCAAGGCCGATCCGATCCGCATCTCGCGGGTGGTCGTCGACCCGCGCGGTCCGGCCGACCCGGCCCTGGCCCGCCAGGTGAAGGAGACGCTGGACGCCCAGCTGACGTCGGAAGAGCGGGCGGTGGTCGCCAGGATCCCCAAGGCCCTGTCGCTGGGCGACACCGGCCGTCACGTCGCCGGCCTGATGGCGCGGGCCGCCGGCGCCGACATCGGCTTCATGGGCCACACCACCCTGGGCATGGGCCTGCCGGCCGGCGACCTGTCGCGCTACGCCTACGACTCGGTGGTGCGCTTCGACGGCAGGATCGTGAAGGCCCAGGTCGACGCGGCGACCCTGGCCGACATCCTGACCCGCACCGACCAGGATCGCGGCTTCCCGTTCGACCGGCTGACCGGCGATTTCGCCTATGCCAGCGGCCCCACGCGCCCGGACAAGACCCACTTCACCGTCGTCACCACCGACTGGTGCGCGGGCCGCCAGCACGAGTATTTCGGCCGCGAGGACCTGTCGTTCAGCGAGACCGACCTGAAGGTGAAGCCGTCGATCCTGACGGGACTGGCCCGAAGCTGATCCCTCTCCCCTTGCGGGAGACCCCGATCCCCGCGAAAGCGGGGATCGGGGTCTCTCAGATGGAAAACGCCGCGACAGCTGATCAGCCGTCGCGGCGTTTCTGTTCGCGCCACCCCTCATCCGTCGCCTTTCGGCGACACCTTCTCCCGCAAGGGGAGAAGGGGGTTATTCGACGGTGACGGATTTCGCCAGGTTGCGCGGCTGGTCGACGTCGGCGCCCTTGATGACCGCTACGTGGTAGGCCAGCAGCTGGATCGGGGCCGACATCACCAGGGTCGAGACCAGCGGGTCGCTGGCCGGGGCGGTGACCACCACCTTGGCGCCCTCGGGGGCGTGCTTCACGCCTTCGGTGTCGGTGATGAAGATCACCTGGCCGCCGCGCGCCATCACCTCGCTCATGTTCGAGGCCGACTTTTCAAACCAGCTGTCGTGGGGCGCGAGGATGACGATCGGGGTCTTGTCGTCCACGAGGGCGATCGGGCCGTGCTTCAGCTCGCCGGCGGCGTAGCCCTCGGCGTGGATGTAGCTGATCTCCTTGAGCTTCAGCGCGCCTTCCAGGGCCAGGGCCGACATCGGGCCGCGGCCCAGATAGAGCACGTCGCGGGCCTTGGCCACGTCGGCGGCGATCTCCTTGATCGCGCCTTCCAGGTGGATGGCCTCGGCGATCAGGCGCGGGGCCTCCAGCAGCACCTTGACCAGGCGCTGCTCCTCGGCCGCGTCGATGGTTCCGCGCGCCTTGGCGGCGGCCACGGCGATGGCGGTCAGGACGCTGACCTGGGCGGTGAAGGCCTTGGTCGAGGCCACGCCGATCTCGGGACCGCAGTGGATCGGCCAGACCACGTCGACCTCGCGGGCCATGGTCGACTCCGTGGCGTTGACCACCACGGCGCTCTTCATGCCCTTGGCCTTGCAGTAGCGCAGGGCGGCCAGGGTGTCGGCGGTCTCGCCCGACTGCGACATGGCGACCACCAGGGCGCCGGGACGCAGGGCGGGCTGGCGGTAGCGGAACTCCGAGGCGATCTCGACGTCCACCGGCAGGTCGGCCAGCTGCTCGATCAGGTACTTGCCGACCACGCCGGCGATGTAGGAGGTGCCGCAGGCGACGATCTGGATGCGTTCCAGCTTGGCCCAGTCGACGTCGCCGGGGATGGCGGTGCGGCTGGTCAGGGCGTCCACATAGGCCGCGATGGTGCGCTGGCACCCCTCGGGCTGGTCGTGGATCTCCTTCTCCATGAAGTGGCGGTAGTTGCCCTTCTCCATCATCACGGCGCTGGTCGGCACCACGCGCACGGGGCGGGTCACCGCCGCGCCCGAGGCGTCGAAGATCCTGGCCCCGTCATGGTCGAGGGCCACGTAGTCGCCCTCGTCGAGATAGATCACCCGGTTGGTGAAGGGGCCCACGGCCAGCGCGTCCGAGCCCAGGAACATCTCGCCCTGGCCTTCGCCCACGACCAGGGGGCTGCCGCGGCGGGCGCCCAGCACCAGGTTCTCGGCGCCTTCGATCAGCACGGCCAGGGCGTAGGCCCCGGTCAGACGGTCGAGCGTGGCCTTGAAGGCGTCGATGGGCGCAAGGCCCGTGGCCAGTTCGGCGTCGATCAGGTGGGCGATCACTTCGGTGTCGGTGTCGCTCTCGAAGGTGCGGCCGGCGGCGGCCAGCTCGGCCTTCAGCTCGGCGAAGTTCTCGATGATGCCGTTGTGCACCAGGGTCACGCGGCCGGCGCTGTGGGGGTGGGCGTTGGCGACATTGGGCGCGCCGTGGGTGGCCCAGCGCGTATGGCCGATGCCGGTGGTGGCGGTCAGCGGCTCGGCGGTCAGAACCTCTTCCAGCGCCTTGATCTTGCCCTTGGCCCGGCGGCGCTCGACGCCGCTTCCGACCACGCCCGCCACGCCGGCGGAGTCGTAGCCCCGGTACTCGAGCCGCTTGAGGCTCTCGACCAGACGCTCGGCGACGGGGGCCTTACCGACGATGCCGATGATGCCGCACATGGGACATGATCCTTTGTAGAACGCGTCTGGAGGACTATTGCTACCAGCACGGGATATTTCGAGCGCGGCCTTTAGCACTCGTGCAGGGGCCGGCGACGTAAATCTGCATTTCGGATCGTTTCGCGGTCCGTACGAGACTTCGAAGACGCTCTATATGGGCGTTGCTCCGATTCACACAGCGACCCGACAGCGACGAAGACCATCATCATGAGCAAGCGCGCCTATTTCGGCACCGACGGCATCCGCGGCCAGGCCAACAAGCACCCGATGACCGCCGAAGTCGCCCTGCGCGTCGGCCTGGCGGCCGGCAAGCTGTTCCGTTCGCAGGACGACCGCCGCCACCTGGTGGTGATCGGCAAGGACACCCGCCTGTCGGGCTACATGATCGAGCCGGCCCTGGTGGCGGGCCTGACCAGCGTGGGCATGGACGTGCGCCTGTTCGGCCCGCTGCCGACCCCGGCCGTGGCGATGATGACCCGCTCGATGCGCGCCGACCTGGGCATCATGATCTCGGCCTCGCACAACAACTTCGCCGACAACGGCATCAAGCTGTTCGGCCCAGACGGCTACAAGCTGTCGGACGAACAGGAGCTGAAGATCGAGGCCCTGATGGACGAGGGCCTGCAGGAAGGCCTGGCGGCCCCGCGCGACCTGGGCCGCGTCAAGCGCATCGACGACGCCCAGGCCCGCTATGTCGAGATCGTCAAGGCGACCTTCCCGCGTCATCTGTCCCTGTCGGGCCTGCGCATCGTCATCGATTGCGCCAACGGCGCGGCCTACAAGGTGGCCCCCACCGCCCTTTACGAGCTGGGCGCCGAGGTCATCAGCCTGGGCGTCTCGCCCGACGGCACCAACATCAACGAGGAATGCGGCTCGACCCATCCTGACCAGATGGCCAAGCTGGTGCGCGAATACCGCGCCGACATCGGCATCGCGCTCGATGGCGACGCCGACCGCCTGGTGATCTGCGACGAGAAGGGCCTCGTGGTCGACGGCGACCAGATCATGGCCATCATCGCGGCGGCCTTCGCCAAGGCTGGCGCGCTAAAGGGCGGCGGCGTGGTGGCCACGGTGATGTCGAACCTGGGCCTCGAGCGCCAGTTGGGCGGCCTGGGCCTGACGCTCGAGCGCACATCGGTGGGCGACCGCTATGTCATGCAGCGCATGCGCGAGGGCGGCTTCAACGTCGGCGGCGAGCAGTCGGGCCACCTGATCCTGTCGGACTTCTCGACCACGGGCGACGGCCTGATCGCCGCTCTCCAGGTGCTGGCGGTGATGGTCGAGAGCGGCCGGCCGATGAGCGCCCTGGCCCGCCAGTTCGAGCCGGTGCCGCAACTGCTGGAAAACGTCCGCTTCGCCGGCGGCAAGCCATTGGAGGCCAAGGCCGTCAAGGAAGCCATCGCCGACGGCGAGGCCCAACTGAACGGGGCCGGCCGCATCGTGGTGCGGGCCTCGGGCACCGAGCCGCTGATCCGCATCATGGCCGAGGGCGACGACCCGGCCCTGGTGCGCAAGGTGGTCGGCGACATCGCCGCCGCGGTGAAGGCTGTCTGAGCACGAATATTCCGTGTAGCTGCACGAATTCGGGCGGAAAAGCGGCCGAAACCCGCCTAAAAGGCGACGGCTCAGGTTGTGTTTCGTCAGTTTCGTGACATCGTCGTCCCCGTGGTTAACGGCGCGAGCCCCCACAGCGCCGGGCCACGGGAGGAAATCCGAGGTGTTCCACACGCAGCATTCGCGGCCCGTCGTCGCGCCCGGCCTTCTGCACAGCCGCGAGTTCCGCCGCGCCCTGGTGTTCGGCGGTACGATCAGCGCGCTCTTCTGGCTGGCGACGGCGTGGGCGGCCAGCCGGCTGCTGCTGAACCTCTAATAGTTGTGCCTTTGGCTGCCTAACTGAGGCGGTATTCCCTCCGGGGAACATATTTGCATGCGAGTTTGGTTGGTCGTGAAGAATATATTTTGGTTGTCTGTCGCCATCATGTTGTGTGCGATCGCCGCCTTTGCCGCATTTCTGGGCTTTGGGTTCGCTGCGGGTAGAATATTTTCGAACTTCAATGGTACAGTTGCTTTGGGGTGTGTGACCCTGTTTTCGACGACGACATTGGCGCTCTGGCAATTCAATAGAACGAAGAAAAAAGAGGCGGAAGCTAGGATATTTTCTGAAAGAGCGGCGAATTATAAGCAGCTCATCGGGGTTCTGAGGAAGGCTATGCATTCCACCAAGGGGTGGGTCGAGGTCGATCATGATGAGCTAGCGAAGGAGCTAAGCTCTGTAACATATGACATGATCATCTGGGGTGGGCAGGATACGGTTCGTTCGCTTTTAGATTTCAGCGACATGACTGCGGGAGATCTTGGGGGAATGGTGAGAAAAACCGCAAGTTTGTATGCAGCTATTCGCAAAGACTTGGGGCATGAGGACGACGCTGAGCTTTCGAATGATCTGGTCCTTCAGATGATCACGGCTGAGGATCGTGCGACCGTGAGGCGGCTCTTGCATGGTGAGGCGGCCTGAGCGCTTCCATGTAATTCGCGCGCCGCCGTCAGGCCGAGGCGCGCTCCACCAGATCGTAAGGCTCCAGAACGTCAGCCGGCGCCGCTGCGCCCGGCGCCTGACGCTCCGGCGAATGGCGCAGGGCCTCCAGCAGAAGATCCAGGGCGCGGCCGGTCATGCGGTCGATCGGCTGGCGCACGGTGGTCAGGGGCGGCCAGACCCGCGTCGCCAGCAGAGTGTCGTCGAAGCCGGCCACGGCCAGGTCGCGCGGCAGGGAAAGGCCCCGGCGATGCGCCACCCACAGAGCGCCGGCGGCCATGTCGTCATTGGCCGCGACGATGGCGTCGGGCGGCTCCGCCAGCGCGAGCAGCTGTTCGGTCGCTGCGAGGCCGGACTCGAAGGTGAAGCGTCCCTCGACCACCAGCTCGTCCGGCAGCGACAGGCCGTGCGCGACCAGCGCAGCGCGGCAGCCGCCCAGGCGCTCGACGCTGTCGGAGTGGTCCTGCGGGCCGGCGATCACCGCGATGCGTTTCCGGCCCTTGGCCGCCAGCCGTTCGGTCAGGGCGCGCGAGGCGGCGCGGTTGTCGATGCGGACGGTGATCATGTCGGGCAGGGGCGCGGCGGTGGCGATCGAGGCAGTGATCAGGCCAAGGGCGGCGAACTCGGCCGAGCCGCTCAGCACCGTGTCGAACGGCGGCAGCAGTAGCAGGGCGTCGGCGCCCGACCGTTGCAGCGAGCGCGCGACCTCCAGGGCCTCGCCGGGCGAGGCGGCCTTGCGGGTGATCAGTTGCAGGCCGCGTTCGGCCGCGGCTACGGCGGCGGCCGCCAGCACCGCGTGGATGAACATGCTGTCGACCCCGGCATAGAGCAGGCCCACCCTGGCCGGCGCCGCGCCGACCAGTCGCCGCGCGGCCGAGCTCGGCACGTAGCCCAGCGCGGCGATGGCGGCCATCACCCGCTCGCGCGTGTCGGCCGAGAACTTGCCCGTGCCGTTGAAGACGTTCGACACCGTCATGGCCGAGACGCCGGCCTGCTGCGCCACGTCCCTGATCGTCACCCTGGCCCGCTCGCGGGGGCGCCTGGAGCGCTGCATGGTCGTCTGGTCCCGGAGGATTCGAGGCGCGTGAACGGCGGTTCGAAAGAGGGTTGTGGTTTAACGATAAACCTCGCAACCCTTCGGCGCGACTCTCAAATTCAGTGAAGCTTGGCTCATGACCTCTTCCGCCACCCCGGCCAAAAGCCACTACGTGATCCTCGACGGCCTGCGGGGCGTGGCGGCCCTGATGGTGGTCGCCTTCCACCTGTTCGAGGCCTATTCCGGCGGCAGCCCGCACAAGCAGATCATCAACCACGGCTACCTGGCGGTGGACTTCTTCTTCCTGCTGTCGGGCTTCGTGGTCGCCTACGCCTATGACGACCGCTGGGGCGAGATGAGCCAATGGCAGTTCTACAAGCGCCGCCTCGTGCGCTTGCAGCCGATGATCGTCATCGGCGGCCTGATCGGAGCGGCCCTGCTGGCGTTCCAGCATTCGCCGATGTTCCCCAAGCTTCAGACCGTCACCGCCTGGCAGGTGATCGGCGTGCTGCTGCTCAGCTTCGTGATGATCCCGCTGCGGCCCTCGGCCGAGATCCGCGGCTGGGGCGAGATTTATCCGCTGAACGGCCCGCAATGGTCGCTGTTCTACGAGTATGTCGCCAACATCCTCTACGCCGCCGGCCTGCGGAAGCTGTCAAACCGCTGGCTCGGCGTCCTGGTCGGCGTTTCGGCCCTGGCGCTGATCGGCCTCCTGGTGCTGGGCCCGCGCGGCGATGTCATCGGCGGCTGGGCTCTGGACGCCAAGGGCATCCAGATCGGCCTGACCCGGGTGATGTTCCCGTTCTTCGCCGGCGTGCTGCTGATGCGGCTGGGCAAGCGGATCAAGGTCCGCCACGGTTTCGCGGTGTGCAGCGTGCTGCTGATCGCGGCCCTGTCGCTGCCGCGCTTCGGCGGCCCTGAGCGCCTGTGGGTCAACGGCCTGTACGAGGCCGCCTGCGTGATCCTGCTGTTCCCGCTGATCGTCGCCATCGGCGCGGGCGAGAAGGACGTCGACGGCCCCAGCGTGCGCATCGCCCGCTTCTTCGGCGACCTGTCGTATCCGATCTACATCACCCACTATCCGCTGATCTACGTCTACACCGCCTGGGTGGTGGACCATAAGATCCCGGCCGCCCAGGGCGCCCTGGTCGGGGCGGGGGTGTTCGTCGCCGCGGTGGCGATCGCCTGGGTCAGCCTCAAGCTCTATGACGAGCCGGTTCGTCGCTGGCTGGCGGGCAGGCTGCTGCGGGCCCGCTGAGGCAAGGCGGTGCGGCCCGGCTTGACCGTTCGTGGCCGCGCCGGGACTATCGCGCCTGGTCTCCTTGGAGGGCTGGGCGCGTGCGGCGACTGTCGAAGGGTCTGAGGACGCTGCTGCTGTGGACGGCCGTCGGCGTCCTGGCCTGCACGGCCTTCATCTACCTGATCACCAGGGACGCCGGCCTGTCGCTGCTGTTCGGCACGCTCGGCGGCGTCACGGGCGCCGTCGGCGGGACGCTGCGCCAGGTCTATTCGGTCAAGCTGCGCCGCGAGGCCGAGGCCCGGCTGGGTCCGCAAAGACCCAACATCAAGACCCTGGACTCCTGACGGCTTTCGCCCGGCTCAGAACCCGATCTTCGGGGCCTTCAGACGGCGCTTGTTGACGTGGCCCTTGGGCGCGGGCGCCTCGATCTCCTCGGGCAGTTCGCCCTTGAAGTAGAAGCGCTGCCAGGCCTCCTTGGTGGCGGCCGGGTCGCGGGCGGCGATGCGGGCGTTGAACTCGCCGCGCTTCTCGGCCCAGACGTCGTACTGCTTGCGCATGTCGGGGTTGGAGTTGAAGTGCCGGATCACCGGCTGCACCGTCTCCAGCGGCTTGTCCTGGATCATGGTGATGAAGCAGAACGGCTCGCCCTTGGCGAACTTCACCGTGCCGGGACGGGTGAAGACCCAGTTCATCGTGAAGGGGAAGGGCAGCCAGTCGGTCTCGACCAGGCCGGCCAGCGGCTGGATACCGTCCTTGATGTGGTTGGGCGGACCCATGGTCCAGATCAGCCAGTCCGGCGGCGTGCGGAACAGATAGCCGGTGTGGAAGGTGATCGTCCCGCGCGAGAAGTGCGACTTGACGAAATCGTCGAAGCCCGGGTGCGGATGGTCGGACTTGAAGGTGATGTCGTTCTGGTGGATCCCGCCGTTCCAGGTGGCCTCGAAGCCGACCGGGCACAGGATCTCCCAGCCGGTGGTGTTGGCCATGGTCAGCGGCAGGCAGCGATAGGGATGGCGGTCGGCGAAGTTGTCCATCCAGGCCCGCTGCGGGCGCCCCGGCACGATCTCCGGCGGCCGGCTTTCGGTGGGATAGCACTCCAGATACATGCCGCTTCTTTCCCGTCGTTCCCGGACCGTCCCGGCCCTTCTTTGATCCAGCCTTAGCCCTGCGGGGGCGTTCCCGTCCAGCCGTCGGCTTCGGCCGGCTCGGCTTCGCCCTTGCGCTGGGCCAGCTTGCGCAGCTCCTCGTCGCGGGCGGCCGTGTCCCAGGCCCCGCCGGCCTCGCCCGGACGCATGCGCGCCAGGTCGGCGGCCAGCAGGCGGTCCATGGTCTGGGCCGCGTCGCGCGAGGCCAGGATGTAGGCCTCTTCCTGGCCCCACATCGGCTTGAGGTCCTCGAAGGTCTTGCGGTCGTGACGGCGGAAGAACGAGGTGGCGCGGAAGGCCTTGTGGGCCCGGAAGCCCAGCTTCTGAAGCGCGGTCGAGCCGAGCGCCAGGGCCGCCTCGAAGGTCTCGCGCTCCACCGCGTCGGCGCCGTTGGCCAGCAGGTCGTAGGCGTGGCGGCGGTCCCAGGCGCGGGCCAGGATGATCAGGTTGGGGAAGGCCCGGCGGGCCGTCTCCACCAACTCGGCGGTCTTCTCGCGGTCGTCCAGGGCGACGATCAGCATGCGGGCGTGCTCGGCGCCGGCGGCGCGCAGCAGATCAAGGCGCGTGGCGTCGCCGTAGTGCACCCGGCGGCCGAAGCGGCGCAGCAGTTCGATCTGCTCGATGTCGCTGTCCAGAACCGTCGACTTGAAGCCGTTGGCCTGCAGCAGGCGGCCGGTGATCTGCCCGAAGCGCCCGAAGCCGGCGATGATGATGTCGGGCTCGCCCTCGTCGAACTGCGGGGCTTCCGGCTCGACGTCGGGGATGGCCGCGTTCACCAGCTCTGCGATGCGCTCGTAGAGGATCATGGCCACCGGCGTCAGGGCCATCGAGACGGCGACCGTGGCGGTCAGCAGGGCGGCCAGGTCCGCGCCGATGACGCCCGCCCCGACGGTGAAGCTCAGCAGCACGAAGGCGAACTCGCCGCCCTGGGCCAGGGCCGTGGCCACGGCGGCGGCGCTGCGTCCCTGCGCGCCGGCGATGCGGGCGATGCCGAACATCACCGCGAACTTCAGGACCATCAGGCCCAGCACCAGGGCGATCAGGGTCAGCGGCTGGCGGGCGATCAGGGTCAGGTCGATGCCCGCGCCGACGGTGATGAAGAACAGGCCCAGCAACAGGCCGCGGAACGGCTCGATGTCGGTTTCCAGCTCGCGGCGGAACTCGCTTTCGGCCAGCACCACGCCGGCCAGGAACGCGCCCAGGGCCGGCGACAGGCCCACAGACTGCATCAGCCCGGCGACGCCGACCACGATCAGCAGGGCTGCGGCGGTGAAGATCTCGCGCAGGCGGGCCTCGGCGATGAAGCGGAAGATCGGCCGCACGATGAACCGGCCGCTGCCCACGACCACGCCCACCGCGCCCAGCACGGCCAGGCCTTGCGCCCAGGCCGGCAGGTGCGAGATCAGGCTGGCGCCGTGGCCGCCGGCGTCGCCGGCATGGGCGTCGGGCGCCACCGTGGCCAAGAGCGGCAGCAGGGCGAACATCGGGATCACCGCCAGGTCCTGCAACAGCAAGACGCCGAAGGCGGCGCGGCCGACCGGACCCTGGCGCAGGCCCTTCTCGTCGAGGGTCTGAAGCACGATGGCGGTCGACGACATGGCCAAAACCAGGCCCACGGCCAGGGCCGTTTGCCAGGGCAGGCTGAGGAGATAGCCGATGGCGGCCACGGCCAGCGAGGTGCCGACCACCTGCGCCCCGCCCAGGCCGAAGATCGTCTTGCGCATCTCCCACAGGGTTGAGGGGCGCACTTCCAGGCCGATCAGGAACAAGAGGATGACGACGCCGAACTCGGCGAAGCGCATGACGTCGTGCTGCTCGCCCACCAGCGACAGCATGGCCGGGCCGATCAACACGCCGGCGATCAGGTAGCCCAGCACCGAGCCCAGCCCCAGCCGCTTGGCGATCGGCACCGAGATGACGGCGGCGCCCAGATAGACCAGGGTCTGCTTGAGGAACGGTTCCATGGCTTACGCTCCTTCGGCCGCGTGGTCGGCGGCCAGCAGGGCCGACATCCGCGCCTGGTAGCGCAGGGCCTCGGCCTTCAGCTGCTCGTCGTCCTTCATCGCCGCCCCGTGCACCACGAACGGCGTCTCCCAGACCATGCCGCACAGATAGGCGGTCTGCTCCAAGGGGCGCAGGAATTCGTCCAGGGTGAAGCGGTTGTAGCCCTTGGCGTGATAGGCCTGGGCCGGGCCGCCGGTGGTGCAGGCCACGAACAGGCGCTTGCCGGCCAAGGCGTCGCCGCCCAGGCCGTAGGCGAAGCCGTGCAGCCACACCAGATCCAGCCATTCCTTCATCAGGGCCGGCGGCGAGTACCAGAACATCGGGAACTGCAGGGCGATGATGTCGTGGTCGACCAGCTTCTGCTGCTCGGCCTCGATGTCGATCGAGAAGTCCGGATAGGTCTCGTACAGATCGTGGAAGGTGACGCCGGAAAGGGCCTTGGCCGCCTTGGCCAGGGCGCGATTGGCGCGCGAGCGTTCAAGCGCCGGATGCGCCAGGGTCAGCAGGGCGCCGGCGGTGGCGGGCGTCACGATCGGGGTGTTAGGGTCGGTGGTCACGCGTAACCGCCTACCGTGGTCGCATGACGGGAAAATTTATTCATCAAGGCTTGAATTTCTCCGGCCGGCGGGCGAGAGCAGTCGGCGAACGTCGCTCCGGGAGGAAGCATGGTCGACAAGGTGAAATCCGACGCCGCAGAAGCGTTGGCGGGTCTGCTGTTCGACGGCATGACCATCATGGCCGGGGGCTTTGGTCTCTGCGGCATTCCCGAAAACCTGATCGCGGCGATCCGCGAGACGGGGGTCAAGGACCTCACGGTCATCTCCAACAACTGCGGGGTCGACGGATTCGGCTTGGGCATCCTGCTGGAGAACCGTCAGATCAAGAAGATGGTCTCGTCCTATGTGGGCGAGAACAAGCTGTTCGAACAGCTATACCTGAGTGGGGAGCTCGAACTGGAGTTCAATCCGCAGGGCACGCTGGCCGAACGCATCCGCGCCGGCGGCGCGGGCATCCCGGCCTTCTTCACGCGCACCGGCTACGGCACCCTGGTGGCCGAGGGCAAGGAAACCCGCGAATTCGACGGCGAGATGTACGTGATGGAGCGCGGCCTTGTCGCCGACCTCTCGATCGTCAAGGCCTGGAAGGCCGACGCCGAGGGCAACCTCGTCTACCGAAAGACCGCCCGCAACTTCAATCCGATGATGGCCACGGCCGGCAAGGCCACCGTCGTCGAGGTCGAGGAGCTGGTCGAGATCGGCGCGCTCGACAAGGACAACATCCACACCCCCGGCATCTTCGTCGACCGCCTGATCAAGGGCGCGAAGTTCGAGAAGCGGATCGAGCGCGTCACGACGCGTCCTCGCGAAGCCAAGGAGCAAGCGTAATGGCCTGGACCCGCGACGAGATGGCGGCCCGCGCCGCCAAGGAGCTGCGCGACGGCTTCTACGTCAACCTCGGCATCGGCATCCCGACCCTGGTGGCCAACTACATCCCCGAGGGCATGCACGTGACGCTGCAGAGCGAGAACGGCATGCTGGGCATGGGCCCCTTCCCCTATGAGGGAGAAGAGGACGCCGACCTGATCAACGCCGGCAAGCAGACGATCACCGAGCTGGACTCGAGCTCGTATTTCTCGTCGGCCGACAGCTTCGCCATGATCCGCGGCGGCCACATCGCCCTGTCGATCCTGGGCGGCATGCAGGTGTCGGAGACCGGCGACCTCGCCAACTGGATGGTGCCCGGCAAGATGGTCAAGGGCATGGGTGGGGCCATGGACCTGGTGGCCGGCGTCAAGCGCGTGGTGGTCGTGATGGACCACTGCGAGAAGTCGGGCGCGCCCAAGCTGCTCAAGGCCTGCTCGCTGCCGCTGACCGGCGCCGGCGTGGTGGATCTGCTGATCACCGAACTGGGCGTCTTCGAGATCAACCGCGGCAAGACCCCGGTGAAGCTGATCGAACTGGCCCCGGGCGTGTCGGTCGACGAGGTCACGGCCAAGACCGAGGCGGCGTTCGAGGTGGTTCTCTAATTCCCTCTTTCTGAGAGAGAGGGAGGGGCCCAGGCGATAGCCTGGGAGGGTGAGAGGTTTCACTCTTTGCAGGAAGGCCTCGGACCTTCTAGCTAGCGCGACTTCAGACGGCGCCTCGTTCTGTGGCGTCGTTACCTCTCACCCTCCCACCGCTTCGCGGCGGGCCCCTCCCTCTCTCAAAGAGAGAGGGTTACCGTCCGCGCCACGAGCCGACCCATGCGCGACTATTTCTCCCTGATGGCCGGCTACAACGCCTGGGCCAACACCCGCCTGCTGGAAGCCTGCGAGGCCCTGCCGGCCGGGGCCTTCACCGCCGATCGCGGCGGGTTCTTCGGCTCGATCGCCGGCACGCTGAACCACCTGCTGGTCACCGACCGCATCTGGACCGCGCGCCTGACCGGAACGCCGCTGCCGCCGTACGGGCTAGACACCCTGCTGTTCGACGACCTCGCGCAGCTACGCGCCGCCCGCACGGTCGAAGACGCCAACCTCGCGGCCTATGTCGCCGGCCTCACCGACGAGGCCTGCGCCGCGCAGTTCCGCTGGGTGCGCAAGGCCGACGGCGTCGAGGTGGTCGGCCCGCTGTGGAAGACCCTGGCCCACCTCTTCAACCACCAGACCCACCATCGCGGCCAGGCCCACGACCTGATCGGCCAGGCCGGCGTCGCGCCGCCGTCGCTCGACCTGCCGGTCTACCAGCGCGAGGCGGGGGTCTGAGGCGCTCCCTCAATTCACGCCTGTAGCTCCACCCCCTGGATGTGCTAGATCGCGGGCATGAAACGCGCCGTCGAGCACCGTATCGGGGTCCAGGCCCCCGCCGAGATCGTCTGGGAAGTCGTGTCGGAGTTCGATCGCTGGCACGAGTGGAACCCGCTCTACGTCAAGGCCGCCGGCCAGCTGAAGATCGGTACCGCCCTGACCCTGGAAGAGGCTATCGGCGATCGCCCGGTCAAGGTGATCCAGCCGATCGTCCAGGACTGGGTGCCTTACGAGCAGCTGCACTGGCGCAGCCAGCGCCTGGGCGGCTTCGTCACGGCCATCCGCTATCTCGAGGTCGAGAACATGGGCGAGGCCAACGCCACCTTCTCGAACGGCGAGCTGTTCATGGGCATGCTGGTCAAGTGGATCTCCAAGGACGAGCGCCGCGCGCTGAAGGCGGCCTTCACCGCCATGGGCGAGGCGGTGCGCGATCGCGCCGAGGCCCTCTGGCAAGCGCGCGCGGCCGCCCCATCTGAAGCCGGATGATCGACGATCTCTACAGCGCCAGCATCCTGACGCTCGTGGCCAACATGCCGCGCGCCGGGCGCCTGTCCGCGCCTGACGCCAGCGCCGACAGGACGGCCAAGCTGTGTGGCAGCCGCATCATCGTCGATGTCGTGGTCGAGGACGGCAGGGTCGCCGACTTCGCCCAGGAGGTGACCGCTTGCGCCCTGGGCCAGGCCAGCGCCGCGGTGCTGGGCGCCCACGTGATCGGGGCGGATCTTGCCGAACTTGAGTTGGCCCGCGACGCCCTGGCCGCTATGCTGAAAACGAACGGTCCGCACCCTGCGGGCCGCTTTGCGGAGCTCGCCGTGCTGGAGCCGGTCAAGGACTATCCCGCCCGTCACGCCTCGACGCTTCTGGCGTTCGAGGCCGCGGTCGAGGCTGTCCGGAAGGCCACAGGGGCGACCCAAACGCGAACTAGCCGCGCCGGCGCCGCTTGATCGGTTTCTCGCGGGTGCGATAAGTGCCCGACTCCGTTCGCGAAAGCGCCGGCATGAGCCTTTATCACCGCGTCGTCGACTTCGGCCTGCGCGCCTACAAGTTGACGCTCTCGCCTCTCATCGGGCGCCAGTGCCGCTATCTGCCGACCTGTTCGGAGTATGCGGCCCAGGCGCTCAAGGATCACGGACCCGCCAAGGGGTCCTGGCTCGCGCTGGGACGGATCTGCCGATGCAATCCGTTCGGCGGCTGGGGATACGACCCGCCGCCCCCGCCGCGCGAGCCGCGCAAGTGGATGTGTGAAGAATGATCGATCTGGTTTTCCCCGACGGCTCCTCGCGTCAGTACCCCGACGGCTCGACGGGGCGGGACGTCGCCGCGGCCATTTCCAAGTCGCTCGAGAAGAAGGCCCTGCTGATCAAGCTGGACGGCCAGGTGCTTGACCTCGACCGCGCCCTGACGCCCGACCTGCTGACCGGCGAACGCAAGTTCGAGATCCTGACGCGCGAGGCCCCCGAGGCGCTCGACACCATCCGCCACGACACCGCCCACGTGCTGGCCGAGGCCGTGCAGGAGCTGTTCCCCGGCACCCAGGTGACGATCGGTCCGAACGTCGAGGACGGCTTCTATTACGACTTCGCCCGCGACGAGCCGTTCAGCCTGGACGACCTGGCGACGATCGAAAAGCGCATGAAGGAGATCGTCGATCGCGACGAGAAGATCACGCGCGAGGTCTGGGACCGCGACGAGGCGATCAAGCACTTCGACGATATCGGCGAGCAGTACAAGGCCCAGATCATCCGCGACCTGCCGGGCACGGACACGATCACGGTCTATCGCCAGGGGAACTGGAAGGACCTCTGCCGCGGCCCGCACCTGCCGTCGACCAAGCATGTCGGCAAGGCCTTCAAGCTGACCAAGCTGGCCGGCGCCTACTGGCGCGGCGACCAGAACAACGCCCAGCTGCAGCGCATCTACGGCACGAGCTGGGCCTCGGAAGCCGATCTCGAAGCCTATCTGAAGCGCATCGAGGAAGCCGAGAAGCGCGATCACCGCAAGCTGGGCAAGGCGCTGGGCCTCTTCCACATGCAGGAAGAGGGCCGGGGCATGGTCTTCTGGCACCCCAAGGGCTGGAAGCTGTGGCAGAACCTTGAAGCCTACATGCGCCGCAGCCTCGACCGCGCCGGCTATATCGAGGTCAAGACGCCCCAGGTCCTGGACAAGACCTTCTGGGAAAACTCGGGCCACTGGGACAAGTACCGCGCCAACATGTTCGTCTGCGAGACGGTCGAAGGCGAGATCCTGTCCCTCAAGCCGATGAACTGCCCCGGCCACGTCCAGATCTGGAACGTCGGCCAGCGCTCGTACCGCGAGCTGCCGATGCGCATGGCCGAGTTCGGCGCCTGCCATCGCTACGAGCCGTCGGGCGCCCTGCACGGCCTGATGCGGGTGCGCGCCTTCACCCAGGACGACGCCCACATCTTCTGCCGCGAGGACCAGATCGTCGAGGAGACCGAGCGCTTCATCCGCCTGACGCGGATGATCCACGCCGATCTCGGCATGACGACCAAGTACGTCGCCCTGGCCACGCGTCCGGAACTGCGCGCCGGCACGGACGAGTTCTGGGACAAGGCCGAGGGCATGCTGGCCGAGGCCGCGCGCCTGGCCGGCGTCGAGCCGGTGATCGCCGAGGGCGACGGCGCCTTCTACGCGCCCAAGCTCGACTTCATCGTTCAGGACGCCATCGGCCGTGAATGGACCTGCGGCACGCTGCAGCTCGACTACGTGCTGCCGGAACGTTTGGGTGCGGAGTACGTTGCCGAAGACGGGTCCAAGCAGCGGCCGGTGATGCTGCACCGCGCGATCCTGGGATCGTTCGAGCGGTTCATCGGCATTCTGCTGGAAAACTATGCGGGCCATCTGCCGCTTTGGCTGGCGCCGACGCAGATCGTCGTGGCGACGATCACGTCCGACGCCGACGATTATGCCCGTACTGTCGTTGAGCGGTTGACGGGCATGGGATTGCGCGCGGAGGTCGATCTTCGTAACGAGAAGATCAACTACAAGATTCGCGAGCACAGCCTCGCCAAGGTTCCCGTGATCGCGGTGGTCGGACGTAAGGAAGCGGAGACGGGGCAGGTGGCCCTGCGGCGCCTGGGCGGCGAGGGTCAGCAGATCCTGTCGCTCGACGAGGCGCTGACGGTGCTCGGCCTGGAGGCCACCCCGCCCGACCTGGCGCGCGCCCGTGCACCGCAAGACGCGCGGGAGCCCGCCCGGGTCTGACATGAACAGCATTCTCCCGTCCTTCACGGTCCTCGCCGCAGGCGCGCGTCCCGCCAAACCCTTGGTTTCGGTGGTGATGGTCGTCTACTGGACGGGAGAAGCGCTGGTCGAAAGCATCCGCCATGTGCTGGCCGAGCCGATGGTCGACGAGTTCGTCATCGTCGACAACGGCTCGCCGCCCGAGGACGCCGACATGCTGCGGGCGCTGGGCCTGACCGAGCCTCGGGTTCAGCTGGTGCAGGGCCACGGCAATGTCGGCTTCGCCAAGGGGGCCAATCTCGGCGCTTCGGTGGCGCAGGGCGAGTACCTGATCTTCCTCAATCCCGACGCCAACCTGCAGCCTGACTGCGTGCCGTCCATGGTCTCGGCCTTCCGCGGCCAGCCTGTGCCGACGGTGATGGGCGCTCGGGTCATGAACATCGACGGCACCGAGCAGCGCGGCGGTCGTCGCGGCGAGGTGACGCCCGTCACCACCCTGCTCAGCCTGTCGCAGCTCAGCCAGAAGGTGGCGCGCTTCCGGCGCTTCGAGATCCATCGCGAGCACGAGCCCCTGCCGTCCGAGCCGACGCCGATGCCGACGATCTCGGGCGCCTGCTTCGCCCTGCGGCGGGCGGACTTCGACGCCCTGGCCGGTTTCGACGAGGGCTACTTCCTGCACGTCGAGGATGTCGACCTGTGCTGGCGGGCCCGCCAGGCGGGCGGCCAGGTGCTGTTCCACCCGAACGCCCGCGTCATCCACCTGGGCCACACCAGCCTGGAGCACCCGGTCAAGGTCGAGTTCCACAAGGGGGTGGGCCTGTCGCGCTACTTCATCAAGCGGGCCGACAACATCCAGCGCTACGTGCTGGCGGTGATGCTGGCGCCCCTGATCCTTGGCCTGTCGGTCTGCCGTCCGGCCATCAACGCCCGCCTGCGCAAGGGCTAGGACGGCGGCGGCGCATCCAGCCGCCCGGCGTAGCCGAAGATCACTCCCAGCCATGGATGGGCGACCAGCACACGGAAGCGGTAGGTCCCGTCCCGCGCGAAGATCCGCGCCCGGCTGCGCGGCGCCCAGCCGGCGGGCAGGGGCAGCGGGCCCAGGCGCCAGCCCTCGAAGATCCAGCGGAAGCCGCCCATGCAAGGTTCGGCGTGAAAGCGGAAGGTCAGGAGGCCGACCGCCTCCTCGAAGGCGCGCGGATCGCCGGCTGCGGGGCGAACGTGGGACAGAAAGGCGCGAAGGCCGAACCGGCGCGTCCAGATCTCGCCCCGGCCCGGAAGGGGAGAGATGAACACCGCCGTGTCGTGGAAGCCAGGCCCGGGCAAGCCTTGCAGCCGCCGGACCAGCGCCGCCGCCCCGCCATCGCCCCGTGCCCGCGCATGACCATGAAGACCGACGGGCCGCTCGCCCTGATGGACGGCGCGCACGGCGGCGGGCAGGTTCTCGAACACCCCACCCAGCGCGCGTGGGAACAGGCCTTCGATCATGCCGCCGGCGGCTCCAGCACGAAGCGGGCCCGCTGCTGCGGCGTCGGAACCATGCAGGTCGAGCGCTTGCCCATCAGGCGATAGCGGTTGGCGGCCAGCCAGTCGTAGCCGGCGTCCAGCCACGTCCTGGGCGCCAGGCCGACCACGGCCGCCAGCGCCGACCACGGCGCGCCCAGCCGGCGCAGCAGGGCCAGGATCGCCGCGCTCTTCTCCAGCGCCCGGCCGCCGTCGAGATACAGAAAGCTGGCCGGATGGTCGGGATCGATCCCGTGGGCGATCGCCAGGGCCCGGCCGTAGTCCGACTGGATCGGCGTGAACCGCATGATCCCCTTGCGGTCGATGGCCAGCACCGCCCGCACCGAGCCCGAGCACAGGTTGCACACCCCGTCGAACAGCCAGAGCGGCTCGGGGGCGGTCATGGTCGGTTCTCCAGGCATTCGCGCTCCAGGGCCCGCAGGGCGGCGGGTACATCGCGCCGCATGGCCGCCGCCGCCATCCCGGCGGGCAGGCCGAACGGGGCGCTGACCTTGTTCTCGTAGACCACCCGGGTGGCGGTTCCGTCGCCCAGAGGCGTCAGCAGCCACTGGCCCTCGCAGTCGTCGATGTCGCCGCCGATGCAGCGAAAGCCGATGCGCCGGCTAGGCTCCAGCTCCAGCCGCGACACCGACCGCAGCATCGGCGAGAACAGGCCGCGCTTGATCCAGTGCTCGCGGGTCTCGGAGCGGCCGTCGGCCGCCCGCTCAAGCACGGTGCAGCGCTTGACGCTGGGGGTCATGCGCGAGGCCAGCCGGCAGTCGAGGATGGTTCGCCAGACGCGGTCGGGCGGGGCGGCGATGTCGATGACCGCCCGGACCTCGCCGCGCCCGTCGGCCCCGGCCCGCACCTGCGCCGCCACGTCGCCCGCCGCGACGGCGGGGGACGCCGCGACCAGCCAGACGAGGGCGAGGGCCATGCCGTTCATGGACCTACGCTAGAGGGTTTCCACCCGCGCGGGAAAGCCGCTTTCGCGTCTCAGCGCTTCAGCGCGGTCGCGCCCTCGGCGTGCCAGGCCCAGGCGTGCTGGATGATGTCGTCCAGGCCATAACGCGGGGTCCAGCCGAGCAGGGCGCGGGCCTTGTCGCTGTCGGCCACCAGGATCGGGGCGTCGCCGTCGCGGCGGGTGACGGTCTCCAGCGGGAAGCTATGATTGGAGCGCCGCTCGATCGCCGCCACCAGTTCGCGCACCGAGGTGCCCTCGCCGGTGCCCAGGTTGAAGGCGGTGCTGTGCTTGCCGTCCAGCAGCCATTTCAGCGCCGAGACGTGGGCGTCGGCCAGGTCCAGCACGTGGACATAGTCGCGGATGCAGGTGCCGTCGCGGGTGTCGTAGTCGCTGCCGTAGAGGGTGAACTTGTCGCGCTCGCCGCGGGCGGCGGCGATGGCCAGGGGGATGGCGTGGGTTTCCGGCTCGTGCTTCTCGCCGATCCGCCCCTCGGGATCGGCCCCAGCGGCGTTGAAGTAGCGCAGCACCACCGAGCGGAAGCCCTTGTAGCGGTCCATGTCGCGCAGGATCTGCTCGACCATCAGCTTGCTGCGGCCGTACGGGTTGAGCGGCGCCTGCGGGTGGGTCTCGTCCATCGGCAGGGTCACCGGCGGGCCGTAGGTGGCGCAGGTCGACGAGAACACCAGCTTGTCGACCCCGGCCTTGCGGGCGGCCTCGATCAGGGTGATCGCCCCGCCGACATTGGTGCCGTAGAAGGCGCCCGGCTCGGCGATCGAGAAGGCCACCTCGACGAAGGCGGCGAAGTGGATCACCGCCACCGGCTTGTGCTTGGCGAACACCTCGGCCAAGCGGATGGGGTCGTTGACGTCGCCCACCTCCAGCGGACCCCACTGGACGAACTCTTTCCAGCCGTTGCTGAGATTGTCGTAGACCACGGGCGTGAAGCCGGCCTCGGCCAGGCGCAGGCAGGTATGCGAGCCGATATAGCCCGCGCCGCCGGCCACGAGGATGGCTTGGCTCAAGGTCGCGCTCCGATTTCCATTACGAGTCCGTGGGTTGCCCCGGCTCCCTTCTTGGCGCGGGACTGGCCGGGGTCAAGGGGGAAGGCGTGCTCAGAAGGCCTCGGCCAGGATGGTCCCGTCGGGCATCAGGGCCGCGCGCTTGAGGCCGCTGGAGGCGAACGGCATGGCGACATTGCCGTCCCGGTCCACCGACACCAGGCCGCCATGGCCGCCCAGGTCGGCGACGCCCTGGATGGCGCAGGCCGCCGCCTCGTCCAGGCCCTGGCCGCCGAAGCGGATGCGGTGGGCGATCTGCGCGCCCACGGCGGTGCGGATGAAGTACTCGCCCTGGCCGGTGCACGACACCGCCGCCCAGCCGTCGGCCCAGGCCCCGGCGCCGATGATCGGGCTGTCGCCCACCCGACCCGGCAGCTTGCCGAACACGCCGGCGGTCGAGGTGGCGGCTGCCAGGCGGCCGTCCTGGTCAAGCGCGACGCAGCCGACCGTCCCGGTGGGCAGGCCGCCGGGAGGCGCGTTGTCCTCGAAGGCCCCGGCGCGGGTGTAGTAGGTCTCGGGGTCCGAGATCGTCTCCAGGCCCTGGGCGCGGGCGAAGGCCATGGCACCCTCGCCGGCCAGCATCACGTGCGGGGTCTGGTCCATCACCGCCCGGGCGGCGCGGATCGGGCTGGCGAAGCCTTGCAGCGCGGCCACCGAGCCGGCGCGGCTGGTGGCGCCGTCCATCAGGCTGGCGTCCAGCTCGTACTCGCCGTCGGCGTTGGGCGAGGCGCCCTTGCCGGCGATGTAGAGGCCCGAGGCCTCCAGGGCCGCCACGGTCTCGACCACTACGTCCAGGGCGCCGGCGCCTGCCGCCAGCCGCTCGCGCCCGGCCTCGATCAGGCCGCGCATGTGGGCGATCTCGACCGAGTAGTCATGGCCGCGCTTTGCGCCGGCGCCGCCGTGCAGGGCGAGGGTAAAACGTTTGTTTGACATTTGGCTTTCTCGGTCGTCGCGCCTGCGCTAGCGTCGGCCTTCTAAAGCGCGACAGCCAAAAGTGTGAGCGGTTTTGGCGGCCGTCGCGCGCTCTTAAAAGTAAGAACTCAGGGAGAAGCGAGATGAAGGCGGTGCTCAGCAAGGTGGTCGGCGGTCCCGAGACCCTGGTGCTGGAAGACCTGCCCGATCCGGTCCCCGCGCCCGGCCAGGTGCTGATCGACGTGAAGGCCTGCGGGGTCAACTATCCCGACCTGCTGATCATCCAGGACATGTACCAGTTCAAGCCGAACCGCCCGTTCGCCCCCGGCGGCGAGGTCTCGGGCGTGGTCGCGGCCCTGGGCGAAGGCGTCACCAGCCTGTCGGTCGGCCAGCGGGTGCTGGCGTCCACCGGCTGGGGCGGCATGGCCGACAAGCTGGCCGTCGAGGCCGCCCGCTGCACGCCGATCCCCGACGCCATGCCCTTCGACGAGGCCTCGGCCTTCATCCTGACCTACGGCACCTCCTATTACGCCCTGAAGGACCGCGGCTTCCTCAAGCCCGGCCAGACCCTGCTGGTGCTCGGCGCGGCCGGGGGCGTGGGCCTGGCGGCGGTGGAGCTGGGCAAGGCGATGGGCGCGCGGGTCATCGCCGCCGCCTCCAGCCAGGAGAAGGTCGACCTGGCCATCTCGCGCGGCGCCGACGCCGGCGTCGTCTACGCCCGCGGCCCCTTCGACAAGGACGGCCAGAAGGCCCTGGCTGACCAGCTGAAGGCCGCCTGCGGCCCTAATGGCTGGGACGTGGCCTATGACGCGGTCGGCGGCGACTATTCCGAGGCCACCATCCGCGCCGCCGGCTGGGGCGGCCGCATGCTGGTGATCGGCTTCCCGTCGGGCATCCCGAAGATCCCGCTGAACCTCACGCTCCTGAAGTCGTGCGACATCGTCGGCGTGTTCTGGGGCGCGGCCGTGGCCCGTGATCCGGCCGGCCACGCAGCCAATGTCCGCGAGCTGATGGACCTCTACGCCGCCGGCAAGATCCGCCCTTACGTCTCCGAGCGCTTCCCCCTGGAAAAGGCCGGCGACGCCATCGCTCACCTCGCCAGCCGCAAGGCCATGGGCAAGGTGGTGGTGACCACCGAGTAGGGGTTTACCGCAAGGTCCCCGCCTCTCGGCTTCGGGTCAGGTCCGGTAACCGACCGTGCGAAGCGCATCGGCGGCCTTGAGCACGGGGTCAAGCTTGGCCGCCAGGGCTTGATACCAGTCAGGCTCCTGCCAGCGACCGTCGGCCAGTTGCTCGAGCGGCGGCTCCCATCGCGGGTGAAAGAGGCGCGGAACGGCGCCGGCGAGGTCGGAGAGCTTCGCCTGATCGAACCCTTCCACGAGGGCGCGTTCGGCCTGGTCGAGCACGGTCTCGAACGCCGCGACGTGGCCTTCGTAGCCGGGCGTGACGGCGAGCACGGGAACCAGGTCCGTCAGAGCCGCTATCAGCTGCCGCAGTTGTTGTCGCTTCTCGTCAGGGGTGAAGTAATGCTCCATTCTCAACCTTTCGCTGACCGCTTGCCGGGATGCAAATCAAGGCTTTCCAACTCTCCCGGCCTGAGAGCCACTTCCACGACAGAAGGCGTCCATGAATCTGCAAGAGGCCCAAGCGCCCATCGACCGCGAGATCGCCCTGGCCCTGGTGCAGGCCACGCCGGAAACCTGGGATCGGGCCGAGGTTAAGCTGGAGCGACGCGCGGACGTCGCCGTCGAGAGCATTCGCATCGAAATCTCCAACCCCGACGGCCGTCGTGATGTCGTTTCGCCGACGCAGTAGCTTCAAAGCGCGGCAATCCGGCTAGCCGATGTGTTCATCTCTTTCGGCAAGCCCTGGACGAGCGTCCGTTACCTCGTCTGGCTGGCCGAAGGCGGGGATTGGCGTTTCACGGCCGACTTCAGCTATTGAGCCGGGCCGGAGCCAGGTGTCGTGGTTAAGTTTCGGCAAATCACCCGCTTGCCGTCCCGTTCTGAAACAACAGTAAAATCATACGGTTAAACGGTCGGTAAGGACGTCCCTTAGGAAAGCGGTGAGATCAACTGAGCTATTGCTGCTCTTCGAATAGTCGGAGGCGGCGTTCAGATGTTCCTTCCTGCTCGCGACGCGTTTCCCGTAGAGGCGCGCCGCCCGTACCGTATGAATCGGCGTCCCGAGGAGCGCGTGAAGGTGCTCGGGGGCGAGATGGATCTCGTGCGCCCGGAAGAGGTCTTCCACTTCGTGGCGGGCCGGATCGCGGGCGGCAAGGGCGCGATCGTCGCCAACCACAACCTGCACAGCCTCTACCTGCTTCAGAAGGACCCGCAGGTCGTCGAGTTCTTCAAGGCCGCCGAGCTGATCGAGGTCGACAGCGTGCCGCTGATCTTCTGGGCGCGCATCGTCGGCCGGGCCAGCCGCCGCTTTCACCGCTGCACCTATCTCGACTGGCGCAACGACTTCTGGGCGCGGGCGACCAAGGAGAACTGGAAGGTGTTCTTCGTCGGCGGCGCCCCGGGCGTGGCTGATGCGGCGCTGGAAAACATCCGCCGCGATTGGCCAGGCGCCCAGGTCGAGAGCCATCAGGGCTATTTCGACGTCACCGACGGCTCGGCGGAAAACGAGGCGGTGGTCGAGAAGATCAAGGCCTACAAGCCCGACATCCTGTTCGTCGGCATGGGCATGCCCCGCCAGGAGAAGTGGCTGCTGGAGAACCACAAGAAGCTCGACCCCTGCGTCGGCTTCACGGTCGGCGGCGCCTTCGACTACGAGGCCGGCGTGCAGCTGGCAGCGCCGCGCTGGATGGGCCAGGTGGGCATGGAGTGGCTCTTCCGGCTGATGGCCGATCCCGAGCGGCTGTTCACCCGCTACTGCGTCGAACCGTGGCACCTGTTCGGTCCGGCCATGGTCGACGCCCGCAGGGCCCTTGCGCGGCAGCTGAAGCCGGGTAAGAAGAACGCCGTTCCGCCGGAGGCCGCCTATCGGCGCGCCACCGATCTCGCGCTCAAGCCTTAACCTGACGTCCGTGGGGGACTGACTCATGGGTTTGAAGATCGAAAAGAAGCCGCGTCGCCGGGCCGCCGAGCGCCCCAACGCCTGGCAGCGGGTCTGCGCCGTCTTCGGCCTGGCGGGCCTCGTCCTCGCCTGGGCGGTGATGCTGGTTCCGTGCGCCCTGTGGCTGCTGTTCAGCCTGGTCGTTCGCCGCCCCCAGGGGCGCTCGCCGTTCGGCCGCGCCTCGGCCGCTGACGCCGCGTAAGGCTGGCCGCCCGCGGCGGCCCGTTTCATGATCCTCCCGCGCCAAGCGGCTCGCTTCCAGAGGCCGCGCGCCACGAGGGAGGATGCCGCATGGGCGGACGTCTGGACGGCAAGGTCGCCGTCGTCACCGGGGCCTGCTCGGGCATAGGCCTGGGAACCGTCGAACTGTTCGTCGCCCAGGGCGCGAAGGTGATCGCCGCCGACCTTCAAGCCGAGAAGGGGGCGATCCTCGAGCAGCGCTTTCCCGACGCCGTGCGCTTTTCGCGCTGCGACGTCACGGTCGAGGACGACATCGCCGCCGCGATCGGCCTGGCGACGCAGGCCTTCGGCGGGCTCGACATCCTGTTCAACAACGCCGGCCACGGCGGCGCGCCCAACGGCGTGGCCGACATGACCGGCGCGGCCTGGGACGCGACCTTCGCCGTGCTGCTGCGCGGCCCGGTGCTGGGCATGAAGCACGCCCTGCCGGCCATGCAGGCCCGGGGCGGCGGCTCGATCATCAACACCGCCTCGATCGCCGGTTTGCAGGCGGGCTTCGGGCCGCTGGCCTATTCCTCGGCCAAGGCGGCGGTGATCCACATGACCCGCTGCGCGGCGGCCGAGCTGTCGCCGCTGGGCGTGCGGGTCAACGCCATCTGCCCGGGCCTGATCGCCACCTCGATCTTCGGGGCCTCCATCGGCTTGCCACGCGAGGTCGCCGATCAGATGGCCGCCAGGGTCGCCGAGGTCGGTCCCAAGATCCAGCCGATCGCCAAGGCCGGCCTGCCCGAGGACATCGCCGCCGCGGCCCTCTACCTCGCCAGCGACGACAGCGCCTTCGTCAGCGGTACGCACATCGTCGTCGACGGCGGCATCACCATCGGGCCGCGCAGCAGCTGGGACGTGCGCACGCCCTCGCCGATCCTGGCGGCCATGGGCGTCTCGCCCGAGCAGGCCCAGGCCATGCGCGAGTCGATGATCGCGGGCCAGGCGGCGGAGTAGGGGCGGCGGCGCGCGCGATGGTGCTCGGCTTGTCGCTTGTCGGGTGCTATCTTGAGCTGCATGTGGCCCGAGATCATCGCGCAGTTGGCCTCGACGCCCGAGGTTCTTGCCAGCCTCAATCCGCCTGCGAGCACGCGGGAGATCGATGCGCTGGAGCGCCGGGTGGGCGCGCGGCTTCCCGACAGCTTCAAGGCCTATCTGGCGACGATGGACGGCCAGAACGATCTGGGCGAGACGGCCTGGCTCGTCGAGTACAACCGGTTCCTGCCGGTCGCCGAGATCATCGAGACCATGGACACGATGAAGATGCTGTTCGCCGGCGAGGGGCGGATCGCGCACATCGCGGAAAACCGGATCCGGCCCGTGCTCTGGGACCGGCGTTGGATCCCCTTCGCCGGGTTCATGGGCTCAAGCCATCTCATCCTCGACCTGCATCCTGGTCGCAAGGGCGTGGCAGGCCAGATCTTTCAGTCGTTCCCCGGCGTCGATCTCGAAGACGACGCCACGGTGATCGCCGCCAGTTTCACCGATTTCTCTCGCGATCTGCTGGCGACGCTCCAGGCGCGGTCCTGATCGGGCCGACGGCTCAGCGGCCGTAGAAGTCGGCGTACCAGGCCGCGAAGCGCTGGAGGCCTTCCTCGACGCCGACTTTCGGCTTGTAGCCGGTCAAGGCGTGCAGCTTGGAGACGTCGGCATAGGTGGCCGGCACGTCGCCTGGCTGCATCGGCAGGAACACCTTTTGCGCCTGGCGGCCGATCGCGCTCTCCAGGGCCGCGATCATGTCCATCAGGCCGACGGGGTTGCTGTCGCCGATGTTGTAGACCTCGTGCCCGCCGCGTGGCGGCGGGTTGTCGAGCACGCCGACGATGCCGTCGACGATGTCGTCGATATAGGTGAAGTCGCGGGCCATCCGCCCCTCGCCATAGACCTCGATCGGCTCGCCGCGCAGGATCTTCTGGGTGAAGCTGAAATAGGCCATGTCCGGCCGGCCCCAGGGGCCGTAGACCGTGAAGAACCGCAGGCCCGCCTGCGGGAAGCCGTACAGGCTGGCGTAGCTCTGGCTGAGCAGCTCGCACGAGCGCTTGGTGGCCGCGTACAGCGACACCGGCGCCTCGGCCGGGTCGCTTTCCTTGAAGCCCTCGCCGGCCAGCGGCCGCTCGCCATAGACGCTGCTGGACGAGGCGTAGACCAGGGCCTCGACGCCGCCGTGGCGGCAGGCCTCCAGCACCGACAGGTGGCCGGCCAGGTTCGAGCGCTCGTAGGCGAAGGGGTTGTCGATCGAGTAGCGCACCCCGGCCTGGGCGGCCAGGTGGACGATCCGCTTGGCGCCCGACGCCTTGACCAGCGCCAGCAGGGCCTCGTGCTCGGCGATGTCCATGCGGATCATCTCAAAGTCCGGGCGGCCCTCCAGGCGCGCGGCGCGGGCGTCCTTCAGGGCCGGGTCGTAATAGGCGTTGAAGACGTCGACGCCGATCACCGTTTCGCCGCGTTCGAGCAGGCGCTCGACCACGTGCATGCCGATGAAGCCGGCCGCGCCGGTGACGATGACGGGTCCGGCGCTCACGCCCCGCGCCCCACCGAGGCGTAGGTGAAGCCGTGGCGGACCATTTCATGCGGCTTGTAGACGTTGCGCAGGTCGACGACGACCGGGGCGGCCAGAAGGGTCTTGAGGCGTTCCAGGTCGAGGGCGCGGAACTGGTCCCACTCGGTGAGGATCAGCAGCACGTCGGCCTGGTCGGCGGCCTCGTAGGGGCCGGCGACGAACTCCACGCCCGGCAGCAGGCCCTCGGCCTCATGACGGCCTTCGGGGTCGAAGGCCCGCACCTTGGCGCCCTTGGCCTGCAGGGCCGGCAGGATGTCGAGGCTGGGGGCGTCGCGCATGTCGTCGGTGTTGGGCTTGAAGGTCACGCCCAGCACGCCGACGGTCTTGCCGGCGAGGTCTTCGGTCCCGAGCACGGCGGCGACCTTGTCGGCCATGGCCTTCTTGCGGGCGCTGTTGACCTCGACCGTGGTCTCGATCAGCCGGGTCGGCGCGCCGTAGTCGGCGGCGGTCTTGACGAGGTTGCAGATCTTCATGACGGGCTCGCGAAGTTCGTGAGCTCATCATCGGCATTTCCATTGAATTCGAGGTCAAAATGCTTGGTGTTTTAACCTCTAATCAATCTGGTTTATTTACTGTTATTATTGATTGGAAGTGAATTTTCACGGTTAAATCGTCGTCGAGAATCTCGGTTTATTTATCGTAAATCTGCGATGCGATGGTTGAAGCAGCCTTGCGCGTAAGGCATTTTGACTCTCGACCCTTCCGCTCCTCCTCCATCGTCTTCAGGTCCATGGTCTTCGGCTTCCTGCGTCCCAAGTCCCGATCCAAGTCGCAAACGGCGTCCACCGACGGCCGAGTGGTTTACGGCGTGGGCGATATTCACGGCCGTCTGGACCTGCTGGACCAGTTGCTCGATGTGGTGGCGGCCGATTTCGCCGCGCTGGGGCGGCAGGATCGGCCGGTGATCGTGTTCGTCGGCGACTATGTCGACCGCGGGCCGGACTCGGCCGGGGTGATCGAGCGCATCGCCGCGCTGAAGGCCGCCTCGGGCGGCGCGTCCGGCTTCGAGGTGCGGGCCCTGATGGGCAACCACGAACAGACCCTGCTGCAATTTCTCGACAGCCCCGAGGGCGGGCCGGTCTGGGTGGAGTTCGGCGGCGGCGAGACCCTGGCCTCCTATGGGGTGGCGCGGCCGGTGGGGCGTGATCCCGAGCCCTGGCGCGCGGCCCAGGAGCAGTTCCAGCGCAATCTGCCGCTCAAGCACCTGGAGTTCCTGCGCCAGCTCGAGCTGACCGCCGTCTACGGCGACTATCTGTTCGTGCACGCCGGGGTGCGGCCGGGCCGGGGCCTGGCCGAACAGGACCCGCAGGACCTGCTGTGGATCCGGGGCGATTTCCTGCACCAGCCGCACGGCCTGGACATGGTTGTGGTGCACGGCCACACCCCCGACGAGGAGCCGTTCCTGGGCCGTGACCGGATCAATGTCGACACCGGGGCCTATGCGACGGGCGTCCTGACCGCCGTCCGCGTGGGGCAGGATGCACCGACAATGCTGCAAGCGCGAAAACGACGCCCCGTCCCGGTGTGAAGCTTGTGGCCCCCGAGTCTCCATGCGATGAGATCGGGGGAGGGATGCAGCCGAGAGACGTGACGAGAATGATTACCGTTCGACGCTTTATTCGGGCGGCTTCGCTCTGCCTGGCCCTTACCGCGGCCGCGCCGATCGCCAATGCTCAGGACGCCGTCCCGCCGCCGCCCGCCGCCGCTGCTGCGGCGCCGCAAACCGCGCCTGTCGCCCCGTCCATGGCCGCGCCCGCCGGGGCCGTCGATCCCGACTATCAGCTGGGTTCGGGCGACAAGGTTCGCGTCACCGTCTTCGGCGAGCCCACCCTGTCGGGCGAGTTCTACGTCACCGGCTCGGGCCTGGTCTCGCTGCCGCTGCTGGGCGAGATCAAGGCCGCCGGCCTCAGCGTCCGCCAGTTCCAGGAGGCCGTGGAGACCGCCCTGCGTAACGGCTATCTCAAGCAGCCGCGCGTCAGCGCCGAGGTTCTGAATTTCCGCCCGTTCTACATCCTGGGCGAGGTCAGCAAGCCGGGCACCTATCCCTATACCTCGGGCCTGACCGTCCAGAACGCCGTGGCCACCGCCGGCGGCTACACCTACCGGGCCGACAAGAACAAGGTCTACATCAAGCGTCTCGGCGAAGAGAAAGAGACCAAGATGGAGCTGACGCCCTCGACCCAGGTCGCGCCCGGCGACACGGTCCGTATCGGCGAGCGTTTCTTTTAAGAGCCCAAAAGCAGGCGGGAGATCTTTCGCGGCCTGCTGCCGGTTAAGAAGCGATTCACCGTGTGGCGCGGCGTTAGGCCGCGCCTGAAACTACCTGACCGCGTATTGGAAACCATTTTTTTGTATCTTTCCGCACAGAGTGGGTAGGACCACTCTGGGGGAACGCCTTTGCTGAAGGTTCTGACCTGCCTGACGGGGCAGCACGACTTCAGGCTCGTGCTCGTCGCGGGCCTTGTCTGCTTCGCCGCCTGCTTCACGGCCTTTCGGCTCTTTTCACGCCTGCGCGGCGCGCGCGGCCTGGTGCGCGGCGCGTGGCTGCTGCTCACCGGCCTCGTCGCCGGCTCCGGCGTCTGGGCCACCCACTTCATCGCCATGGTCGCCTACGACCCGGGCCTGAAGACCGGCTACAGCCCGGCCGGCACCCTGCTGTCGCTGATGATCGCGGTGCTGTTCATGGCCGCCGGCTTCGCCGTGGCCTCGGCCGAGCGCACCCGCACCAACGACTGCGCCGGCGGCCTGCTGCTGGGCCTGGGCATCGGGGCGATGCACTTCACCGGCATGTCGGCCTTCGTCACCCAAGGCTATGTCGTCTGGGAACAGGCCACCGTCGCCGCCTCGGTCGTCATCGGCGTGGTCTTCTCGGCCGCCGCCCTGGTGATCGCCGGCCGCGCCCGTTCGCTGGCCAAGCAGCTGATCGGCGGCACGGCGCTGACGCTCGGCGTCTGCGGCCTGCACTTCACCGGCATGGGCGCGGTCACCATCGTTCCCGACGTCAACGTCGTGGTCCCCGAGCAGCTGCTTTCCGGCGCCATGCTGACCCTGGCGGTGACCGCCATCACCGGCCTGATCATCCTGGGCGGCCTGGGCGCGGTGACCATCGAGTCGTCGACCAGCCGCTCGGCGCTGGACCGCATCCGCCGCCTGGCCAACGCCGCCTATGAAGGCATCGTCGTGGTCCAGGACGGCCGCATCAACGACGCCAACGCCGCCTTCGCCGAACTCGCCGGCGCCCCCCTGGGCGAGCTGGTCGGCAAGCCGCTCTACAACGCCATGCTGACCTTCGACGGCAAGGAAGCAGCCCGAGAGGGCGTGCGCCGCGAGGGCCTGCTTCAGCCGGTCGCCGGCGGCCGCGCCATTCCGGTCGAGGTGTTCTCGCGCCTGATGGACGACGGCGCCCGCACCGAGACCTCGGGCCTGACCGTGCTGGCCATCCGCGACCTGCGCGAGCGCCGCTCGGCCGAGGAGAAGATCCGCTACCTGGCCGAACACGACGGCCTCACCGGCCTGCCCAACCGCAACTCGCTGCAAGCGCGCCTTGCCGCGGCCCTGGAGCGCGTCGAGGCCTCGGGCGAGAGCCTATCGCTGGTCTGCATCGATCTGGACCACTTCAAGGAAGCCAACGACCTGCACGGCCACCTGGCCGGCGACGCCCTGCTGGTCGAGGCCGCCCGCCGCCTGCAGGACTCGGTCACCGCCCCGTCCTTCGCCGCGCGCCTGGGCGGCGACGAGTTCATCCTGGTGCAGATCGCCGCCGGCGATCAGCCCGCCGCCGCCGCCGAACTGGCCGGCCGGGTGCTCGAGCAGCTGTCGGTTCCGGCCGTCTACGAAGGCCAGGACCTGGCCATGGGCGCCAGCCTGGGGGTCTCGTTGTTCCCCGATGACGGCCGCACCGCCGAGGCGCTGCTGGCCAATGCCGACATGGCCCTCTACCGCGCCAAGGAAAGCGGCCGCGGCGTCTATCGCTTCTTCAAGCGCGAGATGGACGAGACCATCCGTGAACGTCGCACCCTGGCCCGCGAGCTGCGCCAAGCCATCACCGACGAGGAGCTGGTGGTGTTCTACCAGCCGCTGGCCCGCGCCGCCGACGGCGAGGTCTGCGGCTTCGAGGCCCTGGTGCGCTGGAAGCATCCGGTGCGCGGCATGGTCCCGCCGCTGGAGTTCATTCCGGTGGCCGAGGAAAACGGCCTGATCACCCAGCTGGGCGAGTGGGTCCTGCGTCGCGCCTGCGCCGACGCCGCCAGCTGGGACCGCCCGCTGCGCATCGCCGTCAACCTGTCGCCGCTGCAGCTGAACCAGCCCAACCTGCCGACCCTCGTGCACGAGGTGTTGATCGCCACCGGCCTGTCGCCCTCGCGCCTGGAGCTGGAGATCACCGAAAGCGCTCTCTTCAAGGACTATCAGCGCGCGCTCGACAACCTGCGCCGCCTGAAGGCCCTGGGCGTTCGCATCGCCATGGACGATTTCGGCACCGGCTTCTCGTCGCTGTCGACGCTCCAGTCCTTCCCGTTCGACAAGATCAAGATCGACAAGAGCTTCGTCGAGAACATCCACCGTCACGACCGCGCCACCGTCATCGTGCGCGCCGTGCTGGGCCTGGGCCGCAGCCTGGAGATCCCGGTGGTGGCCGAGGGCGTCGAGACCCAGGAGCAGATCGACTTCCTGCGCGGCGAGTCCTGCGCCGAGCTGCAAGGCTACGCCATCGGCCGTCCGGGTCCGATCGACAGCCTGTCGGCCTGGACCCTGGCTCGCGAGGCCGCCGCCGCCGCGAACAGCGAAACCAAGACTCGCGGCGCGGCCTGAGCGCGTCAACCTGCGCGGGAACCTCTACCGTGCGTCGGCGTTAGCATCAGCGTCGCCGGCGGGGGTGCGCTCGGCGGCGCGGGGCTAGCGTAATGGGCCAGTTTCTCAGTCGGGCGACGATCCGGTTCGCGTCGTCGGTCGACCGCCCGGTTCTTCGGTTCTGCCTGGCCGGCGCGGCCGTGGGGCTGGCGGCGGCCGCCCGCGTGGGCGCGGCCAGCCTGACCGATCACCCCAGCAATTTCCCGCCCTTCTTCGTCGCGGTGATGCTGGCCGCGCTGGTCGGCGGCCTGTGGGCGGGGCTGGCCTCGGTGCTGGTCAGCGCCCTGCTGGTCCGTCTGCTGTGGATGAGCGGCCCGCTCGACACCGCCCAGGCCGCTCAACTGGCCACCTTCGGCTTGAGCAGCGGCCTGATCGTGCTGTTCGTCGCCGCCCTGCGGCTGGCCGTACGCAGCGGCCTGGCCGCCGAGGAGCGTTTCCGTATCGCCCAGGACGCCTCGCTCGACGCCTTCGTGATCCTCGAGCCCGTGCGGCGGGCCGGACGGATCGACGACTTCCGCTGGACCTACGCCAACCCCGCCGCCCAGGCCCTGCGGCCGCGCGGCGTCTCCAGCCTGATCGGCCGTCGGGTGCGCGACGTCTTCCGCGACGAGACCGGCCAGCAGATGATCGAGCGCCTGACCCGCCTGCTGGACGAGGGCGGTCCCGACGACCTGGAGGTGCGCCGGGTGATCGACGGCGAGGAGCACTGGGTGCGCTCCAGCGGCGTGCGCATCACCGAGGGCCTGGCGGTGACCTTTCGCGACGTGACCCGCGAGCGCCGCGCCCAGGCCGCCCTGCGCACCAGCGAGGAGCAGTTTCGGGGCGTGGCCAACGCCGCCCCGGTGATGATCTGGATCTCGGGCGTCGACGGGGCCTGCATCTGGTTCAACGACGCCTGGCTGAAGTTCACCGGCCGCGGCATGGACGAGGAACTGGGGCGCGGCTGGGCGGCCGGCGTGCATCCCGACGACCTCGACGCCGCCGAGGCCGAGGCGGCCGCGGCGATCGCGGCCCGCCGGCCGTTCCGGGCCGCCTTCCGCCTGCGCCGCGCCGACGGCGCCTGGCGCTGGATCAGCAGCGCCGGCGCCCCGCGCCACGACGCCTACGGCCAGTTCCAGGGCTATATCGGCAGCTGTTTCGACAATACCGAGGTCGTGGAGACCACGCTGGAGCTGGAGGCCCGCGTGGCCGAGCGCACCGCCGCCCTGGAGGCCAGCATCGCCGAGCGCGCCAAGACCGAGGCGGCGCTCGCCCAATCCCAGCGGCTGGAAACCGTCGGCCGCCTGACCGGCGGGGTGGCCCACGACTTCAACAACCTGCTGACGGTGATGGTCGGCGGGCTCGACATGATCCTCAAGCGCCCGGACGACGTGGCTCGCGTGCGGCGCCTGGGCGAGGCGGCCCTGGCCGCCGGCCAGCGCGGCGAGCGCCTGACCCGCCAGCTGCTGGCCTTCTCGCGCAGCCAGGAACTCAAGCTCGAGGTCGTCGACATCGCCGGCCTGATCCTCCAGGTCGAGCCCCTGGTCCGCCGCGCGGTCGGCGACGCCAAGAGCCTGGTGGTCCGCGCGGACCCCGAGGCCGGCTCCAGCCGCGTCGACGCCGCCCAGTTCGAGGCGGCCCTGCTCAATCTGGTCGTCAACGCCGTCGACGCCACGCCCGAGGACGGGACGATCACCGTCGCGGTCTCGTCCGAGCGGCTGGAGGACGGCCAGGCGGGCGAGGCCCCGGCCGGCGACTATGTCCGCGTGGCGGTGTCCGACACCGGCCACGGCATGCCGCCCGAGGTGCTGGGCCGGGTGTTCGAACCGTTCTTCACCACCAAGGAGGTGGGCAAGGGCACGGGCCTTGGCCTGGCCCAGGTCTACGGCTTCGTGCGCCAGTGCGGCGGGGCGGTGACCATCGACAGCCAGGAGGGCAGGGGAACGACGGTGTCGCTGCACCTGCCCGTCGCCGCCTCCGACGGCGTTGTCGCACCCCGCGCCGAGGACGCCCCGGTCGCCGATCTGACCGGGGTGCGGGTGCTGCTGGTCGAGGACGACGCCAGCGTCAGGGCCATCACCGAGGGCGCGCTGACCGAACTGGGCTGCATCGTCGTCACCGCCGAGCATGGCCGCGCGGCCCTGGCCCGGCTGGAGGCCGAGCCCGATTTCGACGTCCTGCTGTCGGACCTGGTCATGCCCGGAGGCGTCAGCGGCGTGGAGCTGGGCCGCATCGTCGCCGAACGCGCGCCCCGCACGGCCGTCCTGCTGACCACGGGCTACGCCGGCGACCGCCTGGCCGCTGCGCTGGAGGACCTGCCCTGGCCGGTCCTGCGCAAGCCGTTCCGGATCGAGCAGCTGCACCGGGCGCTGGCCGAGGCGGTCGGGGGGCGGTCCAAGATGATCCCTCTCTCTTAGAGAGAGGGAGGGGCCCGCCGCGCAGCGGTGGGAGGGTGAGTGGTTTCGCCCTCACAGGAAAATCCCAGTTCCTCTGATTGAGAACGCAGGAACGCCATGCCCAGCTTGGGTCATGGACAGGACCGCCTACGCCCGCTGCCTTCGCCAGAAACAGACCCTGGCGGAAAAGACGCTTTGGGCCCTTGTCCGCAACCGTCGGCTCTCAGGCTTCAAGTTCATGCGGCAGATTGCGATCGGCCGCTATTTCGCGGACTTCGTCTGCGAGGCGGGCAAGCTGATCGTGGAGCTCGACGGCGCGGCTCACGACGGTCGTGAAGACTATGACGACCAGCGCACCGAAAACTTGGAGCAGCTTGGATACGTGGTGTTGAGGTTCCCCAACGAGCGGGTGCTGGCCGATCCCGGCGGGACCGCCGACGAGATCCTGGCTGCGCTTCGATCGGCCAGGCCGTAACCACTCACCCTCCCACCGCCTGCGGCGGCGGGCCCCTCCCTCTCTCTAAGAGAGAGGGATTCCGGACGTCACCGCCTCCGGCTCAATCCCCCCAGAAGCCCGCGCATGATCTCGCGGCCCGCCTGGCTGGCCACCGTCCGCAGCAGCGACTTGGCGAAGGTTTCGGCCATGCCCTGGCGGTTGGACGAAGCGCGCGGCCGGGAGGCGCGGGCGTCCTCGCGTTCTTCCCGGGCCCGTTCGCGCTCGCGCACCTTCTCTTCGGCCGCCCGCTGGCGCTCGGCCTCGGCGGCGGATGCGGCGGCCGCCGAGCCCTTCTGGGCCTGGGCGGCGCGGCCTTGCAGGGTCTCGTAGGCCGAGGCGCGGTCCTGGGCGGTGTCGTAGAGGCCGGCCACCGGGCTCTTGGCGATGGCGGCGGCGCGCTCTTCCGGCGTCAGCGGGCCCAGGCGCGAGGCCGGCGGGCGGATCAGGGTCTTCTGCACCACGCAGGGCGCGCCCTTGGCGTCGAGCACCGAGACCAGGGCCTCGCCCACGCCCAGGGCCTGGATGGTCTCGGCGGTGTCGAAGGCTGGATTGACCCGGAACGACTGCGCCGCGGCCCTCAGCCCCTTCTGGTCGGCGGGGGTGTAGGCGCGCAGGGCGTGCTGTACGCGCGCGCCCAGCTGGCCCAGCACCGCGTCAGGAATGTCGGCCGGGTTCTGGGTGACGAAATAGATGCCCACGCCCTTGGAGCGGATCAGGCGCACCACCTGCTCGATCTTCTCAAGCAGGGGCTTGGGCGCATCGTTGAACAGCAGGTGCGCCTCGTCGAAGAAGAACACCAGCTTGGGCTTTTCCGGATCGCCCACCTCGGGCAGCTCTTCGAACAGCTCCGACAAGAGCCACAGCAGGAAGGTCGAATAGAGCTTGGGCGACTGGATCAGCCTGTCGGCCGCCAGCACGTTGACATAGCCGCGCCCGGCCACGTCGGTGCGCATGATGTCGGCCAGGTTCAGGGCCGGCTCGCCGAAGAAGTGCTCGGCGCCCTGGGTTTGCAGGGTGAGCAGCTTGCGCTGGATCGCGCCCACCGTGGCGGCCGAGACGTTGCCGTACTGGGCGCCGATCTCGCCCGCGTTGTCGGCCACGTACTTCAGCGCCGCTTGAAGATCCTTCAGGTCGAGCAGCAGCAGGCCGTCCTGGTCGGCGACATGGAAGGCGATGGTCAGCACCCCTTCCTGCACGTCGTTGAGTTCCAGCAGGCGCGAGAGCAGCAGCGGCCCCATCTCCGAGATGGTCGTGCGGATCGGGTGGCCCTTCTCGCCGAACAGGTCCCAGAAGATGGTCGGCGGGGCGGCCGGGGTCAGGGTGATGTCCATCGACGCGGCGCGGGCCTGCATCTTCTCGTTCGGCGTGCCCAGGGCGGCGACGCCTGACAGGTCGCCCTTCACGTCGGCGGCGAACACCGGAACCCCCGCGTCGGCGAAGGCCTGGGCCATGACCTGCAACGTCACCGTCTTGCCGGTGCCGGTGGCGCCGGCCACCACGCCGTGGCGGTTTGAGCGGTCCAGCCGTTGGGTGACTGGTCCTTCGCCGAGCCCGATCAGGATCTCGCCTTCGCCGATCGCCAGGGTCATGCGCAACTTCCCTACATGATTGAGGCTTAAGCCTAGCTCTAAGCCTTGTCCTTCGCCAATCGGGCTGAACAATGGTCCCCAAGACTTACGCCAGCAGAGATTCCCGTCGATGACGACCTTCACGCCCTCGATCACCAGCCGCAACGCCGTCGTCTTCCTGGCGGTGGTCGCGGCCGGCGCGGCCCTCTACTACATGCGCGGCATCCTCACGCCGCTGGTCCTGGCCATCTTCCTGGCGGTGATGATCGACAGCTTCGCCCGCGTGCTGACGGTGCGAGTGCCCAAGTTCCCCGAGAAACTGGCCCTGCCGACGGCCATCGTGCTGTCGCTGCTGCTGTTCGGCGGCTCGGTGTGGATCGTGGTCGAGAACGGCGCAGGCTTCGTGGGCCAGGCCAAGGCCTACGCCCCGCGCCTCAACGAGGTGATCGCCAAGATCGCCGGCCTCTTCGGGATCCGCGTCGCGCCCACGCTCGACGACCTGATCGCCCAGCTCAATCCGCAGCAATATGTCGGCGCCATCGCCGGCAGCCTGCAGAATTTCGCCTCCAACGCCGTGCTGGTGCTGATCTATCTGGGCTTCATCATCGCCTCGCGCCGGGGCTTCTCGCGCAAGATCGTCGCCCTGTTCCCGCATCACGCCGAGCGCGACCGCTCGGTGCAACTGTTCCAGCGCATCCGCAACGGCGTGGAGCAGTACCTGTGGATCCAGACTGTCACCGGCCTGATGATCGCCGTGGCCGCCTGGGCGGTGATGGCCCTCGTGGGGCTGGACAACGCCTTCTTCTGGGCCTTCCTGATCTTCATCGCCGCCTACATCCCGATCATCGGCGGGGCCATCGGCTGCATCCTGCCGCCGCTGTTTGCTCTGGTTCAATTCCCCCACAGCCTGCTGCCGGCGCTGATCCTGGCCGGCGCGCTGCAGGTGATCTTCTTCGTGGTCGGCAATGTCGTGCTGCCGCGGATGCAGGGCGACAGCCTGAACATGGACCCCACCGTCGTCCTCTTGTCGCTGGCCGTCTGGGGCGCGCTGTGGGGCGGCATCGGCATGTTCCTGTCGACGCCCCTGACCGTGGCCCTGATGCTGATCCTGGCCCAGTTCGACGGCACCCGCTGGATCGCCATCCTGCTGTCGGAAGACGGCGATCCGACCAGCGAGCGGGCCACCTCGCACGGCCCGGCCGGCGTCGCAAAACAGGGATTGGCGAGAAAAAAGCCAAGTTCGAAAAAAGGGACTTAAATTTCCTGGAAGCGCTCCTATCTAGGTCTGGTACCGGGAGCCCCCCAATCCCGGTCCCGCGCGACGCCGGCCTGCTTTACCTGGCGCGTCGAACGCGGAAAACGCCCGCCGCCCCCCAAGGCGGGCCTGCGCCGCCGGTCTCCCCCCACCGGCGGCGCTTCCGTGTCCGGAGCAGCGTTTCCGAACAATCCACGGCCAGGACGCCCGGATAGAAATGTGGGTGGCGCTTCCTTCGGAATTCAGCAGTTTAGGCAAAATATTGTTCGGTTCTCGGGCGTGTCGGTTGAACGCGCACGGGAAAGGGCTAGGTTGTCGCCAAAAATTCGCGAGGAAATCCCATGGTCGGCGATAGTGACCGCAAGACGAACCAACAGGCCTCCAGCGCCCTGAGCGCGGGTCTGGAAGCGGCTTTCGGCGGTGCGCTCACCCCTGCCCAGGCCCAGTTCGCGGCGCTGGCCGCCGAAGACTGGTCGGCCGAGGAACTGCCCGGCGTCGACGCCGGCGACGTGGCCGCCGAGCTGGCCGCTCTCTACCGCTTCGCAGAAGGTTCGGCCGATGAGGCCCTGGCCCTGCGCGTGCGCACCGCCAAGGGCGGCGACGTCCTCGAAATCGTCCAGCCCGACCGTCCCTTCCTCGTCGATTCGATCATGGGCGCCATCGCCGAGACCGGCTTCTCGGTGCGCGCCATGTTCCACCCGATGGTCGAGCTGGCCGGCCAGCGCCGCTCGCTGATCCAGGTGTGGCTGGAGCCTGTGGGCCAGGACCGTGAAGACGCCCTGCTGACCGCCGTCCGCGACGCCCTGGCCGACGTGCATCGCGCCGTCGACGACTTCGACGCCATGCGCGCCCTGATGCGCCGCACGATCGACGAACTGCGCGGCGCCCAGGTCGAACTCGCCGCCGAGGAGCGCGCCGAGGGCGTCGACTTCCTCGACTGGCTGGAAGGCGACCACTTCGTGTTCCTGGGCGCGCGGGTCTACGAATATCCCCGCACCGCCGACGGCGGCTATGCGGCCGAGGAGCCGCTGTATCAGCCCGAAGGCAGCCTGGGCGTCCTGCGCGACCAGACCCGCACCGTCCTGCGCCGCGAGAGCGAGCCGGCGATCCTGTCGCCGCAGGTGCGCGACCACCTGTTGCTGGGCGCCCCGCTGGTCGTGGCCAAGTCGAACCTGCGCTCCAAGGTCCACCGCCGCGGCTACATGGATTACGTCGGCGTGCGCCGCTACGGCGCCGACGGCAAGCCCTCGGGCGAGGTCCGGTTCGTCGGCCTGTTCACCGCCGAGGCCTACGAGACCCCGGCCCACGAGGTGCCGCTGATCCGCCGCAAGGTCGAGCATGTGCTGGACAAGGCCGGCAAGGATCCCGACAGCCACAACGGCAAGCGCCTGCGCAATATCCTCGAGACCTGGCCGCGCGACGAGCTGTTCCAGATCGAGGAGGGCGACCTGCTCTCCATGGCGCTCGGCGTGCTGCACCTCTACGACCGCCCGCGCGTGCGCCTGTTCACCCGCCGCGACCCGTTCGACCGTTTCATCTCGGCCCTGCTGTTCGTCCCGCGCGAGCGCTATGACTCCGGCGTGCGCCAGCGCGCCGGCGACCTGCTCAGCCAGGCCTTCGACGGCCGCGTCTCGGCCTATTATCCCAGCTTCTCGGACGCGCCCCTGGCCCGGGTGCACTACATCCTCGGCGTCAAGCCGGGCGTGCATCCCGAGCCGGACCTGGCCGCGCTGGAAGCGGCCATCGCCGAGACCACCCGCACCTGGGACGACCGCTTCGAGGCCATCGTCCGCGAGCGCGGCGCCACCCGTCCGGTGGTCGACACCCTGGCCCGCTGGGCCGGCGCCTTCCCGCCCGGCTATCGCGACCAGTACGACGCGCCCGAGGCCCTCGCCGACATCGCCGTCGTCGACGACCTGAAGGCCGGCGAGGCCGTGCGCGTGCGGGCCTTCCGCCGCGACGGCGACGACGCCATGACCTTCCGCTTCAAGCTCTATCGTCCGGGCGCGGCCGCGCCGCTGGCCGACGTGCTGCCGATCCTCGAGCACATGGGCCTGAAGGCCCTGATCGAGGACGGCTTCAAGCTGAAGCCCACCATCGACGGCCTCAAGGCCCCCACCTGGGTCCACGAGTTCGTGCTGCGCGACGAGCAGGGCGAGCACCTGTCGTTCGCCGACATCAAGAGCGCCTTCGAGGCCGCCTTCGTCGCCATCTGGACGGGCAAGGCCGAGAGCGACGGCTTCAACCGCCTGGTGCTGGAGCTGGGCGTCGACTGGCGCGAGGCCGCCCTTGTGCGCGCCCTGGCCCGCTACCGCCAGCAGACGGGTCTCGACCCGTCGCAGGCGGTGCAGGAAGCGGCCCTGGCCGACAATCCGGGCGTCGCGCGCCTGATCCTGGATCTCTTCCGCATCAAGTTCGACCCGGCCATCGCCGCCGACCTCGCCGCCCGCAAGGCGCAGGCGCAGGCCGTGGCCGAGAAGATCACCGAGGCCCTGCAGGCGGTGGAAAGCCTGGACGCCGACCGCGTCCTGCGCCGCATCGCCGCCCTGGTCGGCGCGATCCAGCGCACCAACTTCTACCAGGCGGGCGAGGACGGCGGTCACAAGCCGCACATCAGCTTCAAGATCGCCTCGCGCGAACTGGCCGACCTGCCGGCGCCCAAGCCCTATCGCGAGATCTTCGTCTCGGCCCCGCACGTCGAGGGCGTGCACCTGCGCTTTGGTCCCGTCGCCCGCGGCGGCCTGCGCTGGTCCGACCGCCGCGACGACTTCCGTACCGAAGTGCTCGGCCTCGTTAAGGCCCAGCAGGTCAAGAACGCGGTCATCGTGCCGGTCGGCTCGAAGGGCGGCTTCTATCCCAAGCAGCTGCCGCGCGGCGGCGATCGCGACGCCATCCAGGCCGAGGCCATCCGCGCCTACAAGACCTTCCTGTCGGGCCTCCTGGACATCACCGACAACATCGACGCCGACAACCAGGTGATCGCCCCGCCGGCCGTGGTCGCCCACGACGGCGAGGATCCCTACCTGGTCGTCGCCGCCGACAAGGGCACGGCCACCTTCTCCGACATCGCCAACGGCCTGGCGGAAAGCTACGGCTTCTGGCTGGGCGACGCCTTCGCCTCGGGCGGTTCGGTCGGCTACGACCACAAGGTCATGGGCATCACCGCCCGCGGCGCCTGGGAAGCGGTCAAGCGCCACTTCCGCGAGCTGGGCAAGGACATCCAGGCCGAGCCCTTCACCGTGGTCGGCGTCGGCGACATGTCGGGCGACGTGTTCGGCAACGGCATGCTGCTGTCCAAGCAGACCAAGCTGCTGGCCGCCTTCGACCACCGTCACATCTTCCTCGATCCCGATCCGGATCCGGCCGTCTCGTGGGCCGAACGCGACCGCATGTTCAAGCTGCCGCGCTCGTCCTGGGCCGACTATGACGCCAGCAAGCTCTCCAAGGGCGGCGCCATCGTGCCGCGGAACCAGAAGGAGATCCCGCTGAGCCCCGAGGTCCAGGCCATGCTGGACCTGAAGGCCGCCAGCGTCTCGCCGGCCGAGCTGATGACCGCGATCCTCAAGTCGCGCGCCGAGCTGCTCTATCTCGGCGGCATCGGCACCTATGTGAAGGCCAAGGGCGAGACCAACGCCGAGGCCGGCGACAAGGCCAACGACGCCATCCGCGTCAACGGCTCGGATCTGCGTGTCAAGGTGGTGGGCGAGGGCGCCAATCTAGGCCTGACCCAGGCCGGCCGCATCGAGTTCGCGCAAAGCGGCGGTCACTCGAACACCGACGCCATCGACAACAGCGCCGGCGTCGACAGCTCCGACCACGAGGTCAACATCAAGATCCTCACGGGCCTGCTGGAGCGCTCGGGCGAGCTGACCCGTCCGGACCGCAACACGCTGCTGGCCTCGATGACCGACGACGTCGCCCATCACGTGCTGGAACACAACTACGACCAGACCCTGGCGCTGACCTTGCTTGAAAGCGACAGCGCCGAGGAGCTGGAGGCCCACGCCCGCTTCATGAGCGAGCTGGAAGCCCGCGGCCGCCTGGACCGTAAGGTCGAGGGCCTGCCTGAGGCCACGGTGATGGCCGATCGCGCCCAGGCCAAGAAGGGCCTGACCCGTCCGGAACTGGCCGTGCTGCTGGCCTACGGCAAGCTCGATCTGTTCGACGACATCATCGCCTCGCGCGCGCCGGACGATCCCTGGTTCGAGGCCACCCTGCGCGGCTACTTCCCCAAGGCGCTCGATAAGTACGCCGACGCCATGCAGAAGCACCGTCTGAAGCGCGAGATTATCGCCACGGTGGTCGGCAACCAGATGGTCAACATGTGCGGCCCCACCTTCCCGGGCCGCCTGAAGGCCGCCGCCGGCTGCGACGTCGAGGCCCTGGTGGTCGGCTTCGCCGCCGCCCGCGAGATCCTGGGCGTCGACGCCCTGTGGGACCAGGTCTCGGCGCTGGACAACAAGGCCGAGGCCGAGGGCCAGACCGCGCTTTACAAGGCCCTGGCCTATGCGCTGCGCAGCCTGACCTTCTGGCTGGCCCGCCGGGCCTTCCGCGACAAGTCCAGCGTCCAGCAACTGGTCGAGGCCTATGGTCCGTCGGTGGCGGCCCTGAAGGGTCTTACCCCGGCCATCCTGTCGAGCTTCGAGCAGAAGACCACGGCCAAGCGCGCCAAGGCCTATGTCGCCGACGGCGCCCCGCAGGCCCTGGCTGAAGCGGTCGCCGCCCTGCAGCCGGTGACCACGGCCGCCGACCTCGTCGACCTGGGCAATGCGTCCAGCTGGTCGGTCGAGAACGTCGCCCGCCTCTATCACCAGGTCGGTGCGGCCCTCGGCTTCGACCGCCTGCGCTGGGCGGCCGGCCAGTTCGTCGGCGGCGACAGTTTCGAGCGCCTGGCCGTCCGTCGCCTGATCGAGGACCTTTTGTTCGAACAGGCCGCCATCACCCAGGCGGTGCTGAAGTTCGCCGCCAACGCCCAGGCGGGCGACGACGAAAGCTCGGCCAAGGCCGCAGTGGCCTCCTGGGCCGCCCTGCGCGCCGACCGCGTCAAGGCCGCCAAGCGCACGGTGGACGACATCGAGCAGGCCGGCGGCGGCTGGACCTTCGCCAAGCTCACCATCGCCAACGCGGCCCTGCGCGAGCTGTCGGTGCAGGGGTAGATGCAGAGACGGGCTGAAATTCACCTTTTCAGCCCGTCATTCCTCTAGCGGGGCACTGCGCCTCTTCAATTTGAAGAGCGTGCGTATGTCAGGCAGTGGGGCTGCTCGGAATGGCTGTGCTTGAGGGTGGAATCGCGCAACCTTTTAGCGAGAGGTGCGCATGTTTGAGACAGCTAATCAGTATCTGAGTTGGAACCAGCATCTAGCTGGCTGGGCGCAATTCGTTGGCGCGATGCTGGCGCTTATTGCGGCCTATGTCCTCGCTGTCATGCCAATCAATGCGCAGCGGAAGGACGCGCTGGCTGCTGCCGATGCGCTGGACATGGCGGCAAAGGCCCTTTTGGAGAGCGCGGCGACTTTGATCGCAGAACAGGTGGATGAGGTGCGGAATAACTGGCCCACGCCGTTGAGCCTCAGTTTGACTGCGAGTCGCTTGACGACAAGAGGAGATAGAATTCTGGCATTCCCTCATCATCAGTTGAGGGACCAGTCTGCGGACGGCCTTGCAGATAGGATCTTGCAGATGGCGGAGCTTTTCAGGGAGGTGTTCCATCATACGCAGGCGCCATATGGTGGACCGGATCGTGGGCAACGGCTTACTTCCGCCGCTCGGGACGAAGTTGTTGGTCACCTCGAAGAGGCCGTTCGGAAAGCTAACCTGCTGATCTACTAAAGACATAGGCAAAGTGTTGCAGAGGCCCTTGAGTTCACGACACTCGCTATCGGATTAGAGGTGACCCCGGGGCAAGCGCTGCATGGCCGCTGACAAAGACCGCATCATGCTGCTCGACGCCCTGCGGGGGCTCGGCGTGCTGGGCATCCTCTTGTGCAACGCGCCGGGCTTTGCGTTTCCGATGGCGCTCAGCGACAGCGTGCGGGCCTGGCCGTTCGGGACGGGGGCGGAGACCATGTCGGTGTGGCTGGTCACCCAGTGGCTGTTCCAGCGCAAGTTCGTGACCCTGTTCTCGATGCTGTTCGGCATCTCGATGTTTCTGGTCGGCGGCGAGAAGGGGCCCGTTTCGGAAGGCGGGGCGGGAAAGGGCGGGGTGCTCTACCGGCGCCTGGGCTGGCTGGCCGTGTTCGGGATCGTCCACGGCTTCGCGATCTGGTGGGGCGACGTGCTGCTGAGCTACGCGCTGGCCGGTTTGGCCGTGGCCCAGGCCCGCTCGTGGCCGGCCCGCAGGCTGCTGTCCTGGGGGATCGGCCTGTGGATCGCTTTCAGCCTGCTGACGATCGGCGGACTGGCGCTGCTGGCCTTCGAGCCGCCCGCCGAGATCGCCGCCGAAGCCGCGCGGGAGGCCGCCCGGGGCGCGGCCGCCATCGCCGCCTATCGCGGCGACTTCATGCGGTCTCTGGCGATCAACGCCGCCGAGCGGCTGGAGAACCTGCCCTACGAGCCGATCATCTTCCTGCTGACGACCGGGCTGATGATGATCGGCCTGGGCGCCTACAAGAAGGGCGTGTTCACCGGCGCGGTCTCGACGCGGACCTATGGCGTGCTGATCGCCGTTGGCCTCGCCGCCCTGGCCGTGGTCGGCTGGCCCTATTTCGCCTTCGCGCTGAACGGCATGGGCGAGCGCGACCTGCGCCTGGCCGAGGGGCTGCAGATGATCACCGCCCCGCTGACCACCCTGGCCTATGTCGGGCTGATGGCGCTGGCGGCGCGTTCGACGGGCTTCTGGCGCAGGCTCCCGGCCGTGCTGGCGCCGGTCGGCCGGATGGCCTTCACCAACTACATCGCCCAGTCGCTGGTGATGACGGCGATCTTCTACGGCGGCCGGGGCCTTGGCCTCTACGCCCGCCTCGACCGCCCGGCCCTGGCCCTGATCGTCGTCGCACTGTGGATCGCCCAGGTGCTGTGGTCGCGCTGGTGGCTGGAGCGCTTTTCGATGGGGCCGCTGGAATGGATCTGGCGTCGGCTCTATCGCGGCCCGACGCGGCTGCGGCGCGAATGAGGGGGAAGGGGGGCGTCGCTCCGTCGGCTGATAACGTCCCCCCTCCGGCCCTTCGGGCCACCTCCCCCAGAGGGGGAGGATCTTCGTTCGCCGAATAACCCTGTGCGTCATAAGGTTGTCGCGGGCCAACGCTAACGCGACCGACGAGACGTCGCGGGCGTCCTGTCGGGGAGTGCGTTGCAATGAAGATCGATCGTCGCGGGCTGCTGGCCCTGCTCGGCTCCGGCGCGGCTACGCCGGTCGCCGCCGCCGCCCCCAAGACCTTCGACGGCGAGGTCGCCTTCGCGCACGGCCTAGCCTCGGGCGATCCGCTTTCGGACCGCGTGATCCTGTGGACGCGGGTCACCGCGAATGGCGCGACCGCTCCGGTCGCCCTGCGCTGGGAAGTCGCGACCGACGCAGGCTTCAAGACCATCGTCGCCCAGGGCCAGGCGCTCACCGACGCCGGCCGCGACTGGACGGTCAAGGTCGATGCTGTGGGCCTCAAGCCGGGTACGGATTATCACTTCCGCTTCCGCCCGCTGAAGGCCGGCAAGCCGGTGGGCGAGGGGATCGTCGGCCGCACCCGCACCCTGCCGCAGGGGTCGGTCAAGGACGTCGTTCTGGCCGTGGCGTCCTGCTCGCTCTATTCGAACGGCTACTTCACCGCCTATGACGCCATCGCCAGGCTGCCGCGCGTCGACGCGGTGCTGCACCTGGGCGACTACATCTACGAGTACGGCGGCGGACCCAAGGACTACGGCATGAGCTCGCCGGTCGCCGCCCAGCGCCGGCCCGATCCGGTCCACGAGATCGTCTCGCTCAGCGACTACCGCCGCCGCCACGCGATCTACAAGACCGACCCGATGCTGCAGGCCGCCCACGCCCGCGCGCCGTGGATCGTGGTCTGGGACGACCACGAGACCGCCAACGACAGCTGGGTCGGCGGTGCCGAGAACCACGACCCTGACAAGGGCGAGGGCGACTGGGCCGCGCGCAAGGCCGCCGCCCTCAAGGCCTATTACGAGTGGATGCCGATCCGCGAGCCTTCGGCCGGAACCCTGCCCGAGGCCGCCTGGCGTCGCTTCCAGTTCGGCGACATCGCCACCCTCTTGATGGTCGAGACCCGCCTGACGGCCCGTTCCCAGCAGCTGGACTACGCCAAGGACCTCTCCTTCACCGCCGACGGCAAGCCGCAGGTCGAGGCCTTCGTCGCCAAGTGGAAGGATCCCTCGCGCCGCCTGATGGGCGAGGGCCAGGAGCAGTGGCTGGCCCGAGAGGTCGAGGCCTCGGTCAAGGGCGGCACGGCCTGGCAGGTGCTGGGCAACCAGGTGGTCATGGCCCGCGTCGCCGCCCCCAACATGAAGGCCACCATGGGTGCGGAGAAGTTCGACGCCATGATCGCGGCCCTGCCCGACTACGCCCGGGGCCGGGTGGCCCAGAGCGTGGCCATGTCGGCCTACGACATCCCCTCCAACCTCGACGCCTGGGACGGCTATCCGGCCGATCGCCAACGGGTCTACGATATCTTCAAGGCCAGCAAGGCCGCCCCGATCGTGCTGGCCGGCGACAGCCACATGTTCTGGGCCAACGAGCTGTGGGACGACGCGGGCTCGTCGCGCGTCGCCGCCGAGTTCGGCGCCACCTCGGTCACCTCGCCCGGTTTCGGCGACCTGATGCCCGGCGCCCCGATCGGCGAGGCCTTCGTCCAGCGCAACAAGGAAGTGAAATACGCCCACCCCAGCGCCAAGGGCTTCGTCCTGCTGACCCTGGAAAAGGGCCGCGCCGTGGGCGAGCTGGTGGCGGTCTCGACCATCCTGTCGACCGACTACACGACCAGCGTGCTGAAGACCTTCGTGGTCACCCCGGCCGAAGGCGGCGGGGTGGGGGCGCTATCGGAGGGGTAATCCTTCTCCCCTTGCGGGAGAAGGTGGCGGCCGAAGGCTGACGGATGAGGGGTCTCTCAAACGCAAGACGCCGCGACAGCTGACCAGCCATCGCGTCGTTTCTGTTGGTGCGACCCCTCACCCGACCCCACTCCGTGGGGCCACCCTCTCCCGCAAGGGGAGAGGGATCCTGCTACCGCCGCTCCAGCGCCAGGCGCAGGCCGAACGCGATGAACACCCCGCCGCTGATGCGGTCGAGCCAGCGCACGACGGCGGCTTCGCGCAGCAGGCCGGCCAGGGGCGCGGTGGCGGCGATCAGCAGGCCGGCCCAGGCCAGGCCCAAGAGCACGTGGATCCCCGCCAGCAGCGTGCCGAACACGCCGGGGCTGGCGCCGGCCGGCACGAACTGCGGCAGGAACGAGATGTAGAACACCCCGACCTTGGGATTGAGCAGGTTGGTGAACAGCCCGCGCCGGAACGAGTCCGCCAGACCGCCGCCGGTGGGCGACACCGCGCCCGGCTCGAAGCGGTCGCGCGGCTTCCACAGCATCCTGGCGCCCATCCAGACCAGATAGGCCGCGCCGGCCCACTTCAGGGCCGTGTAGGCCAGTTCCGAGGCCGTCAGCAGCGCCCCGGCCCCGAAGGCCGCGGCCATGCCCCAGACCAGGCACCCCATGCCGATGCCCATGGCCGCCGCCGCCGCCCGGCGCGGCCCTTCGGTGGCGGCGCTGCGCAAGACGAGGGCGGTGTCGAGGCCAGGCGTGATGGTCAGAAGGCTGGCGGCCAGGGTGAAGGCCAGCAGGGCTTCAGGCGTGGTCATGGACGTGGTCTTCCTCGCGCTCGACCAGCTGGCCGTTTTCCCAGACCCGATAGAAGCACGAGCGGAAGCCCACGTGGCAGGCCCCGCCGTCGCCCTGCGGCCGCACCTTGATCACGACCGCGTCCTGGTCGCAGTCGATGCGCACCTGCGTGACGATCTGCAGCTGGCCGCTGGTCTCGCCCTTCTTCCACAGGCCGTTGCGCGAACGGCTGAAATAGTGGGCCACGCCCGTGTCCAGCGTCAGCTTCAGGGCCTCGTCGTTCATCCAGGCCAGCATCAGGATCTCGCCGGTGTCGGCGTGCTGAGCCACCGCCGCCACAAGGCCGTTCGCGTCGAAGCGCGGGGCGATGGCGACGCCCCGTTCCAGGGCCTGCTTGTCGGGGGCGGCGGGGAAGATCTGGCTGGTCATCAAAGACATATGGCGCAACAGGCCCGGTTCAGGCTAGCTTCTTGCCGCCGGCGGGGGACGGAAACGACAGGGACGATGGACCTCAAGTCCAGCATCAAGGACGGCGTGGCGGCCCTGGACCGCCGGATGCGTCCGTGGGCCCAGCGCTCGAAGGCCAACGCATGGGCCTACGAGTTCCTGCTGTTCGGCCTGAAGCAAGCCTGGGCCTGCCTGTTCGGCGGCCTGATGCTGGTGCTGCTGGTCGGCACCTATCTGTTCTGGCCGCACGACGCGGCGCTCGCCCGCTACGACTTCCTCGTCATCGCCTCGATCGCCATCCAGGCGATGCTGATCCTGCTGAAGCTGGAGCGCTGGGACGAGGCGGCGGTGATCCTGATCTTCCACCTGGTCGGTACGGCCATGGAGATCTTCAAGACCGCCCACGGTTCGTGGATCTATCCCGAGCCCAGCGTCCTGCGGATCGGCGACGTGCCGCTGTTCACCGGCTTCATGTACGCCTGCGTCGGCAGCTACATCGCCCGCATCTGGCGCCTGTTCGACATCACCTTCATCCGCTACCCGCCGTTCTGGAGCGCCCACGTCCTGGCGGTGCTGATCTATCTGAACTTCTTCACCCACCACTATGTCACCGACATGCGGCTGGGGCTGTTCGCCCTGTCGGCCCTCTTGTTCGGCCGCACCTGGTTCGTGTTCACGCCCGACCGCGTGCAGCGGCGCATGCCGATGCTGCTGGGGCTGATGCTGGTGGCGCTGTTCATCTGGCTGGCCGAGAACCTCGGCACCGCCGCCGGGGCCTGGATCTATCCCAGCCAGCGCGAGGGCTGGCACATGGTGCCGATCGAGAAGCTGGGCGCCTGGTACCTGCTGATGACCATCAGCTTCGTGCTGGTCAGCCTCGTCCACCGCCCGCTCGACGCCTGCGTCGAACGCCTGCGCGAAGGGATCCGGGCGGCGGTGTAAGGGCTCACGCGTCCTTCTCCCCTTGCGGGAGAAGGTGTCGACGCAGTCGACGGATGAGGGGTCTCTCAAACGCAAGACGCCGCGACAGCCGATCAGCTGTCGCGGCGTTTTCGTGGGGGCGACCCCTCACCCGACCCCGCTCCGCGGGGCCACCCTCTCCCGCAAGGGGAGAGGGATCTGGTTATTTGCGCGTGACCAGATCCATGAACCGCTGCTGCAAAACCTTGTCGGTCTTGAACACGCCGCGGAACTGGGTGGTGATGGTCGAGACGTCGTGGTGGTGCACGCCGCGGGTCGACATGCACTGGTGCTCGGCGTCGATCAGCACGGCCACGCCGGCGGCCGAGAGGTGATCCTCGATGGCGTCGGCGACCTGCATGGTCATGGTTTCCTGGGTCTGCAGGCGCTTGGCGTAGATCTCGACCAGGCGCGCCAGCTTCGACAGGCCCACGACCTTGCCGGTGGGCATGTAGGCCACCCAGGCCTTGCCCAGGAACGGCGCCATGTGGTGCTCGCAGTGGCTCTGCACGTCGATGCCGCGCAGCATGACCATGTCGTCATAGCCCTGCACGTCCTCGAAGGTGCGCGACAGCTCCTTGGCCGGGTCGCCGTGATAGCCGGCGAACCACTCGCCATAGGCGTCGACCACGCGCTTTGGCGTGTCGAGCAGGCCTTCGCGGTCGGGGTTGTCGCCCGCCCAGGCCAGCAGCGTGCGCACGGCGGCCATGGCTTCGTCGCGGGTGGGGCGCTGGGCGGGTTCAAGATCAAGACCGGTGTCGTCAGAGCCGATCAGGGTTCGCTCGCGGGTCAGGGCGTCCATGTTTTCGCGGGGGTTCTTTCCACGGGCTGAGTTGCGCCAGGACGCCTGTCGCCCTGGAATTACGCGTGCCACCCGTTCAAGGCGCGCCCTTCACGTTGCAAAGACGTGGTTCGAAGGCGCGCACCTCGCTATATGGGTCCGGTTTTTCGTTCCGACAACACCCTTCCGCTGCGTCAAGGCGACCGAGTTTTCATGACCATCAGGCTCTACGACACCATGGCGCGCGAAAAGCGCGACTTCGTTCCCGCCGATCGTGACCGGGTGACGATGTATGTCTGTGGACCGACGGTCTACGGCTACGCCCACATCGGCAACTTCCGTCCGGTGGTGGCCTTCGACGTGCTGTTCCGCCTGCTGCGCCACGAGTTCGGCGACGAGGCGGTGGTCTATGCGCGCAACGTCACCGACGTCGACGACAAGATCAACAAGAAGGCCGCCGACGAGGGCGTCGAGATCAAGGTCATCACCGACCGCTATCTCGCCGCCTATCACCAGGACGCCGACGCCCTCGGGGCCCTGCGCCCGACGCTGGAGCCCAAGGCCACCGACCACATCGGCGCCATCGTCGAGATGATCGGCAAGCTGGTCGACAACGGCAGCGCCTACGCCGCCGACGGCCACGTGCTGTTCGACACCCAGAGCTTCCCCGACTACGGCCAGCTGTCCGGCCGGCCGCTGGACGAGATGATCGCCGGCGCCCGCGTCGAGGTCGCGCCCTACAAGCGCCACCCGGCCGACTTCGTGCTGTGGAAGCCCTCCAAGGAGAACGAGCCGGAGTGGGAAAGCCCCTGGGGCGCGGGCCGTCCGGGCTGGCACATCGAGTGCTCGGCGATGATCGACAAGCAGCTGGGCCTGCCGATCGACATCCACGCCGGCGGCATCGACCTGCAATTCCCCCACCATGAGAACGAGGTGGCGCAGGGCCGCTGCGCCCACGGCCTGCCGACCTACGCCCGCTACTGGATGCACAACGGCTTCCTCGACATGGCCGGCGAGAAGATGTCCAAGAGCCTGGGCAACGTCATCATCCCGCACGAGCTGGTGAAGACCACGCCCGGCGAGGTGGTGCGCTGGGCCCTGCTGTCGGCTCACTACCGCCAGCCGCTGGACTGGACGCCCGAGCTGCTGGAACAGAGCCGCAAGTCGCTGGACCGCCTGTACGGCGCTCTGCGCCGCGCCAAGGACGTCGTTCCCGACCAGGCTGTCGAGGCCCCGCAGGAGGTGATGGACGCCCTCTGCGACGACCTCAACACCCCGGCCGCCACGGCCAAGCTGTTCGAGGTCTCCAGCGCCATCGAGAAGGCCGTCACGGCCGGCGACCTGACCGAGGTGGCGATCCATAAGTCGCGCCTGCTCGAGGCCGGCGCCCTCCTGGGCTTCCTCCAGGCCGATCCTGACGCCTGGTTCGAGGGCGACGCCTCCGACGACCTCAAGGCCCAGGTCGAAGACCTGCTGGCCCGCCGCGTCGCCGCCCGCGCCGCCAAGGACTGGACCGCCGCCGACGCCATCCGCGGCGAACTCGACGCCCTGGGCGTCGTAGTCATGGACAGCCCGACCGGCGCCACCTGGCGCATGAAGGACTGAGCCCTTTTCCTTCTCCCCTTGCGGGAGAAGGTGTCGGCGAAAGCCGACGGATGAGGGGTCTCTCAAAAGCAAGACGCCGCGAAAGCTGATCGGCTTTCGCGGCGTTTCTGTTCGTGCGACCCCTCACCCGACCTCCCTCCGGGAGGCCACCCTCTCCCGCAAGGGGAGAGGGGCTCATCTAGCCGTCGACCCGCCGTTCTCCGGATCGGGCGGCAACCCCGTCTTCGGATCGCGCGGCACGGGCGCGAAACCCTCGGCGATGAACAGGTCCGTCCGCCGGTTGCGCTTCTTGTCCAGGCGCACGCGCACGATCTCGTCGCCCGAATGGGCCTTGAAGTCCTGCTCGATCTTGGCGCGGTAGACGCCCTCCAGGCTGGCGACCAGCGCCCGGCGGCCGTATTCCGGCGTCAGCGGGGCCTCGGTCTCGGCCTGGTTCTGCGGATGGGCCTCGTGCACCCAGATGCGCAGCGGCGGGGCGCCGAACGTGCCCCAGTAGTCGCGACCGTAATAGGCCGCCACGTTGAACAGGAAGCGGTCGTCCACGGTCACCGAGGTCACGCCGACGCCGGCCTGTTCCTCGCGGGCCCGGTCGATGATCGCCTGCACCGTCTGGTCCCAGCCGCGCACCCGCTTGAAGCTGTTGGACAGGCCGATGCTGTCGGCCAGGCGCGGGTTGGTCAGGCAGGCCAGGAACAGGCCCGCGAATGCGCCCTGCACGGCCAGGCCCGCGATCAGCCACCTGCGCGCGCCCCAGCGCATCATCCAGCCGGCCGCCAGCACCGAGCCGGCGACATAGGCGGCGGCCGCCCAGTTGGCGTTGGCGCGGCTGACGAAGGCCTGGCCGGCCACGGTCAGGAGGGGGGGGAGGGCAAAGCACAGCAGCAGCACGTCGGCCGGCTGCAACTTGCGGCGCACCGCCAGCACGATCCCGCCGCCCAGCAGCACGCCGAAGGGCAGGGGGCCGAACACCCCGAACTGCGAACCGATGAACTCGACCAGCTCGCGCGGGTTGAACAGCGAGTGCGAGCCCCAGTTGGCGTTGGCGGCGGTGTGCTCGACCGTGGCGAACTTGTGGGCGGCGTTCCAGATCACGTTCGGCGCGAAGACGGCGATCAGCACGCCGAAGAAGGCCAGGGCCATCGGCCAGGTCCACACCTTGCGGGCCTGCCGCGATAGGGCCAGGTACGCGCCGATGCTGGCCAGCACATAGACCGCCGCGTACTTCGACAGGAAGGCCAGGCCCAGGGCCGCGCCCAGGCCCGCGGCGACCAGCAGGCGCCTGCGGCCGGCTTCGACGGCGGGCAGCGAGACATAGGCCCAGATCGTCAGGGCCAGGAAGAACAGCAGCGGCGCGTCGGTGCCGATCACCGCCGACGACAGGGCCACCCCCGGCATCAGCGCATAGACCGCCGAGGCCGCCAGGCCCGTCCAGCCGCCGTAGAGCCGCCGGGCGATGCGATGGAGCACCAGGGCGGTGGCCCCGTGCAGCAGCGGCCCGCCCACCCGCAGCCAGGCCTCCTGGTCGCCGCCGATCTGGGTGGTCAGCCAGATGACCCAGGCCACCATCGGCGGCTTGGAGTAGTAGCCGAAGTCCAGGGTCCGCGACCAAAGCCAGTACTGGGCTTCGTCCGGGTACAGCTCGAGCGGCGTCGAAAAAATCGCCAGCACCCGGACGATCGTCAAAAGGCCTACCGCGATCACGGTGAGGCGCCAGGCGCGGGCTTCGGAATCCAAGGCGGGCAAGGCGGCAGCGGTCATGCCCTCTCCTTAGCCAAGTAAGTGAAATCTGACCAATCGTTCCGCAAACGACCGTCGTTGTGGCAGTTTCTGGGCGATCGTGGCGTTTCCGTCACCAAACCTTCGAAATGTTTCGCTAAACCCCCGGAACGATGCGGATTGATGCTCACCTTTAGGGCTCGCGTCAAAGAATGAGGGGATCCTTCGATATGAACACGAAAAAAATCGCCTGCCTGGCGTCGACCGCGCTGGTCGGCAGCCTGCTGGCGGCGACCGCCGCTTTCGCCCAGTCGACCGGTTCGTCGGAAGTCGACCAGGTTGTCGTCACCGCCGCGCGCGCCCGCGCCATCGCCGGCCAGGTCCAAGAGACCCTGCCGAAGTCGCGCGCCACGATCGACGGCGCCTACCTGCAGAACCAGGCCACCGGCCAGAACATCTTCCAGTCGCTGAACCAGCTTCCGGGCGTCAGCTTCACCAACAACGACCCGTACGGCTCGTCGGGCGGCAACCTGCGCCTGCGCGGCTTCGACGGTAACCGCGTCTCGGTCACCTTCGACGGCGTTCCGCTGAACGACACCGGCAACTACGCCGTGTACCCCAACCAGATGCTGGACCCCGAGCTGATCAGCCGCGCCAGCGTCAACCTGGGCGCCACCGACGTCGACAGCCCGACCGCTTCGGCCACGGGCGGCACGATCAACTACACCACCCGTCTTCCGGGCACGGAAGCCGGCGGCATCGCCACCGCTTCGTTCGGCTCGGACAACTATCACCGCGGCTTCCTGATGCTGGAAAGCGGCGAAGTCGGCCCGCTCGGCACCCGCGTCTTCGTGGCTGGCAGCTACCAGAAGTACGACAAGTTCAAGGGCCCGGGCGAACTGGAAAAGAAGCAGTTCAACGCCCGCATCTATCAGCCGATCGGCGACAACGGCGACTTCGTCAGCCTTGCCGCCAACTATAACATCAACCGCAACAACAACATCCGCGCCCTGACGCTGTCGGACTTCCGTAACTTCGGCAAGAACTACGACTTCGACCCGACCTGCCCGGCCGCCAGCGCCGGCAACTGCGCCAACTTCTACGGCCGCCAGGTCAACCCGTCGAACACCGGCAGCATCCGCGGCGCCGGCCTGTTCCACGTCGCCGAAAACCTGCGCCTGACCGTCGACCCGTCGTTCTCGTACACCCTGGCCGACGGCGGCTCGCAGCTGGGCACGATCAGCGAAACCGACGGTCGCGTCCGCGGCACGCGCTTCGGCTCGATCACCGGCTTCGACCTGAACGGCAACGGCACCACCACCGACACCGTCGCGTTCTTCGCCCCGTCGGTCACCAACACCCGCCGCTACAGCCTGACCACCTCGCTGATCTGGGACATCAACCCCCAGAACCGCATCCGCGTGGCCTACACCGGCGACTACGGCCGTCACCGTCAGACGGGTGAGTTCACCTACCTGAATCCGGATGGCACCACGACCAACGTGTTCGGCGGCAAGGAAGGCCACGGCAAGACCGTCGCCACGGCCGACGGTTCGTTCCTGCGCAACCGCGACCGCTTCTCGATCGCCCAGCTGAACCAGGTCGCGGCCGAATATGTCGGCAAGTTCTACGACAACCGCCTGGTCGTGAACGCCGGCGTCCGCGCCCCGTTCTTCAAGCGTGAACTGAACCAGTTCTGCTACACGACCAACGCCTCGACCCTCCCGGGCGTCGTCACCGGCTTCAACGTGATCTGCACCACGCAGACCCCGAACGCTCCGGCCGCCGACGGTTCGGTCACCCTCGGTTCGTCGTCGACCAAGTACATCGCGCCGTGGTCGGCCACCGTGAAGTACGACAAGGTCCTGCCGAACGCCGGCCTGACCTATCAGATCGCTCCGGGTCACTCGATCTACACCAGCTACGCCGAGGGCTTCTCGTCGCCGCGTACCGACAACCTCTACACCGCGACCCTGGTCAACGGTAAGGGCGCGCCGGCCGACACCCAGCCGGAAACCACCCGCACCTTCGACCTGGGCTACCGCTACGCTTCGGGCCAGCTGCTGGCCACCGTCGCGGCGTGGAGCACGAAGTACAAGAACCGCATCGTGCAGTCGTACGATCCGGACCTGGGCATCAGCATCGACCGCAACGTCGGCGACGTCGACGCCTTCGGTCTGGACACCCAGGCCGCCTGGCGCCTGGCCGACTACCTGACCGTCACGGCCTCGTACTCGTACAACAACAGCGAGATTCAGTCGGACCTGGTCAACGGCGCCGCCGCCGGCAACGTCCTGCCGCTGAAGGGCAAGCAGATCGTCGAAACCCCGACGCACACCTTCGGTGGCCGCGTCGACTGGGACATCACCGAGAAGCTGCACTTCGGCGTCCAGGGCAAGTTCACCGGCGACCGCTACTCGACCGACGTGAACGACGAAGTCGCTCCGCACTACACTGTGTGGGATCTCGACGTGCGTTACGAACTGCCGTTCGCCGAGCGCACCTACGCGCAACTGAACGTCACCAACCTGTTCGACGAAACCTACTTCGGTTCGATCAGCTCGCGCACCAACGCCCTGCCGATCACCGGCGTCTCGGGCACCGGCGCTCCGACCTACTACATCGGCGCTCCGCGCACCGTGCAGTTCACCCTGCGCACGGAGTTCTAAGACCTGCGCATCCTCTCCGGATGCACGGGAAGGGCGGCTCTTCGGAGCCGCCCTTTTTCTTTTGTCGCACCAATTTGCTAGATAGCGCGCTTGACCCCCGGGCCATCCGGGGCCATCTGCGCCCCTCGTTTTGACCAGGTTTCGAAAATGACCCTCACCGTTCCCGCCGAGTGGGCTCCGCACCGCGCCATGTGGCTGGGCTTCCCGAGCCATGGCGAGCATTGGAAGGAAGACCTCGAGCAAGCCCAGAAGGAGGTCGCCGACCTCGCCCGGGCGCTGGCTGGTCCCGGCGGCGAGCGCGTGCGCCTGATGGTCGTCGGCGACGAGGCCGAGGCCGCCGCCCGCGCCCTGCTGTCCGACACCAGCGTCGAGATCGTCCGCGGCCAGTTCGGCGACATCTGGCTGCGCGACACCGGCCCGATCTTCACCGAGACCGCCCAGGGGCCGTCGGCCGCCGGCTTCAAGTTCAACGGCTGGGGCGGCAAGTACGAGCTGGAGGGCGACGAGATCGTCGCCGAGCAGATCGCCGCGGCCTCGGGCGTGGCGCTGGTTCGCAACGACTTCGTGCTGGAAGGCGGATCGCTCGACCACGACGGCCTGGGCACGGTGCTGACCACCCGCCAGTGCGTGCTGAACGACAACCGCAATCCGGGCATGGACGAGGCCGCCATCACCGCCGCCTTCGCCGCCTCGATGGGGATCAAGAAGGTGCTGTGGCTGGGCGATGGTCTGCTCAACGACCACACCGACGGCCACGTCGACAACCTGGCCCGCTTCGTCGCCCCGGGCGTGGTGGCCTGTCCTATGGCCTTCGGCGCCGACGATCCCAACGCCGAGGTCTATGCCGAGACCGCCCGCCTGCTGGGCTCGATGACCGACAGCCGCGGTTCGCCGCTGCAGGTCGTGCGCATCCCCTCGCCGGGCCGCATCCTCGACGAGGACGGCGAGCCGATCCCGGCCTCGCACATGAACTTCCTGATCGCCAACGAGGCGGTGATCGTGCCGATCTACGCCGAGGAGTCGGGCGCCTTCGCCGTCGAGGTGATCAAGGGCCTGTTCCCCGAGCGCCAGGTCATCGGCCTGCCCTCGACCGCGATCCTCACCGGCGGTGGTTCGTTCCACTGCATCAGCCAGCAAGAACCCGGGGAGTAAGTCGACATGACCCGCACGCTCAGCGTCGCCGCCATCCAGACCTCCTACGGCCTCGATCTGGAGGCCAACATCAAGAAGACGGAAGCCTTCATCCGCGAGGCCGCCGCCGGCGGCGCGCAGGTGATCCTGCCGTCGGAACTGTTCCAGGGTCCGTACTTCTGCGTCACCCAGGAAGAGCGCTGGTTTGCGCACGCCCATCCGTGGCGCGAGCACCCGGTGGTCAAGGCCATCGCCCCCCTGGCCGGCGAGCTGGGCGTGGTCATCCCGATCTCGATCTTCGAGCGCGAGGGCCCGCACTACTTCAACAGCCTGGTGATGGCCGACGCCGACGGCTCGATGCTGGGCCTCTATCGCAAGAGCCACATCCCCGACGGCCCCGGCTACCAGGAGAAGTACTACTTCCGCCCGGGCGACACCGGCTTCAAGGTCTGGGACACGCGTTTTGGCCGCATCGGCGTCGGCATCTGCTGGGACCAGTGGTACCCCGAGGCCGCCCGCGCCATGGCCCTGATGGGCGCCGAGGCCCTGTTCTATCCCACCGCCATCGGCAGCGAGCCGCATGACCCGACCCTGATCACCACCAAGCCGTGGCAGCGGGCGATGCAGGGCCACGCGGTCAGCAACGTGATCCCGGTGATCGGCGCCAACCGCATCGGCTTCGAGCCGTGGGAGAACTATCCCAACGGCGGCCAGACCTTCTACGGCTCGTCCTTCGTGGCCGACCATCGCGGCGACCTGGTCTCGGAGCTGGGCACCAGCGACGAGGGCCTCGTCACCGGGACCTTCGATCTGGACTACCTGACCACCCACCGCGCGGCCTGGGGCTTCTTCCGCGACCGCCGTCCGGACCTCTACACCAGCCTCTCGGGCCCGCGCCCGACGGCCTGAGGTCGGCGTCATAGGCAAGAACGACGAAGGGCGGGGTTTTCCCCGCCCTTTTTCGTGGTCCATGCCGCCAACAAGCCACGACCCGGGCGACGCCGCAAACGCGCCGACTCCAAGCTTCACAGATGTCCGGAAAGGTCCTTGGTGGAGCCGAGGGGAATCGAACCCCTGACCTCCTCATTGCGAACGAGGCGCTCTACCATCTGAGCTACGGCCCCAAGGAAGCGCGGAGATACGGTGGCCTGCGGCGTCCGTCAAGCGGCAGTTGCAGGGGGCCGCGAAAACAGCGCGGCCTTGCCAGGGCGGGCGGCGGCGGGCAAGAAGTCGGCGAGCTCGTACGGAACGCACATGGCCCCGCTGATCTATTTCGTCTTCTTCATCCTCAACGCCCTGCTCGACCTGCTGAAGTGGGCGGTGATCATCAGCGCCATCATCAGCTGGCTGGTGGCCTTCGACGTCATCAACCTGCGCAACAACGCGGTCTATCAGATCAGCCGCTTCCTCGACGCGGTGACGCGGCCGCTGCTGGCCCCGCTGCGCAAGGTCATTCCGCCGCTGGGCGGCGTCGACATCACCCCGATCATCCTGATCCTGGTGATCATCGGCGTGCAGAGCTTCCTGCTGTTCCCGCTGCGCAACACCCTGCTCGGCATCCTGGGCTGATCCAGCCGTGACCTCCGCCGTCCTGGCCGTGCGCCTGACCCCGCGGGGCGGGCGCGACGCGGTCGACGGCTGGGCGGCCGACGCCGACGGCCGGCGCTATCTCAAGGTGCGGGTTAGCGCACCGCCCGTCGAGGGCGAGGCCAACGCCGCCCTCGTCGCGTTCATCGCCAAGCGCCTGGGCCTGTCGCGCTCTGCCGTGCGCGTGGCGAGCGGCGCGACGGCCCGCCTCAAGCGCCTGGAGATCGACGGCCTGTCGCCCGACGACCTCGACCGGCTGCTCGGCCGTCCGGCCTGATCCCGGCTGGAAATGCTCGGTTCCCGGGCGAGGTGCGGTGAATCGCCCGGCAGCCCCTTACCGCCCTCGCCAATCCTAGGCCCCTCGTGCCATTGAGGGACCGGCGTTCTTTCACGCCCTCTTAGCGTCTGTCGCCCATAGTGCGGGCAGGACTTTTTCGAGTTCGGGCCAGCGGGGGCCGCGCCATGAGCGCCAGGGCCATCAACGTCAAGGATCGCCAGGCGGCGATCGTCCACGCCGCCGCGGCGCGGCGGGGCAACGTCTATCTGCGCCTGACCGCCACCTTCTCGATCGCGGCCATCCTGCACGTCTTCATCGGCATGGACTGGGTCTGGGCCTGGGCCGCGGTCTACACCCTGGCCCAGCTGTTCGAGCTGTGGCTGTTCCGCAAGCTGAAGGCCGCGCCGGAGCAGTTCCTGACCGGCTGGCGGGCCTGGTCGCTGGCGATCATGCCGGCGGTCACCTCGATCATCTTCGGGGCCCTGGCCCTGCCGCTGTTCGCCTCGCACGAACGCTTCGCGCCGACCCTGGGCGGCATGCTGCTGGCCGGCGCCCTGCTCAACGTCATCGTCGTCAATGTCAGCCTTCGGTCGGCCACCCTGGCGGCGGCCGCGCCCCACGTCATCTACCTGCTGATCGCGCCGTTCATCGGCCGGGCGGCCAATCCCGACGCGCCCCTGGCCAACGCCCTGTGGTTCGGGGTGCTGCTGCTGATCGTCTCGGTCACGGTGGCCGCCCGCACCCTGGAGGCCGCGCTGAGGGCCGAGGAGGCCGCCAAGGCCGAGGCCGAGCGCCGCCGCCACGAGGCCGAGGAGGCGGTGGCCGCCAAGAGCGCCTTCGTGGCCATGATCAGCCACGAACTGCGCACGCCTATCAGCGCCATACTGGCCGGGGCGGCGCGCCTGCACAGCGAGGTTCCCGAGGCCGCCGCCAAGACCCACGCCCAGCTGATCGCCGACGCCGGCGGCATGATGCGCACCCTGCTCAACGACCTGCTGGACTTCTCGCGGCTGGAGGCCGGCCGCATGGCCGTCGAGCGCGCGCCCTACGACCTGCGCCAGGCCCTGGCCGACACCCTGCGCCTGTGGCGGCCCGAGGTGCAGAAGAAGGGCCTGCGCCTGCGCGTCGAGGGAGCGGCGGGCCTGCCGCGCTGGGTGGCCGGCGACAGCCTTCGCCTGCGCCAGGTGCTCAACAACCTGCTGTCCAACGCCATCAAGTTCACCGAGCGCGGCGAGGTGGCCGTCACCCTCGCGGCCCATCGCCAGGGCGAGGGCTGGACGCTGGAGATCGCCGTCGTCGACACCGGCCGGGGCATCGAGCCCGAGGCGCTGCCGCGCCTCTTCACCCCCTTCGACCAGCTGACCGCCGAGGTCGTGCGCCGGCACGGCGGTTCGGGCCTGGGCCTGGTGATCAGCCGCGAGCTGGCCCGGCTGATGGGCGGCGACGTCACCGTGTCCAGCGAGGGGCTGGGCAAGGGCGCTACCCTGCGCCTGACCGTCCGCCTGGACGAGGCGCAGGCCCCGCCGGCGACGGCGGGCGCGGCCTCGATCGTCGGCGCGCGGGTGCTGGTGGTCGACGACCACGTGGTCAATCGTCGGGCCATCGAGCTGGTGCTGCAGACCTTCGGCGTGACGCCCACCCTGGCCGAGTCCGGCGAGCGGGCGCTGGAGATCCTGGCCGCCGGCGCCTTCGATGCGGTGCTGATGGACGTCTACATGCCGGGCCTGGGCGGCCGCGAGACCACCCGCATCCTGCGCGCCGAGGCGGGTCCCAACCAGGAGGTCCCGGTGATCGCCGTGACCGCCTCGTCCACCCCCAAGGACTGGGACGCCTGCCGCGCCGCCGGCATGAACGCCCATGTCGCCAAGCCCATCGATCCGGCCCAGCTGCACGCGGCCCTGGTTGGGGTGCTGCCGCTGATCGTCGCGCGGACGGCGGCCTAGAGGCCCAAAAATCCACCTCTCCCATAGGGAGAGGGAGGGGCCCATGCGCAGCATGGGAGGGTGAGGGGTTTCAGACTTTCCGGACAGGGCAGGGACAAGGGTGGCAAGACCGCCGACGGCGTACGCCCTCACCCTCCCGTCGCTATGCGCCGGGCCCCTCCCTCTCCCCACGGGAGAGGGTTTCCCGCAGCCGCGCCACCAGCGCCGCCTCGTCCTTCATCTGGCATTCCCAGATCGTCTCGACCCGCCAGCCGGCGGCGGTCAGGGCGGCGGCGTTGCGGTCGTCGCGGGCCTTGTTGCGGGCCACCTTGGCCAGCCAGTAGTCGCGGTTGGCCTTGGGTACGCGCGATCCCCGCGCGCAGTCGTGGCCGTGCCAGAAGCAGCCGTGGACGAAGAAGGCCAGCCTGCGCCCCGGCATCACCAGGTCGGGCGAGCCGGGCAGGTCCTTGCGGTGCAGGCGATAGCGCGCGCCCAGGCCGGTCAGCAGGCGGCGCAGGGTCTTTTCCGGCGCGGTGTCCTTGCTCTTGACCCTGGCCATGACGGCCGAGCGCTTGGCGGGGTCGAAGACGTCGGTGGTCATGGCTTGGAAACGCGCGGGAACCGGCCCAGGCGCAGCGTGCCGGTCAGCAGCCTCACGCCTGCCTGCCTGAAGCCCGGCAAGCGCGAGGTCGGGGTGAAGGCGAAGGTGCGCAACCACGGCCAGAACCATCCTCGCGACTGGAACAGCGGGGTCAGCGCCTTGGAGGCCAGCTGGTAGAGGCCGGTGTGGCGCCGCCGGTCGGCCTGCCAGCCCTTGAGGGCCGTGGGCGAGGGGCTCGCCGCCAGCCGGTCGGCCAGCTCGACGGCGTCGACCAGGGCCAGGTTGCCGCCCTGGCCCAGCTGCGGGCTGGTCCCGTGGGCGGCGTCGCCGATCAGGGCGCAGGCCCCGACATCCCAGCGGCCCACCGACACGTCGCGATAGATCGCCCGGGAAAAGCCGCTCCAGTCGTCGTGGTTCGAGAAGGCCTGCGCCAGCTCCGGCCACAGCGGGGCCAGGCGTCGGTCGCGCCAGGCGGAGAAGTCGCCGGCCAGGAAGGCGTCGATGCCCGCCACTGGAACCGACCAGAACACCGCCGTGCAGTTTTGCTCGCCGCCAGGCCCCTTGCCCACCGGCAGGGCGCCGCACATCACTTCGGCCCGGTGATAGACCTGCCGCAGGGCGCCGGCGAAGCGTTCGTTAGGGTCGGCGATGTTGGTCCACACCGCGCCCCACGGATAGACCGGGGCGCGGGCCCGGGGCTTCAGCGCCCCGCGCAGGGTCGAGGCCGAGCCGTCGGCGACCAGCACGATGTCGAAGGGGCCGAAGGATCGCCCGGCCTCGTCGTGCAGGACGGGACGGGCGGGGTCGACCAGTCGCGTGATCCGGGCGCCGGTGACGATCTCGACCCCGGCCGGGGCCAGGGGCGCGTGCAGCACGTCGAACAGGGCCGCGCGGTGGATGCCGACGCCGTGCGCGCCGGGCCGCCAGTCGCCGTAGTCCAGGGCCATCACCCGGCGGCCCTTGCTGTCGTGGCCGATCAGTTCGCGGACCGGCGCGCCGGTGGCGCGGGCGGCGTCTTCCAGCTGCAGCGCGCGCAGGGCCGCAAGGCCGGTCGGTTGCAGCAGCAGGCCCGAGCCCACCGGCCGGGCCTGCTCGAAGGCCTCCAGCAGCGTCACCGCATGGCCGTGGCGGGCCAGGGCCAGGGCGGCGGCCATGCCGCCGACGCCGCAGCCGACGATGCCGATCTTCAGGGTGGTCATTGGGGAGAGGTGTTCACTCGCGCGCTCGACGATGCGGTCGTCATGCCGTGCCCCCCTCATACGTCATCCCGGAAAGCGCGTAGCGCTTATCCGGGACCCAGGGGCGGGCGGCGATGCGGCGGCCCCTGGGTCCCGGCTCTCCGCTTCGCTCCGGCCGGGATGACGACCAGAGCGGGCGGTTGGCGTTAGGCGCCTACAGCCCTTCGAACAGGGCCGTCGACAGGTAGCGTTCGGCGAAGCTGGGGATGATCGCCACGATCAGCTTGCCGGCATATTCGTCGCGCAGGGCCAGGTCGAAGGCGGCGGTCAGGGCCGCGCCCGAGCTGATGCCGACGGTCAGGCCCTCGGTCGAGGCGGCCTTGCGGGCCATGGCGAAGGCGTCGTCATTGCTGACCTGGACGATGTCGTCGATGACGCCGCGGTCCAAGATGCCCGGCACGAAGCCGGCGCCGATGCCCTGGATCTTGTGCGGGCCGGGCTGGCCGCCCGACAGCACGGCCGAGGCTTCCGGCTCGACGGCCACCATCTTCAGGCCCGGCTTGCGGGCCTTGAGCACCTGGCCGACGCCGGTGATCGTGCCGCCAGTGCCCACGCCCGAGACCACGGCGTCCACGGCGCCGGCCGTGTCGTTCCAGATCTCTTCGGCCGTCGAGACGCGGTGGATCAGCGGGTTGGCGGTATTCTCGAACTGCTGGGGCATCACCGCGCCGGGGGTGGCGTCGACGATCTCCTGGGCGCGGGCGACGGCGCCGCGCATGCCCTTCTCGGCCGGGGTCAGCTCCAGCTTGGCGCCGAGCAGCAGCAGCATCTTGCGGCGCTCGATCGACATGCTTTCCGGCATCACCAGGGTCAGCTTGTAGCCCTTGGCGGCGGCCACGAAGGCCAGGGCGATGCCGGTGTTGCCGCTGGTCGGCTCGACGATCGAACCGCCCGGCTTCAAGAGGCCCTTGGCCTCGAGATACTCGATCATCGCCACGCCGATGCGGTCCTTGACCGACGACAGCGGGTTGAAGAATTCGAGCTTGGCCACGACCTCGCCCTTGGGCTTCAGCTCGGCCGACAGGCGCGGCAGGCGGATCAGCGGGGTGTCGCCGACGGTGTCGATGATGGAGTCGTAGATCTTGCCCCGGCCGGCGCGCTTGAAGCGCGCGGCGTCGTACAGGCTGGAAGCGTCGTCCATGATGATCTCTCGGAGCGTTTGAAGTTCGGCCCTTGGGTGATCTCCACCTTAAGCCGTGGGGTTTGGGCTGTCAGCGACCTATTCGGCCGCCAGGGCCGCAGTTTTCCTGGCAGCGAGCGGAGTCAAAAGGTGCTCCGCCAGCCAGCGCACGGCCGGGGCGGCGACGCCGTCGCCGATCACGTGCAGGCCCGCCGTGGCGCTCTTGGGCAGGGCATAGCTGTCGGGCAGGCCCATCAGCCGGGCGCCTTCGCGCGGCGTGACCAGGCGCGAGCGCACGGCGCCCTTGTCGATCACCAGCAGGGTCTGGCGCGAGGAGCCGCCGCGCGGGGTGCGCAGGCATCCCGCAATACCGTCGAAGCGCACCTCGGCCCGTTGTTCGCCGCCGCGCATGCGCCGGAAGACGCCGCCGACCGCGCGTTCACCGCTCGCGATCCGGGCGTCCACCGAGGCGCGATGGGCGGGCGCCATCAGTTCCAGAAGGGCGGCCGTGGCCTCGTCGCTGCGCCATTCGACGGCGTCGTCGGGCTCCAGCACGGTCGACAGGTCGGTGTTGCGGGCCGGCGGGGCGGGCAGTGCCCACCACAGCCAGCGATCCTTCAGGGCCTGGGGCAGCCGGGCGGCCGCCTCGCGCACGGCGCGGCTGTGGAATGGGCCCTGGCCGGTCAAACCATCCGTGTCGGCGCGGGTGGCGACCACGAACACGCGCGGCCGCGACTGCGGGGTGAAGTTGGAGGCGTCGATCTCCAGCGCCCCGAACCGATAGCCCTGGTCGGCCAGGGCCTGGCACAGGGCCGTGAAGTCCTCGCCGCGGTGCGAGGTCAAAAGGCCCACCACGTTCTCGATGACGATGGTGGTCGGGGCGCGGCCCTCGTCCTCCAGCGCCTCGATCAGCCGCCAGAAGCCGAAGAAGGCCGACGAGCGCCCGCCGTGCAGGCCCGCCCGCGCGCCGGCCAGGCTGAAGTCCTGGCAGGGGCTCGAGGCCCAGGCCAGGTCGGCCTGCCCAGGCAGGTCGGACGCCTCCAGCTTGAAGACGTCGCCGGTGTGGAAGTGGTCGTCGGCGTCTTCGAAATTGGCGCGGTAGGTCTGCGCCTTCACCGGGTCGAAATCGTTGGCGAAGGCGCAATTCCAGCCTTCGCCGAGGCCTATGCGGGCCATGCCGCCGCCGGCGAAGAATTCATAGAAGACGGGGCGGGCGTTGTGATTCATCGTACCGGGCAGACTAGCTTGAGCCGCCGCTTCGAGGATAGCGCCCGCATGATCCGATCCACCGCCGTCTTCGTCGCCTGCCTGCTGCTGGCCGGATGCGGCGACGGACCGCTGGGCGCCGCCGAGGGCGCGGCCTCGGCTCCCGCCGACGCCCCGGCCGGGGTCGCCGCCGGTCCCGACTACGGCGGCGACTTCGACCTGGTGGGCACCGAGCCGTTCTGGGCCGGCAAGGTGCGGGCCGAGACCATCGCGCTCGACCGCATGGAGGGCGGCGCCGTCAGCCTGCCCAATCCCGGCGTGCGCATCGACGGCGAGCAGGGCGTCTGGGACGCCGAGCAGCCGGGCGAGGCCGGCGCCCCAGGGGGCGAACAGGGTCACCGCCTGGTCTTCCGCCTGACGCCGCAGCCGTGCTCGGACGGCATGTCCGACCGCGTCTTCACCCACGCCGCCGAGGTCTGGCTGGACGGGGCCACCTTCAAGGGCTGCGCGGCGCGGACGGAGGACCTGGCGAAGCAGGGGCGGCCTTAAGACTTGCGACTCACCCAAAACGAGAGCAGCCTCAATTGCGCCGTCGAGAGACGCCGCCCGCCTACAAATGGAGAAAGACATGAACAACGTTCATGCGGTCGAGTTCCTTGGTCCCATCAAGGTCAGCCAGGCTGATTGGTTCAGGGAATACAAGGGTAAAATTTCCCACAAACAAACTATCACGTCCAAAGGTGAAATGCTCACCGCAGTGAAAGTGCACGTTTTCTGCAACAGTCTAGAGGATGGGCCGCCGATTGGTCGGCCACTGCGTGCGCAGAGCGAAGAATACTGCGTTGCGGAAATCCGCTTTGAAGACTTTCACGAGCATGATGGAGGCTGGATCTTCACCGCCTACAACGGGGGATGACCTAGCAAGCTTCCTTAGCTAACAGCTGCTTAGCCGCCCTTGATATCGATGGTCTCGATCTGCGACTGGGTCGCCTCGGCCTTGTGGGAGCGGCCCGGAATGGGCAGCAGCAGGCCGACGGCGATGGCCGCGACGATGGCGAGAGCGATGAGGGCCTTGGCCGCCATGGCGTGTTTCTGGTCCGTTTCGGGTCTGTAAATTCAGCGCCCGTGCCGGACATATGGTTCCGCCTGCGGAGCTTGCAAGGGCGCTGGTGAACGGCGGTATCGCGACCCGGCGTCCGTGCTCCTCCCCCGTGAAACGGGGGAGGTGGCGCGCTGCGGATACGCAGCGTGACGGAGGGGGCGAGGGACGGAGCGCCGTGCGCGCCGCGGGGGCCCCCCCCCCCCGACGCCGGGGGCCCCCCCCCCCCCCCGGGGGGGGGGGAGCAGCGGCAAACC
>NZ_JARQWV010000018.1 GCF_029543245.1 Caulobacter endophyticus
CGGGGGCGGTTTTTGTTTGCCCCCACCGGCTGGGTGCCGCCGCACCCTTCCCCCCCCCGCGTGGGGGGGGGGGGGGCCCCCCCCGCGGTGGCGGGGCCGAGACTGGGCCCCGTGCCGGCCGTCGCCCCCTCCGTCACGGCGCCGATGGCGCCGCGCCACCTCCCCCGCACGCTTCGCTACGGGGGAGGAGTTTGGCTCGCAGCCCTTGCTAAGGGCTCGACGGATCGCCGAACCTCGCCTAGGTTTGCGCGGAACAAGAGGGGAACGCGCATGAGCGGCGACATCCGTATCGGCATCGGCGGCTGGACCTTCGAGCCCTGGCGCGGCCACTTCTATCCCTCCGACCTGAAGCAGAAGGAAGAACTGGCCTATGCCAGCCGCCAGCTGACGGCGATCGAGATCAACGGCACCTACTATTCCAGCTTCAAGCCCGACAGCTGGCGGAAATGGCGCGACGAGACGCCCGACGACTTCGTGTTCGCGGTGAAGGCCTCGCGCTTCACCACCAATCGCAAGGTGCTGGCCGAGGGCGGTGAGTCGGTGGGCAAGTTCCTCGACCAGGGCCTGACGGAGCTGGGCGACAAGCTTGGCCCGATCCTCTGGCAATTCATGCCCACCAAGAAGTTCGACGAGGCCGACTTCGGGGCGTTCCTGGCCCTGCTGCCCAAGGAGAAGGACGGCCTGCGCCTGCGCCACGCGGTCGAGGTGCGCAACGACACCTTCATGACCCCAGCCTTTCCGGCGCTTCTGAGGGAGCACGGCGTGGCCGGCGTCTACGCCAAGCACTTCGACTATCCGGAGTTCGCCGACGAGGCCGCCGACTTCGTCTATGCCCGCCTGCAGACGGGCTCTGACGCGGTGGCGACGGCCTATCCTGAGGCCGAGCTCGACCAGTGGGCCGACCGCCTGAAGACCTGGGCCGCCGGCGGCGCCCCGGCCGACCTGCCGCGAATCGACAAGGCCTCGGTTCCTGCCGCCAAGCAGCGCGACGTCTTCGCCTTCATCATCCACGAGGGCAAGGTGAACGCGCCCCACGGGGCGATGGCGCTGATCGATAGGGTCCGCTGATCCTTCTCCCCTTGCGGGAGAAGGTGTCATCCGAAGGATGACGGATGAGGGGTCTCTCAGACGCAAAACGCCGCGACAGATGAACGGCCGTCGCGGCGTTTCTGTGCGTGCAACCCCTCACCCGACCCGCTACGCGGGCCACCCTCTCCCGCAAGGGGAGAGGGGTCACCCCGCAGCAGCCGCCGCCATGTCGCGCCACGGGCGCGCTTCCTTCCTGAACCGCGGGTGGGTCTTGGAGAGGCGCTTATCGAGTTCGGCCAGGGCTTCGCGGGCCTCGGCCTTGCGGCCGGTCTCGCCCAGGAACACCGCATAGCGGGCCATGCCCTCGAAGCCGGGCAGGTGGGCGGCGGCCCAGCGCAGGGAGACGTCGGCCTCTTCGTTGCGGCCCAGCGCCGCCTGGGCGCGGCCGAGCGCCAGGGCGGTCTGCGGCGTGCGGCTCTTTTCGCCCTGCTCGCCCAGGGCCTCCAGCAGCGGCAGGGCCTCGGCCGCGCGGCCCAGTTCGAGCAGGCTGTTGGCGCGCGCCAGCATCAGGGCCGGGTCGTCGGCATAGTGGCCTTGCAGGGCCTGGGCGTAGATCCGCTCGGCCTCCTCGTGCTTGCCAAGGCCGGTGGCGGCGGCGGCCAGGCGCGAGAGGTTGGTGACCGTGGGCGCGTCCTCGGCCTCGCGGCTGGCCTCGCGATATTCCCGCTGCGGGTCCAGCGCCTGGCGGGCGGCGGCCTTCATCTGCTGGGCCTTGGACCCGCCCATGAACTCCGGCGCGATGATGGCCAGCAGGTACACGATCCCGCCCAGCGGCTGGAACATCAGGATGATCAGCAGCCAGTACATCGCCTGGCCCGTGCGCACCACGTGGACGCAGAGGGCGATCGAGAAGATCAGCGACAGGCCGATAGCGGGGAACATCAACAGGGTCTCCGGATACGTCCCGGCTATGTGTGGCCCCCATGGCGGGGCGTCAATCCGCGAGGCCGCCCCAGGGCGAGGTTTCGCCGCCCGCTTCCGAGGGTTCGCGCGACGCCGCCTCTTGCGCGTCAACTCTGCGTCTGCCTAATGTCGTTATATTGCGAGAGTGCAATCCACTATGTGGGATTTCCTCGCGAGGCGCATAAGCAGACCGGGAAAAACCGGCGCTTTGGGTTGGAAACATAAGGGCGGGTCCAGAGAGGCGCCGCCGTCAGGAGGGACCTATGTCGTCGTCGTCCTTGTATGGTTCGCGTGCTCGCAGCCTGCGGACGGGCTGTTCCCTGGCCGTCCTGATGTCGGCGGTCCTGGCGGCCGGCGCGGCCAGCGCCCAGACAACGCCTCCGCCCGCCGGCGAGACCACCGAAAACGCGGTGGAGGAGGTGATCGTCACCGGCTTCCGCGAGAGCCTGAAGAGCGCCCTGAACGTCAAGCGCCAGTCCTCGGGCGTGGTCGACGCCATCAAGGCCGAGGACATCGCCGACTTCCCCGACGCCAACCTGGCCGAGTCGATCCAGCGCGTGCCCGGCGTGTCGATCACCCGCGTGGCCGGCGAGGGCCGCACCATCACCGTCCGCGGCCTGCCGCCGAACTTCACCCGCGTGCGCATCAACGGCATGGAGGCCCAGTCGACCAGCGGCGCCACCACCAGCGACCGCGGCGCCAATCTCGGCCGCGGCTTCGACTTCAACACCTTCGCCTCGGAGCTGTTCAGCGGCATCGCCGTGCGCAAGACCGCCCAGGCCGAGGTGATCGAGGGCTCGCTGGGCGCCACCGTCGACCTCGACATCGCCAAGCCGCTGGACCAGAAGGGCCGCACCTTCGTGGTCGGCGGTTCGCTGGGCTACAACGACCTGTCGAAGAAGAACGACAAGAAGCTCTCGGCCGTGCTCGGCGACCGCTGGGACACCGCCTGGGGCCAGTTCGGCGCCCAGGCCTCGCTGGCCTGGAGCAAGCGCGAGTTCCTCGAGGACCAGTGGGGCTCGGGCGGCTGGAACCCGGCCACGGTCGACGGCGGCTTCTGCACCCCCGTGGGGCGCCCCATACCGAACCCGGTGTTCAACGCCGCCAACGGCACCGATGCGGCCAACTGCGCCACCGGCGTGCCGCGCCCGGCCGCGAACGACACCCTCTACGACCTGGGCAACCGCTCGACCGTGTTCTTCCCGCGCCTGCCGCGCTACGGCCGCTTCCACCACGACCAGGAGCGCACCGGCGCCACCCTGGCCCTGCAGTGGAAGCCCAGCGAGCGCACCTCGTTCGGCTTCGACGCCCTCTATTCGAACTATGACGTGGTGCGCGAGGAGAACTGGCTTGAGGGCTTCTCCTTCGCCCGCTCGATCACCCAGAATGGCAAGCCGCAGACGGCCATCCGCGAACTGATCCTGCGCGAGGCCGGGACCAGCCAGACCGCCGGCGCCAACTTCGGCCTGCCGGTCTACGACGTGGCCTACGCCCGCTTCGACGGCGTCGACGTGCGTTCCGACACCCAGCACGACGAGTTCCAGAACGTCTTCCAGCAGTACACCTTCAACGGCAGGCACGAGCTGACCGACAACATCACCATCTCGGGCCTGGTCGGCTATTCGAAGTCGGACTTCGACCAGCCCAAGACCACGACGATCATGTTCCAGCGTCCCAATACGAGCATGACGATCGACTTCCGCGACGACCGCGACCAGCCCAAGATCACCCACGGCTTCGACGTCACCGACGCCAGCCTCTACAGCTTCGGCGCGCCCAACGCCGAGGTGCGCCTGTCGCAGATCTTCACCACCAACATCTACAAGACGGCCGAGCTGAACCTGGCCTGGGCCGTGGACGACGACCTGACCATCAAGTTCGGCGGCCACTTCCACGAGTTCTCGTTCGACACCTCGGCCCGCCAGCGCCTGAACAACTTCCTGGTGCCCACCCTGACCAGCGACCAGCTGAAGGCGGTGACCAAGGTCATCAGCGGCTTCGGCGGCAGCGGCATCAAGGACGGCGTCTTCCCCAGCAGCTGGGCGACCATCGACTACGACAAGTTCGTCGACAGCCAGAACCTCTACAGCGACAGCGGCATGTACGCGCTCAGCGCCAATGTCGGCGGCATCCGCCGCGTCGAGGAGAAGGTGACGTCCGGCTACTTGCAGGCCGACCTCAGGACGGAGATCGGCGGGCTGCCGGTGCGCGGCGACATCGGCTTCCGCATCGCCAAGACCGAGCTGCAGTCGATCGGCTACCAGATCCCCAGCCTGCCCAACACGCCGCCCGAGCGGGTGGCCGCCGACAACGACTATCTCGACGTGCTGCCGGCCGCCAACCTGGCGGTCGACGTGACCGACGACCTGGTGGTGCGCTTCTCGTGGGCCAAGGTGGTGTCGCGTCCGGACCTGGGCTTCCTGTCGCCCGGCGGCAGCCTGAACCTGACCGGCACGCCGTCGATCGCCTCGGGCAATCCCGACCTCGACCCGATCCGCGCCACCACGGTCGACCTGGGCGCCGAGTGGTACTTCGCGCCGGGTTCGGTGCTGGGCGTGGGCGTGTTCTACAAGGACATCGACACCTACGTGCAGAACCAGAGCCAGCAGATGAGCTTCCGCCAGACCGGCCTGCCGCTCGAACTGCTCAACGGCTCCAACCTCGATCCGGACAATTCGGTGTTCACCGTCACCCGCCCGGTGAACACGCCCGGCGGCCCCCTGAAGGGCTTCGAGGTCAACTACCAGCAGACCTTCACCTTCCTGCCGGGCTTCCTGCGCCACACCGGCGCGCTGGTGAACTACACCTATGTCGACTCCCAGATCGACTACTTCCTGGCGGCCGGCGGGGTGACCACCAACGACCTCGTGGGCCTGTCGAAGAACGCCTACAACGCCACGCTCTACTACGACGACGCCAAGCTCAGCGCCCGCATCTCGGCCTCGTACCGCGACAAGTCGATCGTCGCCCTGCCGGCCAACAACCCGCTGCAGGACGTCGAGGGCTACGACGCCAACCTGACCTTCGACATGGCCGCCTCGTACCAGATCAACGACCGCCTGAAGCTGTCGCTGGAAGGCCTGAACATCTTCGACCGCTTCAACCGGCAGTACATCGACTCCGACCGCGACAGCACCTTCGTCTACACCCATACGGGGCGTCAGTTTAACCTGGGGCTTCAGTACCGGTTCTAGGGTTTGATCCCTCTCTCTTAGGAGAGGGAGGGGCCCGCCGCGCAGCGGTGGGAGGGTGAGAGGTTACAGCCTCTCACCGCTTCCCTCGTCATCCCGGAAAGCGCCTGGTGGGTATCCGGGGCTCAGGGCCGTCGCACCGCGTCGGCCCTTTTCGTTGAGGGTGAGCCGAAGGTCGTTCCGCGCCAGCCAACTGGATAGTCAGCGCTGCGAAAGACGTGGTGTCGGACACCTCGAAGCGGTCGCCGGAAGCTTCCGAGAAGGGTGGCTAGCGGACGTTTGCCTTGGTCGCACCGAGTAGCTAGCTCGCGCCATAAGCCAACATTGGCGTACTTGCGGGAAGCGGACGCTCCCAGACGCCGAGCCTCAGTATAGCGCAGCTGCCCGCCGTTAGCCTCGGCGTTGGAAAAGATGATAGCCGCCCGGCACGCTTCGCACGCTTTCGGTCCGCAGTGGCAGGCACCGCGGGCACCGCAGGACATCAAGGGCCATGTAGTCGGCATCCTGATCGCCGACGGATCGGAGACCAAGGCGATTAACAAGCTGAAGGCCGCGTTCAAGAAGGCCGGCGCGGTAGCCAAGGTCATCGCCCTGATCGAGGCCGAGGGTCGCAAGGCCACGTCGGCCCGACGTCATCAAGGACGAGGCCTTTCGCCTCGGCCGCGTGGCCAAGCCAGTCAAGGACGTGGGCGGGCTGCAGCGCGGGCAGCCCCTCGGCAGCTCGATCGCTATGTCGCCGTCGCCAGGGGATCACTTGGCCGACAGATCACGCCAGCGCTGGGAAGGGATTTCGGCCGAGAGAATCAACTGCTTTGCAAATGTCGCATCCGCGAGCATCCGCCCCTGTGAGGATTCCCACAGGGGCATCCTGACAGACGTTATCGCGGCGATTTGAGTTTTGCGTAGAGCAATACACCCAGCACACCACACACGCCCCCCACGAACATTATGAGAATAAAGTACGGATTCATATGCCGATTACCTATCTCAGAAGGGGGTTGGATTGCCTCCGGAACTGGTCGGATTTCCTGGAGCCGTGATGCCGCCCGCAAACCCAGCAATGCCGCCGGTCACCATACCACCGACCGCGCCGGCAAGAGCTCCGACGCCCACGCCTACCAATACTCCCGGCCCGGTAATTGACGCAGCAACGCCGCCAGTGAGACCTCCGACGAAGGCCCCTCCGACGAGACCAACTCCGATTCCGTAGATCGCGTCTTCGAACTGATCAGTTGGTGTGCGTTCCTGCTGATAGGGTACGTCAATTGAAAGTCCACACCCGCTCAGCCGCACATAGTCGGTCCGGCCATCGCCATTGGTGTCGACTAAGCTCCAATCATTGGTGGGGCATTTGCCGCTTGAGTTGCTATCACCATCAAAATTTATCCAGAACGGCGAGGTTTGGCCCTGCGCGCTCCCGCCCGCAACCAATTCCATATCGTTAATCGACAAGACCCTCATAGGTTGCCTCTCCCTTCAGTCTTAGCCTTGGCGGCTCACTTGAGCCTGAAACCTCCCTCAGTGCGTGTCAAATTTATTCACTATCGCAAAAAGTGTTTTTGGATGAGGGCGCCTTTGGGGCCGATCGCAACGGCGCTGTCCGTGCCGCCGTTGCCGCGCCCTACGGGCTTGAATGCTCCGCGCTAATCTCGCTCACCGCTCTCTCTCTCTCTATTCCAACCTATAGGTCTGATCGCTAGCGAGATTGCGCCAGGCTCGCGCGCTCAGCGATGAAGGCCCGAATGTCCGCCAAGAGTCGTAAGCCGGAAGCAGCGGCTGCTCCGAAAGGGGATATCCTGCGCGCCCCACAGCTTGGCGCGGACTGGCCAAGTCGCGTGGCGTCAGCTTTGGCCGACGGTGAAACCTCTCACCCTCCCGCGCCTTTGGCGCGGGCCCCTCCCTCTCTCTAAGAGAGAGGGTTATTCGCGCGGCTTCTTCGGGTCGGCCTTGGGGGAGGGGGCCAGGCGCAGGACCTCGGCCTGGTAGCGCTCGTCGTCGCCGGCGGCGGCGAAGGGCAGGGCGTCGGTCACCGCGTCCAGCAGCGGGTCCAGCCACTGGTGCTCGACCTTGTGGAAGTCGCCCAGCACGTAGTGCATGACCATGGCCTTGTCGCCCGGGTGGCCCACGCCGATGCGGCCGCGGCGGAAGGCGTCGCCGATCTGGCTGGTCACCGAGCGGATGCCGTTGTTGCCCGCCGCCCCGCCGCCGGCCTTCATCCGGAAGCGGCCGGGGGCCATGTCGATTTCGTCGTGGAAGACGATGACGTCGGCCGGCGACAGCTTGAAGAACTTCATGGCCTCGCCCACGGCGCGGCCGGCCTCGTTGTAGTAGGTCTTGGGCTTGAGCAGCAGCAGCTTGACCGGGCCGTCGGGCGTGTCGACCTGCCCCTCGCAGGCCAGCCCCTGGAAGCGCGCGCGCCAGGGCGCCGTGCCCCATTTGCGGGCGATGGCGTCCACGGCCATGAAGCCGACGTTGTGGCGGTTCTTCTCGTATTTGGCTTCGGGATTGCCGAGGCCGGCGAGGATAAGCATCGCTTTGGTTCTCAGAAGCGCAAACGAAAACGGGCGGACCCGAAGGCCCGCCCGTCTCTATATCGGTTCGATCCGAAGACCGAGCGGATTAGCCTTCGACGGTGGTGTCGCCGGCGTCCGACTGGGCCGAGGCCGAGGCCTTCAGGGTCGCGATCACGAAGTCGCGGTCCACGGCCGGCTTCACGCCTTCCGGCAGCTTCACTTCCGAGATGCGGATGGTGTCGCCCAGGTCGTGCTTGGCCAGGTCGATGACCAGCTCTTCGGGGATCTGGTCGGCCGGGCAGGCCAGCTCGACGGTGTGACGGATCACTTCCAGCGAACCGCCCTTCTTCAGGCCCGGCGAAGTTTCGTGGTTCTTGAAGTGCACCGGCACTTCGATCTTGATCAGCTGGTGCTCGCCGACGCGGTACAGGTCGAAGTGGATCGGCTCGTCGGTGACCGGGTGGAACTGAACCGACTTGGCGATGACCGATTGCTTGTCTTCGCCGTGCTGCAGGGTGACCAGGTGGCCGAGCAGCTTGCCGGTGTAGAGCGCCTTGCGGAATTCGTTGGACTTCACCGCGACGTTCACGGGGTCCTTGTCGCCGCCGTACAGGACGCCCGGGACGAAGCCGGCGCGGCGGGTTTCACGGGCGCCGCCGGTGCCGGCGCGCTCGCGGATTTCGACTTTGAGGATGATCTCGGCCATGTGTGTTCTCTCTTGAGGGCCCATGCCCTCGGAATGCGAAATCGCCGCACAAGGCCGGATTGCCCCGCTCGGTCGACGTTTTCAGGAGGGCGCCCAATACACGAAGAGGGCCGCCGGTGCAATCCGGCGGCCCTCTTGCTGTCAGCCGGGGAGGCTGGATCAGGCTTTCTTCTTCTTGGCGGCCGCGGGCTTGGCGGTCGTCTTCTTCTTGGCGACCGGCTTTTCCGGCGGCGGAGGCGGCAGGGGCTCGACCGGCATCGGCGCGCCCGAGGCCTTGATGACGCAGGCGCCGGTGTCGATCATGATGTGCTGGCCCAGGCAGAAGATGTCTTCGTAGTGGGGCTTGGAGACGGCCAGGCACTGGTAGAGGTTCAGCTTGGCCATGTTCAGGCAGGAGGCGCTGCTGGGCTCGGCCATGATGGCGTCGATGGTGGCCATGTTCTCGTCGCCGGCGGCGCCCAGGGCGGCCAGGGCGGCCACGGCCATGCTGCGGATCACCAGCGGACGGTAGGGCGGCGGGGCCGAGCGCGGACCGGCCGGAGCGGCGGTCGCGTCGATGGCGGCGTCGATGCTGGCCGCGGCCGGCGCCGGCGCGGGCGGCGCGTTGACCGTCGTCAGGGCGGCCTGCTGCAGCTGGGCCACGTCGGCGGTGTCGGCCAGGGCGGGAATGGTCGAGGCGCTCTTGGCGTAGGCCAGGCGGCCGTCGCGATCGGTCACGAAGCCCTTGGACCAGGCCACGCGCTGCACGTCGTAGGCGGCCTGCTTCACCTTCTTGCCGGCCTGGTAGACCTTGAGGCCGTCGGCGCCGAGGGTGTCGATGATGCGGGCGGCGGCGGTGTCGCTGCCCTTGAAGCCCACGGCATAGGCCGGATCGGCGATCAGTTGATGGATCACCTGCTGGCGCTGGGCCGGATCGGCGGCGAAGGCGCGCACCGAGGCCACGAAGGTGGGATCCTGCAGGGCCAGCACCGCGCCGTACGACATGGCGCCGCTGAGGAAGTGCTTTTGCTCATAGCCGACGCCGACCTTCAGCGAGGCCTGGATCTGGTCGCCGTTCTGGAACGCTGCGTCGATGGCCCCGGCGCGCTGCATGTAGCCGCGGAAGGCGCTGGCGCGCTCGACCACCTTGCTCGACAGGGTGATCGGCGGCGGGGCCGGCGGGGCCTTGACGACGGGCGGGGGCGGCGCGGCGGGCGGGGTGGAGCAGCTGGCCAGGACGGTGGCCGCGGCGAGCGCGACGGCCGTGAGAGCGGCGTGCGGACGCAGGTTGAAAAGCATGCTGGCGACATCCCCGTATGACTGGAACCGGCATAACATCGCCGACGGGCGACATTGTGACAGTCAGTCCGTTAACCAGACTTTGACAAGCGGGGCTATGAGGCAATTTCCGCGAGAGCGCGGATTCCGTTGGATATTTCGCCGACAGTAAATGTGGCGGTGATGTGGCGCGGCGCCCGTCGGGGTTAACGGTGGAGCCTGGCTCCCACGCCGTAAAATCCCCGCGAAAGCGCGGACCCAGGCTTTTCTGAAACGCGGGGCGCTCGACGATAAAGCACCTGGGTCCCCGCTTTCGCGGGGATTGGTCGGAACAATAGGTCCCTTAGTCGAACAGCTTCGACACCGACTCTTCGTTGGCGATGCGGCGGATGGCCTCGCCGATCAGGGGGGCGCACGAGACGTAGCGGATCTTGGGGCAGGTCTTGGTGGTGTCGGAGGCCTCGATGGAGTCGGTGACCACCAGCTCGGTCAGAACCGAATTGGCCACGCGCTCGGCGGCCGCGCCCGACAGAACGCCGTGGGTCACATAGGCGCTGACCGAGACGGCGCCGTGGTTGATCAGGGCCTGGGCGGCGTTGCACAGGGTGCCGGCGGAGTCGGCGATGTCGTCGAACAGGATGCAGCGGCGGCCTTCGACGTCGCCGATGATGTTCATCACTTCCGACTGGCCCGGGCCCGAGCGGCGCTTGTCGACGATGGCGAGGTCGGCGTCGTCCAGGCGCTTGGCCAGGGCGCGGGCGCGCACCACGCCGCCGACGTCCGGCGAGACGACCATCAGGTCGTCGCCCAGCGGGTAGTTCTTGATGATGTCGTCGGCCAGCAGGCGCGAGGGCAGCAGGTTGTCGGTCGGGATGTCGAAGAAGCCCTGGATCTGGCCGGCGTGCAGATCCATCGTCAGCACGCGGTCGGCGCCCGAGCGGGTGATCAGGTTGGCCACCAGCTTGGCCGAGATCGGGGTGCGGCCGCCGGTCTTGCGGTCCTGGCGGGCGTAGCCGAAGTAGGGCAGCACCGCGGTGATCCGCTTGCCCGACGCGCGCTTGAGGGCGTCGATGCAGATCAGCAGTTCCATCAGGTTGTCGTTGGCCGGATAGCTCGTCGACTGGATGACGAACACGTCCTCGCCGCGGACGTTCTCGTCGATGGTGACGAACACCTCGAGGTCGGCGAACCGGCGCACCTGGGCGCGGGTCAGCGGCATGTCGAGGTACTCCGCGATGGCCTGGGCCAGCGGACGGTTGGAGTTGCCGGACAGCAGCTTCATTTTGGATTCTCGGGTGGGGGACGCCGTTGCCGGGCCTTCTAGCAGCGATCCGCCCGGGGGCAATCCTCTTAAGGCCCCAGGTTGCGCTTCATGACCATTTCGTGTCGTTCGGGCCGCACAGGCTGGGTCCTTCTCCCCTTGCGGGAGAAGGTGGCGGCCGAAGGCCGACGGATGAGGGGTTGAACGCCCTTTCCGCAAAGTTCTGGGAGACCCCTCACCCGACCCGCTTCGCGGGCCACCCTCTCCCGCAAGGGGAGAGGGAGCCAGATCAAGCTTCCAGCATGATCGCCGACAGCAGCCGGCCATAGTCCTTCTGGCCGTTCAGAACCGCGCGGCGGTTGGAGAAGAAGTGGTCGCCCTCCTCGCAGGTGTCGCGGCCGACCCATTCGCGCTGTTCGATCCCGGCCGTCCCGATGCGGTCGAGCACGAAGGCGGGCAGGTCGAAGTAGCGCTTCTCTTCGGTCTTGCCCGGCTTGAAGAACCGCTTGGAGCCGGGGCAGTCGGCCTCGAACCTGGCGAAGAACTCCAGGCCCACCTCGTAGGATTGCGGGCCGATGCAGGGGCCGACGGCGGCGACCATGCGGTCGGGGCGGCCGCCCAGCTCGACCATGGAGTCGACGGCGGCCTGCACCACCCCGTCCAGCGCCCCGCGCCAGCCGGCGTGGGCGGCGGCCACGACGCGGGCCTCCGGATCGACGATCAGCACCGGGGCGCAGTCGGCGTGCAGGGCGCCGCAGACCACGCCCGGCGTCTTGCTGACCACGGCGTCGCCCTGCGGCCGGGCGTCGCCCCACGAGCCGTCGGCGACGATGGCGATGGTCGAGTGGATCTGGAAGCAGGTGTTGAGGTCTTCGCGCTCGACGCCGAACCAGCGCGCGGCGCGGGCCCGGTTCTCGATCACGTCGGCCGGCTCGTCCTGGCTGCCGCGGCCGACATTGAGGCTGTCGTACAGCCCCTGCGAGACGCCGCCGTTGCGGGTGAAGAAGGCGTGGCGCAGGCCCGGCACGGACGCCAGCAGCGCAGACTGCACGGTGGGGAGCGGTGCTTTGGTCATGCCTCGTCCTCGAAGAGCGGGGGATTGAGCCCCGGCGCGCTCAGGCACGCGACCTTGAAGAGATCGCCCATCTGCGCCGCTCCGGTCAGGCGATCAAGCTGTCTTGCGACGACCTCGGCCCGATCGGGGCGCGCGGCGGCCAGGGCCTGGGCGCGAGCCTCGATGCCGAGGGCGCGCAGGAAGTCGCCCTGGGTGACCACCGGCGGGGCGCTCGCCCCGGCCTGGCGCGCGGCTTCCAGCACCGACGGGAAGTCGGCCCAGACGGTCAGGTCGGCCTGGCCGGGACTGTCCAGCGGGCCTTCCTTCCGGTGGGCGCGGATGGCCTGCAGGGTGTCGCCCGGCTCGCTCGTCGCGCGGCCGTAGTCGATCAGCAGCGCCGCCCCGCCGTCGCGGGCCAGGCGATGGCCGAGTTCCGAGCCCAGCGCGGCCTGGGCCGGCGAGGATTCGAGGATGGCGCCGACAGCAAGGTCCTCCCCCTGTGGGGGAGGTGTCGGCGAAGCCGACGGAGAGGGGGGAATCCTAGGCTCGGCGGCGGCTGAAAACGCCCCCCCTCCGGCCCTGCGGGCCGCCTCCCCCAGGGGGAGAGGATTTAGCGGCTTCAGCCCGAACGCCAGTTCCCCGTTATCGCCGAGGCCCACCACCCGTTCGGCCCAGCCGTCGGGGGTCTTCACGAACTGCCGCGCCGGCAGGCAGTCGAGCAGTTCGTTGGCGACCAGCAGCAGCGGCGCGCCGGCGGGAACCTCTTCCAGCCGGTCGGCCCACCGCACGCTCGCGCCGGCCAGCCGGTCCTTCTGGGCCGCGCGCAGCACCGGCGACACCTCGACCAGCCACAGGTCGGCGGCCTCCAGGAAGGCGGGCAGCAGGCGGCCAGCGCGCAGGATGTCGCTCATCAGCGTCCCGTCGCCGGGGCCCATCTCGACCAGGCGGAACGGCGCGGGCCGGCCCAGGCGGTCCCAGGTCTCCACCAGCCACAGGCCGATGAGCTCGCCGAACATCTGGCTGACGCCCGGCGCGGTGACGAAGTCGCCGTCCGAGCCCCCGGTCATCCCTCCAAGGGCCGGCCGGTTGGCGTAATAGCCGTCGCGCGGGTCGTGCAGGCAGCGGGTGAAGTATTCCGGGACGCTGATCGGGCCGTCCTGGGCGATCTGGGCCTTCAGGCGACCCAGCAGCGCGGGTTCTCGCAGGCTCAAGGCTGGACCGGCTCCGGGGCGGACGAGGGCGGGGCGACCGGCGTCTTCAGCGCCTTCCACAGCAGCCAGCCGCCGACCAGCAGCATCGGCAGCGACAGCATCATGCCCATGGTCAGGCCCAGCGGGAACTCGGGCATGCCCTTGTCGGGATTGCGCACGCCTTCCAGCGCGAAGCGGAACAGGCCGTAGCAGATCAGGAAGGTCGCCACGAGCGCGCCGCGGCGCTGCAGCCATTTGAAGCGCCAGACCAGCACCTGCAGGATGGCGAACAGCAGCACGCCCTCGAGAGCGGCCTCATAGAGCTGGCTGGGATGGCGCGGCAGCTCGCCGGCGGGACAGCCATAGGGATAGTGCGCCTGGCGGATGGTGTCGTTGCAGAAGATCACGCCCAGCGGGGAGTCGGTGACGCGGCCCCACAGCTCGCCGTTGATGAAGTTGGCGCAGCGGCCGAAGAACAGGCCGATCGGGGCCACCGGCGCCACCAGGTCGCCCAGCTTCAGAAGGTCGATGCGGTTGCGGTGGGCGAAATAGATCACCGCCGCGCAGACGCCCAGGAAGCCGCCGTGGAACGACATGCCGCCTTCCCACACCTTGAAGACGTCCAGCGGGCTGGCCGCCAGCGCCATGCGCTGCTCGGGGTTCACCAGCATGTAGAACAGGATGTAGCCGATGCGCCCGCCCAGGATGATGCCCAGGGTGATCCACAGCACCAGGTCGTCGACCTGCTCGCCGGTGGCGGTGGGCTTGTGGCCGCCCCAGGGCGTCGGCGACTTCACCAGCCGGACGGCGTACTGCCAGCCCAGCACGATGCCGGCGACATAGGCCAGGGCGTACCAGCGCAGGGCCAGCGGGCCCAGTTGCATGGCCACCGGGCCGATGTGAACGACGGGGTCGATATCGGGAAAGATCACGCCGTACGGCTCCGTTCGAGACAGATGGTCGCAGGGATACCCGCTTCGTGGTTCGCTTTCATCCCCCGCGCACCATATAAAGAACTGTGGGCGATTTGCGCCCGGCCGGAACCAAGATGCACAGCCAGAACCCCTTCCTCGACGAATTCGCCAAGTTCACCCAGGCCGCCATGGGCATCGCCCAGACCGCCGGCGACGAGGCCAAGACGGCTTTCCGCGCCCAGGCCGACCGCTGGGCCGCCGAGCTGGACCTGGTGCGTCGCGACGATCTGGAAGCCCTGAAGGCCCAGGTGGCCGCCCTGCAAGCCGAGGTCGCCGCCCTGAAGGCTGAAAAGTCCGCCGCCCCGAAAGCGGCGACGAAGAAGGCGACTCCGAAGGGTGACCAACCCGCGCAAAAGGGCGAATAAATCGTTTACCGCTCGCTCCCAGCGTGAACGCTGTTGTGGCCAAACGCGCGAAGCAGCTTAGACTCTCCTTTCGTGGGCGACACCCGGCGGGTCCCACGCCCGTCATCGCCCCCGGGGGCCAAAGGTTCTGATGGACACCCAACCCGACGACGACGTCCTGCTGGCGCTGGATCCCCTCGAGGTGGTCGAGCACGTGCTGGCCGCCGAAAACCTGACCTTCGACCGGACGGAGGATGGCGATCTCGCCTTCGCCCTGACCGGCGACTGGAAGGATTACGAGCTCTGGTTCGCCTGGCGTCCCGAGGCCGACTGCCTGCAGCTGTGCCTCTCGCTGGACCTGCGCGCCTCCAAGACCAAGCGTCCGGGCGCCTACGAGCTGCTGTCGATGATCAACCAGCGCGTCTGGCTGGGCCACTTCGAGGTCTGGACCGACGATGGCGAGGTGGTGTTCCGCCACGCCCTGGCCCTGCCGTCGGGCGAACGCCCGACGATGGCCCAGGCCGCCTCGATGATCGACGCGGCGGTGGAAGCCGCCGACCGCTTCTACCCGGCCTTCGACTTCCTGCTGCACGGCGCCAAGACCCCCGACGAGGCCATGGCCGCCTGCATGTTCGAGACGGTGGGCCAGGCCTGATCTTCCTTCTCCCCTTGCGGGAGAAGGTGTCGGCGAAAGCCGACGGATGAGGGGTGTCTCAGACTTTCGACGCCGCGACAGCTGATCGGCTGCCGCGGCGTTTTTGTGCGTGCGACCCCTCACCCGACCTCCCTCCGGGAGGCCACCCTCTCCCGCAGGGGGAGAGGGATCATTCTGGTGGTGACGCCGTCCCCGTGCCGCGCTAAGCGCCCTGCGACACCAGACACGCGGGAGCTTTGCCCATGACCCCCATCCTTCTGCTCGGCGCGGGCCGCATGGGCGGGGCCCTGATCGAGGGCTGGCGCAAGACCGGGGCGTTCGCGCTGTCCGACCTGATCGTCCGCGATCCGGCCGCCACCGACGAAGCCTTCCCCGGCGCGGTGGTCAATCCGCCGATCGAGGCGCTATCCGCCGCCAAGGTGGTGCTGCTGGCCGTCAAGCCGCAGATCTGGCGCGAGGCGGTCGCGGACGTGGTCCCGCACCTGGCTCCCGACGCCATCATCGTCTCGATCGCCGCCGGGGTGCGCGCGGCCGACATTTCGCAGGCCTTCGGCGGCCGGCGCGTGGCGCGGGTGATGCCGACGACCGCCGTCGCCATCGGCCAGGGCGCGGCCAGCCTCTATGCCGATACGGCCGAGGCGCTGGAGGCGGCCAAGGCCCTGCTGGCCCCGGTCGCCGCCACGGTCGAGCTGGCCGACGAGCAGCTGATGCACGCCGCCACCGCCGTCTCCGGCTCGGCGCCCGCCTATCTCTACGCCTTCATTGAAGCCCTGGAAGCGGCCGGCGCCGGCCAGGGCCTGTCGCCCGAGGACTCGGCGCGCCTGGCCCGCGCCACCATCGCCGGCGCGGCGGCCCTGCTGGCGGCCGGCGGCGAGGAGCCCGCCGAACTGCGCAAGCAGGTGACGTCTCCCGGCGGCACCACGGCCGCGGCGCTGTCGGTGCTGATGGGCGAGGGCGGTTTCGGGGATCTGCTGCCCAAGGCGCTGGCGGCGGCGGTCAAGCGCTCGGAGGAACTGGGAGGCTGATCCCCTCTCCCCTTGCGGGAGAGGGTGGCCCGCGTAGCGGGTCGGGTGAGGGGCCTCTCAAACACAAGATGCCGCGACAGCTGATCAGCCGTCGCGGCGTTTTTCGTGGGTGCGCCCCCTCATCCGTCGGCTTCGCCGCCACCTTCTCCCGCAAGGGGAGAAGGACTTATTTCGTCACGTCCACCAGCGCCTGGGGCGCCTTGCCCCGGGCCTGGGCCACGAACTCCACGGCCCGCACGATGTGGTCGGCGAACTCCCCGCCCAGCAGACGGGTGTGGGTGGCGCCGGCCACGTGGTCGACATAGCCGTGCTGCGAGGCCCGCGCCGGGGCGGCCTGCATGTCCTTCCACTGGGCGCGCTCGCCCACCCGGGCGCCGGCGGTGACCACGGCCACCGGCCATTCGGGCTTGAACGGCGGCTGCGCGCCGGCCTGGGCGGAGGCCTCGGCCCACAGCGTGACCTCCTGCGCCGAGGTGCGGTTGTGGCGGCCGTTGGCGAAGCCCCAGCGCTTTTCGGCCTTGGCGTCCGGCGGCAGGCCGATCTTGTCGCCCAGGCGGGTATAGACCAGCGGCTTGTAGAGCCCGGTCGAGGCGCCCAGCGCCGCCGCCCGCGAGATGAACACGAACGACTTGATGAAGCCCTTGGCGCGGCGGATCTTCGCCGCCTCCGGCGTGGCGGCGTCGACCAGGACGAGCCCGGCGACCTGGCTTGGATTGCGGCCGGCGTATTCGCGCAGGCGCAGGCCCGCCATCGAGTGGCCGACCAGGATGTAGGGACCCGTCTCGCCCGAGGCGGCGACCAGCTTCTCGAAGTCCGCCACGATGGCCAGGCCGTCGCGGGGCTTGGGGCCCTTGGGCGAATAGCCCATGCCGGCGCGGTCATAGGCGCAGGCGCGCCAGCCGGCGGCGGCCAGGGCGTCCTGGGTCGCGCCCCAATCGGCGGCGAAGCCGAAGGCGCCGGCTTCCAGCCAGACGGTCGGGCGATCGGGGTGGGTGGCCTCGCCCTCGCAGACGAGCCGCAGCTTACGGCCCTCGCCGATGTCGACGAAGGTTCCGCGCGGGGCCTTGTGTCCGACCGCGGCCATCACGCCGCCCGCCGCGACGAAGGAAACGAAGAGCAGGGTGAAGGCGGCAAGGGCGCGTCCGGCGTGCTTGAGCATGGGTCTCAATGTAGGGGCGCAGGATCGTTCGTCGAGAGCGCCCGCGACGTCCGGGCGCGGTTTATTTCCGGCGGATCAGTCCCTAGACTCGAAAGTCATGCGTCGCGTGCTGCCTTCCCTGTTGCTGGTCGCCGCCCTGGCCTCGTCGGCCGGGGCCCAGACCCATGCGCGCCGCGCCCTGTCGGCGCCCGCGCCGGAGGCGACGCCGGCCCCCAGCGCCCAGGCCGTGATCCCGCCGCCGATCCCGCTGCAGTCACCCCGGCCCGGCGCCGATCCGGCCGCCTGCAAGGCCGTGTGCGCCAAGACCTACTACTTCTGCCGCGCCAATACCGACGACGACAGCTGCCCCGGCGAATGGGCCCGCTGCGACGCCCGCTGCAAGGCGACGTTCGTCCGGCCGAACGGCAACTAGATCCTCCCCCTCTGGGGGAGGTGGCCCGAAGGGCCGGAGGGGGGACGTTTTCAGCTTTCGGGGCGCCGGCCGTCTCATCAGCCACACCCCCTTCGTCGCCTTTGGCGACACCTCCCCCAGAGGGGGAGGATCTTCTTGCATCCCCTCTTGCTCCGCGCTCGGAACGAGGCTCAAATCCTGACGGGGCGTCATTGACGCCGCCCAACAAAAGAGCCGCGCCTCGATGTCGAACATCGCCTATTTCCCCGCCATGCCGCCGCGCGAGGACAATCGCCCGGGCAAGCGCGAGCGCACCAAGACCGCCAACCGCCAGGCCATTCTCGACGCGGCCCGGCAGGTGTTCGGCGAGCTGGGCTATGACGGGGCCACGGTGCGCGACATCATCCGCCTGACCGGCTTGGCTTCGGGCACCTTCTACAACTACTACAAGTCCAAGGAGGAGGTGTTCGACGCCCTCGCCGACGACGGGGCGCGGCGCTTTCGGCCGCTGCTGCGCGTGGAGTTCGAGAAGGCGACCGACTTCGCCTCGTTCCTGCGCGGGGCCATGCGGGCCTATTTCGACTTCCTGGCCGCCGAGCACGAGACCTGGCGCGTCAACCGCCCGGCCGGCGAGACCCACCCCCAGGTCCGCGCCACGCCCGAGGTCACCGCCGTCTTCGCCGAGGTGCGCGAGGCTTTCGAGCGGGTGCTCGAGCGCGAGCACGCCCCTCCCGTGGATCTCGACTACCTGACCGCCGCCTGTATCGCCGTGGCCCGCGAGGTCGGCGACAAGATGCTGGAGCGCCGGCCGATGGATACGCAGGGCGCCACCGCCTTCGCCGTCGGCCTGATCCTCGGCGGCCTGCCGGCCCTGCCCAGGCCCTGAGAACGAAACCTCGTCCTTCGACAGGCTCAGGATGAGGTTTCTACTGCTGCCGGCCTGCCTGTAGTCCTCCCCCTGAGCTTGTCGAAGGGCGAGGGCGGTCCCACCGAAACCAACCAGAAAGAGCCCCCGAATGGCCGACGTCCAGAAGCTGGTCCTCAAGACGATCCTGTCGCTGCCGACCCCGATCCTGCGGGCGCTGAGCGGCGGGGGCGTCGTCTATCGCGGCGGACGCACCCTGGACCCGCGCTTCCAGTTCTTCGCCCACGCGGCCAAGGGCATGCCGTCGATGACCACCCTGTCGCCGGAAGAGGCGCGGGCGGGCAGCGCCAAGGGCCTGCTGGCGGTCTCGGGTCCGCCCGAGACCGGGGTGCGCAACGAGAGCCTCAGCATCGACGGCTCCGGCGGCCAGATCCCGATCCGCGCCTATCGCCCGGCCGAGCAGGACGCCGCCGCGCCGCTGATCGTCTTCGCCCACTTCGGCGGCGGGGTGATCGGGGATCTGGAGACCTGCCACGCCTTCTGCGGGATCCTGGCGCGCATCGCCAGGACCGCCGTGCTGTCGGTCGACTACCGCCTGGCGCCCGATCATCGCTTCCCCGCCGGTCTGGACGACGTGCTGGCCGCCTATCGCTGGGGCCGCGACAACGCCGCCCGCTTCGGCGCGGCGCCGGGGCAGGCCGCGATCGGCGGCGACAGCATGGGCGGCAACTTCGCCGCCGTGCTGGCCCAGGAGATGCAGCGCGCGGGCGAGGTCCAGCCGGCCTTCCAGCTCTTGATCTATCCCGCCGTCGACGTGGCCAGCGAGACCCCGTCGATGGCGGTCTATGCCGACAGCTATCCGCTGAGCCGCCCGATCATGGAGTGGTTCATGGGCCACTATATGGGCCCCGAGGCCGATCCGGCCGACCCGCGCCTGTCGCCCGACAAGACGCAGGACCTGACGGGCCTCGCCCCCGCCATCGTGATCACCGCCGGCTTCGACCCGCTGGTCGACCAAGGCGAAGCCTACGCCAAGCGCCTGATCGCGGCCGGCGTGCCCACCACCTACCGCTGTTACGACAGCCTGGCCCATGGCTTCACGGCCTTCACCGGCGCGGTGCCGGCGGCCGATGCGGCCTGCCGCGAGATCGCCGGGCTGGTGCGGGCGGAGATCGAGGGGCGGCGCGGCGCGTGAAAGCGCTGGTCGTCGAAAGCCTGGCGCCCGACTTCGCCGGCTGTGCGGTGCGCGAGGTTCCAACGCCCGCGCCCGGTCCCGGCGAGGTGCTGGTCCGCGTCAGGGCGGCCAGCGTCAACTTTCCCGACCTCTTGATGACCCGCGGCGAGTACCAGCTGAAGCCGGACCTGCCGTTCACCCCCGGCCTCGACTTCGCCGGCGAGGTCGCCGCCCTGGGCGAGGGCGCCGAGGGTCTGGAGATCGGCGCGGCGGTGGTCGGCGGCGCGCGCACCGGGGCCTTCGCCGAGTGTATCGCCGTGCCGGCCAGGGCGCTGAAGCCCAAGCCCGCGCGGCTGTCGTTCGGCGAGGCGGCGTCCTATGGCGCGGCCTATCTGACGGCGCGGGTGGCGCTGGTGCGGCGGGCGAACCTTCAGCCTGGCGAGTGGCTGCTGGTGCACGGCGCGGCCGGCGGCGTGGGCCTGGCGGCCGTCGACCTAGCCAAGGCCATGGGCGCGCGGGTGATCGCCGCCTCGGCCTCCGACGACAAGCTGGTGGAGGTCTCGCGGCTCTATGCGCCTGACGCTGTCGTCAACGTCACCGGCGGTTTCCGCGAGCGGGTGAAGGCGATCACCGGCGGGCGCGGCGCAGACGTGGTCTATGACCCGGTCGGCGGCGATGTCTTCGACGAGAGCCTGCGGTGCCTGGCCTTTGACGGGCGGCTGCTGGTGATCGGCTTCACCTCGGGGCGGATCCCGACCGTTTCGGCCAATATTCCCCTGATCAAGGGGGTCTCGGTGATGGGCGTGCGGGCCGGCGAGTACGGCCGCCAGTTTCCCGAGCGCGGGGCGCAGGACCAGGCCGCGGTCTGGGCGATGGCGGATGCGGGGACGATCCGGCCCCATGTCCATGCCGAGGTTCCGCTGGAGCGCTGGCGCGAGGCGTTCGAGCTGCTGGCCCAGCGGCGGGTGGTGGGCAAGGCGGTGGTGGTCTTTTGAACCCTCTCCCAGAGGGAGAGGGAGGGGCCCAGGCGAAGCCTGGGAGGGTGAGGGGTTTAGACGGCGGCCGTTTCGCGCGGCCGTCCTCGCCGTGTCGTCAGGATGGTCCGGAAAGGGCGTACGCCCTCACCCTCCCGCGCTTTCAGCGCGGGCCCCTCCCTCTCCCCACGGGAGAGGGGTTCTCTAGGCCGGCCGCCGCGCTCGCAGGGCCTGGGCGATGGTGCCGTCGTCGAGCCAGTCCAGATCCCCGCCGACGGGCACGCCGCGGGCCAGCATGGTCACCGGCACGTTGGTCTGGGCCAAGCGGTCGGCCAGGTAATGGGCGGTGGTCTGGCCGTCGACCGTGGCCGGCAGGGCCAGGATCACCTCGGCGACCTCGCCGCTGGACGCGCGCTCCAGCAGTTCGCCCACCCGCAGGGTCTCGGGGCCCACGCCGTCCAGCGCCGAGAGCAGGCCGCCCAGCACGTGGTAGCGGCCCTTGAACGAGCCGCCGCGCTCCATGGCCCACACCGAGCCGACCTCCTCGACCACGCACAGCAGGCGCACGTCGCGCGAGCCGTCCGCGCACACCGCGCAGGGATCGGTGGTGTCGAGCGAGCCGCAGGTGGAGCAGGTCTTCACCTTGGCCTGGGCCTCGGCCATCGCCGCCGACAATGGCGCCAGCAGCGTGTCGCGCTTCTTCAACAGGGCCAGGGCCGCCCGCCGGCCCGAGCGCGGTCCAAGGCCCGGCAGCTTCGACAGCAGGGCGATCAGGCGCTCGATCTCGGGTCCGGCGGAGGCGGCCATTTGGTCTTTCTGGGTGCGTCACCCTCGCCCTTCGACAAGCTCAGGGTGAGGGTGATGTTCGGCTCAGTAGACATCCTCACCCTGAGCTTGTCGAAGGGCGGGGATGGCGGTTCCGCCGTTTAGAACTTCATCCCGGGCATGCCGCCCATCAGGCCAGCCATCGGGCCGGCGGCTTCCTGCATCATCTGGGCCTGCTTGGCTTCCAGCTTCTTCTTCGCGTCGGCGTGGGCGGCGACGATCAGGTCGGCGATGACCTCGCCTTCGCCCGGCTCGATCAGGCTTTCGTCCAGCACCACCTTCTTGAGGTCGCCCGCGCCCGACAGGGTGACGGTGACCATGCCGCCGCCGGCGGTGCCTTCGATAAGGGCTTCGCCGAGGCGGGCCTGGGCGTCGGCCAGCTTCTGCTGCATGGCCTGGGCCTGCTTCATCAGGCCGCTGAGGTCTTTCATGGTCTGCTCCAACTGCTGGCCCGAAACCTCGCCCTTCGACAGGCTCAGGGTGAGGTTTCCTACTGACGGGCCTTCAAGGTAGCCCTCATCCTGAGCTTGTCGAAGGACGAGGGCGGTTCAAAGGGAACGGAGGGTTCTGTTAGTCCTCGGCCTCGTCCGGCTCGATCGGCGCGGGTTCGGGAGCCAGGACCTTGCGGATCTCGACGATCTCCGTGCCCGGGAAGGCCGACAGCACCGAGGCCACGAACGGATCGGACTTGATGGCGGCCAGGGCTTCGCGCTCCTCGCGCTTCTGGCGCTCCATCAGGCTTTCGGCCCCGCCGCCGCCCTCGGCGGCGATCAGCCAGGGCTGGCCGGTCCATTCCTTCAGCGCACGCACGAGGCGGCCGGCCAGGTTGCCCGGGGCGCCGGGGGCGGCTTCGAAGGTGATGGCGCCGGGGCGGAAGCTGATCGGGCGGACGAACTGCTCGACGTCGAGGCGAAGACCGATGTCGCGCTTCTCGGCGATCAGCTTCAGCACGTCGTCGAACGAGGCCAGCACAGGGGCGGCCGGGGCGGCGCCGACGGCGGCCATGGCGCGCGGCGCGGCCGAGACGGCTCCGCCCGGAGCGGCGCCGCCGCCCACGGCGACGCCGCCGCCCGGACCACCGGGATTGCCACCGTCGCGCAGGACCTTCAGCGCATCCTCCGGACCCGGCAGGTCGGCGGCGTAGCACAGGCGGATGATCGCCATCTCGGCGGCGGCCATGGCGTCGGGCGCGCGGCGCACCTCGTCATGGGCCTTCAGCAGCATCTGCCACAGGCGGGCCATGGTCCCGGCGCTGGTCTGGGCGCCGACCGAGGTCAGGCGAGCGGCCTGCTCCTTGGGCATCGACAGGGCCTCGGGGCCCAGCGCCTTGGCCACCGAGGCGGCGTGGCAGTGGTCCAGCAGGTCGAGCATCACCACCACCGGGTCGGCGCCGAAGCCCCACAGCTGGCGGAAGGTGGTCAGGGCCTCGCCCGGCTTGCCGCTCATCACCTGTTCGAAGAGAGCGATGGTCTGGCTGCGGTCGGCCAGGCCCAGCATGTCGCGCACGACGGCGGCGGTGACGGTCTGGCCGCGCTCGGTCTGGACGATGGCCTGGTCGAGCAGCGACAGGCCGTCACGGGCCGAGCCCTCGGCGGCGCGGGCGATCAGGGCCAGGGCGTCGGGATCGATCTTCGCGCCTTCGCGCTGCGAGATGCGGTCGAAGTGCCTGGCCAGCACGTCCGGCTCGATGCGGCGCAGGTCGAAGCGCTGGGTCCGCGACAGGATCGTCACCGGAACCTTGCGGATTTCGGTGGTGGCGAAGATGAACTTGGCGTGCGGCGGCGGCTCTTCCAGCGTCTTCAGCAGCGCGTTGAACGCCGCCGTCGACAGCATGTGCACTTCGTCGATGATGTAGACCTTGTAGCGCGCCTCGACCGGGGCGTAGCGCACCCCGTCCAAGAGCTCGCGCATCTCGTCGACCTTGGTGCGCGACGCCGCGTCCAGCTCCAGCACGTCCATGTGCCGGCCCTCGATGATCGCCCGGCAGTGGCGGCCTTCGGTGGAAAGGTCGACCGAGGGGCCGTGGACCGTGTCGCTCTCGTAGTTCAGGGCGCGCGCCAGCAGGCGGGCGGTGGTGGTCTTGCCGACCCCGCGGACGCCGGTGAGCATGAAGGCGTGGGCGATGCGGCCGGTCTGGAAGGCGTTGGCCAGGGTGCGGACCATGGCCTCCTGGCCGATCAGGTCCTCGAAGGTGCGCGGGCGGTACTTGCGGGCCAGCACGGTATAGGCCGCGCCGGCTTCCTCGGCTTCAGGCTCGGGCAGGGGCCTGGCCGCGACCGGAGCGGCTGCGGGGGCGGGCGCCTCGCCGAAGATGTCGGCCGTGTTCTCGTCGCGCTCGGGCGGCGCCTCACGATCGAAGGCGGGCTCGTCCCAGGGGGGAGCGGAATCGGGCGTGAGGTCGTGATCGGCCATGGGCGCAGTCTAGAGCGTCGGGCGGCGCGGCAAAAGGCTCGCGCGATAGTCAATGCTGACTGAATATGGGGAAAGGTGGAGACCGGCGGGCGACCCGAGGGTGATCTCGTTGTGGCTGCTGCCTTCCGGCCCTGACCAGGTTGGCGAGGCCATCGTCCGTCGCCGATCTCCGAGGGGGTATATCGCGACTCATCGCGCGATATGCAAGCGCCAAGCGCTCCGTCTCGTGACGACTCTTTGTCGCCGGGCGTCGCGTGGCGGGCGCCGGACGCCAAAACCCCTTACACTTTGCCCGGCCAGCCTCTACAGAATCGACCCATGCCGCTTTCCGAGATCGTCAACATCTTCGCGGGCAATCCGCTCGACCGCGCCGGCGAGCGCCGAGGCGACGCCAGCTGGCTGGCCGAGAAGCTGGAGGACCCCCAGTCCCTGGCCGTGGCCGTCTGGAACGGCAAGGTGCTGGTCGAGGATTCCCCTTCAGCCGACGACGAGCCGACCGGCGTCCAGATCGCCTATCTGCGCGCCGACATGGCCAAGGAGCTGGCGGGCACCGACGAGCGCCTGCTGTTCATGGGCCTGTGGAAGGACATCGCGGTCTTCGCCGTCGACCTGGAGGGCGCGGCCGATCCGGCCGAGGGCGCCCTGCAGGGGCTTGGCCGCTTCGAGGACCTGCGCGGCGCGGCCGCCACCTTGCCGGCCCCCGACGCCGGCATCCTGGCCACCGCCAAGTCGATGTTCGAATGGCGGCGCAAGCATCCGTTCTGCGCCAACTGCGGCAACAAGAGCGACATCGCCGACGGCGGCTGGAAGCGCATCTGCCCGTCCTGCCACGCCGAGCACTTCCCGCGCACCGACCCGGTGGCGATCATGCTGGCCGTGCATGGGGAAAAGTGCCTGCTGGGCCGCCAGGCGGCCTGGCCCGCCGGCATGTTCTCGGCCCTGGCCGGCTTCGTCGAGCCCGGCGAGACTATCGAGGAGGCCTGCGCCCGCGAGCTCAAGGAAGAGGCCGGCCTGGTGGCCACCAAGGTCCGCTACCATTCCAGCCAGCCCTGGCCGTTCCCCGCCTCGCTGATGATGGGCATGATCGCCGAGGTCGACAGCGACCAGGCCGCCCCCGACCAGACCGAGCTGGAAGCCGTCCGCTGGTTCGACAAGGACGAGGCGAAGGCCCTGATCCGCGGCGAGATCGAGGACGCGTTCGCCCCCCCGACCCTGGCCATCGCGCATCAGCTGATCAAGACCTGGTGCGAGTCTGAAGACTGAGGGGGCTGCGCTTCCTAAACCCTCTCTCTTCGAGAGAGGGAGGGGCCCGCCGCCGCAGGCGGTGGGAGGGTGAGAGGTTACGCCCTTCCAGAACGTAGCGCAGCCAGGATGTCGTCCGTGACGCCGCCCGGATCAGCCAGAATCCGCTCGTTGGGAAATCTCAGGACCACGTATCCGAACAATTCCAGGACCTGCGTGCGGTGCTGGTCGTGGTCCTCGCGCCCTTCATGGGTGGCGCCGTCCAGCTCGACGATCAGCTTTCCAGCCTCGCAGACGAAATCGGCGAAGTAGCGGTCGATCGGAAGCTGCCGCAGGAATTTGAACCCGCCGAGGCGACGGTTGCGAACGAGCTTCCAAAGCGTCTGCTCCGCGAGGGTCTGGCTCTGGCGAAGTCTGCGGGCGTTGGCGGTCTTGTCCATGACGCCAGGGTCGGCTCGGTTGCGAAAGCGGTGCAACGGAAGGAATGGGGATTTCTCCCGCTAGCGGTGAAACCTCTCACCCTCCCACCGCTTCGCGGCGGGCCCCTCCCTCTCTCAAAGAGAGAGGGTTCAGCCTGGCGCCTCACCCCAGCAGCCGCGCCCACTCCCGCACGATCATCACCGCAAGCACGATCGTGCTCAGCGAAAACACCGCGAACCGCGCCATGACGATGTTGACGCTGGCCTGCACCAGGCTGTGCACGATCCGCAGGGCCACATAGGCCCAGGCCAGGGCCACGGCCGTTCCATCGCCATGCCCCGCCACGAAGATCGCCAGGGCCGCCGCGTAGAAGATCGTCGGCTGTTCCATCAGGTGGTTGTAGTTGTGGGCCGCCTGGCGGGCGGCGTCGGGCAGCACGTCCAGCGCGCCGGGAAAGCGGGCGTCCTGCGGCTTGATCCCGGCCTTGGTCATCGCCGGCAGCCGCTGGGCGTACATCCACGCCCACATCACCAGCGTCCAGCTCACCAGCGCCAGCACCGGCGCGATCATCGTGTTCATCTCGTTGCCTCCCCAGGTCGTGTTTCGGGGAGGCTATCGGTCAAGGCGCGCGGCGCGAAGCCTGCCGTTTCGTCAGCGCTTCTTCAGCGTCTCTTCCATGCCGCGGCGGGCCAGTTCGTCGGCGCGTTCGTTGTGCTCGTGGCCGGCGTGGCCCTTGACCCAGCGCCAGTCGACCTCGTGACGCAGACGGGCGGCGTCGAGGCGCTGCCACAGGTCGACGTTCTTGACGGGGCTCTTGTCGGCGGTCTTCCAGCCCTTGGCCTTCCAGCCATGGATCCACTGGGTGACGCCCTTCATCACGTACTGGCTGTCGGTGTGCAGCTCGGCCTTGGTCGGGCGGTTCAGCGCCTCCAGGGCCATGATCGCGCCCATCAGCTCCATGCGGTTGTTGGTCGTCGCCAGCTCGCCGCCGCAGATCTCCTTGCGCTTGTCGCCGTACATCAGCACCGCGCCCCAGCCGCCGGGGCCGGGATTACCGCGGCAGGCGCCGTCGGTGTAGATGATCAGCTTGGGGGTCACGCGCGGCCCCCGAACAGCGACAGGCCCTCGCGGTGGACGGCCAGCTTGCGCTCGTATTCCAGCGGGTCCTTGGGGCGCACCAGCGCGCCGGCCGGCGTGGCGTTCCAGTCGGCCAGGCGCGTCAGGAAGAAGCGCATGGCCGCGCCGCGCGCCAGCATCGGCAGGGCGTCGCGCTCGGCCGGGCTCAACGGGCGGCGGCGCTCGTAGCCGGCGATCAGGGCCTGGGCGGCGGTGACGTTGAAGCTGCCGTCGGCCTCGAAGCACCAGGCGTTCAGGGTCACGGCCACGTCGTAGGCGTAGGCGTCGTCGCAGGCGAAGTAGAAGTCGATGGTCGCCGCGAACTTGCCGTCGGTCCCGAAGAAGACGTTGTCGGGGAAATAGTCGGCGTGGATCGTGCCGGCGGGCAGATTGCGCGGCCAGGCCAGGGCCATTTCGGCCAGGTCCTTGTCGATGGTCGCGGCCAGGCCCGGCTTCAGGTCTTCGGCGGCCTGGCGGTGCTTGGAGAACAGCGGGGCCCAGTGCGGCTGGCCCAGGTCGTTGGCGCGGCGGCCGGCATAGCCTTCGCCGGCCAGGTGCAGCCAGGCCAGGCCCTCGCCGGCCTCGCGGCAGTGGGCGGGGCTGGGCTTGCGCACCGACAGGCCCGGCATGAACCCGACGATGGCGGCCGGCTTGCCGCGCAGGGTCTTGAGCGTCTTGCCCGCCTTGTCGGGAACCGGCCGCGCCGAGGGATAGCCGCGATCGGCCAGCCAGCCCAGCAGGTCGAGGAAATAGGGCAGGTCCTCCGGCCGCGCGCGGCGCTCGTAGACCGTCAGGATGTAGCGGCCGGTCTCCGTCTCGAGCAGGAAGTTGGAGTTCTCCACCCCCTCGGCGATGCCCTTGAACGCCACCGGGGCGCCCAGGTCGTACTCGGCCAGGAAGCCTTCGAGCTCTTGATCGGTGATGTCGGTGTAGACGGCCATGGGCGCGGGATGCGGCGCCGCGCGCTGGCGGTCAAGCGGCGTTCAGGGTATAACGGATGTAAGAACTTCTATCAGGCGTCTCGCATGATCGCGCTTAAGCTCACCCAAGTTGGAAATTCTGTCGGCGTGGTTTTGCCGAAGGAGGCCCTCGTCAAGCTCGGGGTCGAGAAGGGCGATGTGGTCTACCTGACCGAAGCGCCTGGCGGCGCCATGCAGATTTCGCCCTATGATCCTGAGGTCGCCCGCCAGATCGAGCTGGGCGAGGAGATCATGGACGAGTACCGCGATACGTTCCGCGCCCTCGCCAAGTGAGCGGTTCCCAAGAGCCAAGATGGCTTCTCATGCAGGCGCTGGTCGCCTTGCATGAGCGAAGCTTGGCTCTGCATGGCGGACCATCTGGCGTTCGCGATCCTGGCCTGCTTGCTTCCGCGTTGGAGCGCCCCAAGAACCGCTTTCACTATGAGAACGTCGTCGACTTGGTCGAGTTGGCGGCTACCTATGCGGCGGCCGTATCCGGCAACCATCCGTTCGTCGACGGGAACAAGCGTGCCGCCTTCCACGCCATGGCCCTGTTTCTGAGGGTGAACGGACTGCGTCTGGTTGCGGATCAGGCCGATGCCGCGAGAACCATTTTCCGCCTCGCCGCCGGCGAGATCGGCATCCCCGAACTGACCGACTGGCTGCGCCCGCGCGTCATCGACGCGCCCTGATCTCCGATCAGGCCGTCGTCAGCAGGCGCGGCAGCTTGAACGTCACCGTCTCACGGGCCTCGACCAGTTCCTCGATCTCGAGGTCGAAGTGGCCGCTGATGGCGTCGATGACGCCCTGCACCAGGTCTTCCGGGGCCGAGGCGCCGGCCGTCAGGCCGATGCTCGAAACGCCTTCGAACCAGCTCCAGTCCAGGCCCGAGGCGTCGTCGATCAGGTAGGCGGACTTGGCGCCGGCCTTCAGGCCCACTTCCTTCAGGCGCACCGAGTTGGACGAGTTGCGCGAGCCGACCACCAGAATGAGGTCCGACGCCTCGGCCAGCATCTTCACCGCGTCCTGGCGGTTGGTGGTGGCGTAGCAGATGTCTTCCTTGTGCGGCGCGGCGATGCCGGGGAAGCGCTCCTTCAGCATGGCCACGATGTCGGCGGTGTCGTCGACCGACAGGGTGGTCTGGGTCAGGAAGGCCACGTTCGAGGCGTCCTTGGGCTGCCAGGTCCGCGCGTCGTCGATGTCCTCGATCAGGGCCACCGTACCCTCGGGCAGTTGGCCCATGGTGCCGACGACTTCGGGGTGGCCGGCATGGCCGATCAGCACGATCTCGCGGCCGTTGTCGAAGTGCTTCTGGGCCTCGACGTGCACCTTGGAGACCAGCGGGCAGGTGGCGTCGAGATAGATCATCTGCCGCGACTTGGCCTCGGCCGGCACCGATTTGGGCACGCCGTGGGCCGAGAACACCACCGGGCGGTCGTCGGGAGCCTCGTTCAGCTCCTCGATGAAGATCGCGCCCAGGGCTTTCAGCCGGTCGACCACGTGGCGGTTGTGGACGATCTCGTGGCGCACATAGACCGGCGCGCCGAACTTCTCGATGGCCCGCTCGACGATCTGGATGGCCCGGTCGACCCCGGCGCAGAAGCCGCGCGGGCTGGCCAGGAACAGGCGGAGCTTGGGACGGACCGGGGGACGGATCGGCGCGGGCGTGGTCATGGCGCGGAACCTAAGCGTTCGCGCGTCCGTGCGCCAGACGTGCCGCACATGGCGTTTTGAAGACGAAGCTGCAACGTGCGCCCGTTGCGAGGTCACGCATATGCCTTTATCAGGCTGCATGACGCCGGGTGGGGCCTTTCCCTTTCTGGCAATCCTTCTCGAACCGGACGTTTCATGCGCCGCACGCTTTCCGTCGCCTTCAGCGCCCTGATGGCCCTGTCGATCGCCGTCACCGCCACCAGCGCCTACGCCCAAGGCGGCCGCGGCGGCCAGGGCGGCGGCCAGGGCGGCGGCCAGGAAGACGACAGCGGCGCCAAGAAGAAGAAGCGCGACGAGGAGTGGAACCAGCCCAAGGCTCCGCTGGCCCAGCTGCGCAACGCCGGCCCATGCCCCTTCGTGAAGGTGCTGTACGACGCCAGCCGCTATGTCGAGTTCAAGGGCGGCAAGGAAAGCGCCGGGGCCACCGGCTATACCGGCGAGATCCAGGGCGTGTCCTCGGGCTGCGCCTACAAGAGCAACGACCCGATCAAGATGCAGGTCGAGGTGCTGTTCGCCCTGGGCCGCGGTCCCGAAGCCACCGAAAGCCGCAAGACCTACCGCTACTGGGTGGCGGTGACCGAGCGCAACAAGTCGGTGCTGGCCAAGGAATATTTCGACCTGCCCGTCACCTTCCCGGCCAATGGCGACCGCGTCTACGCCACCGAGAAGCTGGAGACCATCACCATCCCGCGCGCCGAAGCCACGACGAGCGGCAGCAATTTCGAGGTCCTGATCGGCTTCGACGTCACCCCGGAAATGGCCGCCTTCAACCGCGACGGCAAGCGCTTCCGCGTCAACGCCGGCCAGGCCGCCCAAGCCCAGCAAGCAGGGACTCCTCCTAAGCAATGAACGATTTGAAGCGGTCCTTGAGCGAGGCGGCCGCGGCCGCTTTCCAGGCCGCCGGACTGTCTCCCGACTTCGGGCGCGTCACGGCGTCCGACCGGCCCGACCTGGCCGACTTCCAGTGCAACGGCGCCCTCGCCGCGGCCAAGAGCGCCAAGCGTAACCCCCGTGAAATCGCCGTCCAGGTGGTCGAGCAGCTGAAGGCCGACCCGCGTCTGGCCTCGGTCGAGATCGCCGGCGTCGGCTTCATCAACATGCGCGTCAGCCCCGCGGCCCTGGCCGCCCGCGCCGACGAGATCGCCGCCGACGAACGCGCCGGCGCCAGCCTGCTGGCGCAGCCGCGCCGCGTGCTGGTCGACTATGCCGGCCCGAACGTCGCCAAGCCGATGCACGTGGGCCACCTGCGCGCCTCGATCATCGGCGAGTCGATCAAGCGCCTGTACCGCTTCCGCGGCGACCAGGTGGTGGGCGACGCCCACTTCGGCGACTGGGGCTTCCAGATGGGCCTGCTCATCACCGCGGTGATGGACGAGGACGCCTTCATCGCGGCCCTGATGGACAAGCTGCCGGACGCCCCGCGCGACTTCTCCGACGCCGACGCCGCCAAGGTGCGCGCCGAGTTCGCCGGCCGGGTGACCCTGGTCGACCTCGACCGCCTGTATCCGGCCGCCGCCGCGCGCGCCAAGGAAGACGCCGACTATCGCGACCGCGCCCGCAAGGCGACCGCCGACCTGCAGAACGGCCGCTTCGGCTACCGTCTGCTGTGGAAGCACTTCGTCGACGTCAGCCGCGTGGCCCTGGAGCGCGAGTTCCACGCCCTGGGCGTCGACTTCGACCTGTGGAAGGGCGAGAGCGACGCCGACCCGCTGATCGCGCCGATGGTGCGCCAGCTGGAGGACAAGGGGCTGCTGGTCGAGGACCAGGGCGCCCGCATCGTCCGCGTGGCCCGTCCGGGCGAGACCAAGAAGAAGAAGCTGCCTGACGGCTCGGTGATCGAGGTCGAAAGCCCCGATCCGCTGCTGGTGGTCTCGTCGGAAGGCTCGGCCATGTACGGCACGACCGACCTGGCCACGATCCTGGATCGCCGCCAGTCGTTCGACCCGCACCTGATCCTCTACTGCGTCGACCAGCGTCAGGCCGACCACTTCGAGCAGGTATTCCGCGCCGCCTATCTGGCCGGCTACGCCCAGCAAGGCGGCCTGGAGCACATCGGCTTCGGCACCATGAACGGCGCCGACGGCAAGCCGTTCAAGACCCGCGCCGGCGGCGTGCTGAAGCTGCACGACCTGATCGAGATGGCCCGCGAAAAGGCCCGCGAGCGCCTGCGCGAAGCCGGTCTCGGCGCCGAGCTGTCGCCGGAAGCCTTCGAGGAGACCGCGCACAAGGTCGGCGTCGCCGCCCTGAAGTTCGCCGACCTGCAGAACTTCCGCGGCACCTCCTACGTCTTCGACCTTGACCGCTTCACCAGCTTCGAGGGCAAGACCGGTCCGTACCTGCTGTACCAGACCGTCCGTATCAAGAGCATCCTGCGCAAGGCCGCCGAGCAGGGCGCGCAAGGCGGCCCGGTGATCGTCGCCGAGCAGGCCGAGCGGGATCTCACCCTGCTGCTGGACGCCTTCGAGGGCGCGCTGAGCGAGGCCTACGACAAGAAGGCCCCCAACTTCGTGGCCGAGCACGCCTACAAGCTGGCCCAGGGCTTCTCGAAGTTCTACGCCGCCTGTCCGATCCTCAGCGCCGAAGAGCCGGCCGTGCGCGCCTCGCGCCTGACCCTGGCCCAGACGGCGCTGAAGCAGCTGGAGCTGGCGCTCGACCTGCTGGGCGTGGAAACGCCGGAACGGATGTAAGGCAATGATCCTCCCCCTCTGGGGGAGGTGGCCCGAAGGGCCGGAGGGGGGACGTTTTCAGCCGCCGCGGAATTGGCCGGCCTGGAAGCCTCTCCCCTCTCCGTCGGCTTCGCCGACACCTCTCCACAGGGAGAGGATCTCCCGCTCTCGCTTGCATATCGCCGTTCTCTGGCGTTCCCTGCCCGCGCCACCGGGAGGACCGCCATGGACGACGTCGCGACCCTGACCCCCGCCATCGAGCTCGCCCGCGCCAATCCGGTGCGGATTCCCAACGAAAGCGCCGAGTACCGCGCCGCCCGCACGGCGCTGCTGGCCGAGGAGATCGAGCTGCGCCGCCATATCGAGCGGGTCGCCGCCCAGCGCCGGGCCCTGCCGCCGGGCGGGCCGGTCATCGGCGACTACCGCTTCGAGGGCGAGGAGGGCGAGGTCGACCTGGCCGGGCTGTTCCGCGACAAGCCGACCCTGGTCGTCTACTCCTACATGTTCGGGCCGCAGCGCGAGCGCCCATGCCCGATGTGCACCAACCTTTTGGGCGCCTGGGAAGGCAACGCCCTCGACATCGATCAGCGGCTGTCGCTGGCGGTGGTGGCCCGCTCGCCGCTCGACAAGCTGCTGGCCTGGAAGCGCGAGCGCGGCTGGAAGAACCTGCGGCTCTACACCGACCTGACCGGCGACTATTCGCGCGACTATTTCGGCGTGCTGCCCGACGGTTCGGAGGTCTCGGCCTTCAACGTCTTCTCCCGGCGCGACGGAACGATCCGCCATTTCTGGTCCGCCGAGATGGCCGACGAGACCGTCGACCCCGGCCAGGACCCCCGCGGCGCCCCCGATCCCGCCCCGCTGTGGATGGTGCTCGACAGCACGCCGGAGGGCCGTCCGCCGGACTGGTATCCGAAGCTGGATTATTGAAGGAGGCGGTGGATCGAAATCCGACGTCTGAGACGAAACCTCGTCCTTCGACAAGCTCAGGATGAGGTTTTCCTATGGTCCGAGCCTGTAAATGGTCCTCATCCTGAGCTTGTCGAAGGACGAGGGCCACGCACCAAGCTCTCCTAGGCCGACACGAACCCCTCGACGTTCTCGGTCTTCACCGGCCCGGCCACCTTATCCACCGCCACCTTGCTCAGGCGCACGTCGCGCACCGGCAGGTCCTTCTCGCCCTTGATGCTGCACACCGAGCCGGCCTGGGCCACGCGCACGTCGCTGACCCGCAGGCCCTCGATCGCGGTGAGCCGCCGCTCGTAGGTCGGGACCAGGGTGCGCCACTGGTAGAGCACGTCGGTGTCGATCGCGAGCACGCTGCCGGCGATCTTCGTGGCGCTGACATTGCGCATGTGGATGTTGCGCACGAACCCGCCGCGCCGCTCGTTGGTCTTGACGAACAGCAGGTTGGCGATCGGCACGGCCCAGCCGTCCTCGCCTTTCCCGTCGCCGGTGAAATGGCAGTTGTCGACGAAGACGTTCTCGATCCCCGCCGACAGCTCGCTGCCCACGGCCATCAACTGGTGGCCGTTGCGAATCTGGCAGTCGCGCATGATGACGTTGCGGGTGGGAACGCCCAGGCGCCAGGCGTCCTGGTCGCGGCCCGACTTCACCGACACCGCGTCGTCGCCCTGGTCGAACACGCAGTCCTCGATCAGCACGTTCCGGCTCATCTCTGGATCGACGCCGTCGTTGTTGTGGCCGTGGGCGCGGATCTTCACCCGGCGGATGACCACGTCGGCGCAGAGGAACGGGTGGATCACCCAGAACGGGCTGTCCTCGATGCTGACGTCCTCGATCAATACGTGGCGGCAGCGGTTGAACTGGATGAACTGCGGGCGAAGATTGGCCTCGCCGACCGTCATCCGGCGCTGCTCGACCGGCTCGCCCTTGGCGGCCTGGTGATAGAGCGCCACCAGGGCGTCCATGTGCGGCTTGGGCCGCTTGTACCATTCGCGCCAGACGTCCAGCTTGGCCTTCAATCGGCCGGGCCCGGTGATCGCCACGTTCTCGCAGTCGAAGGCGTAGACCAGCGGCGAATAGTTCCAGCACTCCAGCCCCTCCCAGGTGGTCTGGACGGGCGGCAGGTAGTCGGCGGGCTTTTCCGAGAACAGCAGGGTGGCGCCCTTGGCCAGGTGCAGGGCGACGTTGCTCTTCAGATGCACCTTGCCGGTCGGCCAGATCCCTTCGGGGATCACCACCACGCCCGCGCCGGCGGCGTTGGCGGCGCTGATCGCAGCCGTGATGGCGGCGCTCGTCTTGCCCTGGTCGCCCTGGTCGGCCCCGAAGTCGGTGATGGGGAAGCGCCTGGCGCCCGAGAAGTCCGGAACGCCGATCGAGGGCATGTCGAACGGCGCGGTCGGCGCGACCAGCTTGCGGGGAAAGGGCTTGGCGATGGCCAGGCCGGGGATCAGCGGGGTCAGCAGGCCGACGCCGAGCGCCGTCCGCCGGGTGGTCTTGATGATGGCCATGCCGCGTCTCCCGATGCCGGGCCTTCGTCGCCCTTGTCGGGGTGCATTGCTCGCATGATGGGATGCGAAGTCAATATTTGAGAACTGATCCTTCTCCCCTTGCGGGAGAAGGTGGCGGCCGAAGGCCGGCGGATGAGGGGTCTCTCAGACGCGAGACGCCTCATCCGGCCTTACCACCGTCCCAGCGGACAGGATTTTCGACCCCTCACCCGACCTCCTTCGGAGGCCACCCTCTCCCGCAAGGGGAGAGGGATCTAGACGAGCCGCTCCAGCCCCGCCCGCGCGGCCTTCAGGAATACGCTGGGCAGGGCGGTCAGGCCCTCGTGCGGGGTCCAGACGAAGTCGCCGGCGACGTCGGCCTCGGCGACCATCACCCGCAGGGTCAGGGAGAAGTGGGTGAAGACGTGCTCCACCGCGCCCAGGTCGCGCCAGGGGGCCAGGATCGGGGCGGCGCGGGCGGCCTCGTCGTCGCTCCACGGGCGGTCGCGCCAGTCCGAGGTCGGCAGGCCCAGCATGCCGCCCAGGAGGCCCTTGTCCGGACGTCGCACCAGGGCCGTCTCGCCCCGGCGGCTGACGATGTAGGCCACGCCGTGGCGGCGCGGCCGGTCGGCCTTTCTGGTGCGGCGCGGATAGGTCTCCGGCGCGCCCTTGGCCCGGGCCTCGCAGAAGGTTTCGACGGGGCAGAGGCCGCACAGCGGCGCCTTGGGCTTGCAGACCGTGGCCCCGAGATCCATCAGCGCCTGGGCCCAGTCGCCCGGCCGCTCGTCGGTGACGAGGCCGGCGGCCAGGCGCTTCAGTTCGGGCTTGGCGTCGGGCAGCGGCGTCTCCACCGCGAACAGCCGGGCCATCACCCGCTCGACATTGCCGTCGACCACATTGGCCGCCTGGTCGAAGGCGATGGCCGCCACGGCCGCGGCCGTGTAGGCGCCCACGCCGGGCAGGGCCAGCAGGCCCTCTTCTGTATTGGGGAACTCGCCGCCGTGCTGGCTGGCCACCGCGCGGGCGCAGGCCAGCAGGTTGCGGGCCCGGGCGTAGTAGCCGAGCCCCGCCCAGGCGGCCATCAGCTCGCCGTCCTGCTCGGCCGCCAGGGCCTCGACGGTGGGCCAGCGCTGGGTGAAGGCCAGGAAGTAGGGGGTGGCGTGCGGCACGGTGGTCTGCTGCAGCATCACCTCCGACAGCCACACCCGGTAGGGGTCGCTGCGCAGGCCCATGGCGCCGGCGGCGGGGCCGGTTCGCCACGGCAGCACCCGCGCCTCGCGGTCGTACCAGGAAAGCAGTGCGGAGCGGATCGCGGCGACGTCGGTCATTGTCCGCCTCCTATCGCAAATCCGCGCGCGCGAGGGGAGAGGGGCGTGCTAGCATTATGCGCAATGTATCGCCGCACGCTGCCCACGGCCGACGAGGCCCTGACGATCCTGTCGCGCCGCCGCACGCGGCCGCCGATGCGCGTGCCCCCGCCCGCCGGCAAGAGCCTGGCCAAGTTCATTCGCGAGCTCGACAAAAAGTACGGCCAGGGTCCCGGCGCGCTGCAGGCCCGCTGGAAGGAGATCGTCGGCGAGACCCTGGCCCGCCGCACCGAGCCCGTCCGCATCATCAAGAGCCGCACCGGCGAGGGCGGCACGCTGGAGCTGCGCGTCGACGGACCCGTGGCCTCGCTGATCCAGCACCAGGCCCCGCAGATCACCCAGCGGCTGGACCTGCTGCTGGGCAAGGGCGCGGTGACGCGGCTGCGGATCGTCCAGGGCCCCGTCCGGGTGGCCGCCGCCGCCTCGGCCCCGCCACGTCCGCGCCGCCGCCCGCCGCTGGACGCGGCCAAGGAGCGCGACCTGGCCCAGGGCCTGGCCGACCAGCCCGACGGTCCGCTGAAGGAGGCCCTGCTGAAACTGGGCCGCGGCGTCCTGCGCAACGAAAGTTGACAACCTGCGCGGGTTGCCGCTCATGCGACCACAGCCTCAAGCGCGCCATTTTCATGCCGAAAAAGAATCGCGCTTAACTTCACCGTTCACGTTCGAGGAAGACCCGACCATGCGCTCGCCCCTCCGCCGGATCCTGCTGGCCGCAGCCCTCGTCGCCGGCGTGGCCGGCCTGTCCGCCTGCAACAAGACCGGCGCGACGGTCACCGCCGACGACATGAGCCTGGGCGATCCGAACGCCAAGGTCACCGTCATCGAGTACGCCTCGGCCAGTTGCGTCCACTGCGCCAAGTGGAACGAGGAGGTCTTCCCGGCCTTCAAGTCCAAGTACATCGACACCGGCAAGGTGCGGTACGTCTACCGCGAGTTCCTGACCGCCCCGCCGCAGGTGGCCGCCGCCTCGTTCCTGCTGGCCCGCTGCGCCGGTAAGGACAAGTATTTCTCGGTCCTGGACTCGGTCTACCGCTCGCAGGAAGAGATGTTCACCACCGGCCAGTACCGCGACGTGCTGCTTCGCATCGGCCAGTCGGCCGGCCTGAACGAGCAGCAGTTCGACGCATGCGTCAGCGACGAGAAGGCGCTGAAGGCCCTCAACGACCGTATCGAGCGCTACTCGAAGGAAACCGACATCAAGGGCACCCCGACCTTCGTCATCAACGGCAAGAAGCTGAACGAAGAAGGCGGCGAGGCCCCGCTGGCTCAGCTGGACGCCGCCATCGCCGCGGCGAGCAAGTAGGCATGACCCTGGACCGGCGCGCGCTGATCGTAACGGGCCTGGCGGCCGCGACCGCCATGCCTGCGCTGGCGCGCGCCGCGCCCTTGCCGGCCCAGCCGGGCGACCACGTCCTGGGCTCGGCCAAGGCCAAGGTGCAGATCGTCGAGTACGCCTCGATGAGCTGCGGCCACTGCGCCCACACGGCGTTGGAGGTCATGCCGGCGATCAAGAAGCGCTACATCGACACGGGCAAGGCCCGGCTGGTGTTCCGCGAGTTCCTGACCCCGCCCTACGACCTGGCCGGCGCCGGCTTCCTGCTGGCCAACCGCGTGCCGCCGGCCCGCTATTTCGAGGCGGTCGACGCGATCTTCGCGGCGCAGGCGGGCATGTACAAGACCGGCGACTACTGGGGCGGCCTCCTCGCCGTGGCCAAGCGCTTCGGCCTGACCGAAGCCCAGCTGGAAGCCGCGCTGAACGACAAGGCGGCCCTGGCCGCTCTCAACGCCCGCGTCGAGGCCGCCGCCAAGCGCGACAAGATCGAAGGCACGCCCACCTTCTTCGCCAACGGCGCCGAACTGGTCGGCGACGTGACGGTGGACGACCTGGCCCAGGCCATCGACAAGGCCCTGAAGGCCTAGCGGGCGGGCGCGGCCGTGCAGTTCCAGCGCCTGCGCCTGTCCGGCTTCAAGTCCTTCGTCGAGCCGACGGAGTTCAGGATCGAGCCTGGCCTGACGGGCATCGTCGGGCCCAACGGCTGCGGCAAGTCCAACCTGCTGGAAGCCCTGCGCTGGGTGATGGGCGCCAACTCCGCCAAGGCCATGCGGGCCGGCGGCATGGACGACGTGATCTTCGCAGGCAGCGGCAACCGCCCGCCGCGCAACCACGCCGACGTCACCCTGACCATCGACAACAGCGACCGCACCGCGCCGGCCAGTTTCAACGACGACCCGGTGCTGGAGGTCGTGCGCCGCATCGACCGCGGGGCCGGCTCGACCTACCGCATCAACGGCCGCGAGGTGCGCGCCCGCGACGTCCAGCTCCTGTTCGCCGACGCCTCGACCGGGGCCAACTCGCCGGCCCTGGTGCGCCAGGGCCAGATCAGCGAGCTGATCGGCGCCAAGCCGCAGAACCGCCGCCGCATCCTGGAAGAGGCCGCGGGGGTGTCGGGCCTGCACACCCGCCGCCACGAGGCCGAGCTGCGCCTGCGGGCCGCCGAGAGCAACCTGACCCGCCTGGAAGACGTGGCCCGCGAGCTCGAGACGGCCCTGAACCGCCTCAAGCGCGAGGCCCGCCAGGCCGAGAAGTACCGCCGCCTGTCGGCCGAGATCCGCGCCGTGCAGGGCGCGGTGCTGTTCGCCCGCTGGACCGAGGCCCGCGACACGCTGGAGCGCACCCAGTCGGAGGCCACCCAGTCGGCCCGCGACGTCGAGGAGACCGCCCGCGCTTCGGCCGCCGGCCAGGGAGCCATCGTCACGGCCGAGGCCGCCATGCCGCCGCTGCGCGAAGAGGCGGCCATCGCCCAGGCGGTGCTGGGCCAGCTGGCCATCCAGAAGGACCGCGCCGAGCGCGACGCCGCCGCCGCCGCCGCCGAGTTCCAACGCCTGTCGGCCGACCTTTCGCGCATCGACGACGACCGCGCCCGCGAGCAGCAGGCGGCGGAAGACGCCGGCCGCTCGCTCGCGCGGATCGAGCCGGAACTGGCCGAGGTGCGCGGCCTGATCGCCGCCGCCCCCGAGCGCGGCCCCGAGCTGGAGACCGCCGCCAAGGCCGCCGAGGCCGCGCGCGCCGAGGCCGACAGCGCCGTCGAGCGGCTGGCCGCCCAGGCTGCGGCGGAAGAGGCCCGCGCCCGCGCCGCCGCCCAGCGCCTGGCCGAGGCCGAGAGCCGCCTGGCCCGCACCGTCCGCGCGCTGGACCAGGCCAAGGCTGAGCGCGCCGCCGTCGGTCCGGCCGTCGATCCCGCCGCCGCCGAGGCGCGCCAGCGTTTCGCCAACGCCGAGGCGCAACTTGCGGCGGCCCGCGCCGCCCTGGAGGCCGCCGAGGCCGAGCGCGCCGCCGCCGCCCAGGCCGAGGGCGTGGCCCGCGATCAGGCCCGCACGGTCGAGGACCAGCTGGGCCGCCTGCGCACCGAGGCCCGGGGCCTGGCCCAGCTGACCGCGCCGCGCGCCAAGAGCGGCTTCTCGCCCGCCCTCGACGCGGTGACGCCCGACAAGGGTTACGGCGCGGCCCTGGCCGCCGCCCTGGGCGACGACCTGGAAGCCGCGCTCGACGCTCGCGCGCCCTCGCACTGGGCCGGCGCCGACGCGCCCGCGACGTCGTGGCCCGAGGGCGTCCAGCCCCTGGCCCCGCTGGTCAAGGCCCCGGCGGAACTGGCCGCGCGCCTGGCCATGGTCGGCCTCGTGGAGCGCGCCGACGGCGAACGCCTGGCCAAGGGGCTGCCGGTCGGCGCGCGCCTGGTTTCCAAGGAAGGCGACCTGTGGCGCTGGGACGGCTTCGTGGCCAAGGCCGATGCGCCCAAGCCCGCCGCCGTTCGGCTGGAGCAGCGGACCCGCCTGGCCGAGGTCGAGGCCGAGATCGACGCGGTCGCGCCCCAGGCCGAGGTCGCGACCGCCGCCCTGAAGACCGCCGCCGACCGCCTGCGCGCCGCCGAGGACGCCCTGCGCGACAAGCGCCGGGGTCCGCCCGACGCCGAACGCCTGCTGAACGTGGCCCGCGAGACCGTGGCCCGCTACGAGCGCGAGGCCGCCCAGCGCGAGGCCCGCGCCCAGTCGCTGGACGACACCATCGCCCGCTTCGAGGCCGAACGCGCCGAGGCCGACGAAGCGCTTGCGGGCGTCCGCGCCGAGCATGAGGCGGCCGGTTCGGTCGGCGACCTGGCCCCGCAACTGGCCGCCGCCCGCCAGGCCGCCGCCGCCGCCCGCGAAGCCGCTTCAGCCGCTCGCTCGGCGCTGGAACTGGAGAATCGCGAGCGCGCCGGCCGCCAGCGCCGGCTGGAAAGCCTGGAGCGCGATCTGGGCGACTGGACCCGCCGCCGCGACGCCGCCGCCAAGCGCGCCGAGGCCCTGGAGGCCGACCGCGCCAAGGCCGCCGCCGCCCTGGAGGCCGCCCGCGCCGCCCCGGCCGAGCTGGAAGAGAAGCTGCTGGTCCTCGTCGACCAGTTCGACGCCGCCGAGCAGCGCCGGGCCAAGGCCAGCGACGCCCTGGAGGCGGCCGAGACCGCCCGCATCACCGCCGACCGCACCGCCCGCGCCGCCGACCAGGCCGCCGGCGAGGCCCGCGAGCGCCGCGCCGCCCTGGTCGCCCGCCTGGACGCCGCCCGCGAGCGCTTCGCCGAGATTGCCAGCAACATCCGCGAAAGCGCCCGCATGGAGCCCGAGGCCCTGGGCCGCCACCTGGCCGGCGAGGCCGTGGCCGTTCCCAAGGACGCCGCCGGCGTCGAGGCCCACCTCTTCGCCCTGGAACGCGAGCGCGACTCCATCGGCCCGGTGAACCTGCGCGCCGAGGAAGAGGCCCAGGAATATGCCGGGCGCCTCGAGACCATGCGCATCGAGCGCGCCGACCTGTCGGGCGCGGTGGCCAAGCTGCGCGACGGCATCGAGGAGCTGAACGCCGAGGGGCGGGAGCGTCTGCTGGCGGCCTTTGACGTCATCAACAACCACTTCCAGACCCTGTTCCAGGCGCTGTTCGGCGGCGGCCAGGCCGAGCTGCGGCTGATCGAGAGCGACGATCCCCTCGAAGCGGGCCTGGAGATCTTCGCCTGCCCGCCCGGCAAGCGCCTGGCCAGCATGAGCCTGATGAGCGGCGGCGAGCAGGCCCTGACCGCCAGCGCCCTGATCTTCGGCGTGTTCCTGGCCAATCCGGCCCCGATCTGCGTGCTGGACGAAGTCGACGCGCCGCTCGATGACGCCAATGTCGACCGCTATTGCAACATGCTCGACGAGATGCGCCGCCGCACCCTGACGCGCTTCATCGCCATCACCCACAACCCGGTGACCATGAGCCGCATGGACCGCCTGTTCGGCGTGACCATGTCCGAGCGCGGGGTCAGCCAGCTGGTGAGTGTGGACCTGTCGACCGCCGAGGAGCTGGTGGCGGCGCAGTAAAAGATGCTCCCCCTGAAGGGGGAGCTGTCGCGGAGCGACTGAGGGGGAAGTGATAGCGGCAGATCAGAAGCCGCTTCCCCCTCCGGCCCTTCGGGCCACCTCCCCCTTCGGGGGGAGGATCTCAATGTCCGAACAACCCCGCCGCCATCTGCCGCAGCGGATTGCTCGGATCGGCCAGCAGCTTCACGGCCATGGCGCAGGAGATCGTCACCAGCAGCGGGCGGATCAGCCTGGCGCCGAACCGCACGGCCAGGCGCGAGCCCAGCTGCGCGCCCAGGAACGCGCCGGCGGCCATGGCCAGGCCCACGGGCAGCAGGATCGCGCCCTTGACGGCGAACAGCACCAGGGCGCCGACATTGCTGGCGGCGTTGGCCAGCTTGGTGTGGGCGGTGGCCTTCAGCACGCCGTAGCCGAGCAGGGTGACGATCGCCACCATGTAGAAGGCCCCCGCGCCCGGGCCGAAGATGCCGTCATAGAAGCCGACGATCGGCGCGATGAAGCCGGCGAAGACGGGCAGGGCCAGGCGCGGGGCGTCGTCCTCGGTCTTCAGGGCCTTGGACAGGCCGAAATAGACGGCGATGACGATCAGCAGGATCGGCACCAGCGTCGCCAGCACCCGCGGCGACAGCAGGCTGGCGCACAGCGCGCCGGCCAGACCCGCCAGGCCGGCGGCGGCCGCGATCGGCCAGGCGGTCTTCCAGTCGATCAGGCCGCGCTTGGCGAAGGCCCGGGTGGCCGAGACCGAGCCGAAGCTGCTCTGCAGCTTGTTGGTGCCCAGCGCCGTGGCCGGGTCCAGCCCCGCCAGCAGCAGGGCCGGCACGGTGATCAGCCCGCCGCCGCCGGCGATGGCGTCGAAGGCGCCGGCGATCAGGGCGACCAGGAACAGCAGGCCGAGGATCTCGAAGCTCAGATGTTCCATGGCGATGGGGCCTTACAAACGACGAAAGCCGCCCGGAGGCCGGGCGGCGCAGAGAGCGGCGAGGAACGGGGAGGAGGCCAAGAGGCGCTCCTCCACACGATCCCGGATCAGCCGATCAGGTGGGCCCACTGGTGGGCGCGCGAGGCCTTGCTGTTGCGGCCCAGGGCCTTCAGCTCTTCGCGGGCCGCGGCCTTTTCTTCCTTGCGGACGCGCTGCTCGGCCACTTCGGCGGCCTTGCGTTCCTTGCGTTCGGCGCGCTTGACGGCCGCGATCTCTTCCTGGCGGGCCAGGGCTTCGAGGCGGGCGGCTTCCTTGGCTTCGGCGCGGGCGGCGCGGACGGCTTCCAGTTCGGCGGCGCGCTGCTCGTCGCGCTTGTCGAAATCAGGATCCTGAACGGCGGCCTTCGGCTTGAACTTGGCCAGCATCGCCTTCTTGGCTTCCTGCTGGGCGGTGATGCGATCGGCGAATCCGGTGTTCTTCAGATAGGACATGAAGCTTCGTGCTGTTGGAGAGGCGCGTCTCTAAACCCCAAAACGCTCCAAAAAGCAATTGGAGTGGCCGCATTCGCCGACGGACGGAATGTCGCGCGCGAACGAGCGGCCATCTGAAAGACCCGGATTCCGCGGTCCGGTTGACCGTGGGGAAATTCCCTCGCGAAAACAGCGCCTTGCGTAGTTTCTCCACAATCTTGACGCACCGCAGCGCGCCCTATAGGTTCCGCCGCGATCAAGCCGGCCGAAAAAGCGCCTTCTTCAGGCGCGTCTGCGGGCGCTTTCGGACCTGACCGCTTCCCATGCCCAAGGCCGACGAACCGAACGACAAGGCTTTCCAAAGCCTCGACGCTCGGCTCGCCGCCATCGAGGCGCGGAAGGCGGCGGAACAGCCCGTCAAGGCTGCGGGCGAGAAGGCTTCCCAGGACGGCTATCGCCTCCTGGCGGATTTGATCGGGGGCGTTCTGGTGGGGCTCGGCTTCGGCTGGCTGCTCGACCGTTACGTCGGCACGGCGCCCTGGGGCATGGTCGGCGGTCTGCTGATCGGCACGGGCGTCGCGATATTCTCCGTCGTCCGCAAGGCGACGAAACTGAGCGCGCAGGCGTCCAAGGCTCCGGCCGAGGATGTACACAACGGGGACGGGCCAACCGCCCCCAAGCAGAAGAGAGACTAGGGCCGATGGCCGATCCGATGCACCAGTTCCAGATCCAGACGCTCGTGCCTGGTCCGAAGGTGCCCGTGCCTGGTCTTGGCGTGATCGATCTTTCGATCACCAATTCGGTGGCCGCCATGCTGCTGGCCGCGACGCTGATCGTGGTGTTCTACGCGCTGGCCGCCAAGAAGGCCGTGGTTCCGGGCCGTCTGCAGACCATCGGAGAGATGCTCTACGGACTTGTCGACGGATTGGCCGCATCAATCATCGGCCATGACGGCAAGAAGTACCTGCCCTTCGTCTTCACCCTGTTCGCGTTCGTGCTGTTCATGAACCTGCAGGGCATGTTCCTGGTGTTCACCGCCACCTCGCAGCTGGCCGTGACCCTGACCCTGGGCCTGATGGTCATCCTGACCGTGGTCGGCGTCGGCTTCGCCAAGAACGGCCTGAAGTTCTTCAAGCTGTTCGCCCCGTCGGGCGTGCCGTGGCCGCTGTACTTCCTGCTGGTGCCGATCGAGATCCTGTCGTTCCTGATCCGCCCGGTCACCCTGGCGCTGCGTCTGTTCGGCAACATGCTGGGCGGCCACGTCGTTCTGAAGATCTTCGCCGGCTTCGTCGTCGCCCTGGGCGGCCTGGGCCTGCTGGGCTGGGCCGGCGCGCTGGTCGCCCTTCTTTCGGTCACCGCCCTGACCGCCCTCGAGTTCATGGTGGCCTTCCTTCAGGCCTTCGTGTTCGCGGTGCTCACCTGCGTCTATCTCAACGACGTCGTGCACCTCGACAGCCACTGATCACCCTTTTCTCTTCAACCTATCTCTGAATTCTCAAGGAGCCTCACAATGGAAGCGGAAGCCGCTAAGTACATCGGCGCTGGCCTGGCCATGCTCGGCATGATCGGCGCTGGTATCGGCCTGGGCGTCATGTTCGGCAACTATTTCCAAGGCGCGCTGCGTAACCCGACCGCCGCCGCTCAAGAGCGTCCGATGCTGTTCCTCGGCATGGCGCTGACCGAAGCCCTGGGCATCTTCGCCCTGGTCGTCGCCATCCTGATCCTCAACGGCTAATCACAAGGCGTCTTCGCCCATGGCGACGGAAACCCACGGCACGGTCGCGACGACTGAAGCCCCCGGACACGAGAGCGGCGGTCTTCCGCAGCTCCAGTTCCAGCACTGGGGCGGTCAGATCGTCTGGCTGCTGCTCATCTTCGCCGTTCTCTACGTCGTGCTGTCGAAGGGTCTTCTGCCCCGCGTCAGCGGCGCGATCGATGAACGCGGCGCCAAGATCGCCGGCGACATCGCCGACGCCCGTCGTCTGAAGGACGAAGCCGAGGTCCAGGCCCGCGCGGCCGCCGCCGAGGTCGCCGAGGCTCGCGCCAAGGCCCAGAAGACCGCGGCGGACGCCAAGGCCAAGGCCACGGCGCAAGCCGCCGAGCGTCAGGCCAAGGAAGAAGCCGTGCTGGCTGAAAAGCTGGCCGCGGCGGAAGCCTCGATCACCACCGCCCGCGACGAGGCCATGAGCCACGTCCGGACGGTGGCCGAGGAGACGGCCGGCGCGATCGTCGAGAAGCTGACGGGCAAGACGGCTTCGGCCGCCGAGCTCAAAGCGGCTCTGGCCTAAGGAGTAGCCGATCATGGAACACGAATCCCTGTTCAGCTTCTCCAACCCGGAATTCTGGGTTCTGGCGGCCTTGGTGATCTTCTTCGGCCTGCTGGTCGTTCTGAAGGTCCTGCCCGGCGCCCTGTTCGGCGCGCTTGACGGCTACGCCGCCAAGATCCAGGCCGAGCTCAACGAGGCCCAGCAGCTCCGCGAGGAGGCGCAAGCCCTGCTCGCCGAGGTCAAGGCCCAGCGCGAAGAGGCCGAGCGCCAGGCTTCGGCCATGCTCGAGGCGGCCAAGGCGGACGCGATCCGCCTGGAAGCCGAGGCCAAGGAGAAGCTCGAGGAGCAGATCAAGCGCCGCGCCGAAATGGCCGAGCGCAAGATCGCCCAGGCCGAGGCCCAGGCCGCCGCGGACGTCAAGGCCGCGGCCGTCGACCTCGCCGCCCAGGCGGCCGAGGCGGTCCTGCTGGCCCGCGTCGCGACCGGCTCGGACCCGCTGGTCGATGCGGCCATCGGCCAGATCGGCGGCAAGCTGCAGTAGTCCTCATCGGACGGCTGAAAGATCGAAGGCGCGGCTCGCAAGGGCCGCGCCTTTTTCTTTGGTCCCGAGTACCGCCATTGGTGGCGGTGTCGCGTACGCTTATCCTGGATTGCGCTTCCCGTCCGTCTCTGGGCAGATGTCGGTGACAGCGGAGGGGCTCCTTGCGACAGCGCGTTTCACAGATCGCCGCCACGATGTTGGTCCTGGCGATTGCCGCCGCCTGGCCCGCCGCCGCCGAGCCAGGCCATGGGGGCGGCCTCGCCGATGGCCGTGCGGTCCACGTGTTCGGCGACCTCCTGCTCGACTACAAGGTCAAGGCCGAGATCGGCACGGCCCCGAGGGGCGCGGCCCTGACCGACTGCTCCAACGCCGAACTGTTCTGCTCGCGCGGCAAGGTGTTCCGCTTCGTGCTGCCCAAGGCTTGCGCCGCGGCCGACAAGGCCAAGCCGGGCGACGTCTGGACGCTGGGCGACCTCAGCACGACGGTGCTCGGCCGCCGGACCGTCGCCGTGTCGTCGCACGACACGCCTGGACCCCGCCTGCTGCTCGGCGATGAGAAGCGGCCCAACGTGGTGTTCGAGTACGTGCCGGCGGCCGGGATCGTCGGCGTCTATGTCGATCTGGTCGACGGGCGCGACCTAGTGGCGGCCGCCAAGGGCGCCGAGGGCGAGCGGTTTTCGCAGCTGGCGGGCCGCACCGACTATCGGCCGCGCAAGAGCTTCGACAGCCTGGGCGCCTGCGTTCCCTGATCAGGAAGCCCTGCGCCGTATCCACTGGCGCAGGGCCTTTCTGCCCCGCTTGAGCACCCGCCAGGCCGGCCGGCGCAGGAGCAGCTTCTCGCTGCGCAGAAGCTGCTGCCAGGCCACCAGCAGGATCTCCGGCTCGCGGCGCATCAGGCGGCGGATGGGGAAGATCAGCTTGGGGTGCCGGCGCTGCCAGCGGATGAAGCGGCGCTTGGCCTGGAACGAGTTGCGCAGGACCACCATCAGCCCGATGACCAGCAGCGGCAGGCCCACATGGCCGGGCAGGGGGGTGAGCACCGCGCCGGCCAGCAGGATCAGCACCCCCAGCGCGATCAGCAGCAGCCGCGCCACCCGGGCCAGGGTTTCGCGCACGGCGAAGGCCAGCCGGCGGCGACGGAGGCTGGAAAGGCGGCGGACGACCCTGGGGTCGCGCCGGGTCACTGGAACGGGCTCACGGGGCCTCTAGACCGCGCGCTGGCCCCGGCGCTTGAGCGCCTTGCGCCAGCGCTTGGCCACGCGCCAGCGGCGCGGGATGACCAGCTTCTCGATCCGCAGGGCCTGCTGCCAGGCCACCAGCACCACCTCGGGCTCGCGGCGCAGCAGGCGGCGCAGCGGGAAGACCAGCTTGGGGTGGGCGTGCTGGAAGCGGACGAACTGCTTGCGGGCCTTGAACGAGTTGCGCAGCACCAGCATCAGGCCGATGACCGTCAGCGGCACGCCCATGGGGCCGGGCAGGGGCGCGATCAGAAAGCCCGCGGCGATGAACACCAGGCCCAGCGCTACCAGCAGGCCGCGAATGATCCGCCCGAGAAGCTCGCGGGCGAGTTCGTCGGCTGCGGAAAGGCGCACGGGCGGCATGGCGATGGCGAGGTTCATGGGGGGCTGAACGGGGCTTGTGGTCCGCCGGTTTCCGGAAAAAGACCGGCCCCCTCGTCTCACAAGCTGCATATGGAAACGGGGCGCCCTTCCGTAAAGGCGCCCCGTTCCGCATTCGTGCTGCTGTTGCAGCTATTCCGCGGCGAGTGGCGCGGCGGCCACAGGTTTCCACTTCAGCTTAGGCTTGCGGGCCGCCTGCGTCTCGTCCAGGCGCTTGAGCGGCGCCAGGTGCGGGGCGTTCTTGAAGCGGTCGGTCTCGCCGGCCTTGGCGGCCCCCGCGAGCAGGCGCAGGGCCTCGATGAAGCGGTCCAGCTCGGCCTTCGACTCGGTCTCGGTCGGCTCGATCAGCATCGCGCCATGCACCACCAGCGGGAAGTACATGGTCATCGGGTGGAAGCCCTCGTCGATCATCGCCTTGGCGAAGTCGAGCGTGGTCACGCCGGTGTCTTCCAGCCAGGCGTCGTCGAACAGCGCCTCGTGCATGCACGGGCCTTCCGGGAAGGCCGGGCTCATCAGGTCCGACAGGCGGGCCTTGATGTAGTTGGCGTTCAGCACCGCGTCCTCGGCCACCTGCTTGAGGCCGTCGGCGCCGTGGCTGAGCATGTAGGCGTAGGCGCGCACGTACATGCCCATCTGGCCGTGGAAGGCGCTCATCCGGCCGAAGGCCTGGGCGGCGACGCCTTCGGCTTCCTCGATCAGCTTGTAGCCGCCTTCGTCATGCACCACCCACGGGGTGGGGGCGAACGGCGCCAGGGCCTCGCTCAGCACCACCGGACCCGCGCCCGGACCACCGCCGCCGTGGGGCGTCGAGAAGGTCTTGTGCAGGTTGATGTGCATGGCGTCGACGCCCAGGTCGCCCGGGCGCACCCGGCCGACGATGGCGTTGAAGTTGGCGCCGTCGCAGTAGAAGTACGCGCCCGCCGCATGGGTCAGGCGGGCGATCTCGACCACGTCGCGCTCGAACAGGCCGCAGGTGTTGGGGTTGGTGACCATGATCGCGGCCACGTGGTCGCCGAGCTTGGCTTCCAGGTCGGCCAGGTCGACGCGGCCGTCGTCGGTCTGGGCGATTTCAACGACCGTGTAGCCGCAGAAGGCCGCCGTGGCCGGGTTGGTGCCGTGGGCGCTGGTCGGGGCCAGCACGGTCTTGCGGTGGCCCTGTCCATTAGCTTCGTGGGCGGCGCGGATCGCCAGCAGGCCGCACAGCTCGCCGTGGGCGCCGGCCTTGGGCGACAGGGCGACCGCGGGCATGCCGGTCAGGGTCTTCAGCCAGTGGGCCAGGCGGTCCATCAGCTCGATCGCGCCCTGCACCGTCGACTGCGGCTGCAGCGGGTGGATGTCCGACAGGCCCGGCAGGCGCGCCATCTTCTCGTTCAGGCGCGGGTTGTGCTTCATCGTGCACGAGCCCAGCGGATAGAGCGCCAGATCGATGGCGTGGTTCTTCTGGGACAGGCGCACGTAGTGGCGCACGGCTTCCGGCTCCGACAGGCCCGGCAGGCCGATGGCGTCGTCGCGGGTCAGGCCGGCGAGAGCGCTGTCGGCGGCGACGGCGTCCGGCAGGTCGACGCCGGTCTTGCTCCAGCCGCCCAGTTCGAAGATCAGCGGCTCGTCCTGCAGCAGGCCGCGGCCGCCCGACAGCGAGGCGAAACCTTCGGCTTCTTCATTGGCGGCTTCGGGACGGGTGGGACGTCCGACATTGTTCATGCTCATTGGACGGCTCCGGCCAGCAGCTTGGCGAAGAAGGTGATGTCGGTGTCGAGCGTGGTCTCGGTCGTAGCGACCAGCAGCACGTCGTCCAGGCCCGCGCCCGGCTCCAGGCGCGAATAGGGCACGCCGGCGATGACGCCTTGGGCGGCCAGGGTCTCGACGACCTCGGCGGCGTCCTTGGGCAGGCGCACGGCGAACTCGTTGAAGAAGCGCGGGGTGAGGATCTCGACGCCCGGGATGGCCGCCAGGGCCTTGGCGGTCGCCAGAGCCTTCTGGTGGTTCAGCGAGGCCAGCTGGCGCAGGCCCTGCTCGCCCAGCAGGCTCATGTGGATCGAGAAGGCGAGAGCGCACAGGCCGCTGTTGGTGCAGATGTTGCTCGTGGCCTTGTCGCGGCGGATGTGCTGCTCGCGGGTCGACAGGGTCAGCACGAAGCCGCGCTTGCCGTCGGCGTCCACCGTCTCGCCGCAAAGACGGCCGGGGGCCTGGCGAACGAACTTTTCGCGGCAGGCGAAGAGGCCGACATACGGACCGCCGAAGTTCAGGCCGTTGCCGATCGACTGGCCCTCGGCCACGGCGATGTCGGCGCCCATGGCGCCCGGCGACTTCAGCAGGCCGTACGAGACGGCCTCGGTGGTGACCACGATCAGCAGGGCGCCGGCGGCGTGGGCCGCCTCGGCGATCTTCGTCACGTCGGTGGCCGTACCGAACACGTTGGGGGTCTGAACGACGACGCAGGCGGTGTCGGCGTCGATGGCGGCGATCACCGCGTCCTCGGCGTCGATGGCGGCCGGCAGGCGCTGGGTGGTCACGCCGGCGGCGTGGGCCAGGGTCTCGACCGCGCCGACATACTGCGGGTGGACGCCGCCCGACAGCACGGCCTTGTTCTTGCGGGTGACGCGCTGGGCCATCATCACGGCCTCGGCCGTGGCGGTCGAGCCGTCATAGAGCGAGGCGTTGGCCACATCCATGCCGGTCAGGGCGGCGACCTGGCTCTGGAACTCGAACAGCACCTGCAGGGTGCCCTGGGCGATTTCCGGCTGATAGGGCGTGTAGCTGGTCAGGAATTCCGACCGCTGGATGATGTGGTCGACCGTGGCCGGCACGTGGTGGCGATAGGCCCCGGCCCCGACGAAGAACGGCCCCTCGGCCGCCGAGCGGTTGCGGCGCGACAGGCGCAAGAGCTCGCGCTCGACCTCGATCTCGCCGGCGTGATGGGGCAGGTCCACAGGCTCGCTGCGGCGGGCGACGGCCGGCACGTCGACGAACAGCTCGTCGATCGAGCCCGCGCCGATCACGCCGAGCATGTCGGCGCGGTCTTCGGGGGTCAGGGGGAGGTAGCGCATGAAAAGCTTCCGCAGCGAACTCCCTTCCCCCTTGATGGGGGAAGGGCCGGGGATGGGGGTGGTAACGGCGGTGAGAGAAACCTCGTCCTTCGACAAGCTCAGGATGAGGTTTCTCTACTGCCCGGCCTGTACTTGATCCTCACCCTGAGCTTGTCGAAGGGCGGGGATCACGCACTGCCTTAGAGCGTCGCCAGGAACGCCTCGTAGGCGTCGCGGTCCATCAGGGCGTCCAACTCGGCCGGGTTGGAGAGCTTCAGCTTGGCGAACCAGCCGCCGGCTTCCGGCGCGGCGTTGACGGTTTCCGGCGCATCGCCCAGTTCGGCGTTGGCTTCCACGACCTCGCCCGACACCGGGGCGTAGACGTCCGAGGCGGCCTTGACGCTCTCGACGACGGCCAGGCCTTCGCCCTGGGCCACGGTCTTGCCGACTTCCGGAACCTCGACGAACACCACGTCGCCCAGCTGCTCGGCGGCGTAGGCGGTGATGCCGACGGTGGCGATGTCGCCTTCGACGGCGACCCATTCATGGTCTTTGGTGAAGCGCATTGTCGGGCCCTTTCTCTATGTTTGCGACGCGACGGACGCCAAAACCGGCGTCCACTTTTGGCTGTCGCGTCGGCTAAAGTTTGCGAACGTAACGGGTGGGAACGAACGGGGAGGCGACGACCTCTGCGGCCGCCGGCTTGCCCCGGACGATGACTTTCAGGGTCTCGCCGACCACGGCGAAGGCCGGGGGCACGAAACCAATCGCAATGGCGCCGCCGAAGCTGGGGCCGAAGCCGCCGCTGGTGACCTTGCCGATGACGTTCCCGTCGGCGTCGGCGATGTCGGCGCCTTCGCGGGCCGGGGCGCCTTCCAGCACCTTCAGGTTCACGCGCACGCGGGCCAGCTCGCCGGCCAGTTCCTTGGTGATGCGCGTCGCGCCGAGGAAGTCGCCGGCCTCGCGGCGGCTCTTGCCGACGGCGAAGTTTAGGCCCGCCTCGATGGGGGAGACGGTCTCGTCCAGGTCGTGGCCATAGAGCGGCAGGCCCGCTTCCAGGCGCAGGCTGTCGCGGGCGCCCAGGCCGATCGGCTTGACGCGCTCGTCTTCCAGCAGGGTGTTCCAGATGCGGGCGGCGTCCGAAGCCGGGACCGAGATCTCATAGCCGTCCTCGCCGGTGTAGCCCGAGCGCGAGATGATCGCATCGACGCCGAAGGCGGTCAGGGCCTTGGCGTCCATGAACACCATGGTCGCGGCTTCCGGCACGTGGGCGGCCAGCACGGCGGCGGCTTCCGGACCTTGCAGCGCCAGCAGGGCGCGGTCTTCCAGGCGTTCGACGCTGGCTTCGCCGGCCAGGGTCTCGGCGATGATCCTGTAGTCGTTGTCCTTGCAGGCGCCGTTGACCACGACGAACAGGCCGTCGTCGTCGGGACGGGCGGTCATCAGATCATCGATGATCCCGCCCTCGGCGTTCAGCAGCACGCCGTAGCGCTGCTTGCCGGCCTTCAGGCCCTGATAGTCGGCCGAGACCACCTTCTCGAAGCTCTTGGCGGGGTTTTCGCCGCGGATGCGGGCCTGGCCCATGTGCGAGACGTCGAACAGGCCCGCGTGCTCGCGGGTCCACAGGTGCTCTTTCAGCACGCCGTCCTTGTACTGCACGGGCATGGAATAGCCCGCGAACGGCACCATGCGGGCGCCTGCCGCCACGTGGGCGTCGAACAGCGGGGTCTTCTTGAGGTCGTCGGTGGACACGCGGCGGGCTCCGAAACGGGGTCGGCGACGGTCCGGCTCTCGCCGGTTGGTCGCGCCCCCGCTGTCCCTTTGGCCTGAGAGATTCCGGCCTCTTCTTTAAGAAGAGAAGCCTTGCTCCTTCGGCGAGCCGCCCTTTCGGGAGGCTTCTTTCCAGCGTTCCTAAACCCGCGCGGTCCTTTTGCCTGAGCGTTTCCGGGGCGGTTGCGCCTTCGGCCTCGGGACGAATCCCGACGTCTCCCGCGAGGGTCAGGGGCTCAATGAGCGACGGTCGGCGGCGAGTCAAGCGCGGTGGGGGGCGAGCCGGTCGGGATCCGTCGCTTGGCGTTTTGGACGCCATCCTCTTCTTCCGTGCATCCCCGCGAAGGCGGGGATCCAAGCCGAGGCGGCGGATGGTGCACGGCCGCGCCATGTCTCCAAGCTCAGCTTGGGTCCCCGCCTTCGCGGGGAAAGTCGGATTTTTGGAGGTGTCAGCCCTTCTTCACCGCGCCGCCCTGGCCGACGAAGCCCAGCACCAGGAACTGCAGCGTCGCGCCCATGGCCACGCCCAGCAGGGTGACGCCCAGCCAGGCGGCGGGTCCGGGCGTCGGGCCCATGCCCGAGCTCGCCGTCCACAGATAGACGCCCCAGACGAGGGCCGCGCCGACCACCGGGCCGATGAAGGCCAGGTTGGCCTTTTCGCCCAGCCGGCGGCGGCCGATGATCACCAGCACCGCGCAGCCGACGATCTGCACCAGCGAGCCCACCAGGTTCAGCGGAAAGCTCGCCTTGTCGGGCAGGGCCGAGGTGCACAGCATGGTCAGCACGATGGCCAGGCAGCCGATCGTCCAGTAGCGGCGAACGCCGATGGGGCCTTCTTTCACTTGAAGGCGATCAGGCGTGCGGCATGGCCGCGCGCACCTGGGCGCGCAGCACGTCGATGGGGGCCAGACCCGCGTCGGTCTTGAAGTGCCAGTAGGTCCAGCCGTTGCAGGCCGGGGCCGACTGCACCATGGCGCCGATCTTGTGGATCGAGCCGGTCAGGTCGCCGACCGCGATCGAGCCGTCGGGGCGCACCTTGGCCGCGTGGGCGCCCTTGGCGCAGTAGAGGGTGTCGCCCGGGTGCAGCAGGCCGTTCTCGACGATGGCGCCGAACGGCACGCGCGGCTCGGCGCGCTTGGAGCCGGTCATCTCCAGGTCCTGCGGCGCGATCGGCGTCACCTGGGCGATGCGGGTCCTGGCGTGCTCGATATATTCGGCCTCGCGCTCGATGCCGATGAACTTGCGGCCCAGGCGCTTGGCGGCCGCGCCCGTGGTGCCCACGCCGAAGAACGGATCCAGGATCACGTCGCCCGGCTTGGTGGTCGACAGGATCACCCGGTAGAGCAGGGCTTCGGGCTTCTGGGTCGGGTGAGCCTTAGTTCCGTCGGCGCCCTTGATGCGCTCCTCGCCGGTGCACAGCGGGATGGTCCAGTCCGAGCGCATCTGCACTTCGTCATTGGCCATCTTCAGGGCGTCGTAATTGAAGGTGTAGCGCTTGGCGTTCTGGCTCTTGGAGGCCCAGATCAGGGTCTCGTGGGCGTTGGCGAAGCGGGTGCCCTTGAAGTTGGGCATCGGGTTGGTCTTGCGCCAGATGACGTCGTTGAGGATCCAGAAGCCCAGATCCTGCACCGCCACGCCGACGCGGAAGATGTTGTGATAGCTGCCGATCACCCAGATCGCGCCGTCGTCCTTGAGCACGCGGCGGGCGGCCTTCAGCCACTCGCGGGTAAACTTGTCATAGGCCGCGAAGCTCTCGAACTGGTCCCAGTGATCATCGACCGCGTCGACCTTGGAATTGTCCGGACGCAGCAGGTCGCCGCCGAGTTGAAGGTTGTACGGGGGGTCGGCGAAGATCAGGTCGACCGACTTTTCGGGCAGGGCGTTCATCGCCTCGATGCAATCGCCCTGAATGATGGTTTCCGGCCCGAACGCCATGTCCGCTTCCTTGCAAAACACCCAACGGAATCATGGAGTCCCGTGGTTACCCGGGAATGAACGGTCATGGTTAGCCACTGGTTAATCGCGATTCGAAAAGCGGTTAACGGTGCTTGATGTTCTGTAAATGTTCTCTATCGTGGACTCGACCGAGGCGCGAAACGCCCGGCCGCTTTGACGACGTTGGGGGACGTGAGGGGGCATGGCGCTGATCCGCGGGTTCATCGCGTCCAGCCTCGACGGCCGGGTCGCCGACGCCGGCGGCGGGGTCGAGTGGCTGGCGCCGTTCCGCAAGGTGGATCCCGGCTACGGCGCCTTCATCGATCTCGTGGGCACGGTGGTCATGGGCCGGACGACCTATGACCAGATCCCCAGCCTGGGCATGGGCTGGCCCTATGCCGGCAAGCGCGGCTTCGTCGTCACCTCGCGGCGGGGCGACCCGGTGCAGCGCGGGGTGCGGTTCTGGCGCGAGGGTCTGCCGGCCCTGGTCGACCGCCTGCGCGACCTCGACGACGGCGACGCCTGGGTGGTGGGCGGGGCGGGCCTGCTGGCCGCCTTCGCCGAGCAGGGGGCGCTGGATCGCCTGTCGCTGCTGATCGCCCCGGTGCTGCTGGGCGAGGGCCCGCCGCTGTTCCCCGCCCGCGCCGGCCCGCCCCGGGGCCTGGTCCTGCGCGGGACGGCCGCCCTGGCCATGGGCGTGGTGCGGCTGGACTACGAGCTTCTGCCGATGAAGCCGGGGCGGGGCAGGGGCCGGGCGGCGGGCGCGCCAGGTGAAGAGGCGCAGGCTTGAGCGACAGGCGGCTGCGGGCTGGTGAGGCCGCCCGCGGCCGCCGGCCGATCATTGCGCGGTGAAGCCTCCGTCCACCGGCAGGGCGACGCCGACGACGAAGCTCGCCGCCGGGCTGCACAGCCAGAGCACGGCCGCGGCGACTTCCTCGGGCCGTCCGAGGCGGGCGATGGGTTGCGCCTTGACGAAGCCGGCCATGGCCTCGGCCTGTCCTTCCAGCATCGCCTGGACCATCGGGGTGTCGATGACGCCGGGGCAGACGGCGTTGATGCGGATTCCGCGTGGCGCATATTCGACGCCCGCGCTCTTGGTCATGCCCAGAACGGCGTGCTTGGCGCCGTGATAGGCGGCGCGCCCGGGCAGGCCGACCAGGCCGCCCAGCGACGAGCAGTTGACGATCGCGCCCGAGCCCTGCTCGCGCATCACTCTCAGCTCGTGCTTCATGCAGGCCCACACGCCACGCTGGTTGACGGCGGTGACGCGCTCGAAGCTGTCGAGCGGTTCGAGGGCGGCGTCGGACGGCGGGACCTGGATGCCGGCGTTGTTGAACGCCATGTCGAGGCGCCCGTATTCGGCCACCGCCTTGTCGATCGCCGCCGCGGCCTGGACCTCGTCCGAGACGTCGCAGGCCACGCCGATCGCGCGGCCGCCCTCGTCGACGATGCGCCGGGCCTCCTCGTCGGCCAGCGCGCCGTCGAGGTCGGCCAGCACCACCGACGCGCCATTGGCGGCGAACGCGCGAGCCGTCGCCAGGCCCATGCCCCTGGCCGCGCCGGTCACCAGCGCCACCTGGCCCTTGAAGTCGTAGATCGGGTTCATTCGGGGGCTCCGCGTGGTGTTGCTGAACGTCGCCACGACGACTGGCCCGGCGCCCGCCGTCCGTGAATGCGACGGGGACACAGCTACTGCATGCCGCTGCCTGTGATTAGGCTCATATATTGCAACGAACTACTGAACTATTTTCATTAGTGTGTCCCCTCGCGCGTACGCCGCCCCGGGGCCGCCGAGTGAAGGCCGCGCGGGACAGGGTCACGTCGGTGAAGCCGTCTTCCGGGGCGCTCATGCTGATGTCGGCGGCCACCGCGTCGCGGGCGCTCCGAGGCCGACCAGACCTACGGCGTCGCCGTCTCGTGGCGCATCGCTTCGGCGGCCAGCGCCACGTGCTCGGGAATGCGTCCGTCCGCCTTGCGTTCGCTGTAGCGATCGACGAGGTAGCCGGCCCTGCCGCGGGTCAGCAGGGTGAACTTCACCAGTTCCTCCATCACGTCGACGACGCGGTCGTAGTAGCTGGAGGGCTTCATCCGGTCGTTCTCGTCGAACTCCTTGTAGGCCATGGCCACCGACGACTGGTTGGGGATGGTGATCATCCGCATCCAGCGACCCAGCAGGCGCAGGGTGTTGACGGCGTTGAACGACTGCGAGCCGCCGCTGACCTGCATGACGGCCAGGGTCTTGCCCTGGGTGGGCCTGACGCTGCCGATCTCCAGGGGGATCCAGTCGATCTGGGCCTTGATGACGCCGGTGATCGCGCCATGTCGCTCCGGGCTGCACCAGACCTGGCCTTCCGACCATTGCGACAGCGCCCGCAGTTCCTGGACCTTGGGATGCTGGGGGTCGCAGGCGTCGGGCAGCGGCAGGTCGCGGGGATCGAAGATGCGGGTTTCGCAGCCCAGGGCCTGGAGGATGCGTGCAGCCTCCTCGACCAGCAGGCGGCTGAACGAACGCGCCCGCAGCGAGCCGTAGAGCAGCAGGATGCGCGGCGGATGCGCGGGCGTGGCCGTCGCCTCCAGCCTGTCCGCATCGACCTGGGCCAGGAACCTGGCGTCGAGGGCGGGGAACTCGATCATGGGGGACTCCAGCAAGGCGATTGAAAGATTCGATATTTCGAGCATATTGGAAATATGGAATCGAAAGCCGCTGTCAACATGCTCTCCGCCCTCGGCCACGAGGGGCGTCTGGCGATCTTCCGCCTGCTGGTGAAGGCCGGCCCCGGCGGCGTCGCGGCGGGCGAGGTCGCGCGCGCCCTGGACGTCGCGCCCAGCAGCCTGTCGGCCAATCTGAACGTGCTGTCCCACGCCGGCCTGGTCGCTTCCCGGCGCGAAGGCCGCTCGATCATCTACTCGGCGGACTACGGCGCGATGAGCGCGATGCTCGGCTTTCTGATGGAAGACTGCTGCAACGGCGCACCCGAGATCTGCGCGCCGCTGGACTCGATCCTGGCCCGCGCGAGGACTTGCGCGCCCGGCGCCTGCTGAGCATGGAAACCTTCGGCGCATCGCGACGTCTGCTGGCCGAGGGCCTGGGAACGGCCTTGCTGCTGGCGGTGGTGGTCGGCTCGGGGATCATGGGCGAGCGCCTGGCCGGCGGGAACCTCGCCCTGGCCCTGCTGGGCAACACCCTGGCGACGGGCGCGGCCCTGGTCGTGCTGATCTGGGTGTTCGGCCCGATCTCAGGGGCCCATTTCAACCCGGTCGTGACCCTGGTCGCGGTCCTGCGGCGAGAGATGCCGTGGCGGCTGGCCCTGGCCTATGGAGCCGCCCAGGCGGCGGGCGCCGTGCTCGGCGTCTGGACCGCCCACGCCATGTTCGGCGAGCCGGTCCTGCAGGTGTCGACAAGGCTGCGCGACGGCGGCGCCCAGGCCGTCTCGGAGGTGGTGGCGACCTTCGGCCTGGTCGCCACCATCCTCGGAACGGCGCGCTTCCGGCCCCAGAGCACGCCCATGGCCGTGGGTCTCTACATCACCGCCGCCTACTGGTTCACGGCGTCGACCGCGTTCGCCAACCCCGCCGTGACTCTGGCGCGCAGCCTGTCCGACACCTTCGCCGGGATCGCGCCCTCCAGCGTCCCGGCCTTCATCCTGGCCCAGGTCGTCGGCGCGCTGCTCGCCGCAGGCGTCTTCGGCTGGCTCCTGGAGGCGGAGAAGACTGCATGAGCGACGCCGATTTCCCGATCACCATCTTTCACAATCCGGCCTGCGGCACCTCGCGCAACGTCGTCGCCATGGTGCAGGCCGCCGGCTACGCGCCGCAGGTGGTGGCGTATCTTGAGGTCGGGTGGACCCACGACCAGTTGCGCGACCTGGCGGGCAGGGCGGGGCTGACCTTCCGCGAACTGATGCGGGAAAAGGGCACGCCCGCCGCGGAGCTGGGCCTGCTGGCCGACGGCGTCGGCGAGGAGGCGATCCTCGACGCCATGGTCGAGCATCCGATCCTGGTGAACCGGCCCATCGTGGCGACGCCCAGGGGCGTCAAGCTGTGCCGCCCGTCGGAAGCCGTTCTCGACCTGCTGGACCGCAGGCCCGAAAGCTTCATCAAGGAAGACGGCGAGATCCTGCGGCTCTGATCACCCGCCTTCACGCATACGCCGCCCAGGCCCGCCAAGTGAAGGCCGCGTAGAACGGGGTCACGTCGGTGAAGCCGGCGGCGCGGAGGATGGCTTCGTCTTCCTCCGGGGCGATCATGTTGACGCTGGCGGCCACGGCGTCGCGGGCGCCCCGGGCCTGGACGGGGTCGAAGCCCGAGGCGACGGCGAAGGCGGCGTAGCGGTCGAGCCAGGCGTCGCGCCGGCCGGGGTCTTGGGGAAAGCTGCCGTGGGCGGCGACGAAGGGGGCGCCGGGCTTCAGGCGCCTGTGGATCTCGCGCTCGGTCCGCAGGCGCTCGTCATGACCCAGGAAGTGCAGTGTCAGCAGGCAGGTCGCCGCGTCGAAATCACGCTCGGCCACGTCCTCGACATAGCCCTCGACCAGCGTCACCCGCTCGTTCAGAGGGCCCAGCAGGCGCTGCGCTCCGCGCAGCATCTCGGCGGCCGGATCGACGCCGACGAAGGTCCAGCCGGGGTGTGCTTCGGCCAGCGCCTTCAGCTCCAGCCCGCCGCCGGCCCCGACCACCAGCACCCGGGCGTTCTGCGGCGCGCGCTCGGCCAGCATCACCCCGCACATGCGGTGCAGGTCGTGGAAGCCCGGCACGAAGCGCGGCGGCCCCTCGGCGTAGCGGGCCACGGCCGCCGGGTCGGAGAAGGCCGCCAGGAAGTGTTTCGATCCATCCTCGGTGCGCATGGGCAGGGCTCCGCCGTCGTCGACGCACGCCGCTCGGCCGCCGTTCACGTAACTTTATATGTTGCGAGAATCGCGGGGCTGCAAGAGGGGCGCGTTCGGCCTTAGGGTGGCGGCAATCAACAAGGAGGGAGCGCCATGAGCCTCTCGGGCAAGACGCTGTTCATCACCGGGGCCAGCCGGGGCATCGGTCTTTCCATCGCGCTGCGGGCCGCCCGCGACGGCGCCAATGTGGTGGTCGCGGCCAAGACCGCAGACCCGCATCCCAAGCTGCCCGGCACCATCTACACCGCCGCCGACGAGATCGCCGCGGCCGGCGGCCAGGCCCTGCCGCTGGTGGTCGATGTGCGCGACGAGGCCAGCGTGCAGTCGGCCGTCGACCAGGCGGTAGAGCGCTTCGGCGGCATCGACATCCTGGTCAACAACGCCTCGGCCATCTCGCTGACCGGCACCCTGTCGACCGACATGAAGCGCTACGACCTGATGCACCAGGTCAATACGCGCGGCACGTTCCTGACGTCGAAGGCCTGCATCCCGCACCTGAAGAAGTCGGCCAATCCGCACGTGCTGATGCTGTCGCCGCCGCTGGACATGAGCCCGCGCTGGTTCGGCGGCCACGTGGCCTACACCATGGCCAAGTTCGGCATGTCGATGTGCGTGCTGGGCATGGCCAAGGAGTTCGAGGCCGACGGGATCGCCTTCAACGCCCTGTGGCCGCGCACCGGCATCGCCACCGCCGCCATCCAGTTCGCCCTGACCGGCGAGGAGGGCCTGCGCCACTGCCGCACGCCCGAGATCATGGCCGACGCCGCCCACGCGATCTTCCAAAAGCCCTCGCGCGAGTTCACCGGCCAGTTCCTGATCGACGACACCTTCCTCTATGGCGAGGGCGTTCGCGAGTTCGACAAGTACCGCGTCGACCCGACCGCCAGCCTGATGCCCGACTTCTTCGTGCCGGAGGACAGCGTCCCGCCGCCGGGGGTGGTGATCGGTTAGGAAACGCCGCTTTACTTTTACATGTTGCGCCCGTCGTGTTATCGAAATGCGATATTTTTAACATGACGGGCGCGACGTGTTGAAGGCGACCTATGCCATTCCTCCGCTTCCGCCGCTCGCGGAGCTCGAGACGACGGCGGTCCTGCGCGAGGCCGCACGTGCGCACCGCTATCTGGCCGAGCTGAAGGGCCGGGCGGCTACGATCCCCAACCAGGGCATCCTGATCGACACCCTGTCGCTGCAGGAAGCGCGCGCCAGTTCGGAAATCGAGAACATCGTCACCACCCAGGACGAGATGTTCCAGGCAACGCTGTTTCCCGAGGCGGGCGAGGGCGGGCCAGGCAAGGAGGTCGCCCTCTACCGCGACGCCCTCAAGCGCGGCTTTGACCGCCTGCACGATACCGGCCTGCTGACCAACAACACGCTGGTCGAGATGTTCCAGATGCTCAAGCGCACCGGCGGCGACTTTCGGGCGACGCCTGGAACGGCCTTGCGCAACGACGCCACCGGCCAGATCGTCTACGTGCCGCCGCAGGAACGCGACGCGATCATCGGCCACATGACCGCGTTGGAGCGGTTCGTGAACGACGATGCGGTCTGCGATCTGGATCCGCTGATCAAGATGGCGCTGATCCACCATCAGTTCGAGAGCATCCATCCGTTTCCGGACGGCAATGGTCGCCTCGGCCGGATTTTGAACGTGCTCTACCTGACCCGGATGGGGCTTCTGGACATCCCGATCCTCTATCTCAGCCGCTACATCACCACCCACAAGGCCGAGTACTACCGCCTGCTGCAGCGGGTGCGCGACGAAGGCGCGTGGGAGGCCTGGGTGCTCTACATGCTGCGCGCGGTCGCCGAGACCTCGATCCAGACGCTGGAGCTGGTCCAGGGCGTCGGCGCGCTGATGGCCGACTACAAGGCCCGCCTGCGCTCGGGCCATCCCAAGCTCTATTCGCAGGACCTGCTCAACAACCTGTTCCGCCACCCCTATACGCGCATCGATTTCGTGCAGAACGACCTGGGCGTCGTGCGGCAGACGGCGGCGAAGTATCTCGACGAACTCGCCGCCGGCGGCCTGCTGGAAAAGCACAGCCAGGGGCGCAACAACTACTACGTCAACCGGCCGCTGGTGGCCCTGCTGCTGCGGGTGTCTGGCGGCTGAGGCTCAGCGCTTCTTCCGCCCCGCCACGGCCAGGGCCCAGTGGGCCCATTCCACCAGCAGGTCCGCGTCGTCCATGGCCTCGGCCGGGGCGCTCCAGTAGGCCATGGGCTTGCCTTCGCCGAAGGGATCGAAGGCGTGGCTGCCCGCCGCCTCGAACCGGGGTTTGAGCTCGGCGTCGCCTTTCAGGTAGAGGGTGTCGTCGTCGAGGATCGCGAAGAACAGGCCATTGGCGTAGATCCCGACCCCGCCGAACATCCGCTTGGGCTGCAGCGCTCCCAGGGGCGCCAGCTGCTCGAGCACGAACTCCAGGAAGTCTTCCGAAACCGCCATGCCCGTCACCGTCCGTCCCGCCGCGCCCGAAGACGCCGCCCTGATCCTGTCGTTCATCCGCGACCTGGCGGAATACGAGAAGCTGCTGCACGAGGTGGAGGCCACGCAAGCCCACATCGAGGCGGCGCTGTTTGGCGATGCGCCCAAGGCCTTCTGCGACATCGCGCAGATCGACGGCTAGCCGGTGGGGATCGCCCTGTGGTTCTACAACTATTCGACCTTCGTCGGCCGCCACGGGATCTATCTGGAGGACCTGTTCGTACGGCCGGCCGCGCGCGGCGCGGGCGCGGGCAAGGCGCTGCTGGCGGGCCTGGCCCGCCGCTGCATCGCCGAGAACCTGGGCCGGCTGGAATGGGCCGTGCTCGACTGGAACGCCCCGTCGATCGCCTTCTACGACAGCCTGGGCGCGGCGGCGATGGACGAGTGGACCGTGCGGCGGATGACCGGCGATGCGCTGGAGCGGCTGGCGGCGGGCTGATCTTCAGCCGGGCTCTCTCTTCTTCGCCTTCCTCGGCCTTGTGCCGAGGATCCATGGCGCCGCTTCCGCTGCGGCCGAGGTCGTCCGAGGTCTGAGCGGCTGAACGATGGGCCCTGGGCACGAGGCCCAGGGAGGCAAGGTTGTTGTGGCTGGCGGGTGATCACTCCAGCCGGTCGGCCTTGCGCAGCGCCGGGAACAGCCAGGCCCACAGGCCGGTGACGCCGATGGCCCCCAGGCCGCCGAACACCGCCGCGCCCACGGGGCCGAGCAGCCAGGCGACCGCGCCGCTCTCGACCTCGCCCAGCTCGTTCGAGGCGCTGATGAACACGCCCGACACGGCCGAGACGCGGCCGCGCATGGCGTCCGGCGTGACCAGCTGCACCAGGGTCTGGCGCACATAGACCGACAACATGTCGGCCCCGCCCAGGATCGCCAGGGCCGCCACCGACAGCCAGACCAGCTTGGACAGGCCGAAGACGACGGTGGCTGCGCCGAACACCGCCACGCCGGCGAACATGATCCGGCCCGCATGGCGGCGGATCGGGTTGCTGGCCAGGTAGATCGCCACCGCCGTCGCGCCGATGGCGGGCGAGGCGCGCAGCAGGCCAAAGCCGCCGGGGCCGATGTGCAGCACGTCGCGGGCGAAGACCGGCAGCAGGGCCGTGGCCCCGCCCAGGATCACCGCGAACAGGTCCAGCGAGATCGAGCCGAAGACGATCTTGTTGTTCCACACATAGGCCAGCCCCTCCTTGATCAGCTCCAGGCGCGAGCCGGGCTGGGCCACGGGCGTGGTCGATTTCCTGATCGACGCCAGCAGGACCTGGCCGACGATGTACAGCGCCGCCGCCCCGCCGAAGGCCAGGCCCGCCGAGTGCACCAGCAGGAGGCCGCCCAGCGCCGGTCCGGCGATCGAGGCGCTCTGCCAGGCCAGCGAGTTCCAGGCGATGGCGCGCGGCAAGAGCGGGCGCGGCACCAGCATCGGCCCCATGGCGCTGACGGCCGGCGACATGAAGGCCCGGCTGGCCCCGAAGAACACCGCCATGGTGAAGATCGGCCACAGGGCGTGGATGCCCTTCACGGCCAGGAACAGCAGCACCAGCACGCTCACCGTGTCGACGCCCAGGGTGATCATGGCGATGTGCTTGCGGCTGCGGCGGTCGGCCGTCTCGCCGGCGATCAGGGTCAAGAGGAACAGCGGCACGAACTGCGCCAGGCCGATCATGCTGACCATGAAGGCCGACTCGCCCACCGACATGGTCTGGCGGGCGATGGCGTAGACCTGCCAGCCCAGCGCCACGGCCTGGATCTGCACGCCCAGGGTGCCCACGAACCGCGCCCCCCAGAACAGCAGGTAGTCGCGCTCGCGCAGCAGGGCGCGGGTCGAGGTGTCGGGATCGGCGGGGAGGGCGGAGGGGTCTGACATTTCGGCGCGGACCCTGCCCCTTGAGACGAAGCGTCGCAATCGCGTTTGTCTCATAAGGTCGTCGATTTCGTTGACGTGGGGGGCGTTGGGCCGTATGCCGCGCGCCTCTGCCACGGGGAGAGCGCCGCCGATGCGACGCCAACGACGAACCTGCGCCGCGCGGACCGCCGTCCGCGCCTAAAGCCCCCCGGGAACGGCGGCCGTCGCGGCCGCGTCACGCGCCGGGGATAAAGCCCCTGTTCGCACCCGGATATTCGTCGCCTCATGACCGCTTCTTCCGCCGCCCTCGTTCCGCAAGACGTCCCCTCGATCGAGCTCGAGACCCCGCATCACGCCGCCGCCGTCGAGGCGCTGGTCGATCGCGCCTTCGGCCCGGGCCGCTTCGCCAAGTCGTCGGAACGGCTGCGCGAGACCAATCAGAAGCTCGACGCCTGTTCGTTCGTCGCCCTGCGCGGCGGCCAGGTGATCGGCAGCGTGCGGCTGTGGCCGGTGACGATCGGCGGCAAGCCCGCCGCGTTCCTGGGCCCGCTGGCCGTGGATTCCGAGCAGCGCAGCGCGGGTCTGGGCCAGGCCCTGGTCGAGGCCGCCTGCGCCGCGGCCGCCAAGGCCGGCTGGAACGCCGTGCTGCTGGTCGGCGACGCGCCCTACTTCGCCCGCATCGGCTTTTCGGCCGCGCCCGCCGCCAAGGTCGTGATGCCCGGCCCGGCCGACCAGCACCGGGTGCTGCTGAAGGCCCTGGTCCCCGGCGGCGACCAGGGTTTCGAAGGGCGCGTGGCGGTTCGCTAGGGCGGCCCCGAAGCTCCAGCCTCTTCACCATGCATCCCCGCGAAGGCGAGGACCCAAGCTGACTTTCAGGATCGGGCGCGCTCTGTGGATAGCCCGCAAGCGCGGCTTGGATCCCCGCCTTCGTGGGGAAGGTCGGATTTGGGGAGGGCGGGCGGCTGCTCCCCCGCGTGCTCCAGCTTGAGCCCGGGCCGCGCATGACCTAACTGAGGTCCATGCCCTCAGACACAGCCCGCACCGGACTCGACGGCGTCGCCAAGGCCGCCCAAGCGGCCGGCGGCAAGGGCCTGCCGCCCGTGCATCTGTGGAACCCGCCCCACTGCGGCGACATCGACATCCGCATCGCCAGGGACGGGGTCTGGTTCCACGAGGGTACGCCGATCGGCCGCGAGGCCCTGGTGCGGCTGTTCTCGACCATCCTGCGGCGCGACCCCGACGGCTTCCACCTGGTCACGCCGGTGGAGAAGATGAAGATCACGGTCGAGGACGCCCCGTTCATCGCCGTGCGCGTCGACCGCGACGGCGAGGCCCTGCGCTTCCGGACCAATGTCGGCGACGAGGTCGAGGCCGGTCCCGACCACGCCATCCGGGTGGAGGAAGATCCGGCCACCGGCGAGCCGCGGCCCTATCTGCACGTGCGCCGGGGCCTGGAGGCGCTGATCGCCCGGCCGGTGTTCTATGAGCTGGTCGAGATGGCCAGCGAGCGCGACACGGACCAAGGGCGGCGCTTCGGCGTCGCCTCCAACGGCGCCTGGTTCCCGGTGGGGCCTGCTGCGAGTGATCGGGCATGATCCCCCAGTGCAACGCCGCCGCGCGCCGGGCCTTCATCAAGAGCCGGCTCGACCCGATCGAGGCCTACGATCCCAGCCTGAAGAACGACTGGCGTTCGGACTTCGACCTCAATCCGGGGATGAAGATCGACAATCCCCACGCCCTGCGGCCAGCCGCCGTGCTGATCGGCCTGGTGCAGCGGCCAGGCAGCCTGAACGTCATCCTCACCAGGCGCTCGGACACCCTGCGCAGCCACACCGGCCAGATCGCTTTTCCCGGCGGCCGCTGCGATCCGGGCGAGACGCCGTGGGGCACGGCCCTGCGCGAGGCCAACGAGGAGGTGGGCCTGGATCCCCGCTTCGTCGAGGTGGCCGGCCTGATCCAGGGCTACGCCACGGTGACCGGCTTCCACGTCACGCCGGTGGTCGGGTTCGTCGATCCTGACTGCGAGCTGGTCGCCAATCCCGACGAGGTGGCCGACGTCTTCGAGACGCCGTTCGACTTCCTGATGGATCCGGCCAACCACCAGCGCCAGCACCGCGACACGCCCACGGGCCGCCGGTTCTTCTACGCCATGCCGTGGAACGAGCGGTTCATCTGGGGCGCGACGGCGGGCATGCTGCGGGCGTTGTACGAGCGGCTGCACCCCGAGAGCGTCGCGGTCGAGGCGTAAGCCTTTAGGTTCGAAGCCCCCAAAATCCGTCATCCCGGGCGTAGGGCCGCGTAGCGGTCCGAAGACCCGGGATCCAGGGGACTGGGCGAGACGGTCAGGCTGGCGATGGCAACCGCTGTGCGCCGGCCCCTGGGTCCCGGCTCTCCGCTTCGCTGCGGCCGGTATGACGGCCTTTGGTGCGGGGGCGGCCGAGACCTGGACCTATCGCCGACAGTTGGGGACGAGCGCGTTTCCGCTCTTGGCGCGAGCGTCCATTCCCTGAAATAGTCGTTTGAAAGCAGGACGTCCCGCCCGCGCCAACGGGTGGCGGCCTGCCGTTGCGTAAGGGGGATGTCGCGTGGAAACCCAGACCATCGGCCAGCCGCCGTGGATGACATGGCCCGAGACCAAGGCGGTGATCGCCGCCCTGGAGGCCAAGGGCCGTCCGGGCTGCGCCCGCTTCGTCGGCGGCTGCGTGCGCAACACCCTGATGAACAAGCCGGTCGACGACATCGACATCGCCACCACGCTTACGCCCGACCAGGTGATCGAGGCGCTGGGCGAGGCGGGGCTGAAGGCCATCCCGACCGGCGTCGACCACGGCACGGTCACGGCCGTCTCCGGCAAGATCCCGTTCGAGATCACCACCCTGCGCCGCGACGTCTCCACCGACGGCCGCCGGGCGGTGGTGGCCTTCACCCACGCCTGGGAAGAGGACGCCCAGCGCCGCGACTTCCGCTTCAACGCCCTCTATGTCGACGGCGAGGGCCGCCTCTACGACCCCACCGGCCACGGGGTGCAGGACGCCAAGGACGGCAAGGTGGTGTTCGTCGGCGAGCCGATGACCCGCATCCGCGAGGACTATCTGCGGATCCTGCGCTTCTTCCGCTTCCAGGCCTGGTACGGCAAGGGCGAGCCCGACGCCAAGGCCCTGGCCGCCTGCAAGGCGCTTAAAGGTCTGGTCTCGGGCCGCGCCGCCGAGCGCACCCAGAAAGAGATCCTCAAGCTGCTGGCGGCCGAGGATCCGCGTCCGGCCCTGCGGCTGATGGCGGCCACCGGCGTGCTCGCCGCCATCCTGCCGTTCGTGAAGTCGCTGGCGCGCCTGGACGGCCTGGTCGCCATCGAGACCGAGCAATTGTTCGAGAACGACGTCGAGCTGCGCCTGGCCGCCCTGATCCCCGACGACGGCGTGCTGGCCCGCGAGCTGGCCGAGCGCCTGCGCCTGTCGAACGCCCTGAAGGAACGGCTGATCGAGGCGGTCGGAACCTCGCCGCGCATCGTCTCGTGGATGAGCCCGCGCGAGGCCCGCCGCGCCGTCTACGCGCTCAGCCTGCGCACCTTCACCGACCGGGTGAAGCTGGCCTGGGCCGGCTCGACCCGTCCGGCCACCACCTCGCAGTGGCGCGCCCTCCTGGCCCTGGCCGAGAACTGGGATCCTCCGACCTTCCCGCTTACCGGCGAGGAGGTGATGCGCGCCGGCGTGGCCAAGGGTCCGCTGGTCGGCGAGGTGATGCGCGAGGTCGAGATCTGGTGGATCGACCAGGACTTCATCGAGGACAAGCTGTCGGTCATCGAGCGCCTCAAGGCGGTGGTCCAGGGCATGGCGGTTTGAGGCGGGTCTGAGCAACACCGCCGCTGAACGGATCGCCCCTCCGCTCGTTACCTTTCCGGAGCTAAGCTTTGGGGGAGGGCGCCGGACGTGACGTTGCAGCAGGGACTGTCCTTCGCGCTGGTGGGCGCCACGGTGCTGTGCTTCGTGTGGGGCCGCTGGCGCTACGACCTGATCGCCGTCGGGGCCCTGGCCGTGGGCGTGGTGTCGGGACTGATCCCAGTGAAGAGCGCCTTCGACGGCTTTTCCAACGACATCGTCATCATCATCGCCAGCGCCCTGGTGCTCAGCGCGGCGGTGTCGCGTTCGGGCATAGTCGACACCCTGATGGCCCCGCTGCTGCCGCGGCTGAAGACCGCCCGCAGCCAGGCGCCGGTGATGGCGGCGATCACCGCGGTGCTGTCGATGGCCACCAAGAACGTCGGGGCCCTGGCCCTGATGATGCCCTCGGCCTTGAGGATGGCGAAGAACACCGGCGTGCCGCCGTCGCGGATCCTGATGCCGATGTCGTTCGGCTCGCTGGTCGGCGGCCTGGCCGTGCTGGTCGGCACCTCGCCCAACATCATCGTCTCCGAGGTGCGACAGGAGGCGCTGGGCAAGCCCTTCGCCATGTTCGACTTCATGCCGGTGGGCGCGGCCCTGACGGTGATGGCCATCGCCTATCTGGCCTTCGCCTATCGCCTGCTGCCGGCCGGACGCGAGGCGGCGGTCGACATCGACGCGGCCCTGGCCGCCAACGCCTATGTCACCGAGGTGGAGATCCCGGGCGACTGGAGCTTCGAGCAGGGCCGGGTTGGCGACCTTAAGCGCGCCGCCGAAGGCGCCGTGGCGGTGGTGGCCATACTGCGGGGCCGCGAGCGGATCGCCTCGCCGAACGCCGCCCGCAAGATCCAGCCCGGCGACGTGCTGCTGCTGGAGGGCCAGCAGCAGGCGCTGAACGAGCTGATCCTCAAGGCCCGCCTGCGCCTGTCCGACGCCAAGCGGCCGGTGGTGATGGACGAGCCGACCGACGAGGTGCGGGTGGTCGAGGCGGTGATCGGCGCTGAAAGCGACCTGATCGGCAAGACCGCCAAGGGCCTGGCCCTGAACGAGACCTACGGCGTCAACCTGCTGGGCGTCAGCCGCGCCGGCTATCGCCTGGCCGGGCGGCTGGCGACGATCCGCATGAAGGCCGGCGACATTCTCGTGCTGCAGGGAAGCGAGCAGCAGTTGCCCGGCGCGCTGCAGGCCCTGGGCTGCCTGCCGCTGGCCGAGCGCGAGGTGCGGCTGGGCGGGGTGCGCCATGCGGTCCTGCCGGCCGCCATACTGGCCGGGGCCATGGTGCTGGTGGCGCTGGGCGTGCTGCCGGTGGCGGCCGGCTTCTTCGCCGCTGCGGTGCTGGTGGTGGCCACCGGCGCCCTGCGCATGCGCGAGGCCTATGCCTCGCTGGAGGGGCCGGTGCTGGTGCTGGTGGCGGCGATGATCCCGGTCAGCGACACCATCCAGAAGAGCGGCGGCACCGACCTGATCGCCGCCTGGCTGTCGGGCGCCTTCGACGGCCTGCCGCCGCTTCTGACCCTCACGGCGATGATGGCCGTGGCGATGCTGGCCACGCCCTTCCTCAACAACGCCGCCACCGTGCTGATCGTCGCGCCCATCGGGCTGGGCCTGGCCGAGCGGCTGGGCCTCAGTCCCGACCCGTTCCTGATGGCCGTAGCGGTGGGCGCCGGCTGCGACTTCCTCACGCCGGTCGGCCACCAGTGCAACACCCTGGTGCTGGGTCCCGGCGGCTACCGGTTCGGAGACTACGCCCGGCTGGGCGCTCCGCTCTCCCTGCTGATCCTGCTGACGGCGCCGGCCCTGATCGCGCTGGTCTGGCCTCTGGCCGGGCGTTGACGGTTGGGGAAGGCTTGCCGCGCTGCAAAACCTCGTCATAGTCCGGCTATCGCGACCGTTGACGAGGGGCGTCCGCATGGCGACGGGCACTGTGCTGTGGTTCGACACCGCCAAGGGCTTTGGCTATATCGCGCCCGACGGCGACGACGGATCCGAGATCCGCGTCAACGCCGCCGCGGTCGAGCGCGCGGGCCTGCCGCCCCTGGAGGACGGCCAGATCATCGCCTACGAACTGGAGCGCGACCCGTTCAGCGGCCAGATGGTGGCCGGCAAGCTTAGGGCCTGAGCGCGGGGCGTGGGCGCGGATGCGCTCAAACAACCGTTCTTCCCCGCGTAGGCGGGGACCCAAGCTGACTTTCCGAGTGAGGCGCGGCCGTGGATCGACCGCTGGCGCCGCTTGGATCCCCGCCTGCGCGGGGATGCTCGGATGAAGAGGCGGGGGGCGAACCCCTACCGCAGCTCGAAATAGGCCGTGCCGTCGCCTTCGGTGTGGGCGACGATGGCGATCTGGTGCTCGGTGCCGTCGTCGAGGGTCAGGCGAGCGTCGCCGGCGCGGAAGGCCTGGCGCATGGCCTCGGGCTCGCCCGTCAGGCTGCCCTTGCCGGAGCGGCGGCCCGCGGGGCCGCTGGAGACCAGCAGCGAGAAGCCGATCTCCTGGCTGTGGCGGGCGATGGTCAGGGCGCCTTGGCCCGTACGCGGAACGGCTGAACTTTTACGCATGAAGAGGGAACGCCCAGCTTGGCCGTTCGCTCCATTCGATGTGGACCTTTCCGTCCGAACACGGCCAAGGTTAGGAACGCAGAGGCGCCCGCCCGCGCTTCATAGGCTGGGCGGTCTGTCGACGAAGGGGAGCCGCATGGCCCGCAAGCCGAACTACAATTTCGAGCGTCAGGAACGCGAGCGCCAGAAGGCGGCCAAGGCCGCGGAAAAGGCGGCCGACAAGGCCGCCGCCAAGGCCGCCAAGCGGGCCGAGGGCGGTGAGGGCGAGCCCTCGCCCGAATAGGCGCTTACTTCTTTTCCGGGTTCCGCACCGACGGGCCTTCCATCTTGGAGGTGTCGGTGTTGATCGGCGGCACGTTGGCCGGGCGGCCGGTCAGGGTCTCGATCGGATAGACCGTGGCGCACTTGAGCCACTTGCCGGCCCAGGCGCCGCCGCGCGCCTCGCACTTCGCCTTCGGCCACACCCAAAGGTAGTGGTAGCCGAACACGCCGACGATGCTGGCGAGGAAGATTCCGATGAAGATGATCTTCAGGCGGTTGATGTTGCGGTTCATGGCGGCGTCTTAAGCACCGGGCGCGCTATGTGGCTAGTCCCATTTCACGGGCGGGAGCGCGCTGGGGCGCAGACGGCTCGTCAAAGGTGTCGTACATTTGTTTGAATGATCCTTGAGAAAGCGCATTACGCTTACGTCAGGGGAAACTTGCAAACCTGTGAGGACGCGCTAAGTCGATGGTCCAAGCAGGGGAAACCTCGAAAGAGAAGCAGCCAGGAGGCGGCGTAGACCGATGAAGGTTCTGGTCCCGGTCAAACGGGTTATCGATTACAACGTGAAGGCTCGGGTGAAAGCCGACCAGACGGGCGTCGACCTGGCGAACGTCAAGATGTCGATGAACCCGTTCTGCGAGATCGCGGTCGAAGAGGCGGTGCGCCTCAAGGAAAAGGGCGCGGCGACCGAGGTCGTCATCGTCTCGATCGGCCCGGCTCAAGCCCAGGAAACCATCCGCACGGCCCTGGCCATGGGCGGCGACCGCGGCATCCTGATCACCAGCGACGCCGACCTCGAGCCGCTGGCCGTGGCCAAGCTGCTGAAGGCTGTGGTGGCCGAAGAGCAGCCCGGCCTCGTCCTGATGGGCAAGCAGGCCATCGACGGCGACAACAACGCCGTGGGCCAGATGCTGTCGGCCCTGCTCGACTGGCCGCAGGCGACCTTCGCCTCGGCCATCGAGATCGCCGGCTCGTCGGCCAAGGTCACCCGTGAAGTCGACGGGGGCTTGCAGACCCTCGACGTCGACCTGCCGGCCGTGATCACCGCCGACCTGCGCCTCAACGAGCCGCGCTACGCGTCTCTGCCCAACATCATGAAGGCCAAGAAGAAGGAAATCGCGCAGAAGACCGTCGCCGACTACGGCGTCGACGTCGCTCCGCGCCTGACCGTCGTCAAGGTCACCGAGCCCGCCAAGCGTTCGGCGGGCGTCAAGGTCGAGTCCGCCGCCGATCTCGTCTCCAAGCTCACGACCGCGGGGGTGCTGTAATGGCCGTTCTCGTCATCGCCGACAACGACAACGCGCACCTGCGCGACGGCACCAACAAGACCGTCACCGCCGCCCTGAAGCTGTCGGGCGACGTCGACGTGCTGGTGCTGGGCAAGGGCGTCTCGGGCGTGGCTGACGCCGCCGCCAAGATCGCCGGCGTCCGCAAGGTTCTGGTCGCCGAAAGCGACGCCCTGGGTCACGGGATCGCCGAAGCCCAGGCCGACGCGGCCCTGGCCCTGGCCGGCAATTACGACGCGATCCTCGTCCCGGCCACCGCCGGCGGCAAGAACTTCGCCCCGCGCATCGCCGCCAAGCTCGACGTCGCCCCGATCAGCGACATCATCGAAGTGGTCTCGGCCGACACCTTCGTGCGTCCGATCTACGCCGGCAACGCGCTGGAGACCGTCCAGTCGGCCGACGCCAAGAAGGTGATCACCGTGCGTCCGACCGCCTTCGCGGCGGCCGCCGACGGCGGTTCGGCCTCGGTCGAAACCGTCTCGGGCGCCGATGCGGCCAAGACCCGCTTCGTCAGCGAAGAGATGGTCAAGTCCGACCGTCCGGAACTGGCCGCGGCCAAGATCGTCGTCTCGGGCGGCCGCGCCATGGGCTCGGCCGAAGAGTTCCAGGCGGTCATCGAGCCCCTGGCCGACAAGCTGGGCGCCGCCGTCGGCGCCTCGCGCGCCGCTGTCGACGCGGGCTACGCCCCGAACGACTACCAGGTCGGCCAGACCGGCAAGGTCGTCGCCCCGCAGCTCTACATCGCCGTGGGCATCTCGGGCGCCATCCAGCACCTGGCCGGCATGAAGGACTCCAAGGTGATCGTCGCGATCAACAAGGACGCCGACGCGCCGATCTTCCAGGTCGCCGACTACGGCCTGGTCGCCGACTACAAGTCGGCCGTGCCGGACCTGATGAGCGCGCTCACCGCCGCCGGCAAGTAAGGCGTCTGGAGCGATCCAGAACCAAAGGCCCGGGAGCAATCCCGGGCCTTTTTGTTTTTCAGCCCAGGCGCCATCCGGGATCCCTCTCTCTTAGAGAGAGGGAGGGGCCCGCCGCCGCAGGCGGTGGGAGGGTGAGTGGTTACGGCCTGGCCGACTGGAGCGCAGTCATGATCTCGTCGGCGGTCCCGCCGGGATCGGCCAGGACCTGCTCGTTTTGAAACCTCAACACCACGTATCCAAGCTGTTCCAAAGTTTCGGTGCGCTGGCGGTCATAGTCTTCGCGACCGTCATGGGCCGCGCCGTCGAGCTCCACGATCAGCTTGCCCGCCTCGCAGACGAAGTCCGCGAAATAGCGGCCGATCGCAATCTGCCGCATGAACTTGAAGCCTGAGAGCCGACGGTTGCGGACCAGGGCCCAAAGCGTCTTTTCGGCCAGGGTCTGCTTCTGGCGAAGGCGGCGGGCGTAGGCGGTCCTGTCCATCAGCAAAGCCTGGGCGCTGGGCTCCTGCGTTTTCAATCAAAGGCATCGGGATTTTTCTGTGAGGGCGAAACCACTCACCCTCCCACCGCTGCGCGGCGGGCCCCTCCCTCTCTCTAAGAGAGAGGGTTTCACGGGGGAACCTGCCCCCGTTTTTGATCTATATCTTCCGCAAAACCCCTTATGCGGCCGCCCGGATTTGCCTGTTATCCGGCTTGGGCTTAAGCCGATCCCATGACGCAACAAGCCGACACCCTTTCCGATCTCGAAGCCAGCAAGGCCCGCGCCCGGGCCTGGTTCGAGAGCCTTCGCGACCAGATCTGCGCCGCCTTCGAGACCCTCGAGGACGAGGCGCCGGCCGAGCTGTACGGCGACCAGCCGGGCCGCTTCGAGCTGAAGCCGTGGGATCGCCCGGCCGGCGGCGGCGGGGTGATGGGCATGATGCGCGGGCGGCTGTTCGAGAAGGTCGGCGTGCACGTCTCCACCGTGTTCGGGACCTTCCCGCCGGAGATGGCCAAGACCATGCCGGGCGCGGCCGAGGATCCGCGCTTCTTCGCCACCGGCATCAGCCTGATCGCGCACATGACCAATCCGCGCGTGCCGGCCGTGCACATGAACACCCGCTTCATCGCCACCACCAAGGGCTGGTTCGGCGGCGGCGGCGACCTGACCCCCCTGCTGGGCTACCAGCGCCAGCAGGACTTTCCCGACGCCATCGACTTCCACGCCGCCTACAAGCGCGCCTGCGACAGGCACGATCCGGACTGGTACGCCAAGTACAAGGCCTGGTGCGACGAGTACTTCTTCCTGCCGCACCGCAACGAGCCGCGCGGCATCGGCGGCATCTTCTACGACCACCATGACAGCGGCGACTGGGAGCGCGACTTCGCCTTCACGCAGGACGTCGGCCGGGCCTTCCTCGAGATCTACCCCACCCTGGTGCGCCGCCGCATGAACGAGGCCTGGACGCCCGAGGAGCGCGAGCAGCAGCTGATCCAGCGTGGCCGCTATGTCGAGTTCAACCTGCTCTACGACCGCGGCACGATGTTCGGCCTGAAGACCGGCGGCAACACCGAGTCGATCCTCAGCTCCATGCCCCCCGAGGTGAAGTGGCCGTAAGCTGATCCTTCTCCCCTTGCGGGAGAAGGTGTCGGCGTAAGCCGACGGATGAGGGGTCTCTCAAATGCAGGACGCCGCGAAAGCTGATCGGCTTTCGCGGCGTTTCCGTTCGTGCGACCCCTCACCCGACCTCCCTTCGGGAGGCCACCCTCTCCCGCAGGGGGAGAGGGCTAGACAGCCAAACACACCACCTGCGCCACGCGCAGATCCCGCCGCAGGCCGTCGGCGATGCGGCCGTAGTTGTCGGTGGTGATGGCCTCGCCCGGGGCGAACTCGGGGATGCTGGCGTCGCCGCCGCGGCGGGGCGTGCGGGCGATCAGGGTGCGCAGGCTTTCGGGGGCGGTGGTGTAGATGCGGCCGCGACGCGGCGACTCCGCCACGGTCACGCCGATCACGCGGCCGGCGCTGTCCAGCGCCGGGGCGCCGGAGAGGCCCGCCAGCGTGCCCTTCAGATTGTCGGTGCGGCCGACCTCGGCCCAGACCAGCACCGGCTCGGTGCGCGCGCCGCGCCCGTGGATCACCAGGTTCTCGCGGCCGATCAGGCGCGAGGCCACCTCGCCGGCGTGGCCCTGCGGGAAGCCGGGGTGGAAGGCCCGCATGCCCTTGCGCGGGTCGCCGAGATTGACCGGCATGGCCGGCGCGCCGCCTTCGGTGGTCAGTATGGCCGCGTCGAACCGCGGGTCGATGGTCACCCGCGCGGCCACGCCGCGTCCGTCGGCGACCAGGATGGCGGCCTGCTTGCAGCCGTCGACCACGTGGCGGGCCGTCAGCCAGACGCCGTTCTGCCCCACCGAGAAGGCCGTGCCCGAGGCCGGCTCCTGCTTGTCGGGCACCTGCACCACGATCGACGGGTCGAAGGGCGAGGCCGGGCCAAGCGGCACGCCTTCCTCGCCGGGCACCGGCGGCGGCGGCGGAGGCGCGTCGGCGCGCTCCTGGCGGCCGATGGCGACCACCAGCAGGGCGGCGACCACGGCGCCGTAGACCAGCCAGTCTGGAAGCTTGGGGAAATGCACGCGCCCCGCTCCGTCAGCCCCCTTGCTCTCAGCCCGCCACGCCGGCGGCGATGATGATGGCGGTGGCCAGCTTGGCGCCCACCAGCAGGGCGGCGGCCGAGACCTCGCCCTCGTTGATCCGCTCGGGCAGGCCCTTCAGCATCATGTCGGTCAGGCGGAACACCAGCAGCTGCAGCGCCAGCGTCGCCACGCCCCACAGCAGGATCTCGATCACCGAGGTCGAGGCCGCCAGCGAGGCGGCCAGCGGTATGGCCAGGCCCGTCATCACGCCGCCCAGCGACAGGGCGGCGGCCGCATTGCCCTCGCGGATCAGCTTGATCTCGCGGTGCGGGGTCAGAAGGATGTAGATCGCCGCCCCGGCGATCAGCATCGCCATGGTCACGCCCACATGGGTCAGGGTCGTCAGCAGGCCGTTGGCGAAGGCCTGGATCTCGGGCGACTGGATCTGAGGCATGTTTACGCGACCCCCTGGGACTTGAGGGGCAAGCTCTAACACGGGTTGGCGAGGCTTGCGTAGGGGGCTCGCCTTTGGAGCGTCGAACCCTCTCTCTTTGAGAGAGGGAGGGGCCCGCCGCGGAGCGGTGGGAGGGTGAGAGGTTTCACCGCCGGCCTGTTCAGGCCGTCATCCCGGGCGGAGCGCAGCGGAGACCCGGGACCCAGGGGCCGCCGCAATGCATCGGCGTCCGCTGGGGCGCTTGAGTTGGCCGCAGAGCCCAGTCCCCTGGGTCCCGGATAAGCCCTGCGGGCTTTCCGGGATGACGAGGGTAGGTTGTTTTAATGGGAGAGGGCGTACCCTCTCACCCTCCCATCGCCTGCGGCGACGGGCCCCTCCCTCTCTCCATGAGAGAGGGAAATTACGCCGTGTCGTCGGCGTCGTCTTCCAGCATGCCGGCCATGGCGGCCATCGACAGCTTGCGCAGGGCGCTGGCGCGGACCTTTTCGCTTTCGCTCTTCAGCTGGCCGCAGGCGGCCAGGATGTCGCGGCCGCGCGGGGTGCGGATCGGCGAGGAGTAGCCGGCCTTGTTGAGGATCGCCGCGAAGGTCTCGATCGCGCCCCAGTCCGAGCACTCGTACTGGCTGCCCGGCCAGGGATTGAACGGGATCAGGTTGATCTTGGCGGGGATGCCCTTGATCAGCTTGACCAGCGCCCGGGCCTCGTCGGGGCTGTCGTTGACGCCCTTCAGCATCACGTACTCGAAGGTCACGCGGCGGGCGTTGGAGAGGCCCGGATAGGCGCGGATGCCGGCCATCAGCTCGGCGATCGGGTACTTCTTGTTCAGCGGCACCAGCACGTCGCGCAGCTCGTCGTTGGTGGCGTGCAGGCTGATGGCCAGCATGGCCTGGGTCGTATCGCCCAGCTTCTCCAGCATCGGCACGACGCCCGAGGTCGACACCGTGATCCGGCGACGCGAGATGCCGATGCCCTCGTTGTCGCTGATGATCTCGATGGCGTCGGCCACCTGGCCCAGATTGTAGAGCGGCTCGCCCATGCCCATGAACACGATGTTGCTGAGCAGGCGGTCTTCCTTGTCCGACGGCCATTCGGCCAGGTCGTCCTTGGCGATCTGCACCTGGGCGACGATCTCGGCGGTGGTCAGGTTGCGCACCAGCGGCTGGGTGCCGGTGTGGCAGAAGCTGCAGTTCAGCGTGCAGCCGACCTGGCTGGACACGCACAGCGCCCCGACCCGGCCCACCGACGGGATATAGACGGTCTCGACCTCGATGCCCGGGGCCATGCGGATCAGCCACTTGCGGGTGCCGTCCTTGGAGACCTGGCGCTCGACCACCTCGGGGCGGGCGATGGTGAAGGTCTCGGCCAGCCGCGCGCGGGTTTCCTTGGCCACGTCGCTCATCTGGGAAAAGTCGGTGACGCCGCGATGGTGGATCCAGCGGAACACCTGGGTGGCGCGCATCTTGGCCTTGCCGTGCTCGACCACGCCGCTCTCGGTCAGGGCGGCGATCAGCTGCGGGCGGGTCAGGCCCGACAGGTTGACGGGCGGCTTGGCCGCGTCGGCCTTTTCAGCGGGCGCAACGCGGGACAGGTCGAGGGTGACGCTCAAGGGGCGGTCCGGGAAATTCGAGGAATGTGCGGGGTCGAGGCGGGGATATAGCAGATGTGAGGCGGTTTTCCAAAAAGCGAGGATCCTCCCCCTCTGGGGGAGGTGGCCCGGAGGGCCGGAGGGGGGACGTTTTCAGCTTTCTGGGCGGTGGATCGTCATCAGCTACTCCCCCCACCCTCCCCGTCGCGGACACCACCCCCCCAGGGGGGTGGCGCTCGGGGCGCGCGGCGCGCCGGCGGGGCGCCCGGGGCGGGGGGGGGGGGGCGCGCCGCGGGCCCCCCCCCCCCGAGACTGGGCGCCGTGCCGGCCGTCGCCCCCTCCGTCACGGCGCGTATCCGCACCGCGCCACCTCCCCCGCTTCGCGAGGGAGGAGCAGACAATCCCCCCATCTCCCGCTAAACCGCGCCCATGCCGTTCACCGCCACCGTCATGACCATGTTCCCCGAGGCCTTCCCCGGCCCGCTCGGCGTCTCGATGATCGGGACCGCCTGGAAGGAGGCCGACCTGTGGCGATTGGAAACACTGGACATTCGCGCCTTTTCCAAGGATAAGCGCGGCTTCCTCGACGACACCCCCGCGGGTGGCGGCGCGGGAGCCGTGCTCAAAGCGGACGTCATCGCCTCTGCGCTGGATAGCCTGGAGCTCGATGGGCGGCCGCTTTTGTACATGAGCGCCCGGGGCAGGCCCCTGACCCAGGCGCGCGTTCGTGAATGGTCCAAGGCGCCTGGCGTCGTGGTGCTGTGCGGCCGCTTCGAGGGGGTGGACCAGCGGGTGCTCGACGCTCGCGGGTTCGAGGAGGTCTCCGTCGGAGACGCGGTTCTCGCCGGTGGCGAGGCGGCGGCGATGGTGGTGATCGAGGCGTGTGTTCGACTTGCCCCGGGTGTGCTGGGGAATATCGAGAGCACGCTGGAAGAAAGCTTCGAGGACGGTCTCCTCGAGCATCCGCAGTACACGAGACCGCGGACGTTCGAAGGGCTCGACATCCCCGAGGTGCTGCTGTCGGGCGACCACAAGAAGGTCGACCAGTGGCGGCGCAGTATGCGTGAAGAAACGACCCGCGAGCGGCGTCCAGATCTCTGGGAAGCGCATCTCGCCAATCAACAGGCAAAAGGCGGCCCGAAAACGGGTAAGCCCAAGGAGAAATGATCATGGCGATCAACATCATCGCTCAGCTCGAGCAAGAAGAATCGGCCCGTCTGCTGGCCGTCCGCGCGATCCCGGAATTCCGTCCCGGCGACACCCTGCGCGTCAACGTGAAGATCAAGGAAGGCGAGCGCGAGCGCGTTCAGGCCTACGAAGGCGTCTGCATCGCTCGTCAGGGCGCCGGCGTCCACGAGAGCTTCACCGTCCGCAAGATCTCGTTCGGCGAAGGCGTGGAACGTCTGTTCCCGCTGCTCTCGCCGAGCATCGAAAGCATCGAAGTCAAGCGTCGCGGCGTCGTCCGTCGCGCCAAGCTGTACTACCTGCGCGACCGTCGCGGTAAGTCGGCCCGTATCGCCGAGCGCGTCAACGTCCGTAAGGACGCCGAATAAGCAGCTCGCTCGCTACGGCGAAGTGTTCGAAGGCCCCGGCGGAAACGCCGGGGCCTTTTGCTTTTGCGGTTGCTCCCTCTTCCGCGCCGCGCAATCCTGGGGCGAGCGACGGGGAGGGCGCATGCGGCGCGTGATGAAGGCGGCCGGCCTGCTGGCTGTAGCGGTGCTGGCGAGCGCCGGGGCGGCGGTGACGACTCCCGACCTGCCTGGAACCCGGGACGAGCCCGAGCTGCTGGCGCCGAACGGCCGGCGCGGGACGAGCGTCGACCTCAACGAGATCCGCATCTATTTCGCCGGCGGCTACGGCGGCGACTGGATCCGCCGCTCGAACATGAGGTTCGTCCGCTCGATCCACGGCATGACCTTCTACAAGGTCAATGGTCGGCTCTATGTCGACCGCGATGGCGACCGGGTGATCGACGCCGGCGCCTTCTACGTGCCCAGGACCGGGCTGGTGCTCGCCGACTGGAACTGCGACGGCCGGGGCGACCAGATCCTGTTGAGCATGCGTCCCGTGCCCAAGGGCTCGTGGGAGGGGCTGCTCAAGCGTGTCCGCGAGGAAGGCGCCAAGACCCCGGCCCGTTGAATGGTCAAGCTTGGTGCATAAGCACGCATCTTGACGGACCGTTGTTCTGTGGCATGATGATTTCACCCTCGCTGTTCAGACACGGCGGGCTTCCAGACCGTCTCCTTTCTAGTGGACGGCCCTCTTCAGGCGGAGCCATCGGCCCCTGGAGTGTACAAACGATGCCAGGGCGCGCCGACAGGTCACTACGACCGGCGCGCCCTTAGTCGTTCGAGGTTGCGTTCAATGGTCCTCGTCCCGCCGGATGGGGACCAAGGCGACCGCCGCGGGCTCGCGCTTCCACGACCAGGGGTCAGGCTTCGGGGCAAGAAATGTGCGCCTGGACGTTGTTTCAGCATCCCCTCGGGGCAGGATCGATCGCTGCGCGGCGATCACACAGCGGATTTTTGGCGCTTCCTCGCTTTACGCGCCCGCGCTTCAGGCCTAGATGCGGGTCGCTATGACCCGCGCAACAAAGACCCTCTACGACAAGATCTGGGACGCCCACGTCGTCAACGAAACCGACGGCGAGGCCATCCTGTACATCGACCTGCACCTGATCCACGAGGTGACCACGCCGCAGGCCTTCGCCGGCCTTCGCGCCGCGCGTCGCCCCGTGCGCCGTCCGGACCGCACGCTCGCCGTGGCCGACCACAACGTGCCGACGCAGAACCAGGCCGCCGGCGTCGAAGCCGTGCAGGACGAGGAAGCGCGTCTTCAGCTCCAGACGCTGGGCCGCAACGTCGCCGACAACGGGATCGAATATTTCCCGATGGGCGACATCCGCAACGGCATTGTCCACGTGGTGGGCCCCGAGCAGGGCCGCACCCAGCCGGGCATGACCATCGTCTGCGGCGACAGCCACACCTCGACCCACGGCGCCTTCGGGGCCCTGGCCCACGGCATCGGCACCTCGGAAGTCGAGCACGTGCTGGCCACCCAGACCCTGCGCCAGAAGAAGGCCAGGAACATGCTGGTCCGCGTCGACGGCCAGCTGGGTCCCGGCGTCACGGCCAAGGACATCGCCCTGGCCGTCATCGGCGAGATCGGCACGGCCGGCGGCACCGGCTATGTCATCGAATACGCCGGCGAGGCCGTGCGCGGCCTGACCATGGAGGGCCGCATGACCCTCTGCAACCTGACCATCGAGGGCGGCGCAAAGGCCGGCCTGGTGGCGCCGGACGAGACCACCTTCGCCTATGTGCAGGGCAAGCCCGCCGCGCCGAAGGGCGCGGCCTGGGACATGGCCGTCAGCCACTGGAAGACCTTCTTCTCCGACGAGGACGCCGTCTTCGACCGCACCGTCGTCATCGATGGCGCGGCCCTCGTGCCGATGGTCACCTGGGGCACCTCGCCGGAAGACGTCGTGCCGATCACCGGCAACGTCCCCGAGCCGGAAAGCTTCGCCACCGCCGACAAGCGCGCCGCCGCTCACCGGGCCCTGGACTATATGGGCCTGACCGCCGGCCAGCCGATCTCGGAAGCCCGCATCGACCGCGTCTTCATCGGCTCGTGCACCAACAGCCGCATCGAGGACATGCGCGCCGCCGCCGCCGTGGTGCAGGAAGCCTTCCTGCACGGCCGCATGGTGGCCCCGCACGTCAAGGCGATGGTCGTGCCGGGCTCGGGTCTGGTGAAGGAACAGGCCGAGTCCGAAGGCCTGGACGCCATCTTCAAGGCCGCGGGCTTCGACTGGCGCGAGCCGGGCTGCTCGATGTGCCTTGGCATGAACCCCGACCGTCTGGAGCCGGGCGAGCGCTGCGCCTCGACCAGCAACCGCAACTTCGAGGGCCGTCAGGGCCGCGGCGGCCGCACCCACCTCGTCTCGCCCGCCATGGCGGCGGCGGCGGCGATCGCCGGCCACCTGGTCGACGTGCGGACCCTGCTGTCGGAGACGAACTGATGCAAGCCTTCACCCGTCTCGACGGCCGCGCGGCGCCCCTGTCGCTGGCCAATATCGACACCGACCAGATCATCCCTAAGCAGTTCCTCAAGACCGTCGAGCGTGAGGGCCTGGGCAAGGGCCTGTTCTTCGACTTCCGCTTCGATCCGAACGGGAACGAGATCGCCGACTTCGTGCTCAACCGCCCGGAGTACAAGGGCTCGTCCGTGCTGATCGCCGGCGACAACTTCGGCTGCGGCTCCTCGCGCGAACATGCTCCCTGGGCCCTGATGGACTTCGGGATCATGTGCGTGATCTCGACCAGCTTCGCCGACATCTTCAACAACAACTGCTTCAACAACGGCCTCTTGCCGGTGGTGCTGGCGGCCGACGAGGTCAGCGTCCTGATGGACGAGGCCAAGGGCGGCAACCACATGGTCAGCGTCGACCTGGAAGCCCAGACGGTGGTTTCGCCCTCGGGCAAGACCTTCAGCTTCCAGATCGACCCGGTCCGCAAGGCCAAGATGCTCAAGGGTCTCGACGCCATCGGCGAGACCCTGCAGCACGCGACCGACATCGACGTCTTCGAAAGCAAGCGCGCCATCGGCCAGCCCTGGCTGGAGTCCTGAACGCGCGCTCCCTCCCCCTTGATGGGGGAGGGCTGGGGTGGGGGTGACCGCGGCGGCTGGGTTCGCGCTACATCCTGACAGGCTTCCACCCCCATCCCCGACCCTTCCCCCATCAAAGGGGGAAGGGGGAGAGTTTCGAATGACCCTGATCCTCGCCGGCTCCATCCGCTTCGCGCCCGAGCGCCTGGAGGCCCTGCGTCCGCACATGGCCGCCCAGGTGGCCGGATCGCGCGGCGAGCCGGGCTGCCTGGCCTACGCCCTGTCGGAGGATCCGCTCGATCCGGGGCTGATCCGGGTTTTCGAGCACTTCACCGACGAAGCGGCCTTGGCCTTCCACCGCGCTTCGCCGCATATGGCCGCGTGGCGCGCGGCTCAGGCCGAGCACGGCGTCCACGACCGCCGCATGTCGTCCTTCGACGTTTCCGACTATCGCGAGATCTGAAATGGCTACGCTTCTCCTGCTCCCCGGCGACGGCATCGGTCCGGAAGTCTGCGCGGAGGTGCGCCGCGTGGCCGCCGCCCTCGTGCCCAGCCTGAATGTCGAGGAAGCCATCTACGGCGGCGCCAGCTACGACGCCCACGGCACGCCGCTGACCGACGAGGTCCGCGACCGCGCCCTGGCCAGCGACGCGGTGCTGATGGGCGCGGTCGGTGGTCCCAAGTGGGCCGACGCCCCGCGCCACCTGCGCCCGGAAGCGGGCCTCTTGAACCTGCGCAAGGCGATGAACGTCTACGCCAACCTGCGCCCGGCCTATTGCTTCGAGGCCCTGGCCGGCGCCTCCAGCCTGAAGACCGAGCTGGTCTCGGGCCTGGACATCATGTTCGTGCGCGAGCTGGTCGGCGGCGTCTATTTCGGCGAGCCGCGCGGCATCGACGTGCTGCCCGACGGCCAGAAGAAGGGCTACGACACCGCCCTCTACACCACCAGCGAGATCGAGCGCGCCGGGCGCGTGGCCTTCGAGCTGGCCCGCGGCCGCAAGAACAAGGTCCACTCGGCCGAGAAGTCGAACGTCATGGAGTCGGGCCTGCTGTGGAAGCAGGTGATCACCGAGCTGCACGCCCGCGAATATCCGGACGTCGAGCTCGAGCACATCCTGGCCGACAACTGCGCCATGCAGCTGGTGCGCGCCCCCAAGCAGTTCGACGTCATCGTCACCGACAACCTGTTCGGCGACATCCTGTCGGACGCCGCGGCCATGTTGACCGGCTCGCTGGGCATGCTGCCCTCGGCCGCCATCGGCGATCCCAACAAGCCGGGCCTCTACGAGCCGATCCACGGCTCGGCCCCCGACATCGCCGGCAAGGGCCTGGCCAATCCGCTGGCCGCCATCCTGTCGTTCGAGATGGCCCTGCGCTGGTCGCTGAAGGAGGTCGAAGCCGCCGACCGCCTGCTCGCCGCCGTCAAGGGCGCCCTGGATTCGGGCGCGCGTACCCGTGATCTCGGTGGAGAACTGACCACTGTTCAGATGGGTGATGCGGTATTGTGTCGCATCTGATTAAGTAGAATAGCGCCGTTATTTCGGCGTTTTACAATTTCTGCTTAAGTTTTTTCGCCCAGTTCCTTGGCTTATCAAAAGATAAGTCGGGACCTGGGCGAAATGCGTTTCAACGACCTGAAGATATCGGCGAAGCTGGGGATCGCGTTCAGCGCCCTGATCATCGCCTTCGTGGCCTCTTCGGCCGTGGTGTTCACCAGCCTTCAGCGCATCGAGGACGCCTCGGTCTCCACTCAGCGCAGCCTTTCCCTGGCCACCGAGGCCGAGGAGATGATGACCTTGGTCCTCGAGCAGCAGAACGCCCTGCGCGCCTACGCCCTGCTTGGCGACGCCGAATTCGCCACGGCCTACAAGGAGAACGCCGCCCAGTTCGACAAGGCGCTGGACGCCTTCGAGGGCAAGACCACGATCGCCGAACAGAAGGCCCGCATCCAGCGCCTGCGCGCGGCTGTGGGCGTCTGGCGCAAGACCATCGCCGAGCCCGCCCAGACGGCGGTCGACAACGATCCGGTCATGGGCCGGATCACCGCCGGCGAACTGATGGGCCGCAAGAGCCTGACCGACATCCGGAGCGTCCAGCAGGAACTGACCGACGCCGCCGCCGAGCGCGTCGCCCTGCGCGCCAAGGAGATGAAGTCGGCCATGGATCTGGCCATCCTGTCGCTGGTGCTGGGGGGCGTGGCCGCCCTGGTCATCGCCGGCCTGATGGGCTGGATGCTGTCGGGCACCATCGGCGCCTCGGTGGCCGCCATGACCGCCGCCATGCGCCGCCTGGCCTCGGGCGACAACACCATCGAAGTCCCCGCCGTCGGCCGCAAGGACGAGGTCGGCCAGATGGCCCAGGCCGTGCTGAGCTTCAAGGACGCCGCCATCCACAAGCTGCGCCTGGAAGACGAGGCCGTCGAACAGCGCCGCATGACCGAGGCCGAGCGCGCCCGCGTCGAGGCCGACAAGGCCCGCAAGGCCCAGGAAGACGCCGTCGCCGTGTCGGCCCTGGCCGAGGCCCTGGGTCACCTGTCGAACGGTGACCTGACCTTCCGCATCACCGCCGCCTTCGCCCCGGACGCCGAGCAGCTGAAGACCGACTTCAACGCCGCCGCCGCCCGTCTGGAAGAAGCCATGCGCGGCATTAACGGCGCCGCCGGCGGCATCCGCGCGGGTTCGGAAGAGATCGCCCAGGCTTCGGACGACCTGTCGCGTCGCACCGAGCAGCAGGCCGCCAGCCTGGAAGAGACCGCCGCCGCCCTCGACCAGATCACCGCCACGGTCCGCAAGACCGCCTCGGGCGCCAAGGAAGTCTCCAGCCTGGTGGCCGGCGCCCGCGCCGGCGCCGAGCGCTCGGGCCGCATCGTCGACCAGGCGGTCGGCGCCATGGCCGGCATCGAGCAGTCCTCGGGCCAGATCGGCAACATCATCGGCGTCATCGACGAGATCGCCTTCCAGACCAACCTTCTGGCCCTGAACGCCGGCGTCGAAGCCGCGCGCGCCGGTGACGCGGGCAAGGGCTTCGCGGTCGTCGCCCAGGAAGTCCGGGCCCTGGCCCAGCGCTCGGCCGAAGCGGCCAAGGAGATCAAGGGCCTGATCTCGACCTCGACCCAGCAGGTCGAGGCCGGCGTGTCCCTGGTCGGCCAGACCGGCGAGGCCCTGCGCGCCATCGTCGACCAGGTGGCCAGCATCGACGCCCTGGTCGGCGAGATCGCCGCCAGCGCCCAGGAGCAGTCCACCGGCCTGCACCAGGTGAACGTCGCGGTGAACCAGATGGACCAGGTCGTCCAGCAGAACGCCGCCATGGTGGAAGAAGCCACCGCCGCCACCCACTCGCTGAAGGGCGAGGCCGGCGAGCTGGCCGTCCAGGTCGGCCGCTTCAAGGTCGCCGGCGCCGCCATGGCCGCCTCGGCCCCGCGCGCCGCCACCCCGGCCTCGCGCCCGGCCGCCAGCCCGGCCCGCGCCGCCCAGGCCCGCGCCGCCGCCTTCGCCACCGAAGGCTCGGCCGCCCTGGCGGTGGATAGCTGGGAAGAGTTCTAAGGCTTCCCCCTTTGGGGGAGGTGGTCCCAAGACCGGAAAGGGGGAGCGTCGCAAGGCGTTCCCCTTTTTCGTTCCTGATCCCTCTCTCTGAGAGAGAGGGAGGGGCCCGCGCCGCAGGCGCGGGAGGGTGAGAGGTTTCAGGGTTTCAAGATAGGGCTCCGCCCCTAAGCCAACCCGCTCGTCATCCCGGAAAGCGCGCAGCGCTTATCCGGGACCCAGGAGGGGCGGGCGCCGCGCCAGGGTTCGCCGCCAGGCGGTAGCCGACGTCATGCGCCTGCCCCTGGGTCCCGGCTCTCCGCTACGCTACGGCCGGGATGACGAAGCGAGGGATCGAGAATTATCCGAGAGGGCGTACCCTCTCACCCTCCCATCGCCTGCGGCGACGGGCCCCTCCCTCTCTCCATGAGAGAGGGGTTTTTAAGCCGCCGCCACCGCGCCCGTGGTCCGGCGCAGGCGCCAGAAGCGGATGGTGCGCAGGGCGCTTTCGCGGGGCAGGGCGGCGTAGAGCTCGCCATAGGCCTTGGCCTTGCCCATCACCTCGTCGGACGGATCCAGGATCAGCAGAGCGAAGGTCAGGAACAGGGCGCGGTCGAAATCGGCCGCCTTGCAGACCACGGCCAGGCCGTCGAGCTCCTTGCGCTCGAGGATTTTGCGGGCGGTGTGGAAGTCGATGTCGGCCATGTCCGACAGGGCGCAGAGGAACAGGGTCGTCTGCTTGGCGCGCAGCATGCTGGCCAGGGCCTGGGGCGTGATCCGTCCCCGGGCCTGGATCAGGCCAAGCTCGTGCATGGCGGCGTCGTAGTCGGCCGGCAGGGCGCCGTCGCGGGCGGCCAGGCGGTTGCGGCCGGCGGCCAGGGCCGCCTCCAGCACCGTCGGGTCGACGCTTTCGTTGCGGGCCATGATCCGGTCGCGCAGCCGCGCCTCGGCCACGAAGTACATCTCGTTGAGCAGGTCGATCGGCAGGCTCTGGCGGTCGATCACCGCCTCGTGCAGGGCCGGATTGGCCTGGGCGCGGTCGACCACGGTCTCGTGGGCCTGGCGCGACAGCTCCGCGCCCTCGTTGCGGATCAGGACGCCCAGGGTGTCGTCGTCGCCGCGCGCGACGATGGCGTCGGAGACGGCGCTGGGCACGTGGGCCCGGCTGGAGATCGCCCGCAGGTGCTCCTGGCCCTGCGTCTGGGCCACGTGCAGCAGATCGGCGTCCGACAGCGGCGCCGCGCCGGTCAGGATCGGGCGGGCCACGGCGATGCTGTCGGCGGCCAGGTTGCGCACCAGGCTCGGCGGCGGCGCGGCCGACTGGCCCAGGCGCTCGGCCAGCTCGACACGCACGGCCTCTTCCATCTCGCCGGCCAGCTGGCCCATGACCTGGTCGAACAGGCCCATCTCCACCGCGCCGTGGTCGTCGCCGGTGAAGAACAGGTCGGTCACCCCGCGCAGCAGCTCGCGGCGCTTGGCGCTCGACGGCTCGTCGGCCAGGGCGATCAGGTCGTGCAGGCGCGATTGCAGCATCAGAAATCGCTCTCCTGGGCGGTGGTCTTCTTCTTGCGCGACGCCGAGGTCGAGGTGTCGCGGCCGGCGTCCCGGGCGGCCTCCGCCAGCCAGTCGGCCGAGCCGTGCTGGGGCTCGTCGTCGGCCGGAGCCGTGGCCACGGCGGCCGGGTCGACCGCCATCAGCACCGTGTTGGGCGGGCCGGGGGCGGCGATCTGGTCCGGCGTCAGGCCGAACATCCGGCCGACCGAATAGGTGCGCGGCGCCAGGCCCTCGGCGGCGCGGGGATTGGCGTAGGCCGGCGCGGCGGCGACCTGAGCGGGCGCCGGGGCCGGGCGCGGTTGGGGCGGCTGCACGGGAGGCGGTCCGCCGGCCAGCTCGCTCGACGGATAGACGCGCGGCGCGGCGGGCCTGGCAGGGGCGATCGGCGCGGCGGCCACGGGCGGGCTGTAGAGGCTGGTCGGCAGGGCGCCTTGCGGGGCCTGGGGGTGAGGCGGAACGTAGCGCTGCTGCGGTTGCGGCTGCTGGATCTGCGGCGCGGCCGGAGCGTTGGCGTAGCCGGCCCAGGCGGCCAACGGCGCGGGGCGTTCGACGGCGCGGGAAGCGGTGTCGGCTGCGGCGGGCGCCATGGGCGCCTCGACCTTGCCGGCCCAGCCCAGCATCGGCCCGCGATAGGCCGAGGCGGCGGCCTGGGCGCGCGGGCTGCGCGGCCCGTAGCGGCTCTCGCGCACGTCGTCGGCGTGCGCCGGAACGGCGACGCTGGCGAGCAGCAGCAGGGGCAGAACGAGGCGCATGCCGGTCCGGACGGAGTTTCTCCAGTCTCGAACCCTTAGCCGACGCCGCTTAATCGCCGCCTAACGGCGCCGTGCGAACCGTCGGACATGCGACTATTGTTCCCTCTCTCTTTGAGAGAGGGAGGGGCCCGCCGCCGCAGGCGGTGGGAGGGTGAGAGGTTTCACCGCCGGCCGCTTTGAAGCACCGTCAGGATCTCATCTCCAATCCCGCCAGGATCGCTCAGCACCCGCTCGTTGGGAAACCGCAGGACCACGTAGCCGAACAGCTCCAGCGTCTCGGTGCGGCGTTCGTCGTAGTCCTCGCGCCCTTCGTGCGAGGCGCCGTCCAGCTCGACGACAAGCTTGCCGGCCTCGCAGACGAAGTCGGCGAAGTAGCGGTCGATCGGAAGTTGCCGCAGGAAACGGAACCCTCCCAGCCGGCGGTTGCGAACGAGCGCCCACATGGTCTTTTCTGCCAGGGTCTGGTCCCGACGCAGGCGGCGGGCGTTGACGGTCTTGTCCATGCAGCCGAGCCTGAATGTTTGCTTCGAGGCGTCGCAACGGAAGGAATCGGGATTTTCCGGCCGAGGGTGAAACCTCTCACCCTCCCACCGCTGCGCGGCGGGCCCCTCCCTCTCTCCAAGAGAGAGGGTTTTCAGCGCCCCCGCCACCAGGCCAGCAGCCGCGCCTCGGCCGCGGCCAGGGCGGCGTGCAGCGCGACGCCCATGGCGGCCAGCACGGCGAGCGCGGCGAAGCCGCGCGCGGTCTGTAGCCGGTTGAAGCTTTCCAGCATCCGCCAGGCCAGGCCCTGGCTGGATCCCGAGCCGGCCACGAACTCGGCCGCCACCGCGCCGACCAGGGCAAGGCCGGCTGCGACCTTCAGCCCCTCCAGCATGGCCGGCAGGGCCGACGGCAGGCGCAGGCGCCACAGCCGCTGCCAGGGCGCGGCGCCGTAGAGGTCGAAGAGGCGCGACAGGTCCGGATCGGCCGCCTTCAGCCCGGCGATCGCGCCCGAATAGATCGGGAAGAAGGCGATCACGGCGGCCAGGGCGGTGACCGCGCGGCCCGGATGGTCGATGCCGGCCCAGATGGTCACCAGCGGCGCGATGGCGATCACCGGCGTCACCTGCAGGATCGCCGCGACGGGGGCGAAGGCGTCCTCGACGATCGGCTTCAGGGCCGCGCAGAACGCCAGGGCCAGGGCGACCAGGGCGGCCAGCGCCAGCCCCGCCAGCGCCGTCGACAGCGTGCCCCAGGCGCTGAGCGCCAGCAGCGGCCCGGCCTCGACCAGGGCCTTGGCCACTTCCGAAGGGGCCGGCAGCAGATAGGCCGGCACGTGCAGCGCCCGGCAGGCGCCTTCCCAGGCGGCCAGCAGGAAGGCTGTGAACAGGATGGGGGCGAGGCGGCGGGTCATGGGGCGAGTCTCCCTGAACCGCTCCAAAGACCGAGCTTCCCCGCGAAGGCGGGGACCCTAGCCGAGTCCGACACGCAAGCCGACGTTCGCAGATGCTCTGGAAAGCCAGCTTGGATCCCCGCCTTCGCGGGGAAACTCGGAGAAAGGAAGGGGCTTGGGAGAATTGTCACCGACCCGCCTCCAGCAGCGCGGAAACCGCCTCGACCGTCTCGCGGAACGCCACCGTCGTGCGGAACCCCGCCGGCCGCATCAGCGGACCCTCGACCCGCACCTCGCCGGCCACGACGCCCGGACCCGGGGTCAGCACCACCACCCGGCCGGCCATGTAGACGGCCTCTTCGACATTGTGGGTGACGAACACCACGGCCGGCGACAGCGCCGCGCACAGGGCCAAAACGTCGTCGGCCAGGGCCCGGCGGGTGATCTCGTCCAGGGCCGCGAAGGGCTCGTCCAGCAGCAGCAGGCGGGGAGCCGTGACCAGCGCCCGGGCCAGCGAGGCCCGCATGGCCATGCCGCCCGACAGCTGGGCCGGCCGGGCGTCCTGCGCTCCGTCCAGCCCCACTCGGGCCAGCGCCTCGCGCGCCTTCGTCCTGGCTTCGCGCGCCGGAACCCCGGCCAGCTCCAGCGGCAGGGCCACGTTCGCCGCCGCGCTCATCCACGGCGCCAGGGTCGGGGCCTGGAACACCACCGAGGTCTCGCCCTTGCCGGCGGCCCGGGCGACGGTCCCGCGCGTCGGCTGCTCCAGCCCGGCCAGAAGCCGCAGCGCCGTCGACTTGCCGCACCCCGACGGCCCGACCAGCGCCGTCACCTCGCCGGCGGCCAGCGCCAGGTCGACGGGGCCGAGCGCCCGGCCGCGCGGATAGTCGACCTCGACGGCGGAGAGGGAAGCGATCGTGGTCACGACCCCTCCCCCTCGATGGGGGAGGGGCAGGGGTGGGGGTGACTACTGAGCGCAAGGGCGTCGACGCCGTGTCCGGTCGGACCGCCGCGCCACCCCCATCCCCGGCCCTTCCCCCATCGAGGGGGAAGGGAGCTTGCTCGCAAGCCCCGCATCACTTCGGCAGGAACGCCAGGCTGTAGGCCTGCTTGTAGTCCATGGTCTTGGGATAGACGCCCTGGTCGGCGGCCACCTCGAAGAACTGCGCCCAGCGCGCGTCGGTCATGGCGCCGATCCCGTCCTTGGGCACGATGCCGTAGGACCGCATCTTGTCCCGAGCCTGGTCGAGCAGGTCCTGGGTCATTTCGGGGTTGTCCTTGAGGATCGCCGCGTCGCCCGGTTTGGCGTCGCCGTAGAGATAGCTCTTCCAGCCGGCGGCGATGGCGTCGCTGATCGCCTGCACCTGGGCGGGCTTTTCCGCGATCATCTTGTCGGTCACCAGGGCGAACGACGCATAGGCCGGATAGCCGTCGTCGGCCAGCAGGAACACCGCCGGCTTATCCCCGCCCGCCTTCTCGATCAGATAGGGCTCGGAGGTCGCGTAGCCCTGCTGGATCAGGCTCTTGTCGGCCAGGAACGGGGCGACCGAGTAGTTGTACTTGCGCACCTGGGCGTCGGTGAAGCCGTGCTTGGCCTTAAGCCACACCCAGAACGCCGTCACCGAGGCGTCCGACAGCAGGATCGGCTTGCCCTTCATGTCGGCGATGCTGGCGACCCCGGTTCCCGGGTGGGCGATCAGCACCTGCGGGTCCTTGTCCATGTAGGCGGCCACGGCTTTGACCGGCACGCCTTCCTTGGCCAGGTTCAGCACGATGAAGCTGTTGGAGCCGACGCCGATGTCCACCGCGCCGGTGGCCAGGAGCTGGGGCACGTTCACGCCCGGCCCGCCCTGGACGATCGAGACGTCCAGCCCGCGCCTGGTGAACTCGCCCGTCGCCACGGCCTGGTAGTAGCCGCCCAGCTCCGCCTGGCCCCGCCAGTCGGTGGCCAGCTTCAGCTTCGTCAGGCCCGGGGCTGCGTCCTTCTTGGCCGGCGAGCAGGCGGCGGCCAGCAGGGCCAGGCCCGATGCGGTCACGGCGCGGCGCGAAAAGGTCATGGCGGATCCCCCGGTACGATGCGGCGCGGAGGTTAGCGGGGGCGATCCGCTAGGCAAAGCCCGTCTCCATAATCTCCCGTCATTCCCGCCCTCGTGGCGGGAACCCCTGGTTCCGTTCGCACGTGCGGCGCAAGCGGACTGCTCGGCAGTCCGCCCCCACTGTCCTTGCGGCTGACAGAGGGGTTCCCGCCACAAGGGCGGGAATGACGGGAGGAAAAGAAATGTCGTGAACAAAATAAGAACTTATGGTTGGGTTCGTCGACCGGAGCCGTCCCAGGGACCTCAACACCGCCTGGATCGCCGTCTACATCATGAGCGATGGTTATCGCCGCACGCTCTACACAGGTGTCACCGCGCAGTTCCAAACCCGGATCGTCCAGCATCGCGAAGGCGTCGGCTCGGCTTTCACTCGCAAGTACGGACTGACCCGTCTTGTCTGGTACGAGGTCCATGCCGTCATGACCGAGGCCATCCAGCGCGAAACCTCTATCAAGCGCTGGCCGCGCCAGTGGAAGATCAACCTGATCGAGCGCGACAATCCGCTTTGGGATGATCTGTACGACGCGGTTTTCGAATGGACGCCCGTTCCGCGACAGGTGTGAGCGGCCCCCTCAATCTCCCGTCATTCCCGCCCTTGTGGCGGGAACCCCTCTATCGGCCGCAAGGGCAGTTGGGGCGGACTGCTGAGCAGTCCGCTGGCGTCGCACGTGCAAGCGGAACCAGGGGTTCCCGCCACAAGGGCGGGAATGACGGGAAGAAAAGGGAAAGGCCGCAGCTATTCCCCCGCCTCCAGCCAGCGCCCGACCTTGGCGTACAGCACCTCGCGCTGCACGGGCTTGGCGATGTGGTCGACCATGCCGGCGGCGAAGCAGCGTTCCACCTGCTGGGGCAGGGCGTCGGCGCTCATGGCGATGATCGGCACGCGGCCGGCCGGGCCTTCCAGGCCGCGGATGGCCCGGGTGGCGGCCAGGCCGTCCATCTCGGGCATGTGGATGTCCATCAGGATGATGTCGAAATGGCCGCGCGCGGCCGCCGCCAGGGCCTGACGGCCGTTCTCGGCGGTCTCGACGTGGCAGCCGGCCAGGCGCAGCAGACCAACCCCGATCTCGCGGTTCATCGGATGGTCGTCGACCAGCAGGATGCGGGCGGCCTTGGGATCGCGGGCGACCTCGGTCGCCGGCGCGGCCAGGGGCTCGGCCTCGGCGGCGGGAACCTCGAACCAGAAGCACGAGCCGTGTCCCGGCGCGCTGTCGGCCCCGATCCGCCCGCCCATCAGCTCGACCAGCGACTTGCTGATCGCCAGGCCCAGGCCAGCCCCGCCATAGGCCCGGGTGGCGCCGCTGTCGAGCTGGACGAAGCGCTGGAAGAGCCGCGCCTGGTCCTCGATCGGCACGCCCACGCCGGTGTCGGCGATCTCGAAGCGCAGGCGGTCCTCGACCTCGCCGGGCTCGACGATCAGCCGGGCGACGATCTTGCCGCGCTCGGTGAACTTCACGGCGTTGTTGAGCAGGTTCAGCAGCACCTGGCGCAGGCGCAGGGCGTCCAGGTCGTGCAGGCCGCCGACCGGGTCGATGACGTCGATCTCGAGGCTCAGGTGCTTGGCCTGCGCCTCGGGCAGGACGATGCCGACGGCGTCGTGCAGCACCGCCGAGGCCGAGGCCGGCTGAAGCATCAGTTCGACCTGGCCGGAATCCACGCGCGACACGTCGAGGATGTCGCTGACCACGGTCAGCAGGGCCGCGCCGGCGGTGTCGATCATGCCCACCTGCCGATGGGCGTCGGCCGGCAGGTCGTCGCGGCCGGCCAGCAGCTGGGCGAAGCCGAGGATGCTGTTCAGCGGCGTGCGGATCTCGTGGCTCATGGTGGCCAGGAACTCGGTCTTGGCCTCGGCCGCGGCCAGGGCCCGGGCGCGGGCCGCGCGGGTCAGCTGCTCGCGCCGCACCAGGAGGCGCCGCAGCCGCTCCTGCTGGGCCAGGGCCAGGCCCGCCGCCAGGGCGGTGGCGAAGACCACCGTGACGAAGCACTGGATCAGCCGGGTCATCTGGACCGGATCCCACGGCGCCAGCAGCTGGCCCAGCCAGATGTTCCACACCCCCAGCGGCAGCGACACCACGGCGATGGTCAGGGCCGCTTCCGCCGCCCCGCGCGGCCCCAGGCGGAAGGCGCAGAGGATGGCGGCGGGGAACAGCACGAAGGGCAGGGGCGCGCGGGTGTCGTGGAACACCGCCGCCGTCAGCACCGCCATCAGCAGGAAAAGGCCCAGCCGCTCGCCCAGCGAGCGGTGGAAGGTGCGCTTGTGCTCGGCGTCGATCAGCACCAGCACGGCCGGCACGATCAGCACCATGCCCAGCGACCCGCTGACGAACCAGTCGCGCCACAGCGAAACGAAGGGCGCGTGGTCCAGCAGGTTCATCAGCCCGGCGGCGATCGCGGCGGTCACCGCCACGACCGGCACGGTCACCGTCACCAGCAGGGCCAGGTGGCGCATGGTGCGCACCCGGGCCGCCCCGCCGAAGGCCCGCCGCACGGCCTCGCGCGCGGCCCAGGCCTCGGCCAGGTTGACGGCGGTGAACACCACGGCCCGCTCCAGGCTGTCGCCGAAGGCCAGGCAGAGGGCGAAATGGACGACGCCGATCACGACGGTCAGGATCAGCCGGCGCGGCGGGCCCAGCGCCATCAGGCCCACGGCCAGCAGGGCCGCGCCGGGCCACAGCGCCGCCACGCCGGTGGGACCGCGCGTCAGGCCGTCGCTGAACAGCTGGGCGGCGGCGAAGGCGGCCGTCAGCACGAGCAGCAGCACCGTCTGGCGGCGGGTCTCCTGTAGGGCGGCGCTTCGCGTCATTCTTGACCCCGTTTTCCCCGGTTTCTACGCCGAACAACGGTTTCAGTTTCGGGACCAATGCCTTCTGTGACGCTTTGCCGCAATGGGTTTTGGTAGCGTCGACTATCCGACCAACGGCGCTGTTTCCTTGGCTGGCAAGGAAAAACGCGCGCCGGGGTTGAACGATTATCGGACTCTCTGCGAGAGTTGCGCGGGGCCCCTGCATGTCAGGTTGCGGCCCTTGTGAGGATGGAGGGATCGACGCATGCTTCTCGCGCTCTATCTGGCCGGCGCGCTGGCCAACGCCGAGCCGGCGGTGGTTTCCGGGGTCGAGCTGAAGGCGGCCGCGCCGCAGGGCCTCAGCTACGAGGGCCAGTGCGGACCGCATGCGATCGCGCTTTCGCAAGGCGTGACCAGGGCGCCGGCCCTGACCGTCGACCGCAAGCCGGTGGCGCTGTCGGCGCAGGCGGAGGCCTTCCTCAACATGCGCGGCGCGGCCTACCGCGCCTACAGCCGCTGCAACGGCGAGAGCTTCGGCCTGGTGGTCCACCGGGTGACCTGGGAGGCGGGCAAGGGCGAGGCCTATGCCGTCTACGGGGCGCAGGTCGGCGCCGGCGGGGCGGTCACGCGCGAGCGGGTCGAGGCCTCCAGCGCCGAGGGCTTCTTCTACCGGTAGGGCTTGCCCGCCTGTGACGAACGCGATCTTTGAGGGCTGTCCGCCAGCGGCTGGGCGCGGGGCGGTTGATACGGGGTTGTCGTGAAGTTCCGGATGTTGCTGATGTTCGTGGCGACGAGCATCTTTTTCCTCGGTGTTTGCTTCCTCATTCGGGATGTGAATCGCATCCTTCCCAGCGATCCTCGGGCGGCGGCGTCAGTCGCCCCCCGGGCCGTGGGTGAGATCGCCGGTTCGAAGCCGGCCGGCGTCGAAGAGGCCTGGCGGGCGCAGGACGACGCGGCGGCGCGGGCCAAGGCCGCCGTCCGCCGGGCCAGGATCGCCGAGGCTCGCGAAGACAGGCTTGTCTACCTGATGGGGGAAGCCAAGCTGCTCGTCGGCGGCCTGATGGCGGTCATATTGGGCGTGGCGGTTTGGGGCTCTCGAGGCGCCGGGCTGGCCGACGAGCTCGCCACCGAGCTCCTGCTGGTTCAGCGCCGGTTGGATCAGGAGGTATGGCGCTTCTGCGAGACCTCGGTGAAGCTCGCCGAAGCCCAGGAGGAGGTCACGCTTCTCAGGTTCAGGCTCAGCGAGGAAGGACGGGCCTGAAGCCGAGCGACGACCGCCCCCTACGCCGCCTTCGTCTCCACCCCGATCCAGCGGTTCAGCGCCGCGATCAGGGTGTCGCGCTGGATCGGCTTGGCGACGTGGTCGACCATCCCGGCCTGGCGGCAGCGCTCGATCTGCTGGGGCATGACGTCGGCCGACAGGGCGATGATCGGCGCGCGGCCGGCGCGGCCGGGCAGGGCCTTGATGGCGCGGGCCGCGGCCAGGCCGTCCATGCGCGGCATGTGGATGTCCATCAGGATGATGTCGAAGTCGCCGGCCGCTGCGGCGCGCACGGCCTCGTCGCCGTCCTCGGCGGTCTCGACCGCGCAGCCGGCCAGGGTCAGCAGGGCCGCGCCCAGTTCGCGGTTCATCGGATGGTCGTCGACCAGCAGCACCCGGGCGGCGGCCTCCTGCTCGGGGGCGGGAACGTCGGCGGCGCAGACCGGCTCGGCCGGGGTGGTGAACCAGAAGGTCGCGCCCTTGCCCAGGGCGCTGTCTAGGCCGATCTCGCCGCCCATGCGGGTGACCAGGGTCCTGCTGATCGCCAGGCCCAGGCCGGCGCCGCCGAAGGCGCGGCTGATCGAGCCGTCGGCCTGGGAAAAGCGCTGGAACAGGCGCTTCTGCACCTCGGGCGCGATGCCGATGCCGGTGTCGGCGACGGTGAAGCGCAGGCGCTCGGGCCCGCCGGGATAGGTCGTCTCCAGCGCCACCCTGGCCCTGACCGATCCGCTCGACGTGAACTTCACGGCGTTGTTGAGCAGGTTCAGCAGCACCTGGCGCAGGCGGGCCGGATCCAGGGCGTAGTCGAAGCCGTCGGGAAGGTCGGCCTCGACCGACAGCGCCAGGCCCTTGGCCTGGGCGTCCAGGGCGATGATCGAGGCGGCGTCGGCCAGCAGGGCGGCCGGGTCGACGGCCTCGGGCCGCAGCTCCACGCGCCCGGCCTCCAGCCGCGAGAAATCCAGAATGTCGTCGACGATGGTGGCCAGCGAGCCGCCGGCCTGGGCGATCAGCTCGAGCTTGCGGCGGCCGGCGGGACTGAGCCCGTCCTCGGTCTCGGCCAGCAGGTTCGCAAAGCCCAGCACGCTGTTGAGCGGCGTGCGGATCTCGTGGCTCATGGTCGCCAGGAAGTCGGTGCGGGCCCTGCCGGCGGCCTGGGCGCGGGCGCGGGCGGCGCGGGCGGCGGCGCTGCGGCGGGCCATCAGCCCCTTCAGCCGCTGTTCCTTGTACAGCGACAGGGCGGCCGCCAGGCAGGTGAAGAAGATCGTCGTGACGAAGGCCTGCACCAGGCGGATGCGGTCGATCTCGGCCCAGCGCGGGGCCAGGCGGGCCAGGCCGTCGCCGGCCACGGTCATCGGGGCGGTGATGGCGATGACGATCACCGCGCTCCAGGCCGCGCCGCGCGGACCCAGCTGGAAGGCCGCCAGCATTGCCGCCGGAAAGATCAGGAACGGCATCGGCATGGCCGGCTTGAGGAAGGCGAACACCGTGGCCCCGGCCACCATGGCGTACAGCCCCAGCTGCACCGCCGGCGGCCGGCGAAAGGCCTCCTCGTTGGTCGGGTCCAGGATCACCAGGGCCGCGGGCAGGGCGATGATCATGCCCATGCTGTTGCAGGCCGCCCAGGCGGCGAAGAACGGCCACAGCTGCGCCCCCGCGGCGGGAGCCGCGACGCTGGAGCCGATGGCCGCGACGGTGATGGTGATCGGCAGCATCGCCGCCACCAGGATCAGGGCGTGGCGCACGCTGCGGATCGACGGCCGGGCGCCGCGCAGCCGCCGGGTCAGGGCGGCGGCCGCCAGGCTCTCGGTCATGTCGCAGGCGGTGTAGACGGCGATGACGAACCAGGGGTCGCCCGCCAGGGCGTGCACCGACAGGTTGGTGACCAGCGCGATGGCCAGAAGCAGCCGCCGCCCGACCGGGTCCATGCGCAGCAGGCCGGCCGCCAGTATGGCGTTCATCGGCCACAGCGAGGGCATGCCGTTGCTGTCGCGGGTCAGGAGGTCGCTGAACAGGAACGAGCCGACATAGGCGCAGACCAGCGCGACCAGCAGTCCCCAGCGGACGGCCGCGGTGTCGGCTTGTCGGTCGGCGCGTGCGTTCAAGACCCCTCGTCCCCCTTCCGGCGGCCAGGGCCCCCGGAAACCTCCACCCATCACGCCGGCCCCGAAAAAGCGTTAAGGCGCGACGCTTTTTCCGTGTGTCGCGCCATCATGCGACGTTCGGTCGCGCCCGGGCGGCTGGCTCAACGCCCGCGACACCGCCGCCAGCAGCTCGTCGCGGCGGATCGGCTTGGCCACGTGGCCGTCCATGCCGGCGGCGCGGCAGCGGGCCACCTGCTCGGGCAGCACGTCGGCGCTCAGGGCCAGGATCGGCGTGTCGGCGACCGGCCCGTCGAGGGCGCGGATGGCGCGGGCGGCGGCCAGGCCGTCCATCCCCGGCATGTGCACGTCCATCAGGATCAGGTCGAAGCCGCCGGTGCGGGCGGCGTCCACCGCCTGGAAGCCGTCCTCGGCGGTGAACACCTGGCAGCCGGCCAGGGTCAGCAGGGCGTCGCCCAGCTCGCGGTTCATCGGATGGTCGTCGACCAGCAGCACCCGGGCGGCGGCGCGCTCGGGGCAGGACTCCTCGGCGGGCTCGGGCGCCTGGGCGGCTTGCGCCTCCAGGGCGATGTGGAACACCGCGCCCACGCCCAGGGCGCTCTCCACCCAGATCGTCCCGCCCATCTGGCCGACCAGGGCCTTGCTGATCGCCAGCCCCAGGCCGGTGCCGCCATAGGCGCGGCTGATCGAGCTGTCGGCCTGGGAGAAGCGCTGGAACAGGCGGGCCTGCACCTCCGGCGCGATGCCGATGCCGGTGTCGGCCACGGAAAAGCGCAGCAGGCCCGGCTCGGGGCCGATGGAAAGCCGGGCCGTCACCCCGCCTTGGGTCGTGAACTTCACGGCGTTGTTGAGCAGGTTCAGCAGCACCTGGCGCAGGCGCGTCTCGTCCAGCGCGAACAGCGCCTCGGGGTCCTGGACGCCCAGCGGACCGGCAAGCCCCTCGACCTCGACGGTCACGCTCAGGCCCTTTCCCTGCGCGTCGGGGGCGATGATGGCGGCGGCGTCGCGCAGCAGGGCGGCGGGCGAGGCGGGGGACAGAACCAGCTCCAGGCGGCCGGCCTCGACCTTGGCGAAGTCAAGCAGGTCGCCGACGATCTCGGCCAGCGAGCGGCCGGCGCGGCCCACCAGGTCCAGCCGGCGGCGGTTCTCGGGCGACAGTTCGGCGTCCTCGGCCACCAGGGCGGCGAAGCCCAGAATGCTGTTCAGCGGCGTGCGGATCTCGTGGCTGATCGTGGCCAGGAAGTCGGACTTGGCGGCGTTGGCGGCCTGGGCCCGGGACTGCGCCGCGCGGGCTGCGGCCTGGCGGCGCACCAGCAAGGCCGACAGCCGCGCCTGGCGGCTCAGCGCCAGGGCCGCGGCCATGCTCACCGCATAGAGCACGATGTGGAACAGCAGCAGATGGCGCATCGGCTCGGCGGCGGCCTTGGGGTCCAGCCCCACGATCGACAGCACCGCGGGAATGGCGAAGGCCAGGGCGGCCATCACCGACAGCGCCGCCGCCCGCGGGCCGCCGCGGAACGCCGCCAGCAGCACCGGGGCGAACACCAGCACCCGCATCTGCGGCGGGCCGGTGAACACGGTCCACGACACGGCCGCGATGATCGCAAGCCCGGCCGCCGGCTCCAGCCAGCCGCGCACCGGGAAGGCCTCGGCGTGGCGACGGTCAAGCAGGATCAGGATGGTCGGCAGGGCGATGGCCACGCCCAGCACGTTGCTGGTGGTCCAGCCGCTCCAGCCGGTCCAGAAACCGCCGCCCTCGACCACCGAGGCCACGCCGTTGACGGCGATCGAGGTCACGGCCGTGAACACCGCCGACACCGCCGTCAGCACCAGGAGGCCGCGCATGTTGCGCACCTTGCCCGGCAACCGCAGCAGGCGCAGGGCGAAGGCCGTGGCGGCGATCTGCACGCCGTCGAGCAGGGTCACGGCCAGGGCGAAGGCGCTGCTGGTGCTGGTGGCGAGACTCAGCAGCAGGTGCAGCACGCTGGTCACCGCCAGCAGCATCGCGCCGCGCCGACGGTCCAGGGTCATCAGCCCGGCGATGATGACGGCGTTGGCCGTCCAGATGGTGGCGATTTCCTGGGCCGCGCCGGTCAGGAACAGGCTGTAGGCCATCGACGCCACATAGGCGACCGTCAGCCCCGTCGGCCGCCGCCAGCGACGCCACAGCGCCGCGCGATCGCTCGCGATGTCCAAGCGGCCGAACCCCAAGATCACAAACCCCCAGGCTCCCGATCGAAGTCCGCCGGAAGCTGTCGGGTTCCACCATGAGCCCGAAACGTCGGTTTTTGGTTAAGTGGGAGGCGGGAGGTTCTGGGGCGGCTAACGAGGGAGTGGGTGTATTTTTGATGCGACGTTTACTACCAGGTGTCCAATTGCAATAAGGGTCGTTATCGCCCAGAATAGAAATGGTCTTCTTTCATAGAGTCTTTCCAGGGGCCACTTCCCGTGCCGGCGAATTGAATCTTGCACATGGTCAAGGAAGTCCATGTGATCGAAATCTTCTTCGCTAAGGGTGGAGAAATATTGGAATTTTGATTCTATAATTGAAGCTGTATGTGTGGATATTTTTCCGATCGAATCTGGAAGGGCTAGGTCTTTAGATATTACTGACCATATATGCGTTCCGTTAACGGATTTCGGAATAATGGCATTTTCTTGTAGCATTGGCTTTGCTAGATAATATAGAAAGTCTGCCAAATTTTCATTACTTTCCCTAATTCTCGGAAATTTCGTCGAAAATTTATGAAGCGCAAGGGCGAATTCAAGGAAAACAATACGTTTTTCGTGATCGCGCATCATGTCGATGCGAACCGTTTCCTCTTGTGATGTGAAAGCGGTTACAATTCCTTGCTTATTCACAATGGAAAGCGCGTGGGAGGAATGTTTTATGTCTATTTCGCGATTTGCGTCAAAAATTTTGTCGGCGAAATCAGGATCTTGAGACTTCCATTTCTTATTGTTTGTGGCCAATCCTGCAATTAATCGCTTATTTTCTTCCTTCCAGTCTTCGAACGCCGCCGGGTCGATATCGACCGGAAAGTAAATGATGGGGCGCTCGATGCGCGAATTTCTCAGCTCGATATCGTGTAAATTTCCGGACTTGACGATCCCGATGAGCAGGTCGACCACCCGCGACGCTGCTCTGTGAACGGCGAGTTCGCGGACGGCGAATGCTTCTGCAAGATCACAATCTATCGAGTCAAGTAGTCTCACTTCTATGGCTAGAATGTTAGGTCTATATAGTCTAATCGAGAAGGTATAGCGTCGCGCATTGATTTGACCTGGATCGGTCAATGTTAAGGTCGACGTTCTTCCGCTGGCTTGGCCGCCGAACGCTTGGTTGATGTCGCGGACGACGGCTTGCCATACACTCAGGTCTGGAATGACGGCCCATGGGCGGTAGGCCCGGGTGTCGCCGATGCTGATCTCTTTGAGAAAGCCTGGGTTGGGCTGTAGGCGGAGGTGCGCATCGCCACCAATGCTCTCATAAGCGTCCAGCCCCACCTCGGCGATGGTGATCCACGAAAGTAACATCGGGCCCTGGTTGATGGGTGCGGGTGATGGGTGCTGCCCCCACTGCCCAGAGGGCTCCTCTAGTTCGGCACCCGCACAACTCTTAGACAGGGCGTTCCTATCCAACGCGCGGCGGTTTGTGAAGCTTTGATTGTATTTTTTATAAAGCACTCAAGGCGCGTGTTTCCAGTGTCGTGACTGCCACTTCAGCCCTTACTATCGCAGATTTATCCTGCGTAGTTACCTGGGTTGGCCACATATGGTTGGGCTTGTCGTGCGGCGGCTTTTGGCTCCGACCTTTCATATGTGTGGCATCTTTGTCCGACAAATGTTGTCTGGAGTGTCACGTGCGAATGATCTCTCATGCGCGGCTGATGAAGCTCTCTGAGGCTGAATCCCGAAAAACTGACCTCTTGGCGGCAAATGCGGTGTTCTTGAGCCGCGACGCTAGTCGTGCTTTCGTGTAAAATAATCAGACAAATTATTGGGGGATTTATGAGGCGACCTCGATTGACCCGTCGGGGTTTCCTGCTGGCGTCGACGGCGCTCGCCTTCGCCGGCGGGGCCGCCGTCGCCGCGCCCCTGGCCGTGGACCCCGCCCGCGTCGTCGCCCGACCGGTGGCTGCCCGCCATGTCGCGCTGAAGCCGTCGATCTTCAGCCAGGCCCAGGCGGCCAACCGCGCTTATCTGGTCTCGCTGTCGCCCGACCGTCTGCTGCACAACTTCCACAAGGGCGCGGGCCTGCCGGTCAAGGCGCCGGTCTATGGCGGCTGGGAGGCCCAGAGCATCGCCGGCCACACCCTGGGCCACTGGCTGACGGCCTGCGCGCTGCAGGTGGCCAACACCGGCGATCCGGAGTTGCGGGCGCGCCTGGCCTACACGGTCGCCGAGCTGGCCCGCGTGCAGGCCGCCCACGGCGACGGCTATGTCGGCGGGACCACCCGCTGGAACCAGGACGATCCGGTCGGCGGCAAGCAGGTGTTCGAGGAACTGCGGCGGGGCGACATCCGCTCCTCGCGCTTCAGCCTCAACGACGGCTGGGTGCCGGTCTACACCTGGCACAAGGTGCATGCCGGCCTGCTGGACGCCCATGAGCTGGCCGCCACGCCCGGCGCGCTGGACGTGGCGGTCGGGGTCGCCGGCTACTTCGCCGGGGTGATCGACGGCCTTTCCGACGAGCAGGTGCAGAAGATCCTGGTCACCGAGCACGGCGGCATCAACGAGGCTTACGCCCAGACCTACGCCCTGACCGGGGACGAGCGCTGGCTGAAGGTCGCCCGCCGCCTGCGCCACAGGGCCGTGCTCGACCCGATCGCCGCCGAGCGCGACGAGCTGGCCGGCCTGCACGCCAACACCCAGATCCCCAAGGTCATCGGCCTAGCGCGCCTTTACGAGGCAGCCGGCGACGATCCGGCCGAGGCGACGGCCGCGCGGTTCTTCCACCGGGCGGTGACCCGCGACCACAGCTACGTCATCGGCGGCAATTCCGACCGCGAGCACTTCGGCAAGCCGCGCCAGATCGCCCGCCACATGGCCGAGACCACCTGCGAGGCCTGCAACAGCTACAACATGCTGAAGCTGACCCGCCAGCTGTGGAGCTGGAAGCCCGACGGCGCCCTGTTCGACTACTACGAGCGCGCCCAACTGAACCACATCATGGCCCACCAGCGGCCCGGCGACGGCCGGTTCGTCTATTTCATGCCGATGGCCGCGGGCGGGCGGCGCAGCTACTCCACCTACGAGGACAGCTTCTGGTGCTGCGTCGGCTCGGGCATGGAAAGCCACGCCAAGCACGCCGACAGCATCTGGTGGCAGGGCGCCGACGGCGCGCTCTATCTGAACCTCTTCATCCCCTCGACGCTGGATCTGCCAGGCGGCGATTTCGCCATCGACCTGGCCACCCGCTATCCCGCCGACGGCCAGGTCGCCCTGACCATCGCCCGCGCGCCCAGGGAGGAGCGCGAGATCGCCCTGCGCCTGCCGGCCTGGTGCGCGGTCCCGCAGGTCACGCTCAACGGCAGGTCCATGGGGCGCGGCGGCGCCGACGGCTATCTGCGGATCCGGCGCGTCTGGAAGGCCGGCGACCGCATCGCCCTGTTCCTGCCGATGACCCTGCGGGCCGAGCCGACGCCGGACGATCCCAACCTCGTGGCCTTCGTCTCGGGGCCGCTGGTGCTGGCCGCCGACGTGGGACCGGCCGACCGGCCCTTCGAGGCGACCGCGCCGGCCCTGGTGGGCGACGGCGCGCCCGCCGCCCTGCTGAGCAAGACCGGCCAGGCGCCGCACGCCTACGCCGCCCGCACGGCCCGGGGCGCCCCGGTGGTCTTCAGCCCGTTCTTCGCCCAGTACGACAACCGCACGGCCGTCTACGTCCCCACCTTCACCAAGGCCCGCTGGGACGCCGAGGGCCAGGCCTTCCTGGCGGCCGAGCAGGCCCGCATCGACACCGTCGCCCGCACCGTCGACACGGTCTATCTGGGCGAGCAACAGCCCGAGGTCGACCACAAGGTCGCGGCCGCGAACGGCGAGATCATCCAGCTGAACGGCCGCAGCGGCCGCAAGCTGAACCCCGGCGGCGGCTGGCTGGAAGCCACCCTGGCCCGCCGCGCCGGCCCTCTGACCCTGCAACTGGTCTACTGGGGCGCCGACGTGGGCCAGTCGGCCAAGGTGCTGATCGACGGCGCGCCGGTCGGCACGTTCACCACCCCGGCCGGCAAGCGCGACGGCTTCTTCACCGCCGAGATCCCCCTGCCGCCCGGAACCACCCCCGCCCGCGTGCGCATCGAGGCGGGCGACGAGCCGGCGGTGGTCTACGAGCTGCGGGTGATGGCGGGAGCTGTGGCGTAAGGGGCTGATCGCCGGTCGGTCCTGCCGCTTTCCGGGGCGCCCCCACGTAGGGGACCCGTCGCGTGGGGGCGGGCTGGCCAGGCTGCGCCGGTAACGCTATCAATCGTTGCAGTCCCTGTTGCTTGCTCAATCCTGGCTCGCGCCCCGTCCTCGGGGCCGGGCGCATGCCTGCCTGGGGGAAGGGGTGCATCGACCAAAGCGCGGCAGACTGGCGGGCGGCCTTGCCGGGGCGCTGCTGGCGGTTCTGACGGCGACGCCGGACGAGGCGCGGGCCATGGCCGGTCCGGCCCGCGTCGACGTGCGCGCCGGCCCGCTGGGCGACGCCCTGGACGAGCTGGCCCGCGAGCAGGGTCTGGAAATCCTGTTCAGCGACGAGCTGGTGCGCGGCCTGCGGGTCGGCGGCGTCAGGGGCCGCCTGACCCCGGACCAGGCCCTGACGGCGTTGCTGGCGGGCGCCGATCTCGACTACCGCGTCACCCGCGACGGCTCGCGCGTGCTTGTGCGCCGACCGCCTACGGCCCTGGCCGATCCCGGCGACGGGGCGGTCTCGGAAATCCTGGTCGTGGGCCGCCGCACCCAGAACGCCGGCATCCGCCGCACCCAGAACGACATCCAGCCCTACAAGGTGGCCGGCCCGCGTGAGCTGGCCATGGCCCCGCAGGACAATCTCGACCAACTGTTCCGCGACCGCATGCCGTCCAACGGCCAGGTCATATCCCCCTCCCAGTACGTGCTGGGCGGGGCCGCGGCCAACTCGGCCATCGACCTGCGCGGCGTCGGGCTCCAGCGGACCCTGGTGCTGGTCGACGGCCGCCGCCTGCCGGGCCTGCCGACCCTCAACGCCGGTTTCGGCCAGGCCGACCTCAACGCCGTTCCGCTGGGCCTCGTCGAGCGGATCGAGACCCTGACGGCCACGGCCGGGGGCATCCACGGTCCGGCCGCGGTGGGCGGGGTCGTCAACCTGGTGCTCGATCGCGATTACCGGGGCGCGGACCTCACCCTGGTGACAGGCCTGTCCAGCCGGGGCGATGCGGGACGGGCGCGGCTGGAGTTGCGGGCCGGGTTCACGCCCAACGACGGGCGGACCGACGTCATGCTGGCCGGGTCCTACGCCGCCGCCCGGCCGCTGACGGCGGGCCGGCGAGACTATGCCGATCAGTCGCTGCAGCGGCAGGCGGCCAAGTTTCCCTCCTTCTACCTGTCCGACGCCACGGCCCGGAACGCCATCGTGGTGCGCAGCTGGGGCGGCGAGCCCCTGCGTCTGGACGCGCGGCTGGGCGGGACCGTGCTGCCCAGTCACTTCACCCTGCTGCCGATCGGGTTCTCGGGGACGGACCAGGAGCGCGCCGCCGTGCTGGTCGCCAACGCCGGCAAGCTGTCGACCGAGCAGCCGCCGGGCCTGGCGGGGGCCGACACCTCGCTGGTCAGCACGCCCCGGTCGGGCTCGCTTCTGGTCAATGTCCGCCACCAGGCGAGCGATCGCCTGGAGCTGTTCGTCGACGGCCTTTATCTGAGCAACAAGGCCTTCGCCTACCTGCCGCAATCGCGCACCACGACCCCCACCCACGGCGACGCGGGCGACAATCCCTTCGCCAACACCGTGCTGATCAGCTTTCCGGTCGAGAGCCTGGTCAGGAAGAGCCAGAGCAGCGTCGAAACCTATCGCCTGACCGGCGGGGCGCTGGCCGCCCTGCCCGGGCGCTGGCAGGCGGCCGCCGACTACACGGTGGGGCGCACCGTGCTGGAGACCCGCGACGACGCCGTGCGGGTGACCAACGAGGGGATCCAGCTGAACGACCTCTATCTGGCCCTGTGGTACGGCGCGACCGGGCCCAGTCCGCGGCCCTTCGTCCTGCCGCTGGGCGACTACGAGGCGCTGCAGACCGCGCTGGGCGCCTATCTGAGCCCGTACGGATCCTGGTCGCGGCTGGAGAACCGCTTCGTGAACGCGGCGCTGCGGGCGGCCGGCCCGCTGCTGGACCTGCCGGGCGGTCCGCTCACCCTCACCGTGCTGGGTGAGTTCCGCCGCGAGCACGCGCCGGCGACGCAGGCCTATATTCTGGGGAACGGGGCGCCGCGGGCCACGCCGGTGCTGGAGCGCGGCGTGGAGGTGCGCTCGGCCTATGCGGAGCTGCGCGCGCCGCTGGTCGCCCAGGACGCCGCCCTGGCGCCGTTGCGGGGTCTGGAGCTGCAGGCCGCACTGCGCCGCGACGACGTCGAGACCACCTATCCGCTGAACGCCCTGCGCGCGGGCGAGCGTCCGCCGAACGCGAGCGCCCGCCACCGGGCCGACGTCTTCACCCTGGGCGCCCGGGCCCTGCCGGCCTCATGGCTGATGCTGCGGGCCAGCCTGGCCACCGGCGAGAGCCCGCCGGACCTGCGTCACCTGCAGGAGGTGCTGATCCCGATCCTCGACGCCGGGCTCGTCGATCCCCGGCGCGGCGGGCGTTCGACCCTGGCCGAAGGGCCGGTGACCCAGGCGCGGGGCGGCTCGCACAAGGTCGGCCAGGAGAAGGGCCGCACCCTGTCGGCCGGCGTGGTGTTCAATCCCGAGGGGCGGCGCGGGCCGCGCCTGTCGATCGACGTCTCCCGCGTCGACATCCGCGACGAGCTGGTGTCGCTGCAGCTTACGCCCCAGGCGGCGATCAGCGGCGAGGCGCTCTATCCCGAATGGATCGACCGCGAGCCGCTGTCGGCCGCCGACGCCGCCCTGGGCTACACCGCCGGCCGCATCACCAAGATCTATTCGGGCTTCGGCAACGTCGGCCGCACCCGCGCCGAGACCGTCGACCTGCAGCTCGACTGGACCCTGTCGCCGCCGCCGCCCCTGCCGCGGGGCCAGGTCCGGCTGTACGGCGCGGCGACCTGGCAGCCGGTGCTGCGGTCCAAGCTGCGGCGCGGCGAGCCGTGGCTCGACCGCGCCGGCTATCGCGACTCGCCGCTGGAATGGCGCAGCGTCTCGGGCGTGGAGTGGACGCGCGGGCCGCTGAGCGTCGACCTGAACGTCCAGTACCTGGGCGGCTACGACCTGGTCTATTCGGCCGTCTCCGTCCAGGCGCCGCTCAAGCAGCCGAGCGAGGTTCCGCGCATGCCGTCCCAGACCTATGTCGACCTGGTCGCCCGCCGCCGGATCGACCTGCCGGACGGCGGCCGGCTGCGGTCGGTCGATCTGCGGCTGGCCGTGCAGAACCTGCTGGACGCCAGCCCGCCGATCCTCGCCGAGGCCGCCCACATGGGCTACGACTACCGCGGCGACCCCCGCCGCCGCCGGTTCGAGCTGCTGGTCGCGGCGCGGTTCTGACCGACGGCCCGGCTAGGGCGAGCATCCCGGATCTGGATGCTCGCGGCCGTCGGGGCAGGCGTAGAAGCCCTCGTCGTGGCCGGGCAGGGTGATCCCCTCGTCGGCCAGGTCGAGGAACCAGCGGCCGTCGCGGAACGGGGCGATGCCGGTGGCGACCATCTCCCGGCTCAGGGCCGGCTCCAGGAACGGAAAGGCCGCCCGCATGCGCGCGTCGCCGGTCCAGGCCGGGGCGTCCACCAGCCGATAGGCGAAGTTCAGGGTCTTGCCGTCCTCGCCCACCAGCCAGGCGCGGGTGATCTTCCGCCGGGCGTAGCAGAGCTCGATGCTGGCGGGCAGGGCGCGATTGCGCCTGCGCTCGCGGAACCAGTGGGCGGCCTTGCGGGTCGGGGCCAGCTGCACCTTGCCGGCCGGGGCGCCGGCGACCTCTTCCATCAGGCCTGCTTCGACCAGGGCGCGGACGGTGTCGAGCCGGGCGGTGCGGTCGCTGATCTCGACGGGCGACACCCCGGTCAGCACCGCGGCGCACTGGCCCAGCGGCAGGCCCTGGGCGCGGGCGTCGAAGAAGGTCTGAATCTCGGCCACGGCCTGGCCGCTCTCGATCGAGCGGCGGGCCTGCTCCTCGGGGCTGGGCGCGCAGGCGGCCGGAACCATCAGCAGGGTCAGCAGCAGGGCGCGGGCGCCGCCCAATCCGTTCCGGGCCGTCATCGGTTCCTCGCGCCGCCGTGGGTCCGGCGGAAACGATCCAGCGCGACCGAGGTTGCCGCCGCTCAGCCGGCGAAGGTCTCCAGCGTCGCGGCCAGGCCGGCCAGGTTGGCGCTGTTGGCGGCCATGGCCTCGGCGATGTCTGGTCGCTCGGGGATCACCGCGACCACGCCGCCGCCGGCGGCGCGCAGGGTGAAGCCGTCGCGTTGCAGCTTCAGCAGGTGGCGGCGGGTGGTCTCGATGGGCAGGCCCATGGAACGCGCGATGGCCGTCAGCCGCACGGGACGTTCCCCCGAGGCGTCCTGCGGCGCGTGGGCCGACAGCCGCAGCGCCGTCAGGAACACCAGGCCCCGCATGATGTCGCCGTCGAACACCGACGACAGCAGGCCCGCGCTGCGCAGCACGTAGTCGGCGCCGACGTCCAGGTGATGGCGGGCGAGCGTCGATCGGACGTCATTGGGCATGGGCCTTGTTCCTCCTCTTTGGGGGCAGGTCCCATGCCGCGCGGCGGGCGGCCTTGATCCTGATCAAGGCGCGAACGGCGATCTTGCGGCAGGAGGCGCGGCCAGTACCAGGAGTCCCCCCAACGATGTCGCCCGCCGGTCCTTCCGATCCTCCAGGCCTGCCCGGCCCCGACGTGCCGGCCTTCACCGGCGAGGACATCGTGCGCCTGTTCGCCGCCACCTACCTGCCGCTGTGCCGCTCGCTCGAGGCGGCCGGCGCCCTCGATCCGGCCGCCCTGGCCCGCGACATCCGCGCCCGCCTCGACCCCCAGCCCGGCGAGCCCTGGGAAATCCTGGCGGCGGCGCTGTGCAAGGTGCTGGACGAGGCGGGGCGGGGGTAGGGGGCATCCAGCAACTCCGCCCATTCTTCCCGAGCATCCCCGCGAAGGCGGGGATCCAAGCCGCCTCTCAGGATGGGGCTGTGATCGTGGGCGACCCGCAGGCCCCGCTTGGATCCCCGCCTTCGCGGGGAAAGTCGGATTTTTTGGGGGGCGGGTGATGCCCCTCAGTCCTCGATCGCCTCGATCCCCTGCTGCTTCAGCGCCTCCAGGTGCTGTCGCATGGCCGCCAGCTGCTGCGGCGCATGACCGGTCCAGTCCTCGACCTCGCCGATTATCCGCAGCGGGTCGCGGGTGCGGTACGACCGCGTCGGATTGCCGGGGAACTTCTTGTCGGTGACGTTGGGGTCGTCCTCGAACGGCCCGGTCGGCTCGACCACATAGATCCGCCCGCCCCCCTCGCCCTGAGCCAGCTCCGCGCCCCAGGTCGCCGCGTCCAGCGTGGCGGCGAAATAGACGAAGGCGGCGGCCTTGCGCGATCCGTAGTTCGAGACCCGGCCCGCCTCGATCAGGTCGCCCGCCGAAAGATCCGCCTTGGCGCCGTGATAATAGGTCGTGGCCATGGTCGCCTCCGCTTCGAGAAGACCCCGCAGACTGCGCATATTTCGGCGCCCGCCAATTCTTGAACGCAGGTTTTTCGGGCTTAGATCTGGATCACCCGCCCGGCCATCGAGGTCCGGGGCCTGCTGCCCTGGCCCATTCCGCGTTGGAGGAGCCGGTTGGGGCCGTGAGGAATTGCTCCCTCTCCCATAGGGAGAGGGCCGGGGTGAGGGGTTACGGCGTTCGACGGAGCGCCGGCACATCGTCCGACCTCGTAACCCCTCACCCTCCCAGGCTATCGCCTGGGCCCCTCCCTCTCCCTCTGGGAGAGGGTTCATGCGCCTACCCCAATCCCCCCGCGATCACCCGCAGCGCCGGCTCGCGCCTCGGCCCGGGCTGCGGCCTTGGCCGGCGCAGCACGATCTGCAAGGCCTCGACCATGGCCGCGCTGGCGGTTTCCTCGCCCGGCGCCACGTACAGGCTCATGGCGTTCGCCAGCTCGGCGCGGTCGAGCACGCCGGCGGTCTCGAGCCGCTCGCACAGCGGCAGCCAGGTGGCCGCAAACAGCTTGATCAGGTCGGTGGGCGTGAAGTCGGCGACGGTGGCCGTCATCAGGCGGCCCACTGGCTGGACTTCGCGGCGGGCGCGGTCTCCTCGCGGGTGCGGAACAGGCCGATGCGGGCGGCCAGTTCGGCGGCCTCGGCGTTGAGGGCGTGGGCGGCCGCCGTGCTCTCCTGGACCATGGCCGCGTTCTGCTGCACCACGCGGTCCATCGCGCCCATGGTGGTGTTGACCTCGCCCAGGTTCGAGGCCTGGTCGGCGGCCGAGCGGGCGATGGCGTCGATCTGCACGTCGATCTCGGCCACGCGGGCGACGATGCGCTGCAGGGCCTGCCGGGTCTTGCCCACGCGCTCGACGCCTGCGGCCACCTGGTCGCCCGAGACGGCCACCAGGCTCTTGATCTCGCGGGCGGCGTCGGCGCTGCGCTGGGCCAGGGCTCGCACTTCCTGCGCGACGACCGCGAAACCCTTGCCCGCGTCGCCGGCGCGGGCCGCCTCGACCCCGGCGTTCAGCGCCAGAAGGTTGGTCTGGAAGGCGATCTCGTCGATCGCCCCGATGATCTGGCCGATCTGGCCCGACGAGGTCTCGATCAGGGTCATGGCCTCGACCGCCTCGGTGACCACGGGGTCGGAGCGCTCGGCTTCCTCGCGGGCGCGGGCGGCGGCGGCGTTGGCCTTGCGGGCGTTGTCGGCGGTCTCGTTGACGGTGGCGGTGATCTGGCTGAGCGCGGTCGAGGTCTCCACCAGGCTGGCGGCCTGGTCCTCGGTGCGGTTGGCCAGCTCGTCGGAGGCGCGGCTCATCTCGGCCACGCCCGCGCTCATGCTGGCGGCGTTGCCGCTGATCTCGCCCAGGGCCGCGCGCAGCTTGGCCACGGCGTCGTTGAAGTCCTGGCGCAGCGGCTCGTACTGGGCGGAAAAGCGGGTGTCGAGGCGCGAGGTCAGGTCGCCCCCGGCCAGTTGGCGCAGGGCGTGGGCCAGGTGCTCGACCACCTGGGTCTGCTCGGCCTCCATGGCCGCCTTCAGCCGGGCGCGCTCGGCGTTGGCGCGGTCGGCGGCGGCGCGCTCGGCCAGGGCCGCGGCATTGGCCTCGTCAGCGGCGCGGGCGGCGCGTTCGGAGGCCTGCGTGCGGGCGTTGACGGTGACGAACAGGCGCGAGACCCCGGCCGTCAGCCAGATCAGCGACCAGGCGGTGGTCAGCGTCATGGCCGCGCGCAGGGCCAGCGCCAGCGGGCTCTCGTCGACCGCCAGGCGGTGCGGGAAGGCGCCGGCGGCGATCAGGTCGACGCCGATCACGGCCGCCGCCCCCGCGGCCACCACCCGCCAGTCGCCATAGGCCACCAGCAGGGCCAGCGCCGCCAGGAAGGCCATGCGGGCCTCGTCCTGCAGGGGATGGCCGCGGAAGGCCAGCACGAACAGGGCGACCTGGCCGACCAGGGCCAGGGCCGTGCACAGCTGCTGGGCCAGGCGGTCGCGCCACAGGCCGTAGGCGGCCAGCACCAGCACCGCCAGGGCCGCCGAGCCCGCCGCCGGAACCAGCAGCGGCGCCCCGGTCAGCAGGCAGGCGATCGGAACCACGGCGGCGCTGGCCGCCACGCAGCCGATCACCAGTTGGCCGCCGACCCGGCGCTGGGCCTCAATACTGTCGAACTGGATCAAACGCACGCCCGCCTCCGGTATTTCACGGCAAGCATCCGGGATGAGCGTTAATCGGTCGTGACAAAAACGGCGAAACAACGTGCGTGGTTACTACGTACCAATACGTAGATGCCGCATCAATGTTCTCAAAATGGGAGAACGACGACATGGCTTTCCGGAATATTGGTCGTGCGCGACCGTCCGACGGCGGATGACGTCAACCTGTTGTGGCCGCGGCGCGCGGGGCTGTGTAAGCCTTGGCCATGGCTTCGACGGTGCAAGACATCCTGCGGCGGCCCAAGGGTCTGATCGGCCGCTCCATACTGGTGGTGGCGGCGATCGTTTTCGTGCAGCTGGCGGCCAGCGTCGCCTTCTACCAGGCGATCGACCGCCAGACCCTGCGCGAGGACCACGCCCGCCGCATCGCCGAGCTCTTGGTGGTGGGCGACCGGGTCAGCCGCCTGTCGCAGGCCGATCTCGACCAGGTGATGACCTCCCGCTACCTCGAGGCCGAGATCGTCGCCGCCCCGCCGCAGACGCCTTCGCGGGCCAGGGCCGAGACCGGCGAGGCCGACGCCATCGTCCGCTATGTCCGCCAGTGGGAGCCGGGCCTGGCCAAGCGCCCCCTGCGCCTGTGGTCGGAGGACCAGTCGGACGGCGGCCGCGATCTCGTCGGCGCCATGGGCCTGTCGGACGGCCGCTGGCTGTCGTTCCGCTCGCGCCACTTCCCGCGCCCCTGGCCGATCGCCCTGCGCGCGGTGGCCACCACCCTGGCCTTCTCCCTGGCCTGCGTGGCCCTGGGGGCCTACGCCCTGCGCCAGCTGGGCGAGCCGCTGCGCCGCCTGGCCGAGGCCGCCGGCCGGGTGGGCGAGGGGCCGCCCCAGCCGGTGGTGATCGAGGGGCCGACCGACCTGGCCGAGCTGGGCCGCGCCTTCAACGACATGCAGCAGCGCATCACCGGCCTGATCGAAGACCAGGCCCGGGCCATGGAGGCGCTCAGCCACGACCTGCGCACGCCCCTGGCCCGGCTGAAGCTGGCCTCGGACTATGTCGAGCCCGAGGACATCCGCGCCCTGGTCGGCGGCAATGTCGACGAGCTGGAGGAGATGCTGCGCTCGCTGTCGGCCTGGCTGAGGGCTCAGCACGCGGCCAGCACCGCCGAGAGCGTCGACCTGCCGGCCCTGATCCGCGCGGTGATCGCCCGCTGGCCCAAGCTGGCCCGCTACGAGGGGCCCAGGTCGCTGACCGTCAGCACCCACCGCGACCCGCTGGAACAGGCCCTGATCCGCATCGTCGACAACGCCGTGCGCTTCGGCGGCAAGGCCAAGGTGCGCCTGATCCCTGCCGATCCGGAAAGCGGCGAGGACGGCCCCCGCATCGAGGTGCTCGACCAGGGCCCGGGCCTCACCGACGAGGTGCTGGCCCGCATCTACGAGCCCTTCTTCCGCGGCGACGCCGCCCGCGCCCGCGACACCGGGGGCTTCGGCCTCGGCATCCCCACCGCCGACCGCCTGCTCAAGCGCTTCGGCGGCCGCCTCGAGATCGCCAACCGCAACGGCGGCGGCGTCAGCGCCAGCGTCTGGCCCCCGACGGGGTAGGGGTAGGGGCGCGCCCCTACGGGCAGAAGTAGCCGCGATAGGCGCCGGTCTCCTTCTCGTCGCGGATCGACCAGGTCTCCAGCTTGCCGGTGCTGGAGGTCCTGATGAAAACCCCGCCCGTCAGTTTCGTCGTGAAGCTATAGTCGGGCGCGTCGGACAGGTCCCAGCGGCCGTCGCCGCCCGCGAGCACCCTTAGCGTCGCCTCCTGGCCGCCGGGCCTGACATAGGTCAGGGCCGAGCCGGGCGCGGCCCAGCAGGTCCAGTAGGCGGCCTTGCCGTTGGGGCCCAGGATCTCGTAGCCGGCGTTTTCGCGGAAGCTCCATTGGAAGATGTCGGGCGTCTCGGCCGTCAGGGTCAGCCGGTAGGGCCTGGCCGCGTTCTGGCGGCCCACCGACAGCAGATAGACCCCGTCCTTGGGCAGGATGGCGCTGAGCCCGGTCTTGTCGACACCGTCGGCGTCCAGCATCCGATCGCCTTCGGGCGTGTAGAGCGTGACCGACAGTCCGCCCGCGCCGGCGGCGCCGGCCGTGGCCTGCAGCACCGAGCCGGCCTCGCCGATGAAGGCGAAGAGGTCGACCGACGCGCCGACCTTGCCGGCCGGCCGCTGCACCGGCTTGCCGATCTCGGCGGCCAGCACGCCCGGCGGCGGGACGAGCTTGGGCAGGGGCGCAAGCGGGGCGGGCGGCTGGGGCGGCGCGGGCGGGGTCGTCGGCTTTATGGGTTCGGCCTGTTCCCGGGGCGTCGGCGCGGCGGCGACTTGCGTGGGGAGCGGCGCGGGCGCAGGCGGGGGCGACCAGGGCTTGTACGGCCGCCGGTCGGTGTCGATCTTCAGCCGATAGGGCGTGACCGGCGGATCGCCGCTGGTCCAGGCCGAGACGACATAGGTTCCCGCCGTCTTGGCCGTCGCCGACAGCTGCCGCTCGGGGTTCCTCGGGTGGGTCCCGGCGATGTAGCGGCCGCCGGGATTGGCGACGACCATGGTGATCTTGGAGCCGGTCTCCAGCACCTCCAGCCGCAGCGTCTCGCCCGCCTCCAGCGGCACGGCGAAGTGTTCGGACTGGTCGAGATTGTCGATCATGTCGAGATCGCTCTCGACGATCAGCGGCGCAGCGACCGCCAGGGGCGCCTTCTGGGTCGACTGGCGCCAGGGCGGCAGGACCAGCAGCGTCGGATCGCGCGGCGGCGCGGGCTGGGGCCTGGCCGAGGCCAGCAGCGGCCGGGCCGCCGCCGCCCGCAGCGCCGGATTGGCCGCCAGGCTGCGGGCGTTGGCGGCGATCGCCGCGTCGACCAGGCCGGCCAGGCCGCCCGTACCGCCCTTGACCTCCACCGCTTCGCGGGTCGACAGCCGGCCGATCTCGGCTCCGGTCGCGCGGTCGGTCAGGGTCCAGTCCACCGCGACCTCGACCTTGCCGGTGACGGCGTTCATCGAGGCGAAGCCGTAGTTGGGCAGGCAGACGTCGGCCAGGGTCACCCGGGCCAGGCCCGCGACCCCGACGGCCGCGAAGCCTGCGCCGTTGACCATCACGCCGGCCTTGCTCAGTTCCTCGCGCAGGCCGACATCGGCCTGGCCGGTGGTGAAGGCGCGGCGCATCTCCGCGCCCGTCAGCGGCCCCTGCTTGATGCAGATCGCGCCGCCCTTCAGCACCGAGGCGGCCTGCTGCTCGGCCGGCGCGGCGGCCAGCGGCGCGAGGTCGACGGTCAGGACCTGGGCTTGGGCCGATGCGGCCATCGCCGCCGTCGCGGCGGCGCTCAGGAGGAGGGCGCGGCTCATTGGGCGTTGCCCCGCTTGCCGCGACGGGCCTTGAAGAAGGCTTCCAGCTCCTGCCTGCCCTTGGTGTCGGCCTGGACGTTCCTGGCCGCCAGCTCCACCTTCTTCCTGGCCTCTTCGGCCAGGGTCTTCCTGACCTGCTCGTCCCAGGCCTTGCCGGCTTCGCGCAGCGAGGTGTCGGCCTTGGTCACGGTGACGCCGCTGGTGCTCTTGGGATCGCCGGGGCCGCCGGCCGTTCCGGTCACTTTCGCGGGCCCGCTCGCCGCGCCCAGCCCGGTCAGGTCGGCCGACGGACGCCAGGCGACGAATTTCACGATCCCATAGTCGCGGTTCTGCAGCCACCGGTCGCGCCGGGCGCGGGCCGAAGCCTCGTCGTCATAGTAGTTGCACGAGCCCGAGCCGTTGCCGTTGAACGGCTTGTAGCCGCCGACCACCGTGCCGGCCCCGACCTCGTGGTGGAACAGCATGCCCACGTCGCGGGGGATCGGCGCCTTGGCCGCCGCCACCTGGAAGGGCTCGAACACGAACATCGCCAGCTTCGTGCCGACCCCGCCGGAGGTCTCCAGCGTGCAGACCGCCCATTTGGGCGGGCCCGCGGGCGGCTCCGGCCAGAAACCCTTGGGGTAACCCATCCGGTTGAGCATGTGATAGCCGCTCTGGCGATACCATTGCAGGCCCTCGTCGGCGGTGTCGAACCGGGCGCAGCGGGCCGTGCGATAGGGGGCGGCGGACTGGACGCCCGTCCTGGCCGCCTTGGCCTCCACATCGACGCCCTTCAACGCGCTCGCCGTGGTCTGGTAGGGCATGAAGGCGATGGCCGAGATGTCGCGGCCGGGATTGAAGACGTAGCAGGCCAGGAAGACGGGCTTTTCCCCCGCCGGCTGCGCGACGGCCGGCGGCGCGGCCATGCCGAGCCCGCCCCCGGCGACCACCATCGAAAGCAGCAGGCGTCCCAGCATCGTCTTCCCCCGAGGATCCATCCGGGCGCGCGGCGCGGGCCGCGGCGGATGGATCCTCGATTTACGGCGAACGACGATCGTCGGGCAAGCCGTCGGGAGGGGCCTAAGCGCTCCATCCCCCGTCGATCGTCAGGGCCGCGCCCGTCATGTAGCCGGCGTCCGGGCCGGCCAGCCACGCCGCCAGGCCCGCCACTTCGCTCGCCTCGCCGATGCGGCCGAGCGGCAGGCGGGGGGTGATGTAGTCCATCAGGTCGGCGGTCATGTCGGTGGCGATGGGGCCGGGCTGGATGGTGTTGACGGTGATCTTGCGGGGCGCCAGGTCGAGGGCCGCGCCGCGCGCCAGCTGGGCCACCGCCGCCTTGGTCATGGCGTAGACGCTGGAGCCGGGCGTGCCGATATGGCCGGCGGTGTTGCTGCCGATGATGATCACGCGGCCGCCGTCGGTCAGGTGCGGGGCGGCGTAGTGGATGGCCGCGAACACCCCGCGCACATTGACCGCCAGCATGTGGTCGAAGTCGGCCAGGGCGAACTGGTCGATGGTCCCGGCCTTCAGCACCCCGGCGTTGACCACCAGCACCCCCAGTTTCCCGAGCCGCGCCACGGCGGCCTCGATGGCCGCGCGCACGGCCTGCGCGTCGGCGCTGTCGGCCTGGAGGGCGAGCGCCGTCCCGCCGGCCGCCTCGACCTCGGCGGCCAGGGCGGCGGCGGGGCCGGGCGAGGCGGCGTAGGTGAAGGCGACGGGCCGGCCCTCGGCGGCCAGGCGGCGCACGATCGCCGCCCCCATGCCGCGCGAGCCGCCCAGCACCAGGGCCGGGGATTGGGGAGTGAAGCTGTTGTCGGTCATCTCGGAAACCTCGTTATGGACTGATTGGTCCATAACCTGTGCATTCCGGATCGATCGGTCAAGAATAATTCTGGACTGATCGATCAAGATCGCTAGGATGCGATCATGGCCAGACCTTCGGAATTCGATCGCGACGAGGCGATCGCCAGCGCGATCAGGGTGTTCGCCCGCCACGGCTACGAGGCCGCCTCGACCAGCGACCTGATCGAGGGCATGGGCATCGGCCGCCAGAGCCTCTATGGCGCGTTCGGCGACAAGCGCCGGCTGTTCCTGGAGGCCCTGCGCCGCTATTCCGGCGGCTCGCTGGCCCAGATGCGCGAGGCCCTGGCCGGCGGCGCCTGCGCGCGCGAGAGCCTGGAGGGGGCGCTGCTCGCGGGCCTGGGCGACGCCGACGACCTGGAGACCGGCTGCCTGGGCGTCGGCTCGATCGTCGAGTTCAGCCGCAGCGACCCCGAGATCAACGCCCTCAACGACGCCGCCGCAGCCCTGGTGGTCGCCGCCTTCGCCGCCCGGGTGAAGGACGGGATCGCAGCGGGCGAGTTCGACGCGGCCCTCGACCCGCAGGCCGCCGGCCGCATGCTGCTGACCCTGCGCTCGGGCCTCAAGGTCGCCGCGCGCGGCGGGGCGGGGCAGGACGAGTTGCGCGAGGCCGCGCGGCTGGCGCTGCGGGGGCTGAGGTAGGGGCGGGCGTATCCGTTGCCAGCCGCCGCAAGGGATCTGCTGGCCGACGTGGTCCGGCTGGCTGCGGGCGGCGACCCGGATCTATGATGGGCCGTCCGATCTCAAGAGCCGATCGGCGTCGACGACCAGGGCGTCGGCGTCCAGCACCCGCGCCAGCGACACCCGCTTGGTGCCTGTCCAGCCGGCGGGCGGCAGCAGTCGCCTGACGGGGGCCTCCGGGCCGTTATAGGCGACCTCGGCCTGGCCTCGCGCGAAGTCGATGCGCAGGAAGATCAGGTGCTCGGCCACGCCTTCTCCGGGCGTAAAGCAAGGGCCCTTGTTCGCCAGGCCGGTGGCCTTGATCTGCACGCTGCGCCTTGCCGAGCACCGCGTGTGCGCATCGACGCCGGGTGTCTTGCTGTCGCAGAGTTTGAGGTCGAAGGCCCGCGCCGCCGCCGCCTCGGCGATGTCGCCGACGAGTTTTCCGTCGAGGGTGAAGGCCAGCCGGCTGTCGGCGTAGTGGGCCTTGAGATCGGCGTGCGCCTTGCAGAACGCCATCAGCTCGGATGGGAGCCTTATGATCCGCGTCACGTCTTTCTCCCGCATGCGTCAGCTCTCGGTGTAGCGTACAAGCAGCCAGTCGCGGCCGGTGAGCAGGCCCGCCAGGCGGGGCGCGGCGTCGGGCGGACTGGCCGCGTAGAAGCCCGTCAACTCTTCGGCCAGAGCCCGGGCGGTCGCCGCGTCCATCGGCCCGGCCCGCCGGAAGCCCAGATAGGCCGCGCCGACCCCGAACGGCGCCAGGCCGTAGGCGGCCTCCAGGCGCTGGGCCAGGGCATAGGTCTGCATCGGGTTCAGGTCCGAGGCGAAGTAGCCGTTGGGAAAAGCCGCGAGCGCCAGCGCGCCGGAAGAGACCGGGACGAACTGGACCAGGATCTCGGCCTCCTTGTCGATCCTGAGGGCCGCTTCAGGGTCGAGGTTGACGGTCGCAAGGTCGTTGGCGTCGCCGCTCGTCTCCCAGTCCAGCACGCCGACCGCTTCGGCCAGCGTCACCTCGCGGGCGCGGGAGACCAGATTGGCGACGCGGATCGGAAACTCGGACGGCGTGCTCAGATAGCCGCGATGTTCGCCGTTCTCGAACGCCGCCTCGTCCAGAGTCGACAGGTCGTGGCCCGTCGTGTCGTCCAGCGCGTGGCTGTCGATCGCGTGGCCCGAGGTGTATTCGGCCTGCACCCGATTATCGAGCGTGACCAGCACGCGCACGTCGGGGCGCTCGGCCTGGAGGCGGGCGTGCAGGTCGAGCAGGGCGGCGAACGAGGGCGCGCCGCGCACGGTGAGCCCGTCGCACAGTACGGCCGTGAAGCACTTGGGACGCGCCTCGGCGAAGGGCGTCAGGGTCATGGGCTTCTTGCGTTTGAAACCGAACATGCGGCCATCTCGGCCGTGAGAGCCCGCCTCTGTCAACCGACGCAAGCGGCGGCGAGCGTGGTCGCCATTTGTCACTTTTGTCTGACAAATGAATCCGCCATGCTAAGTCATGACCGCCCGATCCAACGGGCGAGCGTTCTGGGAGGCGTTGCATGCGGAAGATCCTGGCGGCCGGCGTGGCCATGTCGGTCATGGTGCTGGCGGGGGGCGTCAGCGCCCAGCCCAAGGTCGATCCGGTGCAGGTGGATCCGTCCCGTCCCGACTGGGAAAATCCCGCCGTCAACGCCCGCGGCAAGATGCCGGCCGTCGCCACCCACTTCCCGTTCGAGAGCCGCGAGCTGGCCCTGGCCGGCGACATGACGAGGTCGGCCCGCTACCTGACCCTCGACGGCCGGTGGGCCTTCCACTTCTCGCCGTCCTCGGACGACACGCCCACGGGCTTCGAAAAGTCGGACTACGACGCCTCGTCCTGGAAGGACATCAAGGTGCCGGCCATGTGGCAGGCGCAGGGCTATGACCAGGCCCGCTACAACAACATCACCTATCCGTTCCCGGCCAACCGGCCGCTGATCCCGCACGCGACCAACCCCGTCGGCTCCTACCGCCGCACCTTTGAGGTTCCGGCCGGCTGGAGCGGGCAGGACGTCATCCTGCACGTCGGCGCGGCCGGGGCCGCCTATCGCGTCTGGGTCAACGGGGCCGAGGTCGGCTATTACGAGGACTCCAAGCTGCCGGCCGAGTTCGACGTCACCAAGCACGTCAGGCCGGGCCAGAACCTGATCGCCATCCAGGTGCACCGCTGGGCCGACGGCTCCTATCTGGAGGACCAGGACTTCTGGCGGGTCTCGGGGATAGAGCGCGCGGTCTACCTCAAGGCCGTGCCCCAGGCCCGGGCCGGCGACCTCTTCGTCAAGGCTGGCCTCGACAAGGCCTATCGCGACGGAACCCTGTCGACCGAGCTGTCGCTGACCGCCCGCAAGGCCCCGCTGACCGCCCGCATGACCCTGCTGGACGGCGACCAGGAAGTGCTCAAGCAGGAGGCCAAGGTCGCCGCCGGCGCCGCCAGGACTGTATCGCTGAACGCGACCGTCCCCGGCGTTCGCCAATGGTCCGCCGAGACCCCCAACCTCTACACCCTGCTGGTCGAGCTGATCGACGCCCAGGGCAAGGTGGTCCAGGCCACGCCCCAGCGCATCGGCTTCCGCACCGTCGAGATCAAGGACGGGCTGGTGATGGTCAACGGCAAGCCCATCGTCATCCGCGGCGTCAATCGCCACGAGCACGACCCGGAGACCTTCCACGTCATCTCCGAGGAGAGCATGCGCCGCGACATCGAGCTGATGAAGCGGGCCAATATCAACGCCGTGCGCACCTCGCACTACCCCAACGACGAGCGCTTCTATGCCCTGGCCGACGAGTACGGCCTCTATGTGATGGACGAGGCCAATATCGAGAGCCACGCCTACATGGACTACGGCAACAAGCGCCCCGAACTGCGCGAGCAGATGCAGCTGGGCTTCGACCCGGCCTGGGAAGCGGCTCACCGCGACCGGGTGCTGAACATGGTCGAGCGCGACAAGAACCACCCGTCGGTGATCTTCTGGTCGCTGGGCAACGAGGCCGGCATCGGCCCCAACTTCGAGAAGGCCGCCGCGGCCGCCCGCAAGCGCGATCCCTCGCGCCTGATCTCGTATCTGGGCTGGGGCACGCTGGACTGGGAGCACCAGCCCAACCCTTACGTCGACATCTACGCCCCGATGTACGACGACATCGAGAAGATGGTGGACTGGGCGAAAGACCCCACCCGCACCCAGCCGATGATCCAGTGCGAATACGCCCACATGCAGGGCAATGGCGGCGGCAACTTCAAGGACTACTGGGACACCATCTACAGCCACCGCAAGCTGCAGGGCGGTTTCATCTGGGACTGGGTCGACCAGTCGATGTACCGCTACACCCAGGACGGCAAGCGCTACTGGGGCGACGGCGGCGAGTACGGCAAGAACCCGGGCGGCGACATCGAGTTCGGCGACGGCATGATCCAGCCCGACCGCACGCCCAATCCGCACTTCTACGAGGTGCGCAAGGTGCTCTCGCCGATCCAGTTCGGGACCTTCTCGGCCGTCAACAACACGCTGATCGTCACCAATCGCCACGACTTCCGCGACCTGTCGGCCTTTGATTTCGACTGGGTGCTCGAGGAGGACGGCGTCGAGATCGCGACCGGCGCCCTGCCGGCCCTGGCGCTGAAGGCGCGAGGCCAGCAGCGCATCACCCTGCCGCTGCCCAAGCTGACGCCGAAGCAGGGCTCGGAATATTTCGTCACCGTGCGCGCCCGGGCCAAGGCCGGGGCCGTGCCGCTGACGCCCGCCGGCTATGTCGTGGGCTGGGAGCAGTTTCCCGTCTACGCCGCCCCCAAGGCCTTCGTCGATCGCCCCGGAACGGTGGCGCTGAAGCAGACCAAGGACGCGGTGGTGCTCGAGGCGGCCGGCGCGACCCTGACCATCGACCCGGCCACCGGCCTTGTCGCCTCATACGCCAAGGACGGAACGGTGCTGGCCAAGGGCGGGGCGCCCAACTTCTTCCGGGCCGAGACCGACAACGACACCCTCAACGGCACGGTGGCCCAGCAGAAGCCCTGGCGGGTGATGACCGACGCGCGCCAGGTGCGCGGCTTCGCGGCCCACAAGGTCGACGACGGCACGGCCCGGGTGGTGGTGGAATACGCCCTCGGCGCCGGGGCTGCGACCTTCACCACCACCTACGCCATGGCCGGCGACGGCTCGGTGTCGGTGGCCGGCGAGCTGGTTCCCCTGAAGGACGACCTGCCGCCGCCGGTGCGGGTGGGCCTGTGGTTCACCCTGCCCAGCCAGCCCAAGACCGTCGAATGGCTGGGCCGCGGCCCGCACGAAACCTACGTCGACCGCTTCACCTCGGCTCCGATCGGCCTGTGGCGCGGGGCCCTGGCCGACCAGAACCACGACTACATGCGGCCCCAGGACACCGGCAACAAGCTGGACGTCCGCTGGATAGAGCTGGGCTCGGGCGGCCCCGGCCTTCGGGTCGAGGCTGACAAGCCGCTGATGATGCAGGCCCTGGCCTTCCCCTACCAGGACCTCTACCGCCGCCCGGCCGGAACCTGGAAATCGTCCGACATCGTCCCCCACGGCGAAGGAACCCTGATCATCGACGCCGCCCAATGGGGCGTCGGCGGCGACACCACCTGGAACCACGTCGGCCAGCCGCACGGCAAGTACCGCACCAGGCTGGAACCGACGCGGGTCAGCTTCCGCCTGACCCCGTTCGCGGGCGAGGGGACCACGCCGGACAGGGCGCGGTCGGCAAGGGCGACCGAGGTGGAGTGAGGGAGAAAGCGAGGCAAGCTCAGCTATGGCATAGGTGGCTTCGGTCTGTGTGGGGGATGCGGCTTTGATCTTGGTCTTGCTCTGGGCTTTCTCGTGCATCGTGGGCGGCGTTTATGCCGCCTGCCGGTTTCATGGTTCCAGCCGTTGGAAGTTGGTTGATCCCGCGTACTATCTGCTCGGCATGGCTGGCGTGTTGCTGCTGTTTTACTCCGCGCGGAGCGATCGTCAGCTTCTGCGGATGCAGACCAACGAGCTCGTCGCCGAGCGAACGGTGGCCGATTTGCGAGCGCGGCAGCCCAAGTTCGATGATGATGATCCAATGCTGAATACGATCGACGATGGTTATCGGGACCTGTCGAAGAGTGGATCAGGGCACTATTGCAGCGATCTGGTTGTTGATGGCGCCTGTTGGGCGCGGAAAGAGCAGCGGGAACGTTTTCTGAAACGTTTCGGAGTGGTTGGGCCTCCGCCTTCCAACATGGATCCTGCTGCGCGTATTCGTTATTCGGGTGAATATTGCCTGGCGGCGAACGGGATTATGGAGGATCTAAGTAGAGTTTCGGGTGGTGCTGAGCTGATGTTCAAGGCCGCCAATGATGCGCTTCAGGAAACGAAGCTTCAGCCCGCGCTTGTCGAAAGCCCCGATACTATCTTCAGGTTGAGGTCGCGGATCCACGCTGCAAAGATGGGGGCGATCCGCCTGATAAGTGGTCTGCCGCGGGATGACCGGGACTTCACGCGAGCCAATATCGAGGCGGAGGGGGAGTTCGCGATACTGGCCTTCAATGCCGCTTCGGTATGCTCCAACCGGCTGAAGTCGCTTCAGGAGAGCCAGCAGCGATACGATGCATGGCGCAAGGAGTTGACCAGGGCCGAGGATGCTTGGGGCGAGGCCAGGCAAGCTGTGCAAGCGGCCGCTGGTAGTCAGCCCCGCGGCCTCGAAATGAAAATCAAGTCGCTGCTCCAAAACCTTTGGCCGTGGCTTTTGATCCTGGCTGCCGCCATCAAGTTCGCCAAGTCGCTAGCCGACCTCAAAAGGAAAGGGGCGACCAGATAGGACGGAGAGAGTAGGCCGCGTCTTGCTTGGCTGGATCTGCGGAATGCAGGGCGTGGATGTCCTGGTCCGGAGCGCCCCGCCTTGATCATGCGCAGCCCACCCTCTCCCTCACCCCGCCAGGGCTTCCTTCTTTTCTTCCAGCATCAGCCAGTCTTCCTCGGCCTGGGCGAGATCGGCGCGGGCCTTGTCGAGGGCCTTCATGATCTTGTCGAAGCCGGCCGGGTCGCGGGCGTAGAGGTTGGGGTCGTCGAGCTTCTTTTCCAGGTCGGCCAGGATCTTGGGCGAGTCCGCGATCAGGGCCTCGCATTCCTCCAGCCGCCGCTGGTCCTTGTAGGACAGCTTGGTGGCCTTCTTGGGCGGGGCGGCGGCCGGGGTGACGACGGCCTTGTGCGAGCCCGTGCCGGTGGCGAAGTCGCCGGCCGCGCCGCGCGCGCCCTTGAAGAAGTCCGGGGCCTGGTCGATCAGGTCGGTCCAGCCGCCGGGGGTCTCCAGCACGTCGCCATGGCCGTTCATGGCGATGGTCGAGGTGGCCAGGCGGTCGATGAAGTCGCGATCGTGGCTGACCAGAATGAGGGTTCCCTCGAAATCAGCCAGCAGCTCTTCCAAGAGGTCGAGCGTGTCCATGTCGAGGTCGTTGGTCGGTTCGTCGAGCACCATCAGGTTCATCGGCGAGGCCAGGGCGCGGGCGAGGAGCAGGCGGTTGCGCTCGCCGCCCGACAGGCTGGTGACCGGCTGGCGCAGCTGGGCCTCGGTGAACAGGAACTCCTTGGCGTAGCCGGCCACGTGCTTGGAGACGCCGCGCACCAGGATGGAGTCGCCGCCCGACGGGGTCAGGAAATCCCAGACGGTGATCTTTTCCGACAGCGCCAGGCGGTTCTGGTCGACATAGGCGATCTCGAGATTGGTCCCCAGCTGCACCGTGCCGGCGTCGGCCTCGATCTCGCCCAGCAGCATGCGCACCAGGGTGGTCTTGCCCGCGCCGTTGGGGCCCACCAGGGCCACGCGGTCGCCGCGCAGGATGCGGGTCGAGAAGTTCTCGACGATGGTGCGCTCGCCGAATTTCTTGGTCAGGCCCTTGGCCTCGACCACGCGCTTGCCCGACGTGCCCGAGCTTTCGACGGCCATCGACATGGCCCCGCGCTTCTCGGACTGGATGTCCTTCTTCTGGGCGCGCAGGTCCAAGAGGGCGCGGCGGCGGCCCTCGTTGCGGGCCCGGCGGCCCTGGACGCCGCGGGCCAGCCAGGCGTTCTCGACTTCCAGCTTCTTGTTGAGGCGGCGCTCTTCCTCCGCCTCGGCGGCCAGCACCTGCTCGCTCCAGGTTTCGAACTCGGCGAAACCCTTGTCGAGGCGGCGCACCTTGCGGTGCTCCAGCCAGAAGGTGCGCTGGGTGACGCGGTTGAGGAAGGCGCGGTCGTGGCTGACGATCAGCGCCGCGCACTTGGAGTTGGCCAACTCCTCTTCCAGCGTCTGGATGGCGAAGATGTCGAGGTGGTTGGTCGGCTCGTCCAGCAGCAGCACGTCGGGCTGCTCGGCGAAGGCGCGGGCGAGGGCGGCGCGGCGACGCTCGCCGCCCGACAGGCCCTTGGTGCTCTGGTCGTAGTTCAGGCCGAAGTCGGCCAGGGTGGCGTGGGCCTCGTAGTCCTGGGCGCCGCCGGCCGTGCAGTAGTCGAGCAGGGTCTCGCCGGTGATCTCCGGCTCCTGGCTGACGAACACCACCTTGGCTCCCGGCTGCACGGCGCGCTCGCCGCTGTCGGGCTCGGCGCCCTGGGCGGCCAGCACCTTGAGCAGGGTCGACTTGCCCGCGCCGTTGCGGCCCACCAGGCAGGCGCGGATGCGCGGCTCCAGGGCCAGGTCCACGCCGTCGAACAAAGGCTTGGCGCCGTCGGCGAGACGGACGTCCTTGAGGGCGAGCACGGGGGCGCGGGCGGGGGCGGCCATGAAGCGGTCTTTACGTCTGACGGGGCGGAGAATGCGAGGAGATGGGGCCTATAGCAGGGCGCGGGGAGGGGGAAGGCGGAAAGTTTGTCTGGCGGGTGGGGGAGCCCCCGCAGTCGGTTGCGCCGACATAAGATCCTCCCTCTCTGGGGGAGGTGGCCCGGAGGGCCGGAGGGGGGCGTTTTCAGCTGCCGGAGAGTTGGATGTTCATCACCGACTTCCCCCTCCGTCGCTTCGCGACACCTCCCCCTTCAGGGGGAGGATCTCGTCATGCCGCCCGCTTCATCTCCTGATCCTCGACCGCCGGAACCGGCCGCCGCAGCGCCCTTTCCCGCAGGCGCAGGAACGGCCGCTCGACAAGCCGCCACAGCAGGATGGCGGCGGCGAAGTCGGCGGCGAGGTAGAGGCCAAGGCCGGTCCAGCCGTGCAGCACCCCGTCGCCCAGGGCCTCGCGCAGCATGTGTTGCACCGGCTTGTGGACGAGGTAGAGGCTGTAGGCCAGCGTCGCCACGACGGTGACGGGGGCCAGGGGCAGGCGCCGCAGGGCGGGCTCGATGTCCAGCAGGGCGCAGAGCAGCAGCGTGCTGGCCAGGCAGGCCAGGGGATAGACGACGACCGCGCCGGTCAGGTCCAGGCTCACCCCGTCGGCGTGGCGGATGCAGAGGATGACGGTCGCGGCGGCGGCCGCGAGGCCCAGCGGTCCGGTCAGCCAGGGCGGGGCGAAACGGGCGACGGCGGCGGGGCGGAAGGCCCGGGCGGCGGCCAGCAGCACGCCCATGGCCAGGCCGTCCAGGCGGGTCCAGGTGGGGTAGTAGATGAGGCGCAGGAAGTCGGCGGGCCGCGTGGCGGGGTCGGCGGCGGGGCCGCTCCAGATCCCCCAGCGCAGGGCCATGCCGCCGAGGATTACGGCGGCCCCCAGCAGCACGGCGGGCCAGGCCCCGCGCGCCCGCGCCAGCACGAGCACCAGCGGGGGCAGCAGCCAGTAGAAATGCTCCTCCACGCACAGCGACCAGGCCGAGGTGAAGGCCCCGGTGACCCGGTAGTCGAGGCCGAAGTTCATGGTGAAGGTCAGGAACCGCCAGAGCGGCTGGATGGCCTTGCCGTCCGAGAAGCCGGGCAGCAGGAAATAGAGCGCCAGCACCACCAGGAAGGCCGGCAGGATGCGAAAGGCGCGGCTAGCCCAGAAGCGTTTGAAGTCGACGCCGTTCCCCGCCGCGATCCCCTTCAGCAGCTGGGCGCCGATCAGGTAGCCGCTGAGCACGAAGAAGACGTCCACCCCCAGCCAGCCGAACGGCCGGATCGCCGCCAGGGGCTCGGGCCGGGCGGGGCCGGGCATGTGCCAGGCCATGACCAGCAGTATGGCGGCGGCGCGCAGCAGGTCGGGGCCGTAGGCGCGGGCATGGGCGTCACGCGAGGGACCGAAGAGGGCGGCGATGGCCCCGGAGACGGCGTTCATGATTGTCCTGAAGGCCGCCGGGAAGGCGAGGGCGGCGGCCGGGGAGGATGGTGGCCGATCAACCTTGAGTCGTCACGGGGGAGGGGCGGAGATTTCGGGAGATTTCGAGGGTGGCTACCTGCTCCTCCCTCGCGGAGCGGGGGAGGTGGCGCGCTGCGGATACGCAGCGTGACGGAGGGGGCGAGGGACAAAGCTCGGCGCCCAGCCTCGCCCCCTCCACCACTTCGTGGTCCCCCTCCCCCGCAAGCGGGGGAGGAGCAAGGGATAGATCCTTCCCCTCTGGGGGAGGTGGCCCGGAGGGCCGGAGGGGGGACGTTTGCAGCTGCCGGAGAGTTGGACGGTCATCACCGACTTCCCCCTCCGTCGCTTCGCGACACCTCCCCCTTCAGGGGGAGGATCTTCAGGCCGCCGCCAGCTTCCACACCGAGAAATCCTTGAACCGCAGACGGCTCCACGTCGTGCGCAGGCCAAACCACCCGGCGGTGTAGGCGTCTTCATCGCGCATCTCGAACAGCTTGCGGCCGTCGGCCCAGTATTGGACGAGGTCGCCATAGGCCACGAGCTGCACGTGGACCCACTGGTTGGGCTGCAGCAGGGCGCGGGCGTCTTTCAGGTCGTGCTGGGGCAGCATCGGGCGGTCGCCGGGGCGGCCGACATAGCGGCGCAGGCGGGTGCTGGAATTGTAGTTGCCGCCCTGGCCCACATAGTAGGTCTTCAGGAGGTCGTAGCCGGCGAAGGCGCCGGTGCGGGGGCTGGCGAAGAGGTCGTCCGGACTGCGGACGTCGGTCGCCATCCAGAAGGCGTTGAGGTCGCTGATGCGGTCGTTGCGGCCGCCCTCGTAGACGGCCAGGGCCTGGTATTCGATGAGAACGGGGCCTTCGAGGCGAGGCTTGAACCAGGCGGTGATCCCGGCCGGGGCGTCGAGCTCGAGGACGCCGTTCTGGGCGCTGACCTTGGCCGGCTGCTCGGCCTCGATGGTCCAGTTCGCAAGGCCTTGGGTGAAATCATCCGTATAGAGACGATCTGCCTTGCGCCAGGGCTCGGGAGCTTGCGCGCGGGCGGCGCCGGCCAGCGGCAGGGCGAGGGCGGAGAGGGCGAGGGACCGGCGGGTGAGCATGGGGCAGGGGTAGCGCACGAAGGCCGGTCGCGGAACCCAAGACCCTCTCCCCGAAGGGGGAGGTGGCTATCGCCTTTGCTCCTCCCCCGCTTGCGGGGGAGGGGGACCGCGAAGCGGTGGAGGGGGCGAGACTGGGCGCCGAGGAAGCTGTGGCCCCCCCCCCCACCCATCCGCTACCCACCCCCCCCCCACCCCCCCGAACACGGGGGGGGGGACGGTGGAGGAGCGGGGCCA
>NZ_JARQWV010000019.1 GCF_029543245.1 Caulobacter endophyticus
TCTACCCGCGCCCGCGGCGGTGGCCTCACCGCCCCCGCCGCCCCGGTTCGGGGGGGGGGGGGCCCCCCGCGGGGGGGGGGGGGCCGAGACTGGGCGCCGCGCCGGCGGTCGCCCCCTCCGTCACGCTGCGTATCCGCAGCGCGCCACCTCCCCCGTTTCTCGGGTGAGGAGAGAGACCCGACGGGGATAGAGCAGCGTGGATCCCCGGCGTATCGCCGACAGAATTCAACGATCTCAACCCCTTGAAACTTTCTCAGCCTCGCCGATCAGACGCGCTGAAACCCGCCGTACACTCAAACAGTCCCGTCGCGGGGAGAGGGCGCAAGGATCCGGCCCGAAGCGGCGACGTGGATGCGATCGAGCGGGGCTGAGGGAGCGGCGTGAGCCGGGCCCGAAGGCTTAAATGAGGATGGGGGACGTAAATCCATCCATCGGGAGCTTGCCCAAATAGGCTCCCGCCCGTCCAAGGGTTCGCGCCGCCATGCACGCCTGGCCGCCAAGAAACGGGGCGCATTGCATGGGGAAGGGGCACAGGGCTGAAGACGCCCGCGCGCCCCGGCCTGAGGAACAACGATCGCGCGGGGCGTTTAAGCTTCGTCGAAACGGTACTTAGAACTCACACATCCGGGCGAAGCCCGGACGCCCCGCGCCCTCTCCATCAACTTCCGTGGTTTCCACGAGAGGCTGAGAAGCCACGCCCGCCCCCAAGGAACCTCCCCCTCTGGGGGAGGCGGCCGAAGGCCGGTGGGGGGGGGGCCGTTTTCAGCTGTCGAGGCGCTGGCCGATCACCCACCAACTCCCCACCGATCGCTGACGCGATCGCCTCCCCCACAGGGGGAGGTCCGCCGACCAAGACCCTCCCCCTGAGGGGGGGGAGGTGGCCCGGAGGGCCGGAGGGGGAAGTATCTGATGAGCCAGCGGCGGCCGCAGACGCCGCAATCCCTTCCCCCTCAGTCGGCTTCGCCGACAGCTCCCCCTTCAGGGGGAGCATCTGCTCCCCATTGACTCACTCATAACTCACCGGTTATAGAAATCACATAACCCACGAGTTATCGATTTCACCCATGGAAACCCAGACCGACCTTCTGTTTCGCGCCCTGGCCGACCCGACCCGTCGGGCCCTGTTCGAGCGGCTGTGTCGCGAGGGCGAGCAGACGGTGGGGGCGCTCACCGCCACGGCGGGGGTGTCGCAGCCGGCGGTGTCCAAGCACCTGGCGGCGCTGAAGGCGGCCGGGCTGGTCGCCGACCGGCACGAGGGCCGGCAGACCCACTACAGCCCGCGCACGGCGGCTCTCGGGCCGCTGGCGGACTGGACGAAAGAGATGGCGCGGTTCTGGGAGGGGCGGTTCGACGCCCTCGAGGATCTGCTGAGCAGGATGGACCAATGACCGATACGCGCACCGCCGTCGTCGAGCGGGAATTCTCGCATCCCCCGGAAAAGCTGTGGCGGGCCCTGACCCAGCCGCACCTGATCGAGGAATGGCTGATGAAGAACGATTTTGCTCCCCAGGTCGGCCACCGCTTCCAGCTGAAGGGCGAGTGGGGCGGGACGCTGGACTGCGAGGTGCTGACGCTCGAGCCGGGCCGGGTGCTGGCCTATCGCTGGGACTTCGAGCACGAGGATCCGGCCTATGGCCTGAAAAGCATCGTCACCCTGACGCTGACGCCCACCGCCGGCGGTACGCACCTGCGCATGGAGCAGGCGGGCTTCCGCCCCGACCAGAAGCAGGCCTATGGCGGCGCCCACGCCGGCTGGAAGACCTTCTTCGACAAGCTGGACGGGCTGCTGGCGAAGGAAGGGTAGGGGGGACGTTTCAAGATCCGTACTTCCCCGCGAAGGCGGGGACCCAAGCTGACTTTCATGGGGAGGCGCGGCCGTGCGCCAGATCCCGGCTCGGCTTGGATCCCCGCGTTCGCGGGGAAGCTCGGTGGAAAGTTGGGGGAGACCCCCTAGAAACAAAGGGAGAAAACCATGAGCGGCTTCATCCGCCAGAGCCATCGCTGGCTTTCCATCGCCTTCACCCTGGGTGTGCTGACCTACATCGTCGTGATGAGTATGCTCGGCCAGCCGGCGGCCTGGGTGGGCCTGCTGGCCCTGATCCCGTTGATCCTGCTGCTGGTCTCGGGACTTTATCTGTTCGCGCTGCCCTATGTGCTGCGCTTGCGGAGGAAGGGCTGAGCCATGACGGACGACACGGCGCCGGTGAAGCTGCTATCGGGCGGCAATCCGCAGATCCCCAAGGGCGACGGCGACGGGCCGGTCCAGGCCTATATCGCCGCCATGCCGGGCTGGAAGCGCCAGGTCGGCGAGCGGATCGACGCCGTGGTCGCCCGCGAGGTTCCCGGCGTGCGCAAGGCGGTGAGGTGGAACTCGCCGTTCTACGGCGCGCCTGACGGCGAGGGCTGGTTCCTCAGCCTGCACTGCATGACGAAGTACGTGAAGGTCGCCTTCTTCAAGGGCGCGGCCCTGGAGCCGCCGCCGCCGGGGCCGTCCAAGCAGGCGAACGTACGCTATCTCGATATCTACGAAGATAGGGGCTGGGACGAGGCCCGTTTCGCCGACTGGGTGCGCCAGGCCGCGGCCCTGCCCGGCGAGAAACTGTGAGGGAGTGAACGGATGAAGGCGGGAGCGACGGGCGAGGCCCTGAGCGGCGTGGAAGCCGGCAAGCTGATCGACGAGCGCATCGCCTCGCTGGGCGACTGGCGCGGAGAGACCCTGGCCAGGGTCCGGGCCCTGATCCACGAGGCCGACCCCGACGTGCTGGAGGAGTGGAAGTGGCGCGGCACGCCGGTGTGGTCGCACGCCGGCATCGTCTGCACCGGCGAGACCTACAAGGCCTACGTCAAGCTGACCTTCGCCAAGGGGGCGTCGCTGCCCGATCCGGCGGGGCTGTTCAATTCCAGCCTGGAGGGAAACACCCGCCGGGCCATCGATATCCCGCAAGGCGCGACGATCGACGAGGCGGCGCTGAAGGCGCTGTTCCGGGCGGGCGTGGAGCTGAACCTGAGCAAGAAGGGGAAGCGCTGAAACCCTCTCTCTTGGAGAGAGGGAGGGGCCCGCCGCGAAGCGGTGGGAGGGTGAGAGGTTTCAAAGTTGGCCGGTTTCACCTTCACCTCACGGCCGTCATCCCGGGCGGAGCGAAGCGCAGACCCGGGACCCAGGGGCCGGCGCAATGCGTGGGGCGTCCACCGAGTGTTCGAGCCAAGCTTCGAGCCCGGTCCCCTGGGTCCCGGATAAGCCCTGCGGGCTTTCCGGGATGACGATCTTTGGGGGTCCTTGCTGCTAATAGCGTACCCACTCACCCTCCCACGCCTGCGGCGCGGGCCCCTCCCTCTCTCCATGAGAGAGGGACTAAAACACCAAAGAAAAAGCCGCCCCGGTCGCCCGGGACGGCTTTCTCGTTTCGCTCTCGCGACGCCTTAGAACTTGTAGGTGGCGCCCATGAAGAAGCGGCGGCCCGAGTAGCCGGTGTTGATCAGGCGGATGTCGCCGGCCCAGCTGGTTTCGTCTTCCTTCGTGAGGTTCTTGCCCTCGGCGAAGAACGACAGGCCCTCGACGGGCGTGCGCCAGGTGATCTTGCCGTCCAGGTAGCCGGTCGGGTCGCGGAAGATCGGGTTGCCCGACTGGTCCGCGGCGGTGACCAGGTATTCCGAACGGTAGTTGTAGGCCAGGCGGGCGTTGATCGGGCCCTTATCGTACCAGAGCGTGGCGTTGTAGCTGTGCTCCGACAGACCCGGATAGGGCAAGGACGAGCCGTCCAGCGAGCTGAACACGCCGACGTCCTTGGCCTTCTGGTAGGTGTAGTTCAGGTCAACGCCGAAGCCCGACAGCAGGCCCGGCAGCCAGGTGAAGGCGGTCTTGGCGGTCAGCTCCAGGCCCGAGATCTTGGCGCCGTCGCCGTTGATGTAGGTGTTGTAGTAGTACAGCACGCCGTCGCCGAAGATGTCCTGCTGGCCCAGGTTGGTGCGCTGCGACAGGTAGAACGACTTGATGTCCTTGTAGAAGAAGCCGGCCGACAGCTGGGTGTCGGTGTTGGGGTACCACTCGAACGACAGGTCGTACTGGTCGGCGCGATACGGCTTCAGGGCCGGGTTGCCGGCCGAGCAGCTGTCGGGACCATCCTCGGACGTACCATCGTTGGTGTAGTTGATGGTGCAGGTGACGTTCGGGATGATGAAGTTGCCCAGCGGGCGGGCCATCAGCTGGGCGTAACCGGCGCGCGCGCTCAGGCGGTTGTCGATCAGCCAGGTCTGGATGTTGAAGCTGGGCAGCCAGATCGTGTAGTCGCGCTTGAACGTGACCTGGTTGTTGGACACCGTGTTGGTCGAGGCGACGCCGTTGACCAGGCGGGTTTCGTTGCGGGTCACCTGACCGGTCGACGACGTCTCGGTGTAGACGCGGCGCAGGCCGAAGTTGCCCAGCACCTCACGGCCGCCGAGGTCGAAACCGTAGTCCAGTCGCAGGTACTGGGCGTTGGTCTTCTCGTCGATGCTGTAGGGGATCTGGTCGTAGGTCTTACCGTCGTTGCCGACGCCCTGATACAGGTTGTTCAGGTTGAAGTGGCTGGTGTCCAGGTACTGGGAGATGCCGGCGAAGGTCGGATACTTCCAGGTCGAGGGCAGGCCGTTGCCGGCATAGTAGAAGTTCGACGGCAGGTCGGTCATCGCCGCGGCGAAGACCTGGTTGGAGAAGGCGCGCGACCAGTTCTCGGTCGAGTTCCAGTAGCTGGTCTGGTAGGCGTTGCCGAGCACCGGGTTGGTCTGGTCGGCGGCCTGGCCGTTGACCACGGTGGCGGTCGAGTTGACCGAGTTGGCGTAGATGACGATGTCGTCCAGCGCGCTGGTCGGGTTGGCGCCGCCGTCGATGACGCGACCGCCGTAGCCGTAGCCCGAGATCGACGCGTTGGAGTAGCGGCCGCCGAACTTGATCGACTTGATGATCGGCAGTTCGGTCCGGTACTCGAAGTCGATCTTGTACTGGTCTTCGGCGTTGGCCGACTGCGAGGGGCGGTACTGGATCTGATACTGGTTCACCGCCGCGGCGTCCGACGGGCTGAAGCCCGGGGCGAAGGTGAAGATCGGCGCCGAGGTGCCGTCGGCCAGGGTGACCTTCAGGCCCGGCGTGTTGAACGACACCGAGGCGTTGTTGGTCTCGCTGACGGTCTCGGTCGAGGCGTTCGAACCGACGAAGTCGATCTTCCAGCGCTCGTTTTGGTAGTTGAAGCCGTAGGTGACGTACTCGGAGTCCGTCTCGTAGGTGAAGTCGCGCGACGAGATGCTGAAGGCGTTGTTGCCGCCGCGGTTGGCGGTGCCCAGGCAGTCGCCGATGACGAATTCGGTGACGTTGTGGTTGGCGTCGACCTTCACGCCCGGGACGTTCTGGGCGGTGGCCGGCGTCACGCGGGCGCAGCCGGGACCGTAGTTGAGGGCGTCGAGCGCCGTCAGGCCGGTGCCGTAGTTGATGTCGTTCATCACGTCTTCGCGCTTGTTGCGCTGATAGGTGACGTACGCCGTCAGATTGTCGGTGAACTTGTACTGGGCGGTCAGCTCGGCCGAGGAGCGCTTGGAGTCGCGGTCCCAGACGCGGTAGCGCGGCACGCGCGGGCTATAGTCGTACCACTGGCTTTCGCAGGCGGTGCGGGCCTGCGAGGTCGACAGCACCGACGAGTCCGGGGTGACGACGCTGGCGCAGCTGGCTTCGGTGTTGAAGCCGCGCAGGTAGTCGTTGACCGTCTGGTTGTAGGCCGGATTGTAGTACTCGACGGTCTTTTCGGCGGTGTTGTCGAAGTCGGCCAGGCGGGCCCACGAGTTGCCGTCGTAGTAGTCGCCGCGGGTGATGACGCGGTCGTAGGTCAGGTTGCCCATAAGGCCCAGGCGGCCTTCGAACAGCTGGGTGGCGCCGAACAGGTTGCCGCGCGGCTTCCAGCCGCCCTGGGTGTCGAGCTTCTGGCCCGAGGCGGTCATCGAGAAGGTCGGCTTCTTGAAGTCCAGCGGCTTGTTGGTGGTCACCGAGACCGTGCCGCCGACGCCGCCTTCGGTCATGTCGGAGGTGAAGCCCTTGAACACGTCGATCGACTTGACCAGTTCGGAGGGCAGCTCGCGGAAGTCGTTCGAGCGGCCGCCGCCGCCGTAGACGCTGAGGTTGCCGGCGGTCGACAGGGCGCCCACGCCGTTGATCTCGACGCGGTTCAGGTCGGGCTCGACGCCGCGGATCGACACCGCGTTGCCTTCGCCGAAGTCACGCGCCAGCTGCACGCCGGTGATGCGGCCCAGGGCCTCGCCGACGTTCTTGTCGGGGAACTGGCCGATGTCTTCGGCGACGATCGAGTCCGAGACGGTGTTCGCGCGCTTCTTGCGGCCCATGGCCGACTGGAGGCTGGCGCGGGTGCCGACGACGATGACTTCCTCGACGGCGGTCTCGGTGGAGACGCCGGCGTCCTGGGCGGGGGCAGGGGCGGGGGCCGTCTGGGCGAGGGCCGAGCCGCCGCCGATCAGCAGCAGGATGGCCGCCATGCCCGAAGTACGCATCAGCCCGTTGTCGCGCCGGGCCTTGGTGTTGACCTTCATAGTATTCCTCCAAGTCGTGGACGGCGAAACCGTCCGGGCCAGCGGCGTCTCTCGAGGCGGCCGACCCAATGTCGTGAGATGAGAAAACCTGAGCGGCGGGGCGTCCGACGAAGACCGGCAGTCGAATCGGAAGTCCCTGGGCCCGGGCCGTTGCGATGCGCGAGGATCAAGGACGGAACTGGCCCGGCGGCGCTGTGCGCTCTGAAGGGCAAGTCCTGACGGCGGGCCTGGGGTAAGGAGCGGACGCCTCTACGGACGGCGGCGAAACGCTGCGCGGTCCGTATCTCGATCTTCTGCGATCGTGCGCGTGATGCGGCCACGCGACACTGGTCTAGGCGGTCTGCGTCCGCCGCGGACCTTTGGTCTCTGCGTACGGTGCGTATCCATCCATTTCCAAACGGAAGCGCGGAGTCAACGGTCGGGAGACAAAATTACGCCCGTGAGGCCCGCAGCCTCATTCATGTGACAATTAAAGCACTTTGTTCCCACATAATGGAATGCTTTTGCAACAATCGGGATTAGTGCTTGATTTTGGCGCTCATCCTGCCCAGTGTGGCGACATTCGGCGCGTCCGCGCGCCCGGCCGGCGACAAGATCGGGATCGAGAGGAAGCGACAGGAGATGGCCCAATGGCCCTTCCCAAGCTCCGACCGACCCGCCGAAACCGCCAGCCGTCTGGGGTAGTCAGCAGGGAGGGACAGTCATCCCGCCGGTCGCTTCGGCGGCGCGCCCGGAGCCATCGGAAGGCGGCTCAGGCGCGACGAAGAAACCGGTGTCTATAGCGGTCTTAAGTTACCAGGAATTGGTCGCGTTTCTCGGCGTTGTGTGTGCGTGCCGTGGTCTACGCTTCCGGAAGGCGGGTTTCGCAAGGGGTTGCGGGACGCGCTTGAAGCACTGACCGTCCCGTCCTGCAGAGGGCGGGGCGAATTCCGTATTCTGGGGGGCTCGGCCGGGCGTCAATGCGCCTGGCGAGTCTGATCGCCGCGGGTCTCGTTCCCGCGTGCAGGGCGCGTCGCCGCGCCGAGATTTTCTATTCACAGAACGTCGTTCAAAACGAAAGAAGCCCCGGACGAGGTCCGAGGCTTCCGATCCGTTCACGGCCAGCGCTCGGGCGCGCGGCCGAAGGACGGCATTTGTCCGCAAAGGGCGCTGGAGGTCAGATTTGACCCATGGTCTTCACGGAGCGTTCCAGCGCGTTCGCGATCGACAAATGAGACACTGGATCACCTCCTTTCGGCTGCGCGTCACAACCTGACGCACAACTAAGGTTGGGTGCGGGCGGCGCCTTGGCAAGAGGGGGCAGCCCCGGTTCGCGCAAAGGGGGGACCGTGCGCGATCCGGGGCCGCGCTCCTGGTGACTGGCTAGAGGGCGCGCCAGGCCAGGAGGATCATCGTCCAGAGACCAAGGTTGAGGGCCAGGACCGCCACGCGGGGGCCGTTCACGCGCGCGGCCAGGGCCACGGCGCGCGAGCGCTGGGCGTGGGGGGCGGCGGTAGCGGCGGTACGGGTCACGGCGATGGCTCCTCGGGATGACTGGGCGGCGCGGCTCGCGTCGCTCTTACCCACTTAAGATAGGAAGCCGGTCGATGGTTTCATATGCGACAAAACCGACGCGGGCCCCCATGGTCGTGCGCGAATTGTCGCAGAGAGTCGCCGCCATGCCTGCCTGGGATCCGGACGTCTATTCCCGCTATCGCGCCTATCGCGACCGGCCGGCGCTGGACCTGATGCTGAAGATCCCGCGCGACCTGGATCCGAAGGAGATCTGGGACCTGGGCTGCGGTCCGGGCGAGCACGCCGCCCTGCTGGCCGCGCGGCATCCGGACGCCGTGGTCCATGGCCTGGATTCGAGCCCGCAGATGCTGGACCGCGCCAGGGGGCAGGGGGCGGATGTCGACTGGGTGCTGGGCGACATCGACGCCTGGCGGCCGCAGGTCGCGCCGGACCTGATTTTCACCAACGCCGCGCTGCAATGGCTCGACGGGCACGAGACGCTGTTCCCGCGCCTGCTGGAAAGCCTGGCGCCCGGCGGGGTGCTGGCCTGCCAGATTCCGCAGGTCGAGGACGCCGGCTGGCGGCGCAGCCTGCGCGAGGTCGCCGGGCAGGGGTCGTGGGCCGGCAAGCTGGCGGCGCTGGACGGCGTGCGCCAGGGCCACGATCCGCGCGCCTATCACGACTGGCTCTCGCCCCTGGCGTCCGACCTGGATGTCTGGGTGACGACCTATGTCCACGCCCTGGAGGGCGAGGACCCGATCGTCGACTGGACCTCCGGCACGAGCCTGCGGCCCTATCTGGAGCGGCTGGATCCCGGCGAGGAGACAGCGGCGTTCCTGGCGGCGTGGCGGGCGCGACTGGCGGTGGATTATCCCCGGCGGGCCGACGGGATCACGCTGCTGCCGTTCACGCGGCTGTTCGTGGTGGCGCGGAGGTAGGGGTGCTGACCCTCTCTCTTTGAGAGAGGGAGGGGCCCATGGCGCAGCCATGGGAGGGTGAGAGGTTACACTCTCTCCGAATGGAGCGCGGCTGGTTGGGTGTTTTGCAGTAGTCGCGGGATTTCGCCCGTAGTTGAAGGGATCGAGATTTTCCGGCTGACGGTGAAACCTCTCACCCTCCCACCGCTTCGCGGCGGGCCCCTCCCTCTCTCGAAGAGAGAGGGATCAATAACTACCCCATCTCCGCCAGGCTACTTCTGCGTCGAAGCTGCGTCACTGGAACCTCCAGGCTGTCCAAAGCCAGGGCGGCGGCTTCGAAGCCTGCGGCCACGGCTGGTTCAAAGGCCCTCCAGTCGCGGATGTCGACGCCTTCGAGCCTTGGCGTGATCAGTACGTCGCTGGCTTCGCGGCTGGCGGCGAGGTCGCGGCCGGTGGAGACCGTGGCCGCGCGCATCAGCAGGGCGACGATCGGCGGGCCCTTGCGCCATTCGCCCGAGATCAGCCAGCGCCAGAACGAGGGCGGGGTGACGATGTCGTCGGCTGTGATGCTGCGGCCGCGGGTGACGTCGACGCCGATGATCGGCCCCAGCTGGAAGGCGCGCATGACGTCGGCGGGGAAGTTTTTCATCACCGCCCCGTCGACCAGCACCATCTCGCCATCGGCCACGGGCGGCAGCACGCCGGGCAGCGAGATCGAGGCCCGCAGCGCCTGGTGCAGCGGTCCGGTGCGGTGCAGGTGATAGGCCCCCGAGGTCAGGTTCGACGACACGCAGAAGAACGGCAGCCACAGGTCGGCGATGTCGATGTCGCCGAAGTGCTCGTGCAGGCGCTCCTTGACCTTCTCGCCCCGGGTCATGGCGATCAGGGGAAAGGCGATGTCGTCGAGCGGGCTGGACTCCACGAAGGCCTTGCGGATGCGGGTCTCCATCTCGCCGTCGTCCCAGCCCATGGCCAGGCCCGCCGCGACGATGGCGCCCATCGAGGCGCCGCCGACGAAGTCGATCGGCACGCCGCGCTCGCGCAGGGCCTGCACGGCGCCGACATGGGCGTAGGCCCGCGCGCCACCGCCGGAGAGAACGAGGCCCACCGATTGGCCGGTGAGCACCCTGGCCAGGCGCTCGACGTCGGCCAGGCCGTTTTCGCGCAGGTGGAACAGGCGGGCGGCGTCGGTGGCCTCCAGCCAGGCCTGCGAGCCCTGCGGCCGCCTGGCGCCGGGCGGCTGGATCAGGATCAGGTCGATCAGTCGCTGGGCCTGCAGCGGGCGCGAGGCGTAGGTCGGCAGTTCCCCCGGCGGGGCGCGATCGCCGCGCCCGACCCGGAACAATCGGTCGACCTGGCGGCCGACCACGTGCTTCCAGGCCGTCTCGCCCGTCTCGGCGACATACAGCACGAAGTCGTGGGTGCGCTCGACGCGGCTGAACCACTCGGTGGGGGCCAGCAGGTTCTCGCCGCCCTCGACGGTGACGGCGTAGCCCAGCGAGGCGATGCAGCGGGCGATGCGCTCGACGATCGGGCGGATCGGCGGGCCGTCGCTGGCGGCGATGAAGCCGTAGACCGAAGGATCGCCGATCGAGGCGTGGGCGCCGGCCTGGCGGGCGCGACGGATCATCAGGCGCGACAGCTCGATCATCACGTCGGGGTCCTGCTCCACCGCCTCGAAAAAGGCCGTGCGGGGCAGGGCCAGGACCTCGGAATCGCGCAGGGCCACCATGTGGGCCGAGTGCGGGGCGCCGGCGATCATCGCCATCTCGCCGGCCGGCTCGCCTGGACGGATCACGCCCAGGAACTGCGGCTCCTGGCCTTCTTCGCGCCTGAAGGCTCCTAGGCGGCCGGTGCGCAGGAAGTAGAGGTGGTCGGAGGCCTCGCCGGGCGCATAGAGTAGGGAGCCGCCGGGCAGGGAGAACCAGGCGGCGTCGCCCTCGCGCCCTTCGCGCGCGAACAGCCGGGCCAGGGCCGTGTCGGCCATGAAGTAGGGTAGGGTGACCACGGGACGGACGCTAAACGGAACCGGCGAGCTTTGCCAATGAGGGTGAAATATCGCCGCTTTCGAATGGAAACGGAAAAGGCTATGCCTCGCTTATGCCGAAGCTGAACACGCTTATTGACAAGAACAGCGCTTCGTTCGCGAAAAACGCTGCCCACAACACGGCCCTGGTGGAGGAACTGCGCGAAAGGGTCGCGACCGCGGCCCTGGGCGGCTCGGAGAGCGCCCGCAGCAAGCACGCCGCCCGTGGCAAGCTGCTGCCCCGCGAACGGGTGGAGCGCCTGCTCGATCCGGGCTCGCCGTTCCTGGAGATCGGCCAGCTGGCCGCCTTCGACCTGTACAAGGGCGAGGCGCCCGGCGCGGGGATCATCGCCGGCATCGGCCGGGTGTCGGGCCGCGAGGTGATGATCGTGGCCAACGACGCCACGGTGAAGGGCGGCGCCTATTTCCCGATGACGGTGAAGAAGCACCTGCGCGCCCAGGAGATCGCCGAGCAGAACCGCCTGCCGTGCGTCTATCTGGTCGACAGCGGCGGCGCGAACCTACCCCACCAGGCCGAGGTGTTCCCCGACCGCGACCACTTCGGCCGCATCTTCTTCAACCAGGCGCGAATGAGCGCCCGGGGCATCGCCCAGATCGCCTGCGTCATGGGCTCGTGCACGGCCGGCGGCGCCTATGTGCCGGCGATGAGCGACGAGACCGTCATCGTGCGCGAGCAGGGCACCATCTTCCTGGCCGGCCCGCCGCTGGTGAAGGCCGCGACCGGCGAGGTCATCTCGGCCGAGGAACTGGGCGGCGCCGACACCCACGGCCGCCGCTCGGGCGTCGTGGACCACGTGGCCGACGACGACGAGCACGCGCTGGAGATCGTCCGCTCGATCGTCGCCAACCTGAACGCCGAGAAACGGCACGAGGCGGTGATCGCCGACGCCGAGCCGCCGCTCTACGATCCCGAAGACATCTACGGCGTCGTGCCGACCGACGTGCGCGCGCCCTACGACGTGCGCGAGGTGATCGCCCGCATCGTCGACGGCTCCAAGTTCGACGAGTTCAAGGCGCTGTACGGCACGACCCTGGTCTGCGGCTTCGCCCGCATCTGGGGCCAGCCGGTGGCGATCCTGGCCAACAACGGCGTGCTGTTCTCGGAAAGCGCGCTGAAGGGCGCGCACTTCATCGAGCTGGCCTGCAAGCGCAAGATCCCGCTGGTGTTCCTGCAGAACATCTCGGGCTTCATGGTCGGCGGCAAGTACGAGGCCGGCGGCATCGCCAAGGACGGCGCCAAGCTGGTGACGGCCGTGGCCAGCGCGGAGGTGCCGAAGTTCACGGTGCTGATCGGCGGCAGCTTCGGGGCCGGCAACTACGGCATGTGCGGCCGGGCCTACAGCCCGCGCTTCCTCTTCACCTGGCCCAATTCGCGGATCTCGGTGATGGGCGGCGAGCAGGCCGCCAGCGTGCTGGCCACCGTCCACCGCGACGCCGCCACCTGGACCGACGAAGAGGCCGAGGCCTTCAAGGCCCCGATCCGCCAGCGCTACGAGGACGAGGGCAATCCGTACCACGCCACCTCGCGGCTGTGGGACGACGGGATCATTGATCCGGCTCAAACCCGAGACGTGCTGGGCCTGGCCATATCGGCCAGCCTGAACGCGCCGATTCCGGAGACGACCTTCGGCGTCTTCAGGATGTGACCGTGCAAGCGGAACCTCTGCTTTGGGCGTACCATTAGACTTCCGATTAGAAGGAGCGTGCTCATGACCAACCCCATCGCCGACCCGATCGTCGAGGTGCCGGACACCGACGCCATGAGCCCGCTGGTCCACATGGACTCCACGCCCGAAGGGGCGGTGACGGTGTGGATCAACCGGCCTGAGAAGAAGAACGCCTTCGACGGCGAGACCATCGCCGCTCTGGCTCAGGCGTTCGAGACCCTGCACGGGGCCGAGGGCGTGCGGATCGTGTTCCTGCGCGGCGTGGGCGGCACGTTCTGCGCCGGCGCGGATCTGGAATGGATGGCCGCCGCGGCCGAGTGGGACGAGGACGACAACCGCGCCGACGCCCTGGAGCTGGCGCGGATGCTTAAGGCCCTGCACGACATTCCGGCCCTGACCGTGGCCCTGGTCGAGGGCGCGGCCTTCGGCGGCGGCGCCGGCCTGGTGGCCGCCTGCGACCACGCGCTGGCCACGGCGGATGCGAAGTTCGCCTTCTCGGAGGTGAAGCTGGGCCTGACCCCGGCCACCATCAGCCCGTACGTGATCGCCGCCCTGGGTCCGCGCACCTCCAAGCTTTTGTTCGCCACCGGCCGGGTGTTCGACGCCGACGCGGCCTGGAGCTACGGCCTGGTCGACGAGGTGTTCGACGACGTCGAGGGCCTGGTCGCGGCGCAGGACGCTCTGATCGAGGAAGTGGTCGTCTGCGCCCCGGGCGCGATCGGCGACGCCAAGGCGCTGGTCAACGACTTCGCCTTCGAGAAGATCGATCGCGGCCTGATCGACGACAGCGCCCGCCGCATCGCCCGCCGCCGGGTCTCTGACGAGGGTCAGGAAGGCGTGCGAGCGTTCCTGGCCAAGCGCAAGCCGGGCTGGATCTGAAGCTTTCTTGATCCCTCTCCCCTTGCGGGAGAGGGTGGCCTCGCGGAGCGAGGTCGGGTGAGGGGTCGATGATCGGCGCCGCTGCGGCGGCGGTGCGACTGGTCGCGGCGACTGGTTTTGAGAGACCCCTCATCCGTCGCCTTTCGGCGACACCTTCTCCCGCAAGGGGAGAAGGGGACGTCAAATGTCCCTTGCCCCCGCCGTAAAAACGCGCATCTAGGCGCCATGCGCCGGTTTGACTTTTCCAGCCCCGACTTCGCCCAGGCCTTCAAGGCCTTCCTCGACGAGCGCCGCGGTTCGCCCGCCGACGTCGACGCCGCGGCCGCCGATGTGCTGGAGGCCGTGCGACACGGCGGTCTCGACGCCGTGCTCGACTACACCCGCCGCTTCGACAAGGTTGAGCTGACGCCCGACACCGTGCGCGTCACCGCCGAAGAGATCGAGGCGGGCGCCGCCGAGTGCTCGCAGGATGTTCGCGAGGCCATCGCCTTCGCCGCCAAACGCATCCGCGCCTATCACAGCCGCCAGCGTCCGGCCGACCAGGCCTGGACCGACGAGGCCGGCGTCGAGCTGGGCTGGCGCTGGACGCCGCTGGAGGCCGTGGGCGTCTACGTGCCCGGCGGCCGCGCGGCCTATCCCTCGACCGTGCTGATGAACGCCGTGCCGGCCCAGGTGGCGGGCGTCGACCGCATCGCCATGGTCACCCCGCCCGGCAAGCTGCAGCCGGCGGTGCTGGCGGCGGCCAAGGAAGCCGGCGTCACCGAGATCTGGCGCGTGGGCGGGGCCCAGGCCGTGGCCGCCCTGGCCTATGGGGCCGGCCCCATCCTGTCGGTCGACAAGATCGTCGGTCCCGGCAACGCCTATGTCACCGCCGCCAAGCGCCGCCTGTACGGCGTGGTCGGCATCGACGCCCTGGCCGGTCCGTCGGAGATCGTCGTGGTCGCCGACGCCCAGAACAATCCCGACTGGATCGCCGCCGACCTGCTCAGCCAGGCCGAGCACGACCCGGCCGCCCAGTCGATCCTGATCACCGACGATGAAGCCTTCGCCGCCGCCGTCGAGGCCGCAGTGGCCGAGCGCCTGAAGACCCTGTCGACCGGGCAGGACGCCGCCGCCTCGTGGCGCGACCACGGCGCGGTGATCATCGCCCCGCTGGACGAGAGCCCGGCCCTGGTGGACGCCATCGCCCCCGAGCACGTCGAGTTCGCCATGGAGAACCCGGAGGCCCTGTCGGACCGGGTGCGCCACGCCGGCGCGATCTTCCTGGGCCGCCTGACGCCGGAAGCCATCGGCGACTACGTGGCCGGCTCCAACCACGTGCTGCCCACCAGCCGCGCGGCGCGCTTCCAGTCGGGCCTGTCGATCTACGACTTCATCAAGCGCACCTCGATCGTGAAGTGCGACGCGGCCTCGTTCGGCATCCTGGGTCCGCACACCGCGGCGCTGGCGGAGGCCGAAGGCCTGCCGGCCCACGCCTTGTCGGCATCCATTCGGTTGCCTTCGAAGGGCTGACAGGCAAATCTCGCCGTACGATGTCAGACGCGCCCAAGCACTTCCTGAAGACGATCGCCATCGACGAGGATTCGCTGGCCGCGGCCTCGCGCGACCAGGAGCAGGAGCGCCAGGTCGCGATCTTCGACCTGCTGGACGAGAACTATTTCGAGCCGGCCGAGGCGCAGGGCGGTCCCTATGACCTGAAGCTGTCGCTGATCGAGAACCGCCTGGCGCTCGACATCGCCGGCGGCGGCTACGAGAAGCGGCACCTGCTGTCGCTGTCGCCGTTCCGCGGGGTGATCCGCGACTACTTCATGATCTGCGACAGCTACTACCAGGCGATCCGCAACTCGACGCCCCAGCAGATCGAGGCCTTGGACATGGGCAGGCGCGGCCTGCACAACGAAGGCTCGGCCCTGCTGCGCGAGCGGCTGGACGGCAAGGTGAAGACCGATCTCGACACGGCCCGGCGCCTTTTCACCCTGATCTGCGCGCTGCACTGGCGGGGCTGATCGTGGTCGATCTGCCCGATGCGGTGCTGTTCACCTGCAACTACAACCGCGTGCGCTCGCCGATGGCCGAGGCGCTGTTCAAGCGCTTCTACGGCACCCGGGCCTATGTCGACTCGTGCGGCCTCAAGCCGGATCCGGCGGGGGAGGGGATCGACCCCTTCGTGGTGGCGGTGATGGACGAGATGGGCGTCGACGTGGCCGCCCATCAGCCCAAGACCTTCGACGAGCTGGAGGACGACAGCTTCGACGTCGTCGTCTCGCTGACGCCCGAGGCCCAGCACCGGGCGGTGGAGCTGTCGCGCGATCGCGCCGTCGAGATCGAGTACTGGCCCACCCACGATCCGACCCTGGTGAACGACGGTTCGCGCGACGCCATGCTGGCGGCCTATCGCGAGGTTCGCGACACGCTTTCGGCCGCGATTCGCGCACGGTTCGGGACACCATCGACGTTCGGGGGGTGAATGCGCTATAAGCCCCGCCTCGCAGCCGCGGCTCGCGTCACGACTCGTTTTCGGGTCGCGCGGGCCGCGTTGCTATTGAACCCCTGTTGAGAGGCCTGATGGCTAAGGAAGAACTGCTCGAGTTTCCCGGCACGGTCAGCGAACTGCTGCCCAACGCCACCTTCCGCGTGAAGCTCGAGAACGATCACGAGATCATCGCCCACACCGCCGGCAAGATGCGCAAGAACCGCATCCGCGTGCTGGCCGGCGACAAGGTGCTCGTTGAAATGACGCCCTACGACCTGACCAAGGGCCGTATCACCTACCGCTTCAAGTAAGCCGGGCGCGCACATGACGGTCGCCCAGCCTTCGCTGGTCCTGGCCAGTGCGAGCCCCCGGCGCTTGGACCTGTTGGCCCAGGTCGGCGTAACCCCCGACCGGGTCGATCCCGCCGACATCGACGAGTCGCCCCTGCGCGACGAGACCCCGCGCCGCCATGCCCTGCGCCTGGCGCAGGAGAAGGCGCGCGCCGTCGCCGCCCGCTCGCCGGGCGACTTCGTGCTGGCCGCCGACACCGTGGTGGCCGTCGGCCGCCGCATCCTGCCCAAGGCCGAGACCGAGGCCGATGTCCGTTATTGCCTGAAGCTGCTGACCGGCCGCGCTCACAAGGTGCTGACCGGCGTTGCGCTGATCGGTCCGGACGGGACGCTGAGCTCGCGGGTGATCGAGACGCGGGTGGTGTTCAAGCGCCTGTCCGACAGTGAATTCGAATCCTATGTCGCGAGCGGGCAGTGGCGCGGCAAGGCCGGCGGCTACGGCGTGCAGGGCGTGGCGGGCGGCTTCATCGTCGACCTTCAGGGCTCCTATCCCAGCGTGGTCGGCCTGCCGCTTTACGAGACGCTGTGCATGCTGGAAGGCAAGGGCTGGACCCGCCGCGAGGCCGCCGCATGAGCGAGCGCCGCGCATACCTCTACAGGGGCGTCGGCGAGACCGTCGGCGTCGTCACCCTGGACGGCCGGCCCGAGCGGCTGATCGTGCAGTGGCCGGGCGATGATCCGCTGGACGCCGAGGGCGTGCGCGGCGTGGCCCGGGTGAAATCCGTCGAGCGCGCCTTCGGGGCCGCCTTCGTGGCCCTGCCGGGCGGCGCCGACGTGCTACTGCCGATCAAGCCCGACATGCCCAAGCTGGTGCAGGGCGGCCTGGTCGAGATCGAGATCCGCACCGCCTCGCGCGCCGACAAGTCGGCCGTGGCCCGTTTCATCGGTGAAGGGGAGGGGGAGCCGCGCGTGCTGGCCGCCGCCCCGACGCTCGAGGAGCATCTGCGCCATTATGTGAAGGCCGGATCGCCGTCCACGGGCGAGCGCGCCCTGGAGGCGGTGGAAGCCGCCGAGGCCGATATTCTGGAGACCGTCTTCGCCCTGCCGGGCGGCGGCGACGTCGCCATCGAGACCACCCGGGCCTTGACCTCGGTCGACGTCGACCTGGGCGGCCGGGAGGGCGACGCCAAGCGCGCCGCCCGCCAGGCCAACATGGCGGCGATCGGGGTCTCGGCCCGGGTGCTGCGCCTGAAGGGGCTCGGTGGGCTGGTGGTGTTCGACCTGGTGGGGCGCGGCCATGACGGCCAGGCCCTGACCACGGCGGCCCGCAACGCTTTTGCGCCCGACAATCCCGGCGTGGCGATCGGGGCGATCAGCAAGTTCGGCGCGCTGGAGATGGCCCTGCCGCGTCGTTCGCGGCCGGTGATGGAGCGCCTGGCCGACGCCAGGGGCGCCTGGACCGCGCCCTACGCCGCGCGCCGCCTGGCGCGGGCCCTGGAGCGGGAAGGGCGGGCCGATCCTGGCGGTCGCCTGGCCGCTCGCTGCGCGCCCGCCGTGCTGGAGGCCTTCGCCGAGCTCGACGCGGGCCTGGCCGAGCGCCTGGGCCGCCGTTTCACCGTCTCGGCCGAGCCCGGCTGGAGCAACGATCGCATCGAGGTGTCTCCGGCATGAGCAGCGCCTGTCCCATCTGCGGCAAGCCCGCCCAGGACGCCACGCGTCCGTTCTGTTCCAAGCGCTGCGCGGACGTCGACCTGCAGCGCTGGCTGTCGGATCGCTACGTCGTGCCGGGCGGCCAGGACGACGAGGAAAACCCTCCATCCACAGACTTCGACAATTAGTCGAAAAGGCCGCTGGACAAGCCCAGCGGCCTCTCTTATAGACCCCCTCCTCGCCGCAGGGCGAGGCCTGAAGCGGCCTTCACCGCTTCGAAGGCCCAAGGGCCTGGGTAGCTCAGTTGGTAGAGCAGCGGATTGAAAATCCGCGTGTCGCTGGTTCGATTCCGGCCCCAGGCACCACTTTCCTCTCAAGCTGTTTGATGCCAGCCCACCATCGGTGGTCGACGCCTCCTGCCGTCGTATCGGCCGGAGAGGGGGCGTCGCCGCCTTGCCGCCCAAGCTTTTCGCTAAGTCTGCGGGACGACGGATTCTGTCCTGCGAGGACAATTGGGAGCGGTAGCAGGGATTCTGCGGCGCCTCGTTTCGAGGACATCTGACCACCTCGCGCGCACTCGGCGGAAGATCGCTGTTTTGTCGCTATGCTGCGCTGCGGCGCCAATATTCCCTTTGATAGGGAAAAACCGCTCCGAAATCCTGATTTGCCATTTGTGCAATGCAGCAAAGGGCGTCCATCGGGGGTGACTGTCGTAAATTTATGCCCAAGCGGCCCCCTTGACGGTGCGAAAAGGGGTTGCCAAAGGACCCATGCCGCAATTCTAACATTGCGGTAAGGCCTGGGCTTCGAGAGGAGCTCCGGTCACTCGCGCTTCGAAACGATCCTTCACGGCGGGCATGAGCCTTCCGCGGCGGGCGTAACGGGTCGAGCGCAGCGAAGCGGGTTCGCCCACTATCCGAGAGATCGGATGGAAAGCGGGCTTTTCAAGTTAGGGTGGAGACGCTCTCGCGCGACGACCCTCGGTCCAAACGTGCTAGACCAATCAGGAACTGGCGACAGATGCTCGACATTAAACGGAAGACCCCCCTCATCGCTCTCGTCGGCGCCATGGCGCTGATGGCGAGCGCCCCGGCCTTCGCTCAGGACGCCGCCGCTCCCGCGCCGGCCACCACCGAAGCCGCCGCTCCGGCCGCCACCCCGGCTGCTGAAACCCCGGCCCCGGCCGCTGACGCCGCTCCCGCCGAAGGCGCGGACGCCGGTGAAGCCGCCACCGAAAAGATGAAGTCGCACTCGCTGACCCCGGTCGGCATGTTCCTGGCCGCCGGCATCGTCGTTAAGGTCGTGATGATCGGCCTGATCCTGGCCTCGATCTTCTCGTGGGTGCTGCTGATCACCAAGCTCCTCGAGTTCGCCAGCCTGAACAAGCAGACCGACCAGTTCCTGGAAGCCTTCCGCGGCGCCCGTTCGATCTCGGACATCGCCCGCATCGGCTCGTCGGAAGAATTCGAAGGCAACCCGCTGGCCGACATGGCCGCCGCGGCCGCCCAAGAAGTCGAACTGTCGCGTCAAGCCGGCCTGCAAGTCGGCGGCGAACACCGCGACTCGACCCTGGCCCGCGCCACCTACGCCATCAACGCCGTGCAAGCCTCGCTCGCCAAGCGTCTGTCGGGCGGCATGGTGTTCCTCGCCTCGGTCGGTTCGGGTGGTCCGTTCATCGGTCTGTTCGGTACCGTTTACGGCATCATGACCTCGTTCATCAGCATCGCGAACACCAACACGACCAACCTCGCCGTCGTGGCCCCGGGTATCGCTGAAGCCCTGCTCGCCACCGGTATCGGTCTGTTCGCCGCTATCCCGGCCGTTATCTTCTACAACTACTTCCAAACCCGCATCTCGGCCTACGGCACCCGCTCGGAAGGCTTCGTTGCTGAACTGATGAACGCTATCTCGCGTCAGCTCGACAAGGGGGCGTAAGACCGATGGCCGCCAAACTTTCGGGCGGCGGCGGCGACAGGTTCAACGTCGAACAGAACAGCGAGATCAACGTTACGCCCTTCGTGGACGTCATGCTGGTCCTCCTGATCATCTTCATGGTGGCGGCCCCGCTGGCCTCCGTGTCGATCGAAGTGAACCTGCCGCCGGCGGTAGCGAAAGCATCGCCTAACCCGCCGAAACCGGTCTACATCTCCATCAAGTCAAACGGTCAGCTGTACATCGGCGACGATCGCACTTCGATTGACACGATGGGTGAAGACCTGACGAAGAACATCGGCAGACGCGACCCTTCGAAGGAGCGCATCTTCATCCGTGCTGACGAAAAGACGCGCTATGGCTCGTTCATGGAGGTTATGAACACCCTCCAGGACAACGGGTTCTACAGCGTGGCTCTCGTGGGCCGCGATGAGAACAGCTGAGGGGTGATGCATGGCTGAACAACAAACGCCCGAGCATCGCCACTACGATCCGCTGACTTCGGAAGGCCCGCGCCGGAAGAAGGGCATCGGCACCTTCGGCGTCGCGACGATCATCGTGATCGGCCTGCACGCGGCTCTCTTCGCTTACCTGGCGAAGCAGAAGTTCGAAGCAGTGCTGAAGGAGTACAGCGACGAAGCCGTGGATGTGGAGCTGCCTCCGCCTCCGCCGCCTCCGCCGCCGCCTCCGCCGCCGCCGCCGCCGCCGCCGACCAACGCTCCGCCTCCGCCTCCCGCGGTGGTGCAGCCGAGGCCGCCGATCGCGCCGCCGCCGGACGTGACGCCGCCGCCGCCGCTCCCGATCCCGCCCGTCAAGGAGCGGGTCGAGCAGACGGCGCCGCCGATCATCTCGTCGGCTCCGCCGGCGCCGGTGACGGCTCCGCCGGCCCGCGCTTCGGTCGTGACGCGTCCCGACTGGGCGCGTAAGCCGAACGCGGACGACATGGCCCGGTACTATCCGGACCGTGCGCAGCGGATGGAAGTCGGTGGTCGTGCGACGATCCGTTGCACGGTGAACGCCAAGGGTTCGCTCGAGAACTGCTCGGTCGTGTCGGAATCTCCGGCCGACTACGGTTTCGGCGACGCGGCCCTGAAGCTGTCGCGCCTCTTCCGCATGAAGCCGAAGACCCTCGACGGGGCTCCGGTGGACGGCGGCGAGATCACGGTGCCGATCACCTTCCAGGTCCCGCAATAGCGCCAGGCCTGGGACGATCCCAAGAAGACGCCTCGGAACTCCGGTTCCGGGGCGTTTTTCTTTGCCTGCAACGCCGGGCGAAGGCGCGGCGGCATCAAGGCCTGTTCGGGGCGTGAAAATTTCCCCGCAAGACGCCTTTTCGCCGCTTGATCCCGGGGGCGGGTCCGACTAAGAACACGCCTCTCGCGGAGCCGCCTTAGCTCAGTTGGTTAGAGCGCTAGATTGTGGATCTAGAGGTCCTCGGTTCGAGCCCGAGAGGTGGTACCACGAGACGATGAAGAGGCCCGGCGGCGACGCCGGGCCTTTTTCGTTTCGCGCCGGCTGGCGAGGCTGGCCCAGGTGGGCCGCGCCGAACGGTCGCGGCGGCGAACGGCCACATGGCCCGGCGGGTGCGCACGTGGGAGGGTCCCTGGGCGCGGCGTCCGGCGCTCTGGGACGGATCGTCGCGCACTTGCACGAACCATAGCCAAGTCGCGTGGAACGGGCGTACGGTAGGGCTCACGACACCGCCGCTTGAGCGGGCCCGCGTCGTGGCGCGGAGCGAGATCGGGGAGGGAGCAATGGCTGACGGCGCTATGGGAATCGTTCCGACCGAAGAGCAATTGGCGGCCGCCGCCCTGGACGTGGCCGGCCTGCTGGGATTCGCCGATCTGCTGCCCGCCTACGCCGCGGCGGAAGGCGGCGAGAAGCTGGACGTGCTGAGCGCGATCGTGCGCGTCATCGCCGCCGAGGCGTTGGGCGTCGAGCCGGGCGGCGACCGAATCGGCCCCGAGGCGGCGCTGCTGCTGGGCCTGGACTGAGACGTCTCCACTTCGGCTGGCGCGCTCTGGAGCCGGCCGACCTTCTTCCGATGGAGTGGCTTGTCGCAGCCGCCCGCGCCTGGCGAGGGCGCCCTTGCCGCCTCGATGCTTTGATATATAAAGCATATACGAAACGTATATGTGAGGGGGCCGGTGGGCATCGTCAACATCGAGGACGAGGTGCACGAACAGCTGCGCCGGGCCAGCAAGGCGTCCTATCGCTCGATCAACGCCCAGGCGGCGTTCTGGATCAGGATCGGCATGCTGTGCGAGCTGAACCCGGGCCTGACCTTCCAGGAACTTGTAGCGCGCGAACTGAAGGCGGCCGGCGTCGACGCCCCCGATCCGGCGGCCGTGGCCCCATGACCAAGACACCGGCCGAGATCGAATTGATGGCCCAGGCCGGGCGCCTGCTGGCCTCGGTGTTCACGCAACTGGACGGCCTGTCGCTGGCGGGCATGAGCACGCTGGAGGTCAACGACCTGGTCGAGGCGTTCATCGTCGAGCGGCTGGGCGCACGTCCGGCCAGCAAGGGTCAATACGGCTACGGCTTCGTGCTGAACAGCTCACGCAACGCCGTCGTCTGCCACGGCGTGCCTTCGGCGCAGGAGGTGCTGGCCGACGGCGACATCGTCAATTTCGACATCACGCTGGAGAAGGGCGGCTACATCGCCGACTCCAGCAAGACCTATCTGGTGGGCGAGGTCGCCGCGCCGGCCAGGCGGCTGGTGCGCACTACCTATGAGGCGATGTGGAAGGGCATCCGCGCCGTGCGGCCGGGGGCGAGGCTGGGCGACGTGGGCCACGCCATCGAGCGGCACGCCAAGCGCGGGGGCTATTCCATCGTGCGGGACTATTGCGGCCATGGCATCGGCCGCGAGATGCACGAGGCGCCCCAGGTGCTGCACTACGGCCGCCCCGGAACCGGTCTGGCGCTGCGCGAGGGCATGGTGTTCACGATCGAGCCCATGCTGAACGAGGGACGCAGGGGCGTGCAGACCGAGGACGACGGCTGGACCGTCACCACGATGGACGGCAGGCTCTCGGCCCAGTTCGAGCACACGGTGGCGGTCACCCGCGACGGCGTGCGGGTGCTGACCCTGCGGCCGGACGAGGTCCGGGCGGCGTAGGATCAGGTACGCCGCCGATTTGGATCCCTACTCCTGCGGTGACGTCGTCCAGCCGCCGCCCAGGGCCTGATAGAGGGCCACGGCGTTGAGCAGGCGAGCCTCGCGGACCTGAGAAAGAGCCAGCTCGGTGGCCAGCAGGCCGCGCTGGGCGTCCAGTTCCTCCAGATAGGCGACATAGCCGGCCTGGTAGCGCTTGCGGGCGTGGTCCAGCGTGCGGGCGGCGGCGGCGCGTTGCAGGCGGGCATGGTCCTCCTGCTCGGTCAGCCGCCCCTGGCCCTCAAGCGCGCTCTCGACCTCGTTGAAGGCGGTCAGGGCCACCTTGCGATAGGCGAAGGCGGCCTGGTCGCGGCGGGCGGCGGCGGCGTCGGAGGCCCCGCGCAGGCGTCCGCCGTCGAAGATCGGGGCCAGCACGCTGCCGCCCAGGCTCCAGGTGGTCAGGGGATCGATGTGCAGCACCTTCAGCCCGCCGGCGGCGGCCGACAATCTCACCTGCGGCAGGAAAGCGGCGCGAGCGGCCGCCAGGCTGGCGTCGGCGCCGACGAGCGTCGCCTCGGCCTGGGCGATGTCGGGGCGGCGCTCCAGCAAGGCCGAGGGCAGGGGCGCGGACGGCTGCGGCACGGCCAGGGCGTCGAGCCCGCCACGGACGATCGGCCCGGCGCCGTCCTCGCCGGCCAGGAGGGAGAGCCCCGCCTCCTGTCGACGGACGGCCAGCTCCAGGGCCGGCACGCGCTGGGCGGCGGCTTCCAGCTCGCCCTCGGCCTGACGCAGTTCCAGGTTGGAGGTCACGCCTCGCTGGGCGCGTCGTCGGGCGCGATCGGCGGCTTCCTGGCGCGAGACCAGGGTGGCGCGAGCGGTCGCCAGCTGGGCGTCCAGCGAGGTCAGCGAGACATAGGCGCGGGCGACGGCGGCGGCGACCGACAGACGCGCGGCGTCGCGGCCGTAGCGGCTGGATTGCAGGCTGGCGCGGGCGGCGGCGTCGCCGGCCCGCAGGCGGCCCCACAGGTCGACCTCGTAGGCGGCCTGAAGCTGGCTCTGGGCGGCCAGAGGTTCGGCCGGCGTGCCGAAGGCCGACAGCTCGCGCTGCTTCTGCACCCCGCCCGCCGCGTTCAGCGTCGGAAGCAGCGCGGCGCGCGACTGGGCGGCCAGACCCTCGGCCTCGCGCACCCGGGCCTCGGCGATCCCGAGGTCGGCGTTGCGCACGAGCGCGGCGGCGACGAGTTCGGAGAGGCGGGGATCGCCGAAGGCCTTCCACCAGTCGGCGGCGACGGCGTCCTGGCCGGCGGGCGACTCTGCGCGCCAGCCGGCGGGCGGGCTCACGGCGGCCTCGCCGGGCGGGGCGGTCCTAGGGCCGGGCGTGGCGCAGGCGGCCAGCAGCAGCGTCGTCAGCAGCGCGGGTAGGGGCGGGCGCATCAGCGGCGCTCCGTCTCGCGCGGCGCCTTGGCCAGGTCGACCTGGGCCTCGACCGACATGCCGGGGCGCAGGCGGGAAAGGTCGGCCTGGCCGGCGTCGAGCACGATGCGCACCGGCAGGCGCTGGGCGATCTTGGTGAAGTTGCCGGTGGCGTTCTGGGCCGGGAGGATGCTGAACTCCGAGCCGGTAGCCGGCGAGATCTGCTCGATGCGGCCGTGGAAACGCCGGTCGCCCAGGGCGTCGACCGTGACGCTGGCGGCCTGACCCGGGCGCATGCGGCCGGCCTGGCGCTCCTTGAAGTTGGCGATGATCCAGCGCTGCGGCGGCACCAGCGAGACGAGCTGGGCGCCGGCGGTGACGAACTGGCCCTGGCGCACGCCGATCTGGCCCAGCTGCCCGTCGGCGGGGGCCAGAACCAAGGTGTTGTCCATGTCGATTTCGGCGAGGCGCAAGGCGGCGCGGGCGGCGGCCACGGCGGCCTCCAGGCCCTGGCGCGAGACGCCGACCGAGCGGACGTCCTGGCGGGCGATGTCGCGGCCGGCCTGGGCGGCCACGACCTGGGCCTCCGCGGCGCGCAGGGCCGCGCGGGCCTGGTCGCGTTCACGCAAGGAAACCGAACCGTCGGTGGCGAGGTCGGCGACGCGGGCCATGTCGGCGCGGGCGCGCTCCATCTGAGCCTGGGCCGAACCGATGTCGGCGTGGCGGGCGGCGAGAGCCGCCTCGCGGGAGGCCTGGGCCTGGGTCGAGTTGGCCAGATCCGCCTCGCGGGCGGCCAGGGTGGCGCGGGCCTGATCGAGGCGCTGGCCGTAGATGCGGCGGTCGATCTCGACCAGCGGCTGGCCGGCGCGCACGGTCTGGAAGTCCTGCACCAGCACCTTGGTGACGTAGCCGCTGAGCTGAGGCGCGATAACGGTGACCTGGCCGCGCACATAGGCGTTGTCGGTGCGCTGCACCGAGCCGGCGAAGGGCGGCAGCTTCCAAAGGAACAGGATCAGCAGCACCACGGCCAGGGTGATGACCGCCGTCAGCACGATGGCGCGCACGCCCGGCGGCTTGGGCCGGGCCGGCGGCGGGGCGGCCGCGGCGGCGCGGTCTTCCGGCTGAGGGGGCGGCTGGGCCGAAGGCTTGGCGGGCGGGGGCGGGGCGGCGGCGTCGGTCATGCGGGTTCCGAGGCGGGCTTGGAAGGTGTCGGGGAGACGGCGGCTTGGCGCTTGGCGCGCACGGCCAGCAGCACGAACAGCAGGGCGGCGTAGAAGAACTGGGCGACGGCGATGATCCCGATCACCCGGAAGACGTCGTTGAAGGCCAGGATATTGGCCTGCTGCACCAGTTGCTGGGTCAGCAGGGCCACGCCGTCGGCGGCGCGGAAGGCTGGATCGCCCTGGGTGGCGGCATAGGCGCCGCCATAGGCCTGCAAGGTGGCGGCGACGGCGGGATCCGACCCGGTGAGGTGCTCGGCAAGATAGACGGCGTGGTGCTGGGCCCGCACCGTCTGCAGCGTGCCCAGCAGCGAGGCGCCGAACAGGCCGCCCAGGTTCTGGGCGACGCCGAACATGACCGAGAAGGTGATGATCGAGCCCAGGCCCCGGGTCAGCAGCTGGCCGATGCCGAACATGAAGGCCGGCCCCAGGAACATGGCGGCGGCGAAGGCCAGCAGGGCCTGGCTGAGATAGAGGTTGGCCGGCCCGGTCAGCACCGTGGCGCGGGCGTCGAGGAAGGCGCCCCCGGCGATCAACAGGATCGAGCCGAGGAACTGCGGAGCCAGGGTCTTCTGGTTCAGGGTCGTGGCGCTGACCACGACGCCGGCGATGGTGGCCAGCAGGACGACGCCATACAGCAGCCGCTGCTGCTCGGCGGCCAGGCCCAGGGCGTTCATCAGGCCGGCGGCGCCGACGCTCTGCTCGGAGAGGATCAGCCGCACCAGGGCGATGTTCAGGCAAAAGCGCAGGAAGGCGCCGGTGGCCACCCAGCGGGTGTCGATCAGCGGATGGACGCGGCCGTGCTCGACCAGCGAGGCGACGGCGATCATCACGACGGCCGCGGCGAGACACCAGCCGAGCCAAGGGGCCTCGAACCACCAGACGACGCGGCCAAGGCCCAGGACGGCGACAACCAGGCCAAGGCCGCCGCCCAGCAGGGCGAAGGTCAGGAGGTCGGTCTTCTCGAAGACGTGGATGCGCACCCCGTGCGGCAGGCGAAACAGCAGCACGGCGGCCAGGCAGGCTGCGGCCAGGCACGCCTCAAGGGCGTAGAGGCCGTGCCAATAGGCCGCATCCAGCAGGCCGGTGGAGATCACCCGGGCCAGCGGCGCGCCCAACTGCGAGACGCCGACCCCCAGCACCAGCGCCCCCATGCGGAACGAGGCGGGAAAGGCCTGCAGCATGTAGAACATGGCCAGGGCGCTGAGCGCGGCGGCGCCGACGCCGCTGATCGCCCGCAGGGCCAGGGCCATCGGATAGTTGTCGAGGAACAGGTGCGCGAAGGCCGCCACCGTGTAGAGGCTGAGGAACACCAGGGTGAACCGGCGGATGCCGAACTGCTGGCGGTACTTCACCAGCAAGAGGTTCATCGAGATGTTGGTCATGATGTAGATCGTGGTCAGCCAGGCCCCCTGCGTGGGGGTGAGGCCCAGCGAGCCCTGGATGGCCGGCAGGTTGACCGAGATCAGCGCCGTGCCCAGCGAGCCGGTGACCCCGATCAGCAGGCTGATCAGGCCGTGGATGATCCGGAAGGGCAGGGGAAAGTCCGGCGTCGAGGGCGAGCCGGGCATCATCGGCCGCTCGTGCGGCAGCCAATCCGGGGTCTGGCCGATCGTCTCGCCGTGCCGGGGCATCGCGCCTCTTGGTGCTGACGGCGTCACTGTGGGGCGCGCCGCGCCGCCGGTCAAACGCCCTCTGGTCGCAGGCTGGAGGGCGTGGCCGCGCTGCGTCTTGAACGAAATTCCTCAGACCTCGGCGCATCTTGACGCTTGCGCCAAATTCGAACGCTTGTAAGGGTTCCCTAGGGGTAAAGGGGATTGAAGTCTTGAGTTCGACCACCGAGATCGCCGCCGGCCAGGACGCTGAGGCGCAGGAAACCGAAGCCGTCACCAAGAACCTGGTGTTCACCGCGGCCGAGCGGCTGTTCGCCCTGCACGGCTTCCAGAACGTGTCGGTGCGCGACATCACCGCCGCGGCGGGCGTGAACCTGGCGTCGGTGAACTATCACTTCGGCTCCAAGGACGCCCTGCTGTTCGAGATCTTCAAGCGGCGCACGGCCGAGCTCAATCGCGAGCGGGCCCGCATGCTGCACGAGGCCAACGATCGAAACGCGGGCGCCCCGCCGGTGCGCGAGATCCTGGCCGCCCTGCTGACCCCGCCGCTGCGCTGGCTGGCCCCGGACCACGAACGCCGCATCTCGCTGCAGTTCCTGATCCGCGCCCGCAGCGAGGGCACCGACGAGATCCGCCAGGTGCTGAAGACCGACGTCTCGCATCTGCGCCGCTTCTCCGACGCCCTGCTGAAGGCTCGCCCCGACCTGTCGCCGGAGGACGTCTACTGGCGGCTGCACTTCACCCTGGGGATGCTGCACAACAACCGCTTCGCCGAGTTCGACCGCCTGAACGTGCTGTCGGAAGGCCAGACCAGCGAGGCCGACGTCGTGTCGCTGCTTGAGCGGATGCTGGCCTTCGCCGAAGCCGGCTTCGCGGCCTGAGGCTAAACCCCTCTCTCTGAGAGAGGGAGGGTGAGAGGTAACAAGCTCGCCGGACGAAGCACCTCCCACTATCGTCATCCCGGAAAGCCCGAAGGGCTTATCCGGGACCCAGGAGACTGGGCTCGGCGGATCGATCAAGCGCCCAATCGGTCGCTGACGCATAGCGGCGGCCCCTGGGTCCCGGCTCTCCGCTTCGCTGCGGCCGGGATGACGGCTTAAAGCGAGAATTGGGATCTACCGGCCAAGGGTGAAACCTCTCACCCTCCCACCGCTTCGCGGCGGGCCCCTCCCTCTCTCAAAGAGAGAGGGTTCAGCGCATCTGCACGAATCACCGGCATGTGAGGAACGTTCGCGAAAGTCGGGGGTTAGAGTGGCCCCATGGCTCGGCTCGGCATCACTCATGAGACCCGCTACGCTTACGAGCGCCCGGTGGCGTTCGGGCCGCACCGGCTGCTGATCCGGCCGCGCGACAGCCACGCCATCCGTATCGTCGAGGCCAGGCTGGCCACCTCGCTGCCCGGCCAGACGCGCTGGAGCTACGACGCCAGCGGCAACTGCGTCTGCACCTTTCAGCCGGAGGGGCAGGCCGATTTCCTGACCATCACCAGCAGCCTGGTCATCGACCGCTTTCCAGCGCCGCTGAGCGACCAGGCGATCGACGACCCGCACACGGTCTCGCCGATCGTCTACGGACGCGAGGACCGGGCGGTGCTGGACCCGTTCATCCGCCCGGCCACCGAGGACGCCGACCGGGTGATGCTGCGCTGGCTGCGCGAGCAGATGGAGCGGCCCGACGAGCCGGCGCTCGATTTCCTGCTGCGCCTGAACGCCACGATCCACGATCAGTTCGAGTATCAGGCGCGGTCGGCCGAGGGCACCCAGAGCCCGGCCCTGACGGTGGCGCGCGGGGCGGGCACCTGCCGCGACTTCGCCTGGCTGATGGTCGAGGCGCTGCGGCGGCTGGGCTACGCGGCGATGTTCGCCACGGGCTACATCTACAGCCCCTCGCACGGCGGGATCCGGGGCGCGAGCGCGACCCACGCCTGGTGCGAGGTGTTCCTGCCGGATCTGGGCTGGACCGAGTTCGACCCGACCAACGGCCTGGCCGAGTCCGAAGACCTGATCCGGGTGGCCGCCACCCGCACGCCAGCCGAGGCCCTGCCGGTCTCGGGCACGGTGATCGGCGATCCAGGGCTTTCGGAGCTCAGCGTGGTCGTCGACGTGCAGCAGTTGGATGCGCTGTGCGAGGCGGCTTGAGACGGATCAACGAGAAGCGCCGCAAAGGCGCGCAAGAGTGATGTTCAGACGGGAGGCGCCGCCATGATGACCAAGATGTTCCAGCACCAGAAGCCGATGACCAACTCCGCGTTCTCCAAGTCGGAGCCCAAGGCCCAGCACGGCCAAAAGCCCGACAAGGACTGCGTCGAGCTGAAGGACGAGAAGCGCTCGTTCGAGCCGCGTCCGGGGCATTGAGGGGCGGGGCGTGGCCTTCCGCTACGCTTCCATAGCCCCCTGGATCGCTTCCCTCGCCCTTGTGGCGAGGGTCCATGGCGGCGGTGTCTCAGACAGCGGAACCCCGCGAAAGGTCTGAGCAGGCTGAAGCATGGGTCCTCGCCACAAGGGCGAGGAAAGCGGACTTTATAGTGAGGCGGCCAGCTTGGAGCGCCCGCAACCTCACCCCCGCCGCAGGATGAACTCCAGGTCCTGGATCTCGCCCACGGGGAAGAAGTACTCGCCGGCCTTCTCGAAACCCATGCGGCCGTAGAGGCGCTGGGCGCCGTGGTTCTCGGACCAGACGCCGATCCAGAGGGGACGCGGGCCGTCTTTCTCCAGCCAGTCCAGGGCGGTGTTCAGCAGCAGAGAGCCGCGGCCGCCGCCCTGGTGGTCCTTCAGCACGTAGATTCGCTTCAGCTCGCCGTCGCCGTCTCGCACCTCGGGGTGGGGCAGGTCGCATGGACCGGCCAGGGCGTAGCCGATCGCCTGTCCGTCCAGCTCCAGGATCCAGGTCGCCTTGTCCGGATGAGCCAGGTCGGCGCGGGTGCGCTCCAGGCCGTAGGCATAGGCCAGGAAGGTCGCCAGGTCCTTGGGCGGATAGAGGTGCGCGAAGGTCTCGGTGAAGGTGCGCGCCCCGAGGGCGGACAGGGTCTCGGCGTCTTCGGCGACGGCGCGGCGCAGGGTCGTGCTCATGGGCAGGTGATGCCTCGAAAAAGACGGCCCGGACAAGCTTTGTCACGCGTTTTGGAAAAGCGATTGGTCTTATGGCGACCGGCCGACAAAGGGCCTAGGTAGGGGCCGCGCCGTAGGGCGGGTTTTGGGGGCGCGACGGGCCTGGGTCGACCGCGTGCTTGCCAAGCACGAACGAGCGTGTCATGACAACGTTGTCATAGGGTGGACGAAATTGACCAAGAAAAAAGCCGATAACGGTGAGACGGGCCGCGACGTCCTGGTGCTCCTCGGAGGCGCCGGCGACCTGGCCCTGCGGATGCTTCTGCCGTCGCTGTATTTCCTGGAAGTCGACCGGCTGCTGCCGCGCGACCTGCGCATCTTCGGCGTCGCGCGTGGCGACCTGGACGGCGCGGGCTACCGCAAGCTGGTGCGCGAGCACCTGGGCAAGCGCGCCAATGTCGAAGAAGCCGCCTGGGAGCGCCTGGCCGCCCGCCTCGACTACCTCTCGGTCGACATCACCAAGGAAGAGGGGGCCAAGGCCCTGGCCGGCAAGATCGGCGCCCACGACTCGCTGACGGTGTTCTTCGCGGTTTCGCCCAGCCTCTATCCGTCCGCCTGCCAGGCCCTGCAGGCCGCCGGCCTGACCGGTCCGTCGACGCGCCTGGTGCTGGAAAAGCCGATCGGCCGCGACCTCGAAAGCTCCAAGGCCACCAACGCCGCCGTCGGCGCCGTGGTCGACGAGAGCCAGATCTTCCGCATCGACCACTATCTGGGCAAGGAGACGGTCCAGAACCTCACCGCCCTGCGGTTCGCCAACGTGCTGTTCGAGCCGCTGTGGGACAACAAGTCGATCGACCACGTCCAGATCACCATCGCCGAGACCGAGAAGGTCGGCGACCGCTGGCCCTATTACGACGAGTACGGCGCCCTGCGCGACATGCTGCAGAACCACCTGCTGCAACTGCTGTGCCTGGTGGCCATGGAGGCCCCGTCGGGCTTCGATCCCGACGCCGTCCGCGACGAGAAGGTCAAGGTGCTGCGCTCCCTGCGGCCCTTCACCAAGGACAACGTGGCGCATGACACGGTCCGCGGCCAGTACGTGGCGGGAGTGGTCGAGGGCACCGCGCGCGCGGGCTATCTGGAAGAGGTCGGCCAGCCGTCCAAGACCGAGACCTTCGTGGCCATGAAGGTGGCCATCGACAACTGGCGCTGGGCCGGCGTGCCGTTCTTCCTGCGCACCGGCAAGAACCTGCCCGACCGCCGCACCCAGATCGTCGTGCAGTTCAAGCCCGTGCCGCACAACATCTTCGGCCAGGTGACGCAGGGCGAGATGCAGGCCAACCGCCTGGTCATCGACCTGCAGCCGGAAGAAGACATCTCGCTGAGCGTGATGACCAAGCGTCCGGGCCTGTCGGAAGAGGGCATGCGCCTGCAGTCGCTGCCGCTGTCGCTGAACATGGCCGCGCCGGGCGCCCGTCGCCGGATCGCCTACGAAAAGCTGCTGCTGGACGCGTTCCGCGGCGACCGCACCCTGTTCGTCCGTCGCGACGAGGTCGAGGCCGCGTGGCGGTTCGTCGACGGCGTGGCCAAGGCCTGGGCCGATGCGGGCATCGAGCCGGCGACCTACGCCGCCGGCACCTGGGGGCCGCCCAGCGCCGCCTCGCTGATCGCGCCGCAAGGCCGCGGCTGGAAGTCGTAAAAGGGTACCCGCAACATGCCCAAGCTTGAAGTTTTCCCGACCCGCGAGGCGCTCTACGACGCGGCCGCCTCGACCATCGCCGGCGCCTTGACCACGGCCGTGGCTACGCACGGCAAGGCCGGCTTCGCCGCCACCGGCGGCACCACCCCGGCCCCGGTCTATGACCGCCTGGCGACCCTGACCGTTCCCTGGGACAAGGTCACCGTCACCCTCAGCGACGACCGGTTCGTGCCGCCGGACCACCCGGGCAGCAATGAGGGCCTGGTGCGTCGCCACCTGCTGGTGGCCGAGGCCGCCAAGGCCGGTTTCGCGCCGCTCTATTTCGACGGCGTCGACCAGCAGGCCTCGGCCGACAAGGCGCAGGAAGGCGTGGCCCAGGCCCTGCCGTTCGGCGTGGTGCTGCTGGGCGTGGGCGCCGACGGCCACTTCGCCTCGCTGTTCCCGGGCAACCCGGCCCTGGCCGTGGGCCTGGATCCGGAGACCGACCGTCTGGTCGTGGCCGCGCCGAAGGGCGAGCCGGCCCCCGACCTGCCGCGGATCAGCTTGACCTTCCAGGCGTTGATTCAGTCGTCGCTGATCGTGCTGCTGGTCACCGGCCAGGCCAAGCGCGAGCTCCTGGAAGGGCCGGTCGATCCCGACCTGCCGATCGCCAGGATCCTGAAGCAGGACCGCGCCCCGGTCCGTATCCTCTGGGCGGAGTAGTTCTGATGGCCCTCAATCCCGTCATCGCCGCGATCACCCAGCGGATCATCGAGCGCAGCCGTCCCACGCGCGAGGCCTACCTCGCCCAGATGGAAGCCGCGTCCCTGGCCCAGCCGGGCCGCGCCAAGCTGTCGTGCGCCAACTGGGCCCACGCCTTCGCCGCCTCGCCGGCGGCCGACAAGGTGCGGGCGCTGGACCCCAATGCGCCGAACCTGGGCATCGTCTCGGCCTATAACGACATGCTGTCGGCTCACCAGCCGCTGGAAGAGTATCCGGCCCTGATCAAGGCGGCCGCCCGCGAGGCCGGGGCCACGGCCCAGTTCGCCGGCGGCGTGCCGGCCATGTGCGACGGCGTCACCCAAGGCCGTCCGGGCATGGAGCTGTCGCTGTTCTCGCGCGACGTCATCGCCATGGCCACGGCCGTCGCCCTGACCCACGACGCCTTCGACGCGGCCATGTACCTGGGCGTCTGCGACAAGATCGTGCCGGGCCTGGTGATCGGCGCCCTGACCTTCAGCCACCTGCCGGCGGTGTTCGTGCCGGCCGGCCCGATGACCTCGGGCCTGCCGAACTCGGAAAAGGCCCGCATCCGCGCCCTCTATGCCGAGGGCAAGGTCGGCCGTGACGAGCTGCTGGCCGCCGAAAGCGCCAGCTATCACGGCCCGGGCACCTGCACCTTCTACGGTACGGCCAACACCAACCAGATGCTGATGGAGCTGATGGGCCTGCACCTGCCGGGCTCGGCCTTCGTGCATCCCAACACCCCGCTGCGCAGCGCTCTGGTCAAGGAAGCCGCCCGCCGCGTCGCCGCCGTCACCCACAAGGGCAACGAGTGGATCCCGGTCGGCCGCGTCATCGACGAGAAGGCCGTGGTCAACGGCGTGGTGGGCCTGATGGCCACCGGCGGCTCGACCAATCTGGCCCTGCACATCGTCGCCATGGCCCGTGCGGCCGGGATCATCCTGACCCTGGAAGACCTGGACGACATCTCCAAGGCCGTGCCGCTGCTGGCCAAGGTCTATCCGAACGGCTCGGCCGACGTGAACCACTTCCAGGCCGCCGGCGGCATGGCCTTCGTGGTGCGCGAGCTGCTGAAGGCCGGCATGGCCCACGAGGACGTGCTGACGATCGCCGGCCCCGGCCTGTCGAACTACCACCAGGAGCCCTACCTGGACGGCGATGAGCTGAAGTGGCGCGAAGGCCCGGAAGCCTCGCTGGACGAGGCCATCCTGCGCCCGGTCGAGAACCCCTTCAGCAAGGAGGGCGGCCTCAAGCTGCTGGCCGGCAACCTGGGCCGCGGCGTGATCAAGATCTCGGCCGTGAAGCCCGAGCACCACGTGATCACCGCGCCCGCCGCCGTGTTCCAGGAGCAGGAAGACTTCATCGCCGCCTTCAAGCGCGGCGAGCTCGACCGTGATGTGGTGGTGGTGGTGCGCTTCCAGGGCCCGTCGGCCAACGGCATGCCCGAACTGCACAACCTGTCGCCGTCGATCTCGGTGCTGCTGGACCGCGGCCACAAGGTGGCGCTGGTCACCGACGGCCGCATGTCGGGCGCCTCGGGCAAGACCCCGGCCGCCATCCACGTGACGCCGGAAGCCGCCAAGGGCGGCCCGCTGGCCTATGTGCAGGACGGCGACGTGATCACCATGAACGCCGACACCGGCGAACTCTTCATCCATGTGGACGAGGCGGAACTCCTCGCCCGCACGCCTGCACCAGTCCCGGCGTCCAAGCCGGGCTTCGGGCGCGAACTGTTCAGCTGGATGCGACACGGGGTCGGCGCCGCCGACGCCGGCGCGTCCGTGCTGTTTGCTTAAAGGGAACGGAAACCCATGAACGGCGCCAACGCACACGGGCTGGGTCTGGTCGGCGATATCGGCGGCACCAACGCCCGCTTCGCCCTGGTCGACTTCGACGGTCCGGATCCCCGGCTGATCGAGCCCACCGCCTACAAGGGCGAGGACTACGACACGGCCGAGGACGCTATCGAGGACTATCTGGCCAAGGTGGGGGTCAAGCACCCCGACCAGGCCGTGGTCGCGGTGGCGGGCCCGATCGAGCATGGCGCCGTTCACTTCACCAATATCGACTGGCGCCTGTCGGAAGACAGTCTGCGCCGCACGGGCGGCTTCCGTAACGCCCGGCTGATCAACGACTTCACCGCCCAGGCCCTGGCCGCGCCGCGCCTGTCGCCGAAGGACCTGCGCCAGATCGGCCCGCTGCCGACCTCGGGCGAGGGCGACCTGGCCATCATCGGCCCGGGCACCGGCTTCGGCGCCGCCGGCATGGTTCGCCGCAACGGCTGCGACACCCCGCTGACCACCGAGGGCGGCCACATCTCGTTCGCCCCGGTCGACGAGACCGAGATCGAGATCCTGCGCGGCCTGCAGGCCAAGTACGGCCGCGTGTCGGTCGAGCGGATCCTGGCCGGCCAGGGCATGGAGGACCTGCACGTCCTGCTGGCCAAGATCGAAGGCCGTCCGGTCGAGGAACTGGAAGCCAAGGCCATCACCGAAGGCGCGATCGCCGGCCGCGAATGCTGCAAGACCACGGTCGAGCGCTTCTGCGCCATCCTCGGCTCGACGGCGGGCGACCTGGCCCTGGCGCTGGGCGCGCGCGGCGGCGTGTTCATCGCCGGCGGCATCGCGCCCCGGATCATCGACCTGCTGGAGGCCAGCGCCTTCCGCGAGCGCTTCGAGGCCAAGGGCCGTCTTTCCGACTACGTGAAGGACATTCCGACCCACGTGATCCTGCACCCGCATACGGCGCTGATCGGGGCCGCAGTGGCGATGACGCCGGACGGCCAGGCGTCGATTTCGTAGCCGAACTCCCGGGAGGCGCGGATGCGACGCCGCTGGTTCGTTGCCGCGTGGATTTCCGCCATGGTCGCCGGCGGCCCGGCCTTTGCTTGCCGGGCGCCCTTGGCGATACGGCTTGAGGACGTTGCTCGGGCCGATCTGGTCGTGGTCGGCCGCGTCACGCAGTACGAGGTTGTCCGCAAGCCGTCGCTCCTGCCTGGGGAGCGGCCAGGGACCCTGTCGGATCATGCAACGTTCCTGGTCCGGACGGAGGAAGTGCTTGCCGGCCAGGCCCCGGCGCGGCTGGCGGTGAGGTGGGACAACTCGACCTTCGCAGAGCCGGACGCCTTGCCCGAGGGGCCGTTCCTTATCGCCTTGAGCCGGCCGACCGGCGCTGCCTCGAACCCCGAGGCCTACACGCTGTTTCAGGCGGCATGTTCGGATCCATTCCTGTTCGAGGCGGCCAGCGATCGCGCTCGGGCCGTCCGCGAAATCCTCGCGCGAAACCACAAGACGGACGGCGAGAAACGCTGATCCGTCAAAAAGGGGTCGCCTTGACAAGGTTGTCATGGCTTGTTGTCTCGCTTGAAGGCTGAATCAACGCCGCGCGAGGCTATTCTTGAACGCCAAGGTTACGATCCACGACGTCGCCCGCATGTCGGGCGTTTCGATCAAGACCGTGTCGCGGGTGCTGAACCGCGAGCCGAACGTCAAGGCCGACACCCGTGACCGGGTGCAGGAGGCCGTGGCGGCGCTGAACTACCGGCCCAATATCTCGGCCCGCAGCCTGGCGGGCTCGAAGGCCTATCTGATCGGGGTGTTCTTCGATAACCCCAGCCCCGCCTACGTCACCGACGTGCAGCTGGGCGCGATCGGCCGCTGCCGTACCGAGGGCTATCACCTGATCGTCGAGCCGCTCGATTCCGAGGGCGACGTCGAGGAGCAGGTGGCGCCGATGCTGGCCACCCTGCGCATGGACGGGGTGATCCTCACCCCGCCCGTCTGCGACGACGCCCGGGTGCTGGCGGTGCTCGACGCCGAGGGTGTGCCCTATGTGCGGCTGTCGCCCGACAAGGACCTCGACCGTTCGGCCTATGTACGGATGGACGACATGGCCGCCGCCTACGAGATGACCGCCCACCTGATCAAGCTGGGCCACAAGGACATCGCGTTCATCAAGGGCCACCCCGATCACGGCGCCGCCCACCTGCGCTACGACGGCTACGCCAAGGCGATGGCCGATCACGGCCTGGTCGTGCGCGAGGATCGGGTGGCCCAGGGGTGGTTCTCGTTCCGCTCGGGCTTCGAGGCGGCCGAAACCCTGCTGGCGGGCGAGGATCGGCCCACCGCCATCTTCGCCTCCAATGACGACATGGCTCTGGGCGTCATGGCCGTGGCCAACCGCCTGCGCCTGAACGTGCCCGACACCCTGTCGGTGGCCGGTTTCGACGACACGCCCGGCGCCAAGGTCGTCTGGCCGCAGCTGACCACCGTGCGCCAGCCGATCCAGGCCATGGCGGCGGCAGCCGCCGACCTGCTGCTCAGTGGCGCGCTGAAGGACGAGGAGGGCGTCGCCCCTTCGCGTCTGCTGGACTTCGAACTGGTGGTTCGCGAGAGCACCGGACCGGCGGCCGGGTAGGGGCGGACGAGCGCCTCCCTGCGTCTGTAGCGAAGAAATCTGCTCGTCTCTGGCGGCGGCGGGGTTGATTACCGCCGTCGACCCACCATGTAGAAGCAAGCGCTGATCGCCCATGGCCCTCGAGCCAGGCGTCGCCTGCGCTTCACCGCCCATTCTCGCGTGCGTTTCGAACGCCGCCCCCTGGGCTTTTCTCCCACGACCATCGTTTGGGCCTGGCATTTCGCTCGGCCCGCTATCTGGAACTACATGAAGACCAACACCCTCCGCGCGGCCGCCGTTCAACGGAAGCCCCGCACCCAACCGCAATCGCGCGCCGTGACGGCGCCGGCCCGCACCGAGTGGGCGTGGCCGGGACTCACCCGCGCCGAACTGCGGGAACACATCATCGAACAGATCGGCTGATAACGGCCCGCGCGGCCGGCGATCAGCCGGTCGCGTGCCTGGTTTCGCGAAGCCTTGCGCAGCAAGGCTTCGCGCTTTCAGCAGATAAATCACACAAATAGCGAAAGCGAATTTTGTTACGCGATTGACAGCGTTGTCCATTGACAGCGCTGTCGCCTTACTCCTAGGTTGCATCCGCCGACCCCCGAGAAGGGCCGGAGACCAAGGGAGGATGCGCAAGGCATCCCGAAAAACTGGCGAACTTACTCACGTCGACCCTGTCGGCGGAGATCGGCTCTCTGCGGCCGTAACCTAGGGGAATGCTCATGATTTCGAAGACTTATGCGACCCGGAGCGCGCTGATGGCGGCGGCGTCCGCGGTCGTCCTGCTGGGGGCGGGTCAGGCCCTGGCCCAGACCGCCGCGACGGACGCGGCGACGCCCGCCTCGACGCAGGAACCATCCTCGGTTGAGGAGGTGATCGTCACCGGCTTCCGCGCCTCGCTGCAGAGCGCGCTGTCGGCCAAGAAGAACTCGAACCTGATCATCGAGTCGGTCACCGCCGAGGACATGGGCAAGTTCCCCGACCAGAACATCGCCGAGTCGCTGCAGCGCCTGCCGGGCGTGCAGATCGACCGCGAGAACGGCCAGGGCACCCGGGTGCGCATCCGCGGCCTCGACCAGAACGTCACCGTCCTGAACAACGACATCTTCGTATCGGGCATGGAGCTGTTCCGCCTGGGCGAAGGCAAGATCAACCAGACCAACTCGCTGGAAGGCATCCCGTCCGAACTGATCGGCGGGGTCGACGTCTACAAGTCGCCCGACGCCTCGCTGCTGGAAGGCGGCCTGGGCGGCATCATCAACCTGAAGACCCGCAACGCCCGGTCCCTGCGCGACGACGTCACGATCGCCGGCGACCTGCGCGGCAACAAGGCCGGCGACACCGACTGGAACCCGACCGGTTCGCTGGTGCTGGGCTACAAGTTCAGCGACCGCTTCGCCGTGCTGGGCACGCTGTCCTACGACAAGACCGAGATCCACACCGACGTGCTGGGCGGCGAGAACCGCGGCGGCTGGGCGTTCAACGACCGGCCGGTGGTCGGGGGCGGAACCCTCGACGTGTGGTCGCCGGAGTATCGCTACGCCACCTATCGCGACCAGGAGCGCAAGCGCCTCGGCGCCTCGCTGAACCTCGACTTCGCCCTGACCGAGTCGCTGCAACTGACCGGCGACTGGTTCCACTCGGACCTGAAGATCAAGACCAGCGAAGCCTCGATCAAGTTCCCCTTCGCCAACGAGAACGCCACCTACGCGGCCGGCGCCAGCGTCGACGGCAACGGCGTGCTGCAGAGTGGGACGGTCACGGCCAACTCGGCCGAGGGCACCTCGTACCTGCAGGACTCGCAGGCCAAGACCGACAACTTCCAGGTCGCGCTGAACTGGGACAACGGCGGGCGGGTGACCGGCAGCGTGCGCGCAGCCTATTCGACGGCCGACTATGAAAGCGCCAGCGCCAACAACGACGTGCGCTACACCCAGTACACCGTGCGTAACGGCACGGCCGCGGGCCTGGTGCCCAACGCCACCGCGCCGGCGACCTTCACCTACAGCTACGCCAACGGCGACAATCCGCGCTTCACTCCGGCCAACGCCGCCCAGTTCACCACGCCGTCCAGCGTGTTCGCCAAGTCGCACTGGGTGTTCGGCGAGGACACCCAGATCGACAACACCTCGATCCGCGGCGACCTGAAGTTCCGTCCCGAGTTCGGCGAAAGCGGCGACCTGGTGATCAGCGCCGGTGTCCGCTACGCCGAGCGCAAGATCGACTCCGAGTTCTGGCAGCTGCTGGCCGACTATTCCGGCAAGGGCGAGCTGAACGGCCGGACCTACGGCCAGGACTGGACCCCCTACGGCTACTTCCAGGACGGCGCCATCGGCTTCAAGTCGTGCGGTTTGCCGGCCGGAACGCCGGGTCGCCCGAACTGCGGCCAGACCGCCACCGACGACGGCCGCTTCGGCGCCTCGCCGGCCCTGATCACGCCCTACCAGACGGCGGCCTCGAACCCCGAGCGGTTCGAGACCCTGACGGTCGGCGGCATCACGGCGCTGTTCCAGAACCGCAGCCAGATGGAAAATCCGGTCGCCTGGCTGTCGAACCTCTATTCCTCGACGCCGTTCAAGAAGTTCGCCGACCCGATCCAGTCGTTCCGGATCAAGGAAAAGACCACCACCGGCTACGGCATGGTCGACCTGGGCGGCTCCGACGACCGCTACCACGTCAATGCCGGCGTCCGCGTGGTTCGCACCGAGCTGACCATCGACTCCAGCGGCACGCCGACCACGCCCTGGTATTGGGGCACCGACAGCTGGAACGGCGTGATCGGCAATCCGGACGCCATCAAGACCACCCGCGAATATACCGACGTCCTGCCCAGCGCGAGCGCGGTGTTCGACGTCAACGACAGCGACAAGGTGCGCGTGTCGGCGGCCCGGGTCGTGTCGCGTCAGGACCTGTTCCAGCTGGGCCAGGGCTCGGCCTTCAACTTCACCCGCAGCTCGACGCCGGGTCCGAACCTCAACCGCTTCCTCTACACCAACGGCAGCGGCGGCAACCCGGACCTCGACCCGTACCGCGCCTCGCAGTTCGACATCGCCTACGAGCGCTACTTCGGGCGTAGCGGCATCGTCTCGGGGGCGTTCTTCTACAAGAGCGTCGACTCGTTCATCCAGACCGACACCGTGCCGCGCACCGTGGCCGACGGCTCGGTCGAGGGGGCGACCCTGGGCGTCTACACCGCGCCGGTGAACGGCGACGGCGGCAGCATCAAGGGCGTCGAACTGGCGGCGCAGTACGCCTTCGAGAACGGGTTCGGCTTCAACGCCAACTACACCTTCTCGGACTCCGAGACCTCGAAGTCGAACGACTATGACGACAACCTGCCGATCCCGGGCGTGGCCAAGCACGCCTTCAACCTGCAGGGCTTCTACGAGGGGCACGGCTTCGAGGCCCGCGTCTCCTACGCCTGGCGCGACAAGAGCTACCAGGGCGATTTCTCGTTCGGCTCAGGGGCTGACCGCCACAGCCTGGGCACGTGGGAGCGGGCCTATGGCCAGCTCGACGCCCAGGTCGGCTACCAGGTGACCCCGGCGATCAAGATCGTGCTGGAGGGCATCAACCTGACCGAAGAGCCGACCGGTCGCTACCTGCAGTGGGAGAACCTGCCGTTCCGCTACGCCACCGCCGATCGCCGGATCGTGCTGGGCGCGCGGTTCAAGCTGGGGATGTAAGTCCTCTCATGCCGGCGGCGGACAGACTGCGAGCCCGTCGCCGGCTCTTTTCCTGACACGTGCTCCGCCAGAGAGCGCGAACGGGGAGGAAACGCCATGGATCGCGCCATAGGCTCGATCGCCATCCTCGGCGGCGGCACCGCCGGCTGGATGGCCGCCGCCGTGCTGGCCCAGGTGCTGCGCGGCACCAAGACGACCATCACCCTGGTCGAAAGCGCCGAGATCCCCACCGTCGGCGTGGGCGAGGCGACCATCCCGCCGATCATCGACTTCCTGCGGCTGCTCGAGATCGACCAGGGCCAGTTCATGGCCGCCACCGAGGCCAGCTTCAAGCTGGGCATCCGCTTCGACGACTGGCGGGTCGTGGGCGAGCGTTACTGGCATCCGTTCGGAACCTTCGGGCCGTCGGTCGACCGCCGGCCCTTCCATCACATCTGGCACCGGCTGCGGGCGGCCGGCGATGATCCCCGCGTCGAGGCCTACAGCCTGGCCACGGCCCTGGGCGACGCCGGCCGCATGGCCTTCGCGGACGGGACGGGGCAGGGGCCCTTGGGCGGCATGCGCCACGCCCTGCATTTTGACGCCGGCCTGGTGGCGAAGTTCCTGCGAACCTATTCCGAGCAGCGCGGCGTGCGCCGGCTGGAGCGTCGCGTCGAGGGCGCGACCCTGAAGGATGACGGCTTCGTCGAGGCCCTGGTCCTGGACGGCGGCGATCGCCTGGCGGCCGACCTCTTCATCGACTGTTCGGGCTTCCGGGGCGTGCTGATCGAGGGCGCGCTGAAGACCGGCTACGAGGACTGGGGCGCCTTCCTGCCGTGCGACCGGGCGGTGGCCGGCCTGACCGTGCGCGACGCCAATCCGCCGCCCTTCACCCAGGCCGCGGCGCGGCCGGCCGGCTGGCGCTGGCGGATCCCGCTGCGCCATCGCACCGGCAACGGCTACGTCTATTCCAGCGCCCATGTCAGCGACGACGAGGCCCTGGCCGACCTGGAGCGCGAGGCCGGCAAGCTGCTGACCGAGCCACGGGTGCTGAAGTTCACCGGTGGCCGCCGCAAAGCCTTCTGGAACCGCAACGTCGTGGCGCTGGGCCTGGCCTCGGGCTTCATCGAGCCGCTGGAGTCGACCAGCATCCACTTCGTGACCAGCGGCCTGATGAAGCTGCTCGATCACTTCCCGGACAAGGATTTCGACGGCGCCAACATCGCCGACTACAACAAGGCCCTGATCGCCGAGTACGAGGCCGCGCGCGACTTCATCGTGCTGCACTACCAGCCCACCCGACGGGACGAGCTGTTCTGGCGTGAGCGGGCGGCGGCGGCCTTGCCCCATGATCTGGCCGAGCGGCTGGCGCTTTATCGCGGCACAGGGCGCATCCCGCATCGGCCCACCGAGCTCTTCACCGAGCTGTCGTGGTTCTACGTGCTGGAAGGGATGGGCGTGCGGCCCGACGCCTACGATCCGCTGGTGGACCTCTCCAATCTTTCGCAGGTTCGCGACGGCCTCGCCGGCTGGCGACGAAGCGTGGCCGAGGTCGCGCAGGCCGCGCCCTCGCACGACGCCGCGCTGGACCTGATCGCGGGACGGGCGCGTTCGGCGGCTTGAGCGTGCAGGCCGTCCGGGGAAACGAAACGATACAAAAAGAAGATAGACAGCGCTGTCAAGAAATGGTGTCTGATCGATGTGACCGCTATCGCGACGCGCCCGCAGGGGCCGCGAGCGTGGTGATCACGAAACGAAACAAGGGAAGGAAACCGCTGGGCCGGCAGGCGCGCGACCGCGCCGCGACCCTCGTTGCTCGTCGTCATTCATCCCGCTCCAGCGTCGGCGCTTCCCGCGTCGATGGGATGCCGTCTTCCGGTCGTCGGCCCCCCTCCGGCCGCGTGGACGAGGTGCTGGAGGCCCCTCCTGCAAGGGGTTGCTCCCACTGCGGCGCGGCGGGCTCGCCGCGCCGATCTTTTCAGGTTCTCTCGCTTTCAAGGGCTCCGTCATGAAGCTTCGCCGTCCGCTCCTTCGCGCCTCGTCGCTGGCCCTGACCGTGGGCCTGGCCCTGCCGGCCCTGGCCGCCGAGCCGAGCCTGATCGCGACGACCCCGCAGACCACGGCCCATCCCGAGCTGTGGCCGGCGGCCAAGAGCCCGGCCAGCATCACCGACGCCAAGACAGAGGCCTTCATCACCGACCTGATGAAGAAGATGACGATCGAGGAGAAGGTCGGGCAGACGATCCAGGGCGACATCGCCTCGATGACCCCGGCGGACCTGGCGACCTATCCGCTGGGTTCGATCCTGGCCGGCGGCAACTCGGCCCCCGACGGCAACGACCGCGCCACGCCCAAGGCCTGGACCGACCTGGTCGACGCCTATCGCAAGGAAGCCCTGGCCAAGCGTCCGGGCCGCACGCCGATCCCGCTGATGTTCGGCATCGACGCCGTGCACGGCCACAACAACATCGTCGGCGCGACCATCTTCCCGCACAATGTGGGCCTGGGCGCGATGCGCGACCCGGCCCTGATCGAGCGCATCGGCCAGGCCACCGGCGAAGAGGTGGCGGTGGTCGGCGGCGACTGGACCTTTGGTCCGACGGTGGCTGTGCCGCGCGACGACCGCTGGGGCCGCGCTTACGAGGGCTATGGCGAGGATCCCGAGATCGTCGCCAGCTATTCCGGCCCCATGACCCTGGGCCTGCAAGGCAAGCTGGAGAACGGCAAGCCGATCGCGCCGGGCCGCATCGCCGGCAGCGCCAAGCACTTCCTCGCTGACGGCGGCACCCAGGACGGCCGCGACCAGGGCAATGCGGTGATCTCCGAGCAGGAGCTGGTGGCGGTCCATGCCCAGGGCTATCCGCCCAGCATCGACGCCGGCATCCTGACCGTCATGGCCTCGTTCTCCAGCTGGAACGGCCAGAAGATCACCGGCAACAAGACCCTGATCACCGACGTCCTGAAGGGCCGCCTGGGCTTCGAGGGCTTCGTGGTCAGCGACTGGAACGCCCACGGCCAGCTCCAGGGCTGCTCGAACGTCTCGTGCCCGCAGGCGATGAACGCGGGCCTCGACATGTACATGGCCCCCGACAGCTGGAAGGGCCTCTACGAGAACACCGTCAAGCAGGTGAAGTCGGGCGAGATCCCGATGGCGCGGCTGGACGACGCCGTGCGCCGGATCCTGCGGGTCAAGGTCAAGTCGGGCCTGTTCGACCGCGTGGCGCCGCAGGTGCAGGGCAGGTTCGATCGCCTGGGTTCGGCCGATCACCGCGCCATCGCCCGCGAGGCGGTCTCCAAGTCGCTAGTGCTGCTGAAGAACGACGGCGTGCTGCCGATCAAGGCCGGGGCCAATGTGCTGGTGGCCGGCGACGCCGACGACATCGGCAAGGCCTCGGGCGGCTGGACCCTGACCTGGCAGGGCACGGGCAACAAGAACAGCGACTTCCCCAACGGCCAGTCGATCTGGGGCGGCCTGAAGGAGGCGGTGGAAGCGGCCGGCGGCAAGGCGACCCTGGCCAAGGACGGCAAGTTCGCCGGCGCCAAGCCCGACGTCGCCATCGTGGTGTTCGGCGAAGATCCTTACGCCGAGTTCCAGGGCGACGTGGCCAATCTGGCCTACCAGCCGAATGGCAAGACCGATCTGGAGCTGCTGAAGAAGCTCAAGGCGCAGGGGATCCCGGTGGTGGCGGTGTTCCTGTCGGGCCGTCCGCTGTGGGTGAACCCCGAGATCAACGCCTCGGACGCCTTCGTCGCGGCCTGGCTGCCGGGCTCGGAAGGCGGCGGCGTGGCCGACGTTCTGGTTGCCGGCAAGGACGGCAAGTCCAAGCGCGACTTCACCGGCAAGCTGTCGTTCAGCTGGCCCAAGCGCGCTGACCAGGGCCCGCTGAACCGCGGCCAGCCGGGCTATGATCCGCAGTTCGCCTATGGCTACGGCCTGTCCTACGCCAAGTCGGCCAAGGTCGCGCAGCTGTCGGAAAGCGCCGGCGACCTTGGAACCGCCGCCAGCGTCGACCGCTATTTCGTCGCCGGACGCGTGCCGGCCCCGTGGATGCTGAGCTTTTCGGGCGCAGGGGCGGTCAAGACGATCGACGCCGGCGCCCAGGAGAACGGCCGCCAGGCGACCTGGAGCGGGCAGGGCGAAGGCCTGCTGGCCGTTCAGGGCCCGCCGGTCGACCTGTCGCGCCAGACGACCGGCGACATGGCGGTGCTCGTGAGGTGGCGAGTCGACAAGGCGCCGGTTGCGCCGGTTTATCTGACTGTCGGTTGTGGCGAATCCTGCGGTGGGAGGCTAGACGTAACGTCAACGTTGTCAGGCTCGAAAATCGGCGAATGGCGTTCAGCCAAGATCAAACTTTCCTGTTTCCAGGCGGCGGGCGCCCAAATGGCGCACGTTTCGTCTCCATTCGGCCTGAGCACCTCGGGGCCGCTGACGATTTCGCTTACCGAAATCCAGTTGGCGTCCAACGAGGGCGACGCTTTCTGTCCCAAATAATCCCCCAAACTGACAAAGGAGCGGCCGCATGATCCGCGCGCGTCGTTCCCGCATCGTCGCCACCATCGGCCCGGCCTCGAGCTCGCCGGAAATGATCGTCAAGCTGGCCAACGCCGGCGCCGACGTCTTCCGTCTGAACTTCAGCCACGGGGCTCACGAGACCCACGCCGCCGTCTACGCCGCCATCCGCGCGGCGGAGGCGGTGGTCGGGCGTCCGCTGGGCATCCTGGCCGACCTGCAAGGGCCCAAGCTGCGCGTCGGCAAGTTCGCCGACGGTCCGGTTCAGCTGAAGCCCGGCCAGGCCTTCCGGTTCGATTCCGATCCGACCCCGGGCGACGAAACGCGGGTTCATCTTCCCCATCCCGAGATCCTGACCGCGATGAAGCCGGGCGCGACCCTGCTGCTCGACGACGGCAAGCTGCGGATGACCGTGACCGAAGCCGGCCCCGGCTACGCCGACACCAAGGTCGTCAACGGCGGCAAGCTGTCGGAGCGCAAGGGCGTGGCGGTGCCCGACGTCATCATCCCGATGTCGCCCCTGACGCCGAAGGACCGCGAAGACCTGGCCTTCGCGCTGCGCCTGGGCGTCGACTGGATCGCCCTGTCGTTCGTGCAGGCCCCGGAAGACATGGCCGAGCTGCGTCGCATCGTCGAAGGCCGCGCCGCCGTGCTGGCCAAGATCGAGAAGCCGCAGGCCCTGCAGACCCTGGGTCCGATCCTGGATCTCTGCGACGGCGTGATGGTGGCCCGCGGCGACCTCGGCGTCGAAATGGCGCCCGAAGAAGTGCCGGTGGCGCAGAAGGAAATCCTGCGCGCCGCCCGTGAGCGCGGCATTCCGGTGATCGTCGCCACCCAGATGCTGGAGTCGATGACCAGCTCGCCGACCCCGACGCGCGCCGAGGCCTCCGACGTGGCCAACGCCGTGTACGAGGGCGCGGACGCGGTCATGCTATCGGCCGAAAGCGCCGCCGGCGACTATCCGGAAGAAGCCGTCTCGATGATGAACCGCATCATCGAGCGCGTCGAACGCGACCCGCGCTGGCCCGAGCTGATGCAGGCCGAGCAGCCGCATGTCGACGAAGACGCCGACGTGCTGGTGGTCGCCGCCGCCGGCGCGGCCAAGTCGGGCTCGACCAAGTGCCTGGTGGCCTTCACCACCACGGGCGCCACGGCTCGCCGCCTGGCCCGCGAACGGCCGCTGCAGCCGGTGCTGGCGCTGTCGCCGCGTATCGAGGCCGTGCGCCGCATGGCCCTGGTCTGGGGCGTCGAGCCGCGGGTCAGCGCCCAGCCCGACAGCCTGGAGGTCGTCACCACCGACGCCGCCGCCCGGGCCCTGGAGCTGGATCTCGCCAAGCCCGGCGAGCGCATCCTGATCGTCGCCGGCACGCCCTTCGGCGCCCCCGGCGCGGCCAACCTGCTGCGCCTGGCGCACGCGCCGTTCCCGGTGCGCAAGCGCTGATCCTGATCCCTCTCCCCTTGCGGGAGAGGGTGGCCTCGCGGAGCGAGGTCGGGTGAGGGGTCTCTCAAAGCAAGACGCCGCGACAGCCGATCAGCTGTCGCGGCGTTTTTCGTGGGTGCGACCCCTCATCCGTCGGCTTTCGCCGACACCTTCTCCCGCAAGGGGAGAAGGATCAGGAGCCGAACGGCTCGGGCAGCAGGCGCTCGTAGCCTTTCCTCACCGCGCCGTAGCATTCGCAGGCGATGGCCTCGAGGCCCGCTCGGTCGAGGATGTCGACGACGCCGCGGCGATAGCGGATCAGGCCCTTGGCCTGCAGGGCGCCGGCCACGGCGGTGACCGTGGTGCGCTGGACGCCCAGCATGTCGGCCAGGAACTCCTGGGTCAGGCTGATGGTGTCGACGTCTATGCGGTCGCGGAATCCCAGCAGCCAGCGGCAGAAGCGGGCCTCCACCGCGTGCAGGGCGTTGCAGGCTACCGACTGGATGGCGTGGCCGAACAGCGCGTCGTTGTGGCGCTCGATCAGGTCGCGCAGCACCGCGCTGCGTTCGGCGCCTTCGCGGAGGGCCGCGGCGCTGATGCGCGAAGCCCCGCCCGGCGCCTGGACGATGGCGCGCGACAGCGACTGGCGCGGCGAGATCGCCGCCATCAATCCCAGGCCGCCTTCGCGCCCGATGGTGGCCGACTCGATGGCCGCGCCGTTCTCCATAAGGGTCATCAGCGAGATGACGCAGTCGTGCGGGAAGTAGACCGTGTCGATCTGGTCGCCAGGATCGTACAGCAGCTTCCCCTTCTCCAGGTCCTGATGGGACAGCTGGGCGGCGATGTAGCCGAAATCCTCGGGGGGCAGGGAAGCGAGCAGACGGTTCTTCAAGGGATGTAGAGGCCCTGTCATGGCGAATCGAACGCCGGCTTGCGGCAAGGGTTGCAAGCTATAGGCAGGACTGAGGTGCGGCGCTGTCAGGTAGCCGACGCAATGCAGGCGCTGTCGGGCCTAAATCGAGATGGGGCTATATTGTGGCCATATGGGCTGCAATAGCTCAGACTATCTCTGCTATGTCGGGTTCCCGACAAAGAGTGTTGATAGGGCCTGAAACTACAGAGAAATCAACGGACCGTCTGTGCGCGGCGCAAGGAAAAGGCCGCACCGCCGACGGTGCGGCCCTTGTCGGCCGTTAAGTCCGTGAACGGACTCAGGCGATGCCGATATGGGCCCGATCGCCGAGGTCGGGCTTGCTGTCGGTAAGGTTGGCCTTGGCGATTTCCCAGGCGAAGCGGATCGCGCCGCCCTTGGAGATCCACAGTTCGGCGTCGCGGGCGTCCAGGCGCAATAAGGTCAGGTGCGGGTCGTCCTTGCCGTCCGGGTACCATGCCGCGACGATCGGCGACCACCAGCGCTGGATGCGGGCGGTGTCGTGGTCGCGGCTCAGGCGGCCGCCGATGCAGGCCTGGAAGTCGCCGTCCTTGGCCTGGACCACGAACATGGCGTCGCCCCCGTTGGCCGCTACGGCCTGGGCCAGGTCGGTGTCATCGCGGGTGAAGAACCAGATCTGGCCGGTCTCGGGCTCGGCGAAGGCGGTCATCGGCTGGTAGTGCTGGTGGGACTGGACCAGGCCCAGCATGCCGAAGCGGGCGTCTTCGACCTCTTTCCAGAGGCGCTTTTCCACATCGGCCTTGTCGTGGGGATCGGTGCTCATGGCGTTCTCCTGCCTTCAGGGATGAGGGCAGGAGAACCGGTCGCGGGGAGGGCGGTTCCCAGGGTGGAGCTCCGCCCCGCTGGCTAGAACCCCATCAGCCGCGCGTAGCGGTCGCGGTGGAACGTGGCCCCGCCGAACAGGGCCTCGGCCACGCGGGCGCGCTTCATGTAGAGGCCGGAGTCGTGCTCGTCGGTCATGCCGATGCCGCCGTGCATCTGGACCATCTCGTTGGAGGCCAGGTGCAGCACCTCGCTGGCCTTGGCCTTGGCGAGGGAGGCCAGGGCGCGGGCGTCGGCGCCGGCGTCCAGGGCCTCCAGGGCGGCCTCGACGCACGAGCGGGTGGTCTCCAGATCCGTGAACCACTTGGCGGCGCGGTGCTGGAGAGCCTGGAACGTGCCGATCACCTGGCCGAACTGGGTGCGGGTCTTCAGGTAGTCGAGCGTGATCTCGAAGGCGGCGCTGGCCGTGCCCAGCATCTCGGCCGCCAGGCCCGCATAGGCGCGATCGAGCACGGGCTCGAGGATGGCCCAGCCCTTGCCGGCCTCGCCCAGCACCGCCTCGGCGCCGACCTCGACGCCGTCGAAGGCGATCTGGGCGGCGCCGCGGCTGTCGGCCAGCGACAGGTGGGTGCGGACGACGCCGGGGGCGTCGCCGGGCACGAGCAGCAGGGTGATCCCGTCAGTGTCGCCGCTCTGGCCCGAGGTGCGGGCGGCGACGATCAGCAGGTCGGCGGCCTCGCCGTCCAGCACGAAGGTCTTGGTCCCGTTCAGCGCCCAGCCGTCGCCGCTCTTGGTGGCGGTGAGGCCGATCCGCGTCGGATTGTGGTGGGCGTGCTCGTCGACCGCCAGGGTGGCGACCGCTTCGCCGGTGGCGATCCTGGGCAGCCAGGCGGCCTTCTGGGCGTCGGAACCGCCCAGTTCCAGCGCAGATGCGGCGATCAGGGCCGTGGAGAGGAGGGGAGAGGCGGCCAGGGTCTTGCCGGTCTCTTCCAGGATCAGCCCCAGGCCCAGATAGCCGAAGCCCGAGCCTTCATAGGCCTCGGGCACGACCACGCCCGCCCAGCCCATCTGGCCCATCTCGCTCCAGGCGGCGGGGTCGAAGGTCGCCTTCGAGCCCTCGTTGCGCAGCTTGCGCAGGGCCGAGACCGGGGCGCTTTCCTGCGACCAGGCCTTGGCGGCGTCGCGCAGCATCGTCTGTTCTTCGGTCAGGACGGCCATGTCAGGCGCTCTCCATGTCTTGATGGCGGACGGCCCAGTCGAGGGCCTGTTCGAGACGGTCGTTGCCCCAGAAGAGCTCGCCGTCGGCGGTGACGAAGGAAGGGGCGCCGAACAGCCCGCGCTCGCGGGCCTGGCGCACGTGATCTTTCAGCTGGTCCTTGACTGGCGCCGAGGCGGCGGCCGCCAGCACGTGCTCGGGTCCTGCGCCGACGCTGGCGATCAGCGGAGCCAGGACCTCGGGGCTGCCGATGTCGAGGTCGTCGACGAAGTTGGCCTGGTAGACGGCGCGGCTGAAGGCCGGCGTCCAGCCGTCCTCCAGTCCGCAGATCGCCACGCGCGCGGCCAGGAGGCTGTTGCGCGGAAACTGGCTGGGATGGTGCAGCGGCAGGCCTTCGCGGTCGCAGACCCGTTGCAGGTCGCGCCACATGTAGTCTCCCTTCACCGGGAAGGCGTTGAACGGGCTGTCGGTCAGGCCCTGCTGCTCGTTGAACAGCGGGCCGACGATGAACGGCCGCCAATGCACCACCACCCCGGCCTGGGCGGCCAGGTGCTCCACCCGCATGGCGGCGGGATAGGAGTAGGTGGAGGCGAACTCGTACCAGAACTCGATCATGCGGATCCTCCCAGCGTCAGCGGGAGCGTCTCACTGGTGATCCAGCAGGCCAAGCACGCGCTTGGCGACGACGTTCAGATTGACCTCGCTGGTGCCGCCTTCGATCGAATTGCCCTTGGCGCGCAGCATGGCGCGCAGGGCGGCGATCTCGTCGGGAGCGAAGGCTTCGCCTTCCCAGCCAAGGCCTTGGAGACCGAGCGCCTCGACCAAAAGCTCGGTGCGCTCCTGGTTCATCTTGGCGGCGGCGTACTTGATGATCGAGACGGCGGCGCTGGGGCCCGAGCCGGTCTTGGACTCCGCCTCGGCGCGGCGGACGGTCAGCAGGAAAGCGTGGGCGTCCATCTTGTGGGCGGCGATGCGGGCGCGCAGGTCGCCGTCGGCGATGCGGCCTTCGCTGTCGACGCCGACGTGGGTCTTGGCCGCCTCGGCCACGTCCAGGCCCGCGCCCCCGCCGAAGCCCTGGGCCGAGATGTTCTGGCGCTCATATTGGAGGAGCCGCTTGGCGATCTCCCAGCCGCCGTTGACCTTGCCGACCAGCTGCTCCTTGGGAACCTTCACATTGTCGAAGAAGGTCTCGCAGAACGGCGAGGAGCCGCTGATCAGCTTGATCGGCCGGGCCTCGACGCCGGGCGAGGTCATGTCGAACAGCACGAACGAGATGCCCTCGTGCTTCTTGCTGGTGTCGGTGCGCACCAGGCAGAAGATCCAGTCGGCCTGGTCGGCGTAGCTGGTCCACACCTTCTGGCCGTTGATCAGCCAGTGGTCGCCCTTGTCCTCGCATTTCGTCTGGAGGCTGGCGAGGTCGGAGCCGGCGCCCGGCTCGCTGTAGCCCTGGCACCAGCGGGTCTCGCCGCGCACGATCCCGGGCAGGAAGCGCTGCTTCTGCTCCTCGGTGGCGTATTCCAGCAGCACGGGGCCCAGCATCCAGACGCCGAAGCTCATCAGGGCGGGACGGGCCTTGATGCGGCGCAGCTCCTGCTCCAGCACCTTGTTCTGGGCCTTGGAGAGGCCGCCGCCGCCGTACTGGGCGGGCCACATCGGCGCGGTCCAGCCCTTGTCGGCCATGCGATCGAGCCAGAGCTTGGCGTCGGGGTTCTTCCACTGCGCCTTGGCGCCGCCCCAGGGGGCCTCCTTCTCGTCCGTCATCGGCGTGCGCATCGACGGCGGGCAGTTGGCCTCCAGCCAGGCGCGCGTCTCGGCGCGGAAGGTGTCGAGTTCGGTGGCGCCGAAGTCGGCCATGGCGGGCTCTCCCTGGATCGTATCGGGCGCTTGGCGGCCCGCTTCGGAGGGCAGACTACGCCACGGAACGCTGGGAGCAAGTCGATTCAAACAATCGTTCGCATCGCCGTGCGCGACGAGATCGTCGCGGACGCGTTATAGAAGCACCGATGACGTGTCCCGGTCCGGGATTCGCCGTTCAGGGGTCTTGATGTCCGCGCCAGAACTGAGACCCGCCGCCCTGGCGGTCGCTCCGACGCTCGCCGCCGTGCTGGCCGCCTCGGCCGGGGTGCTGCTGCTGGCCTCGGGGGCGACGCCGTCGGAACCGACGCGTTTTGCGATCCTGCTGGCGTTTGCGCCCTCGGCCCTGATCGAGATCAGCCACTTCGTCTCGTCGATCATCGGCCTCGTTTTGGTGCTGCTGGCCTTCGGCCTGCGCGCGCGTCTCGACGCGGCCTGGTGGGCCAGCCTGGTGATGCTGGCCGCCGGCGCGGTGCTGGCGATCTTCAAGGGCCTGAACTGGGAGGAGACGGCGACCCTGACCGCCTTCTTCTTGGCCATCCTGCCGTTCCATGAGGCCTTCCCTCGCAAGGCGGCCCTGTCGCGGATGGAGATCACGCCCGGCTGGCTGCTGTCGGCGGCCGCGGCCATCGGCGGGGCGGCGTTCCTGGGCTGGTGGATGTTCAACCACGTCGAATACGCCGACCGCTCGTGGATGCGGATCATGGGCGACCGCGAGGCCGCCCGCGCCATCCGCTCGTCGATCGCCGCGGCGGTGGTGCTGATGGGCATCGGCGTCTGGCGGCTGATCGCCACCCCGGCCACCCCGCCGGTCGTCGACGACACCGACCCCGACTTCGACCGCGTGCGCGCCATCCTGGCCAAGGCCCAGGCCGCCGAGCCGTCTTCGAACCTGGCTTTGCTGGGCGACAAGCGCTTCCTGTTCTCGGCTTCGGGCGAGAGCTTCCTGATGTTCGGCGTGCGCCGCCGCTCGTGGATCGCCCTGGGTCCGCCCATCGGCCGCCACGACGAGCGCATGGAGCTGTTCTGGCGCTTCCGCGAACTGGCCGACGCCCATGCCGCACGCGCGGGTTTCTACGCCCTGGGCCCTGAGGACCTGCCCGACACCGTCGACCTGGGCTTGGCCATCCAGAAGACCGGCGAGAGCGCCATCGTGCCGCTGGAAGGCTTCTCCCTGGCCGGGCGCCGCCGCGAGGTGCTGCGCCGCAACTGGCGCAAGGCGGGCGAGGGCGGGGCGGCGTTCGAGGTGCTGCCGGCCGGTTCGGCCATGACCGTGATGACTGAACTGCGGGTGATCTCGGACGCCTGGCTGGGCCACCACGCCGGCGGCGAGAAGAGCTTCTCGATGGGCGGCTTCGATCCGCGCTACGTGGCCGAGTTCCCCGTCGCCCTGGTGCGTTCCGAAGGCCGCATCGTCGCCTTCGCCACCCTGTGGACCACGGCCCACAAGGCCTCGTTCTCGATGGACCTGATGCGCTATTCCGACGAAGCGCCCAAGAACATCATGGACTATCTGTTCGTCGAGCTCCTGCAGTGGGGCAAGGCGCAGGGCTATACGGCGTTCGAATTCGGCATGGCCCCGCTGGCGGGCCTGGAAGACCGGCCCCTGGCCCCGATCATGTCGCGCGTGGGCCGTCTGCTCTACGAGCGCGGCGAGGGCATCTACAATTTCCAGGGCGTGCGCCGCTACAAGGATAAGTACGATCCCGTCTGGCAGCCGCGCTACATTGCCGCGCCTCGCCGCTGGGCCATCCCTTTCCTGCTCGCCGACATCGGCCTGCTGTCGTCCGGCGGCATGTCCGGCCTGACGAAAAGGCCGCGGCCTAATAGCGCGGGTCGCCCGTCTTAAAGCCCATCAGATTGAGCGCGTGAGCGGCCAGAAGCAGGGTCGCCACCGCCGTCGCCATCATCAGCGGGCGCCACGGCGCCATGCGCGGACCCCTTGCCGGGTTGGAAGGGCGCGCGCCCAGCCAGCCGAACAGCACGGTCAGGGCGATCGTTGTCGCGCCCGCGATCAGGGTGGAGGTCATGTCCATGGGGCGCAGATGGCCTGCGACAATCGGCCTGGCAACTGGTTAATGCGTATTAACACATGGGAACCAAATCATCTGTACATACCTTGGTAACTGTGTCTGTTAACCTGTCCACAGGAACGCTAAATCTAGCGTTTCTCGTCGCGTTTACACGCTAGGAATCGGTGACTAGCGTGGGTCCCCAGGTGCGGGGAGAGCGATTCGCATGACTGCTGCAGCGCCATGGAGCGTAAAGGGAATCGACCCGAAGGCACGGGAGGTCGCCAAGGACCTGGCCCGGCGTTCGGGCATGACCCTTGGCGAGTGGTTGAACCGGATGATCATCGAGGGTGATTCCGCCGGTTTCGACGCGCCTCCCGCCGATCCTGTTAACGATACTGGTCGTTCGAACGGCCGATCCGTTTACCTTGAAGCCGACCGCGCCGAGGCGCCGCCGCGCATCGAGGCGCCCGAGCATCCCGCCGACGAGGTGGGCCGCATGGCGTCGGCGCTCGACCGCCTGACCCAGCGCATCGAAGCCGCCGAGGCGCGCTCGGCCCAAGCCATCACCGGCATCGACCAATCGGTGCGCGGCGCGCTGCAGCGCCTGTCGCACTCCGAACGCGAGCAGATCGCGGTGGCCGCCCGCTTCGAGGGCCTGGCCGACGAGATCAAGACCGAGCAGACCCGCAACGCCGAGCGCCTGCGCCGCATCGAGAACGAAGCCGCCGGTCCGCGCTCGGCCGAAGCCCTGCGCGCGCTGGAAAGCGCCGTCGGCCGCGTGGCCAACCATCTTTACGAAGGCGAGGGCCGCACTCGCGAAACCCTGGCCGCCCTGGAAGCCAAGGTCGCGGCGCAAGCCGCCGCGCCCGCCGCCGGTCTGGTCGACGAGGTCGTCGCCCGCCTGCAAGAACGTCTGGAAGCCGCCGAGGCCCGCACCGCGCAGGCGCTGCAACAGCTGGGCGGTTCGTTCCAGGCGCTGGACACTCGCCTGTCAGCCGTCGAGGGCGAGGGCGGCAGCGCCCAGAAGCGCCTTGAGGAACTGGCCGGCGGCCTTACCGCCCGCATGGAGGCCGCTCGCGCCGAGATGGCCGCCAAGCTGCGCGAGACGGCCGACGGCCGCTTCGACCGCATGGAGCGCAAGCTGGGCGAGATGACCGCCCACATCCAGGCCGCCGAGGCGCGTTCGGCCCAGGCGATCGAGCGCATGGGCCGCGAGGTCGTGGGCCTGGCCGACGCCTTCAATCGCCGCATCCAGACTTCGGAAGCCCGCCAGGCCAACGCCATCGAGCAGGTCGGCGGCGAGGTGGCCCGCATCGCCTCGAGCGTCGAGCACAAGCTGAACCGCGCCGACAGCGTCCAGGCCCAGGCCCTGGAGAAGCTGGGCGTCGAGATCGCCCGCATCACCGAAAAGCTGGCCGAGCGCATCAGCGCCTCGGAGCGCCGCAACGCCCTGGCCATCGACGACGTCGGCGATCAGGTGGTTAGGGTTACCGACCGCCTGAACCAGCGCGCCGAGCGCAGCTCGCAGGAACTGATCGACCGTATCCGCCAGTCGGAGGAGCGCACTGCGCGCCTGCTCGACGAGGCCCGCGAGAAGATCGACACCCGCCTGGCCGACGCCCAGCGTCGCCTGGCCGAGACGCCGGCGCCCGCGCCTGCCCGCCAGGCCGCGCCGGCCCCGTCGCCGTTCGACACCGACCGCTTCTCGTTCGGCGGCGAGGCCGTGTCCGAGGACGTGTTCGACCAGCCCGCCTTCCCGCAGCCCAGCTTCACGGCGCCCGCCGCCGCAGCGCCGGCGCCCGCCGCCCCGCAACCGGCGCCGACGGTCGACACCGGCTGGTCGGCCTCGGGCGGTTTCGACGCCGATTTCCCGATCGAGGAGCCCGAAGCGCCCGGCTTCGCCGACGAAGACTTCGAAGCCGCCGACGGCTTCGCCGCGACCCCGCAGGTCGAGGCGCCGTCGTTCGAGGCCGACGCCTTCGACCCCGAGCCGGAACTGCCGATGGCGCCGCCGCGCGCCATGTCGACCCGCGAGGTCATCGAACAGGCCCGCGCCGCCGCCCGCGCCGCCGCGGCCGGCGCCGAAACCAAGGCCAAGGCGAAGACCAAGGCCGACAAGGCCGCCGCCAAGTCGCTGTTCGCCGGCCTGGGCAAGGCGTTGCAGAAGAAGGACAAGCGCGGCGCGTCCTCGACCCTCGTCACCGCCCTGCTGGTCTCGGCCGGCGCAGCGGCGCTGGGCGTCGGCACGGCCGGCATCACCCTTCTGTCCGATCGCGAAAACGGCGCGCTCAACGATCGTGTGGCCCGGGCGATTGCAGGCCGCGCCGCCGACGTCGAGATCAAGGGCCGCGAGGCCGACACCACCCCCTCGCAGCCGCGGGTTTCGATGGCGGTGCTGGCCCCGACCGCCCAGGCCGCGAACGCCCAGGCCCCGATCCCGCCCGCCGAGGCCGACACGCCTGCGCCTGCGGCCGTGGACGAAGGTTCGGCCCTGTTCGCCGAGGCGGTCGCCCGCCTGGAGGCCAAGGACCGCGCCGGCATCGCCCTGTTGCGCAAGGCCGCCAATCTCGGCCAGCCCAAGGCTCAGTTCCTGCTCGCCAAGATGGCCGAGATGGGCGAGGGCGGGGTCAAGAAGGACCTGGCTGAAGCCCGTCGCTGGTACGAACGCTCGGCCCAGGGCGGCGACCCCAGCGCCATGCACAACATCGCCCTGTTCGCCTATCGCGGCGACGGCGGCGCCAAGAACCTGACCACGGCGGCCAACTGGTTCCGCAAGGCCGCCGAGACCGGCCTGGTCGACAGCCAGTTCAACCTGGCCCAGCTGTACGAGAACGGCCGCGGCGTCTCCCAGAACCCGGCCGAGGCCTATCGCTGGTACCTGATCGCGGCTCGCGCCGGAGACGCTGACGCCCGCGCCCGCGCCACGGCCCTGCGCGGCCAGTTGACGCCGGAAAGCCAGCGCATCGCCGAGCGCTCGGCCGAGGCCTTCCGCTCGCGCCTGGCCGCCGCGCCGCGTACGACCCAGGTGGCGACCGCCGCCGCGCCGTCGGCCGGCACGGCCACCGCCCAGCGCGCACTGTCCAGCCTCGGCTACTACCAGGGCCCCAAGGACGGTGTTTCCTCGCCGGCCCTGCGCATGGCCGTCCAGGCCTATCAGCGCGACCAGAACCTGCCGGTTTCCGGCGCCCTGGACGGCGAAACCCTGAACCGTCTTTCGGCCTTCGCGCGCTGATCCGCGCCGCCGTTTCGACCCTGCGACGCCCCCGGAGCCAGCTCCGGGGGCGTTTTGCCGTCCACTTCCAGCGTGGACCTGGCCGCCGACCTCGGTAATAGTCACCGTTTCGACGCAAATCGGGCCGGGTGAAACAATCCTCGGCCCGGCTTGGACTAGGGTTTGCACGGTCGACCGGGACGCTGGCGATCGTGAACGGGGCGGGGGAAGGCCTTCGGGCCTGCCGGAGGAGTGACGAGCTGATGACGGATCACGTCGAACGCGTGCCGGTTCCGCGCGCCGTATGGGTGTTCGGCCTGTGCACCCTGGCGCCTTTCGTCATCGCCTCGGGGCTGTTCTGCTACGGCCCCCAGGGTCAGCGCGGTCCGGCGCTGGTGGCGCTTCTGGCCTATTCGACGGCGATGCTTTCGTATCTGGGCGGCGTGCGCTGCGGGCTCGAGATCGACCACGTTCGGCCGCGCTGGATGACGCTGGGCCTGTCGCTGCTGCCGCCCCTGGCGGGCGTCGCCCTGATGCTGGGGGCCGACCGGTTCGGCGCCGCCTGGCAGCTTTCGGGTTTCCTGTTCGTGTTCCTGCTGCAATGGCTGTGGGATGTCACCAGCCATGAAGGGCCGGCCTGGCGCCCGCGCCTGCGCACCCTGCTGACCACGGGCGCGGCCCTGTCGCTGGCCTTCTCGCTCGAGCAGGCGCTGGCGCTCTAGCGGGTCGCCACGGCCTTCCGCGCCAGCGGATCGTCCAGGCAGGCCCTGGCCACCTGATGGTTCAGCTTGGCCTTCTTCTTTTCCAGCCGGTGGGTCAGCGCGCCGCCGGCCGCGGCCCCCGCGAAGGGCATGACCACATTGCCGCCGACGCCGACCACGGCGCGGACGATGCGGTGTTCGTTGTACTGCTCGGCCTCTGCTCTCGCTTTGCGGCACTTGGCGCTGTCGTAACGCGGGTGGCTCTTGTCGAGCTTGGCGATGGTGTCGCGCGGCGCGGGATTGGTGGCGCAGGCCGACAGCACCAGAAGGGCGGCAAGGCTCGGGATCAGCGGGCGCATGAGGCGGGGTCTCACGGATGGATGTTTCCGGGCAAACGCCGCCGGGCGCTTCGACGATCCTAGGGCCTAGCTTGCCTCAGTCCGGCCGCAGCGACTTCGGCCCCACCGCGTGCACCCGCTTGCCGCCCAGCGCGCCGGCCAGGAGCGGGGTCGCGAAAAGGTTGGAGAAGGCCTGGTCCAGAATGTTGAGGCCGCCGGTATAGGCCCCGAAGGCCGGCAGGATCAGGCGCTGGCCGTCGGTGACGAAGCAGCGCTTGCGCACGCTGCCGCGGCCGCTGGAGACCCGCGCCGCCGGGTGCAGGTGGCCGGCCACTTCGCCGGGCTGCGGGCCGGCCTCGGGCTCATGGCGCAGGATCAGGCCGCCGATGGAAAGCTCGTCGATCACCTGGCCGGGCAGGGCGCGCGGACCGTCGGCGTCGTGGTTGCCTACCGCCCAGATCAGGTCGCGGCCGACCGACAGCGCCCGCAGGCGCATCGCGTCGTCCGGCGCCAGGCGGTCTTCGGCCGCGCCGTCGTGGAAGCTGTCCCCTAAGAAGATCAGGGTCGCCGGCGTCAGCGCCGCGACCTCGGCCTCCAGGCGCGTCAGCGTCTCGCGGGTGTCGTAGGGCGGCAGCATCTGGCCGAAGCGCGCGGCGTAGGACGAGCCTTTCTCGAAGTGCAGGTCGGCGACCACCAGGGCGCGCTCGGCCTCCAGCCACAGAGCGCCGGAGCCGCGCAGCAGCACCGTGCGCTGGGCCACCAGCACCGCCAGGCCGCCGCAGTCGCTGGATTGAAACCTCGTCAAGCCACACCCATCAGGAAAGCGCCTCCGCGATCAGGTCTTCCTCCGCCTCGGCCAGGATCATGTCGCTGGCCGCGTCGCCCGGCGCGCGTTCGCGGCCGATCTCCAGCATGATCGGCACGGCGAAGGGCGAAACCTTGTCCAGCGCCGCATGCCGGATGCGGCCCTTGATGCGGGCCAGCAGGTCGCCCAGCCGCGCCACGTCCAGCTGGCCGGTCGCCGCGTCGGCGCGGGCGCAGCGCAGCAGGAGGTGGTCGGGCTGGTGCTTGCGCAGCACGTCGTAGATCAGGTCGGTCGAGAAGGTCACCTGGCGGCCGGACTTCTCCTCGCCGGGATAGCGCCGCTCGATCAGCCCGCCGACCAGGGCGCAGGCCTTGAAGGCCCGCTTCATCAGGAAGCTCTCGTTCAGCCAGTCCTCAAGGTCGTCGCCCAGCATGTCCTGGTCGAACAGGTCGTCGAGGTCCAGCTCGTCCATCGGCTTCAGCGACCAGATGTTCAGGGCGTAGTCGTTGCAGACGAAGCCCAGCGGCCCGACGCCCAGGCGGTCGAGCCGGCGGGTCAGCAGCATGGCCAGGGTGGTGTGGGCCAGGCGGCCCTCGAACGGGTACATGACCATGTGGAACCGCTTCCCGCGCGGGAAGGTCTCCAGCAGCATCTCGTCCTCGTCGGGGATCAGCGAGCGGGCCTTCTGGTAGGCCATCCACTCCTGCACGTCGCGGGGCAGGGCGCTCCACTCGGCCTCGTCATGCATCATCTTGCGCACGCGGCCGGCCAGATAGGTCGAGAGCGGGAACTTCGAGCCGCCCCAGCTGGGCATCTTCGGGTCCTTGGCCGGGGCGGGGCTGACATAGGCGTCGGCGCCCACGAGGCTGTTGAACTGCCAGACCTGGCCGGCGAACACGAAGGTGTCGCCCGGCGTCAACTGCTCGAAATAGCCTTCCTCGGCCTCGCCGATCTTGCGGCCGCCCATGGGACGGCGCCCGCCGCCGATCCTGACATTGACCACGGCCGGCGAGACGATGGCGCCGACGTTCATGCGGTGGCGCTGGATGACCTGGGCGTTGCGGGCCTTCCAGAAGCCGTCGGCGTCTTCGACGATCCGGCGGAAACGGTCGTAGGTCTTCAGGGCGTAGCCGCCGGTCGAGACGAAATCGACGACGGTCTCGAAATCTTCCCACGACAGGTCGGCATAGGGACCGGCGGTGCGGACCTCGTCATAGAGATCGACCAGCTGGAAGGGCTCGGAGCAGGCGCAGCCCATCACGTGCTGAGCCAGCACGTCGAGGGCGCCGACACGGGCGGGCTCGCCGTCGAGGTGGTTCTCCAGGATGGCGTCGGCGGCGGCGCGGCACTCCAGCATCTCGAAGCGGCTGGCGGGCACGAACAGGGCGCGGCTGGGCTCGTCCAGCCGGTGATTGGCGCGGCCGATCCGCTGGACCATCCTGGAGGCCCCTTTGGGCGCGGCCAGTTGGATGACCAGATCGACGTCGCCCCAGTCTATGCCCATGTCCAGCGTCGAGGTGCAGACCACGGCCCTGAGATCCCCGCGCGCCATCGCCGCCTCGACCTTGCGCCGCTGCTCGGCCGACAGGCTGCCGTGGTGCAGGGCGATCGGCAGGCCCTCGTCGTTGAGCTTCCACAGCTCCTGGAATGCGAACTCGGCCTGGAAGCGCGTGTTGACGAACACCAGCGCCGTGCGGGACTGGCGGATGATGTCATAGACCTCGGCCATGGCGTGTTGGGCGGTGTGCCCGGCCCACGGCACGCGGCCGCCGGAGACGAGGACCTCCACCACGGGCTGGGCGCCGCCGGAGCCGAGGACGAGGTCGACGCCGCCGGAGCCCCTCCCCCTTGCGGGGAGGGGTTGGGGTGGGGGTGTCGGCTCGGTGGTCTGGAGGGAGGCTTCGGCAAGCTCGGTGCTGGCTTCCCCACCCCCTCCCCCCTCCCCGCAAGGGGGAGGGGAGCGCCCCAGCCACCGCCGCACCAGATCCGGATCGTCCACGGTCGCCGACAGCCCCACCCGGCGCATCCGCGGCGCGAAGGTCTGCAAGCGCGCGATATCCAGAGCCAGCAAGTCGCCGCGCTTTGACGGCCACATGGCGTGGGCCTCGTCGATGATCACGCACGACAGGTCGGCGAAATACTCCCGCGCGCCTTCCCAGGCGCAGAACAGCGCCAGCTGTTCGGGCGTGGTCAGCAGGATGTCGGGCGGGCGGATGCGCTGGCGGGCCTTGCGGCTCTCGCCGGTGTCGCCGGTGCGGCTCTCGGCGACGATGGAGAGGCCCATCTCGCGGATGGGCGTCATCAGATTGCGCTCGACGTCGACGGCCAGGGCCTTGAGCGGCGAGATATAGAGGGTGTGGATCCCGGCCGGGGTGTTGCGCGGCGCTCGCTGCGCCAGCTCGATCAGGCTGGGCAGGAAGCCCGCCAGGGTCTTGCCGCCGCCGGTAGGGGCGATCAGCAGGGCGTCGCGGCCGGCCCTGGCCTTTTCGACCATCGCCAGCTGGTGGGCGCGCGGCGCCCAGCCGCGGGCGGCGAACCACTCGGAAAAACGCGGGGGAAGCAGGTCGGCCGGAACCATCGCGGTGGCTATAGCATGTTCCTGTTCTGTTTCTGGCGGGGAATCGACAGTTCAGATCGAACAGCGTGCGAAGTTTGCTCTCGGCCGCCAAGCTTCCTAGGGTCGCCCCCGAAAGTTTTCGGAGTTCGCCATGTCCCGCCGCGCCGCCCTTCTGCTGACCGCCGCCCTGGCCTTGCCCGTCGTGGCCCATGCGCAGGACGCCAAGGTCGACAGCGGCCCGATCGATCCGGCCAAGCTGTCGGAGATCACCCGCGTGCTGGCGTCCGACGAGTTCCTGGGCCGCGCGCCCGGCGGTCCGGCTGAGCAGAAGACCACCGACTACATCGCCGGCCAGTTCAAGGCGCTTGGCCTGGAGCCCGCCGGCGACGTCGGCAGCTACACCCAGAAGGTGCCGCTGGTGCACACCCGCATCGACGGCCCGGTGGCCATGAGCTTCGCCACCGCCGGCGGCGCCCTGACCCTGGCCCAGGGCGAGCAGGCCCAGGTCATGACCCTGCTGCCGGTCGACAAGGTCGCGATCAAGGACGCCCCGCTGGTCTTCGTCGGCTATGGCGTTTCCGCGCCCGAGCGTGGCTGGGACGACTTCAAGGGTGCTGACCTCAAGGGCAAGGTCGCCGTCTTCCTGATCAGCGACCCCGACCTGGAGGCTGAGGCCGGCGAGCCCGCCTACGGCAAGTTCGGCGGCAAGGCGGCCACCTACTACGCCCGCTGGACCTACAAGTACGAGGAGGCCGTGCGGCGCGGGGCGGTCGGCGCCCTGATCGTCCACGAGACCCTCGGCGCGGGCTACGGCTGGAGCACGGTGAAGGCCTCGAACGGCGAGGGCTACGACATCGTCCGTCCCGACCCGGCCAAGGAGAAGCTGCAACTGCAAGGCTGGATCCAGCGCGACGTGGCCGTCGACCTCTTCAAGCGCTCGGGCCTCGACTTCGAAGCCCTGAAGAAGGCTGCCCGCGATCCGTCGTTCAAGCCGGTGGCGCTGAAGGGCGCGGCGTTCTCGGCGGCCTACAAGGTGGCTCATGAGCCGATGGTCAGCCACAACGTGGTCGCCAAGCTGCCGGGCACGACCCACGCCGACGAAAGCATCATGTACGCCGCCCACTGGGACGCTTACGGCGTGGGCGCGCCGGATGCGCAGGGCAAGACCATCCGTCCCGGCGCGGCCGACGATGCGATCGGCGTGGCCGGTGTGATCGAGGTGGCGCGGGCGTTCAAGCAGGGCCCGGCGCCGCAGCGCTCGATCGTCTTCGCCGCCTGGACGGGCGAGGAGCGGGGCCTGCTGGGCTCGGAATACTACGCCGTGAAGGCCGGCGATGCGGCCCTGGGCAAGATGGCCGCGAACTACACCCTCGACGTGCTGCAGACGGCCGGCCCCGCCAAGGACATCGTGCTGGTCGGCGCCGGCCAGAACGAACTGGAGCAGGGCCTGGCCAAGGCCGCGGCCGCGCAAGGCCGCACCGTGACGCCGGACGCCAAGCCCGAGCGGGCCCTCTTCTATCGCGCCGACCACTTCTCGCTGGCCAAGCGCGGGGTGCCGGTGCTGCTGGTCATGGGCCTTGGCGGCGGCGCCGACCTCCTGAACGGCGGCCGCGCGGCCGGCGACGCCTGGGTCGCCGACTACACCGCCCGCTGCTACCACCAGCCCTGCGACGCCTGGAGCGCCGACTGGGACCTGCGCGGCGCGGCCCAGGACGTGGCTCTGGTCTTTGAGGCCGGCAAGGCGATCGCCAACTCGCGCGGCTGGCCCGACTGGAACGCCGGTTCGGAGTTCAAGCCGGTGCGGGCGGCGAGCGCGGGTGCGCGGAAGTAGCGATATCTCCCACCGTCATCCCGGAAGCCGCGCAGCGGCTATCCGGGACCCAGGGGACCGGGCGCGGCGGACCGATTGAACGTCCAGGCGGTCGCCGACGCTTTGCGGCGGCCCCTGGGTCCCGGCTCTGCGCTTCGCTCCGGCCGGGATGACGAGCTTTTGGATGGGGGAAGGGAGTTCCCCGTTCGTTTCCCCGCGCCGAAGTGTTAATCCACGTCCGTGAGCGCGCTTCCCCCGAATCTCGATCTGGCCCCCGCCCTGGTGGTGCAGCCCGGCCCGCGCGCCGGGCTGGCCGACGGCTCGGGCGAGGGCAGGGAGATCCGGCCGCCGGATGCGCGCGACCTGTTCGAGCACGGTCCGGTGCTGGTGGCCCACGCGGCCATGACCGCCAAGCGCCTGAACCTGCACGCGCCGCTGCGCTATCCCGGCATCTTCGACGTGCTGGAGCTCTACGCCTTCACCCGGCCGGCGACCTTCTGCGCGCCGTCGGCGGTGGGCCTAGCCATGGCGCTGGGACTGCCGGAGCCGCGAGGTCCCGCCGCCCAGGCCCAGACCTTGCGCGAGGCCGCCGATTTCCTGCTGCGCGAGCTGGCCCTGACGCCCCGACCTTCGCGGGAAGAGGCCCTGGCCGTGGCCGAGACCCTGGCCCGGGCCGGCTGGGCCTGGGGCCCGGCGGTGGTCGGCGCGCTGCGCTCGGTTCCGGTCGGCAACCAGTTCCGCAGCTCCGGCCTCGACGTCTGGAGCCGCCTCGTCGAGTGGGAGGACCAGGCGCCGCTGGGCGAGCCGCTGTCGCGCCCGATCGATCCCGAGGTCGCTTCCGAACGCCTGAAGTCGCTGCTGACCCGCGCCGGCCTCGACGAGGTGCGCGAGGCCCAGGACACCTACGCCCGCGAGGCCTCGTTCGCCTTCCAGCCCCGTGAGCGCGAGGGCGAGCCGCGGATGATGCTGGCCGAGGCGGGCACGGGCGTCGGCAAGACCCTGGGCTATCTGGCGCCCGCCAGCGTCTGGGCCGAGGCCAACGGGCCGTCGGTGTGGATCAGCACCTATACGCGGGCCTTGCAGCGCCAGATCGAGCGCGAGAGCGCCGCCATCTATCCTGACCCACAGGTGCGGGCCCGCAAGGCGGTGGTGCGCAAGGGGCGTGAGAACTACCTGTGCCTGCTGAACCTGCAAGAGCAGGTCAACAGCGCCCAACTGGGCAATGGCGATCTGGTGGGTCTGGCCCTGGCCGCGCGCTGGGCGCGGGTCAGTCGCGACGGCGACATGACCGGCGGCGACTATCCGGCCTGGCTGCCGACCTTGTTCGCCGTGCCTCCGTCGGCCCAGGCCAGCGCCGCCAATCTGGTCGACCGCCGGGGCGAGTGCATCCACGCCGGCTGCCAGCACTATCGGGTGTGCTTCATCGAGAAGGCCGTTCGGGCCTCCAAGCGCGCCGACATCGTCATCGCTAACCACGCCCTGGTCATGACGCAGGCGGCCTTCGACGGCGCGCGCACGGCGCGGGGCCTGAAGGGCGACAACGAGACCACGGCGGTCAAGCGGGTGGTGTTCGACGAGGGCCACCACCTGTTCGACGCCGCCGACAGCGCCTTTTCGGCCGCCCTGTCGGGCGCCGAGGCCGCCGAGTTGCGTCGCTGGATCCGCGGTCCGGAAGGACGCGGGCGGCGGGGCAGGGGGCTGGAGAACCGTCTGCTCGACATTCTGGGCGACAAGGAAAGCGCCCGCCAGGCGTTGAGCGCCGTGATCCAGGCGGCCGCGGCCCTGCCGGGCGAGGGGTGGTCGGGCCGGATCGCGCCGCCGGACGGTCAGGTCAATCCGATCGGGCCGATCGAGAACTACCTCGTCGCCGTCATCGAACAGCTGCGCGCCCGCACCAGCGAGCGCGGCGGACCGGAACTGGGCCTGCAATGCGCCGCCCGCCCGGCCGTCGACCTAGTGCGCGAGCGGGCCGGCGAGGCCGCCCGGGCCCTGGCCGGGGTCGAGGCCCCGTTGCTGGCCCTGGCCCGCCAGCTTGAGGACGTGCTCGACGAGGACGCCGAGCACCTGGGACCCTCGGAACGCGCCCGCATCGAGGGGGCGCTGCGGGGCCTGGACCGCCGGGCGCGCATGACCCTGCCGGCCTGGCGCTCGATCCTGAAGGCGATCGATGAAGACGCCGAGGACGATCCCGACTTCGTCGACTGGTTCGAGGCCACCTTCCTTTACGGCCGCGTCGTCGATGCGGCCTGCCGCCGCCACTGGGTTGATCCGACCGAGCCGCTGCGCGCGGCGGTGCTCTCGCCCGCCCACGGCGTGCTGGTGACCAGCGCCACCCTGGTGGATCCGGCGCTGGAGGATCCCTTCGCCCTGGCCGAGATGCGCACGGGCGCGGCCCGCCTGCCGCAGCCGCCCAAGGTGCTGCGCCTTGTCTCGCCCTTCGACTACGAGAAGAACGCCCGGGCGTTCGTCGTCACCGACGTCAACAAGGAGGACGCGCGCCAGGTCGCTGCGGCCATGCGCGAGCTGTTCCTGGCGGCCAATGGCGGGGCGCTGGGCCTGTTCACCGCCATTCGTCGGCTGAAAGCCGTGCACGAGCGCATCGCAGCCCCCCTGGCCGACAAGGGCCTGCCGCTTTACGCCCAGCACGTCGACCCGCTGGAGGCCGGCGCCCTGGTCGACATCTTCCGGGCCGAAGAGGACGCGTGCCTGCTGGGCACCGACGCCATCCGTGACGGGGTCGACGTGCCGGGCCGCTCCTTGCGCCTGCTGGTCTTCGACCGCGTGCCCTGGCCGCGTCCGGACATCCTGCACAAGGCGCGTCGCAGCAAGTTCGGCGGCAAGGGCTATGACGACTCGATCGCCCGGGCCCGCATCAGCCAGGCCTTCGGCCGCCTGATCCGGCGGGCCGAGGATCGGGGCGTCTTCGTCATGCTGGATGCAGCAGCGCCCACGAGGCTCTTTTCAAGCCTGCCCGAAGGGGTGACCATCGAGCGACTCACGCTCGTGGAAGTCATTGAAGCGACGGCCGCATTTCTGTCCGAAGCGCGCGATTAAACGAGCCGTGAGCATCCTCCGTGGGGGGAGGATTCCAGGAGGAAGACTTGGCGTTTCGTTTGGGGGCGACGGCCCTGCTGCTTGCCGGCCTGATGGCCGGTTCTGCGTCCGCGCAGGAGTTCGTGCGCGGCGACTGCCTGAACGTGGTCCAGCCCACGCGGGCGCTGCGCTTCGAGGACGACACCCACGCCCGTTGGTACAAGCGGTTCTGGACCGGCAACTGTCAGGACCTGTCGCTGTGTTTCCCCGGTTCGCCCAACTGGAACGACATCGTCACCAAGCTGCTGGTCAAGGGCGGGTCGGCCGAGAAGCCGACCCTGCTGCCCAAGGCCTGCAAGCTGGGCCAGCTGATCGGCATGGAGTGGGCGCGTGATCGCCGCATCAAGCGGATCTCGACCCAGGACCTCAAGCGCTTCTCCGGCATCCTCGACGATGCCGGCGACCCGCTGAAGGGGGTCGAGGCGGTCGAGGTCAAGGCGCGCGCGCTGCTGGCCAAGCCCAAGGGCTGAGGTCCGGCCAAGCCGCCGCCGAACCGTCGTATTGGCGACGTCGCGCCGTCGAATTTGTGCAATCGAACGCGTATAGAGGAGCGGTCGGGGAGAAGAGCAGCGAAGGGAGCGATCCTATGGCCGCAGCGCGCCTGACCACCACCGACATCGCCATCGACGACAAGGTCGCGCCCAGCGAGGTCCGTTCGTCCCGCGCCCTCGTGCAGGCGGTGCGCTGGCGAAGCGGCCTGTCCCAGGCGGAATTCTCGCGGGCCTTCGCCATTCCCTTGCCTGTGCTGAGCGGGCTAGAGCACGGCGAGGCGCGGCCCGACGCGGCCATGCTGGCCTATCTGCGGGTCATCGACCACGCGCCCGACGTGGTGCGCGAGGCCCTGACGCGCGCGGGGCTGTAGGGCGGACACTAGGCGCTCGGGCGCGGATGGCCCAGAAGGAGGATCAGTTCCTCCGCCAGCGGATTCCGTCATGTCCGATTCCGAAGACTACAGCCGCGGCTTCGGCGGCGAGGCCCTGGCGGCTCGGCTGCGACGCGCCTCCGAGCGCATGGATCGCGATGGCGCCCGGGTCTATGCGGCTCGGGGGATCCGGTTCGAGCAGCGCTGGTACGGCGTCCTGCGCCAATTGGTGGAGCACGATCGCCCAATGGGCGTGGGCGAGATCGCCACGATCCTGCGCATCACCCACGTTTCGGTCAGCGAGGCCAGCCGTTCGATGGAGAAGGCCGGTCTGGTCGTCTCACGGGCCTCCGCCGAGGACGGGCGGCGCAGGCTGATGGAGCTGACCGAGGAGGGGCGGGCGATGGTCGCCCGTCTGGCGCCGCTCTGGGAGGCGTTCAACGCCACGGCGCGCGAGCTCGACGCCGAGGCCGGTGAGATCGTCCGGCTGCTCGACCGGCTCGACGACGCCCTCGACCGCAAGTCGATGTTCGAGCGGATCATGGCGCGAATTTCATTGGACGAGCCTGAGATCGACGCCAATATGTAGGCGCCTACATATCTGCATCGAGGGGACCATGAGCACCACGCGTCGCATCTTCCTGGGAACGGCGGCCTCGGCGCTGGCGGCCAGCGCATCCGGGGCGGCGATGGCCGCCGACCGGGGCCAAGCCGTCGCCATCAACGGCAACCTGATGCTGCCCATCGATCCGGAAAAGCCGCTGGACCCGGCGATGCGCGACATGGTCAGGGCCTCGGGCCTGGCGGCGGCCAAGCAGACCATCGGCGGGCCGGGCACGGAGACGCGGGCCGAGACCGCGCAGTCCATCGCCGACATCGACAAGGCCGTGGCGCTCAATCCCGACCTCTATCTCAAGGTCGCCTCGGTCGCCGACTTCGCCCGCGCCAAGGCCAGCGGGCGCCTTGGGATCATCTACTCGTTCGAGGCGTCGGAGATGCTGGAGGGCGACCTTGGCGCCATCGACCAGTTCCGCGCCGCCGGCGTGCTGGTCATGGGGCTGAGCTACAACCGAACCACGCCGTTCGCCTCGGGCACGATGTCGTCGCCGTCCACGGGGCTGACCGAGCTGGGGCGGCGCGCGGTGGAGCGCATGAACGCTGTGGGCGTGACGATCGACGTCAGCCACAGCGACGAGCCGTCCAGCCTGGGCGCCGTGGCGGCGTCGAAGAAGCCGATGCTGATCACCCATGCCGGGGCGAACGCGGTCCATGCCCATCCGCGCAACAAGTCCGACCGTCTGATGCGCGCCTTGGCGCAGCGCGGCGGCGTGATGGGGATCTACGAGCTGGCCTATCTGACGGCGCCGCCGGCCCAGCCCTCGCTGGAGGTCTACTTCGCCCACCTGACCCACGCCCTGAAGGTGTGCGGCGAGGATCACGTCGGCATCGGCAGCGACGCCCTGCTGTGGCCGTTCGACACCTCGCCCGAGAGCATGGCCCAGTGGAACAAGAGCCTGGAAGAGCGCAGGGCCGCCGGCGTGGCCGCGCCTGGCGAGGGGCCGCCGCCATTCGTCGTCGGCTTGAACCGGGCTGACCGCTTCGGCGTCATCGCCGAGGAACTGCGCAAGCGGGGCTATGGCGCGCGTGTTGTCGACAAGGTGCTGGGCGGCAACTTCCAGCGGGTCTTCGCCGAGACCTGGAGGACCTAGTCCTTCTTGCGCTTCTGCGAGAACAGCCAGGCGCGCCAGGCGTCATCGTGCATCATGTCGGGCGGCACCACGTGGGCCATGCCCGAATAGGAGACGAAGCGCACGTCGCCGCCGGCGTCGGCCAGGGCCCCGGCCCAGGCCAGATCGGGGGCGTAGGGGTTCTCGCGGTCCTTGTCGCCGTGGACGATCATCACCGGGGTCGGGGCGACCTTGCCGGCCAGGGCGCGCTCGGGCGGCACGCCCGAGAAGGCGGCGACGGCGGCGAACTTGCCCGGCTCCAGGGCGGCGGCGTTCATCGCCGCCGAGCCGCCCATCGAAAAGCCGACGAGGTAGATGCGGTCGGTGTCGATCGGCAGGCGGGCCGACAGGTCGTCGATCAGGGCCATGATGGCCGGCAGCCCGGCGCCGGGGCGCGAAGCCAGCAGCCGGTCGGCGCCCTTGGCGTAGTTGGCCGTGCGGGCCGGGGCCTGCGGGGCCAGGACGAAGGCCGGGAAACTCCTGACCGTTTCGGGTCGGGCCCAGCTGCGCACGAACGGGCCCATCTGAGCCTTGTTGTCGCGGCCCACCGCGCCAGAGCCGTGCAGCACCACCACCAGCGGCAGCTTCTCCGTCGTGGCCGGCGACAGCAGGCGGTAGGGCAAGCGCGCGCCGTTCGGCGCGACAAAGCTGGCGGCGGCGAAGGCGTCGAGCGTCGGCAGGTCGGACGGCGTCGGGGTCAGCGGCGTGGTCGCGTAGCTGCGCGTCTCGACCGCCAGCTTGGGCGCGGGCGCGCGATCCGGCGCGGGTCCGCGCGCGGGCGTCGAGGCGCAGGCGCCCAGCAAAAGGCAGGCGAGCAACGTAAGCGGCTTTTGCATGTGGTTTGCATAGCCTGCTTCGCGTCGCTTGTCTGGAGGCGGAGCAACCCCGGCCATGACCTGGGGGTTTATCTCCCGACGCCCTTGCGGGCGAAGCACGGGAGAAACCGGTCATGATCGGTCACAGGCATCATCAGGAAGACGGTCGCCACTTCACGCACGGCACCTCGGCCACCACGGCCGATTGCGCGGCCGAGGGCAAGCTGCGGCCGGAGGATCGCCACATCGAGGCGCCCCACGCCAAGCCGGCGGAAAGGGCGCTGGCGCACAATGAAAAGCACGATCAGCTGGCCGAGAAGGTCGAGTGCTCGGAGAGCCGTCAGGAAGCCCTGCTGGACGAAGGCCTGGAAGAAAGCTTCCCGGGCAGCGACCCGGTCAGCGTCAAGCGGATCACCTGACGGAAATCAGGCCTCGCGCGGGAACCGCGAAGCGGCGCGGGAGGCGAAGCTGCCGCGGGCGGCTTCGCTTTCCGTCGCGCCGGTGGTCGGCATGACCACGCTGCTGCGACGCCGACGGCGACGCTGGCGTTGGGCCGAGATGTCCGAGAACCGCATGGCGCCGCGCTCCCGAGCGTCGCGGCGGACGGATTCGATATGGCTGGCCAGGTAAACGACGGCGATGCCGGCGACGTCGGCGGCGAAATCGGTGAAGCTGGCGCTGCGATGGGCGAAGAGCTGGGCGATCTCGGCGCTGGCCCCCAGCAGGATCGCGGCGATGGCCAGGTCGTTGCGGCGCATCTTCGGGAAGGCGAGGAAAGCCACCGACGTCAGGCCCCCGAAGGCCAGGGCGTGGGCGGCCTTGTCGTTGAGCCCGAAGGCCTCTTCCAGACCCTGGAACGGACCCAGCATCAGGGTCATGGCCGTGGCCGCTCCCAGGAAAAGCACGGCCTTGGCGGCGGTAACGACATGGTTGGGCGTCAGCATGGGCTCGGCTCGCGGTGGAGCCTCGACTCCTAAGCCCGCATGCCTCGCAAACCGTGAAAGAACACGGTCAACGGAAGATGACTATTTCTTCGGCTTGGCCGGGGGCGCCTTGGCGGCCGCGTCCTTGGCCGTCTTCCAGGCGTGGTAGGCCTCCAGGTAAGGTTGCCGGCGCAGGATCTTGGAGCCCGGATCGACGATCACCGGCACGGTGTCGCCGACCCGCACGCGGCCCGTCCCGTCGGCCATCGGCAGGGTGACGATCTTGCCGCCGACCTTCACCTCGACCGGCATGGGGAAGCGGCCCGCGGGGGTCTTCCACGCCAGGGTCAGGTCCTCGCCCTCGCGGTTCTCGATCAGCTCCGGCAGGGCGGCGTGGCGCAGATAGGCGTCGAAGAACCAGCCGTAATCGCCGCCGGCGGCCTCGTTCACCGCCTTGATGAAGTCTTCTGTCACGGCGTAGCGTGGAGCGAAGTTGCCGGGCTTGGGGTCGGGGCGGCCATAGACCAGCACCCGTGTGGCCTTGAAGAACGCCTCGTCGCCGATCAGGGCGCGCAAGCTGTGCAGCATGTTGGCGCCCTTGTAGTAGATGTCGGTCCCCGGGCCGACCTTGGCGTCGTAGACGGCCTCTTCCTCCATCGGCTTGCCCGACACGATGGGATGCTTGTTGAAGCTCTTCACCCGCATCTCGTTGAGGCGGACCATGTATTCCATGTCGCCGTGCAGCCACTGGGAATAGAGCGGCTGCATGTAGGTGCCGAAGGCCTCGTGCAGCCACATGTCGTCCCAGTCGACATTGGTCATCTGGTTGCCGAACCACTCGTGGGCCAGTTCGTGGTTCAGCAGCCAGTCGAAGCCGTAGATCTCCTGGGCGTAGCCGGCGCCGTAGGCGTTCAGCGTCTGGTGCTCCATGCCCAGGTGCGGGGTCTCGACCGCGCCCATCTTCTCGGCGCGGAACGGGTAGGGGCCGATCATCGCCTCGTAGAAATCGAGCATCGGCTTGAACTGGCCCAGCAGGTTGCGGCCCTTGGCCTCGTTGCCCTCGATGGCCCAGAACTCGATCGGGAAGCTGTCGCCGAAGCGGCTGCGGTAGAGCGCGGTCAGGTGGACGTATGGGCCGATGTTGAGCGCCACGGCGTAGGTGTTGGGCGTCTTCATCCGCCAGTGGAAGGTGCGTCGCCCGCCCCCGGCCTCGGTGACGTCGATCAGGATCCCGCCCGACGGCGCCGACAGGCCCGCCGGGACAGTGACGCGCAGGTCGACGAGGTCGGGCTCGCCGGTCGGGTGGTCGATGCACGGCCAGAACAGGTCACAGCCCTCGCCCTGGACGGCAGTGGCGATCCAGGGGCGTCCGTCAGCGGTCTTGGTCCACACGAAGCCGCCGTCCCAGGGCGCGTGCTTTGCCTCCACGGGCGCGCCGGCGTAGCGGACGCGCACGGCGGTGGTATGGCCTGCCGGGATCGGCGCGGGCGGGGTGATCGAGAGGCGGCCGTCGGGATTGCGCCAGGCCGTCGGCGGCAGGTCGCGACCGTCCAGCGACACCGCCGACACCGGCAGCTCGCGGTCGAGGTCCAGCACGATCACGGGCAGCGCACGGTCGGCGCGCAGGGCCAGCACGGCCTCGGCGGTGATGGTCTTGCGTTGCGGGAACACCTCGATCGACAGGTCGACATGCTCGATCCGCACGCCGGCCTGGTCGGGCTTCAGCGCCCCGCCGGTGGCCAGGGTCTGGGCGGTGGGGGCGGCGCGGGGCGGCTTGCGCGCGGGCGCGGCGGCGATCAGCAGCGGCAGGGCGGCGGCGAGAGCCAGGGCTCGGGCGAACGATGCAGGCACGGCGATTCCCCGCGATGATCAGGCGTCATCGGTAGGGGAGGCGGCGGCGCTTTTAAACCCTCTCTCAGAGAGAGGGACTGCTACAGCTTCTCGCTGATCTTGATGGCCACCTTGCAGCCGGTCTGGATGACGGCGCTGAGCAGGGGGTAGGCCGCGGCCTCGTGGGCGCCTTCCTCGACGGCGAGGTCGCGGTGCATCAGCTCGTCGTCGCGGAACTTGGAAAGCTCGGCCGCCAGGGCCGGGTCGCGGTCCTTCAGCTCTTCGATCTGGCCGGCGTAGTGCTTCTCGATCACCGACTCGACCGCCTCGGTGCAGGCATGGGCGGCCTTGTCGCCGATCAGGGCGGTGCCGGCGCCCAGGGTGAAGGCGGCCAGCCGCCACAGGGGCGACATCAGGGTGGGGCGCACCTTGCGCTCGGACAGCAGCTCGTCGAAGCGCGACAGGTGGACCTGCTCGTGGCCCTCCATTTCCTTCAGCTGCTCGGCGATGCGCTCGCGGCCGCGGGCGTGCTTCATCACCGCCTGCTGGCCGCGATAGATGTGCACGGCGGCCAGCTCGCCGGCCTGGTCGACGCGCAGGATCTCGGCCAGGCGGGCGGCCTGGGCGCCGCGGCCGGGGCGGGGCGGAACGGCTTTCTGCTGGGCGGCGCTCATCGTCAGGCTTCCTTGGAGCGAAGGCCGGCGAAGGCGGACACGACGGCCAGGCCCAGCGAGACCAGAGCGTTCCAGCCGGCCATCGACAGGCCCAGGAACACCCAGGCGGCCTTGTCGCACATCGGAGGTTGGATCTTGGCGCCCTTCAGCATGGCCACCAGGTCGTCGGAGGTGGCGAGACCACCGCCGGTGCAGGTGCTGGGGCCGGGCCACCACTTCCATTCGACGCCGGCGTGGAAGGCCGCCAGGCCCGCGCCGTAGAGGAAGATCGCGCCCAGCAGCCACAGGGCCGGCGCGCGCAGGCGGGTCCACAGCGGCGTGCGCTGCAGGATGGTGGCGATCAGGCCGACGGTTCCGGCGACCCAGTAGACCTCGCGCTGCTTCAGGCAAAGATGGCAGGGCGCCAGGCCCCCGAAGCTCTCGAACGCATGGGCCGCGCCCAGCATGATGGCGCTGGCGGCGAAGGCCAGGACCGGCCAGTGCCGGGGGACCCATTCCAGGGGCGGACGCTTGGGAACGAGAGGGCCGGTGGTCGTCACGGCCGGGGTGTCGGTGGTCATACGGCGCACGCGCCTCCGCTGCTTCCCCCCAGGAAATGGCTCGCGGCGAGGCCGATGACAAGGAGCAGGATCAAACCGCCGGCCACCAGGGCCAGGCGCCGTTCGATCACCGGCAGCAGGGCCGGGCCGAACTTCTTGACCACGAAGGCGACGAGGAAGAAGCGCGCGCCCCGGGTGACGACCGAAGCGAAGATGAACATCGGGAAGCTGAAGGCCGCCAGGCCCGAAGCGATGGTCACCAGCTTGTAGGGGATGGGGGTCAGGCCCTTGGCCAGGATCACCCAGACGCCGTACTTGTCGTACCAGCACTTGAACTCGGCCAGGCCGCCGGCGTGGCCGGTGGCGGCCATCATCCACTGGCCCACGGGGGTCAGGAAGTAGCCGATGGCGTAGCCTAGGATGCCGCCCAGCACCGAGGCCAGGGTGCAGATGGCGGCGTAGCGCCAGGCGCGGTCGGGGCGCGCCAGCACCATCGGGGCCAGCATCACGTCGGGCGGGACGGGAAAGAACGAGCTCTCGGCGAAGGAGACCGCGAACAGGCTCTTGGGAGCGTGACGCGAGGCGGCCAGGCCCATGACCCAGTCGTAGAGGCGGCGCAGCATGCGAACTCCCGTTTGCGGATGCGCCGTTGCTAGCAGGGGTCGGCGCGCTTGTCCCGGGCGATGCGACGACGATTTCCCGTTCTTTTTGCGACGCCGCGAAGGCGGGCGCTGGAGCATGCTCCAGACAATAAAACGCCCCGTCCTCCAGGCGCCGGGCCGACATGGCGCGGAGGAGGACGGGGCCACGCGGTCGCCGCAACATTACGACCGCGTGTCTCGGTTAGGACCTTGCGGGTCCTAGAACTTGACCGCCAGCGAGACGCTGTAGTTGCGCCCCGGAGCGGTGTAGCCGTCGACGATCACCGCCGGCACGGTGGCCGAGGCGGCGGCCGACTGGCCGCGCACGTCCGACCACCACCAGTACTTCTCGTCGGTCAGGTTGAAGACGCCGCCGCGCAGGGTGACGGCCTCGGTGACGTTCCAGTAGGCGGTGATGTCGGCGGTGGTGAAGGCCGGCGGGGCGAAGCAGCCGCCCGTGCAGGTGACGCCCAGGCTGTCGAAGGACTTCTTCTGCACGTGCATCACGCTGGCCTGGCCGCCGAAGCGACCGGCCGGGTCGCGATAGGACAGGCCGGCCGTGAACTTGGCCGGATCGACCGACTGCAGCGGGGTGCTGACGCCGGCGGTGTTGGTCGAGAAGCCGCGGGCGTAGGAGGCCGCGCCGATCAGGCGCCAGCTGTCGCCGATCAGCACCTCGCCGCGGGCCTCGGCGCCGCTGATCTCGGCCTCGGCCAGGTTGACGAACTGGAACACTGCCGGGTCGGTCGGGCGGAACGAGCCGCTGACCTGCACCTGTTCGATGAAGTCGTCGTACTTGCCGGTGAAGCCGGTGACGCTGATGTTCCAGGTCGGCTGGCGCAGGCGGAAGCCCAGTTCGAAGGTCTCGCTGGTCTCGGGCTTCAGGTCCGGATTGGCGATCGCGGTGTAGAAGCTGGTCGGGTTCGAGAAACCGTTGTTGACCTGCGACGGGGCCGGGGCCTTGAAGCCGGTGGCGGCGTTGGCGAACACGCTGATCAGGTCAGTGGCCTGCCACACGGCCGACAGCTTGGGCGAGAAGCGCGAGTCGCTCTGGCCGGCCGCGGTGTTGGCGGTGAACAGCGGATCGTTCTTCGGATCCAGCTTGTAATAGTCGTAGCGCAGGGCCGGATAGAAGGTGACCGGACCGACCGAGAACTCGTCCTGCACGTAGCCGCCGAACAGGGTGTAGTCGGTGGTCGGGAAGGCGCGGTTGGGGAAGGTCTCGCCGGCCGGCGGCACGGTGCCGTCGCGCAGGCCTTGCTGGCGGGTCAGCGAGGCGTCGGCGCCCCAGACGATGCTGTGGTCCACGCCGCCGAAGCTGGCCTTGCTGGTCAGCTCGACCGCGCCGCCGAACACCTCGTTGTCGAACTTGGCGTCGCGGGTGCGGTCGGCGGCGGTGTAGCGGTCCTCGGCCGAGAACTGCCGGGTGGTGCTGTCCTGGTAGTAGAGGGTGGTGCGGGCGCTCTGGATCAGGCCCTGGCCGCCGGTGAAGGCGTGGGCCAGGCTGACGCGGTCGCGGCGCATCTTGTCGAAGGCGGTCAGGCCGACCACGGCGGTTGAGGCCGGGGTGGCGCCCGGCGCCACATAGGTGATCGCCGACAGCACGTTCCAGTCGATGTCGCGATCCAGGTGGTCGACGGTCAGCGAGAACTTGTTGCGGTCGTCGAGATTGAACACCAGCTTGCCGAGCACGGCGTTGGAGCTGTTGTCCTCGGGATTGGCCACCGTGCGGCGCACGTCGCGCAGGGCGGCCGTGCCTTGGGTCTCGGTCTCGTGACCGTCGCGGCGGGTGTAGGCCAGCAGGCCTTCCCAACGGCCGCTGGCGCCGGCCACGAGAGCGCTTTCGCTCCAGCTTTCGTCGGCCGAGCTGTACCCGACGCGGCCGCGGGCGGCGATCGACTTGCCTTGCAGGATGTCGGACGGATTCTTGGTGAAGAAGCTGACCGAGCCGGCCAGGCCGTCGCTGCCGTAGAGGGCCGAGGCGGGACCGCGCACGATCTCGACCGACTTCAGCACGTCGACGTCGACATAGTCGCCGCGACCGGCGGCCTGGGCGCCGAAGGCGTAGCCGTCGGGCACGCGCACGCCGTCGACCATGATCAGGACGCGGTTACCCTCAAGGCCGCGGATGGCGAAGCCGGCGTTGCCGTCGCGGCCCGTCGAGGCGCCGGCGGCGGTGAAGCGGGAAGGGGCGCTGCGCACCGAGACGCCCGGTTCGAAGCGAACCAAGTCCTTCACGTCGTTGACCAGGGCGTCCTCGATCTCCTGGCTCGTCGTCACGGTGACGGTCGCCGGAACGTCCAGGACGGACTTCTCGCTGCGCGTGGCGGTGACGGTCACCTTGTCGACCTCGGCCACGTCGGCCGAGGGCGCGTCAGCGGCGAAGGCCGCCGTGGCGGAGAGCAGGGCGCCGGCCGAGACGGCGGCGAGATAGGCGAGTCTGTTGCGCGACAAAGTTAGAGATCCCCAGTTTTCGGCCTCAGATGCGAATTGTTCGCATTCGTTGGATGGGGAGCTACGACCGTCTGGCGGCTTGGTCAAGTTATTTGCGATTGATTCTTAGATTCATCCGCAATAGGAGCCTTCCCAACGCACCGATCGTCCTTGAGGGGGATTCCGATGAAGACCATGCTTGCTTCGGCGGCGCTGCTGGCGGGCCTTGGCCTGTCCGGCCTGGCGCACGCCCACTCGCCCTACATGCTGCCCAGCACCTTCGACGTCTCCGACCGCAAGATCGTGACCGTCCAGGGCTCGTTCACCGAAAGCTTCTTCACCCCCGAAGTGGTGATGAAGTCCGACACCTACGCGGTGGTGGGACCCGACGGCGTGAAAAAGCCGCTGACCCCGACCTATCTGCGCGAGATGGCGCTGGTCGAGGCCCCGGTCGAGACGGCCGGCACCTATCGCATCACCACCGGCCAGCGCGCCGGGCGCGTCGGCAAGGCCACGCTGGTCAACGGCGAGTGGGAGTTCCTGGAACCGGGCAAGGCCCCGGCGGGCGCCGAGGTGGTCGACATGCAGAGCATCACCACCGCCGACGTCTACGTGACCCGCGGCGCGCCCAGCAACGGCGCCCTGGCTCCGGTCGGCAAGGGCCTGGAGTTCCAGGCCATCACCCACCCCAGCGACATCACCACCGGCCAGGCGGCCAAGTTCGTGGTGCTGTACGACGGCAAGCCGGTGGCCGGCCAGGAGATCACCCTGAGCGCCGGCGGCGACCGCTATGCCGACGTCAAGGCCGCCCCGGTCACCGTCAAGAGCGACGCCCAGGGCCGCTTCGAGCTGAAGCCCGAGCGCTCGGGCGTCTACCAGGTGCAGGCCCGCTACCGCGTCGCCCCGGCCGCCGCCGGCCAGCCCGGCCAGAGCCACACCTACTCCCTGACCTTCGAATCCCTGCGCTGAGAGCCGACATGATCCGCAACACCCTGATCCTGGCCGCCGTCCTGGCCGCCGTCTCCGCCCCGGCCCTGGCCGCCTCGCACGCCCGCGACACCTTCATCAAGGAGCAGGACGTCAACGGCGACGGCGTCGTCACCAAGGAAGAGTTCGTCATCACCCGCGACCGGCTGTTCAAGGCCATCGACACCGACGGGAACGGCGTGCTGTCCAAGGAAGAGTACGTCGGCGAGTTCAAGGTCCGTCTCGAGAAGCGCCTGGCCGCCTCGACCGAGACCGCCGAGAAGAAGGAAGAAGAGCGCGTTCGCCAGATGCGTCAGGCCGACGTGCGCTTCGGCGTCCTCGACAGCGACAAGAGCGGCGGCATCACCCCGGCCGAGTTCGCCTATTCGGGCTGGCGGATGTTCGTGACCCACGACACCAACAAGGACGGCACGGTCTCGGCCGCCGATCCAGTGGCCGCGGACACGAACTGATCCGTCGGGGGGCGCCCTCGGTTCCTTGATCCCCTTCTGGAGCCGAGGGCTGCCGCCAAACGCGACGGGCCGCGCGTGATGCTTTCCCTTCGGCGCGGGGGCTTCTATATGCGAACGCCTCCCTGTTCTCGTTCGCCCCCGGAAAGACGCCCCGTCCCATGGCCCGCATCCTGATCACCTCGGCCCTGCCGTACATCAACGGCATCAAGCACCTGGGCAACCTCGCGGGCTCGATGCTGCCGGCCGACGTCTATGCGCGCTTCCAGCGGGCGCGGGGCCACGACACCCTCTACATCTGCGCCACCGACGAGCATGGGACCCCCGCTGAGCTCGCAGCGGCCGCCGCCGGCCAGGACGTCCAGACCTACTGCGAAGAGCAGCACGTGCTGCAGCACGACGTGGGCCGCGCGTTCGGCCTGTCGTGGGATCACTTCGGCCGCTCGTCCTCGCCGCAGAACCATCGCCTGACCCAGCACTTCGCCGAGGTGCTGGAAGCGCAAGGGCTGATCGAGGAGCGGGTCGACCAGATGGTCTACTCGATCGACGACCGCCGTTTCCTGCCCGACCGCTACATCGAGGGGACCTGCCCGCACTGCGGCTTCGAAAAGGCCCGCGGCGACCAGTGCGACAACTGCGGCAACCTGCTGGATCCGACCGACCTGAAGGACCCGTACTCGGTGATCTCGGGCTCGCGGAACCTCGAGGTGCGCGACACCAAGCACCTCTACCTGCTCCAGACCAAGATGGCCGACCGCATCCGCGCCTGGGTCGACAGCCATCCTGACTGGCCGACCCTGGCCAAGTCGATCGCCTACAAGCACCTGGACGAGGGCCTGATCGATCGCGGCATCACCCGCGACCTGGCCTGGGGCGTGCCGGTGACCAAGGACGGCCTGCCGCGTCCGGGCATGGAAGAGAAGGTCTTCTACGTCTGGTTCGACGCCCCGATCGAATACATCGCCGCCACCCAGGAATGGGCCGAAGCCGGCGAGGGCCGTGACTGGCGCTCGTGGTGGCGCACCGACGCCGGCGCCGACGATGTCCGCTACGTCCAGTTCATGGGCAAGGACAACGTGGCGTTCCACACCGTCAGCTTCCCCGCGACCATCCTCGGCTCGGAAGAGCCGTGGAAGAGCGTCGACATGCTGAAAGCCTTCAACTGGCTGAACTGGTACGGCGGCAAGTTCTCGACCAGCAGCAAGCGCGGCGTGTTCATGGATGCGGCGCTCGACATCCTGCCGCCGGACCTGTGGCGCTGGTACCTGACCTCGAACTCGCCGGAAGGCAGCGATACGGCCTTCACCTGGGAGCAGTTCGCCAGCGCCGTGAACCGCGACCTGGCCGACGTGCTGGGCAATTTCGTCAACCGCATCCTGAAGTTCACCGAGAGCAAGTTCGACGGCGTCGTGCCCGAGGGCGGGCAAATCGGTCCGCTGGAGGAAAAGCTCTACGCCGACGTCGCCGAGCGCCTGGCCGACCTCGCCGAGCAGATGGACGCCATCGAGATCCGCAAGAGCGCCCAGGCGCTGCGGGCCCTGTGGGTGGTCGGCAACGAGTACCTGCAGGAAGCCGCCCCCTGGACGGCGATCAAGACCGACCGCGACCGCGCCGCGGTGATCGTGCGCACGGCCCTGAATCTCGCCGCGCTCTACGCCCGCATCTCCGCGCCGTTCATCCCGTTCGCCGCCGAGAAGATCGGCGAAGCCTTCGGCCAGGCCTGGCCGCCCGCGTGGCCGTCGTCCGACGTCGCCGCCGAGCTGTCGACCGTCCCGGCCGGCCAGACCGTGCGTGCGCCGGAGGTCCTCTTCAAGAAGATCGACGACGACATGCTCGCCGAATGGGCCGCGCGCTTCGGGGGCGCGGAATGACCTGATCCCTCTCCCCTTGTGGGAGAGGGTGGCCTCGCGGAGCGAGGTCGGGTGAGGGGTCTCTCAGACGTTCGACGCCGCGACAGCCGATCAGCTGCCGCGGCGTTTTCGTGGGTGTGACCCCTCATCCGTCGGCTTTCGCCGACACCTTCTCCCGCAGGGGGAGAAGGATTTCCTTCCCCTTCACCGCACAGCGCTCTACGAGCGGGCCATGCCGCTCGTCGCCCGTCTCAGCCTGTTCTATGTGGCCATCTATCTGGTCATCGGGGTGAGCCTGCCATACGTGGCCACCTTCCTGCGAGCGAGGGGGCTTTCCGGGGCCGAGATCGGGGCCGTGCTGGCCGCGCCGCTGCTGCTCAAGCCGTTCACCGGGGCCGCGCTGGCCGTCTGGGCCGACGGTTTCAGGCTGCGCCGCTCGCCGATGATCCTGCTGGCGGTCGCCGCGGCCTGCGCCTACCTCGCCATGCTGGTCGCGCCGGGCTTCTGGGGCCTGCTGGTCTGCTGGCTGTTGGGCGCGACGCTGTTCTCGACCATCTCGCCGCTGATCGACGTGGTGACCCTGCGCCGCGCGCGGCTGGAGGGCTTCAACTATGGCCTGCCGCGCGGATCGGGTTCCAGCGCCTTCATCGCCGCCAACCTGGCCATGGGCGTGGTGTTGACCTTCATCGGCGCCGAGGTCATCGTCGTCTGGATTACCGTGGCCGCCCTGCTGACGGCCTTCGCCGCCTTCGCCCTGGTGCCGCCCGAGCGGGTGCACGACGAGGGCGAGGCTCCGGCCAGGCGCGACCGCTGGAAGGGCCTGGGCAGCCTGCTGACCGATCGGGTGTTCGTGCTGGCGGTGGTCACCGCCGGCCTGATCCAGGGCGCGCATGGCTTCTACTACAGTTTCTCGACCATCCTCTGGCGCAAGCAGGAGATCCCCGAGCCGATGATCGGCGTCCTGTGGGGCGTCGGCGTCGCGGCCGAGGTCGGCTTCATGTGGTTCCTGGAGCCGTGGCGTCGCCGCGTGGGTCCGGGACGTCTGCTGGCCATGGGCGCGGGGGCTGCGGTGATCCGCTGGACCGCCTACGCCTTCGCTCCGCCGCTGTGGGCGCTGTTCCCGCTGCAGATGCTGCACGCCTTCACCTTCGCCGCCAGCTTCCTGGCCTCGCTGCAGCTGATCGAGCGCCTGACCCCTCCCAAGAGCGCCTCGGCCGCCCAGGCGCTGAACTCGGCGGTGTCGCAGGGCTTCACGCTTGGCCTGGCGACCCTGGCCTCGGGCCCGCTGTTCGACGCCCTGGGCGTCAAGGGCTACTGGGCGATGGCGGCGCTGGGCGCGGCCGGGCTTTGCGGCGCGCTGGTGCTGGGGCGCAGCGCGCGGGTGAAGGCGGGGGCTTAATAGCTCTCCCTCCCCCTCGATGGGGGAGGGGCAGGGGTGGGGGTGATGCTGCGTTCGACGTTGCACCGCCGCCAATTCAGCAGTTCACCCCCATCCCCGACCCTTCCCCCATCAAGGGGGAAGGGCGAAGGGGTCAAATCTCGTACGAGATCTCGTCGCCTTCCAGCCACGCGACGATCTGCTCGGCGGCGGCAACCGGATCGACCTTGGTGGTGTCGATGACCAGTTCGGCCGCCTCGGGCGCCTCGTAGGGGCTGTCGATGCCGGTGAAGTTCTTCAGCTGGCCCGAGCGCGCCTTCTTGTAGAGACCCTTGACGTCGCGGCTTTCGGCCACGGCCAGCGGAGTGTCGACGAACACCTCGACGAACTCGCCCTCGTTCAGGATCTCGCGCGCCAGCTGGCGCTCGGCCCGGAACGGCGAGATGAAGGCGGTCAGCACGATCAGGCCGGCGTCGACCATCAGCTTGGCCACCTCGGCCACCCGGCGGATGTTCTCGACGCGGTCCTCCTCGGTGAAGCCGAGATCCTTGTTGAGGCCGTGGCGGACATTGTCGCCGTCCAGCAGGTAGGTGTGCCGGCCCAGCGCGTGCAGGCGCTTTTCCACCAGGTTGGCGATGGTCGACTTGCCCGCGCCCGACAGGCCCGTCAGCCAGATCACCCGGCCGCGCTGGCTCTTCAGGGCCGCGCGCGAGGCCTTGGAGACGTCGGTGTGCTGCCAGTGGATGTTGTCGGCCCGGCGCAGGGCGAAGTTCAGCAGGCCCGCGCCGACGGTGCGGTTGCTGATCCGGTCGATCAGGATGAAGCCGCCCAGGTCGCGGTTGTCGGCATAGGCCTCGAACGGGATGGCCTGGTCGAGCGAGATGTTGACGTGGGCGATCTCGTTGAGCTCCAGCCGCTTGGCGGCCGTGTGCTCCAGCGTGTTGACGTTCACCCGGTGCTTGATCTCGGTGACGCTGGCGCCCACGAGGCGCGCGCCGATCTTCAAGAGATAGGAGCGGCCCGGGGGCAGGGGCTCGTCGTCCATCCAGACCAGCGTCGCCTCGAACTGGCCGGCGACGGCCGAGGGGCTGTCGGCGGCGACCAGCACGTCGCCGCGCGAAACGTCGACCTCATCGGCCAGGGTGATGGTGACCGACTGGCCGGCGACGGCGCGGTCCAGGTCGCCCGGCAGGGTGACGATGCGCGCCACCCGGCTCTCGCGGCCGGACGGCAGCACCTTGACCCGGTCGCCCGGCTTGACCACGCCCGAGGCCAACTGGCCCGAGAAGCCGCGGAAGTCGAGATTGGGGCGGTTGACCCACTGCACCGGCATGCGGAAGGGCTGGGCCTGCAGGCTGTCCTCGACCTCGACGCTTTCCAGCCAGTCCATCAGGATCGGGCCGTCGAACCATGGGGTGTGCTCGCTGCGCACGGCGATGTTGTCGCCGCCCAGGCCCGAGATCGGGATCGGGGTGAAGACCGAAAGGCCGATCTTCTCGGCGAAGGCGCGATAGTCGGCGACGATGGCGTCGAAGGTCGCCTGATCCCAGCCGACCAGGTCCATCTTGTTGACCGCCAGCACCACGTTGCGGATACCCAGCAGCGAGACGAGGTAGGAGTGGCGGCGCGTCTGGGTCAGCACGCCCTTGCGCGCGTCGATCAGGATCACGGCCGCATCGGCGGTCGAGGCGCCGGTGACCATGTTGCGCGTGTACTGCTCGTGGCCGGGGGTGTCGGCGACGATGAACTTGCGCTTGTCGGTCGAGAAGAACCGGTAGGCGACGTCGATGGTGATGCCTTGTTCGCGCTCGGCGGCCAGGCCGTCGACCAGCAGGGCGAAGTCGATCGCCCCGCCTTGCGTGCCCACGCGCTTGGAGTCGGCCTCGAGGGCGGCCATCTGGTCCTCGAAGATCATCTTGCTGTCATAGAGCAGCCGGCCGATCAGGGTGGACTTGCCGTCGTCGACGCTGCCGCAGGTGATGAAGCGCAGCAGCGACTTGTTCTGGTGAGCCTCGAGATAGGCTTCGATGTCTTCGGCGATGAGGGCGGACTGGTGAGCCATCAGAAGTAGCCCTCCTGCTTCTTCTTCTCCATCGAGGCGGACTGGTCGTGGTCGATGACCCGCCCCTGGCGCTCGCTGGTGGTGGTCAGGAGCATCTCCTGGATGATCTCGGGCAGGGTCGAGGCGGTGCTCTCGACGGCGCCGGTCAGCGGGTAGCAGCCCAGGGTGCGGAAGCGCACGCTCTTGATCTGCGGCTCCTCGCCTTCACGCAGGCGGAAGCGCTCGTCGTCGACCATGATCAGCGCGCCGTCGCGCTCGACCACCGGCCGCGGGGCCGAGAAGTAGAGCGGCACGATGGGGATGTTCTCCAGGTGGATGTATTGCCAGACGTCCAGCTCGGTCCAGTTGGAGATCGGGAAGACGCGCAAGGACTCTCCCGGGTGCTTGCGGGTGTTGTAGAGCTTCCAGAGCTCAGGGCGCTGGTTCTTCGGGTCCCAGCGCTGCTCGGCCGAGCGGAAGCTGAACACGCGCTCCTTGGCGCGGCTCTTCTCCTCGTCGCGGCGGGCGCCGCCGAAGGCCGCGTCGAAGCCGTACTTGGCCAGGGCCTGCTTGAGGCCTTCGGTCTTCCAGAGGTCGGTGTGCAGGGCGCTGCCGTGATCGAACGGGTTGATGCCGCGCGCCTCGGCCTCGGGGTTCTTGTGGACCAGCAGGTCGAAGCCCAGCTGCTGGGCGATCTTGTCGCGCAGCTCGTACATCGCCTTGAATTTCCAGGTCGTATCGACGTGCAGCAGCGGGAAGGGCGGCTTGCTGGGATAGAAGGCCTTGGCGGCCAGGTGCAGCATCACCGCGCTGTCCTTGCCGATCGAGTACAGCATGACCGGGTTTTCGCACTCGGCCGCGACCTCGCGCATGATGTGGATGCTCTCGGCTTCCAGGCGCTGGAGGTGGGTCAGGCGGGCGGGCGTGATCGCGGGCATGGTCGGCTCGGAAGCGACGGCGGGCGCCTGGGGTGCAAGCTGGGTAAGGGCCAAGACGGTCGTCCGCAAACAGAAAGACCTCGCCTCTCGCCCGGCGGCGGGAGACGAAGAACCGGGGGAGCCTGCGACCTAGGTCTCCGCAGCCTGTGGAGCAAGGCGCAGAAATCTAGGGGCGCTGTCAGCTTGTGTGGGCGCCGTTGCGCCAACATGACCAAAAGTTCATTCGAGCCTGACCATGGATTACGGCATAACGGCGCTATCGGACCGACGGGTGAACCGATGACGCTCTTGTCAGAACTTTTCGCGGCTGTCGTGCTGTGGCTCTCGGCCACGGCCCTTTGCCAATTCGGCGTCGTGATCGAGGAAACGATCATCAAGCCGAAGGTCGAGCGCACCGTGGCGCGCTCGCCGCGCGAGGCCGCGCGCATCGAAACCGCCCCCAAGATCGTCTGCCCCGAGCAGGCCGCGCGCCTCGTCCGCGCCTGATCCGTCCGCCCCGTGATCATCGGGGCGGCAGCCTCCAGAATCGCGCAACACTCGGCCGCCTTTGGGGAAAACCGAGTCAACCGGCTATGCGCGGGCGCCTTTCGCGGCTAGGTTTATTCGCCTGCGCGGAGAAGGGGCTTGCGCGCTGTGTCGCTGTAAAAGGCCCCCTCGTCGTTCGCCTTGGGACAGTGGCTGCGTATGAAGCCTAAGAAGCGCCGACCGCTCGACTTTTCCACCCTGCCGGTGGAGACGCCCCGCGACGATGCGGCGCCTGCTTTCGGCCTGCCCGAGTCGGAGCCTTTCGCCGCCGCCGAGCCGGATCCGGACGCCCCCGTCAGCGAGCCGGACAACGACCTCGACATCGCCGACCTGCCGGAGGCCGGTTTCCTGGCCGCCCCGCCGCGTGGCGCCCGTCCGCCGTCCTACCAGCCGCCCGAGCCGCAGGCTGAAGCCGCGCCCGAGCCGCTGACCTCGACGATCGCGCCCGAGCCTGAACCTGCGCCCGAGGTCGAACCAGAGCCGGTGGTCGAGCCGACGCCCGAGCCGTTCGAGCCGCCGCTGCGCGAAGACCGTTCGACCGCGCGCCGCTCGTTCTTCCGCGGTTCGGCCCCGCTGGAACCGATCCAGCCCGAGCCCGAGCCGGTCGCGGAGGCGCCGCCTTCGCCGCCCGAACCCATGCCCGAGTTCGCGCCGCCGCCCGAGCCGCGCAGCCGCCGCACGCGCACGGTCGAGCGGTCGCCGGCCGACGACCTGTCGCCGCTGCCCACCTTCCTGACCGCGCCGGCCGCGGCCCAGCCGCCAGCGCCGCGTATCGAGCCCGAGCCGCCGGCCAAGTCCGAGCCGGCCCCGCGCCCGCCCGCCCAGGAGCGCCCGGTGCAGACCCTGTCCGAAAAGGCCGATCGCAAGCCGATGCCCGGCGGGCTCTACTGGAGCCTGGCGGTCTGCGTCGCCGCCCTGTGGGCCGTGGCGCCTGTGCTGTTCGCCCTGGGCTACGGGCCGAGTCTGCCGCTGCCGATCACCATGGCGGTGTTCGCGGCGCTGGCCGCTGGTCCGGCCGCCTTCATCCTGCTGGCCGCCTACATGCTGCGCCAGGCCATGGGCGTCTCGGCCGAGCTGCGCCGCACGCGCCAGCTGACCGACCAGCTTCTGACCCCCGCCACCCTGGCCGCCGCCGGCGCGACCGGCGTGGTCGACGCCCTCAGCGGCCAGATCGACGCGGCCACCAGCGCCGCCGACGCTGCGCGCGAGCGGATCGTCACCCTTCGCCAGGCCCTGGCCGAAGAGACCGCCCGTCTGGTCGAGGCCGCCGACTCGTCCAGCCGCATGGCCAAGCAGCTGGCCGAGGGCCTGGGCCATGAGCGCAGCGCCATGCAGGCCCTGTCGGCCACCCTCGACACCCAGTCCACCGCCGTGGTCGACGCCATCGGCAGCCAGGCGCGCATGGTCGCCGAGGCCTCCGACCTGGCCGAGACCCAGCTGCGCGAGGCCGAGGCCGCCCTGGCCGCCCGCGCCGCCGACCTGGCCGCCGCCGCCGCCGAAGCCTCGGACGCCGCCCGCGTCGGGGCCGAGGACCTGTCGCGCCAGATCGCCCGCCTGGAAACCGCCGGCCAGGGCGTCGGCGACCAGATCGGCAGCGTCGAACGCAGCCTGGCCTCGCAGCGCGCCGCCCTGGTGGCCGCTGCCCAGGCCCTGCGCGCCGACCAGGAGGACTTCTCCTCCGAGACCGAGACCCGCACCGCCCAGCTCACCGAGTTCGTGGCCTATACCCGCGTCGGCGCGTCCGAGCTGGGCGACATCGCCGCCATGGGCGCCGAGGTGCTGCGCGGCCTGATCGTCTCGTCCGGCGACCAGCTGCGCGAGATGGCCGAGGCCGCCCGCGCCGAGCGCGAGGCCCTGGCCGCCGAGACGCAAGCCGCCCTGGCCCGTCTCGAAGCCGCCGCCGCCGACCGTCGCGGCGACCTCGAGGGCGAGCTGACCCGGGCCATGAACGCCATCATCGACGCCGCCCAGCGGGCCGGGGAGGGCGTCGAGCTGCGCGTCGAGACCGCCCGCGGCCGCGTCGACCAGCTGAACGAGATCGCCTTCTCGGCCGGCCAGAAGGCCGACGCCGTGTTCGAGTCGCGCATGCAGGAAGCCCGCGACCTGATCGAGAACGCCGCCCAGGTGGTCGAGCAGGCCGGCGCCCGCACCGCTCAGAAGCTTGCCGAAAGCGTCGAGACCGCTCGCACCGCCATCGCCGAGATGGAGCGCCTGCTGGTCGAGGCCGGCCAGAGCAGCGCGGCCCTGCCGGGCGAGGCCCTGGCCCGCGCCGCCGAGGTCCGCGCCCAGATCGAGAAGGGCATCGACGACCTGCGCGCCGCCGCCCGCCGCACCGCCGAGGAGACGGCGGCCATCGATCAGGCCTTCCAGGACCGCGTACGCCGCAACTACGAGATGCTGAGCGAGGCGGTCACCCAGATGAACGCCGCCGCCGCCCAGACGCCGAGCTTCGCCGCGCCGCCGCAGAGCCGCGGCGCCTCGGCCCTGGTGCGTCCGCCGCAACCGGCGGCCCAGCCGGCGCCTCAGCCCGCCCCGCAGGCTCCGCCGCCTCAGCAGCGCCAGGCGCCGCCGCCTGCGCCCGTGCAGCCCGCGCCGCAGCCGCCGCGAGCCCAGACCCCGCCGCCGGTCTATCCCAACGACGACTTCGCGCCGCTGGAGCCGCCGCCGCGCCAGCGCCTGAAGCTGACCCCGACGGCCACCGACGACGAGTTCCGCACCATGTTCGACGCCGCCGGCGGTCGCGGCGCGGCTCCGGCGCCGCCCGAGCCCGCGCAGGACGAAGGCGGCTGGAGCTGGAAAAACCTGCTGGGCGACATGCAGGGCAGCTCGCCCGGCGACGCGGCCCTGGGCGAGAAGCTGGCCGGCGAGATCCTGGCCATGGGCATCGACCCGTCGGCCCTGCTGCCGCGCGGCCGCATCGACGAGATCGCCGCCGCCATCCAGACCCACGACGAGGCCGGCGCCCGCGAGGTGGTCAAGAAGCTGGCCCCCGCCGCGATCCGCCGCCTGGTGCGCCGCCTATTCTCGGACGCCACGCTGAAGGCCAACGCCGAACGCTTCGTGCGCCGTTACGCCGGCATGGTCAGCGAGGCCGCCCAGCAGGACCGCGAGGGCTTCCTCGTGGCCGCCCTGCTGGCCTCCGAGGCCGGCCGCGCCTACCTGCTGCTCGACGCGGCGGCCAGCGACCTGGCCTGATCCCGTGCTGAAGCGCGCCTTCGACTTCGCCGCCGCCGCGGCGGGCCTTTCCGTGCTGGCTCTGCCGCTGCTGGTGGTGGCCGTGCTGGTGCGCGCCACCTCGCCGGGGCCGGCGGTCTACTGGTCGCAGCGGGTGGGGCGGGGCAATCGCCTCTTTCCGATGCCCAAGTTCCGCACCATGCGGATCGACACCCCCGAGGTCGCCACCCACCTGCTGGACGATCCGCACCGCTGGCTCACCCCGGTCGGGCCGTTCCTGCGCAAGACCAGCCTGGACGAGCTGCCGCAGCTGTGGAGCGTGCTGGTGGGCCATATGAGCCTGGTCGGCCCGCGCCCGGCGCTGTTCAATCAGGACGACCTGGTGGCTGCTCGCACGGCCGCAGGCGTCGACGCCCTACGTCCCGGCGTCACCGGCTGGGCCCAGATCAACGGCCGCGACGAGCTGGCCATTCCCGAGAAGGTCGCGCTGGACGCCGAGTACCTGGCCCGCGCCTCGTTCCTGTTCGACCTGAAGATCCTGCTGGGCACGGTCGCGCCCGTGGTGCTGGGCAAGGGCGTGCGCGCCTAGCCTCGGAACGTCGCCGTGTACGGAGCGTTGGCTCGGTGCATCAACACGGAGACACGCCATGAAGCGGATCGCCCTGACCGCCGTCGCCTTCGCCCTGGTGGGCGGCGCGGCCTTCGCCCAATCGACCATCGCCCGCGACGAGACGCTCAGCGCCAAGGGCAGTTTCACCGTCGGCCAGATCGAGGACGCCGACGTCATCGACTCGGCCAACAAGAAGGCCGGCGAGGTCGAGCACGTGCTGCTGGACGCCGCCGGCAAGCCCACCGCCGTGGTCATCGAGATCGACCGCGTCGGTCCCGACAAGAAGGTGGTGGTGGCCCTGGCCGACGTCTCGGTCGCGCCCGAGCCGGGTGACCCGAACGACTACCTGGTGCGCACCAAGCTGACCAAGGACCAGCTGGCCAACCTGCCGGACTGGAAACCGTAGGGGCTTCTCAACCGTAAAATCCCCGCGAAAGCGGGGACCCGGGCTTTTTCTGAAACGCGGGGCGCTCGACGATAAAACGCCTGGGCCCCCGCTTTCGGGGGGTACGGGTGAGGGATCAGCCTAGCTCGCTGTAAGCCTTCTCGACCGCCGCCACGAACCGCGCGTCGCCCGCCAGTCGGGCCGGGAACACCGCATCGACCGCGAGGAACGCGGCGACATCGCCCTTCACGTCGCCCGGCAGGGCCTGAACGACGGCCAGCAGCTGGCCCGCCAGCGGGTCGGTGACGGCCACGCCCTCGGCGGCGCGCAGTTTCAGGAACTGGAACCAGGCGGCGATCGGCACGGCCAGGCGCTCGACGCTGCGGCCGGCCTCCAGGGCGTCCTTCACCGTGCCGAGAATGCGGAAGGGCAGTTTCTGCGAACCGTCCCAGGCGATCTGGCTCAGCAGGTGGCGGATCTCGGGATTGCGGAAGCGGTCGAGGATCGCCTCGGCATAGGCGGCCAGGTCCAGGCCGCGCGGCGCGGTCAGGGTGGGGATGATATCCTTGGCCATCAGGTCGCGGGCCAAGGCCTCCAGGGCCGGATCGCCGACCGCCTCGAACACCGTCTCGTGGCCCTTCAGCAGGCCGGCATAGGCCAGGGTCGAGTGCACGCCGTTCAGCAGGCGCAGCTTGGCCCGCTCGAACCCGCGCACATCGTCGGTCAGAGTCACGCCGACGCTGGCCAGATCCGGCGCGCCGTCTCCCAGCACGTCCTCGACCACCCACTGGGTGAAGGCTTCGCGCTGGATCGGCCATGCGTCGGCCAGGCCCGTGGCGGCCTGCACGCGGGCGCGCAGAGCGTCGTCGGTGGCGGGCGTGATGCTGTCGACCATGGTGCGCGGGAATGCGCCGTTCTGCTCGATCCACGCGGCCAGGGCCGGATCGACGGCCTGGGCGAAGGCCACCGTGGCCGCCTTCAGCCGCCAGCCGTTGTCGGCAAGGTTGTCGCAGGCCACCACGGCGTAGGGCGCAAGGCCGGCGGCGAAGCGACGGCGCAGGCCCTCGACGATGTAGCCCACGGCGCTGACCGGGCAGCCGGGCTGCGCCAGGTCGTGGACGATGTCGGGGTGGCCGGTGTCGAGCTTGCCTTCGCCGGTCAGGGTGTAGCCCTTCTCGGTGACCGTCAGGGTGACCATGCGGGTCTGTGGGGCCGCCAGGCGCGCGAACACCGCCTCGGGGTCTTCGGGCGCGACCAGCACCTCGCGGATCGAGCCGATGACGCGGAAGCTGGTCTCGTGGTCCAGCTGGGCCAAGGTGTAGAGGCCGTCCTGCGGCGACAGCGCGTCGCGCACGCCGGGGCTCTTCAGCGAGACGGCGCAGATGCCCCAGCGTGGGTCCTGGGCCAGCAGCCGGTCGAAATAGAAGGCCTGGTGAGCCCGGTGGAAGGCCCCGGGACCGAAGTGGACGACGCCGATCTGCACCTTGTCGCGGTCATAGGCCGGCAGGGCCACGCCGGGCAGGGCGGCAGCGGCGCTGGTGGCGGAGAGGCGCAGGGCCTGGCTGGCGGCGGTGTCGGTGGTCACGGGGGCGCCTCGATAATGATCCGGCGGGTCTTCAGAGCCCGCCCGGACGCCTAGATGAGCCAGGAAGACACCGGTGGCAATGGCGGTTTCGCAAAGACTTCCGCTGCGGCGCCCAGACCGGCGAGAAACCTGCGAGGCGTTATAATTTTCACATAAAACCGAGCCGTGCGCCGCCACCCTGGCTGGGTAGGGGAAGATCATGCGTGCGATTCTGACGATTTTGGCGCTGCTGGCTTTGAGCGGCTGCAGCCGGGTGGAGGCCGATACGCCCGCAGCCCAGCGCGAGGCGGTGACCAGGGCCTGTCTTGAGGGAAAGCTGGTGCCCTTCGGCCTGAAGCTCGATCGGGTGGGCTGCGCCTGCGCGTCCAACGTCCTGCAAGCGCAGCTTTCGCCCAAGGCGATGACCGCGCTGGAGGATTATGCCCGCGGCCGCAAGGACGGCTTCGAGTCCGCGCGCGCCGGACTGGGCGGCGATGAGAAGCTGATGCTGGATCCCGAGCGTTCGTCCGGCTCGCCCGACCTGCGCAAGGTGGCGGCCGACTGCCTCTGAGTTAGGGGGCGAGAACAACAAGTGGGGGAAACGATGCAGACCAAGCGCTACTTCGCCAGCCGGCGGGACTTCCTGGCCGCGGGCGGCTTCCTGGCGGCCAGCGCCGCACTCGCGCCCGTGGCGGCCTATGCCAGGGACCCGCGCCTGGGCGCCCTCCCGCCGACGCCCAAGCCGGGCGGTCCGCCGGAAACCCGCTGGGCCCAGCTTTCAAAGGCGCTGTCGGGTCGCCTGCTGCGCCTGGGCGACGCCGACTACCAGGTGATCGCCCTGCCCAACAACCTGCGCTACGCCCACACCCTGCCGCAGGGCGTGGCTCGCTGCGCCTCGGCCGACGAGGTCGGCTTCGCTGTCCGCTGGGCCCGCGAGAACGACATCCGGCCGATCATCCGCGGCGGCGGCCACTCCTATGCCGGCTATTCTGTGACGGACGGCCTGCTGATCGAGACCAGCCTGATCAATCACGCCCACTACGAAAAGACGACCGGCGTAGTCCGCTTCGGGGCGGGGGCGCGCAATCGCGATCTCTATCGCCGGCTACGCGCCGAGGATCGGGCTGTGACCCACGGTCGCTGCCCGTCGGTGGGCGCTGCCGGCTTTCTGTTAGGCGGCGGCATCGGCTTCAACATGCGCGCCCATGGGGTGGCCTGCGACCAGCTGGTCGACAGCAAGATCGTGCTGGCCGACGGCTCGCAGCGCAGCCTCTCGAAGACCGCCCCGGACGCGCGCGACAGGGATCTTTTCTGGGCCTGCCAGGGCGGCGGCGGCGGCAATTTCGGGGTCAGCACCGAGTTCGCCCTCCAGACCTTCGACGTGAAGGGCAAGGTGGTCACCGTCTTCGATCTTTCCTGGAGCCGCACGCCCGAGATCCGTCCCGCGGTTTCTGTCGAGGCTCTGGGCGCCATGTTGATGGAGGCGCTCAACGCTGCGCCGGGCAAGCTGGGCTCGCGGGTGTCGTTCGGGGCGATCACGCCGTTGCAGTACAAGGCCGGCTACGACGTGCCGATCAGCGTGCTGGGCCAGTACGCCGGCCCGCGCGAGGAACTGCTGAAGATCCTCAAGCCCGTGCTGGACGCGGCCGCGCCCACCGGCGGGGCGGGGATCAACGAGCTGCCTTACTGGGCGGCGCAGGACTTCCTGCACGAGGACGGCTTCGCGACCTTCTACCAGGAGCGTTCAGGCTTCGTCAGGAACCCGAAGTTCGGCCTCGAGGATCTGGCGCTGGGCTTCAAGCACCTGCGCCAGTGGCCCGGCGTCAACGGCTACTGCGACCTGCGCTTCTTCCAGACCGGCGGGGCGATCAATGTGCCCAAGCCGGGCGACACCGCCTTCGTGCACCGCGACAGCCACTGGCTGATGGTGGTGGGCCTCTACTGGAGCGAGGGCGACAGCCACAACAAGATCCTGCTCGACGCTAACCGCGTCTGGCAGGACGAGTTCTACGCCGCCATGTGGCCGCGCGCCGGCGGCGGGGCCTACCAGAACTTCGCCGACCCCTCGCTGTCGCACGACCCGTCCAAGTCGGACTATTTCGCCACCGCCTATTACGGCGAGAACCTCGATAGGCTGAAGGCCATCAAGGCCAAGGCCGACCCCGATCGGGTGTTCAACTTCAGCCAGGCGATCCCGCGGCCCTAGGGGGCGGCGGGGTCAGGCCGCGTCCAGCCCGATGTCGAGCACGGGCGCGGAGTGGGTGAGGGCGCCGACGCTGATCACGTCGACGCCGGTCTCCGCGATCGCGCGGACGGTGGTGAGGTTCACCCCGCCCGAGGCCTCCAGCACCGCTCGGCCCTTGGCCAGCGAGACGGCGGTCTCCAGGTCGTCCAGGCTGAAGTTGTCGAGCATGACGACGTCGGGGCCGTGCTTGAGAGCGTCTTCCAGCTGGTCCAGGCCGTCGACCTCGACCTCGACCTTCACGAGGTGGCCGGCGAAGGCGCGGGCCCGGCGGACAGCCTCGCCGACCCCGCCGCAGGCGGCGACGTGGTTGTCCTTGATCAGGATGGCGTCATCCAGGCCGAAGCGGTGATTGACCCCGCCGCCGCAACGTACGGCGTACTTCTCCAGCGCCCGCAGGCCCGGCGTGGTCTTGCGCGTGTCGACAATGGTGGCTCCCGTGCCCTCGACCAGGCGCACATAGGCCCGGGTCAGGGTGGCGATGCCCGACAGTCGGCCTAGCAGGTTCAGGCCCGTGCGTTCGGCGGCCAGCACGGCGCGGGCATTGCCCTCGGCGCGGGCCAGCACGGTTCCCGGCGTCGCGTCGGCGCCGTCGGGCGTGACCACCTCGAAGGTCGCGGTCGGATCGAGGGCGGCCAGCGACAGGCGCGCGCACGACAGGCCCGCGACCCGGCCGTCCTGGCGGCTGGCGAACACCACCGAAAGCCGCGCGTCGGCGTCGATGCAGGCCAGGCCCGTGATGTCGCCGGCCCGGCCCAGATCCTCGGCCAGGGACAGGTCGACAATGGGGCGGACGAGAAGGTCGGGCAGCGGCTCGATACGGGTAAGGACGGTCAAAACAGCTCCGACAGCGGAATGCGGACTTCGGGCGCGAACAGCGGCGACACGGCCGCGGCTTCGCCTTCGTGGACGGTGGTTTCGGCCCAGGTCCCGTCGGGACGCGGCTGGCTGAAGACGGTCAGGCGGCGGGCTTCCGGCTCCGCCACCCAGTACTCGGGCACGCCGGCCTTGGCGTAGAGCCGGATCTTCACGGTCAGGTCGTTGCCGAGCGACGAGATCGAGACCTCGACGACCAGGACGGCGGCTTCGGCATTCGCGTACTTTCCCTCGGGCGCCCTAGCGACGAGAACATCAGGATCCGGCGCGCTGTAACGCCCGAGCTTGAGTGTCGAACCGGCGAAGACCTTTAAGGCCGAGGGCGGTGAAAGCCCTCGTACCGCACTCTTCAGCGCCGCGCCCACGTTGACGGTGACTTCACCGTGGTCGAGAGAGGCCGGCGCCATGTGGATGATCTTCCCTTCGATCAGTTCTACGTGGCCGGAGACGTCGGCGAACACGCCGGCCTGGTCCATGCGCTCGTACTGGTCGAAGTCGAACAGGAACTCGGTGTCGCCCCGTTCCTCGAAACCCGCGTTGGTCGCCGTCATGGTCGCGTCTCCGTTCCCCTTACGTACCACTACTCGGCGGCGTGGCGCAAACCGGCCTGGACGGGGTCGAGGGTGACGAAGGTGCGGACGGGGGCGGTCTTTTCGGGGAAGTCGGCGCGGTAGTGACCACCCCGGCTTTCCTGGCGGGCCAGGGCGGCGTCGACGATCAGGCGGGCGGCGACCAGGGGCGGGCAGGGGCCGTGGGCGGCTTCCAGCGCGGCGATCTCGGCTTGCAGGCGGGCAAGGCCTGCCGCGTCGCGGATGACGCCGGCGTCGCGGCTCATGGCCTTGCGCAGGGCCTGGAAGGCTTCGTCCGGCAGGTCGGGCAGCGGCGCGAGCGAGACGGCTTCGCCGCCCGTCTCTCCCTCGGTCGCCGCCGCGCGGCCGGCGCGGGCGCCGAACACGGCTGCTTCCAGGAGGCTGTTGGAAGCCAGGCGATTGGCGCCCTGTACCCCGGTGGAGGCGCATTCGCCGGCGGCGTAGAGGCCAGGCAAGCTGGCGCGGCCGTCAAGGTCCGTGGCGACGCCGCCCATGTGGTAGTGCACGGCCGGCACGACCGGGATCATCTCGCGGCGCGGATCGACGCCGGCGCTCTGGCAGGCCTCGAACACGGCCGGAAACTCGTGCGGGAAGTGGCTGCCCACCGCCGTCGTGGCGTCGAGGAACGCGCCGCGGCCGGCGGCGCGTTCGGCGTGGATGGCGCGGGCCACCACGTCGCGGGGCGCAAGTTCCTTGGCCGGGTGGTAGTCGGCCATGAAGGCGCGGCCACCCTCGTCTTTGCTTAGGGGCGTGTTGCGCAGGATCGAGCCTTCGCCGCGCAGCGCTTCCGTCGCCAGGGGGGCGGGATCGCGGCCGATGTCGATGGCCGTCGGGTGGAACTGCACGAACTCCGGATCGGCGATCTCGGCGCCGGCCAGCGCGGCCAGGCCCAGGCCTTCGCCACGCACCTGGGTCGGCGTCGTGGTGACGGCGTAGAGGCCGCCGACGCCGCCGGTGGCCAGGATCACGGCATGGCTGCGAACCTCGACCAGGGCGCCGTCGATCTCTGCAATCAGCCCGACGATGCGACCCGTCGCATCTTGAAGCAGGCGGCGGGCGCGGGCGTTTTCGCGGACGTCGATGGAGGGCGCGGCGCGCACGGCGGCCACGACGGCGGCCATGATCGCCGCGCCTGCGCCGTCGCCGCCGACGCGGGCGACGCGGGCCTTGGAGTGGGCGGCTTCCAGGCTGAGCACGAAGTCGCCGTCGGCTTTGCGGTCGAACGGCGCGCCGATGGCGGCCAGGGCGCGGACGGCGGCTGGGCCCTCGCGGGTCAGCAGGGCCACGGCCTCGCCGTCGCACAGGCCGGCGCCGGCGGCGATGGTGTCGGCGGCATGCAGCGACGGGGTGTCGTCTCCGGCCAGGGCGGCCGCCAGGCCCCCTTGCGCCCAGGCGCTGGAGCAGCCGGTCGCCAGCGGCGTCGGCGACAGGACGAGCGCGGTCTTGGCCGCGAGCGCCGCGCTGAGGCCGGCGAGGCCGGCGCCCAGGATCACGGGGCCGTCGAAGGTGATGCGTTCGATCATCGTCTACTCCAGAGCCCCTCCCCCTTGCGGGGAGGGGGTGGGGTGGGGGTGTCGGACCGGACGTTCGACGTCGGCGCTTACACCCCCATCCGACCGCTTCGCGGCCACCTTCCCCGCAAGGGGGAAGGAGACCCGTTAAATCAGCTCCACGTCCACGTGGTGGCGCGCCTTGACCAGGTCGTAGCGGGCCGGGGCGGCGGGCGGGGGCAGGTCGATCATCCGCTGCACGGCCTGGCGGGCGCGGTCGAGGACGTCGGCATCGACCGTGACCTCGTACTGCTCGTGCACCAGGGCGTCGTAGATGTTCTGCAGCGTGATCCGCTTCATGTGCGGGCACATGTTGCAGGGGCCGATGAACTGGGTACCGGGGCTTTCGGCCTGGACGTTGCTGGCCATCGAGCACTCGGTGATCAGCACCACCTGCGCCGGCTTGCGGGCCGCCACATAGTCGTTCATCGCCGCGGTCGAGCCTGCGAAGTCCGAGGCCTCGAGGATCTCGGCCGGGCATTCGGGGTGGGCCAGCACCTCGGCGCCGGGCCAGGCCGCGCGCATGTCGGCGATGTCCTGGGCGGTGAAGCGCTTATGGACTTCGCAGTGACCGGCCCAGGCGATGATCTTGACGTTGGTCTGGCGGGCGACGTTGCGGGCCAGGAACTCGTCGGGGATCAGGATGACCTTGTCGGTTCCCCATTCCTTGGCGGCCCACTCGACCACCTGCACGGCGTTGGCGCTGGTGCAGCAGATGTCGGTCTCGGCCTTCACGTCGGCGGTGGTGTTGACGTAGGTGACCACCGGCACGCCCGGATGGCGCTCCTTGATCAGCCGCACGTCCGCGCCCGTGATCGACGAGGCCAGCGAGCAGCCGGCCAGAAGGTCGGGGATCAGGATCTTCTTATCGGGGCTGAGGACCTTGCTGGTCTCGGCCATGAAGTGCACGCCGGCCTGGACGATGATCTTGGCGTCCGACTTGGCGGCTTCCTTGGCGAGCGCGAGGCTGTCGCCCACGAAGTCGCCCACGCCGTGGAAGATGTCCGGCGTCATGTAGTTGTGGGCCAGGATGGCGGCGTTCTTCTCGCGCTTGATCCGGTTGATCTCCGAGATCAGCGGCGCATGCAGACGCCACTCCATCGGGGTGACGTGGTGCTTGACCTTGTCCCAGACGGCGGCGGTTTCCGCCTCGATGTCGGCGGTGAAGGCGAGGGGCGCGAAACCGTCGGCCATGTCGTCCTCTCTTATGCTCAAAGTGAGCATTTCCTGGGCCTCAAAAAACGCCGGACCGAGGTTGCGGCTCCGACCGGCGTCGCAGCTTATGCTGAAAGTGAGCATAAGGGGCCATCCACATATAGCCGCTCGTTCCGGGAATGCAAAGCATGCGGACGAAAAATCCCGCGCGGCCGCGCAAGGACGCCCGAAGGATCCAAAGGTCGATCAGTGCGGGCGGCGGGTCTCGAAGGCCTGGTCTATGGCCCGCACCAGGGCGTCCAGCGCATAGGGCTTGCGCAGAAGCGGCCAGGGGGCGGCGCGGGCTTCCGCCAGCTCCTGGCCGGTGTAGCCCGAGCTCAGCAGGATCGGCAGCTCCGGCCGTTCGGCCGAGAGGATGGAGGCTAGGTCCACGCCGCTCTTGTCGCCGGGCATCATCACGTCGGTAAGCAGCAGGCCAAGGCCCGGATTGGCGCGGGCCACCTGCAAGGCTTCGTCGGCGTCGCCGGCTCGCCGCACGTTGTGGCCCAGCTCGATCAGCATGGCCTCGACCAGATCGCCGACCTCGGCATCGTCCTCGGCCAGCAGCACCTCGACGCCGGGACGGGGGGCGGGCGGGGCGACAGGCGCCTCCTGCAGGATCGCCCCCTCGTGGCTGGCCGGCAGCAGTAGCGACACCGTCGCGCCTTCGCCGGGCTTGGAGACGATCTCCACCTCGCCGCCGCTCTGGCGCACGAAGCCGTAGACCTGCGACAGGCCAAGCCCCGTGCCCTTGCCCGAGGCCTTGGTGGTGAAGAACGGCTCGAAGGCGCGGGCGATGGTGGCCGCGTCCATGCCCTTGCCCTCGTCGCGCACCGAGACGCGCAGATAGGCCCCGGGCTGCAATTCGCCGCGCGGCTTGTCGAGGGTCTCGGGAGCGGAGGAGACGGTGATCGCTCCGCCGGGCGGGCTGGCGTCGCGGGCGTTGACCACCAGGTTCAGCAGGGCGGCCTCGAACTGGCCCGCGTCGATCCGCGCCGTGCGCGTGCCCGAGCCCAGGCTGAGCTTCAGCGGCAGCACCTCGCCGACGGCGCGGCGCAGCAGGGCCTCGCTTTCGGCGATCAGCCGGTCCACCCGGCAAATCTCGGGATTGAGCGGCTGGCGGCGGGCGAAGGCCAGCAGATGCTGGGTCAGCTTCTCGCCGCGGCGGGCGGCCGTCATCGCCGCGTCGACCATCTTGTCGCGCCGACGCGCGTCGTCGGGATGGCGCTGCACGGCGTCCAGGGCGCCGATGACCACGGTCAGCAGGTTGTTGAAGTCGTGGGCCACGCCGCCGGTCAGCTGGCCGATGGCCTCCAGCTTCTGCGCCTGGCTGAGCGCGGCCTGGGCCAGATCCCGCTCGGCCACGGCGGCGTCGACCTTGTCGGCCAGGAGTTCGTTCATGCCGGTCAGCTTGGCCTCGGCCTCCTTGGCGTCGGTGACGTCGAAGGCGATGCCGATGAAGCCGGCGAAACCGCCGCCGGGACCATAGCGCGGCTGCGAAAACGACTTCAGCCAGCGCCATTGGCCGTCGGGCCGGCGATAGCGGGCCTCCAGGCTGAACGGCCGGCGCGAGGCCTCGCCGGCGATCTGGGCCTTGAGGATGGACGGCAGGTCCTCGGGATGGATGCGGGTGCGCCAGTCCAGCGTCAGGGCGTCGCGATAGTCCGACCCGGCGAAGTCCACATAGGCGGCGTTGACGAACTCGCGCGAGCCGCCCATGCCGGTGATCCACATCAGGGCCGGGGCGCTGTCGGCCAGGGCGCGGAAGCGGGCCTCGCTCTCGCGCAGGCCCTCCTCGGCCTGGCGGCGCTTGGTGACCTCGAAATTGACGCCCAGCACGCGCACGGCCCGGCCCGCCGCATCGCGCTCGATCCGGCCCAGGCCATGGATCCAGCGTTCGCCGTCGGGCCCGTCGACCAGCCGGTATTCTACTTCGTAAAGGGGCCCGCTCTTGATCGCCCGCCGAATCTCCGCCTGCACGCGGGGGCGATCCTCGGGGTGGACGGCGGCGGCCACCTGCTCGAAATCAAGCGCTCCCTCCAGCGGCAGGCGCAGGTTGCGGCGCGCGGCCGGCGACAGGTGCAGGGCGCCGGTGGCGACGTCCCACTCCCAGGGGCCGACCCCGGCGGCGGCCTGGGTCACGTCCAGCCTCGTCTCGGCGTCCTGCTGGCGGCGGCGGGCCTCGGCCAGGCCTATCACCGCCTCACGCATGCCGTGGGCCACCGCCGTCGTCGCCGTGGCCGAGATCAGGTACAGCACCATCGAGGCGGTCTGCGGTTCGCTCATGGTGTCGGCGTAGCGGCCAGCCCACAGCCACCAGCCGAGCGTCGCCCCGCTGACGATCGGCACGAGGCCCCAGCGCCAGCCGGCGTACAGAGTCACCAGCACCATGGCGGGGAAGAAGGCCTGGGTCGCGCCCAGGGTCTGGTCGGGCCCGAGCAGGGCGAAGCGCATGCCCAGCGCCGCCAGCGTGGCCACGATCGCGGCCAGGGCCGCCCGCCAGAACGGCGGAGGAACCTCTGGTATAAGCCACGCGCTTAGCAGGGCGGACGCCGCACGGCGCGGCGCCGGCGTGGGGGCGAGCGGATCATTTTTGTTCATTCTTGCTCCGCGCTCATGAGCAGGCTTGCCAAGAGCATGGACACGCTTACCTAGGACACGCAACACGGGAGATCATGAATGGCGACCGCTCCGAACATCGGCATCTCGGCCAAGCAACGCGCTGACATCGCGCAGGGACTGAACAAGGTCCTGGCCGACAGCTATGCGCTCTACCTCAAGACGCACGGCTATCACTGGAATGTTCGCGGGCCCTACTTCCAGTCCCTGCACATCCTCCTGGAAGGCCAATACAACGAAGAATGGGCCGCTCTGGACCTGATCGCCGAGCGCATTCGCGCACTGGGCGAGTTGGCGCCGCAGGGCTACGCCGCCTTCGGCAACCTCTCCAGCATCAAGGACGGCGACGCCGAAAAGGACTGGGAGGGCATGATCAAGGAACTCCTGGCCGACAACGAGACGGTCATCGCCACCCTTCGCGGCGCCATCGAGGCCCCTGACGAGGCCGGCGACGAGGCCACGGTCGACCTCTACACCCAGCGCCTGGCGGCTCACGAAAAGCACGCCTGGATGCTGCGCTCGACCCTGAGCAAGTAATCCGACCACCCCGCGTGCCGTCCTCAAGGCGACATCCGGGCAAGAAGGCCGCCGCGGCGCTGATCGTCGTCGGCGGCCTTTCTGCGTGCGCCACCGCCTATCACCTGCCGCGCCAGCACGGGCGGGCGGCGGGGGTGGCCAGCCAGGCCGGCGCGCTCTCCGACGCGGGGCTGGCGCGCTACACCGCCGACATGGACCCGGCCATGCTGGCCCTGGCCCGTCGCCACGATCCGCGTCCGCGCAAGGACTACTGGGGTCGGGTACGGGGCTGGGAGGTGATCGACATCGCCACGATCCCGGTGCTCGGCGATGGTGCGCCTGGTTTCGAGGACGCACGGCTGATCAACGGCTATCGCCTGCCCGCACCCCTGCCGATCGAGGCGGCCAGGCCCTTCGTGCTGAAGGCCGCCGGCGAGGAGCGGGCGAGGGCGCTGCACTGCCTGACCCAGGCGGTCTATTTCGAGGCCGGCTACGAGGGGCCCGAAGGCCAGCAGGCCGTGGCCCAGACCGTGCTCAACCGCCTGCGCCATCCGGGTTATCCCAAGTCGATCTGCGGGGTGATCTACGAGGGCTCGCTGCGCAGCACCGGTTGCCAGTTCAGCTTCACCTGCGACGGCTCGCTGGAGAAGACGGTCGTTTCGACCGCGTGGGACCGAGCCCAGGCCGTGGCCCGGCGGGCGCTGTCGGGCTTCGTGATGAAGGACGTGGGCGTGGCCACCCACTATCACGCCGACTACGTGGCGCCCTATTGGGCGCCGACCCTCGTGAAGCTGCGCCAGGTGGGCACGCACATCTTCTATCGCTGGACGGGACCGTCGGGAACGTTGGCCGCCTTCAAGGGGCGGTACGCGGGCGGCGAGACTAGGATCTCGACCGCCACCCTGATGGGCGCCGACCCACGCACGCTCGAGGCCGCCCCGCCGGCCGTCCTGGCCCAGAACCTCGCCCAGACCCTGGGCGGTCCGGCCCCGACCGCGGCCCTGAAGGACGCCAGGCTGGTGATCATTCCCGACGCGGCCGCGCCGGGCGGCGAGCGCATCAAGGTCGAAGGCAGCGTCGCGGGCCGCCGCATCGCCACGCCCGAAGAGATCGCCCGCATCAACAAGGCCCTGGAAGTGCTTCCCGAGGTCCAGGCCGAAGCCGCGGCCAAGCCCGCGCCGCCGCCGGTCGTCGAGGCCGCGCCGCCTCCGCCGCCCAAGCCGAAGCCTCGGCCACCCAATCTTTTGAATCCCCTCTAGAGATCCTCCCCCTCTGGGGGAGGTGTCGCCGAAGGCGACGGAGGGGGGACGTTTTCAGCTGCCGCCGAATTGGCGGCCACATTCCCCCACCCGTAAAATCCCCGCGAAAGCGGGGACCCAGGCTTTTTCGCAATCCGCCGCGCTTGACGATAAAAACACCTGGGCCCCCGCTTTCGCGGGGGTTTTACGGAGATGTTGAGCCTCCAGCTTCAGGAAGACCATCAAAGAAAAAGGGCCGCCCCTTTCGGAGCGGCCCCTTCGTGACTTCACAAACCCAACCCTACCAGGCGCCGATCTCGTTGGCCTCGGCGTGGCTGATCGGGTGGTGAGCCTTCTTGTGGTCTTCCTCGGCGAGGAACCGCACGGCTTCCAGGGCGGCCATGCAGCCCATGCCGGCGGCGGTCACGGCCTGGCGGTAGACGTCGTCGGTGACGTCGCCGGCGGCGTAGACGCCCTCGATCGCCGTCGAGGCCGTGCCCGGCTTGACCTTCAGGTAGCCGCCCGGGCCGACTTCCAGCTGGCCGGCGAACAGCTCCGACGACGGGGCGTGGCCGATGGCGATGAACACGCCGTCGGTCTTCAGCTCGGTGAACTCGCCGGTCTTGATGTTCTTCAGGCGCACGCCGGTCACGCCCATCGGGTCGCTGTCGCCGACGACTTCGTCGATGACGCTGTCCCAGACCACCTCGACCTTCGGATGGGCCAGCAGGCGCTCCTGCAGGATCTTTTCGGCCCGCAGTTCGTCCTTGCGGTGCACCAGGGTGACCTTGCTGGCGAAGCTGGTCAGGAACAGGGCTTCCTCGACGGCCGTGTTGCCGCCGCCGACCACCACGACTTCCTTGTTGCGATAGAAGAAGCCGTCGCAGGTGGCGCAGGCCGAAACGCCAAAGCCCTGGAACTTGCTCTCGCTCTCCAGGCCCAGCCACTTGGCCTGGGCGCCGGTGGCGATGATGATCGTCTCGGCGATCCAGTGCTGGCCGCTGTCGGTCTTGACCACGAACGGACGCTTGCTGAGGTCGACGCTGGTGACGATGTCGCTGACGAACTCGGTGCCCACGTGCTCGGCCTGGGCGCGCATCTGGTCCATCAGCCAAGGGCCCTGGATGACATCGGCGAAGCCGGGATAGTTCTCGACATCGGTCGTGATGGTCAGCTGGCCGCCCGGCTGGATGCCGGCGATGAGCACGGGCTTGAGCAGCGCGCGGGCGGCGTAGATGGCGGCGGTGTAGCCGGCGGGGCCCGAACCGATGATCAGGCAGCGCGTCTGGCGGGGAGCGGTGGTGGACATGGGCGAACATATAGTGTCGATTCCGCGCCGTTGCGATGGTTTTGGGGTACCCATGAAGGGCGGATTGAACATCGGGATCGGCATCGGGACGATGATCGGCGTCGCGCTGGGGCTGGCGCTCGACAACCTGGCGATCGGCATCGGCGTGGGCATCGCCATCGGCGGCGGTCTGGGCACGGCGCTGCAGGTCGCCAAGCCGGCGCAGGCCAAGGCCGGCGGCAAGAGGGGCGACGGCGGCGACAGCGGCTCGACCCACTCTTCGGACAGCAGCTCCTCATCTTCCTCGTCCGACTGCGGCTCGTCCTCGGACGGCGGCTGCGGGGGAGACGGCGGCGGTGGCGGCGGGGATTGACGGCTCGTCCACGATTTCAGGGTTAATAGGGGGACAAACCGCGTGAGTTTCCGCCCATGACCGCTTCGCCCGAAATCGAGATCGCCGGCCGCAAGATCGGTGCGGACCATCCACCCTATGTGATCTGCGAGCTGTCGGGGAACCACAACGGCAGCCTCGACCGCTGCCTGGATATGGTCGACGCCGCCGCCGACACCGGCTGCGACGCCATCAAGATCCAGACCTACACCGCCGACACCATCACGCTCGACGTCGACCGGCCCGAGTTCAAGATCCACGGCGGTCTGTGGGACGGGCGCAGCCTGTACGAACTGTACGAGGAGGCTCACACCCCGTTCGAATGGCACGCGGCCATCTTCGAGCGGGCCCGCAAGCGCGGCGTGACCATCTTTTCCAGCCCGTTCGACGAAACGGCGGTCGACCTGCTCGCTGGCCTGGACGCCCCGGCCTACAAGATCGCGTCGTTCGAGGCCGTCGACCTGCCGCTGATCCGCTATGCGGCCGCGCAGGGCAAACCGCTGATCATCTCGACCGGCATGGCCAACCTGGCCGAGATCGAGACCGCTCGGAACACCGCCCTGGAAGCCGGTGCGCCGGGCGTGCTGCTGCTGCATTGCGTGTCGAGCTATCCGGCGACCTTCGCCGACGCCAACGTGCGGACCGTGGCCGACATGGCCGCCCGCTTCGGTTGCCCGATCGGCCTGTCGGACCACACGCCGGGCACGGCGGCCTCTGTGGCGGCGGTGTCGGTCGGCGCCTGCGCGGTCGAAAAGCATTTCACCCTGGCCCGAGCCGACGGCGGCCCCGACGCCGCCTTCAGCCTGGAGCCGGCCGAGTTCAAGGCCCTGGTCGACGATACGAAGAACGCCTGGGCCTCGCTGGGCCGCGCCCACTACGACGTGCTGGGCTCCGAGCAGGGTTCCTTGCTGTTCCGCCGCTCGCTTTACGTCACCGCCGACGTGCCGGCCGGCGCGGTTCTAACCCGCGACAATGTCCGCTCGGTGCGTCCTGGCAACGGCCTGCCGCCGGCCGATCTCGACAAGGTTCTGGGCCGTCCCGCCGCCCGCGCCCTGACCCGCGGCGAGCCCCTGGCCTGGGACATGGTGGCCGGCTAGGCGGCCACCAGCCCCTTCAGGCCGCTCCAGCCGACGTTCATCAGGGCGTCGACGAAGCTCATATAGGGCGCGAACTCGGGCCGGCCCTGCGGGTACTCCGGAAGGCGGCAGGGCTTGAAGCGGACCGGGAAGCCGGCGGCGGCGAAGACGCCGTCCTCTTCCATGTAGTCGGCCGAGCCGGTCGGCGAGACGTACTCGGTAGCCTCGACCGCGCGGCAGATGGCCAGCAGGTGTTCGGAGCGGGCGCCGGCCGCGTTCAGGCTCGAGGCGCGGACGAAACGTGTCTCGATACCGATCTGCTCGGCCGCGGCCTGGGCCAGGCCGCAGGTCAGGTCGGCCAGGGCGCCGTCTGGCTCGCGGGCCAGATGTTCGGACACGAAAGAAAAGCCTTCCGTGAAGAACGGCCGCTTACAGTAGGCGTGGCGGATGGCGGCCAGGTGCTTGTCGCGCCAGGGCTGGCCGTCGTCGATGCGGATGGCGTGGATCGGCGTGTCGCGGTCGTGCTTTTTGACCGGAACCGTCAGCATGAGTTCGCCCTGGGCGGTGAGGATCCGGTTGCGCGACTGCCAGGAGCGGCGGGCGAACTGGACGTCGTCGAGAAACACGAAGACGTCGCTGGCCGCCATCAGCTGGAAATAGCCGAGATAGGGCAGATAGGTCGGCTGCATGATCGCCGCCGTCTTCGGGGGCGAGGCGGCGCTCATCCGGTCAGGGCCAGGCCGCCGGCGGCGGGGGCGGTCCAGGCCTGGGCGAGGGCGGCGTCGACCTCGGCCAGCTTGGCGCTCTTGCCGTAGGGCTCCCAGGCCCCGCAGACGAAGGCGGCGCCGAAGCGCTCGGTCAGCTTCGTGCGCAGCTGGCCAAGACCGGTGATGGCGTCGCGCGAATGATAGATCCAGCGCGGCTGGGCGCCCGAATGCAGCAGGGCGCCGGTCTTCAGCGATCCGAAGCCCGAAAGCAGGCCGCGGATCTCGCCGGGCAGGGCGCGCAGATCGGCCTCGTGCACGCACTCGGCCACCACCAGGGTCTTGCCGCCGCTTTCGTACAGATAGGCCCGGAAGCAGTCGCCCTTGGCCGTGAAGTTCTGGACGTAGACCGGGCAGGGGCCGTCGAACTCGGCTTCGAAGACGTAGGTGAAGAAGCTCTTCTTCACCAGCGAGGGGGTCGAAAGGCCCATCGGCTTGAACAGCGGCGTCGGATTGGCGGCCCAGACGACGGTGTCGCCCGCCGCGTGCTCGGCCATCACCTGGCGGGGCGAGATCAGGCTCTCGAAGCGGATGTCGACGCCCAGGGCTTCCAGCGCGCGGCGGCAGGTCTCGAACAGGGCCGTGAAGCCGCCGCTCGGCAGGCTGGCGGTGACGTTGGCGGTGCGGCCCGACAGGCCGCGCGGCACGCCGTACAGCTCGTCGGCCCATTCATTCGAGGCCTTGAGGGCGACCAGGGCCGGGGTCTCGGCGCCGGCCGGATAGACGCGGTTGATGGCCAGTGGGATAGCCGCCTCGCCGTGCACGGCGGCAAGGTCCGCGCCCAGGTGCCAGCGGCAGTATTCGGCCAGGGTCTCGGCGATGGGCGAGGGGTAGGCGGCGATGCGGTCGGCCAGGCTGTCGCCGGCCGGGCGGGCGATGCGCAGGCTGGCGCAGTCGACGGCCGGACCGCCGAAGTCCCAGGTGAAGACCCGCTTGCCCGCGCCGTCGAGGCTGAGCGAGCCGAAGCGGTTGTCGAAGGTCTCGAACGCCGCGCCCTGCGCCTTCAGGCGCTCGACCAGGGCGTCGCCCTGGGGGCCGAAATAGACGCAGCCGTCGCGCATCTCCGCGCCGTTCACGACCTTGGGGCGGGCCACCCCGCCCAGGGCGTCGAAGCGTTCATGCAGCTCGATGTTGCGCCAGCCCAGGCGATGGGCCTCGAAGGCGGCCATGATCCCGGTCAGGCCGCCGCCGACGATGCGGATGCGACCGCTCACGAGGCGGTCCCCCAGACCACGAGGTCGCTGTTGCGCGGCACGCGGACGCCGGCTTGCAGGTTGTCGAAGCTGACGCGGAAGACGTCGGGCTCGCGCAGGCCCAGCTCGTCGCGCAGGCGGTTCACCAGGCCCGCCTCGGTGTAGAACAGGTTGAAGAGGCCCGCTTCGCCGGTCTCCGGCGTGGCCAGGCGGAAGCCGTCGGGCTCCTCGGCGACGCCGCGGCCGTAGCGATAGTCGTCGACCAGACGGGTGCGCACGAACACCTCGGCGTTCGGGGCCAGCTTCTCGCGCACGGCGGTCAGCACCCGGTGGGCCTGGGCGTTGGTCAGGTAGCAGAGCAGGTTGGGGATCAGCAGGACGTCGATCGGGCCCTCGATTCCGTCGGGCAGGCCCAGCGACAGGTCGGCCTGGATCAGGGTCGCGGCTTCGCCGAGGTTCCAGCGGGCGTCTTCCAGCGCGGCGGCCGAATAGTCGACATTGACCAGGGTCCAGCCATAGGCGGCGTAGAGCGACAGGTTGTTGCCCGTGCCGCCGCCCAGCTCCACCACCTTGCCGGCGCGCTGGTGCAGGCCGCGCTTGAAGAAGTGGCGGGCGATGAACTCGTCGGGGTACTTCAGACCCCGGATGTCCGGCAGGGCGCGCATGTCCGTCCGCCCCCGAACCGGAGGCCCCTCAAAAGCTGGCGCGAACCGGTGGAGCGGTCGCGCCTACAGCCTGGGGCCGCTTTGCCGAATACTTTGTTAACCCTGTCCTTAAGGGATGGCGCGGGATTGTCGCACCTGACCTCAGGCCCGCCGGTCGCCGCCGTAGTTCAGCAGGTCTTGCCGGCTTCTCACAAAGGCCCGCACGTCGTTAGAGGTGAAGGCGCGGTTCTGCGGATAGAGCGCGTCATAGACCGCCGCCACGAAGGCGTAGTCGTCGGGCCGGTCGACGGTCCAGCGCACTTCCCCTTGGCCGGGGGCGTCCGGCAGCCAGGCCAGGTTCCAGCGGTCGGGATTGTTCCAGACGTCCCAGGTGACGTGCTCGCGGGCCTCGGGGCTGTCGGCCTGCGCGGCCGCGCGGCGCAGGCCGGCGGCGGTGATCACCTCGACGTCGAGACCCTTGGGGTAGGCCGCGCCCTCGGGGCTGTTGCTGGTGTAGTCGGCGCCCGACGACAGGTGCAGGTCGATGGTCGCGTCGATGATGGTCGGATCGGCCAGCGGGCAGTCGGCGGTCAGGCGCACCACCTGCTCGGCCGGATAGGCGTCCAGCGCGCCGACAAAGCGTTCGAGCACGTTGTCGAGCGGCCCGCGATGCACGGCGATTCCGTCGCGGCGCACCGCCGCCTCGATGGCGTCGTCCAGGGGATCGGTGCTGGTGGCGACCACCAGCCGGTCGATGCGGCGCGAGCGGGCGACGCGCTCGATCTGGCGGATGATCATCGGCGCGCGCACGATCGGCATCAGCACCTTGCCCGGCAGGCGGGTGGAGCTCATGCGGGCCTGCAGGACGGCGAGGATCATCGCGCCAGGCTAGGCTCCGGCCTTGCGGGCGTCCATCCGCGCCAGCACCTCGGCGGCGGCGCGGCCGGTCTCGTCGACCGGCTCGTAGGTCCAGCCGTGAAACGCGCCGCCATAGGGGCGGGCCGCGCCCTGGCGCTCCAGCTCCTCGTGGAAGAGGCGGAACTTCACGCTGTGGCCCTCCATCTTGAGGATGAACACCGGCTTGCCGGTCGAGGCGGCCTCGGTGGCCATGTTGGTCGAGTCCTCGGTGACGAGGATGTAGTCGGCCGCGGCCAGGAAGGCGAAGTAGGGGTTGGGGCCTTCGCCGTCCCAGATGATGCCGGGCAGGTCGCGCAGGCGTGCGGCCAGCAGGGCGCGGGCCGGCTCGGGCGTGCGGCGCGAGAAGGTCATCAGCAGGCTGCCGCCCTCCTGCTCCAGCGGCAGCTGGATCTCGTGCGCCATCTGGGCCGCGCGCTCGACCGGCAGGTCGAAGGCCTTGGACTTGCCGCCCAGCAGCACCGCCACGCGCGGGCGGGGCAGGGCCTCGATGGCGTCCTTGAACTTCTCGTACTCGGCGTCGAGGCGGGCTTGGCTGACCCGATGCGGCGAGCCGGTGATCGGCACCACGTTGTCGCCGGTCAGGCGGTCGTGCTTGGGCGGGATCACCAGGTCGAACATGTGGGCCGGGACGCGCGGGTCCTGGATCTGCACGACATAGGTCTTGCCGCCCGACCATTTCTTCAGGCGGATCGACAGGGGCAGGGTGGCGCGGCCGGCGGCGACCCACAGGTCGGGCCAGGGCGCGGTGATCTCGCTCTCGGGCGTCAGCCAGCGGCGCGGCAGCCAGGTCAGCCACCAGGGCAGGCGGCCGGTGCGGCCCTTCCAGGAGACGCGCTTGACCACGATCCGGGCCGGACGCTTGCGGGCTATGGCCTCGGCCAGGCCCACGGCCTGGGCCTCGATGCCGGCGCGACCGTCCGAGACGGCCCAGATGGTCAACGGTTCGGGACCTGGCGTCTGATTGGCGCTCATCGCTCCAGCCCTCAAAACGGCGAACGCCGCGGAACCACCCTGAACAGGCGACTCCGCGGCGATTGGCCGGACTTTATGGCGGGGTTAGGGCTGAAGCCTAGACCCACTCGACCTTGAGGATCTCGTAGGCCTTCACGCCGCCGGGCGTGTTGACCTCGACCACTTCGCCGACTTCCTTGCCGATCATGGCGCGCGACAGCGGCGAGCTCAGCGAGATGCGGCCCGACTTCACGTCGGCCTCATGGTCGCCCACGATCTGGTAGCGGGCTTCTTCTTCGGTGTCCTCGTCGACCACGCTGACCGTGGCGCCGAACTTCACCTGCGAGCCGGAGAGCTTCGAGACGTCGATGACCTGGGCGCGGGCGATCTTGTCCTCGATCTCGGCGATCTGGCCTTCGATCCAGCCCTGGCGTTCCTTGGCGGCGTGATACTCGGCGTTTTCCGAGAGGTCGCCGTGCGAGCGCGCCTCGGCGATCGCGGCGATCACGGCGGGCCGTTCGATCGTCTTCAAACGCTTCAGTTCTTCGTCGAGGGTTTGATAACCCACGACGGTCATCGGCACTTTTTCCATTGTGGATTTTAGCTCGGTTCGCCCTAAGGGAGGAAGACTTCCAGTCGCTGGCGATCGCGACCGGGGGCTGAGAGGATAGGCGCCGCATTCCGGATAAGCAAGCCTCACGCGCCCTAAGGGTTGCGTGGCCAAGCTGACGACGGCGGGTGGTCCTCAGGCCCGTCGCGGACCGCGCGTCGCCGTCGCCGCCAGGCGATCTCCCGGCAGCTGGAACTGGCCGACCAGGCGGGCCAGCTCGCCGGCGTCGTCGTTCAGCGCATGGGTGGCGGCGGCGGTTTCCTCCACCAGGCCCGCGTTCTGCTGCAGCACCTGGTCCATCTGATTCACCGCCGTGTTGACCTGGGTCAGGCCCTGGGCCTGGTGCTGGGCGCTGGCGGCGATCTCGGAGACCAGGCCGTCGATCTCGGCGATCTGCGAGACGATACGCTCCAGCGCCTCGCCAGTGCGGCCGACCAGCTCGACGCCTTCGCCGACCTGGCGGGTCGAGGTGGTGATCAGGGTCTTGATCTCCTTGGCGGCCTCGGCGGAACGCTGGGCCAGGGCGCGAACCTCCGATGCGACCACGGCGAAGCCCTTGCCGGCCTCGCCCGCACGCGCGGCCTCGACCCCGGCGTTCAGGGCCAGGAGGTTGGTCTGGAAGGCGATCTCGTCGATCACCCCGATGATCCGCGAGATCTGGGTGGCCGAGGTCTCGATCGCGCCCATGGCGTCGACAGCCTCGCCGACCACCTCGCCGGAGCGACGGGCGTCGTCGCGGGCGCGGGCCACGACGGCGGCGGCCTTGCGGGCGCCGTCGGCCGTCTGCCCGACCGTGGCGGTGATCTCGTCCATGGCGCTGGCGGTCTCGGCCAGGTTGGCGGCCTGCTGCTCGGTGCGGCGCGAAAGGTTGGCGGCGGCGTCGGCGATCTGGTCCGAGCCGTGGCGCACGCCCGAGGCGCGTTCGTCGATGATGGCCAGAGCCCCGGCCAGCTTTCCGGCCGCCTGGTTGAAGTCGGCGCGCAGCTGTTCGTAGGCTTCCGAGAATTCTTCGACCAGGCGCACAGAGAGGTCGCCCTTGGCCAGGCGCGACAGGCTGGCGGCGAGGGCGTCGACCATGTCGGCGCGCTGGCGTTCGGAGGCGGCCTGGACGGCGGCGTGGGCGATGCGGCCTTCCTCTTCCGAGCGGCGGGCGCTGTCGGCGGCGGCGTCGGCCTCGCGGGCCTCCTGCATCGCCGCCTCTGCCTTGGCGCGGGCGCGCTCGGCCAGGCCGATGACCCGGTGGATGCTCAAGGTCGCGGCGATCAGGGCGCCGGCCTCGACGATCAGGATGACGGCGTGGACCAGCACCCGGCCAAGGCTCGCTGAGCCGGGGAACACGGCGCTGGGCAGCAGGTAGCTGAGCGACAGGTGGTGCACGGCGACCGTGGCGGCGGCGGCGGCGATGACGGTCCAGTCGCAATAGACCACCAGCAGGGCCAGGGCGGCGAAATAGGCCATGTGCATGTCGATCTGCCAGTCGTGGCCCCCCAGGGCGGCGACCAGCAGCGAGACCTGGGCCATCAGCGCCACGCCCGACAGGATGCGGCCCGTGGCCGTCTCGCCGCGATGCAGGACGGCGCCGGCCGCCAGGGCGGTGACCATGATCGTGGCGACGGCCATGCCCGGCACGGGTTCGCCGACCAGGAAGCGGGCGGCGATGACGATCGGGGCCATCAGGGCGGTCAGCAGCAGGATCAGCCTGCCGCCCGAGCGGCGCTGCGCGTCGAGGTTCGAGGGCTTCGTGCTCATGGACGGGGCTCCAGGACGGTCTTGGCGCAGACGCCGGCGGCGTCGGGGTCGAGCAGGGCTATGGCGCCGGCGGCGCGCAGGCGGCCGCCCAGCGTGGCCGGGTCGCCGCGCAGGATCAGGATGAAGGGAACCGCGCCGGCGCCGGATATGTCGCCGGCCGAGGTGGCGGCGCCGGCGGCGCGGGCGGGGGTCCACCAGGGGGGGAACAAGGCGGCCACGCGTCCGGGGTCGCGCGGCGAGGCGCTGGACAACGTTACGGCCAGTAGAGTGACGATGATCGCGGAGGTTGCGGCCAATGTCCGACCGAGAGCGTGAAGCAGATCACGCCAGGTTCGAACACGCGACAGGGACAACCTTGATCTCCGGGCAAGCTTAGCCATGGACTGGCGGCTTCTAGGGAGAGGTTTTGCGCATCCGTGGTGTGTGAAGTCTTAAGATCGCGGCCGAGCGTCGCCGTGTCGCAGGCGCAAGCTCGGCCGTGAGTTGCAGAACTTCCTGTCAGTCGGCGTAGGCGTACTCGCCGCCGCGCTGAAGGGCGGCGCGATAGGCCGGACGGGCATGGATGCGGTCGAGGAAGGCCTTCACCTTGGGGCGCGATCCGGCTCCGGCGCGCGACACGGCGGCTTCGAGCGGGAAGCTCATGATCACGTCGGCGGCGGTGAATTCCGGGCCGGCGAACCATTCGGACTTGGACAGCTCGCCGTTCCAGTAGTCGATGTGGCTCTTCAGCTGCGGATCGACGAAGCCCGACTGGGCCTTGGCGGCGATGGTCTTGACCAGGCCCTTCAGCAGTCCCGGGGCGCGGGCGGGCAGGGCGGTGAAGACCAGCTTCAGCAGCAGCGGCGTCATGGCCGAACCTTCGGCGTAGTGCAGCCAGTAGGTGAAGCGAAGGCGCTCGGGCGTGCCGGCCGGCGGAATCAGGCGGCCGTTCCCGTAGGTGTCGAGGATGTATTCGATGATGGCGCCGGTCTCGGCGATGGTCTTGTCGCCGTCGGTGATCACCGGCGACTTGCCCAGCGGGTGGATGGCCAGCAGTTCGGGCGGGGCCAGCATGGTCTTGGCGTCGCGCTCGTAGCGCTTGACCTCGTAGGGGACGCCCAGCTCCTCCAGCAGCCACAGCACGCGCTGGCTGCGCGAGTTGTTCAGGTGGTGGACGACGAGCATGGCGTTTCCCCTATGGATTTGCCTCAGCATGGCGCGGCGACGCGCGCGTCAGTCAAGCGTCGTCACAGCACGCTCTCGACGATGTGGGCGCGATAGAGCACGGCGATCAGGTCGGTCTGGGTGATCACGCCCACCAGCCGGCGGTCGCCGTCGACGACCATGGCCTCGTGGGTCTGGCCGCTGGAGAGGATCGGCAGCAGGGCGGCGATCGGCGTGCCCTCGCGCACCCGGTGAACGAACGGGTCAAGCGCGGCCTCGACCGTGCGGCGGCGGTTGGCCTGCAGTTCGGCGCGGCGGGCCATGCCGATGACGCGGCCGTCCTCGTCGACCACCGGGGCGGCGCGCAGGTCGTGGCTCTGCAGGAAGGCCAGGGCGCTTTCGGCCGACTGGGTGCGGTCGAGGCGGATGACGTCGCGCGACATCACCTCGCCGCAGCGGATCTGCGAATGCAGGCGCTGGTGGGCCTGGATCTCGACCTCGCGGAACAGGACGTCGAGGTCCTCGCGGCTGACGTCGAGCAACTCGCCGTAGCGGGCCAGGGCCTTGTCGAGGTCGCCGGCGTCATAGCCGATGCGCGAGGCGGGCAGGGGATCGGCCGTGCCGTGGGGACTCGGCGGCGGGGCGGGGGCCCTGTGCGGATAGGAGCGGCCGACCAGCCGGTTCCAGGCCATGCCGGCGCAGACCAGCAGCACCGAATCCACGGCCACCGGATTGAGCGCGAAGAGGTAGCCGGCCTTGGTCACGGCCGGTCCGCCGATGACGGTGATCAGCGCCACCGCGCCGCCAGGCGGATGCAGGCAGCCCAGCAGGATCATAGCGGCGATCGCCAGGCCCACGGCCAGGGGGGCTGCGACCAGCGGCTGGTTCGGCAGCAGCATGGCCACGGTTATGCCGATGAAGGCCGAGACGACGTTGCCGCCGATCACGCCGCGCGGCTGGGCCAGCGGACTGGCGGGAACGGCGAAGATCAGCACCGCCGAGGCCCCGATCGGCGCGACCAGCAGCGGATGCAGCCAGTCGCCGCCGCCGACCGCGAAGCGTCCCAGGAGGCCCGCGAACAGCAGGCCCAGCAGCGCGCCGCCGCCGCCCTTCAGGGCGTCCAGCGGGCGGATGGGGGTCTTGCCGCGGAGCAAGGTCAGAAGGCGCTGGGTCATGGGGCTCGATAGGCCAGAACGACGAGGCCGGCGACCGCGCAGGCCTGGGCGAAGACGATCAGGGTCAGCCAGGCGCCGAACGGCTGCTTGCGGGTCTTGTGGCGCAGCCAGCGCTGGGCCAGCAGCGCGCCGGGCGCGGCGCACATCGCCGCCGACAGCAGCAGCACGCGCTCGGGCACGCGCCGCTCGCCGTGCACGGCGGCGGCCTTGTCGTGGGCGAACAGCAGGAAGCAGAACAGGTTGGCCGCCAGCAGGGCCAGGGTGAGGATCAGGGTCACCGCGCGTGCTCCGGCGGGCCGTGGTCCAGCGGTGCGAGGTCGGGCTCCATCCAGCCGCGACGGGCCTCGACGCTGAACAGCCGTTCGCGCGACCAGAAGCCCAGCGGCCAGGCCTTGTCGCCCAGCGGCGTGGCCAGCAGGCGGGCGGCGGCTTCGCCGTCGTCGAGCTCTGCCGGCTGGGCGGTCACGAAGCCCCGGATGGCGGCCAGATAGGCCTGGGTGATGGTCTCGTGATAGCCGTTGGCGTCGTCGTTCACCCCGCCGACGGCCTCGTTGTAGGCGCGGATGATCCCCGGCAGGTCGCGCTCCAGCCCCGCGTTCCGAGTGCGCACCAGGCGCAGGGTGGCCGTCAGGTGGGCGGCGTGGGTCCATTCGGCCTTGGGCAGGCTGCGGTCCAGCAGCCGTTCGGCGAGGCGGGCAACTTCAGCGGTCGTGTAGGCGGTCATGGTCAGAAGCTCGGCTTGGCCAGCATCAGCCAGACGATGGCCAGCACGGCGGCGAAGGCGGGGAAGCCTAGCACGAACCACATGCGGAACAGGCGGTGGTAGCGCTCGGGCAGGGGCTCGCCGGCCTTGGCGGCGGCGTCGGCCAGGTCGCGCAGGCGGATCTGGATCCAGACCACCGGCAGCCAGCACAGCCCGGTGACCACGTAGAGCACTAGGCTCAGCCCGATCCAGCCGCTGAACAGCGGATAGCCGACCACATGGGCCAGGGCGGCGCCGGTGATCGGCTGGATGACCACGGCGGTGGCGGTGAACACGGTGTCGGCGATCACCACCACCCGGGCGGTATGGGCGATCAGGGCCGGCTGGCCGGTGCGGTGGGCCATCAGCATGAAGAAGGCGATGCCGGCCCCTGTGCCCAGCAGCACGGTGGCGCCGACCACGTGGGCGGCCTTCAGCAGGAGATAGAGGTCCATCAACGTTCGTCCAGCAAAGCGAGGGCGGCGATCGCCAGCACGGCGGCGGGAATGCTCTTCACCAGCGGGCCCAGCGGATCCAGCCACAGGTCGGGGCGCACGATCGCCCCGCCCGCCAGGTAGCCGGCGGTGACGGCGATCATGCCCAGCAAGGCCAGGCGCGCGGTGCGGCGATGGGCGACCATCAGGGCCAGGGCGACATCGACGATCCCGCCGCCGATCACGAAGGTCCTGGCGAGGTGTTCGGGCATGTCGGCGCTGGTCAGCAGGGCGACGGCGGCGTCGCGGCTCACCGTGATCCCGATCAGACCCGAGACCAGCCAGAAGGCGCAGAGGGTCGCCAGGATCAGCGGCTTGGCCAGCCAGGCCTTGGCGAACCAGCGCTCCTGCACGCCCGACGGCATGGCCGCCAGAATCTGGTCGAGAGACTTGGGAACCAGGCCCAGCCGCGCGGCGTCGGCGCTGTCGCCGGCCACGCCCAGGCGCAACTGCTGAAGGGCGGCGCTGCGCATCGGGCTGCGCCAGCCGAGGAAGGCCAGGGCGTCGGCGGCCTTGGCCGGGATCGCCGCTACGGCGGGCGGCAGGGCGATGACGGGGGCGGGGGCCAGGCCCAGCCAGCCGCGCAGCCGGATCAGCAGGTCGGAGAGGGCGATCGGTTCGGCATGGACGAGGTCGAGGCTCTGGCCGGACGCGGTCTCGGGGCGGATCGCGGTCGCCACCGCGGCGGCGACGTCCTCGGCGGCCACGACCTGGACGCGGGCCTGCGCATGCACGGCGGGGATCGCCAGCGGGAACGCCGCCAGCGCCCGCAGCAGCGCCGTTCCGCCATAGGCCGCCGGCGCGATCACCAGGCCAGGCTTGAGGATGATCCAGTCGATGGCGCTTTGCGCGATCAGGCTTTCGGCCGCCTGCTTGGTGGCGCCGAAGGGATCGGCGCGGCCCGGCGCGACGCCGGCCGCCGAGATGTGGACCAGGCGCGCGCCGGTCGCGTCGCAGGCTTCGATCAGGCGGGCGACGGCGTCGGCGTGGACGGCCTTCAGGTCGTCGCGCGGGCCGTCCTGCAGGGCGCCGGCGCAATTGACCACGGCGTCGGCGCCGGTCAGCAGGGCGGTCCAGTCGGCGGCGGTGGCGGTGCGCAGGTCGGCGGCGCGCCAGTCGACGCTCGGGAATCGCCGGCGGGCCTGGGTCAGGTCGCGGCCGACCCCGACCACCGCATGGCCGTCGGCCAGCAGGCGGGCGGTCACGTAGGATCCGATCAGCCCGTAGGCTCCGACGACGACGATGCGCATGGCGGCGTTGTTAGCGGGTTGCAGCTTGGCGGTGAAGGGCGCGCTCGCGAGGAGCCTCTCGCCGGGAGGAGGTTCCTTAACTCGCTTTCCTCGCCCTTGTGGCGAGGATCCATGGTTCAGCCGCTCAGACCTTTCGAGCACGGTCTTTGTCTGAGCAGCCGCCGGCATGGGCCCTCGCCACGAGGGCGAGGGAGGCGGGGTTTTTGTCGGGCGAGGAAAGTCGAGCTCGGGAAGGTCGAGGTTTCTCAGTGCGCCGGCTGCCAGAATTCCAGGTTGCTGATCTGGCGTTCGAGGATGGCGATGCGGTCGCGCAGGTCGCGGGTGGCGGTCAGGCTGGCGGCGGTGACCGGCTCCTCGCGCATGGCCCGAAGGGCGCGTTCGGCGTCGCCAACCTCGACGATGGCCTCGTAGCAGGCGGCCCACAGGGCGCGGGCCCGCTCGCGCTCCATCTTGGGATCGAGGAACGGCGGCTTGAGGGTCTGGGCCAGGCGGTCGAGCTCGGCCAGTTCCTCGCCCCGGCCCTTGCGGACCAGGATGTCGCGGAACGGCGTGTCCTCGCTGATGTCGTCGATCAGCGCCTCGAAGATCTCGTGGGCCAGGCCCTTGAGGCGCGCCTCGCCAAAGCCGATCCGCTCCAGCGCCTCGTCATAGGGACGCGCCCAGCCCGGATGGTCGACGGCCGCGATGGCCACGGCCGCGTGGAAGGGGTTCAGCCTGCGGCCGATCTGCTCGCGGGCGACGCCGCGAATGCCGGGATCGGGCGGACCGCGCTCGCGGCCTTTCCAGCCGCCGCCACCGCCGCCGCGAGGGGTGAACGGGCGATCACCCTGACCGCCGCCTTGCCCGCCGCCATAGGCCGGCTTGGGGAACAGCAGGTCGAGCTTGGCGTAGAGGTCGTCCTTGTAGGCGCTGGCCAGGTCCTTGTCGGCGATCGTGCCGGCCGCCGCGCGCAGGCGCTGCTTGAGGCCCGCCTTGCGCTCGGGCGTGTCCAGCGGCTCCAGGTCGCGCTCGCGCACGAACAGCGCCTCGACGAAGGGCGTGGTCTGGGTGACCTGGGCCTTCAGCGCCGCAGGGCCCTGCTCGCGCAGCACGTCGTCGGGGTCCTTGCCGCCGCTGACGATCGAGAACCGGAACGAGCGACCGGGCTTGAGCAGGGGCAGGGCGCGGTCGATGGCGCGGCTGGCGGCGCGCTGGCCGGCCTTGTCGCCGTCGAAGCAGAGCGTCGGCTCGGGATGCAGGCGCCACAGGGCCTCCATCTGCTCCTCGGTCAGGGCCGTGCCCATGGCCGCCACGGCCGCAAGGCCCGCGCGCTGGCAGGCCACGACGTCCATATAGCCCTCGACCACCAGCATCGGGGTCTGTTCGGTCGGCGCGGCGGCCTGGGCCGCGTGCAGGATCTTGCGGGCGTCGTAGAGGCCGTAGAGCACCCGGCTCTTGTGGAAGAGGCTGGTCTCGGGGCCGTTCAGGTACTTGGCGCGGGCGTTGGGATCCATGGCCCGGCCGCCGAACGAGACGACCTTGCCGCGGGTGTCGGTGATCGGAAAGATGATCCGGTCGCGGAAGCGGTCGTAGGGCGCGCCGCCGTCCTCGGGGGCGATCAGCAGGCCCGCTTCGACCAGGTCGCCCGGCTTGGCGCCCTTGGCGACCAGATAGTCCTTCAGCGCCGTGCGGCCGTTCGGCGCGAAGCCGATGCGGAAGCGGCTCCACTGGTCTTCGGGCAGGGCGCGGCGGTCGAGATAGGCGCGGGCGTCCTTGCCCACGGGGCGGCGCAGCTCGGCCTCGAACCAGGCCGCCGCCAGCTCCATCCAGTCGCCCAGCCCCGCGCGCTTGCGGTCGTCCTGGGCGGCGCGGGCGTCGGGCTCGGGCAGGCTCATGCCGGCCTCGGCGGCCAGCCGCTCGACCGCCTCGGAGAAGGTGAGGCGCTCGGTCTCCTGCAGGAAGCTGATGATGTCGCCGTGCTTGCCGCTGGAGAAGCAGTGATAGAAGCCCTTGTCGTCGTTGACGAAGAACGAGGGGCTCTTTTCCTTGGTGAAGGGCGACAGCCCCGCATACTCGCGACCCTGCCGCCGCAGCTTCACCGTCTTTCCGACCACGTCGGAGGGGCGAAGTCGGGACTTCAGTTCTTCAAGGAAGCGGTCGTCGAAGCGCATGGCGAATTGGCCCCAACATAAGCTTCCCCGCGCGCGAAGGCACGCCTTGCCGGCCGACAATCTACAGGCCGCCGTCGACCTATCCCGTACTCATCCACAGATGGCTGACGCCGCGCCCAAAGAAGCGTCGCATTAGGAACAGGCCTTTCGGCCCCTCCGTTCTCTCGGCCGTGGGACGCCTCGACGCGTCCCGACGCCACATGAGAGCCACGGAGAAGACTGATGCCCGAGTCCCGCTGGAACGACCGTGAAGGCCGCTTCGAGATCGATCGCGACCGAGATTTCGACGACGAGCGCGGCTACGGCTACGACGCCTCGCGCCGCCATGACCGCTACACCCAGGATCCCGACTGGCGCGACCGCTACGCCGCCCGCGAGCAGCGCAGCTACGGCGAGCCTCGTCACCGGTCATCTGGCCGGGCGGAACTGCGGCGGGCCATCAGCCAGGGCGGCGACATCGGCTATGGCTCGATCCGCTCGGGCTCGGACTACGCCTCGGGCCGGGGCTATCGCGCGCCGGGCGACTACGGCCAGGTGGGCGGCTTCGACTTCGGCGGCTCTACCGCGGACTACGGCGGGGGCGGCTATCGCGGCGAGGCGCCCGACTATGGCGACCGCGCCTATTTCGACCGTGGCCGGGAGCGCGAGCGCAACTACTACACGGATGGTCCGGGACGGGGTCGCTATGACCGTGAGCACTGGGCCTATGCCCGCCATCCGCGCGATCGCCACGACGAGGATCGCGGCTGGTTCGACCGGGCGCGCGACGAGGTCTCGGCCTGGATGGGCGATCATGACGCCCAGCGTCGCCGCGAGCACGACGCGGCCGTCCGGGCCGACCATCGCGGCCGCGGTCCCAAGGGCTATCGTCGCTCGGACGAGCGCATCCGCGAGGACGTCAGCGACCGGCTGACCGACGACGGCTGGCTGGACGCCTCGGCCATCGAGGTGGCGGTCAAGGACGGGGAGGTGACGCTGAGCGGCACGGTCCACGCCCGCGACGACAAGCGCCGGGCCGAGCTGCTGGCCGAGAGCGTCTCGGGCGTCGACAACGTGCAGAACAACCTGCGCCTGGATCGCGGGCCGGAAGCCAAGGCCGGCGACTGGACCCTGCAAGGCAACGCGCCACAGCAGGGCTTGAGCGGCAAGGCATAGGGCAGGCCCCGCACTCTCATCCGAGCATCCCCGCGCAGGCGGGGATCCAAGCCGAGTCCGGTGATGGTCCACGACCGCGCCTGATCCTGAAAGTCAGCTTGGGTCCCCGCCTTCGCGGGGACAGTCGGATAAAGGGAAACCGGACAGCTGAAGTTTTCTGGAACCCTAAGTGATAATCCCTAGCTTGGCTGGCGGGCCGCTTGGGACCATCTAGGGGCCATGTCCGAGCCCGCCCTCAAAGAACCGACCTTTACCGACGCCGAGATCGACGCCCTGGTCGAGGCCTTCTACGCCAAGGTCCGCCGCCATCCGCGCATCGGGCCGGTGTTCAACGGCCAGATCGCCGAGGACGCCTGGCCCCATCACATGGCCACGCTGAAGGACTTCTGGGCCACGGTGCTGCAGGGCTCGGGACGCTACAAGGGCTCGCCCATGGCGGTGCACCAGCGCATCGAGGGCTTCCAGGAGTGGATGTTCACGCCGTGGCTGAACCTGTTCCACGCCACCTGCGTGGAGCTGTTCGACGCCCCGCGCGCCGCCATCGTCGGCCAGAAGGCCGAGCGCATCGCCCGCTCGCTGCGGCTGGGCCTGTTCTTCCGGCCGGGAGCCCCGGCGTGAGCGGGATCTCGAAAAGCGTCGAGGCGGAAGGCTTCGCCATCGTCCCGGCCGCCGACACGCGCGCGCTGCTGGGCGACCTGCCGAACTGGGACCTCTTCGCCGACAGCTGGAACGACCTGGGCGTCGACGGCTTCATGGCCGACGGCGGGCGCTATCGCCGCCGGCGGTTCGCGGCCTTCGCTGCGTCGGCGGACGGAACGATCGCGCGCAAACCGCACCAGCCGCACTACCAGAGCCGCGACTACAACGCCCTGAACGGCGGCGTGCAGAGGTGGTTCGAGCCAGTGACGCAAGGGATCGCCGAGCATCCGGTGACGCAAGGCCTGCTGAAGGCGGGGCTGGAGCTTTTCCATCCTCTGACCGTCGATCCGCCCGCGGCCTGGCATGTGGAGCTGCACCAGTTCCGCATCGAGGCCCATGACGGCGAGGCTGGTTTGCCCACGCCCGAGGGCGCGCATCGCGACGGCGTCGACTGGGTGATCGTCATGCTGGTCGAGCGCTGCAATGTGGCCAGCGGCGTCACCGACATCTTCGCCCCCGACGGTCGGTCCCTGGGCTCGTTCACCCTGACGCAGCCGGGCGACGCGGTGTTCATCGACGATCATCGCGTGCTGCACGGGGTGACCGCGATCTCGCCGCTGGCAGCCGGGCAGGAGGCGCGGCGCGACGTGCTGGTGGTGACCTTCCGGCGCGAGGACTAAAGCGCCCGGGGCGCGACCGTTTGTCTCACTCCACCTGCGGAGGTGGCCGTGCAAGCCTGCCGCTCCTTCGCGAAACGAGCGCCGTAATCCATGACCGACGACGCCCTTTCGCCCTCCCACGCCGGTCGACGGGACACCTTCTCGGCGACCATGGCCGACGCGGTGCCGATCCTGATCGGCTATGTCGACGCCGACCGCCGCTACCGCTTCGTCAACCGCGCCTACGAGACCTGGTTCGGCGTTCGCCGCGAGGACATCGAGGGCAAGTCCCTGCTCGAGGTGATGGGGGCGGACGCCTATGAACGCGTGCGCGACCATGTCGACGGCGCCCTGGAAGGCCAGAGCCTGACCTTCGAGGGCGAGGTTCCCTACCAGGCCGCCGGCCTGCGCCATGTGGAGGCCAAGTACGTGCCCGACGTGGCGCCGGGCGGCGCCGTGCTCGGCTACTACGTGCTGGTCACCGACATCTCGGCGCGCAAGCGGGCCGAGGCCGAGCTGGCGCGCCTGCTGGTGCGCGAGCGGCGGCGGGCCCTGATGCTGGACCTTGGCCGACAGCTGCGCGAGGAGAGCGACGTCGCCGCCATCGCCGACAAGGCCTGCGCCGTGCTGGCCGCGCAGCTGGGCGCCCAGCGCGCCGGCTATGCCGAGGTCGATCTCGCAGGCGTCTCCACCCAGATCATCGGCGAGTGGGGCGGGCAGGGCGTGCAGCCCCTGGTCGGACCGCTGTTCGTGCTCGACGACTTCGGCCCGGCGATGAGCGATGATTTGCGGGCCGGGGTGCAGGTGGTGATCGACGACGTCCGCGAGGACGTGCGCACCCGCCACAGCCTGGAAGCCTACGCCGCGCTCGACATCCGCGCCTTTGTGGCCGTGCCGCTGGTCAAGGCCGGGCGGCTCGTCTCCTACCTCTTCGTCTGCCAGGAATGCGCCCGCACCTGGGGCGTCGACGAGGTGGCCTTCGTCGGCGACGTGGCCGAGCTGATCTGGGCCGCCAGCGGCCGGGCCCGCGCCGACGCCGCCCTGCGCCAGGCCGAGGAGACCGAGCGCCTGCTGATCCGCGAGGTCGACCACCGGGCCAAGAACGTGCTGGCGGTGGTGCAGTCGCTGGTCCAGCTGACGCCCTTCGTCGACAAGCGCCAGTACGTCACCGCGCTCAGCGGCCGCATCGGCTCGCTGGCCCGCTCGCACAGCCTGCTGTCGACCACCCGCTGGACCGGGGCGGTGCTGCGCACCCTGCTGGAGCAGGAGCTGGAGGCCTACAGCGTCGAGCACGAGAGCCGGGTGGTGCTGGACGGACCGCCGGTGCTGATCCGCGCCGAGGCCGCCCAGTCGCTAGGCCTGGTCGTGCACGAACTGGCCACCAACGCCAGCAAGTACGGGGCCCTGTCGGCGCCCGGCGGCGTGCTGGAGGTGGCCTGGACCTGGGAGGCCGGGAGTCTCGTCATCGACTGGCGCGAGGGCGGCGGCCCGCCGACCATTGCTCCGGCGCGGCGCGGCTTTGGCTCCACCCTGATTCAGAACGCCGGCAAGCAGCTGGGCGCCCAGGTCTCGCACCACTGGCGGCCCGAGGGCCTGCATTGCCGGATCGAGCTGTCGCGCGGCGCTCTGCCCCATGCCGGCGGCGGCGAGCGCTCGGCGGCGACGACCGGCGCCGCGCCTGACGGCGGTCTTCAGGACCAGCGGGTGCTGGTGGTCGAGGACGAGGCCCTGGTGGCCATGGAGCTGGCCCGCGTGCTGGCCCTGGCCGGCGCCCAGGTGGTCGGCCCCGCCGGCGACGTCGAAGAGGCGCTGGAGCTGATCGAGAGCAGCCTGATCGACCGCGCCGTGCTCGACGTGAACCTGGGCGGCCGGCTGGTCACGCCGGTGGCCAAGGCCCTGGCCGAGCGGGCCATCCCCTTCGTCTACCTGACCGGCTACCAGGAGCCCGGCCTCGACGACGGCCCGGTGCTGCACAAGCCCGCCGCTCCCGAGGCGCTGGTCAGCGCCCTGGCGGGACGGCGCGTGGAGCGGGTCTAGGGCTGTTCTCCCAAACTCTCGTCATTCCCGCCCTCGTGGCGGGAACCCCTGGTTCCGCACGCACGTGAAGTGCAAGCGGATCGCTGGCGATCCGTCCCATCCGCCCTTGCGGCTGAGAGAGGGTTTCCCGCCACAAGGGCGGGAATGACGGGATGAAGAGGGGCGCGCAGACGCCTCCCGGCGACACCCCGCCGCATCTCCCACCTTGACTCCCGCGTCCATCAAGATCAGAACAAAGTGGGAACGGAGGTCGCCATGCCCGGCTCGCGCGAGGCGCGTATCGAGGCCCTGAGAGGTCGGATCGCCGCCATCGAGGCGGGGACTCGGACTCCGACTCCGGTCCTGCCGTTCGGTGACTGGCGCATCGACTCCCACCTGCCCGGCGGGGGGCTGCCCAGGGCCGGCTGGCACGAGGTGGTCGGCGAGGGGCTGGAGGGCGAGAGCGGGGCGGCGACTGCGGCCTTCGCGGCGCTGCTGGCCCGGCCGAGAGCCGCCAAGGGCGCGGTGGTCTGGGTGCTGCGGCGCTCGGACCTCTATGTCCCGGGCCTGGTGAACCTGGGTTTTCCGGTCGAGCGGCTGGTGATGGTGCGGGTGCGCGACGAGGCCGAGGGCCTGTCGGTGCTGGAGGACGCCCTGGCCACGCCCGGCGTCGCGGTCGCCATCGGCGAGGCCGAGGCGCCCGACCTGGTGGCCGGCCGCCGGCTGCAACTGGCCTGCGAGCGGGCGGGGGGCTTCGGGGTCGTGCTGCACCGCCGGCCCTATGGCGGCCCGGCCAAGGGCGCGACCGGCTCGGCCGCTTTCAGCCGCTGGCGGGTGGGGCCGGCGCGGGGGCGCGCGCCGCCGGATGGGCTGGGGCTTGGCCCGCCCGCCTGGCGCGTGGCGCTGGAACGCTGCCGTGGCGGACGCCCGGGAGCGTGGATCCTGGAACATTCGGAGGCCGACCATGGCCCGCATCCTTTCCGTGTGGTGTCCGAACTGGCCGATCACGACCTGGCGCCGGCATCACCCGAACGCCTTCTCGCCGCCGGCTGAGGGGGAGAGCAGCAAGACCCTCCCCCTGAAGGGGGAGGTGGCCGCGAAGCGGTCGGAGGGGGAAGCGGTCTCCGCCTCAGCAGCAACTTGCCCCCCCCGCGCCGGCGGCGACACCGCCCCCCGCAGGGGGGGGGTGTCCGGCCATCCCCCCGAAGCCCCTAGCGGCTCCGGGCGAGGGACCCGCCGCCAGGGC
>NZ_JARQWV010000001.1 GCF_029543245.1 Caulobacter endophyticus
TGCGGTCCTCGCCACGCTTGGGCCGGTACCAAGAGCCCTCCCCATGGCGGGGACGGGTTTGATTATGCGGCGGGTTTGAGCGCGTCTGATTGAATTGGATGAGAAAGTTGTAAGGGGTTGGATTGGTTGAACTCTCTATCGAGTTCACCGGGGATCCACGCTGCTCTATCCCCTTTGCCCCAAACTCACGCCTTCCTCGCCCCTGTGGCGAGGACCCATCGTTCAGCCTGCTCAGACCGTTCGCGTCCGGCCGCTATCTGAGCAACGGCCGGCATGGGCCCTCGCCACAGGGGCGAGGGAGGCGGGAGTGGTGGGCTGGAGATGCGGGAAACCGACCTGGGCAGACACTTCCCCCTCCGGCCCTTCGGGCCACCTCCCCCTTCAGGGGGATGATCTTGAGAGAGCGCCTTCCTTGTTAGGCCGCGATCCGGCTGGTGGCGACCACGCGGCCCAGGACTGCGGCGGCGGCGGCGAAGCCGGTGCGGATGGACTGGTCCTCGGCGCTGTCGCCGTGGGCGCCGGCGCGGCCGGCAAGGTGCAGGCCGGCGAAATGCAGGCGCAGGTCCAGGCCGATCATCTTCAGGTGCTCGTCACAGGCTTCGTCGTGGATCGGGTGAACCTTGCGCTGGCGCACCACCTGGGCGTCGCGGACCGAGCCGGCGGCGATGAGGCCCAGGCGGCGGGCCTCGGCCGAGGCCTGGGCGATCAGGGCCTCGTCGTCGGCGGTCCAGAGGGCGTCGCCCTCGAAGCAGTAGTAGTCGAGGGCCAGGGCCTCGCCCTCCAGCGCCCGGGCGCGGGCGGCCTTGATCGACGCGCCGTGGATCTCGGCCAGCGCTGGTGCGCAGCGGCGGCCGGGGGCGGCGGTGAAGGCCACCGTCACCTGGTCGCGGTACATCAGTTCGCAGGCGTGGAAGAGGCTGATCGGCGTGGGGGTCAGGGCGCCCATAAGCTCGCGCAGCGGCATGGTCGAGATAACCTGATCGGCGGTGAACACGTCTTCGCCGCCGTCGACCGTGACGGTGGAAATGGTCCAGACGCCCCCGGCGCGGTCACGGCGCAAACCGACGACCCGGCGCTCGAGACGGATCTCGCCTCCGGCCTGACGAATCGCCTCGGCGCAGGCCTCCCAAAGCTGTCCGGTTCCCTGGCGCGGCCGCACGCCGGCCTCGGAGCGGAAGCTCGGGCAGGCCGGCTGGGCGGGAGTTTCTTCCGGGCGCAGGGCCCAAAGCTTTTCGGCATAGGCGCTGAGGCGGCGCGCGACCCGGCGGCCGAAGCGTCGGGTCAGCCATTCGCCGAGGGTCTTGGAATTGGCGATCGGGCGCAGGCGGGCGCTGATCAGGGCGCCGAGCGCCGCGCCTCGCTGGCTGCGGGCTCCGCCCTCGCCTTCCAGGCGCAGGGCGCCAGGCGCGATCTCAAGGTCGTCAGGCAGCAGGGCTGTCCAGAAGGCGCGGATGGCCGGATCGGCCGAGGTCAGGCGACGGCCGGAAACGTCGAGCCGGAAGCCGTCGAAGGCCAGGGTGCGAGCCGCGCCGCCGATGCAGCCCTCGGCTTCGAGCACCGTCACCGTGCGGCCCGCGCGAGCCAGGGCGTGAGCCGCCGACAGTCCGGCGGGCCCGGCCCCGATCACCAGCGTCTCGACGTGTTCGCCCATGTTCCGCTCCCCGAATTCAGGCTTCGAGGATCGGCCGACAAGGTTAAGAACGTGGTTCAGAATGGGCCGTCCCAAGGCCAAAGCAGGGCCTTGGGACGCTATGTCGCGGGCCGTCTTCCTTCAGGCCAGCTGGTCGCCGACCGGCAGGCTGCGGATGCGCTTGCCCGTGGCGGCGAAGATGGCGTTGCACAGCGCGGCCGGGGCCGGCGGCAAAACCGGCTCGCCCAAACCCGTGGGCCGGTTGTCGCTGAGCAGGTAGTGCACCTCGATCGGCGGGGCTTCGCTCATCCGCAGCAGCGGGAAGTCGCCGAAATTGCTTTCGACCGCCGCGCCGTTCTCGAAGGTGACCTTCTGATGCAGCGTGCTGCCGATGGCGTCGAGGATCGAGCCCTGCACCTGGTGGTCGGCGCCGGTGGGATTGATGATCTGGCGGCCGACGTCGGCGGCGACCCAGGCCTTCTCGACCTTGACCTTTCCCTTCGTGACCGAGACCTCCATGACCACGGCGACGTAGCCCAGGTGGCTGAAGTGGCAGGCGACCCCGAGCCCTCTGCCCTTGGGCAGCTTGCGGCCCCAGCCCGACTTCTCGGCGACGAGGTCGAGCACGCCGCGCATGCGACCGGTGTGGAAGCTGTCGTTCTGGCCTTCCGGTCCGATCAGGCGCGGCTCGCCCAGCAGCTTGCGGCGGAACTCCACGGGGTCGGTCTTGGCCGCCAGGGCCACCTCGTCGGTAAAGCTCTGGATGACGAAGCCGAAGGCGTTGTTGCCCGGCGCCCGCAGCGGCCCGGTCGGAATGCCCAGCGGCATCACCGAGACCTCGTGCTGATAGTTGGGCACCGCGCCGGCCGGGAACTGGGTGGAGTTCATGCCGCCCGAGCGCACGAAGGTCTCGCCCTCGCCGAAGCTGACGAAGTGGTCGCGCCAGGCGACGACATCGCCCTTGGCGTCGAGGCCGGCGGTGAAGTTGTGCCAGCCGCCGGGACGATAGAAGTCGTGCTGGATGTCGTCCTCGCGGGTCCAGATCAGCTGGACCGGGGCGTCGACCTTGCTGGCGATGAAGGCGGCCTCGACCATGTAGTCGTTGATCAGCCGCCGGCCGAACCCGCCGCCGCAGCGGATCAGGTGGATGGTGACGTTCTCGGGCGGCACATTCAGGGTCTTGGCGACCAGGGCGCGGCCGGGTTCGGGGTTCTGGGTCGGGGCCCAGATCTCGACCTTGCCGTCCTTGACGCGGGCCGTGCAGTTCTGCGGCTCGAGCGGCGCGTGGGCGATGAAGGGATAGTCGTAGGCCGCGCTGACGACCTTGGCCGCGCCCTTCAAGGCGGCGGCGACGTCGCCGTCGGCGCGGGCCACGCGCTGGGGTCCGGCCTTGGCGAACTCGGCGGCCTTCGCCGCCAGGGAAGCGGTGCTCTGGGCGCTGGTCGGGTGATCGGCCCAGACGACCTCCAGCGCGTTTCGGGCCCGGCGGGCGGCCCACCAGCTGTCGGCGACCACGGCGACGCCGGGCAAGAGGCCGTCCAGCGCCGTCCCACCCTCGACCACGAAGGCGTCGCGCACGCCCTTCACGGCCTTGGCGGGGGCCAGGTCGACCGAGCCGACCTTGGCGGCGTAGGTCGGGGCCTTGAGGAAGGTGGCGTAGACCATCCCGGGCAGGCGCACGTCGATGCCGAACAGCGGCTTGCCGGTGACGATGGCGTCGGTGTCGGTCTGGACGTGGCTCTTGCCGATGATGCGGAAGGCCTTGGGGTCCTTCAGCGCCAGGCTCTTGGGATCGGGCGGGGCGATGGCGGCGGCCGCCTGGGCCAGTTCGCCGTAGGCCAGCTTGCGGCCGCTGGCGGCGTGAACCACCTGGCCGGGCTCGGTGGTCAGTTCGGCGGCCGGCGCATTGAGCTTCGCCGCGGCGGCCTGGATCAGCATCCAGCGGCCGGCGGCGCCGACCCGGCGCATGCCGTCCCATTCCAGGGTGGTGGCCATCGAACCGCCGGCGACCTGGCGGCCATAGACCTTGGTGTCGGCCAGGGCCTGCTCGACGACGACGTCTTCCCAGGCGACGTCGAGCTCCTCGGCGATGATCATCGGCAGGGCCGTGCGCATGCCCTGCCCCACTTCCGGTATCTTCGAGGCGATCGTCGCCTTGCCGTCGGACGAGACCTTCAGATAGGCGCTGAGCGTGGCCGGGCCGGCGGCGCGGGCTTCATCTTCAAGACCGAACGACAGCATCAGGCCGCCGCCAGCAGCGGCCGACGAGGCCAGGAACAGGCGGCGCGAGAGGACGGGGGCGTTCATGGCGCTCAAGCCTCCGTCTGGCCCGAGGCCGACTTGATGGCCTTGCGGATCCGCGGATAGGTCGCGCAGCGACAGAGGTTGCCGTCCATCGCTTCGTCGATCTGCGCGTCCGTCGGCTTGGGCGTGGCGGCCAGCAGGGCCGTGGCCGACATGATCTGGCCGGCCTGGCAGTAGCCGCACTGGGGCACGTCGAGGCTCTTCCAGGCTTCCTGCACGCGGGCGCCGACCGGATTGGCGGCGATCCCCTCGATGGTGGTCACCGCCTTGCCCCCCACCCGCGAGACCGGCGTCACGCAGGCCCGCACCGGAACGCCGTCGAGATGCACCGTGCAGGCGCCGCATTGGGCCACGCCGCAGCCGTACTTGGTTCCGACTAGGTCGAGCAGGTCGCGCAGCACCCAGAGCAAGGGCGTGCTGGGCTCGGTGTCGACCGTGTGGGGCGATCCGTTGACCGTCAGGGTGTAGGCCATGCGCGCGACTCCGAAGGTGAAGCGTCATCTTGCCGCAACCTTCGCAACCTGCCGAGCGCCATGCGTCGCAGCCTGATTTTGTCACAAAAGTTTCACGCAGGGCTTGAACGCCCGCCGCTTCCGTGGTTCCGGTCCGCGCAATGCGCGGATGCTCCCGATACGGACGTCCGCGTTTTTCGTTCCGCCGCTTCGAACAGAGGATGAAGCGACATGCTGGGTTTGTTCCGGGCGATCATGCCCAAGGAAGACCGGTTCTTCGATCTTTTCGCCCAGCACGCCGCGACGCTGGTGGCCGGCTCAAAGGCGCTCAGCGATCTGATGAGCGGCGCCGACAGCATCGAGGCGGCCACCGCGCGCGTGAACCAGCACGAGGAAGAGGCCGACGAGGTCACCCGCCAGGTGATGCAGGCCGTCCGCCGCAGCTTCATCACGCCGTTCGACCGTAGCGACATCCAGGACCTGACGACGTCGCTGGACGACGCCATCGACCAGATGCGCAAGACCGCCAAGGTGGTCAGCCTGTTCGAGGTGACGACCTTCGAGCCGCAGATGAAGGCGATGGCCCAGATCATCGTCCAGGCCGCCGACCTGACGGCCGAAGCCGTGTCGCTGCTGCCCAAGATGCGCAACAACGCCCAGCGCCTTTCCGACCTGGCCGTGAAGATCACCCAGATCGAGGAACAGGCCGACCAGATGTACGACATCGGCCGCAAGGAGCTGTTCCTGGCGCACCGCGACAAGGATCCGATGGCCTTCATCGTGGGCATCGACATCTACAGCCACCTGGAGAAGGTGGTCGACCGCTTCGAGGACGTGGCCAACCGCATCAGCGGCATCGTGGTCGAGCAGGTCTAAAGAGCCCGCGCCGTGGACCCCACGCTTCTCATCCTGGTGTTCCTGGTGGTCGTCGCCCTGGCGTTCGACTTCCTGAACGGGCTGCACGACGCGGCCAACTCGATCGCCACCATCGTCTCCACCCGCGTGCTGTCGGCAAAGTGGGCGGTGATCTGGGCGGCCTTCTTCAACTTCATCGCCTTCCTGTTCTTCGGCCTGCACGTTGCCAAGATGGTCGGCTCGGGCATCGTCGACCCGCACATCATCAGCGACCGGCTGATCTTCGCGGCCCTGATGGGCGCGATCAGCTGGAACCTCCTGACCTGGTGGCTGGGCATCCCCTCTTCCAGCTCGCACGCCCTGATCGGCGGCCTGGTCGGCGCGGCCATCGCCAAGGTCGGCGGCCTCGGCGCCATCCAGTGGGCGGGCCTGGGCAAGACGGCGGCCGGCATCGTGGTGTCGCCGACGGTCGGCTTCGTGCTGGCGCTCCTGCTGGTGCTGGTGGTCTCGTGGACCTTCCTGAAGAGCTCGCCGTTCTGGGCCGACAAGGTGTTCCGCAAGCTGCAGTTCGTGTCGGCGGCGATGTACAGCCTCGGCCACGGCGGCAACGACGCCCAGAAGACCATGGGCATCATCGCCGCCCTGCTGTTCGCCCACGGCGCCACCGACCAGCCGGGCCACATCCCGTTCTGGGTGGTCATCGCCTGCCAGACGGCCATGGGCTTGGGGACCCTGTTCGGCGGCTGGCGGATCGTCCACACCATGGGCAGCAAGATCACCCGCCTGACCCCGATGCAGGGCTTCTGCGCGGAAACCGGCGGCGCGATCACCCTGTTCCTGGCGACGCATATCGGTGTTCCGGTATCGACGACTCACACGATCACTGGCGCTATTGTCGGCGTCGGCGCTTCGCGCCGGGTCTCGGCGGTGCGCTGGGGCGTGGCCAAGAACATCGTCGTCGCCTGGGTGATCACCCTCCCGGCGGCGGCGCTGACCGCGGCGGTGTTCTACTATCTCGGGTTCTGGATGCAGTGACGGACGGAACGGTCAAGCAGACCGGCGGGGCCAAGGGCGGCGGAAAGCGTCGCCAGGTCGCCGCCCTGCCCTGGCGCGGCGAAGGGGCCGCGCTGGAGATTCTGCTCGTCTCGTCCCGCGAGACGCGGCGCTGGGTGATCCCCAAGGGCTGGCCGATGAAGGGCCGGCTCGACCATCAGGCGGCCGCCCAGGAAGCCTATGAGGAGGCCGGTCTCGACGGCGTGATCGTCGAGACCTCCTTTGGCGAGTACGAATACCTCAAGCGCCTGAAGAGCGGCGCGGGCCGGCTGGTCAAGGTCGACGTCTTCCCGATGAAGGTCACCGGCGAGCATGCGACCTGGCCCGAGAAGGGCCAGCGGACACTCAAGTGGATGACGCCGGTCGAGGCCGCCCTGGCCGTGCAGGAGCCCCAGCTGCGCGACCTGATCGCCCGGTTCGCCGGGGTGGGCCTGCCGGAAGAGGAACGGCCGGAGCCCGCGCCCGCCCCAACGCCGGTCCGCGTGGCCCTGCAACGCCTTCGCCGCCGCGTGACGGTGCTTTGGGGCCGCGCCCGCCGTCGGGGCTGAGCCCTCTCGACAACCGCCCGCCCGGAACGTAATGTTCTCATTATGTTCACGTGAGGCGAGCGCATGCAGCTGTCCCTACACCTGGCCCGCTCACCGCTGGAAGGCGCGCGCGACGTGCTGCTCGCCGCCTTCGGCCCCCAGCGCCCCAAGGCGCGGATGGACCCGGTTTCGCAGCTGGTGAAGTCCTCGATCAGCCACCGCACGCTGGACGCCGCATCATGGGCGGCCTTCCTGCGATTGCAGGGCGCGTTCCGCACCTGGGAGGACCTGGCGCGAGCCGAGCCTGGCGAGGTCCTGCCCCTGATCGGCGACGTCACCTATCCCGAGGACAAGGCCCGTCGCCTGCCCATGGCTCTGCGCATGATCCAGGAGCGTATCGGCTGGCTGTCGCTGAGCCACCTGCGCAACATGACGGTCGAGCAGGCCAGGCACGAACTGCGCGCCCTGCCCGGCGTGGGCCAGAAGGTCGCCGCCAGCGTCCTCAACTTCAGCAGCCTGGCCATGCGCGACCTGGTGGTCGACAGCCATGTGCACCGCACGGCCCAGCGGCTGGGCCTGGTCGGCCCCGGCGATCCGACCCACAGCTATCACGCCCTGATGGCCCTGGCGCCCGACGCCTGGACGGCGGACGACCTCTTTGAGCTGCACTGCCTGATGAAGCATGGCCTGGGCCAGTTGGTCTGCACCCACGACGCGCCGCAATGCGGAGCCTGTCCGATGAAGGCCCAATGCCGCCGCGTCGGCGTCGAGGGCGCCACCGTGCTGGTCTGGCGGCCGCGCGGCTGAGGCGATAAGCACGGCCCATGACCAAGCCCGTCGCCATCGCCACGCCCGATGCCGCCATGATGGCCGCGCCCGCGGCCCTGGCGCGGTTCCTGGAGACCGCCGACGCGTCCGCGCTCGACGGCGTGTTCTCGGCCGGCGACGTGACGATCCTGGAGAATTTCTCGCCGCACGTGTTCCTGGGCCAGGAGGGCCTCGCCCAATGGCGGGCGATCATGACGGCGCACGTCGGCGCGATCGGCGCGCTTAAGCACGAGTTTGGCGCGCCGCAGGACTTCGGCCTGACGGACCAGACCGTGCACTTCACCCTGCCTACCCGCTGGACCGGCGTGCGCGACGGCCGGCGCTTCACCGAGCTGGGAGGCTGGACCTTCGTGCAGGTGCGTGAAGCCGGCGGCTGGCGGATCCGTTCCTACGGCTGGGCGGTCGTCGGCTTCGACTGGCTGGACTGAGGCGATCTATCCCGCCAGTTGCGTAAAGGTCTGCGTGCCGATCGGATAGCGCCGCCAGTCGCCGTAGTCGAAGTGCCACCACTCCTCGGGATAGACCTCGAAGCCCTGGGCGACCATGGCCTCGCGCAGCATGCCACGCAGCGCACGCTGCCTGGCCGCGCCGCCGGCGAAGTCGGCATAGGAGCGGGTCGACATCTCGTCGTAGCGGCTGGGCATGTCGACGATCGCGCCGGTCGCGAGATCGTGCAGCGTCAGGTCGACCGCGCAGCCGCGGTTGTGGCGCGAGCCCTTGGCCGGGTCGGCGACGAAGGCGCGGCTGGCCGGCGGGGTGGCCTCCCAGAACATCCAGGTGACGAACCAGGGACGATAGGCGTCGTGGATCGTCAGGCCATAGCCCTGGGCGGCCAGGGCCCTGGCGGCGCGCCCCAGGGCTTGCGCCGCCGGGCGCTGGAGCCAGGCGGCGGGGCGCTCATAGAGCTTCAGGCCCATGAAGTTGTCGCGGCCGGCATAACGGATGTCGAGCCGGATGGCGGGATCTACCGAGGTCAGGTCGACTAGGTCCGACGGCAGGAAGTCGCCCGTTTCGATAGGCGGCGTCGCGGCCAGGGCGCGCTCGCGCAGGGCCTTTGGATTGGCGCGGACCGCGCGGCGGATGCCGGCCCGGACCTCGGCCCCGAAATCGCGGCGCGGCAGGACGGCGCCGTCCAGCCGAACGCCTCTAGCAGTCGCCTGAAGCTCGCCGCCGCCTTCGACGGCATAGTGGCCGGTGGAGAGCGGAGAGAGCCGACGCACTGGCCCGCCATGGGCGAAGACCGCCAGGCCGCCGTCGTCGGTCTCGAAGACTGTCACCGGCGTCTCGGGCGCGCCGTATTGGGCGACCAGCGAGAGGTCGGCGGCCGCCAGGGCCGCGCCGGGCGCGAGGCTCGAGGCCAGCATGCCGGCGGCGACGGTTCGACGGGTCTGCCGCATCGTCGCCGCCCCTCGCCTATTTCATGGTCGGGATGACGAAGGCGCTGTCCTCGACATCGCCTTCCGGCCAGCGGGCCGTGACCGTCTTGACCTTGGTGTAGAACTTCACGCCCTCGACGCCGTGCTGGTTGGTGTCGCCGAAGGCGCTGCGCTTCCAGCCGCCGAAGGTGTGATAGGCCACCGGCACCGGGATCGGCACGTTGATGCCGACCATGCCGACATTGACGCGGGCGGCGAACTCGCGCGCGGCGCGGCCGTTGCGGGTGAAGATCGCCACGCCGTTGCCGTACTGATGCTCGGACGGCAGGGCGATCGCCTCCTCGAAGCTTTCGGCGCGCACCATCTGCAGCACGGGGCCGAAGATCTCTTCCTGGTAGGTCTTCATGCCCTTCTTGACGCCGTCGAACAGCGAAGGGCCAATGAAGAAGCCCTTCTCGAAGCCTTGCAGGTGGAAGTCGCGGCCGTCGACCACCAGCTCGGCGCCCTCGTCGACGCCGATCTGGATGTAGTCGGCGATCTTGGCGCGGTGCTGGGCGCTGACCACGGGGCCGTAGTGGGCGGCCGCGTCGGTGGAGATGCCGACCTTCAGGGTGTCGATCTCGGCCACCAGGCGCTCGCGCAGCTCGTCGGCGGTCTTCTTGCCGACCGGCACCACGACCGGCAGGGCCATGCAGCGCTCGCCCGCCGAGCCAAAGGCCGCGCCCGACAGGTCCTTGACCACCTGGTCGAGGTCGGCGTCGGGCAGGACGAGGCCGTGGTTCTTGGCGCCGCCCATGGCCTGGACGCGTTTCCCGTGCGCCGTGCCGGTCTGGTAGACGTAATGGGCGATGTCGGAGCTGCCGACGAAGCTGACGGCGCGGATCAGCGGGTGGGTCAGGATGGCGTCGACGGCGCTCTTGTCGCCGTGGATCACGTTGAGCACGCCTTCCGGCGCGCCCGCCTCCATCATCAATTCGGCCAGCTTGACCGGAACCGTCGGATCCTTCTCCGACGGCTTGAGGATGAAGCTGTTGCCGACCGCGATGGCGATGCCGAACATCCACATCGGGATCATGGCCGGGAAGTTGAACGGGGTGATGCCCGCGCAGACGCCCAGGGGCTGGCGCATCGAATAGACGTCGATGCCGGGGCCGGCGCCCTCGGTATATTCGCCCTTCAGGATGTGCGGAATTCCGCAGGCGAATTCAATGACTTCCAGGCCGCGCTGAATGTCGCCCTTGCTATCGGCGATGACCTTGCCGTGCTCGGACGACAGGATCTCGGCCAGGCTCGCCATGTCGCGCTCGATCAGGCGCTTGAACTCGAACATCACCCGGGCACGGCGCTGCGGGTTGGTCGCGGCCCAACCGAGCTGGGCCTTGGCGGCGGCCTGGACGGCGGCGTCGATCTCGCCGTCGGTGGCGAACTGGACGCGGGCCTGCACCTCGCCGGTGTTGGGATTGAAGACGTCGCCGAAGCGCCCCGAGGCGCCATTGAAGGCTTGGCCGTTCACGAAATGGGCGATGTCTCGCATGATGCGCTCCCTAACGCTGTTTTTCGGCGTCATTAGCATCCGAGAAACGGCGCGTATCGTGGAAAATCTATCCCCGGCCTTTCAGCCGCCTACTCCGCGTCGACATGCACCCGGCGGAACCGGCCTTGCAGGTAGACGAGCGGCTCGTGGTCGGGGTCGTAGCGCAGCTTGACCACCCGCCCGACATAGACCCGGTGATCGCCGGCGTCGAAGACGTGGTGGGTCTCGCATTCGAAATTGGCCATGCAGCCGGGCAGGATCGGCACGCCGGTGCGCCAGGTCTCGGTCTCGACGCCGGCGAAGCGGTCGGTGTCCTTCTGGACGAACTGTTTGGCCAGCGCCTGGTGGTCGGCGTGCAGCACGTTGACGGCGAACCGGCCGGCGGCGTCCAGCGCCGGCAGGCTGGACGACTTAAGGTCGACGCAGACCAGAGCGAGCGGCGGGTCCAGCGACACCGAGGTGAAGGAGTTGGCGGTCAGCCCGACGCGGCGGCCGTCCTGCCCCAACGTCGTGACGACGGTGACCCCCGTGGTGAAGCACCCGAAAGCGTTGCGCAGGGCGCGGGCGTCGTGCGCGCCGCCCTCCCCCAGTTCGATCGTGACAGCCTGACTCATCTTCCCCTAGCAGTGCGACAAAGCCGGGCGGCGGGCAAGGCGGGATGGCGCGCGACGGGACTGGAGGAGCGAGGACGGGAGTCGTAATGAAGTTTTTGATTACTTACTGATCAATGGCGACAGGGCGCTACGCGGTCTTCGGGTGGCCGAGATCGATGGCTAGAGACGCGCCCGCGACGCCCCCGGCCCCATAGGCCTCCGGCGCCACCATGCGGGCCGGCCGGAGCACGGCCCTCAGTTTCAGATCGAGCTTGTCGAGTTCTGCATCAACGACGGCCGACTTGAGAACGACAAGATCACGCCCAGCGTCGCTGTGCACCCGGTCGCGCCCGGCCTTCATCGCTGTCAGCTTGTCTGCGATGGACGCGACCATGCCCAGGGTGAACGAGGCGTTGGCCACATGTCGGTCCTTGTGCCGAAACCGTTGATAGTCGGCGGAGGTCTTGTAGCGGCCAAGCTCGAACCGAACGGCGCCGTCGATCAGTTCGGTCAGGTAGTGCGCGACTTCAATATCCGAAGGCAGCCCGAAGAATACGTACCGAGGCTCTCCGGTCGGGCCCTTCTCGCGCCAAACCCGGCAATCACAAAAACTGGCGATGGCGACGATGCAATCGCCCAGCGGTATCCGCTTATTGTGGTGCGTCTCGTATTCGCGCCGCTCACACAGCGTATCGCGGAGTTCAACGTCGGTGAGGGAAAGGTCGTATCGATCGAGCAGTTCGGCGACCTTCGCGGCGGCCGACATGGCTTCGGCTTTGGTGCAGCCATTGTCCGTGGTCTTGGCTCGGAGCCCCGCGATGCGCGCCCTGAGCTTTTCAAGGTCTGCCAGATGTTCGTTCACGGCCGCGCCCCGAAAGTGTCTCAGCGCCAACCCGCCAAGTTCGCCTGCCCCGCCTTCTAGGCGAAGTCCCAGGCTGATCCCAGCACATCGAAGGGCCCAAGATCGAGCCTCCGCTTATATCAGAGGCCGGCTTCCGCTCATCCGAAGCATGCGAATGAGCGGAAGGCCCTCACCGGCTAGACCTGAGCCACGCCGCCGTCGATGGCGAAGTCGGAGCCGGCCATGAACGAGGAGTCGTCCGAGGCCAGGAAGAGCACGGCCTTGGCGATCTCTTCCGGCGCGCCGACGCGGCCGATCGGGGTCTGGCTGGCCATGTAGTCGAGGAGGCCCTGCTGCTGGGCGGGATCCGAGCCGGCCAGTTCGACCAGGCCGGGCGTCTTGATCGGGCCGGGGCTGACCACGTTGACGCGGATGCCGCGGTCCTTGAGGTCCAGCGTCCAGCTGCGGGCCAGGTTGCGCACCGCGGCCTTCGAGGCGCTGTAGACGCTGAACGCTGCGGTGCCGGTGGTGGCCGTGGTCGATCCCGACAGGATCACGCTGGCCCCGTCGCGCAGCAGCGGCAGCGCCTTCTGCACGGTGAAGATCACGCCCTTCACGTTGCGGCCGAAGATGTCTTCGTAGTGCTCCTCGGTGATCGCGCCCAAGGGCAGCATGTCGCCGCCGCCGGCGTTGGCGAACAGGGCGTCGATCTGGGCGTGGCGCTGCTGCACGGCGTCGTAGAGGCGGTCGATGTCGGCCAGCTTGGACATGTCGGCCTGGACGCCCACCGTCTTGCCGCCGATCGACTTGACCGCCGCGTCCAGCTCGGCCTGGCGGCGGCCGGTGATGAACACGCTCGCGCCTTCGGCCGCGAATGCGCGGGCCGTGGCCAGGCCGATGCCGCTGGTGCCGCCGGTGACCACCACCACCTTGTTGTCGAACTTGCCGCTCATCTGAACTCTCCTTGGCTTGTGCGGCGAACCGTTCGCCGTGGACAAAGAGATGCATCTGGAACGATCTGGCCGGTAGCCGGGCAATGTGGCATTCAGTGTCTCGATTATGAGACGATGACATGCCCGACCTGAACGACTATCTGCTCTATGCCGAGGTGGTGGCCCATGGCGGCTTCGCGCCGGCCGGCCGCGCCCTGCGCCAGCCAAAGTCGACCCTGAGCCGCCGGATCGCCCAGCTGGAGGCCCGCCTTGGCGTGCGGCTGATCGAGCGCACCACGCGCCGGTTTCGGGTGACCGAGGTCGGTCAGGCCTTCTACGAACGCTGCAGGATCGTGGCCCTCGATGTCGAGCAGGCCAATGCCGTCGCCGCCGAGGCCAAGAGCGAGCCGCAAGGCCTGATCCGCTTCAGCTGCCCCACGGGCCTGGTCGAGACCCTGTCGGCGAGTTTGCCACGGTTCCTGGCGCGGTTTCCCAAGGTGCGGTTGCAGGTGATCGCGGTCGATCGCGCGGTGGACCTGATCGAGGAGCGGATCGACGTCGCCCTGCGCGTGCGCACCGTGCTGACGACCGACGCGGCGCTGACCATGCGCACCCTGGGCCGCTCGCGCCGAATTCTGGTGACCGGGCCTCAACTCGCCGCTCGCTGCGCCGATCTGACGATCGACCAATTGGCCGGCCTGCCCACCCTCAGCCCTACCGACCAGTCGGGCGAGCTGACCTGGGACCTGCTGGGGCCGGACGGCGCGACCTGCGCGATCCGCCACGAGCCGCGCATGGCCTGCGGCGACTTCCTGGCGCTGCGCGACGCCGCGGCCGCCAATATCGGCGTCGCCTTCCTGCCCGACCATGTCTGCAAGGCCGACCTCGTGACCGGTCGCCTGGTTCAGGTCTTTCCGGAATGGCGCTCGGAGGACGGGATCGTCCATATCGTCTTCACCACCCGGCGCGGCCTCCCGCCGGCCGTGCGAGCGTTCATCGATCACCTGGCCGCGGTGTTCAGCCAGGATCGGCCGACACAGTAGATCAGGCGCGCCTACGCCCCCTCGACCAGCACCCCCGGCCGCGCCGCGTCCAGGCCGAAGGTCACCGGCAGGTGGCGCACGTGCGGGGTCTGGAGGTTCAGGACCTTGGCGCCGCGGGCGATGGCCAGCTTTCCAAGCGCGGTGGGGCCGAAACCGGCCTGGACCTTGGGGTTGGCGCCCAGCCGACGGCGCAGCACGCCGTTGGCGTAGATGACGTTGGCGCGCATCAGGGCCGGCGGGGTCATGAACTCGATCGAGATCGAGACATTGAGCATCGGCCCGTTCTCGATCCGGTGCGGGGCGTTCTGCTTCCAGGTGACCATGGTCCCGGGCGTCAGCTCGACGGCCTGGGCGCCGGCGTCCCAGGCGGGATCGAAGGCGAACTGCTCGGCGGTCTCGCGCAGCACGATCTTCTCCAGCGCCAGCTCGCCCACATAGGGGTCGGCCACGGGATAGACCCAGACCTTCTTCACGCCGCGCACCTGCCACAGCGACACCAGCGGCACGTCGAGATGGTAGAAGACCTGGGCGTTGGCGCTGCTGATCAGCATGCCAAGATCACGCTTGAAGGTCTTCAGGCCCGGAACCTTGCTTTCCTTCTCGGCGAAGATCTCGTCGCACAGGGCGGCGTATTCGGGAACGTGGTCGTTGGTGTGGCGCAGGTTCAGCCAGATGCGGCCGGCCTTGGCGGCCTCCAGCAGCTGGTCGCCCGACAGATTGCCGGCCGAGCCCTTGCGCCAGGTGGTCCAGGCCTTGGGATCCTCGCCCATGGTGAAGACGCCCAGAAGCTCGCGCGGATAGCGGTCGAGCAACCGCGCCAGGCCCTCGTCGTCGAACATCGGCCGCTCGTGCAGGCCGTGCTTGAAGACCAGGTTCTCCTTGCCGAAGGCCTTGGCCTTTTCGGGGGTCCAGTCGTGGATGATGGTCATGCCGCCAGCCTCACGCCGTGTGTCCGTAGAAATGGATCTTGAAGGGACCCCACCACAGGGTCTTGCCCAGGCCCCGCGCGGCGCGGTCGAGCCATTCGGCCCGGTCGCCGGAGCGGGTCAGCCACTTGAAGCCGGCCACGGCGCCGAACAGCGCGGCCTGGACCACGCCGACGGCCATCCAGCGGGCCACCCCGACCCGATCCGGCGGCACGGCGGCGGCGCAGTGGGCCGAGGGGCCCTGGCCGTAGGCGAAGGCGCGACGGATCGTGTAGTCGAGGGTCAGGCGGTCGGGCACGGGGTCTTCCCAGACCCAGGCGGCCGGCTCCCAGGCGAAGACCGCGCCGGCGGCCCGCATGTGGCCAAACAGCATGTCGTCCTCGCCGCCGATGTGGTTGCGCTCGGCCGCGAAGGGCGCGACCGGGTCGGGCAGGCTCGAGCGTTTCAGCAGGCTGTCGCCGCAGCCGTAATAGTGGTCGATGACGCCGGCCTGCTCAGGACCGATGCGCGAGAAGAACCGCTCGAGATAGTCGCGGTGCTCGGTGACGGCTTCCGGCGCGCGGGCGCGGACCGGGCCGAACACGACGTCGGCGGCGTAACGCTCCTGGGCGGCCAGCAGGGCGGCCAGCCAGCCGGCGGGCGCCTCCTCGTCGTCGTCGAGGAAGGCGACGAAATCGCCCGAGGCCTTGGCCATGCCGGCGTTGCGGGCGTTGGCGACCCCGGCGCGGGGCTCGTGCACGTAGTGGACGGGGAACGGCGCCTCGGCCGCCAGAGCCTGGGCCACATCCTGGGCGGACGGGGCCTGGTCGTTGTCGACGATCACGAGTTCCAGTTCGGAATGATCCACGCCAGCCTGGGCCAGGACCGAGCGAGCCGCGACGGCCAGGCCGCCGAGCCGACGCTGGGTCGGGATCATGATCGTCACGCGGGCCATCAGACCTCCATCGTCGCGTTGCGGCGCTTGCCCTGGGCGGCGACGGCGTCGACCAGTCCCTTAACCCGGCCGCCCATGGTCAGCTCGGTGCTGGCGATGATGTCCATGCGCCTGCGCAGGCGCGCAACCGGTCCTTCGCCATTGGCGCCGGCCAGGGCCCAGACGCCCTCAACCGAGCCCGCCACGCGGCCGGCCATGCTGGCGGCCGTGGCCGCGCCGTCGGCGATGAGGATCTGGGACAGACCGTAGGAGTGCTTGTAGTGGTCGGCGCCGGGCCCCAGGTCGTAGCGGGTCAGGCCTAGCCCCGGCATGGCGGCGATGGCGCGCATGAAGAAGATCTGGCCCGGCGACCAGGCGGCGAAGGCCGGATTGGTCGAGGCGATCCACGGGTGATAGATCGCGCCCTGACGCACGCCGAAGTGGCCCGCCACCAGTTGGTCGCCGGCATAGAGGTTGATCATCAGGCCGCGGAAGTGGCCATAGCGCCGCTCGAAAAGCATCTGGAACAGGTCGCGCGTCCATTGCGGGCGCAGGAAGTCGTGGACGCCGGTGCGCTCGATCTGCTCGCGCTTCCAGGCGATCAGCTGGTCGAAGGCGTCCTGGCTGTCGTCGCCTGCCTTCAGCGTCACCTGGCCCATCTCGCGGCCGAGCTTGTTGTCGAGGCGGCGGTAGTTCTTGATCTTCTTGGGGCTGCCGGCGCGCACGGCCTCGAGATAGGCCTCGGCGTCGCTTTCCGTGTCGATGACATAGGCCGGCGTGGTCGGCTCGGCCTGGAAGGCGCCGGCGGGATCGACCAGGCCGGTATAGCGGAACACAGCCAGGTCGGCGGCCCGCAGCACCCGGCCGGCGTCGATCTCCACGCCCGGCTTGGCGACCAGACCGTGATAGTCCGACAGCGGGGCGCCGATGGGGCGGCCTACGCCGCCGGGGCGACGATGATGGGCCAGGAAACCGATCGTCTCGCCGTCGCGTCGAATCACGGCGACCCGGGCGTCCTCGCGAACCTTACCGACCGCCAGGGCGAAGTCGGGTCCCAGCAGAGGGCCCGCCAGCAAGGGATTCGCCTTGGCGAACGCGCGCCACAGGGCGATGTCCGCGGGGGCGAGTTCGGCGGGGTGCAGGGTCTCGACGTCCAACATGTCCACCTCTGTCCTAAACCGGCTCGGTTAGGGAATGATGGAAATGTCACTGCAATCGAGGGGCCAACCTCAGGAAGAGAACGTCGCGCCCAGGATGCGTTCCAGCCAGGCCTGATCCACCTCATCGAAGGCGGCCGGACGGTCAGAATCAACGTCGAAAACGGCCAGCAGGCGGCCTTCACCATCGAACACCGGCACCACGACCTCGCTGGCCGAACGGCTGTCGCAGGCGATGTGGCCCGGGAAGGCGTGCACATCCGGGACAAGCTGGGTCTGGCCGGTGGCGGCAGCCGCCCCGCAGACGCCGCGGCCGAACGGGATGCGCAGGCAGCCGAGCGTGCCCTGGTACGGGCCGACGACGAGCTCGCGCTCCTTGGCGGGATCGACGACGTAGAAGCCGGTCCAGAAATAGTGGTCGAAGCTGTTGGCCAGCATCGAGGCCACGGTCGCCATGCGGGCGGTCACATTGGCCTCGCCGTCGAGAACGGAGGCGATCTCCTCGGCGACCTCGGCATAGCGGGCGGCCTTGTCGGCGGAGAGGGTCTTGTCGTTGAAAGCTTCAGCCATGAGCGCGGATATAGCGCGCCCATGGCTGAATGCGAGGGGCCGATTGGCAGGTCCTAGAATTCTTCCCAGTCGCCGGGGCGCGACTGCGGGGCGATCTTCAGGGCGTTGGCGCCCTGCACGTAGCGTTCGCGGAAGGCATCGCGACGGGGCGCGGCCGGCTGGCGCGGCGCCTGGCGGGGGTGCAGGTCGCGGATCTCGGCGCCGACCTGGAAACGGCCGATCAGGCGTTCCAGCTCGCCCGCCTCATTGGAGAGCGCGTGGGCGGCGGCGGTCGACTGCTCGACCATGGCCGCGTTCTGCTGGGTCACCTGATCCATCTGGTTGACGGCGGTGTTGACCTCGGCGAGGCCGACCGACTGCTCCTTGGCCGAGGACGCGATCTCGCCGACCAGGGCGTTGATCTCCGACACCTGCTCCATGATCTGCTGCAGGGTTTCGCCGGTCTCGCCGACCAGACGCACGCCCTTGCCGACCTCGTCGGTGGAGGCGCGGATCAGGCCCTTGATCTCCTTGGCGGCGTCGGCGCTGCGCTGGGCCAGGGCCCGCACTTCCTGAGCGACGACGGCAAAGCCCCTGCCCGCGTCGCCGGCCCGAGCCGCTTCGACGCCGGCGTTCAGGGCCAGCAGGTTGGTCTGGAAGGCGATCTCGTCGATGACGCCGATGATCTGGGTGATCGACTGCGACGACTTCTCGATGCCGCCCATGGCCTGGACGGCCTCGGTGACGACCTTGCCGCTCTTTTCGGCGTTGGCCTTGGCGCTCTCGGTCAGCAGGCGGGCGCGCTCGGCGCCTTCCGAGCTCTTCTTCACTGTGGCGGTGATCTGGTCGAGGGCGGCGGCGGTCTGCTCCAGGCCCGCGGCCTGGCGCTCGGTGCGCTGGGCCAGGTCGTCCGAAGCGTGGCTGATCTCGGCGCAGCCGGCGCGGATGCTCTGGGCGGCAGACAGGATGCCGGCCATGGTCTGCTGCAGGCTCTCGACGGCGGCGTTGAAGTCTCGCGGCATCTTGCGGGCCTCGCCCGAGAAGCCGTCCTCGCGCATGCGCCAGATCAGGTCGCCGTCGGCCAGCTTTTCCATGCCCTGTCCCAGGGTGGCGACAGCGGCGGCCTGGGCCTTGGCGAAGGCCTCGGCCTCTTCGGCGTGGCGTTGGCGCTCGATCTCGGCGGCGGCGCGTTCGGCCTCCTGCTCGGCGCGGCGGCGCTGGCCGTCGGCCAGGTCGTGGCGGAAGCCGTCCAGCGCGCGGGCGATGGCGCCGATCTCGTCGCCGCCGGTCACGCCGGGCACGGGCTGGTCGTAGCGACCGGCGCTCAGGGCGTCGACCGACTGGGTCAGGCCCGACAGCGGGCGGCGAACCAGGGTGGCGCTGGCCAGGAACAAGGCCAGCAGCACCGCGCCGGTGATGGCGACGCCGCCGATGAACAGGATCATGGCCAGGCGGTCGGCCGGGCCGGTGATGGCCGAGCGCGGCACGTCCATGACCAGCGCCCAGGTGGTGTTGAGCTCGGGCATGGCGATGGGGCGGACCATCCGCTCCATCTCCTCGTCACCGACCTTGACGCCTTCGAAGATGGCCGGCTCGCCGCCGCTCAGCACAGCCTTGACCTTGTCGGCGCCCGCGTCAGCGTAAGCCGTCGTACGCAGGTCGGCGTTGGGGTGGGCCACCCACTTGCCGGTCGAGGACAGCAGCATCACGCGGCCGCCGCCCAGCGGCTGCATCTTCTCCAGGCGCTGCGAGACGCCGTCCAGCGACAGGTCGACGCCCTCGGCGCCGAGGAACTGGCCGTTCACCAGCACCGGATAGACGACCGAGGTCATCAGCTGGGTCTTGCCGGCGACGGTGTAGGGATAAGGCTCGAGGATCGCCGCCTTACGGGTGTCGCGCGGCACCGTGTAGTAGGGCTGGCCGTATTCGTTGCCTTCGCTGAGCGGCTCGAAGATCACCTTGCCGTCGTTGTGCACCCAGTACGGGGTGAAGTTGCCCTGGGCGGTCGAGCCCATGGCGGTCTGGCCGGCGAACTCGGCGTCCTTGCCGTCCAGCGCATTGGGGGCGGCCATGAACCAGGCGCCCATGACGATCGGCGTGGCGTCGGCCTGCGGGCGGAGCATCTCGATATAGGCGCGGCGGTCGCGCACGCCGGCGGTGTGGGCCGCGGCGATTGAGCCGGCGGTGGCGCGCGAAGTCGCCTCGACCTTGCCGATCTCGGTGCGGATCTGCTCGATGGCGTCGTCGGCCACGGCGTCGGCGTAGTTGTGCGTCAGGCCCGCGACGATGCTGGAGGTGTGCATCGACACCGCCACGGCGGCGGCGATCAGCAGAAGACCGATGGCCAGACCCGCCACCGTCACCAGCTTCCACGCGATGGTCAGCCGACCGAACGCCTTCATAAGAGAATCTCCGCAGCCCGAGCCGTTAACCTCGTTTGTGGCTGGCGATTCCTAATCAGCTGTTAACCGTAGTTAAGCTGCGACAATCTGGCGCCCGCTGGAGCAGACCCCTCTCCCCTTGCGGGAGAGGGTGGCCTCCCGGAGGGAGGTCGGGTGAGGGGTCTCTCAGAACCTCAAGCTGCGCGGCGAGACGACTGGATGAAGTGTCTCCATTTTTGAGAGACCCCTCATCCGTCGGCTATCGCCGACACCTTCTCCCGCAAGGGGAGAAGGACCACGTGATCACCCCTTCGCCAGCTTCACCAGCTGGACCAGGATCTTCTCGGCGGCATCCAACCGCTGGGCGGGCGTGTCCCATTCGCCTTTCACCACCACCTTCTGGTCGGGGCGGGCCTTCCAGATCAGGCTGTTCTTGCCGATGAACTGCATAAGCGGCAGCGGGTTGGCGAATTCGTCGTTGCGGAAGCTGAGCACCGCGCCCTTGGGGCCGACGTCGATCTTGGCGACATTGGCCTCGCGGCACATCCCCTTGATGCCGACGACCTTGAGCAGACTGTCGGTCTCGGGCGGCAGCGGGCCGAAGCGGTCGATCATCTCGGCGGCCAGGGCCTCGCGGTCGGCGGCCTTTTCGGCTTCCGACAGGCGGCGGTAGAGCGACAGGCGCACGTTCAGGTCGGGCACGTAGTCGTCGGGGATCATCACGGCCGCGCCGGTGTTGATCTGCGGCGACCAGGCGCGGTCTTCCAACAGGGCCTCGGCGCCCTGGCGTTCGCGCAGGGCCGCCACGGCGTCTTCGAGCATCTGCTGATAGAGCTCGACGCCGATCTCCTTGATGTGGCCGCTCTGCTCGTCGCCGAGCAGGTTGCCGCCGCCGCGGATATCCAGGTCGTGGCTGGCCAGCTGGAAGCCGGCGCCCAGGCTGTCGAGCGACTGCAGCACCTTCAGGCGCTTCTCGGCCGACAGGGTGATCTGCTTTTCGGCGGGCGTGGTCAGATAGGCGTAGGCGCGGGCCTTGGAGCGACCGACCCGTCCGCGGATCTGGTAGAGCTGGGCCAGGCCGAACATGTCGGCGCGGTGCACCACCAGGGTGTTGGCCGAGGGGATATCGAGCCCACTTTCCACGATAGTGGTCGCTAGGAGCACGTCGTACTGCCCCTCATAGAAGGCGGTCATCACCTCCTCGAGCTGGGTGGCGCTCATCTGGCCGTGGCCGACGACGTATTTGATCTCGGGCACCTGGGTGCGGAGGAACTTCTCGATGTCCTCCAGGTCCTTCAGGCGCGGCACGACGTAATAGGCCTGGCCGCCGCGATACTTCTCGCGCAGCAGGGCCTCGCGCACGGTGACGGCGTCGAAGGGCGTGATGTAGGTGCGCACCGCCAGGCGATCGACCGGCGGGGTGGCGATGATCGACATCTCCCGGATGCCCGACAGCGCCATCTGGAGCGTACGAGGAATGGGCGTGGCGGTCAGGGTCAGCATATGCACGTCGGCGCGAAGCTCTTTCAGCTTCTCCTTGTGCTTGACCCCGAAGTGCTGCTCCTCGTCGACGATCACGAGGCCCAGGTCCTTGAAGGCGACCTGCTTGGACAGCACCGCGTGGGTGCCGACCACGATCTCGAGCTGGCCGTTGGCCAGGCCCTCGCGGGTGTCGGCCGCTTCCTTGCCGGTGACCAGGCGCGACAGGCGGGTGACCTTCACCGGCCAGCCCTGGAAGCGTTCCTTGAAGGTCTTGTAGTGCTGGCGGGCCAGCAGCGTGGTCGGGCAGACGATGGCCACCTGCTTGCCGCTCATCGCCACCACGAAGGCGGCGCGAAGGGCCACTTCCGTCTTGCCGAAACCGACGTCGCCGCAGATCAGGCGGTCCATCGGCTTGCCCGACGACAGGTCTTCCAGCACGTCGTGGATGGCGTTGAGCTGGTCGTCCGTCTCTTCGTACGGGAAGCGGGCGCAGAACTCGTCGAACACGCCCGACGGCGGATCGGTTTCTTCCACCGACTTCAGCGAGCGGGCGGCGGCGATCTGGATCAGGCCTTCGGCCATGACCCGCAGGCGTTCCTTCGCCTTCGCCTTGCGGCCCTGCCAGGCCGCACCGCCCAGCTTGTCGAGCTGCACGTTCTCGCCGTCGGCGCCGTAGCGGGTGAGCAGGTCGATGTTCTCGACCGGCAGGTAGAGCTTGCTCGCGCCGGCGTACATCAGGTCGAGGCAGTCGTGCGGCGCGCCTTGCACGTCGAGGGTCTTGAGGCCCTCGTAGCGGCCGATGCCATGGTCGATGTGGACGACGAGATCGCCCGGGGTCAGGGCCGAAGCCTCGGCCAGGAAGTTGGCCGCGCGGCGCTTCTTGCGCGGGCGCGCCAGGCGGTCGCCGAGGATGTCGGTCTCGGAGATGACGGCCAGGCTGTCGGTCTCGAAACCGGCGTCCAGCGGCAGGACGACGCGCTGGGGAACCTTGGGGTCATTGGCCTTGGCGGCTTGCCAGTAGCCGGCGAACGGCACCTTCTTGAGGCCGTGGTCGGCCAGCATGGTCCCGAGGCGCTCGGACGAGCCTTCCGACCACGAGGCGAAGAGAACGCGTTTCCCCTCCCCGGCCAGCTTCTTGGCGTGGTCGGCGGTGGCCTCGAACAGGTTGACGCTGTCCTGGGCGCGCTCGGCGGCGAAGGTTCGGCCAAGCTTTGCGCCCAGGTCGACGACGTCGAGGCCCTGGGGCTGGAACGGCGTGAACTGGCGGTGCGGGCGGTCCGACAGCGCCTCGTCCCATTCCTGGGCGGTCAGGTAGAGGGCCTTGGGCTCCAGCGGCCGATAGGCCGACTTGCGGTCGGCGGCGGCGCGGGCGTCGTAGGCGTCGGCGATCATCGACAGCCGCTCGTCGCGGGCCTCGGCGGCCTGGTGGTCGACGCCGACCAGCGATCCGGCGGGCAGGTAGTCGAAGATCGTCGCCATCCGCTCGTAGAACAGCGGCAGCCAGTGCTCCATGCCGGCGCGGCGACCGCCGTCGCTGACCGCGGCGTAGAGGGCGTCATCGCCCGGCGCGCCGAACAGGCGCACGTAAGAGGCGCGGAAGCGCGAGACCGCGTCGGAGTCCAGCAAGGCCTCGCTGACCGGCAAAAGCTCGATTGAGGTCAGCTGCTTGGTGGAGCGCTGGGTCTCCGGATCGAAGGCGCGGATACTCTCCAGCGTGTCGCCGAACAAATCCAGGCGCACCGGCTCTTCCGACGCCGGCGGATAGACGTCGATGACGCCGCCACGGATGGCGAACTCGCCGCGCTCGGAGACGGTGGAGGCGCGAACATAGCCGTTGACGGCGAAATAGCGCTCCAGGTCCTTGATATCGACGCTCTGGCCGACCTTGGCGCTGTAGCTGGCGCGCAGCAGCACCTCTTTGGTCGGCACGCGCTGCAACAGGGCCGGAGCTGCGACGACCAGCATGGCCGGCTTGGCCTGGCCAAGGCCGTTCGCGAGCCGGTGCAGGGTGCACATCCGCGTGGCCGCCACCCCGGCCGAGGGGCCGATGCGGTCATAGGGCAGGCAGTCCCACGAGGGCAGCAGCACCGCCTCGATCTCGGGGGCGAAGAACTTCAGGGCGTCGATGAAGGCGCTGGCCCGGGCGGTGTCGCGGGCGACGAAGGCGGTCAGCCCGCCCCGGGCGCGGGCGACGTCGGCCATCACCAGCGCGTCGAAGCCTTCCGGCGCGCCGGCCAGGGTCAGGCCGCCGGCGGCCTTGGCGATCTGTTTGGCGTCGTAGGCCATGCTGCTCTTCGGATGCTTGGCGACCGATAAGCCGCCGGGACGCTATTGGTTCAGATTCTCGTACCGAAACCTCGCCCTTCGACAGGCTCAGGGTGAGGTTTGGCCCTGCTTTGGTCCTCATGCTGAGCTTGTCGAAGCACGAGGACCACGCACGATCTACGCCCCGTCGCCAGGCGGTCGAGAAAGATGCGCTTCGAAGCGGAACTTGCGGATCATCGCCATGATCTCGGTCTCGAACGCCTCGGGCGTCGGCTCCTGGCCGACGATCCAGGCGTAGATCTCGCGATCGGACTGTTCGAGCAGGGTTTCCAGCACGTCGAGCTGGTCGGGGGTCAGGCTCGGGCCATGCGTTTCCGCGAACGGCCCCAGAATGAGGTCCGCTTCACGAAAGCCGCGGTGCCAGGCCCGAAACTTCAGCCGCCGGAGGCGGGCGTCGTGATCGATGGTCATGCGGCCGCCGATATAGAGCGCGCCGACGCCTCGCGCCAGCGTCGCGGCATCGATTGACCGAACCTGCTGACGCCTTTAGGCGCGGGTGCATGGCTTCCTTGATGATCCAGGGCTGCGGCTCCGACGTCGGCAAATCGACCCTGGTGGCGGGGCTGTGCCGCCTGTTTTCCAACCGCGGCCTGGTCGTGCGGCCCTTCAAGCCGCAGAACATGTCCAACAACGCGGCCGTCACCGCCGACGGCGGCGAGATCGGCCGGGCCCAGGCGCTGCAGGCCGTGGCCTGCCGAACGCCGGCCAGCGTGCACATGAACCCCGTGCTGCTGAAGCCGCAGAGCGATGTCGGCGCCCAGGTCGTGGTCCAGGGCCGCGTGATCGGCAACTACAAGGCTCGCGCCTTCCAGGGGCTGAAGCCCGATCTCCTGGCCACGACCCTGGACAGCTATCGCCGCCTCGCGGCCGAGGCCGACCTCGTGCTGGTCGAAGGGGCCGGCAGCCCGGCCGAGACCAACCTGCGCGCCGGCGACATCGCCAATATGGGCTTCGCCCACGCCGCCGGTCTGCCGGTGGCGCTGGTCGGCGACATCGACCGGGGGCACGTGATCGCCGCGCTGGCGGGGGCGCACCTGGTGCTGGACGACGCCGACCGGTCGCGGATCAAGGGCTTCATCATCAACAAGTTCCGAGGCGATCCGGCGCTGTTCGACGACGGCCGGACCGAGGTCGTGAAACGGACCGGCTGGCCCGATCTCGGCATGGCGCCCTGGTTGCCGCCGGTGCGGTTCCTGCCGGCCGAGGACGCCGTGGTGCTGGAACGCCCGGCCGGAACATCGGACGGTCGCCGCGCCAAGGTGGTTGTGCCGATGCTGTCGCGGATCGCCAATTTCGACGACTTCGATCCCTTGCGGAACGATCCGGCGATCGATCTTGCCTTCCTGCCGCCGGGCGCGGTGCTGCCTGCCGACGCCGACCTCGTGATCCTGCCGGGCACCAAGGCGACCCTGGCGGACCTGGCCTTCCTGCGCGCCCAGGGCTGGGACGTCGACATCCTGGCCCATGCTCGCCGTGGCGGGCGGGTGTTCGGCGTTTGCGGCGGCTATCAGATGCTGGGCCGGACGGTCAGCGATCCGGACGGCGTCGAGGGGGCTCCGGGCTCGGCGTCCGGCCTTGGCCTGCTGGACGTCGAGACCGTGCTGGCCGGCGACAAGACGGTACGGCCGGTCGCCGGACGCCTCGCCGACGGCGCGGCGTTCGAGGGCTACGAGATCCACGTCGGCCGCACTTCCGGCGCAGGAACCGAGCGGCCGCTGCTGGCCATCGACGGCCACGGACCAGACGGCGCGGTGTCGGCCGACGGCAGGATCGCCGGCGCCTATGTCCACGGGCTGTTCGACAGGGCCTCGGCGCGGACCGCCCTCCTCGCCCCGCTCGGCGTCGCGGCCGACGGCCAGGACCAGTCGGCGCGGGTGGACGCGGCCCTGGACGAAATCGCCCAGATCCTGGAGCGCTCGCTCGACATCGCCGCCATCGCCCGCATCGCCGGCCTGCCATAGTCCGGTTTTCCTGGCTCGCGGCGTCGAGGGCGGCCAAAATCACCTCCGACGAATCCGAGTTGGGAGCCTTCATGCCGGCACGCGCCGTATCCGCCCTGCGCGATTTCCTGCGCAGCGAATCCGCCGGCGGCGTGCTGCTGATGATCGCCGCGGCCGCGGCTCTGGTCGTGGCCAACTCGCCGCTGGCGGCCGGCTACTTCCACGCCCTGCACGGCTATCTGGGCCCGCTGTCTGTCGAGCACTGGGTCAATGACGGCCTGATGGCCGTTTTCTTCCTGCTGGTCGGGCTGGAGATCAAGCGCGAGGTCGTCGATGGGGAACTGTCGACCTGGCCGCGCCGCGCCCTGCCCGGCTTCGCGGCGCTGGGCGGGATGATCGCGCCGGCGCTGGTCTATCTCTTCATCGCCCGTCACGCGCCGGACGTGCGCGCCGGCTGGGCCATCCCGGCCGCCACCGACATCGCCTTCGCTCTGGGCGTGCTGTCGCTGCTGGGGCCGCGCGTGCCGGGGGCGCTGAAGATCTTCCTGGCCGCGCTAGCGATCATCGACGACCTGGGAGCCATCCTGATCATCGCCTTCTTCTACACCGACCACCTGACGCTCTGGGCGCTGGGCGGGGCCGCCGCCGTCCTGGTGGCGCTGATCGCGCTGAACCGCCTGAAGGTCGTCGCCCTGTGGCCCTATCTGCTGCTGGGGGCCCTGCTCTGGTTCCTGTTCCTGAAGTCCGGGGTGCACGCCACCCTGGCCGGCGTGCTGCTGGCCATGACCATTCCCCTGACCTCGAGCCGTGGCGAACACTCGCCGCTGCACCGGCTGGAGCACGGGCTCAATCCCTGGGTCGCCTATCTGATCGTGCCGGTGTTCGGCTTCGCCAACGCCGGCGTGGCGCTCGGCGGGCTCGACGCCTCGGCCCTGACGGCGCCGGCCACTCTGGGCGCGGCGCTGGGTCTTTTCATCGGCAAGCAGACGGGAGTCATGGCCTTCAGCGGCGCGGCCATCGCCCTCGGCCTCGCGCGCAAGCCGACCGGTGTGAGCTGGAGCCAGCTCTATGGCGTAGCGGCCCTTTGCGGCGTGGGCTTCACCATGAGCCTGTTCATCAACAACCTGGCCTTCGAGGCCGCCTTGCTGCGCGAGGAGACCAAGATCGGCGTCCTGGCCGGATCGGTGGCTTCGGCCCTGCTGGCCTGGCTGATCTTCGCCCTGCCGCGTGGCCGCACTGGCGCGGGAGCCGGCGCAGGTTCAAACTAGAACCGTCAGTTCAACGAGGAGCGTCGGCCATGCTGCGTTTCATCCTCATCGCCGCCGCCACGGCGGCCTTCCCGCCCGTCGCCGCCCTGGCCGACACCCCGGCCGTGGCCCAGGTCGAGGTCAGCATCGGTCCCGATCTGGCCGCCAAGGCCGACAAGCTGGGCGCGCGCGAGTTCGATTACCTGGCGCGGGATCTCAAGCGCACGGTCGAGCGCCGCCTGACCCGCAGCGGCGGCCTGACCGCCTCGGGCGGCCGCCTTAACCTCGTCATCGACGATGCGACGCCCAACCGGCCCACGCCAGCCCAACTGACCAGCAAGCCGGGGCTGTCGATGGAAAGCTTCGGCAACGGCGGCGCACGAATCTCCGGCGAGTACGTCACGGCCGACGGCGTCAGCACGCCCATCCGCTATCACTGGTACGAGCAGGATATCTGGCAGGCCCAGTACAGGGCGACCTGGACCGACGCGAACATCGCCTTCGACCAGCTGGCCCGCCGCATCGAGGACGGCCGGTTCGTGAAGGACTGAACGCGGGTCGCTTGCCAGAACTCTCGACGCAGCGTCTGATCGCCGTTCAGTAAAAAGGAGCGGCAGACGCTCCCCGGGGAGTGAAACATGACCGCCGAGCCGCGACGATCAAACGCCGTCCTGGCGGCCTACGCCTCGCCGACCCTGCCCCTCGCCGGCCTTGGCCTGCCCCTCGTGGTCTATCTGCCCGAATACTATGTCAGCGAGCTTGGCCTTTCGCTGTCGGTGGTGGGTACGGCCTTCCTGCTGGTGCGGCTGGCCGACATCATCCTGGATCCGATCCTGGGCGGCCTCATGGATCGCACCCGCAGCCGCTGGGGCCGCTTCCGTCCCTGGCTGGCGGCCAGCGTGCCGCTGCTGATGGCCGCCTCCTACGCCCTGTTCATGGCCAAGCCGGGAATAGGCCCGATCTTCCTCTGGGCGTGGCTGATCGTCGTCTATGTCGGCTTCTCGATGGCGGTGCTGGCCCAGACGGCCTGGGGCGCGGTGCTGTCGTCGGACTATCAGCAGCGCTCGCGAATCTACGGCTTCTGGAGCGCCGGCAACGTGGTCGGCATGATCCTCGTGCTGCTGCTGCCGCCGCTGGTGGCCTTCGCCTTCAAGGGCGACCACGCCGCGGGCGTGCAGGCCATGGGCTGGTTCATCATCGTGCTGATGCCGCTGACGGCTCTGCTGGCCGGCGTCGTCGTGGGCGAGCCGGCCGCGCCGGCCCAGAAGCACGAGGCGGGCCTGAAGCAGTATCTGGGCCTTCTCAAGCGCCCGACGGTGCAGAAGCTGCTGGCGGCCGACCTCCTGATGGGCCTGGCGCCCGGCATCGGCGGCGCGCTGTTCTTCTTCTTCTTCGAGCGCATCAAGGGCATTCCCAAGGATCAGGCCGGCATCCTGCTGCTGGTCTATTTCGTCGCCGCCCTGGCCGGCGCGCCGCTGTGGCCCTGGATCGCCAAGACCATGGGCAAGCACGTCTCGCTGGCGATCGCCGGGATCATGTACGCCGTGTTCCAGGTCGCCGCGGTGATCACCCCCAACGGCGTCAACGCCTTCGGCATCGCGGTGCTGGTGCTGGCCGGCCTGCCCTATTCGGCGGCCCCGCTGCTGGTGCGCTCGATGATGGCCGACATCGGCGACGAGGAGCGGCTAAACACCGGCGTCGACCGCACCGGCCTGCTTTACGCCATCGTCAACGGCACGGTGAAGCTGGGCTTCGCCCTGGCCATCGGCGTCTTCCTGGTGCTGGAGAAGCTGGGTTTCGACCCCAAGATTCCGAGCGCCCAGGGCGATACCGCCCTGATCGTGCTCTACACGGTGGTTCCGGCGGCGCTGGGCGTGCTGGTCTCGGTCATCATCGTGCGCTATCCGCTGGACGCCAAGCGCCACGCCGAGATCCGCGCCCAGCTGGATGCGCGAGACGCGGCGCAAGCCCACGCCCAAGCGAGCCCCGATGACCGCCTCCCCGCCCCCAGCCCCGCGCCCTCTGCCGCCCAGTGAGGAGCACCCGCTCTTCACGCTCGTCGAGATCATGGCCCGTCTGCGCGACCCGCAGGGCGGCTGCCCGTGGGACATCGAGCAGACCTTCGCGACGATCGCCCCATACACGATCGAGGAGGCCTACGAGGTCGCCGACGCCATCGAGCGGAACGACCTGCCGGACCTGAAGGAGGAGCTGGGCGACCTGCTGCTGCAGGTGGTGTTCCATTCGCGCATGGCCGAGGAGCAAGGCGTCTTCAGCTTCGAGGACGTGGCCCGTTCGATCTCCGACAAGATGATCCGCCGACACCCCCACGTGTTCGGCGACCACGCCTATGACGACCTGGCCGACCAGAAGGCCGGCTGGGAGGAGCTGAAGGCCCAGGAGCGCAAGGCCAAGAAGAAGGGCGGCGTACTGGACGACGTGCCGGCCGGCCTGCCCGCCCTGACCCGCGCCGTGAAGCTGACCAAGCGCGCCGCCCGCGTGGGCTTCGACTGGCCTTCGACCGACGAGGTGCTGGCCAAGCTGGCCGAGGAAGTGGCCGAGCTGCAGGTCGAGATCGACGCCGGCGACCAGGCCAAGGCCCGCGAGGAGCTGGGCGACATCCTGTTCGTCTGCGCCAACCTGGCCCGCAAGCTCGACGTGGAGCCAGAAGACGCCTTGCGCGCCACCAACGCCAAGTTCGCGCGGCGCTTCGCCTTCATCGAGGCGGAACTGGCCAAGAAGGGACGCACGCCCGATCAGTCGGACCTGGCCGAGATGGATGCGTTGTGGGACGCGGCCAAGGCGGCCGAGCGAAAGTAGCCTTCAGGAAAACGGCGGCCAGTCGGTCAGGGTATCAATCTCGCGCCAGGCGCGGACGACGGCGTTGGTCGGGTCCATGCCGATGAAGATCGCCGCCTCGGCCCAGCGCCGCCGCAGAAGGCCCAGGACCGGCTTGCCCTCCTGGTTGATCCACTTGCGCATTTCGCTGGGCACGGCCGCCTTGTCGCCGGCGTTGATCTTGCGCAGCATGGTCGAGCTGGCCAGGGCCCCGCCGCCGAGATTGTAGGTCCACGAGATCAACGCGGCGGCCTCGTATTCCAGCAGCGCGCCCTGGACGCGCAGGCGCACGTCCTTGGCCGCGCCGAGCATGTCGCGCAGCAGCAGGTCGACCGCCTGGGCCTCGGTTATCGCCGGACTGCTGGGCGTGATCGGCTGGTTGCTGGCGTCGCGGATCGAGCCGTAGCCGATGGTCCACGTCCCGCCGGGCTGGGCGCCATTGTCATCGTAGGGCTTGGCCTGAAAACCTTCGAGCCGCTTGACCACGACCGTGGCCGCGTCGGGCACCGTCACCCCGTCCCAAGTCTGTGCGGCCATGCCTCGCCTCCCGATTGCACGATCGGGAAGATCGCCTAATGCGGGAGGCGAGGCAATATGCAGCCGGGCAGCTAGTCGCCGATCGGCATCACCCACACGCCGGGGAACTGGCGTTCGAACCGCCCCAGGGCCTGCGGATCCATGCGGGCGACCAGGCGGACCTCGCCGTCCTCCATGTCCTCGCGCTCGACCACGCGGCCATTGCGGTAGATCCAGGCCAGGGCCTCGCCGTCGGCGGGGCCGAGGCGCAGCGCCATTGGCGGGGTGTCGTCGATCAGGCCGCCGACGCGCCTGAGCAGCTCGCCGCAGCCCTCGCCGGTGACGGCCGAAACCGCCGAGGCGTCGGCCCGCTTCGCCCGCCCTTCGAGGATCTCGCGTTCCTCGCCGTCGACCAGGTCGATCTTGTTCCACACCTCGACGACGGTCTTGCCGTCGTCGGCGGTGACCTTCAGTTCCCTCAGCACCGCCTGGACATCTCGCGCCTGGGCGTCGGTGTCGGGGTTGGCGACGTCGCGCACGTGCAGCACCACGTCGGCCTCCTGCACCTCCTCGAGGGTGGCGCGGAAGGCCTCGACGAGTTCGTGCGGCAGGTCGGAGATGAAGCCCACCGTGTCCGACAGAATGGCCGGGCGGCCGTCAGGCAGCTTCACCGTCCGCAGGGTCGGATCGAGGGTCGCGAACAGCATGTCCTGGGCCACGACCTCGGCGTTGGTCAGGCGGTTGAACAGCGTCGACTTGCCGGCGTTGGTATAGCCCACCAGCGCTACGGTCGGGTACGGTACCTTCTTGCGGGCGCTGCGGTGCAGGGTGCGGGTGCGCCGCACCTCCTCCAGCTCGCGCTTGAGCTTGCCGATCGTGCCGGCGATCAGACGCCGGTCGAGTTCGATCTGGGTTTCGCCGGGGCCGCCGGTCGAACCGGTGCCGCCGCGCTGGCGCTCAAGGTGGGTCCAGGTGCGTACGAGGCGCGAGCGCTCGTAGTCGAGCCTGGCGAGCTCGACCTGCAGCTTGCCTTCGCGGGTGCGGGCGCGGCGGGCGAAGATCTCGAGGATCAGGCCCGTGCGGTCCACCACCTTGACGCCCAGGCCGCGCTCGAGATTGCGCTGCTGGACGGGGGTGAGCTGGTCGTCGAACACGGCGACGTCGATATGCTCGACCTCGCAGATCACCTTGAATTCCTGGATCTTGCCGCTGCCGAACAGGGTGGCGGGCGTGACGGTGCGAAGCGGCGCGATGGCCGTTTCGACGACGTCGAGATCTAGGGCGATGGCGAGGCCGACGGCCTCTTCGAGGCGCGCCTTGGGATCGCGCGCCTCCAGAGCGGCCTGCCCGCGAGCAGGCCGCACCGGATGGATCACGAAGGCCCGAAGGATCGGGTCGGCGTGATCGATAAGTCCATCGGGGGACTTAGAAGTAGATTTTGACAAAAGAGCCTTGGACTTAGTCGTCTTGATCGGCGCTCGGCTCGTACAGCTGAACGGGCTGAGCCGGCATGATCGTCGAGATGGCGTGCTTGTAGACCAGTTGCGACTGGCCGTCGCGGCGCAGCAGGACGCAGAAGTTGTCGAACCAGCTGACCACGCCCTGCAGCTTGACGCCGTTGACCAGGAAGATGGTGAGCGGCGTCTTGGACTTGCGCACGCTGTTCAGGAAGGTGTCCTGAAGGTTCTGTTTCTTGTCGGCGGACATTGGGGATTCCCCTCTCGTTGAAATCGGAAGGCAGAACGCCCTCCACACAAACAAGCTCATGCTAGAGCATTTTTCGCCGTTTGATATGACTTTCCGGCGAGAAAATGCACGCAGGGCGGAGAGAAACCCTAGATCGCTCCCGCCCGCGCCCTCTCGATATAGAGCGCCCGCAGGCGGCTCGCCACCGGTCCGACCGTTCCATCCCCGATCTTCACGCCGTCCACGCTGGTTATGGGCGTGACCAGACTGCCGGCGCCGGTGATGAAGGCTTCCCTGGCGGCCTTGGCCTCCTCGACCGTGAAGGGCTGCTCGGCGACCGGCAGGCCGGCCTCCGCGATCACGTCCAGCAGGGTCAGGCGGGTGACGCCGCGCAGGATGTTGGCCTGGGTGTCGCGGGTGCGCAGGCGGCCGTCGGCGTCGACGATCCAGGCGTTGGACGAGGCGCCTTCGGTGACCAGGCCCAGGTCGTCGACGAACCAGGCCTCGATCGCGCCGCGTTCGCGGGCGGCCTGCTTGGCCAGGGCGTTCGGCAGCAGGCCGATGGTCTTGATGTCGCAGCGCCCCCAGCGGTTCTCGGGCACGGTGATCACCGCCGAGCCCTTCGCCGCCTTGGCCTCGATGGCGACGCGGTCGACCGATCGGGCGGTGATGACCACGGCTGGCGGCACGGCCGGATTAGGGAAGGCGTGATCGCGCTTGGCCACGCCGCGCGTGACCTGCAGATAGACGAGGCCCTCGCGCACGTGGTTGCGGCGGATGGCTTCACGCAGCACGACGGTCAGGGCCGCCTCGCTCATCGGATGGGCGATGCGCAGTTCGTCGAGGCTGCGCCACAGCCGGGCGAAGTGGCCTTGCGCGTCGGCCAGCTTGCCGTCGAACACGGCCCAGACCTCGTAGACCCCGTCGGCCAGCTGGTAGCCGCGGTCCTCGATGTGCACGGCGGCCTGGCCGTGACGTACGAAGCGGCCGTTGACGTAAGCGAAACGCGACATGGGGTCCTTACTCTTCTTCCTCGCCGCGGCCGCCGGCCACGCCCAGGGACTTCAGCTTGCGGTGCAGGGCCGAGCGCTCCATGCCGATGAAGTTGGCCGTGCGCGAGATGTTGCCGCCGAACCGCAGGATCTGGGCGTTCAGGTACTCGCGCTCGAACAGCTCGCGGGCCTCGCGCAGAGGCAGGGCGATGATCCGCTCGGCGCCGATCGCGCCCGAACCGCCGCTGGCCGGCTGTTCGGAGGCGTTCAGCATCTCGGCGGTGATCAGGTCGCCAGGCTCGCCGGCGGCCAGGATCAGCATCCGCTCGACGTTGTTGCGCAGCTGGCGGACGTTGCCCGGCCAGGCCTGGACCTGAAGCGTCGCCAGGGCGTCCTCGCCCAGGCGGCGGCGCTGCATGCCGGTGGCCTCGCAGATCCGCTCGATGAAGTAGCTGATCAGCTCGGGGATGTCCTCGCGCCGCTCGGCCAGGCCTGGCACGCGCACCGGCACGACGTTGAGGCGGTGGAACAGGTCCTCGCGGAAGCGTCCGGCGGCGATCTCCTCGCGCAGGTCGCGCGAGGTGGACGAGATCACCCGCACGTCGACCTGCACGTCGCTGTCGCCGCCCACGCGGCGGAAGCGCTGCTCGACCAGCACCCGCAGGATGCGGCTCTGGGTCTCGCGCGGCATGTCGGCCACTTCGTCGAGATAGAGCGTGCCGCCGTGGGCGCGCTCGAACACGCCGATTTTGCGCGGACGACCGCCCTCGCCTTCCTCGCCGAACAGTTCGACGTCCAGACGCTCGGGCGCCATGCCGGCCGAACTGACGGCCACGAACTCGGCGCGAGTGCGGGCGCTGGCGCTATGGATCAGGCGCGCGACCAGCTCCTTGCCAGAGCCGGGCGGGCCGGCGACCAGCACGCGGCTGTTGGCCGGCGCGACCTTGGCGATCATCTGGCGCAGGGCCTGGGCGGCCTGCGACTTGCCCATCAGGCCGTCGGAGGCGAAGCTCTGGGCCCGCAGGCGGCGGTTCTCGCGCTTGAGGTTGGCGGCCTCTAGGGCCCGCTCGACCACCAGCAGCAGCCGGTCGGACTTGAACGGCTTCTCCAGGAACTCGTAGGCGCCGCGCTTGATGGCGCTGACGGCCGTCTCGATGTTGCCGTGGCCCGAGATCATGATCACCGGCAGGTCGGCGTCGAGCGTCTTGACCATGTCGAGCAGCTCCAGCCCGTCCATGCCACCGCCCTGCATCCAGATGTCGAGGACCAGCAGGGCCGGCTTGCGGGCGCGCAGGGCCGCCAGGGCCTGGTCTGCGTCGGCCGCCGTACGCACGGCGTAGCCTTCGTCCTCCAGGATGCCGGCCACCAGATCGCGGATGTCGACCTCGTCGTCGACCACCAGCACGTCGGCGCTCATGTCATCTCCTCTACGCCGTGGGTCGTCGGCGCCGCGGCGAGCCGCGCCGACACCGGGAACTTCAGGACGACGCGCGCGCCGGGATGGCCGTGCGCGTCGGTGAGGACCAGCTCGCCGCCGTGGTCCTCCATGATCCGCTTGACGATGGCCAGGCCCAAGCCCGTGCCCTTCTCGCGGGTGGTCACATAGGGTTCGGCCAGCCGGTCGCGATCCTTCGCGGGCAGGCCGACGCCGTTGTCCTCGACGACGATGCAAAGCGACTCGTCGTCGGCGACCAGGGTCGCGTCGATGTGGCCGCGCGGCTCGGGCGTCACGTGCCGCCGCGCACCGACCGCCTCTCCGGCGTTCTTCAGGATGTTGGTCAGGGCCTGTCCGATCATCCGCGCGTCGCAGTTGACCCAGACCGCGCCGCCGGGCTCGTCGCTGACGACGTCGGTGTCGGCGTCCACGACGCGCTGGGCGAAGACACCAGCGCGCAGAAGCTCGGCCAGGTCAGCCGGCGCGAAGCGCGGCGCGGGCATGCGCGCGAAGGCCGAGAATTCGTCGACCATCCGGCCGATGTCGCCGACCTGGCGGATGATGGTGTCAGTGCAGCGGTCGAAGGTCTCGAGATCGCCGGTGATGTCCTTGCGGTACTTGCGCCGGATGCGCTCGGCCGACAGCTGGATCGGGGTCAGCGGGTTCTTGATCTCGTGAGCGATGCGGCGGGCGACGTCCTTCCAGGCGGCGTTGCGCTGGGCGGCCATCAGGCGGGTGACGTCGTCGAAGGTCAGCACCTGGCCCTCGGCGGCGTGGCCGGCGGCGCGGACGCGCAGCCGCAAGGTCTCGCCGCCGCGCACCACGTCGATTTCGACCTCGGCGTTCGGACGGCCCTGGCCGATCTCTTCCAGGACCTGGGTGAATTCCGGCACGGCTTCGACGAGATCCTGCCCCTCGGCCGCCTCGTTCAGCGCCAGCAATTCGCCGGCCCGGCGGTTGAGCGCCGAGATACGGCCGTCGCCGTCGAGGCTGATGACCCCGGCGCTGACGCCCGAGAGCACGGTCTCGATGAACTGGCGGCGCAGCTCGGCTTCGAGGCTGGCGTCCTTCAGGGCCGCCTGCTGAGTCTGAAGATCCGCCGTCATCATGTTGAAAGCATTGGACAAGGCGCGGATTTCCTCGGGGCCCGCCTCGGCGTCGACCCGGGCGTCGAGGTCGCCGGCCGACACGCGCCCCGCCGCCTGGACGAGGCCGGACACCGGCGCGGCGATCGAGTTGGCTGCGGCGATGCCCACCCAGACGGCGGCGACCAGCACCAGGAGCGCGGTCTCGACATAGCTGAGGCCGAAGATCGCCTGGATGCGGGCCCGGTTCACGGCGGCGTCGCGATAGGAGATCAGCGACTCTTCCGACTCGATCAGGTGGGCGAGGATGCCCTTGTCGATCGGCCGGGCGATGTAGAGGTAGCCGTCGGGAAAGCCCTTGAGCTTGTAGAGCGCCCGGAACAGGTCTTCCGACACGAAGCGCTGCGAGGTGATCTCGCCGGTGTCGGTCCAGCGGAAGCTGGAAGGCGGCGGGGCCAGGAACGGCGGCGCGCCGTCGAGTTCGGCGCGCGCCAGGATCCGGCCGTCGCGATCAAGCACGTAGGCGGAGGAAAAACCGTTCTCCTCGGCCAGATTGCGCAGGAAGTGCCCGAAGACGACCGGCGTCTCAGCCATGGCGGGCGCGGCGGTGTTCAGGTCCGCGGCCATCGGGCCCATGTGCTGGCTGATATAGCTGGTCTGCTCAGCGACGTAGGACCGCGCCACGGTGGCCGAGTTCTCGACCACGGTCGTCACCCGCTTGCTGAACCAGCCGTCGACGCCGCGGTTGACCAGCACGCCGAAGAACAGGGCCACGATCACCGCCGGGGCCACGGCCGCCACGGAGAACAGGCCCACGAAGCGCAGGTGCAGGCGAGCGCCGGCGTCGCTGGAGCGGGCGTCGATCAGGTCGAGCAACCGCCAGCCGACAATCGCGGCGACGCAGAGAATCAGGGCGAGGTTGAAGCCGAGCACCACGAGGATGGCGGTGCTGGCCGGACCGATGGGCCCCGTCGAGGGCGGAGACGAGGCAAGGCCAACGCCCGTCGCGGTCAGGATCGCGGCCAGAACATAGCCGCCGCCCAGGACGTAGCGTGATCTCAAGAGTTCGCGCCACCACGACCGGCTGAAGCGGCGCGGGCGGTCTTCCGATTCCGAGACTGACGGGACCGAACTCATCGGCGCGAGTTTAGGGCGGGGTGTGCCCTAAACTCAACACCGATGTGCTGAAAAAGCGTCAGCAATGGACCCGGCTGATCGACTAGCGACGGCCGCGGCTCATCTCCACGCCCAGGTCCTGGATCTTCTTGCGCAGGGTGTTGCGGTTCAGGCCGAGGATCTCGGCGGCCCTGACCTGGTTGCCGCGCGTGGCCGACAGGGTCAGCTGGATCAGCGGGCGCTCGACTTCCTGCAGCACGCGGTCATAGAGGCCGGCCGCCGGCACGCCGTCCGGCTGTTCGGCGAAGTGCGAGGACAGGTGGCGCTCGACCAGGGCGGCTAGGGTCACGGGCCCCTCGTCGGCGCGCGGCGCGGGCGCATGGTCCTGCAGCTCGCGATCGACGATGCGGGCGGTGATCAGCTCCTCGGCATAGAGGGCGCACATCCGCCGGATCAGGTTTTCCAGTTCGCGCACGTTGCCCGGCCAGGAGTGGCTCTTCATGCGATCGAGCGCGCTCTGGTCGATGGTCTTGGCCGGCAGGCCTTCGCGGTTGGCGCGCAGCAGGAAGGTGCGGGCCAGATCCGGAATATCCTCGGCGCGGTCGCGCAGCGGCGGCAGGCGCACGGGCGCGACGTTGAGGCGGAAGAACAGGTCCTCGCGGAACAGGCCTTGCTGGATCAGGCCGCGCAGGTCGCGGTTGGTGGCGGCGATGATCCGCACGTTCGGGCGGCGGCCGGTCTTGGGGTTGATGACCGGTTCGGTGCCGTCGATCACCCGCAGCAGGCGGGTCTGGGCGTCGAGCGGCATGTCGCCGATCTCGTCCAGGAACAGGGTTCCGCCGTCGGCCTCGACGAGGCGGCCGTTGTCGCCCTCCCCGCGCCCGAACAGCTCGGCCTCGACCCGCTCGCGCGGCACGGCGGCCAGGTTGATGACCACGAACTTGCCGTCGCGACGGCGACCCAGGTCGTGCAGGGCCCGTGCGACCAGTTCCTTGCCCGTGCCGCTCTCGCCCAGGATCAGGACGGTGAGATCCGCGCCGACCAGGCGGGCGATGGTGCGGTAGACCTCCTGCATCGGCGCCGAGCGACCGATCAGCGGCAGGCGCTCGTCCCGCATGGCGCGCGCCTGGGCCTTGGAGGCCTCGGCGTCGGCCGGACGCGACAGGGCGCGGCGGGCCGCGGCGGTGACGTCGTCCAGATCGAAGGGCTTGGAGACGTATTCGAAGGCCCCGGCGTCGGCGGCGTTGACCGCCGTCAGCAGGGTGTTCTGCGCGCTCATCACGATGATCGGCAGCTTGGGGCGCTCCTTTCGGATGCGCGGCAGCACGTCGAACACGTTCTCGTCGGGCATCATCACGTCGGTGACGACCAGATCGCCCTCCCCGTCGCTGACCCACTTCAGCAGCGTCGTGGCGTTACCCGTAGCCCTGACCTGATAGCCGAGACGGGTGAAGGCCTGGCTGAGCACCAGACGCACCGAGGAGTCGTCGTCAGCGATCAGAATCTTCTTGTTTGCGGCGTTCATGTACTCACGCGTCTCCCAAGGAAGGCTCAGGCGCCACAGGCAGCAACACGCGGAACACGGTGCGGCCGGGCTCGGATTCGAAATCGATCAGGCCCCCGTGGGCCGTCACGAGCTTGGTGACCAGCGCCAGGCCAAGGCCGGTGCCGTTGGCCTTGGTGGTCACGAAGGGCTGGAACAGGTGCTCGCGCAGGCTCTGCGGAACGCCGGGACCGTTGTCCTGCACCCGGATCTCGATCGGGGCGCTGGAAGCCGACTTGCCGTCGGCGCCGCGCACACGGACGCCCGGGCGCCAGGCCGTATGGATGGTCAGCTCGCCTTGGCCGTCGCCGCGCATGTGGGCGGCCTCGGAGGCGTTCTTCACCAGGTTCAGGAAGATCTGGATCAGTTGGTCCTCATCGCCCCAGACCGGCGGCAGCGAGGGGTCGTAGTGGTCGCGCAGGCGCAGGCCGTCGGCGACGCCATTGGCGACCAGGGCCCGCACGCGGTCCAGAACCTGGTGGATGTTGACCGCCTCGCGCGGGGTCGGGGCCTGGTCGGAGAAGGCTTCCATGCGATCGACGAGACGGCGGATGCGGTCGGTTTCATCGACGATCAGCTGAGCCAGCGGCTGGTCGGCGGCGCTGGCGCCGGTCTTCAGCAACTGGGCCGCGCCGCGAATGCCGGCCAGCGGGTTCTTGATCTCGTGGGCCAGCATGCGGCCAAGGCCGACGACCGAGCGCAGTCCGGCCTGGTCGGCGGCGCGCTCGACGCCCAGGGCGCCCTTGACGTGCAGGGTCAGCAGCACCGAGCCGTCGCCCAGGGGCACGGCGGCGCCGTCGGCCTCAAACGGCGGCTGACCGAACAGATTGACCTCGACCCCATGCTCGCGGACGAGCGCGCCCTCGAACACCGCGCGGTCCATCAGCGAGACCAGCACCGAACCCGGCGGCAGGGCGGCGCGGAAGCGGCCGCGGGCCAGCAGCGACAGACCGTGGCCGAACAGAGCCTCGGCGGCTTCGTTCACCGCCACCAGGCCGCCCTCGCGGTCGACCACCAGGGCCGGCTCGGGGCTGAGCTCGAAGGCGGCGGCCTTCAGGGCGTCCAGCGCAGGGCCGGACAGGACGCGGGCGCGGTCGGTCATGCGGCGATCCTCCCGCCGGCCAGCCAAAGGTCGGCCAGGGCGATCTCGAGAGCGGCGGGGTCTTCGATGCGGCAAAGGCTGGCGCGCGCGGCGCGGCGGTCCTCGGCGCTTTCCGGCCAGGGCGCGGCCTCGATGTACGAGGCCAGGTGCTTGCGGAACATCTTCAGCCCCAGGCGCTCGCCATAGAAGGCCAGGCTGCGGCGGAAATGGGTGAGCGCGATAGCCAGGCGTTCCTCGGCCTGCGGCTCGAGGAAATCGCGGCCGTCCAGCGCGGCCTCGATGGCCTGGGCGATCCACGGGCGGCCGTAGACGCCGCGACCGATCATGACGCCGTCGGCGCCGGACTGCTCCAGCGCCCTGCGAGCGCTGTCTGCGTCGACGATGTCGCCATTGACCAGCACCGGCACCGAGACGGCCTGCTTGACCGGCGCGACGGCGGCCCAGTCGGCCTCGCCCTTGTAGAACTGACAGCGGGTGCGGCCGTGTACGGTGATGGCGCGGGCCCCGACGGCCTCGGCCCGGGCGGCGATCTCGGGCGCGTTGCGGCTGGCGTCGTCCCAGCCCAGGCGCATCTTGACGGTTACCGGCACGTCGACGGCCTCGACGGCGGCAGCCACCAGGGCCTCGGCCAGGTCGGGCTCGCGCATCAGGGCCGAGCCCGAGGCGGCGCCGGCGGTGACTTCCTTGGCCGGGCAGCCGAAGTTGAGATCGATGATCTCGGCCCCGGCTTCAGCCGCCAGGCGGGCGCCGTGCGCCATGAACTCCGGATCGCGGCCGACGAGCTGTACGACCATAAGCGGCAGGCCTTCTCCGACGGCCGCGCGGCGGACGACGTCGGGCCGGCCCTTCGCGAATTCCGCGCAGGCGACCATTTCGGTGGCCACGTATGAAGCGCCGAGGCGCGTGGCCGTTTCTCTGAACGGGAGGTCGGATACGCCGGTCATAGGCGCAATCCATACCCGCCCGGGCACCGTGACGGCGCCGACTGCGAGCTGCTTGCTCATTTTATGATCATCCCCACCGCTGTGTTTTTAGGCACATTGTGCAGCGCAGTAAAGCCCTCCGTTCACTGGACATGCGCGACGACAACGTTAGACACGGGCCATGACCTTCTCAGCCATCGTCGTCGCCGCAGGCAGCGGTACCAGGGCCGGATCCGGCCAGGCCAAGCAGTGGCGGGATCTGGCTGGAAAACCGGTCCTGCGCTGGTCGGTCGAGGCCCTTCTGGCGTCCGGCGCCGCTGATCTCGCAATCGTGACCGACCCGAGCATGCAGGACATGCTGGGCGAAACCTTGGCCGGCCTGGAAGGCTGGCGGTTCGCGCCCGGCGGCGCCACCCGCGCCCTGTCGGTGCAGTCGGGCCTGGCCGCCCTCGCCCACCGTCCCGCGGACGAGCCCGTGCTGGTCCACGACGCGGCCCGCCCCTTCCTGACCAAGACCGTGGTCGACGGCGTGCTGGCCGCGCTGGACGACGCGGACGGCGTCGTCCCGGCCCTGCCGGTGGCCGACACCCTCAAGCGCGCCGGCGACTCGGGTGCGACCACGACCTCACGCGACGGCCTCTGGCGGGCCCAGACCCCACAGGCCTTCCGCCGCGACCGCCTGCTGGCCGCCTACGCCGCCTGGACCGGTCAGGCCGAACCGACCGACGACGCCCAGGTGGTCGAGGCCGACGGCGGCAAGGTCGCCATCGCGCCCGGCGATCCGCTGCTGACCAAACTGACCTATCCGGAGGACTTCGCCATGGCCGAACGGCTGGCGGGCGCGGCCCGCATCACCCGCATCGGCCAGGGTTTCGACGCCCACCGCTGGGGCCCCGGCGAGTCGGTCTGGCTGTGCGGCGTCGAGATCGCCCACGACGAGACCCTGATCGGCCACTCGGACGCCGACGCCGGGCTGCACGCCCTGACCGACGCCGTGCTGGGCGCCATCGGCGACGGCGACATCGGCGACCATTTCCCGCCGACCGATCCGCAATGGAAGGGCGCGGCCTCGGACAAGTTCCTGATCCACGCCGTCGACCTGGTGCGCCGGCGCGGCGGCCGCCTGATCAACGTGGACGTGACGCTGATCTGCGAGCGCCCCAAGATCAAGCCGCACCGCGAGGCCATGCGCGCCCGCCTGGCCGAGATCCTCGACCTGCCGCTGGACCGCGTCAGCGTGAAGGCGACCACGACCGAGAAGATGGGCTTCACCGGCCGAGGCGAGGGCCTGGCCGCCCAGGCGGTGGCGACGGTGGAAACGCCGCTCTAGACGCCCTTCACTGGCGCACAGCGGATCGAGCGACCGTCCGAGGAGATGCGCAGCTTGACCAGCGGCGGCGCGCTGTAGGTCTTGCGCTCGCCGCCGGTCGTCACCCGGAAGCTGCCAGGGTCCGTCAGCAGGCACGACATCCGGCCGCCTTCGCCGCTGCACTGGCTGACGCCGCGCTGGCGCTCAAGCTTGAAACCGTCGGTGGCGTAGCGCGCGCCGAGCGGCGAAAACCGCGCCGGATCGCGGTCGGCGATTTCGGCGCAGGCCGGCTCATTGACCAGCGCGACCCCGGCATAGACGCCGGCGGCGGCGATGGCGGCGATCGCCAGCATGGCGTGGACGCGACTCACAGTCATAATCACCTCGACGGCTGAACGACTCATCTTCGCTTGAAGACCACGACAATCGCAACTGGAAGTAGGCGATGTTTCCCATCGAGATCCAGACACTCGCCCGGCTGCTCATCGATGAGGCGCGCGAGAAGAAGCTGCGCCTGGCCACGGTCGAAAGCTGCACCGGCGGACTGGTGGCCGGATCGATCTGCGCGATCTCAGGAGCCTCGGACGTCTTCGAGCGTGGCTTCGTCACCTACACCAACCGGGCCAAGACCGAGCAGGTAGGCGTGCCGGGCGACCTGATCGCCGACAACGGCGCGGTCTCTGAGCCGGTCGCGCGAATGATGGCCGAAGGCGGCCTGGCCGCCAGCAACGCCCATGTGGCCGTGGCGATTACCGGCGTCGCCGGTCCGGGCGGCGGCACGCCTATGAAGCCCGTCGGCACGGTCCACTTCGCCGTGGCGCGGGCCAATCGCTCGGTCGCCCACCGGCACGAACGGTTCGATGGCCAGACCCGCGAGGCCGTGCAACTGGCGGCGATCCAGGTAGCCCTGGAAATGCTGCGCGAGGCGGTGGCCGACTGATGCCCGACAGCGCGCCTTCCGACTGGCGGCGGTTCGTCGGCGCGGGCTTCTCGCGTTCGGCCCTGGCGGCGGCCGCCCGGCGGCAGAGCGAGCTTCGGCATGCCGTGCGGGTCTCGGCGGCGGTCGTGGCGGCCTACGCCCTGGCGACGCTTCTGCGGCTGCCGCAGGGCTATTGGGCGGTGTTCACGGCGGTGATCGTCGTCCAGTCGAGCCTGGGCGCGACCATCACCGCCTCGATCGAACGGTTCATGGGCACGGTGGTCGGGGCGGCTGTGGGCGCCGGCGCGGCCTGGCTGCACACGCGACACCCCGAATGGGGGGGCGTGATCCTGGCGGCTTGCGCGGCTTCCCTCGCTTTCCTCGCGGCGGTGCGGCCAGCCTTCAAGGTGGCGCCGGTGACCGCGGTGATCATGCTGATCGGCACCACGACGCACATGGACCCGCTGACGGCGGCCTTCCTGCGCGTGGCCGAGATCACCGTGGGCAGCCTGGTGGGCGTGGCCGCCACCCTGCTGATCTTCCCCGCCCGCGCCCACGAGTCGGTGGTGCAGAGCAGCCAGAAGGCCGCCGGCCTGCTGGCCGACCTGCTGTCGCACTACGCCGCCAAGCTCGAGAGCAAGCCCAGCACGCTGGATCCCCGCGAGCACTACGACGAGACCCTGAAAGCCCTGGCCAAGCTGCAGACGGCGATCACCGAGGCCGACCGCGAGACGGCCAGCAAGCTGTCGGACCGCTCGGTGTCGGACGCCCTGCCCCGCACGCTGTGGAGGCTGCGCAACGACTGCGTGATGATCGGCCGGGCGCTGCGCGAGCCCCTGCCCGCTCCGGTCCTGGCGCCGCCGAGCGCGGCCATGCTGGCGGCGTCTTCAGCCTATCTGCGGGCGGCCGCCCAGAGCCTTTCGGGCGCGGCCAGGCCGGACCGCCTGGCCTTCGCCGAGAGCCACAAGGCCTTCCAGGACGCCATCGAGGGCATGCGCGACGTCGGGGCGACCCGAGAGCTGGCCTTCGACGACGCCGCGCGGACTTTCGGCCTGGTGTTCGCGGTCGAGAACCTGTTCGCCAACCTCGGGGACTTCGCAGACCGCGTCGAGGAAGCCGCCAGCAAGCGCGACTAGGCTTTGGCGCCGTAAAGCTGGGCCGCGCGGGCCTCGAAGCAGGCGATCAGCTTGTCGACCGCTCGGTCCATGTTGGCCGCCAGCATGGCGTCGAGCAGCTTTGCCTTGAAGGCGAAGTCGATGACGAAATCGATGGTCGTCCCGTCCGGGTGCTCGGAGAACCGCCACTGGTTCGACAGCCGCTTGAACGGGCCATAGAGCAGGCTGACGGTGACGCTGAGGTCCGAGCGGTCGCGGCGAACGCGGGTGGCGAACTTCTCGCGCAGGAACGAGAAGCCCACCTGCGCCTCGGCGTCGAGGCTGCTGACCTCGCCGCTCTCGTGGGCGTTCCAGGTCCGCATGCCGGTGATCCACGGCACGAACGACGGATAGGCCTCGACGTCGCCGACGAGCGTGAAGAGTTGCTCGGGCGCGTAGGGCAGCACCCGGGTGACGACGTGGCGGTGCAAGGTGTCAGCCGGCCTTGGCGTCCAGGGCCCGGCGAGCCGCCTGCAGCTTGGCGAAGTCTTCACCCGCGTGGTGCGACGAGCGCGTCAGCGGGCTGGACGACACCATCAGGAAGCCCTTGGCCCGGGCGATCGCCTCATAGGCCTTGAACTCTTCCGGAGTCACGAAGCGGTCGATGGCCGCGTGTTTGCGGGTCGGCTGCAGGTACTGACCGATGGTGATGAAGTCGACGCCGGCCGAACGCATGTCGTCCATGACCTGCATGACCTCTTCCTTGGTCTCGCCCAGGCCGACCATCAGGCCGGACTTGGTGAACTGGGAAGGATCGCGCTCCTTCACCCGCTCCAGCAGGCGCAGCGAGTTGTAGTAGCGGGCGCCAGGGCGGATCTTCAGATAGAGCCGCGGCACGGTCTCGAGGTTGTGGTTGAAGACGTCCGGACGGGCGTCGATGACCACGTTCTCGGCCCGGTCCTTGCGCAGGAAGTCGGGGGTGAGGATCTCGATGGTGGTCTTGGGGGCCGCCGCGCGGATGGCCGTGACCACCTCAGCGAAGTGACGGGCGCCGCCGTCGATCAGGTCGTCGCGGTCCACCGAGGTGATGACCACGTGGTTCAGGCCCATCTTGGCGACGGCCTCGGCCACGCGGCGCGGTTCGTCGGGGTCGAGCTGGGTCGGCAGGCCGGTGGTGACGTTGCAGAAGGCGCAGGCGCGGGTGCAGATCTCGCCCATGATCATCATGGTCGCGTGCTTCTGGCTCCAGCACTCGCCGATGTTCGGGCAGGCCGCCTCTTCGCAGACCGTTGTCAGCTTGTGCTCGCGCACGATGCCCTTGGTCTCGTTGTACTGGCCCGAACCAGGGGCGCGAACGCGCAGCCACTCGGGTTTGCGCAGGACCGGCGTGTCCGGGCGATTCTGCTTTTCGGGGTGGCGAACGGCGCGATCCTCGGGACCGCGGGCCTTCAGCGTGTCGATCAACGTGACCATGTGGGCCTAGATCGGCCTTCTTGGCCTCCGGATCAAGCTCTCGATCTTGCATGCGGCGCAAAGGCGCGAAATGAGTGGCGTATATGCGTCGCTTCGCTCTCGTTCTGCTGCTCGCCCTGCCTCTTTTCGCCTGCGGCGAGCAAGGATCGCGCGCGCCTTTCGCCGACACCCGCACGCCGCCGGGCCTGGAGCGCCGCTTCCTGCCGCCGCCCGGCTGGGCCTGGGGCTACGTGCAGGTCGGAGACGACAAGGTGCAGCGCTACGGCGTCTCGGGGCCGAGCGGCGCGGCGACCGGCCAGGTGCTGATCCTGGCCGACTATGGCGAAAGCGCCGAAACCTGGTTCGAGACCGTTCGCGACCTCAACGCCAAGGGCGTCGTCGTCTGGATCCTGGAGCGCCAGGGCCAGGGCGGCTCCGAGCGCCTGGCCGACAGGCGCGATCGCGGCCATGTCGAAAGCTATGCGCCCGACGTCACCGCGACCAAGGCCATGGTCAAGGTGGTGATCCGCCCCGACGGCCGCCTGCCGCTGACGGCGCTGGGCCAGGGCCAGGGCGGCCTTGTGGCCCTGCGCGCGGTCGAGGAAGGCCTGATGCTCGACTCGCTGGTCCTGTCGGCCCCGGTCTTCGAGCTGTCGTCCCTGCCCCGTCCCAAGGGCCAGTTGATCGAGGCGGCTCAGTGGGCGCGGCGGCTTCGGCTGTCTTCGCAGGCCTGGCCGGGCGCCGGTGATTGGCGACGCGATGGTCCGGACGATCGGGCGCAGGGCCTCACCAGCGACCCGGTCCGCGGCGCGGTGAACCACGCCTGGCAGACCGCCAATCCCGACCTGCGGATGGGCGCGCCGAGCCTTGGCCAGTACGCGGCCTTCTACGACGTGCTGGACGTGACGGCCCGCGACCTTTCCCGCGTGAAGGCGCCGGTGGTCCTGCTGGCCGGCGACGCCGACACGATCACGCCGGCCTTCGCCCAGGACAGCGTCTGCAAGGCGCTGGCCGACTGCCGGCCGACCCGGCTGCCGGGCGGACGTCACGCACTGCACCTGGAGCGAGATTCGGTCCGGCAAGCTTGGTTGGAAGCCGTTCTGACGGCCGTCCAGACCGCAGGGCGCTCAAAGCCCGCCACGCCTTGAGCCACAAGGCCCGGCGCACCATCTGAAGAACGCGGTTCGCTCACGAAACGTGACCGATCTTTGCAAACCGCGCCAGGGCCGCTAGGGTCCCGTCTCAATCGAACGAGGGCGGAACCACCGTCTTTGTGGGAGGTTTCGCCGGCATGCCGGTTGTTTACAAAGCGGAAGACGGCCAGAAGGCGCTCTTCGACGCCCTTATCGACGCCAAGGACAAGTTCGGAGCGAAGAAGCCGATCCTGGAGGACCAGGACCGCAACCCGCTCAGCTATACCGACCTGATCCGAGCGAGCTTCGCGCTGGGCCGCAAGGTCGCGGCCATGACCAAGCCCGGCGAGCACGTCGGCGTGCTGCTGCCGTCGGGCGTCGGCGCGGTTGTGGTGTTCTTCGCCCTGCACGCCTTCGGCCGCGTGCCCACCATGCTGAACTTCACGGCGGGCCTGCGGAACATCAAGGCCGCGGTGAAGCTGGCCAACGTCAAGCACGTGCTGACCGCCCACAAGTTCATCGAACTGGGCAAGCTGCACGACGTGGTCGACGCGATCGACGACCTGGCCAAGGTGGTCTACCTGGAGGACGTGCGAAAGACGATCGGCCTGGCCGACAAGCTGTTCGCCGCCGCCGCCGGGGCCTTCCCGCGCCAGTTCCGCGCCCCCGCCAAACCCTCGGACAAGGGTGTGGTGCTGTTCACCTCGGGCAGCTTCGGCGCGCCGCGCGGCGTGGTGCTCTCCCAGGCCAACCTCGTTTCCAACGCCGCCCAGATCGCCGCGCACATTCCGCTGGATCCCAACTGGGTGATGTTCAACCCGCTACCGGTGTTCCACTGCTTCGGCCTGACCGGCGGGGTGATCCTGCCGCTGCTGCAAGGCATGAAGGCGTTCGAGTACCCCTCGCCGCTGCATACCAAGCAGATCCCGCCGCTGATCAAGGACGCCAAGGCCTCGCTGCTCTTGGCCACCGACACCTTCGTCAACCAGTACGCCCGGGCCTCGGAAACCGACGAGCTGGGCGGCCTGCAGTTCATCGTCTGCGGCGCCGAGAAGGTCCGCGACGAGACCCACGCCCTGATCAAGGAGCGTTTCGGCGACGTGCCGGTCCTGGAGGGCTACGGCGCCACCGAGGCCTCGCCGGTGATCGCGGTCAACAAGCCGACCGACAACCGCCCTGGCACGGTGGGCGGTCTGCTGCCCGGCATGGAGACCCGCATCGAGCCCGTCGAGGGCATTGTCGAGGGCGGACGCTTCTTCGTGCGCGGTCCCAACATCATGTCAGGCTACCTGCGTGAGGACGGCGGCGTCGACGCCCCGGAGGACGGCTGGCACGACACCGGCGACGTGGTCACCATGACCGACGACCAGTGGATCACCATCAAGGGCCGGGTGAAGCGCTTCGCCAAGATCGGCGGCGAGATGGTGTCTCTGACCGCTGCGGAAGACCTGGCCGTGGCGGTATGGCCGACCGCCCGCCACGCCGTCATCTCGATGCCCGACAAGAAGAAGGGCGAGCGCCTGGTGCTGGTCACCGACTGCCAGAGCGCAGACGCCGCGCCGCTGGTGGCCCACGCCCAGTCGATCGGCGCGCCCGAGCTGGCCGTGCCGCGCAAGATCCTCAAGGTCACCCAGGTGCCCGTGCTGGGCAGCGGCAAGACCGACTATGTCGCCATCCAGCGCATGGCCGAGGCCGCCGCCTGACGAACCAGGGCCCGCGCGCCGCGTTTCAGTAGAGCTTACGGTCGCCGCCTCGTGCGGCGTCCGGTTCTTCGGACGACAGCGAACGGGAGACGCGCTTGGAACGACTTTACGTGTGGACGCCGCGGGTGCTGAGCCTGCTGCGGGTGATCGCCGCTCTGCTCTTCATGGAGCATGGCCTGATGAAGCTGTTCCACTTCCCCGCCCCGCAGCCCGGCGCGCCCGATCCGCTGCCGCCCATGCTGCTGGCGGCCGCCTGGCTCGAGGTGGTCGGCGGCGGCCTTCTGGTGCTGGGTCTCTTCACCCGGCCCGTGGCCTTCATCCTGTCGGGCCAGATGGCCGTGGCCTATTTCATCGCCCACGCCAGCCAGGGTTTCTGGCCGGCGCTGAACGGCGGCGAGGCGGCGATCCTGTTCTGCTTCGTGTTCCTCTACCTGGTGTTTGCCGGGCCCGGGGAATGGAGCGTGGATGCGCAGGTAAGGAAGCGGCCGTGACGTCCAGATCCTCCCCCTGAAGGGGGATGTGTCGGCGAAGCCGACGGAGGGGGACGTGACTGCGACGTTCCAAGAGGCGCCGGAGGCTGAAGTTCCTTCCCCCTCCGGCCCTTCGGGCCACCTCCCCCTTCAGGGGGAGGATCTTGGCTCAAAAATCCAGCTCCATCCGCGCGCCCGTCACGTGCACGCCGTAGTCGCGGTCGCCGTCGGCCAGGGGCGTAGCGTCCTGGTACGAGAGGTAGGCGTAGTTGACGTTGAAGCGCAGGAACTCGACCGGCTGCCAGATCAGGGCGGCGATCCAGGCGTCCTGGCGGCCGCCTACGATCGGGCCGTCGTTGAGGTCGAGATAGTCGTAGCGGGCGTTGACCTGCACCGCGCCGAGACCGCCGCCGCCCAAAGGCTTCCTGGGCTTGGCGCGATCGAAGATGCCGCCCTTGTAGCCGCGAGTGTCGTCGGTCAGGAACCAGCCCAGCTCGGCATAGCCGCCGAAGAACTCCGCATCGGGACCGGTGGCGATGTCGCTGCGCAGCCAGTGGGTCTCGGCCGCGCCGTGCAGCCGTCCGCGCACGAAGGCGGCTTCCAGCCCGTAGTGGGCCTCGTCCTGGACGTCGAGGGTGGAAGTCCCGATCAGGCGGGTGTTGCTGGTGTGCACGAAGGGGCGCTGGCGATAGCGCGTGCCGGCGTCGCCGACTCGCTTGAGGTCCCGCCAGTGCGCCGAGCCGCCGAAGTGCAGCTGGGCCTCGCCGAGCTTCGGCGCATAGACCAGACGCCCGTCGAGGCCGTAGCTGTTGTTCTCGTCGCCGCCGGTCTCGCCGTCGCTGTCGTTTGAGAGCGCGGTGATGTCGTCGGCGAACAGGCCCGCCTGAAGCAGCCAGGCGGCCTTCTCGTACTGGGCGGCGATCCCGAGACGGCGCTCGAAATTGAAGGCGTCGGTGAAGGCCGCGCGCTCCATGACCGAGCCGGAGGTGTCGCCGGTCAGCTCGTCCAGCGACTGGAACTGGTTCTGGTTGCCGATCGACAGCAGCAGGCCGCCGTTCTTGTAGGTGACGAAGGTGTCGACCAGGTCGACGCTGTTGTCGGACAGCTCCAGCTCCAGCTTGTAGCCGATGCCGGCGCCCAGCCCCCCTTCCCCGCCCAGGCGGATACGGCGCATCTCGGCGGCGTAGCCCAGGCCGCGATCGGTCGAGCCGTCGGGTCGCCCGACGTAGCCGATATCGGACTGGATCCGCCCCTTGGCCTTAAAGCTGCGGCCGCCGCTGCTGGTGAACTGGGGCGAGCCCTTCCAGGCGATCTCTGTCGGCGGCGGGGCCTTGGACTGTGCAGGCGCCGCGATCGTCGCCGGCTGGGGCGCGGCCGCCACGGCTGGAGCCGCCGTGCGCTGGGGCGCGCCGGTGGCGGCGTCCAGCTTCTGTTCCATCAGCTGGATCTGGGCCTTCAGGGCCGAGATCTGGGCGCGCATGGCGGCGGCCTCGTCGGCGCCGATGGCGCCGTCCTGGGCGAAGGCCGGGGTGGCGAGGCCCAGGGCGCTGGTGGCCAGCAGGGGCAGGACGGATCGGCGCATGGCGTTGCTCCGGACGTGAAAAGGCCCGTCCGGAGGGTGCTCCGAACGGGCCTTCCTAATGCGACACTTCGACGACAGTTTCGCGACAATCGCCGCGAAAATCGTTCGATGACGGATTAAATGTGCAGGACGCGGCCGTAGGCGTCGAGCGAGGCTTCGTGCATGGCTTCCGACATGGTCGGGTGCGCATAGACGATGCCGTGCAGGTCTTCCTCGGTCGCCTCAAGGGTGATCGCGGTGACGAAGCCCTGGATCATCTCAGTCACTTCGTGGCCGATCATGTGGGCGCCGATCAGTGCGCCGGTCTTGCCGTCGAACACGGTCTTGACGAAGCCCTCGGTCTCGCCCGCGGCCACGGCCTTGCCGTTGACCTTGAACGGGAAGCGGCCGGCCTTGACCTCGATGCCGGCGGCCTTGGCGGCGGCTTCGGTGTAGCCCACCGAGGCGACCTGCGGGTTGGCGTAGGTGCAACCCGGGATCGGCGAGTGGACGTTCGGGGTCTTGTAGCCGGCGATGTGCTCGGCCGCGTGGATGCCTTCGTGGCTGGCCTTGTGGGCGAGCCAGGGAGCGCCGGCGACGTCGCCGATGGCGTAGAGGCCGGGCACGTTGGTCTCGCCGTGCTTGCCGGTGACCACGTGGCCGCGATCGAGCGTCAGGCCGACGGCTTCCGTGCCTTCGGTGTTCGGAACGATGCCGATGGCGACGATGCACTTCTCGGCGGTCAGTTGCTCGGCCTTGCCGCCGACCTCGACCGAGACCGACACGCCCGTGGCGGTCTTGTCGATCTTGGTGACCTTGGCGCCGATGCGGAACTTGATGCCGCGCTTCTCGAAGGCCTTCTGGGCGGCCTTGGAGACCTCGGCGTCCTCGACCGGCATGATGCGGTCGACGGCTTCGACGACGGTCACTTCGGCGCCGAGAGCGCGGTAGAAGCTGGCGAACTCGATGCCGATGGCGCCCGAGCCGATCACGACCAGCGACTTGGGCATGGACTTCGGCGCCAGGGCGTCGCGGTAGGTCCAGACCTTGTCGCCGTCGGAAACGGCGCCGATGGCCGGGATGTTGCGGGCGCGGGCGCCGCTGGCCAGGATGACGTTCTTGGCCTGGACCGTGCGGCTGCCGCCGGCCTTCAGCGCGATCACGACCTTCGGAGCGGGCGCGCCCTTCTCGAGCTTGGCCTCGCCCTCGATGACCTCGATCTTGTGCTTCTTCATCAGGAAGGCGATGCCGCCCGACATCTGCTTGGCGACGCCGCGCGAGCGCTCGATGATCTTGGTGAAGTCGAACGAGGGCTTCTCGACGGCCAGGCCGTAGCTGTCGAGGTGCGACAGCTGCTCGAAGATCTCGCCGGACTTCAGCAGCGCCTTGGTGGGGATGCAGCCCCAGTTCAGGCAGATGCCGCCCAGGTTCTCACGCTCGACGATCGCCGTCTTCAGGCCCAGCTGGCTGGCGCGGATGGCGGCGACGTAGCCGCCCGGACCGGCGCCGATGACGACGACATCGAATTCCGTGGACATAGTGTCTTACCCTAGCTTGGACGCCAGCCGGGGGAGCAGCGGCGTCGAACGACCGGTCTTTGGGGCCGGCCTGGGAAATCTATAACAGCGCCTCGACGGCGACCTGGAGGTCTTCAGGCTTGGTGGTCGGGGCGAAACGCTCGACGACGTTGCCGTCGCGGTCGATCAGGAACTTGGTGAAGTTCCACTTGATCCCCTCGGTGCCCAGGACGCCCTTCTGCTGCTTCTTCAGCCAGGCGTAGAGCGGATGGGTCGAGGGGCCGTTGACGTCGATCTTGGCCATCATCGGGAAGGTCACGTCGTAGGTCAGCGAGCAGAAGCTGCCGATCTCTTCCGCCGTGCCCGGCTCCTGCGCGCCGAACTGGTTGCAGGGAAAGCCAAGGATGGTCAGGCCGCGGTCCTTGTGCGCCTTGTAGAGCGCTTCGAGACCTTCGTACTGCGGGGTCAGGCCGCACTTGCTGGCGGTGTTGACGATCAGCAGCACCTGGCCGCGATAGTCAGCCAGGCTGACGTCCTTGCCTTCGAGCGTCTTGGCCGAGAATTCGTAGACCGACATCGCGTGTTCTCCTCGGGGCCGTCCCCGTCCTGAAAGATCCAGGATGGGGCCTCGCCGAGCCGCTTTCGAAATCCCCGCCCCGCGTTTGACCGAGAGGCGAGGATTTCGATGGCTTTGTTAGACGATCAGGGTCAGCGGTTCCTCGATCAGCGGCTTGAAGGCCGCCAGGAACTTGGCGCCGACCGCGCCGTCGACCACGCGGTGATCGCAGGTCAGGGTCACGGTCATGACCGTGGCAACGGCCAGCTGGCCGTTCTTGACCACCGGACGCTGCTCGCCGGCGCCGACGCTCATGATCGCGCCTTGCGGCTCGTTGATGATCGACGAGAAGGCCTTGATCCCGAACATGCCCAGGTTCGAGACCGAGAAGGTGCCGCCCTGGAATTCCTCGGGCTTCAGCTTCTTGGCCTTGGCGCGGGCGGCCAGGTCCTTCATCTCGGCCGAGATCTGGGCCAGGCCCTTGGTCTCGGCGGCGCGGATGATCGGGGTGATCAGGCCGCCGTCGATGGCCACGGCCACGGCGATGTCGGCATGCTTGTGCATGGCGATGCCTTCCGGCGTGTAGGAGGCGTTGGCCTCCGGCACGCGCTTCAGCGCCACGGCGGCGGCCTTGATGACGATGTCGTTGACCGACACCTTCACGCCCTGGCCTTCCAGCAGGCTGTTGATCTTCGCACGGGCGGCCAGCAGGCCGTCCAGCTCGATGTCGATCGTCAGCGGGAAGTGCGGCACGTCGCGGAAGCTTTCCGTCAGGCGGCGCGCGATGGTCTTGCGCATGCCGTCCAGCGGGACGAGGTCGTAGGAGCCGGCGGGGATGCCCATCTGCTCCAGCGACTGAACCTTGCGCGGCTCGGCGGCCGGGGCCGAAGCAGCGGCGGCGGCAGCCGGCGCGGCCTTGGCGGCCGGGGCGCCGCCCGACTTGCCAGAACCTTGGGCGGCTTCCACGTCCGACTTGACGACGCGGCCGTGCGGACCCGAGCCCTTGATGGACTTCAGGTCGAGATTGGCGGCGGCGGCCAGGCGGCGGGCCAGCGGCGAGGCGAAGACGCGCGAGCCGTCAGCGGCGACCGGAGCAGCCGGAGCCGGCGCGGCCGGCGCAGCAGCCGGGGCCGGAGCGGCGGCCTTCGGGGCCTCGGCGACAGCGGCGGCGGGCGCGGCGACCGGAGCCGGCGCGGGGCTTTCGCCCTCGCCCGCCAGCTTGGCGATCAGCGCGTTGACCTTGACGTTCTCGGTCCCGGCGTCGACCAGGATGGCTTCGATCACGCCTTCATCGACGGCTTCGACTTCCATCGTGGCCTTGTCGGTCTCGATCTCGGCGATGACGTCGCCGGCCTTGACGGTGTCGCCGACCTTGACGTGCCACTTGGCGAGGGTGCCCTCTTCCATGGTGGGCGACAGGGCGGGCATCAGGATGTCGATCGACATTTGAGCTCTTTCCTCAAGCGTTCGGGACGTCTTCGACCTAGTTGGCCGGCGTCCACGATACCCCGCCCTGGGGCGGGATGAATTCGTTGGCCAAGACGATGCGGCCCCCGCCCATCAGGAGCGGGGGCCGCGCCGATCTTAGCGGTAGCAGACCGCCTTGGCCGCTTTCACGATCTTGTCGACCGACGGCAGCGACAGGGCTTCCAGGTTGGCCGCATAGGGCAGCGGCACGTCTTCCTGGTGGACCCGCAGCGGCGGGGCGTCCAGGTAGTCGAAGCCGAACTCCGTGATGCGGGCGACGATCTCGGAGCCGACGCCCATCGGGCCCCAGCCTTCCTCGACCGTGACCAGACGGTTGGTCTTCTTGACGCTTTCCAGGATCGTCGCGTGGTCCATCGGGCGGATGGTCCGCAGGTCGACGACCTCGGCCGAGATGCCTTCGGCGGCCAGCGCTTCAGCGGCTTGCAGGGCGAAGCCCACCATGCGGCTGTAGGCGACCAGGGTCACGTCCGTGCCCTGACGGCGAACCTTGGCCTTGCCGATCGGCACGACGTAGTCCTCGACGTCCGGGATGTCGAACTCGTGGCCGTACATCATCTCGTGTTCGAGGAAGACGATCGGGTTCGGGTCGCGGATGGCGGCCTTCAGCAGGCCCTTGGCGTCGGCCGCGTCGTACGGCGCGATGACCTTCAGGCCAGGGATGTTGCCGTACCAGGCCGCGTAGTCCTGGCTGTGCTGGGCGCCGACGCGCGAAGCCGCGCCGTTCGGACCGCGGAACACGATCGACGACTTGATCTGACCGCCCGACATGTAAAGCGTCTTGGCGGCCGAGTTGATGATGTGGTCGATCGCCTGCATGGCGAAGTTCCAGGTCATGAACTCGACGATCGGCTTCAGGCCGGCCATCGCCGCACCGACGCCCATGCCGGCGAAGCCGTGCTCGGTGATCGGGGTGTCGATGACGCGCTTGTCGCCGAACTCCTGCAGGAGTTCGCGGCTGACCTTGTAGGCGCCCTGGTACTGAGCGACTTCCTCGCCCATCAGGAACACGCGGTCGTCGCGGCGCATCTCTTCGGCCATGGCGTCGCGCAGGGCGTCGCGCACGGTGATCTTCTTGGTCGGCGTGCCTTCCGGCAGTTCCGGATCCGCGAAGTTCGAGGCGGCGGCGATCGGGGCCGGAACCGCGGCGACCGGAGCCGGAGCGGCTTCGGCGACGACCGGGGCGGCGGCCGGAGCCGCCGACGCCGAAGCGCCGTCTTCACCCGCCAGCTTGGCGATGATCGTGTTGACCTTGACGTTTTCCGAGCCGGCCGGAACGAGGATGGCCTCGACCACGCCTTCGTCGACGGCTTCGACTTCCATCGTCGCCTTGTCGGTTTCGATCTCGGCGATCACATCGCCGGCCTTGATGGTGTCGCCTTCCTTGACGAGCCACTTGGCCAGGGTGCCTTCCTCCATCGTGGGTGAAAGCGCGGGCATCAGGATGTCCGTCACTCGGCGGCCTCCAGGTATACGTCGGTGTAGAGTTCGGAGGGATCCGGCTCGGGGCTGGTGCGGGCGAACTCGGCCGCTTCGGCCACGATACGCTTCACTTCGCCGTCCACGACCTTCAGATCGTCCTCGGTGACGCCGGCCGCGGCCAGGCGTTCCTTGATGTGATCGATCGGATCGCGGGTCGTCTTGACCTCGTCGACTTCTTCCTTGGTGCGGTACTTGGCCGGGTCGGACATCGAGTGGCCGCGATAGCGGTAGGTCTTCATCTCGAGGATGTAGGGACCCTGGCCGCTACGGGCGTGCTCGCTGGCGCGGGCGCCGGCTTCACGCACGGCCACCACGTCCATGCCGTCGACTTCCTCGCCCGGGATCCGGAACGAGACGCCGCGCTTGTGGAAGGCGGTTTCCGACGCCGAACGCTCGACGCTGGTGCCCATGGCGTACTGGTTGTTCTCGATCACGTACACGACCGGCAGCTTCCACAGCTGGGCCATGTTGAAGCTCTCGTAGACCTGACCCTGGTTGGCCGCGCCGTCGCCGAAGTAGGCGTACGAGACGTTGCCGTTACCCTGGTAGTGGTTGGCCAGCGCCAAACCGGTGCCGAGCGCCACCTGGGCGCCGACGATGCCGTGGCCGCCGTAGAAGCCGGTGGCGATGTCGAACATGTGCATCGAGCCGCCCTTGCCGCGCGACGAACCGCCAGCGCGACCGGTGAGCTCGGCCATGACTTCCTTCGGGTCCATGCCGGCGGCCAGCATGTGGCCGTGGTCACGGTAACCGGTGATGATCTGGTCGCCCTTGTGCGAGATCGACTGCATGCCGACCGCAATGGCTTCCTGACCAATATAGAGGTGGCAGAACCCGCCGATCAGGCCCATGCCGTAAAGCTGGCCGGCGCGCTCCTCGAAGCGGCGGATCAGCAGCATGTCCTGATAGAATTTGAGAAGCTCTTCCTTGCCGACGAAGGCGTTGACACCGGTGTCGGTGACCTTCTCCGCCGGGGCTTCACCCTTGCGCGTTCGCGCCATTAAACTCTCCCTGGCCAATCATCATAACGGCCTTCATCTCAGAGGCTTCCATTGCCCGCCGCGAACGGCTTCCGGCGCAGGAACGCGCTCATGTTGACGCCTAGACCGCCCCTCGAGCTGCAACTCGAAGCGTGGTCTACAAGGCAGCTTAGGACCGGCGGGAGCCGACCCAGCTCAGCGCTTGGTGCGGATCACGTAGTCCTTGGGATCGGCGTATCCAAGGAGCGAACGCGCACGTTCCTCCAGAAGATCGGCCGACAAGCTGCCGCTGCGTAATAGACGAGCCCGGGCCTCCAGGTCCATCCTCTCAGCGCGGATCTTCTTAAGTTCCATCGTCTTGGCGGCCAAGTCCGCGTTGCGTTGAGACGAGGAAAGCAGGCCTCTCTCGCCCGTCAGAGCGTGAAAGACGAAGTACGTGATCAGGAGAAGAAGCGCCGCGGTCGGCAGGTAGGGTTGCAGTCGAGCGAACATCGGCGAATCCCGGACAGGGAGCTTCAGACTGTCAGAACGTGCTTAACACGGTCTAAATCCCCAACGCCGCAAAGGGCTTGCAAGTGCCTCGCGACCGGCGGGAAAATACTTTCAAGTGAGACCGTTTCAGGGGCATCGAGATACCGCATCGCGGCATTTCCTTCGCACCCGCGAGAGCAGTGAAAACCTATGTTTTTCTAAGTGCGGCCACGCTTATAGAAAAAATGTGGTCGAACTTTTTTGGCCAAGGACCGGACAAGCCTGTTTTCCGGGCGCCCACGCCTCAGAATCGCCGCCGTCGCGGCGGTCGAATGCTCCGCATCGGTTGATCGACAGGCGCGATACTCGCTAAGCATGCCGAAAATCGACGCACCTCGGGGGAGGAAAAGACATGCTTCGACGCACTATCCTGGCCGGCCTGGCGGGAACCGCCCTCGCCTCTCCGGCGGGCGCCGAACCGCGCGGCGACAGCGGGATCGTGAAAGGACGCCGAGGTGGCCCGAACATGATCAAGGGCGACCCGCCCCGGCTCGACTTCGGCGGCGGACTGATCATCCCCATGAACGCCTCGATCTTCCGCACGCTGTGGGAGGGCGAGGATCGTTGGGTGACCTACGGCCGCGCGGTGTCGCGGCTGGAGGTCAAGGCCATGCAGCAGGCCGAGATCGCGGCCACGGGCACGATGAAGCTGATGCTGCTGACCCAGGCCTTCGCGCCCGAGCGCCTGGTGCGCTTCGAGACCTGCGGCTGGCGCAACCGCACCAGCGACGCCAACGACCTGGTGCTGGGCGAGATCGCCCTGCCCGGCAAGCCGGTCATGCCGACCACGGACCGGGTCACGGGCTCGGTCACCGACGGTGACACTGGCGGGGTCGGCGAGGACGGCTGGCACGCCGTGACCGGCTACATGGTCATGAAGAAGGACATCACCCTGGCCGATGTGAAGGCCCGGGCTCAGTTGCTGAAGAGCTGATTGGGGCGGACCCGGGAAAGGCGGCGAGGATGAGCTCGAACTGGAACAGGCGACGGCTGCTGGCCGCCAGCGGCGCGATGGCGGTGGCGGGCGCGACGTCGGTCAGGGCCGAGGCCGAGCCGGAGACCCTGGAGCTGTGGCCGGGCGGCGCGCCGGGCGGCGAGCGCGTCGGCGTCGAGGAGCGCCGCGTGGCCTATAACTGGCCGGACGGCCGGGTGGACTATTCGATCGAGGGCGTCAGGCGCCCTACCCTGGCGCTCTATCCGCCGGCGAAGGGGCGTCGGCCCAAGGCGGCGGTGCTGGTGGCGCCTGGCGGCGGCTTCAGCAAGGTCGTGATCGGCAAGGAGGGCGACGAGATCGCCCGCTGGCTGGCGGCCAACGGCGTTCTTGCGGGCGTGCTGCTCTATCGCCTGCCGCGCGACGGCTGGGCGGCCGGGGCCGACGCTCCGCTGCAGGACGCCCAGCGCGCCCTGCGGCTGCTGCGCAGCAGGGCCGGCGGAGCCAGGACCGGGGCCCTGGGCTTTTCGGCCGGCGGCACGATCGCCGCGGCCCTGGCCTCGCGAGGCGGCGGCGCCCTCTACCCGATCGTCGACGAACTGGACACGCGCCCCACCCTGCCCGACTTCGTCGGACTGGGCTATCCGTGGCTGACCCATCCGCAGGCGCCGCCGCGCGCCACGCCGTTCCACGGCTTCAACGGTCCGACCAAGGCCTTCCTGTTCCATGCCGAGGACGATCCCAAGGTCGACGTCCGCAACAGCCGCGAGGCGGCGACGGCCATTATCGCGGCCGGTGGCAAAGCCGAGCTGAAGATCTTCCCGACGGGCGGCCACGGCTTCGCGCTGCGCTCGCGCCCGCCGGCGCCGGAGGCGGCCTGGTCCGAGGACTTCCTGCGCTGGCTGGACCAGCTGGACGGCTGAGCCCAAACAAAAAGCGCGCCGGGCGAACCCGGCGCGCTCTTGTTCATCCGAAGATGATGAGGATCAGCGGCCCTTGAGGGCGGCGCGACCGGCGTAGACGCCCTGGTCTTCCAGCTGCTGCTCGATGCGCAGGAGCTGGTTGTACTTGGCGAGCCGGTCCGAACGGGCCAGCGAGCCGGTCTTGATCTGACCGCAGTTCAGGGCCACGGCCAGGTCGGCGATGGTGCTGTCCTCGGTCTCGCCCGAGCGGTGGCTCATGACGCTGGTGTAGCCGTGACGGTGAGCCAGTTCGACGGCGTCGATGGTTTCCGACAGCGTGCCGATCTGGTTGACCTTCACCAGGATCGAGTTGGCCAGCCCCTTGTCGAGGCCCATCTGCAGGCGGGCCGGGTTGGTCACGAACAGGTCGTCGCCGACCAGCTGGACCTTCTTGCCCAGGGTGTCGGTCAGGAGCTTCCAGCCGTCGAAGTCGTCTTCGGCCATACCGTCTTCGATCGAGGCGATCGGGAACTTGGCGACCAGGCCGGCCAGGTAGTCGACCATCTGGGCCGGGTCGAGCGACTTGCCCTCGCCTTCCAGCTCGTACTTGCCGTTCTTGAAGAACTCGGTCGAGGCGACGTCGAGGCCGAGCAGGAAGTCGTCACCGGCCTTGTAGCCCGCGGCTTCACCGGCCTTGACGATGAACTCGAGCGCGGCTTCGGCCGAGGCGAGGTTGGGAGCAAAGCCGCCTTCGTCGCCGACGTTGGTGTTGTGGCCGGCGTCCTTCAGGGCCTTCTTCAGGCCGTGGAAGATCTCGGCGCCCATGCGCAGGGCTTCGGAGAAGCTGGCCGCGCCGGTCGGCAGGATCATGAATTCCTGGATGTCGATCGGGTTGTCGGCGTGGGCGCCGCCGTTGATGATGTTCATCATCGGGGTCGGCAGGACGCGGGCGTTCACGCCGCCGATGTAGCGGTGCAGCGGCAGGCCGGCCGACTCGGCGGCGGCCTTGGCGACGGCCAGCGAGACGCCGAGGATGGCGTTGGCGCCCAGGCGCGACTTGTTGGGCGTGCCGTCCAGGCCGATCAGCAGGCTGTCGATGCGGCGCTGGTCTTCGGCGTCGACGCCCGACAGGGCGTCGAAGATCTCGGTGTTGACGGCGTCGACGGCCTGACGGACGCCCTTGCCCAGGTAGCGCGACTTGTCGCCGTCACGCTTTTCCACGGCTTCGTGGGCGCCGGTCGAGGCGCCCGACGGCACCGCGGCGCGACCAAAGGCGCCGTCCTCGAGGACGACGTCGACCTCGACCGTCGGATTGCCGCGGCTGTCGAGGATTTCGCGGGCGATGATGTCGACGATCTCGGTCATGGGAGCTCCCGAAAGAAAAGGCGCTTCCCCTTAGCCGCGCCGCCGCGCCGCCGCAACCGCGACCGACGTTCGTCGAGGCTGAAGTTCCGTGACGTCAGGCCTGCAGCGTCGGCCTTTCCGCGCCCAGCCGGAAAAGCAGCTGGTCGGAACCGAAGTCCAGCTCGACCCGGGCGAACAGCTTGAGCACGTCGACGCCCAGCAGAATCGCGGGTTTGTCGCTGATCTTCCAGTGATCGAAGATGTGAAGGTCGGCGAAGACCACGGCCAGGTTGGTCATCCGCAGGTCGCCCATGCTCATCGACTTGAGGATCCGGTACTCGCCGATCGTCTCACTGCCGGCGACGCCCAGCAGTCGCACCGCCAGCGCCGGATCGGCGCCCTTGCGGGCCTTGGCCTGAATGGCGCGCGACAGGGCCATGTTGCCGATCGACGAGCCCGCCCCGGAATCGATGAAGGCCAGGGTGCGGATGTTGTTGATCCGGCAGTTGACGATGGTCAGGCGGCCGAACTTCTGATCGGCGACGACCTGCACCTCCTGCGGCCGGCGGAACATGCGGTATTCGGGCGTGCTCTGGCGCAGTTCGAGCTTCTTATGCTTGAAGTCCATGACCACGGCGCGGTTCTGGAGGATGTCGACCCCCAGCAGTCCGTCGCCGCCGACCCGGTCCGGCGGCAGGACCGGAAGCTCGACGCCGCTGAGCCGGGCATCCCCGGAGATCAGATGGTCGATATGGGCGGTCGGGGTCACCGCCGAGCCGCCGATGCCGTGCACCATGACGTCGCGCCCCCGGGGCAAGGCCAGGCTGGTGGCGAGGGTCTCGGAGACGACGGAGCGGTCGGCGCCCGAATCGACGATGAAGCGATAGGGCCCGCGGCCGTTGATCATGGTCTCGACGGTCATCCGCTCGGACTCGTCCATCGCCGTGTCGATGACGTAGAGCGGCAGGGTCGGATCGGTCGGCGGCGGGGGCTGGGCGGCCGGCGCGCCCTGAGGAACCGGTCCTGGCGAGAAGGCGTGCGCCGGGAACGGCGCGGCGCCAAGGGCCAGAGACGCGCCCAGGCCGGACGCAAGCGCACGACGCGTGAACATGGCGAACCTCCCAGTCCGCCGGAGTCTCGATCGCGCCTTATGGGCGCTGACCGCGCTCCTGGCTTTGTTGGGATCGTCCCTATGGCGACCCGGCGGTCATTCTAGCACCGCCCGGACCCCGAAACGACGAAAAGCGCCGCCCGGGCGAACCGAGCGGCGCTTTCGAAACGTCATACGCGAATCCCGGCACGGCGGACCGTGCGCGGAAGAAAGACCTTAGTCTTCCTTCGGGGTCAGGATCTGCTTGCCGTTGTACAGGCCGGTCTTCAGGTCGACGTGGTGCGGACGACGCAGTTCGCCCGAGTCCTTGTCTTCCACGAAGGAGTTGGCGCCCAGGGCGTGGTGCGACCGGCGCATGTTCCGGCGAGAAGGCGAAGTTTTTCTTTTAGGAACGGCCATCGGAGTGACTCTGCTCGCTGAGCGTGAAAATCGAAAGCGGCGACTCGGGTTCGACCCTAGCCGCCGCGTGAGGGCGCGCTTATGCCTGAATCTCTCCAGACATGCAACTCGCCAGTTCAGACCAGTCGTCCGTGCTCCTTGGCCGCCGCGATGAAGCTGGCGAACAGGGGGTGCGGAGCGAACGGACGGCTCTTCAGTTCCGGGTGGAACTGAACGCCGATGAACCACGGATGGTCGTCGCGTTCGACGATCTCGGGCAGCACGCCGTCCGGAGAGCGGCCGGTCAGCTTGAGACCCGCCTCCTCCATCTTGTGGCTGTAGCCGATGTTGACCTCGTAGCGGTGACGGTGACGCTCGACGATGTCGGTGTCGCCGTAGATCTCGGCGACCTTCGATCCCGGCTGCAGCACGGCGTCGTAGGCGCCCAGGCGCATGGTGCCGCCCAGGTCGTCGCCGGCCTTGCGCGAGACCGTCTCGTTGCCCTTGATCCACTCGGTCATCAGGCCCACGACCGGACGATCGGTGGGGCCGAACTCGCTGGAGCTGGCGTCGGCGATGCCGGCGACGTTGCGCAGGGTCTCGATGACGGCCATCTGCATGCCGAAGCAGATGCCGAAGTACGGCACCTTGCGCTCGCGGGCGAACTGGGCCGCGCGGATCTTGCCTTCCGCGCCGCGCTCGCCGAAGCCGCCCGGCACCATGATGGCGTGGGCGTTCTCGAGACGGGCCGCGGCAGCGTTCTCGTCGCCCTCGAAGGTCTCGCTCTCGACCCAGTCCAGGTTGACCTTGACCTTGTTGGCCAGGCCGCCGTGGTGCAGGGCCTCGATGAGGGACTTATAGGCGTCCTTCAGCACGGTGTACTTGCCGACGACCGCGATCGTGACCTCGCCGTCCGGATGCTGGACGGTGTTGTCGATGGCTTCCCAGCGCGACAGGTCGGGCTTGGGCGCGTCGTGCATGCCGAAGACGTCGAGCACTTCGGCGTCGAGGCCTTCCTTGTGATAGTCGATCGGCACCGCGTAGATCGACGAGCTGTCCAGCGCCTGAATCACGGCGCTCGGGCGCACGTTGCAGAACTGGGCGATCTTGCGCTTTTCCTCGACCGGGATTTCCTGCTCGCAACGGCACAGCAGGATGTCCGGCTGGATGCCGATGGAGCGCAGTTCCTTGACCGAGTGCTGGGTCGGCTTGGTCTTCATCTCGCCGGCCGTCTTGATGAACGGCAGCAAGGTGAGGTGCACGTAGCAGCTCTGGCCGCGCGGCAGGTCCTGGCGCAGCTGGCGGATGGCTTCGAAGAACGGCAGGCCTTCGATGTCGCCGACGGTGCCGCCGATCTCGACCAGCACGAAGTCGACCGGCTTCTGGCCCGTCTCGTCCATGGCGGGCGAGAGGACGAAGTCCTTGATCTCGTTGGTGACGTGCGGAATCACCTGGACGGTCGCGCCCAGATAGTCGCCGCGGCGTTCCTTCTCGATGATCGTCTTGTAGATCTGGCCGGTCGTGATGTTGTCGGCCTTCTTGGCCGACACGCCGGTGAAGCGCTCGTAGTGCCCCAGATCCAGGTCGGTTTCGGCCCCGTCATCGGTGACGAACACCTCGCCGTGCTGATACGGGCTCATGGTGCCCGGATCGACGTTGAGATAGGGGTCGAGCTTACGCAGGCGAACCGTGTAGCCACGAGCCTGCAGGAGAGCGCCCAGCGCTGCGGAGGCGAGGCCTTTTCCCAAAGAGGAAACCACGCCGCCGGTGATGAAGATGTACCGCGTCATGGGCGCTCAGATTACCCGCGATTCGGCGATCGCGGCGAAAAGACCGATGTTCATAAACAAGTTTCGATCCCCGCCCTTACTGAGCGGGGGTCTGGGCCGGAGCCGCCGGCGCCGGAGCGGCCGGAGCCGGAACGCTGAGTTGCGGAGCCGGAACGGCGCTCGGAGCGGTCGAGCCGGGGGCCGGAACGGCCGAGCCCGGCGCCGGGACGGTCGGCGCGGCGGGCGCGCTCAGGGTCTTGGTGTCGAGGTTGTCGATCTTCAGCTTGTCGACCACCGAGTCGGCGCCGCCGATGCGGCCGGTCAGGACGGTCAGCACCAGGCTGATGACCAGGAACACCGAGAACAGGATCCAGGTCATGCGGGTCATGAAGTCGCCCGCGCCGCGCGCGGTCATGAAGCTGCCGGCGCCGCCGCCGCCCATGCCCAGGGCTCCGCCCTCCGAACGCTGGAGCAGCACGAAGCCGATCAGCGCGATGCAGACGATGATGTTGATGGCCAGCAGGATGCCGATGAGCATGACGAAACAGTTCTCGATCCGGGCAGCCGGCGAACCGACTGTGAAAAACGAAGCGGCCCCTCTACCACTACCGGCGCGCGCACGCCATAGGTGGGGCGACGGCCGGCCAACTCAAGTTCCCAATTCAAGTTCCCTCATCCAGGTTTTAGGGCGCGCATGATTCTCGAGACCGAACGCCTGACGCTGAAGCCGCTGGTCGCCGAAGACGCTCCGCTCATCTATCCGTTCCTCAGTGATCCGGAGCTGATGGCCCACTGGGACCGCGCGCCGCTGGAGGATCCCGACGAGGTCGCCGCCTGCGTCGTCGGCCAGGTCGAGGACATGCAGGCCGGCGCGGCGCTCTATTGGACCATCCGGCTGACCGCGACCGGCGACTTCGTCGGCGCCTGCGAGTTCGTCGAGATCGACGAGCGCCGCCACCGGGCCGAGCTGCGCTTCATCGTCGCCCGCGACAGCTGGGGCCGCGGCTACGCCCACGAAGCGGTCACCGCCCTCCTCGCCCACGCCGCCGCCAGCGAGCTCAAGCACATCATCGCCCGCACCCAGGTCGGCGACGCCCGCGCCGAGAAGCTGCTGGAGCGGCTTGGCTTCAAGGGCGCGGCCTATCTGAAGGGCCAGGTCGACCGCGACGGCGAGCGCCGGGATGGACGGCTGTTCGACCTGGAGCTTTGAGTCCTTCTCCCCTTGCGGGAGAAGGTGGCGGCCGAAGGCCGACGGATGAGGGGTCTCTCAGAAATGAAAGACCGCAGCCGGTCGGACCGCTGCCGCGCGGACGGTTCTGAGAGACCCCTCACCCGACCTGCTTCGCAGGCCCCCCTCTCCCGCAAGGGGAGAGGGAACAGGTTTGCGATCTCACGCGGCTTGCCGCTGAGTTGATGGAGAGGGCGCGGGGCGTCCGGGCTTCGCCCGGATGTGTGAGTTTCAAATACCGTTTCGACGAAGCTTAAACGCCCCGCGCGATCGTTTGTCCTCAGGCCGGGGCGCGCAGGCCTCTTCCGCCTTTTGCCCCTTCCCCATGCAGTGCGCCCCGTTTCTTGGCGGCCAGGCGTGCATGGCGGCGCGGCCCCTTGGACGGGCGGGAAGCCATAGGTCGGCAGCTTCCCGATGGATGGGTTTACGTCCCCCATCCTCATTTAAGCCTTCAGGCCCGGCTCACGCCGCTCCTTCAGCCCCGCTCGATCGCATCCACGTCGCCGCTTCGGGCCGGATCCTTGCGCCCTCTCCCTGCGACGGGACAGCTGTGATTATGCGGCGGGATTCAGCGCGTCTGATCCAGGCGCGTGAGAAAGTTGCAAGCGGTTGAGTTTGTGGGACTCTTTTCGGGAAGCGCCGGGGATACGCGATGCTCTATCCCCGCCCGGCTGTCTTCTCCCTTCCCCCTCGATGGGGGAAGGGCCGGGGTTGAGGGTGGTTGCGGCGGTCGGACTTGAAGCGGCGGTGCAAGCGGAACGGCCAGCGTCACCCCCATCCCAACCCTTCCCCCATCGAGGGGGAAGGGCTTTGAGACCTCTAAGCCGCCGCGATGATGGCCAGGAAGTCCTTGGCCTTCAGCGAGGCGCCGCCGACCAGGGCGCCGCCAACCTCGGGCGTGGCCAGGATCTCGGCGGCGTTCTCGGGCTTCACCGAACCGCCGTAGAGAATCGGGATCGTCGCGCCGTGGTCGCCGAAGCGCTCGACCAGCACGGCGCGGATCGCCGCGTGGATAGCGCCGATGTCGGCGATGGTGGGCGTGTGGCCCGTACCGATGGCCCACACGGGCTCATAGGCCACCGCGAAGGCCTGGCCGGCCAGTTCGTCGGGCAGGGAGTTGCGGGCCTGGCCGGTGACGATCGCTTCGGCCTGGCCGGCCTCGCGCTGGGCCAGGGTCTCGCCCAGGCAGATCACCGGTTCGAGCCCGGCGGCCAGGGCGGCCAGAACCTTGGCCGACACTTCCTCGCAGGTCTCGTCATAACTGCCGCGACGCTCGGAGTGACCGAGAATCACCAGGGTGGCGCCGGCGTCGGCCAGCATGGGCGCCGAGATGTCGCCGGTGTAGGCCCCTTGCGGCGCGGCGTGACAGTCCTGGCCGCCGACGATCACCGACTCGCCCGAGAGCGCCTCGGACATGCGGTGCAGCAAGGTGGCGGGCGGACAGATGGCGACACGCGCCGCGGGCGGGGCTTGCGCCACCGCGGCGGCCACGGCTCTGGCCTCGTCCAGCGAGGCCTCAAGGCCGAACATCTTCCAGTTCCCGGCGATCAACGGCCGGGGCGTCGTAAGAGAAACGGTCATGAGGTTGGCTTTGGGGACGCGCTCCCTTGGTAAGTCAAGTCCGCTTCGGCTTGCTCACGCACCTTGGCCTCTACTATACCCGCTTGCTCGCACTGGATGCGTCGCCCCTGAGCGGCCGTGCAGGCGCACGCAATCGGGCGGAATCGAAGAAGGTAGTCTCAAACGTCATGCTCGCCGGCTTTCGCTCTTTCGCCAAATCGCCCTTCGCGATCGTCCTTTTCGGTCTGCTGATCGTCAGCTTCGCCGTCTTCGGCATCAGCGACGTCTTCAGTCAGCCCAGCAGCAGCAAGGTGATCGTCGTCGGTTCGCGCTCGCTGTCGCCCGAGGACTTCAAGGCCCGCTTCGACAATTACCGCGAGCAGATGCAGAAGCAGGGCGAGACCCTGACCCCCGACGGCGCGGTCGCCGCCGGCGTGGATCGCGGCATGCTGCAGGAACTGGCCCTGCAGGAATCGATGGCCGAGCTGATCAAGAAGATGGGCGTGCGCCCGTCGGAAGCCCTGGTCGGCGAAGTGCTGCACAAGCAGCTGAGCGCCCTGCCCGCCGGCGTGCGCCCGTTCGATCCGGTCACCGGCAAGTTCGACAAGCAGATGTACCAGGCCCTGCTGGCGCAGAACAACCTGACCCCGGCCTCGTACGAAGCCTCGCTGCGCGACGAGATCGCCCAGTCGCAATACTTCGCCAGCGTCGCCAACGGCCTGCGCACCCCGCGCATCTATTCGGCCCTGCAGGCCGTCTACGGCTATGAGAACCGCGACCTGTCGGCCTTCCTCCTGACCCCGGCCAACGTCGCCCAGCCGGCCCTGCCGACCGACGCCCAGCTGCAGGCGTTCATGACCGAGAACGCCGCCCGCCTGACCCTGCCCGAGACCCGGGTCCTGTCGGTCGTGCGTTTCAGCGCCAAGGCCCTGGAGTCCTCGGTGACCGTCGATCCGGCCGAGGTTCAGAAGACCTTCGACTTCCGCAAGGACACCCTGGCCCAGCCGGAAACCCGTTCGCTGGTGCAGATCGTCGCCCCGGACGCCAAGGCCGCCGCCGCCATCGCCGAGCGCCTGCGCAAGGGCGAGGCCCCGGCCGACGTGGCCAAGGCCTACGGCAAGCAGCCGGTGATGATCCTCGACAAGCCCAAGACCGCCCTGCCCGACCGCAAGGTGGCCGACGCCGCCTTCGGCCTGGGCGAAGGCCAGGTCAGCGCGCCGATCGCCGGCGAGCTGGGCCAGTCGGTCATCAAGGTTCTGAAGATCAACGCCGCCAAGGCCGCCTCGCTGGAAGCCGCCCGTCCGCAGATCGAAGCCGACCTGCGCGTGCAGGCCGCCCAGACCAAGGCCTATGACCAGACCCAGGCCTTCCAGGACGCCCGTGACGCCGGCGCCAACGTCGTCGACGCCGCCGGCAAGGCCGGCGCCCTGGTGGTCACGACCGCCCCGCTGACGGCCCAGGGCACGGACCTCGGCGGCCAGCCGGCCGCGGGCCTGACCCCCGACGTGCTGAAGGCCGCCTTCGCCCTGCCGGCCGGCGGCGAGAGCGAGCTGATCGAAGCGGGCAAGGGCGAATACTTCGCCGTCCGCGTCGAGAAGGTGAACAAGGCCGCCCTGCCGCCGCTGGCCGAGGTCAAGCCGATGCTGACCCAGCAGTGGATGCTCAACGAGATGGTCAAGCGCCTCAAGGCCAAGGCCGACGAACTGGTCGCCCGCGTCCGCAAGGGCGAATCGATCGACGCCGTGGCCGCCTCGGTGAACACCAAGGTCGAGAAGGTCGCGGGCCTGTCGCGCGAAAACGCCCAGCAGCACCAGGCCCTGGGCCGAGACCTGCTGATCGCCTCGTTCAACGCCAAGCCCGGCGAAACCTTCGCCGCCCGCGCCCCGCAGATCGGCTACTTCGTCGGCCGCATCGACACCGTCCGCCCCGGCGACACGGCCGAGATCGCCCGCGCCGCCGAAGGCATGCGCCCGCAGACCAGCATGGCCTACATGCGCGATATCGGTCAGGCCGGCCGCGCCGCCGCCCGCGACAAGCTGAAGCCGAAGCTGAACCTCAACCTGGCCCGCCAGGCGATCGGCGTCGACACCGAAGCCCTGGCCAAGGCCGAGAAGGACGCCGGCGCCAAGGGCGGCGCCAAGAAGGCCGCGGCTCAATGAGCCTGGAGCCTGGCTACGACGCCTTCGCGGCCGGCTACGACGCCGGCCTCCCGCAGCTGGTCTGGACGCGGCTGATCGACGACCTGGAAACCCCGGTCTCGGCCTATCTGAAGATCGGCCACGGCCGTCCGTACGCCTTCCTGTTCGAAAGCGTCGAGGGCGGCGCCTGGCGCGGCCGCTATTCGATCGTGGCCATGAAGCCCGACGTCGTCTGGCGCTGCCGCGGCGACAAGGCCGAGATCGCGCGCGGCGACGACATCGCCGCCGGCAAGTTCGCTCCGCTGGACGGCGGCGCGCTGGATAGCCTGCGCGACCTGATCGCCCAATCGAAGATGGACCTGCCCGCCGGCCTGCCGCCGATGGCGGCGGGGATCTTCGGCGCGCTTGGCTACGACACCGTGCGCCTGGTCGAGAAGCTGCCGGACATCAATCCGGACGCCCTGGGCCTGCCCGACGGCATCATGACCCGTCCGTCGATCGTGGCGGTGTTCGACGCCATCGCCCAGGAGATCATCCTGACCACGACGGCGCGTCCGACGCCCGGCGTGTCGGCCAAGGAAGCCTATGCGGCGGCCCGCGAGCGCATCGAGACGGTGATGGCCGACCTGCGTCGTCCGCTGGCTCACGACGCCCCCCGCGCGCCCCAGGGGCCGATGGAGTTCACCACCCCGGTCAGCCGCGAGGACTATCGGGACGTCGTCGAGAAGGCCAAGGAGTACATCCGGGCCGGCGATATCTTCCAGGTGGTGCCCAGCCACCGCTTCCGCGCGCCTTTCGGCCTGGACGCCTTCGCCCTCTACCGCTCGCTGCGCCGGACCAACCCGTCGCCGTTCCTGTTCTTCCTGGACCTGGACGGCTTCAACCTGGTGGGCTCCAGCCCCGAGATCCTGGTGCGCCTGCGCGACGGCAAGATCACCATCCGCCCGATCGCCGGCACCCGCCCGCGCGGCGCCACGCCGGAAGAAGACCTGGCGCTGGAAAAAGAGCTGCTGGCCGATCCGAAGGAACGGTCCGAGCACCTGATGCTGCTGGATCTGGGCCGCAACGACGTGGGCCGGGTGGCCATGCTGGGCCAGACGGGTTCGAACGAGAAGCCCAAGGCCGGCAAGCACGCCAATGTGCGGGTCACCGACAGCTTCACGATCGAGCGCTACAGCCACGTGATGCACATCGTCTCGAACGTCGAGGGCGACGCGCCGCAGAACGTCGATCCGGTGGACGTGCTGATGGCCGCCCTGCCCGCCGGCACGCTGTCGGGCGCGCCGAAGGTGCGGGCGATGGAGATCATCGACGAGCTGGAAGTCGAAAAGCGCGGCATCGGCTACGCCGGCGCGGTGGGCTATATCGGCGCCGACGGCTCGGTGGACACCTGCATCGTGCTGCGCACCGCCCTGGTCAAGGACGGCATGATGTACGTCCAGGCCGGCGGCGGCGTGGTGGCCGACAGCGACCCGGACGCCGAATACGACGAGACCCTGCACAAGTCCCGCGCCCTCAAGCGCGCCGCCGAGGAAGCCTGGCGCTTCGCCTGATCGGCGGCTTTTGCGGAAAAGAGGAAGGGGCGGCCCATCGGCCGCCCCTTCTGCGTTCTAGTGCCCGGTGTGCGGCCGGGCCGCGCCTTCGGGGCCGACCGCGTCGGTCAGGCCGTGACCCAGGGCCATGGGCTTGCCGTCCGGACCGCGGTCGGCGATGCGGACCATCTCCATCATGCCGGCGTCCTCGTGGTTGAGGATGTGGCAGTGCAGGACGAAATCGCCGATGTAGCGCTCGTAGTGAGTGCGCACGTTCACCTTGACCTCGGGCTCGACGAAGACGGTGTCCTTGAAGACGCCCTTCATGCCGAAATACTGCGAACCGGCCTGCTGGGTCAGGTCCACGCCGTTCTTGTCGATCACCGACTCGATCTCGAACGGATTGACGTGAATGTGGAACGGGTGGCCGACGTCGGCGGTCTCCAGCGTCCAGCGGTCGGTGTCGCCCAGCACCAGGGTGCGCGAGAAGTCGTTGGGATCGAAGCGGCGGGCGGTCGCCATGGTGCGGCCAAGGCCGGGGCCCTCGCCGCCGTCCGGTGACTTGACCTTCAGCCAGAAGATCAGCGGCTGGTCGTTGTCGGGCTTGGTCGCCAGCAGGCTGGCGTGCGGCTTGAAGGCGGCCAGCGACAGGTCTCGCTCCAGGCCGGCCACGACGCTTTCGGCCAGGGCCGGATCGGTGATCGGCAGGTTGCGGGCGGCCTCGACCAGCAGCGTCTTGACCTGGTCGCGCGGCGTGGCGGCCTTGGGCTGGCCGGCGACGACGTCGACGAGGAACAGCAACTGGCGACGGTCCGAGCTGCCCTCGATGGCGTCCTTCTTCACGTCGACCTGTTCGTCGATCACGCAGTAGGAGCCGGTTTCGGGGAAGCTGACCAGGATGTCGCTGCGATAGCCGGGCTGCAGCACCGTCGAGGTCCGCTCCAGCACTGCCTCGCGGGTCAGGCCGTCGGCGGCGATCTCGAACTGGGCGATGGCCTGGCTGGAGGGAGCGCACTCCTTGGCGATCAGGGCGTCCTGCGAAATGGCGCCGGCCTTGGCGATGGCCTCCAGTGACTTCTTGCCGGTGCGCTTGCGGATCGAGACCTTCACCGTGTCGGCGACGCCGCCGTGGACGAAGCGCCAGCGCTCGGGCGCGCCGGCCACGGCCTTCTGCTCGAGCACCTCGACGGTGGCGCCGTTGACCGTGGTGAAGCGTCCGGAGTTCTTCCAGCGCGGACCGCCGAACAGGTCGTAGCCGTCGAGCTTGCCCACCTGGCCGGCATCGCAGCGCCAGGTGCCGTCGGCATTGGTCTTCACCTTCCCGGCGGCGTCGCGGCAGGCGTACTGGATCTGTTGCAGCACGAAGACGTGGTCAGGCGCCTTGCGCAGCAGGAGGTCGACGTCGCCCGGGATCACCGCCTTGGTCGCCGCGTCCACGCGCGGCAGGCGGTCGCCCTTGATCACCAGCGCGCCGGCCAGGCCGCTGGCCACCTGGATCGCCGTCGAGCCGTGGACGTGCGGATGGTACCAGAAGGTGCCGGCCGGGTGGTCGCCCGGGATGTTGTACTCGTACTCGTAGGTGAAGTCGGGGTTGGGCGGCAGCTGACGCAGTACGTTGTCGCTGATGCCGGCCGGGCTGACCCACAGCCCGTGGCTGTGCAGGTTGGTGGTGTTGAAGCAGTGCGGGACGTTGATGTCCTTGGGGTGGCCAGGGCAGTTGGCCTCGGGCGGCAGCAGGTTGCGGATCTTGACCCGCACGGTCTGGCCCGGACGCGAGACCAGGGTCGGGGCGACGTAGGGACGGCCGGGCGCGGCCGGATGCAGGGCGTCGCGATAGGCCCGCAGTTCCACGTCGTCGGTCATGCCGCTGTTGGCGTTCCAGATCTTCGACGGCAGCAGCACCACGTCGAGCCTGGCCACGACCTCGTCGCCGGACGGCGGCGGGGCTGGCAGCTCGCCGAACATCTCCGGCCGCTCCTCGGGCGCGGCCGCGCCCGGCGCCACGGTGGTCAGGACCGGCGGATCCGAGAACGGCGCATCCTGAGCCGCCGCCGCGCCCGCCATGAAGCCCAGGGCGACAGCCGCGCCGCCCAGCAATCCGAGTTTTCGCATGAAGCACCCCCTGCGTCCGAAAATCGCAGGAGGGTGAGAGCGCCGCCAGAGTCGTTCAAGTTGAATTTACAACCTTAGGAACTCATTTTGGGGCGACAAGGCCGCTCAGTCGCCCAGGCGTTCCTTGGGCAGGTGCTGGGTGGTCAACGGCGGAGCCAGCACCATGACGGTCGCGAAACTGACCGCGGCCACCGCGGCGAAGGCCGCCGCCAGCAGCACCGGCAGCATCTTCTGGCGCCGGCGCGGCGCGCGAAGCAGCGCGCGGGCGTAGGCGATGGCGGCGGTGTCGATGGCGGAATCAGCGACGGGCATGCGGCAGATTGTTATTCAAACGCCCCTTATACGCGAGGTCACAGATGTCGCACCTCCAGCGCGCCCCCCCACTTTCCGTTCAGATACTCGCACACGAGCCGCCGATGACAGTTGTGCGGCGTCGCTTCGGAACACAGTAGGCAGCCTTCTTCGAAGGTCGCGAGCTTCAACCGGTCCTCGATCTTTCGTCCAGCCATCAACGCCATGAAACTGGTCTCGAAGACACGCCAGTCCCCTTTGTCCTTCTTGAAGGCCTTCAAGATCTGGTCCGTCGGCGCCAGTAGAGGCTCATGACGGTAGACGATACCGTCGATGGCCTTCAGGAAGTAAGACAGATCATCCGATTTAGCAAAGCCCGCCAGTTGGGAGGTATTGTGCAGACGCACATCGATAACCGTCCTCACCCCTGCTGCTTTCAGGCGCTCGAAAAAGCTCTTCGCACTCGTTTGGGTGAAGCCGATCGTGGCCAATTTGACGCCACTACTCATACGGCAACCGATGGATCTTCGGTGTCGGCCATGGCTTCAGCGTAAGCGACTTTTCGCGCTCTCTGTGCGTAAGCCCTAGCAATGCGGGCTTCTTCACTTTCAAATATGTCCTCGTGCTCCAGTCCTTCGCTGGCCAACAGCCTACGTACTGTAGCCTCATGAGGCTCCACGGTGCCGTCTGAGCGAATGTGAGCTATGAGAAGTCCACGCTCCTGCAAGCGTCGCGACACCAGCAGGCAGCGATGGCAGTCCAACGGTTCCTGTTCCGAACACATCAGAGCCACGACATGCGAGCGGACCCCTTTGGCCACTCGGTTCAGTCCTTCCCGAAACTTGGGCTCTACCGCCATCGCCTCGTAGTCGGCAACGCCGTGATCGAACAGCCGCGCCGCCGCCGGTCGCCCTCCTAGTTCCGCACCAAGAAATACATAGGCGACGCCCTCCAACATCAATCGCTCAGCCAAGCTATCTCGATTGAAATGAGGTGTGTGACGCGACCAAGGACTAGTTCGCACATCCGCCACCGCCGTCACTCCTGCGCCGCGCAGCAGTTGTGAGAACCTTTCCCAACTGTGGTTGGAATGGCCGATGGTCAGGACACGAGCTTCAGAGGGCATGGATTCCATTGACCTGAAGATAGCATCGGTCAGGCGCGGCGTCGAAGGGACGAGCCAAGCCAAGGCGAACCTGGCAAAGTCCACTTCTTGGTAGCAACTTACTGGCAGCTTCAATGCCGTCATTCCTGAAGGCTTGTTTCAGGTCCTTCGCACCAACCGGCAAGCTGAGCGGTCGATCATTCACGACGACGGCCAACCGCAGTTGGTGCTCGCCTCGATAAGGCCTGTCGTTTAGCCTCAAGCGCTCCGCTCCCACGTTTACAGAGGCGAGGGATCCACATTGCGAGCCTGCGGGAACATAGGCCTTCAGTCCTTCAAAAACTAAGTTTCTCGCGAACACCTTGGCCGCCGTCTCACCTCCCGCACGAGAAAGAACTTTCTTGAACTCAGCCTCACCCAAAATTGCGGTGCGATCGGGAGTTCCGTGAACAACGACGTCCTCCGTGCGATGAGGAAACGGCGTTTCTGGTGTCGCGCCGAGAAACTTAACCACATGCCCAGGATGGAAAATCGTTCTTGGGCCACAGAAAACTGCCGGCCAGAAATCACCGGCGCTCGGCTCCGGTCGGATCATCCGACCACGTTGCAAATCAAACCCCGCCACGCAGCGCAACTTGCCATACAGTGTCACTTCCGTGACGACGATTTCATACGACAAACGCCACCCCCAGACGCACAGAAACAACAACTCACCCTTCGCGTGAGTCTTGGCGGCCATGCAAGCATTCCCCGACTTGGCGCAGCGGGCGGTTAGCCCTAGAAGCGAGGCTCGAAAGGCGGCGTCATGATCCTGGTCATCGATAACTACGACAGCTTCACCTACAACCTCGTGCATTACCTGAACGAGCTGGGGGCAGAGACGGTCGTCCATCGCAACGACGATCTGACGGTGCAGGAGGCCCTGGGCCTGAAGCCGCAGGCCGTGCTGCTGTCGCCGGGCCCCAAGGCCCCCGACCAGGCCGGTATCTGCCTGCCGCTGCTGCGCGGCGCCCCCGACGACCTGGCGATCCTCGGCGTGTGCCTGGGCCACCAGGCCATTGGCCAGGCCTACGGCGGCGAAGTGATCCGGGCCAAGGAGGTCATGCACGGCAAGACCAGCCCGATCCGCCACAGCAACAAGGGCATCTTCAAGGACCTGCCCGACCCGTTCACCGCCACGCGCTATCACAGCCTGGCGGTGCGCCGCGAAAACCTGCCGGAAGAGCTGGAAGTGACCGCCTGGACCGCCGACGGCGAGATCATGGGCGTGCAGCACAAGACCCGTCCCGTGCACGGCGTGCAGTTCCACCCCGAATCCATCGCCACCGAGGGCGGCCACCAGCTCTTGGCCAACTTCCTCGACCTGGCCGGCGTCAAGCGCGACGCCCAGATCTGGGTCTAGGGCGGGGCTTTAGACATGTCCGACGCTTTCAAGCCCCTGCTGGCCAAGCTGGCCGACGGCCAGACCCTTTCGGAAGACGACGCCGAGGTCTTCTTCAGCGCCTGCCTGCGCGGCGAGCCCACTCCGGCTCAGGTGGCCGCGGCGGTCACCGCCATGCGCCTGCGCGGCGAGACCGTGGGCGAGATCGCCGCCTGCGCCCGCGCCATGCGCCGCGCCGCCGTGCACCTGGAGCATCCGTACGACGTGGTCGACGTCTGCGGCACCGGCGGCGATGGCCTGCACACCCTGAACATCTCGACTGCGGTCGGCTTCGTCGCCGCCGGCGGCGGGCTGAAGGTGGCCAAGCACGGCAACCGCGCGGTGACCTCCAAGTCGGGCACCGCCGACGTGCTGGCGGCTCTGGGCGTCAATATCGACGCCAGCCTGGCCCAGCAGCGCGCCGCACTGGACAGCGCCGGCATCTGCTTCCTGTTCGCCCAGTCGCACCACGGGGCGATGAAGCACGTAGCGCCGATCCGCCAGCAGCTGGGCTTCCGCACGATCTTCAATCTGCTGGGTCCGCTGACCAATCCGGCCGGCGCTAGGCGCCAGGTGGTCGGCGTTTCGGCCCCGCGCTTCGTCGAGCCGATCGCCCGCGCCCTGGGAGCCCTGGGCGCCGAGCGGGCCTGGTCGGTGCACGGCGGCGGCATGGACGAGCTGACCATCACCGGCGAGACCGAGGTGGCCGAATGGCGCGAGGGCGCGATGCGCCTCTTCACCATCACGCCGGAAGCCGTGGGCCTGCAGCGCGCCTCTCTGGCCGAGATCACCGGCGGCGACCCGGCCTTCAACGCCGCGGCCCTGACCCGCCTGCTCGACGGCGAGACCGGCGCCTATCGCGACATCGTGTTGCTCAACGCCGCCGCCGCCTTCCTGGTGGCCGACAAGGTCGAGACCCTGCGCGAAGGCGTGGAACTGGCCGGGGCCGTGCTCGACGACGGCCGCGCCAAGGCCGCCCTCGCCGGCCTGGTGGCCGCCACCAATTCCGAAGTTCAGACGGCATGACCGACATTCTCGCCAAGATCGCCGACTACAAGCGCCAGGACGTCGCCGGCCGTAAAGCCGCGCGCTCGCAAGGCCAGGTGGAGGCCGCCGCCAAGACCGCCTCGGCGCCGCGCGGCTTCAAGGCGGCGCTGGAAGCCAGGCACGCGCCCGGCAAGCTCTCCCTGATCGCCGAGATCAAGAAGGCCTCGCCTTCGAAGGGCCTGATCCGCGCCGACTTCGATCCGCCGGCGCTCGCCAAGGCCTACGAGGCCGGCGGCGCGGCCTGTCTTTCCGTGCTGACGGATGGTCCCAGCTTCCAGGGCGCCGACGAGTATCTCGTGGCCGCCCGGGCGGCGACCGCCCTGCCCTGCATCCGCAAGGATTTCCTGGTCGATCCCTGGCAGGTGGCCGAGAGCCGCGCCCTGGGCGCCGACGCCATCCTGGTCATCCTGGCGATGATCGACGACGCCCTGGCGGCCGAGCTGATGGCCGAGGCCGCGCGCCTTGGCATGGACGCCCTGGTCGAGGTGCACGACGAGGCCGAGACCGAGCGCGCCGGCAAGCTGGGCGCGACGCTGTTCGGCGTCAACAACCGCGACCTCAAGAGCTTCGTGGTCGACCTGGCGGTGACCGAGCGCCTGTCGAAGCTGGCGCCGGAGGGCTCGCTGCTGGTCACCGAAAGCGGCCTCTTCACCCATGCCGACGTGGTGCGGATGGAAGCGACCGGCGCCAAGGCCATGCTGGTGGGCGAAAGCCTGATGCGCCAGGCCGACGTGACGGCCGCGACGCGTGAGCTGATCGGTTAGGCGATCATTCGCCAAGGTAACTGCGTTCGCGGGAGTTGCCCGCGCCGTACGAGCCGTGAAACCTTCGTCTGATCCCTTCAGTGGAATAGACGAGGAAAGCCAATGCGCACGCTCGAGATCGCATTTTTCGCAGCCCTGGGGCTCGCGCCGACGGCGGCGTTCGCCCAGGTCGTTCCACCTCCGCCTCCCATATCCGGCTTCGAGGGCGCCACAAGGCCCGGCATCGCCGTCTGCTATACCGGCCCGGGCCAGGCCAACTGCCCGGCCCTGGGAGGCGGTTTCGCCGGCTCGGGCATCGACACCTATTTCGTTCCGCTCTCTTCCCTGGCCTATGCCTCCACCACCGACGCCCTGGCGGCGGGTCAGCGCAAGGCCCGGAACGTGCTTTCGGGCGGGGTCGCCATGGCCACGGCGCTAGACACGATCGCTCCCGCCGACGGCCGCCAGAACCGAATCGGCGGCGGCCTCAGCACCTTCGACGACCAGTCAGGGCTGGCCCTGACCTATACCCGCCGCACCGACCAATGGGACGCAGGCCTGGGTCTGGCGACCTCGCGCTACCAATCGATGGCCAAGGCAACCATCGGTTTTTCTTGGTAAATCGCCGTTTTCCAACCGCGCCGCCGAAGGCCTTGGTCGAGGCAAGAAGGCCTCCGGCGGCGCGTCAGCTTGACATCAGGCGGGAACACCTGGAGAACATTCGAAAGGTTTGCGGTTTGTTCCGCGACGACTTGCGAGGCCGCCATGCTCACCCGCAAGCAGCACGAGCTGCTGATGTTCATCCACGAACGGATCAAGGAGACCGGCGTCTCCCCCTCCTTCGACGAGATGAAGGAGGCCCTGGACCTGGCGTCCAAGTCGGGCATCCACCGGCTGATCACGGCGCTTGAGGAGCGCGGCTTCATCCGCCGCCTGGCCCATAGGGCGCGGGCTCTGGAGGTGGTGAAGCTGCCGCAGCAGGCCACGACGGCCGCTCCGCCCAAGGGGCGCGGCGCCTTCCGTCCGCAGGTGCTGGAAGGCGGCGGTCCCGCGCCGTCGGCCCCCGCTCCCGCTGCGATCGTGGCCAACGACAGCCGAGAGCTGCCGATCCTGGGCCGCATCGCCGCCGGCACGCCGATCGACGCCATACAGCACGAGCGCGACCGCCTGCCGGTGCCCGAAACCATGCTGGGCGGCGGCGAGCACTACGTCCTCGAGGTGCAGGGCGACTCGATGATCGAGGCCGGCATTCTCGACGGCGACTACGTCATCATCCGCAAGGGCGACACGGCCAACAGCGGCGAGATCGTCGTTGCTCTGGTCGGCGAGGAAGCCACGCTCAAGCGCCTGCGCAAGAAGGGCGGCTCGATCGCCCTGGAAGCGGCCAATCCCAAGTACGAGACCCGTATCTTCGGTCCCGACCAGGTCGAGGTGCAGGGCAAGCTGGTGGGCCTGATCCGCCGCTACCACTGACGGCGGTCGTCGCCGAAACAAGCACGCGAGGCGCGGGTGTCGAAAGACCCCCGCGTCTTTCTTGCCTCTAGGGCGCGCCTCAAGGCCCCTAATGGGGTCGCGCTGGACCAGAACACATATTTGTCTGAGTTAATCGAAGCTGCTACTCCAGACCCAAGGCCGTGCGGCGTGTCATGCAGGACACGCCGCGCCATCGGCCGGTCGGAGGAGCTCCTATGTCCCACGCATCCGTCGCGGCCCTCGGCCTGGCGATCGGCCTCTCGCTCGGCCTCAGCGCCGGCGCCCAGCCGATCACCCAGCGGTTCAGCGCCGATCCCTCGCCGCACGTGTTCGGCGACACGGTCTATGTCTACGCCACCGACGATGCGTCGAACTCGGGCAAGTACTGGGACTCGACGTCCTGGCGGCTCTACAGCTCCAAGGACCTGAAGACCTGGAGTGACGACGGGGCGTTCCTGGACGTGACGGTGTTCAAGTGGGCCAGGCCCGACGCCAAGGCCTGGGCGCCGGGCGCGATCGAGCGCGGCGGCAAGTTCTATTTCTATGCGCCCGTAGGCGGCGACAAGATCGGCGTGGCGGTGGCCGACCGGCCGCAGGGCCCGTTCAAGGACGCCATCGGCGCCCCACTGGTCGACAAGGCCCGCGACGCCAACGCCGGCGACGAGCCGATCGACCCGCAGGTGCTGATCGACGACGACGGCCAGGCCTACATGCTGTTTGGCACCCGCGTGCCCAAGATCGTGCGGCTGGGCGCCGACATGGCCTCGCTGGCCGGGCCGATCGAGAACCTGGTGGTCACCGGCTATCCGGCAAGCGACCCGAAGAAGAAATACGGCGAGGCGCCGTTCCTGCACAAACGGGACGGCCTCTACTATTTCAGCTTCTCGACCGGCTGGCCGGGCCAGATCGTCTATGCGACCGCCAGATCGCCGATGGGGCCGTACGCCTATCGCGGCGTGATCCTCGACTACCTGCCGATCTCGACCAACCACCAGGCCATCATAGAACGCGACGGCCGGTGGTGGTTCTTCTATCACGACAAGCTGTTGCCTGGCGGCGGAGACCATCGGCGCTCGATCACCCTGGCGCCGCTGAGCTATGGCGACGACGGCGCGATCCTGCCGATCAAGCGGGCGCCGGTTCCCTAGAGCGCAGCTTGGGTCCCCGCCTTCGCGGGGATGCTCGGTGAAAAAACGAAGTTGCTGAATGTCGGCCTAGCCTAGAGCACCAGTTCCTTGGCCGCCGTCTCGAAGCCCGTCCAGGCGGCCGCGGCCAGGGCCGCCCCGGTGCTGGCCCGGCGCACGCCCAGTCCCGGCAGGTCGGCGACCTTCATGTCGGGGCCCCACAGCAGCACGTTGACCGGCTTGGGCGCCACCGCCGCGACGATGGCGGCGATGTCGTCGTACTTGGTCACGCCCGGCGCATGGAGGCAGTCGGCGCCGGCCTCGGCATAGGCCACGAGGCGCTCGATGGTCGGCGCAAGGTCGTCGCGGCCGATCAGGAAGCCTTCGGTGCGGCCCACCAGCATGACGTCCTGGCCAGAGGCGTCGATGGCCGCGCGGGCGGCGGCAAGGCGCTCGACGGCGGTGTCGAGGTCGTAGAGATCCTTGCCGACCCGGTCCTCGATGGAGAGGCCCGCGATACCGGTCTCGACCGCGCGGGCGACATTGGCGGCGACGCCCTCGGCGCTGTCGGCGAAGCCGGCCTCGAAGTCGGCGTTGACCGGCAGGTCGGTGGCGGCGACCAGCAGGGCCAGGTGCTCGATCACCTCGTCGACGCTGACCTCGCCGTCCGCGCGGCCCCAGGACCAGGCCATGCCGGCGCTGGTCGAGGCCAAGGCCTTGAAGCCCAGCTTTTGCAGGCGAACCGCGCCGCCGGCGTCCCACGGGTTGGGCAGAACGAAGAAGCCGTCCTGGTGCAGGGCGCGGAACGCGGCGCGGCGGGCGGCGAAGGGCGTGGCGTCAGTCATCGGCCTTATATCTCCAAACGAGTCGTCACCCGGACATAGCCGCGGCGGCGCGGCATCATCCGCCCGGATCTTGCGCAATCGTGTCAGCAGTCGTCGTCCATGGGCGACGGCCGCGGCCGGGCGCCGTCCACACGATCCACCAGCCGTCGGGCCGACGCCAGAGCTCGGCCGCGCCGCCGGCGGCGAAATCCTCTCCCGCCAGCACGACGGCGTCGTGACAGGCAGCCGGGAGGACGGCGGGCCTGGATCCGCGCAGGATCACGACCTCGGCGCCGGCGCAGAGCCGCTGGAGGGCCTCAAAGTCCGGCGTGCGGCGGGTCCAGGACAGGCTGGCGGCGACGGGCGCGCCCTGCCCCGGCCGGCACGAGACGCGATCGCATGCGAAGCCGCCGCCGTCGACGGGCGTCATGCCCCGGCGGCGAGCCCAGAGCTCGGCCCCGAAGCGGCGGGCGTCGGGGCGCAGCAGCACCGCCTCCGCGCCCCGACGGGCGACGGCCGTGGTTCCGTCGGCGGCGATCCAGAGATCCGGCGCGGCCGGGCGTGGCCACAGGGCCACGGCCAGGAACAGCGGGACGCCCAGCCAGCGCAGGCGGCCCTTCCACAGGCACAGCAGCATGATGCCGAGGAACGACAGCACCAGGGTGAAGCCCGGCGCGCTGGCCACGGTCTGCTGGGCGCCGTGGGCGCTGGCGAACCAGCGGGCGACGGCGGTCATGGCCTCGATGCCCCAGCCGGCCACGGCCAGGAACGGACCGCCCAGGCCCAGCGGTTCCAGCGCCGCGCCGACCGCCAGGAACGGCATGATCACGAAGGACGACAGCGGCGAGACCACCAGATTGGCCGGCAGGCCCCAGATGGCCACGCGGTTGAAGTGCTGCATGGCGAAAGGGCCCGTCGCCAGGCCCGCCACGAAGCTGGCCCCGACGCTGATCGCCAGCCAGGCCAGGGCGCCCTGCGTGAAGCGGATCGGCCAGGGCACCGAAATCTCGCGTGGCTGGCGGGGCCACGCCTCGGCCAGCGCCACAAGGGCGGCGGTGGCGGCGAACGACATCTGGAAGCCCGCCGCGCCGGCCTGCTCGGGCTGGGCGACGAGAATGATCAGGGCGGCCAGGGCCAGGCCGTGCAGGCTGACAGCCTGGCGGTCGGCGAGGATGGCCAGGAACGCCACGCCCGCCGTGATCGCTGCGCGCAGGGCCGGCGGCGGGGCGCCGGAGACGATCAGATAGGCGCCGACGGCCGCCAGACCCGCCAGGGCGGCGATCTTCTTGCCTGGAAAGCGCAGCGCCGCCCACGGCCAGGCGGCCACGAGAAGGCGCACGGCTGCGAACACGAAGCCGCCGACGATGGCCATGTGCAGGCCGGATATGGAGAGGATGTGCGCCAGGCCCGAGGCGCGCATGGCCTCGGTCTGCTCGGCCGTGACCCAGGCCTCGTGGCCGGTGACCATGGCCGCGGCGATGCCGCCGCTTTCGGGGCCCAGGCGCTCGACGATGCGCGAGGCCAGGCTCCAGCGCATGGCGTTGATGGCCATCGCCAGGCGCAATCGCCAGGGCGGCGGGTCGAGGGCTGCGTCCTCGATCTCGCCCACCGTGAATCCGACGCCGCCGATGCCGTTGAACCAGGCGTCGCGGGCGAAGTCGTGCGAGCCGGGCGCGGCCGGCGGCGGAGGGGCCGACAGCATGGCCCGCAGGCGCACGGCCGATCCGGGCGGCGGGGCCTCCATACCTTCGGGCAGGCTGACGCGGATCCGTGTCGGGGTGGCGGCCGGCGCGAGGCGCGAGACCGAAGCCGGCGCGATCAGCAGGCGCGGCCCGGCCGCGCCCGGCGAGACCACGTCGACGACGAATCCGTCGACCACCCGCACGCCGCGCTCGACGGGCATGACCGGGGCGGCGACGCGGTCGCAGCGCACCTTGCCGGCCAAGGCGCCGGCGGCGGCGAAGGCCATGAGGGTCAGCGGCACGGGCAGGCCGCTCCAGCGCGTCCAGCCCCGGCTCCAGACCGCCAGGACGCCCAGCGCCAGGGCCACGAGGGCCAGCAGCGACCAGCTGGGCTCGGTCTTCAGCCCCAGATAGGCGGCCGCGCCCAGCGCGAAGGCCACCGGGCTCCACAGCATCCATCGGGCGGCGTTGGCGCGCGCCTCGTCGATCAGTTGTGTGACAAAGGTTGCGGGACTAGGACACCTTCGAACGGCCGTGCTAAGACGCGCCGCCCAACGGCCGGCGCGTGCGTCGCGCGCCGTCGGGCCTCCCGCCGCCCCCGCGGCCTCCAGACCGTCAGCTTCGAAGCCTATGTCCAGTTCCTCCCCCGCCCCCAGCGGCGTCGTCACCCGCTTCGCCCCGTCGCCGACCGGCTTCCTGCATATCGGCGGCGCCCGTACGGCGCTGTTCAACTGGTTATATGCACGCCATACGGGAGGGAAGTTCCTTATTCGCGTCGAGGACACCGACCGCGAGCGCTCGACCGAAGCCGCCGTGGCCGCGATCTTCGAGGGCCTGGACTGGCTGGGCCTGAAGTCGGACGAGGAACCGATCTTCCAATACAGCCGCGCCGACCGTCACCGCGAAGTGGTGCAGGAGCTGCTGGCCAAGGGCCGCGCCTATCGCTGCTGGATGACCGTCGAAGAGCTGGAAGCCGCCCGCGAGAAGGCCCGCGCCGAAGGCCGCGCCATCCGCTCGCCCTGGCGCGACGCACCGCCGCCGGCCGATCCGTCCGCGCCGCACGTCATCCGCTTCAAGGGCCCGCTGGAAGGCGAGACCCTGGTCGACGACATGGTCAAGGGTCCGGTGACCTTCCGCAACATCGAGCTCGACGACCTGGTGCTGCTGCGCAACGACGGCGCGCCGACCTACAACCTCGCCGTGGTGGTCGACGACCACGACATGGGCGTGACCCACGTCATCCGTGGCGACGACCACCTGAACAACGCCGCCCGCCAGAGCCTGATCTACCAGGCGATGGAGTGGAACGTGCCGTCGTTCGCCCACATCCCGCTGATTCACGGCCCGGACGGCGCCAAGCTGTCGAAGCGTCACGGCGCTCAGGCCGTCGGCGAGTTCGCCGACATGGGCTACATCCCCGAGGGCCTGCGCAACTACCTGGCGCGCCTGGGCTGGGGCCACGGCGACGACGAGGTGTTCAACGACGCCCAGGCCATCGAGTGGTTCGACGTCAAGGACGTCGTGAAGGCCCCTGCCCGCCTGGACTGGGCCAAGCTGAACTTCATCAACAGCCAGCACCTGCGCCAGGCCGACGACGCGCGCCTGACCGCCCTGACCCTGAAGGCCCTGACGGCCGCCGGCGCCGACCTGCCGGCCGACGCCGAGGCGCGCATCGCTTCGACCGTTCCGCAGGTCAAGGAAGGCGCCAAGACCATCCTGGAGTTGGGCGAGCACGTGGCCTTCGCGCTGAAGGTGCGCCCGCTGACGCTCGAGGAAAAAACCGCCAAGCAGCTTTCCGAGGAAACGGTCGCGCGCCTCGCACGACTTCGTGAACATCTCGCGGCCGCCCCGGTGTGGGGCGTCGCGGAACTCGAGGCGCTGTTGAAATCGTTTGCTGAATCCGAGGCCGTAGGCTTTGGAAAGTTCGGTCCGCCGCTGCGTGGGATCCTCACCGGCGGGGCCCAGGCGCCTGACCTGAACAAGATCATGGCGGCCCTGGGACGAGACGAGTCTCTCGGCCGGCTTGACGATGCGCTGGCGTCGCGCGCATGAGGCGCTATAACGCACCCGCGAAATGCAAAACTGGACTGATCGTACCACTATTGAAAGGGTCTCTCGCATGACCGACAAAGCCACGCTGACGATCGGCGACAAGAGCTACGAGCTGCCGATCCTCAAGGGCAGCACGGGTCCGGACGTTCTGGACATCCGAAAGGTCTACGGCGAAAGCGACCATTTCACCTTCGACCCGGGCTTCACCTCGACCGCCTCGTGCGAGAGCAAGATCACCTATATCGACGGTGACGCCGGCGTTTTGCTGCACCGCGGTTATCCGATCGACCAGCTCGCCGAGAAGTCGTCGTTCCTCGAAGTCTGCCACCTGCTGCTGAACGGCGAACTGCCGACGGCCGCCGAACTGGCCAAGTTCGAGAACAACATCACCTACCACACGATGCTGCACGCGCAGTTCGACCGGTTCTTCGAAGGCTTCCGTCGCGACGCCCACCCGATGGCCGTCATGACCGGCGCCGTGGGCGCCCTGTCGGCCTTCTACGCCGACAGCATGAACGTCGACGACGCCCGCGAGCGTGAGATCAGCGCCCATCGCCTGATCGCCAAGATGCCGACGATCGCCGCCCGCGCCTACAAGTACACGATCGGCCAGCCGTTCGTGTCGCCGCGCAACGACCTGTCGTACTCGGAAAACTTCCTGCGCATGTGCTTCTCGGTCCCGGCCGAGGACTGGAAGCCGAACCCGGTCCTGACCCGCGCCATGGACCGCATCTTCATCCTGCACGCCGACCACGAGCAGAACGCCTCGACCTCGACCGTCCGTCTGGCCGGTTCGTCGGGCGCTCACCCGTTCGCCTGCATCGCCGCCGGCATCGCCTGCCTGTGGGGCCCGTCGCACGGCGGCGCCAACCAGGAAGCTCTGGAGATGCTCGAGCAGATCGGCACGGTCGACAAGATCCCCGAGTTCATCGAGGGCGTGAAGGCTCGCAAGCACAAGCTGATGGGCTTCGGTCACCGCGTGTACAAGAACTTCGACCCGCGCGCGAAGGTCATGCAGAAGACCTGCCACGAGGTCCTCGGCCAGCTGGGCATCAACGACCCGCTGCTCGAAGTGGCCATGGAGCTGGAAAAGATCGCGCTGAGCGATCCGTTCTTCATCGAGCGCAAGCTATACCCGAACATCGACTTCTACTCGGGCATCACCCTGCGTGCGATGGGCTTCCCGACCAACATGTTCACCGTGCTGTTCGCCCTGGCCCGCACCGTCGGCTGGATCAGCCAGTGGAAGGAAATGTTCGAGGATCCGACCCGCAAGATCGGTCGTCCGCGTCAGCTCTACACGGGCTCGACCCAGCGCGACTACATCGACGTCGAGAAGCGCGGCTAAGCGCTTTTCCGGCTTCGAGATACGGCAAAGGCCCCGGGAAACCGGGGCCTTTTTCGTTGTGGGGCTGACTAAACTCCTCCCCGTGAAACGGGGGAGGTGGCGCGGCGCCATCGGCGACGTGACGGAGGGGGCGAGTGACAAAGCTCAGCGCCCCGTCTCGCCCCCTCCACCGCTTCGCGGTCCCCCTCCCCCGTTTCACGGGGGAGGAGTTGTCTTAGAACCGCAACCCCACGATCAGGCCCGCATAGGTCTGGTCGTCGGCCATGCCGGTCTGCTTGAGGAACGTGCCCGAGGTGGTGTGGTTGAGGATGCCGGTCACGGTCACGAACGGCGAGACGGCGTAGCTGGCGAAGGCCGCCTGGCGCCAGCCGACATAGTGGGCCGTGCCTTCCAGCCCGCCGCGCAGAACCTGGCCGCCCAGGCCGTAGAGGCCGTCCTCGTCGCTCTGGCGCCACAGCCCCGCCACCTGCAGGCCGGCGGTCAGCTTGGGCGTGGGCTTGAAGGTCAGTTGCGGCTGGATCGCCACCATGTTGGTGATGCCGAAGTCGGTGCGCAGCGAGATCGGCTGCGGGAACATCTGGGCGTACGAGTTCAGCTTGCCGTCGTTGCGGCTCTTGTCGCCGGAGGCGGCCTCGAGGCGCAGGCCCAGGCGCGGCGACCACGGGGCCTTGAAGGTGTAGCCGCCCATGGCCGAGACGTACCAGGCCGAGACGTCGAGATCGCGATAGGTGCCGCCTTGGTAGACGCCTTCCAGGTCGTAGTCCCAGGCGCCATAGCGGCCCGCCAGGCGAGCTGAGTACGAGCCCCGGCGATCGCGGCCGCCGGTGACGCTGTCATAGACGGCGCCGCGCTTGTCGCTGTTGACGTAAAGCAGCTCCAGCTTGGGCGCCGTCGGCCCCTGCCCCAGCGTGCGCGAGGCCGTCACGCCGGCCAGGCGGTAGTCGAGGTTGGTGGCGTCGTCCCACGAGGTCTTGGCCTCGCGCAGGGCGTAGCCGTAGAAGGCGCCGCCGCTCCAGCCGGTCTTCCGGTCGACCAGCACGCGGGCCATGTCGAACGAGGTGCGGCTGTTGGCGCCCTCGCGCATGTCGAAGATGCGATAGGCGCCCAGGCCCAGCTCCTGGCGACCGACGCGTAGGCGCACCTTGGCGTCGCCGACCTCGGCGTTGGTTTCCAGGAAGGCCTGGTGCAGGTCCCAGCGGCTGACCTCGATCGGCGGCTCGCCGCTGTCAAGATCGATGCTGCGGGCGTCCTGCACGTCGACGAAGGCGCGCAGGCGCGATCCCATGTGCAGGTCGGCCCACAGCCGGGTGCGGGTCTGGGCGTTGCCGTCCTCGTCCTGGGCGCCGCGGCCGAAGCGCTCGTTGCCCCGGTCTTCGAGGCGTAGGCGGAACTCGCCGCCGAGGCTGAGATAGCTGGTCTCGCCGACGGGGATGTATTTCAGCTTCGACCAGGGCATGGTGCGCTTGGCCGGGTCGGCCAGATAGCTCCAGTCCTCGTCGTGGTTGATCAGCTTGAAGGCCGGCGCCTTGGTCGCGGCCGGCGGCGGCACGTTGCCGGGCGACGGGGCGTTCTGGGCGGGGATCGGGACGACGCGGTCCTGGGCCTGGGCTTGAGCCTGGGTGGCGATCGGGGCGTCGGCTACGGGCGCAAGCAAGGCGGCCGCGGCCACAGTGGTCAGCAGCATCAGGTTTCCTCCAGAGGGCGCGGTTGGCTCCGCGCTCTTTGGTTCTTGGCTTTAGGGGATGGGGTTATTCGGCGTCGGGCTGGGCCGACGGGACGGCGGACTTGAAGGCGTCGAGCTCCAGGCAGGCGGCCTCGATGTCGGTCAGGCGGTTCCAGCGCAGCTCGACGCCGAAGCGGCGAGCGTTGCCCAGCTGCGGCACGAGCACCAGGTCGGCCAGGCCCGGCGCGTCGCCGAAGGCGAAACGACCAGACTGTCCGGCCAGAAGCTTGTCGACCGCGTCGAGACCCTCCTCGATCACGCCGGCCGCCCAGCCCTGGACGGCGGGCTCGTCGAGGCCGAGGTCGCGCAGGCGGGCCAGGACTTTCAGGTTCTGCACCGGATGGATGTCGCAGGCGATGGCCTGGGCGACGGCGCGGACCTGAGCCCTGGCGAACGGATCGGACGGCAGCAGCGGCGGCTCGGGATGGGTCTCGTCGAGATATTCGACAATGGCCAGGGACTGGGTCAGCACCCGGCCGTCGTCGATGGCGAGCGCGGGGAGCAGGCCCTGCGGGTTGATCGCCAGATAGTCCGGCGCCCGCTGCTCGCCCCGACGCAGGTGGTGGAACACCTGGTCGACGGGCAGGCCCTTGAGGCCCAGGGCGATCCGCACGCGCCACGACGCGGTCGAACGAAAATAGCCGTGCAGGATCATGATGGTGTCAGACTCCGGACTTCTTGCGCACGCCGCCGAGGATGAAGACGGCGAGCGAGGCGATGAGGGCGGGAACCACGGCGGTCAGGATGATCGAACCGGGGGCCCACTTGTTGGCGAGAAGCGCGCCGCCCACGAGCGGGCCGACGATGGCGCCGACGCGGCCCACGCCCAGGGCCCAGCCCACGCCGGTGGCGCGGATGGCGGTGGGATAGACCGATGCGGCCAGGGCGTTGCAGCCGATCTGGGCGCCGACGACGCCGAAGCCCGACAGAGCCGCCCCGACCAGAAGCGTGGTCAGGTGGGTGCCGCCCAGGGCGATGAGGGCGATGAAGGCGGCCGAGGCCGCATAGGCCGCGCCGAGCACGATGTAGGGGCTGAAGCGGTCGATCAGGCGGCCCAGGGCGATGGCCCCGACCACGCCGCCGAGGTTCAGGGTGGCGGTCGACAGGATGGCCATCGACAGCGGCAGGCCCGCGCCCTTCAGCAGGGTCGGCAGCCAGTTCACCAGGAAGTACATGACGAGCAGGTTCATGAAGAACGCCACCCACAGCAGGCCCGTGACCGGCGCCCGGCCTTGGGTGAAGAGCTGGGCGACCGAGAAGCCCTTGGGGGCCTCGGCCTGCTCGCTGCGCAGGTGCGAGACGAACTCGGCGGTCGAGGCGTTGGCGTCGATCCGGCGGACGATCGGGGCGATCTTGCTCTCGGGCGCGCCCTTGGCGACCAGGAAGCGCACCGACTCCGGCAGCAGGGCCATCAGCACCGGCACCAGCAGCAGCGGCAGCACGCCGCCGACCACGAACACCGAGTGCCAGCCGAACTGTTCGATCAGGCCGGTCGACAGCACCCCGCCCAGGGTCGAACCCAGCGGGAAGCCGCAGAACATCACCGTCACCAGGGTGGCGCGCAGGCGCTCGGGCGCATACTCGCTGGTCAGGGCGATGATGTTGGGCATGGCCGCGCCCAGGCCGATGCCGGTGAGGAAGCGGTACATCAGAAGCTCGTTCATCGTGCCCGAGGTCGCCGTCAGCAGGGCGAACAGGCCGAAGATCACGGTCGAGATCAGGATGATGGTCTTGCGGCCGAACTTGTCGGCGGCGGGGCTGAGCAGGAAGGCGCCGACGGTCAGGCCCAGGAGGCCCACGGCGAAGATCGGGCCGAAGGCGGCCGGGGTCAGGCCCCAGTCCTCGGCGATGCGTGGGGCCACGTAGGCGATGGCCTGCGTGTCGAACCCGTCGAGCATGGCGATGACGGCGCAGAGGGCGGTGACGCCGAACTGCAGGGAGCCGAACTTCGCCCGGTCGACGACGGCGTTGCCCGCCGTCGCTTCAAGAGTAGCCATTGTCGTTTCCTCAAAGAGGGGGCGGCTCTGTTGGCCGCTCCCCTCGTCCCTAGTCTTGGTGTGTCGCAGGTCAGGCCGCGGGCGGCCCGACCGTGATGTTCAGCGGGGCCAGGCCCTCGATGGTGACGACCATGGCGTCGCCCTCGACCACGGCGCCGACGCCGGCCGGAGTGCCGGTGTAGATCAGGTCGCCCGGCTCGATGCGGTAGAGGCCCGAGAGGTAGGCGACGATGTCGGCCACCGGCCAGATCAGGTCGGCGAGGTCGGCCTGCTGCTTGGTCTCACCGTTCACCGTCAGCTTGATCTCGCCTTTGGTCGGATCAAAGCCTTCACCGGCCTTCTGGATCAGGCCCAGCGGCGAGGACTGCTCGACGTTCTTCCCGGTGTCCCAGGGGCGGCCCTGGGCGCGGGCTTCCAGCTGCAGGTCGCGGCGGGTCATGTCGAGACCGGTGGCGTAGCCCCAGACGTGGTCGAGCGCGTCTTCAACGGCGATGTCGCGGCCGGTCTTGCCGATGGCGACGACCAGTTCGGCCTCGTAGTGGAAGTCCTTGGTCTTCTGCGGATAGGCGATCGTCGCGCCGTCCGGCACGACCGTCTCGGCCCAGGCGGTGAAGAAGAACGGCGGCTCGCGATCGGGATCGCGGCCCATCTCGCGGGCGTGGGCGGCGTAGTTGCGGCCGACGCAGAAAATGCGGCGAACCGGGAACTGCTCGCCGGTGGAGGTGGCGGCCAGGACCGGCGCCTGGGGTTCGAAGATCAGGCTCACAGGTTTTCTTCCTTGTAGAGGTTCAGCTTTTCCTGGCAGGCCTTGTCGGAGTAGCCGAACAGGACGAGCTGGCTTTGGGCCTTGAAACGGACCGTCTTCCACGACGGGACGACGAGGATCTCGCGGGGGGCAAGGGCGATGGTCTCGCCCTCGACGACCGCCTCGCCCTCACCTTCCACGACCACGAAGATCGTGCCGTCGGTCGAGCGGCGATCCCGGGTCTCGAACCCGGCCGGCATCAGCCGCACATGCGCCGAGATGGTCGACATGATCGGCCCGCCGTTGACGGGGTTGAGGAACTCCAGCGCGTGGCCCAGATGCGGATCGATCTCCGCCCCCTTGGCCATGGCGTCCAGCGCCGGCCGCCACTCCGCATAGGGATAATGGAACAGCGGCTGGTGGGCCGGGCGGCGGTCGGCCGTATGCCCCTTGAGCGGACGCATGTTGCGGCCGTAGCGGTTGAGGCTGTCGCCGGCCGGGACCTGCTCGGGAAACTGGTCCTCGCTATAACCTTCGGCGAAGCTGGCGTCGAAGTGGCGGACCGTGGGGATGTCCAGCCCGTCGAGCCAGATCATCGGCTTGGCCGTCGGGTTGCCGTGGTCGTGCCACTGGCCGCCCGGGGTCAAAACGAGATCGAAGGGCCGCATCACGGCTTTCTCGCCGTCCACCGAGGTGTAGGCGTCCTCGCCTTCCAGCACGAAGCGCAGCGCGCACTGGGCGTGGCGGTGGGCGGGCGCGATCTCGCCCGGCAGGATCAGCTGCAGGCCGGCGTAGAGGCTCGGCGTGATGCTCGACAATCCGCCGAGCCCCGGGTTTTCCAGGATCAGCACACGCCTTTCGGCCTGCTTGGCGCTGATCAGGTCGCCGGCCCGCATCAGGTAGTCCCGGGCGCTGTCATAGGACCACTTGTGGACCTTGGCCGGCGAGTCCGGCTGGGGCAGCACCAGGGCGCTCAACTTCTCCCAGAGCGGATAGAGGCCTTCCGGCTCCATCTGCTCGTACAGCGCCTCGAGCTGGCTGCGCTGGTCGTTGCGAAGCACCGTCTCCATCAGGCGGCTCCCGGCAGGCCGACGTGCAGCAGGCCGCCTTCCAGCTTCACCGGGAAGGTGCGCACGGCCACCGAGCACGGCGCGCCGACGGCGGCGCCGGTCTTGACGTTGAACGTGCCCTGGTGGAGCGGGCACTCGATCAGCTCGCCGTCGAGGAAGCCGTCGGCGAGGCTGGCCGCGCCGTGGGTGCAGAGGTCGGCGGTGGCGTAGTACTCGCCGTCGACGGCGTAGAGGGCCACTTTCAGGCCGCCCACATTGGCGGCGGCGACGCCGAACTCTTCCAGGTCGGACGGGGGAACGGCGGGCGCCCAGGTCAGCGCCGCGTTGTCGATGACGTCGGTCATACGGGGTACACCAAGCTGTTGGGGAGCATTTCGGAGTCGAAGACCACCACGCGCTCGGCGAAGCGCAGGCGGCCTTCGTCGGCCACGATCAGGTCGTGGCAGACCGCCGACAGGACGATCTCCGAAGGCTTGTCGATCAGGGTCTGGACGAGCAGCAGGTTGTGGCGCGTGCGCACCCCGCCGTTCTCCTCTCCGACGATCCGGGGAGCCGTCGGGAAGCGGCGGTAGTAGCGCGGCGCATACATCTGGGTGCGGGTCAGGCCCGTCACCCGGTCCTTCAGCATGCCGCGGCTTTCGGCCTGCATGGTGCTGAGGGTGTAGCCGGCCTCGAAGTTCTCGCGCGGGATCACCCGATAGAGGCAGTCCTGTGTGAAGAACTCGGGCCAGTCGTGCAGCCGCACCTCGTCCAGGGTTGCGTAGTAGTCGTCATAGAGGTCGCGGATCGCATCACGCGTGATCGCGGCCGGACGGCCGATCAGGGTCGTGCTCACAGGCCCATCACCTTTCGCCAGTAGCGGTACATGCCGCGCACGGCCGTCTCGGTGACCTGGTGGTCGGTGCTCTCGATGGCCCGCCCGCCCATCTGCAGGATCATGTGCGCGTCGGGAGACGGCGTGGCGCCCTGCTGGGTCATCTCCAGCACCTCGCCGTCGTCGGCCGAGACGAAGCCGGCCGGGCCGAAAAGGTTGGCCTGGCGCGTGCGGCGCAGGCGCATCTCCGGCGTGTCGTCGGCGTAGCACCAGTGGGTCCAGTGGAAGTCGAACCCGTCCGGCCCCTTGGGCACGATCTGCCGCGTGGTCAGCGAATTGACCTGCTGTTGCAGGATCACGCTGGGGAAGATGGTGATCATCCCCACGGTCTCTTCGCCCGGGAACTCCTGCACCACGTCCATGACGCGGGGATCCTCGAGCACCAGGTCGCCCTGGAAGTTGCGGATGTCGGCCATGGCCTCGGTCTTTTCCTGCTCGCCCTTGCGCGAGATCAGGATGCCGTGGCGGCCCTCGTCGTCGATATCGACCGCCGACTTCTGGTCGGCGCGGAACAGGCCGAAGGTGGCGAAGAACACGTGCAGCAGGCCCGCGTGGTACGGGTCCTTGATGTTCTCCTGCATCTGCTTCCAGTTGGCCGGAATGTGCTGGCGGTTGTAGCCCAGTACCTCGAGCTTCCGGCCGTCATAGACGCGCGTGTAGTGCTTCCAGAACTTCTCGCCGAGATAGTCGCGGAAGGCCGGGGTCTCTTCGGAGAAGGTGGCCCACACGACGCCGTTGACTTCCTCGATGCGCAGCTTGGTCAGGCCGTTCTGCGCAAGATCGAAGTCGGCCGGCATGCCGCCCTGGCGCTTGACGCCCCGGCGGAACGGCACGCCCTGCAGGTCGCCGTTCAGCGCGTACGACCACTGGTGATACGGGCAGATCAGTTCTTCGGAATGGCCGAAGCGCGCCTGGCAGAACTTCACGCCCTTGTGGGCGCAGCGGTTCTCGACGACCGAGATCTCGTTCTCGGCGCTGCGCACCATGACGACCGGACGCTCGCCGAGGGTGGCGGTCTTCCAGTCGCCGACATTGGGGATTTCGCACTCCAGGCCGACGTACAGCCAGTGCGGGCCGTACCAGATCTTGCGCAGTTCCTCGGCGTAGATCTCGGGGTCCGAATAGACCCAGTACGGAACGGCGGCGTCCGCATCGACGGGCCACAGGCGGCCTTCCGGGGGGCGAACGGGGATGGTCATGGGCAGCTCCCAGACGGTGATCGAACCGGCGATCTCATGTCGCCATTGACCCTCACCCTGTCGTGGGTTTTGATCCATGTCAAATGCATTGCATAATATGCAACGCGAGAGGAAGCACACGCCATGGAACAACGCATCGTCGTAGTCGGCGCCGGACATGCCGGCGGAGCCGCCGCCATCACCTTGAGGGAATTGGGTTTTTCGGGATCGATCACGCTGGTCGGCGAGGAAGCCGAGCATCCGTACGAGCGGCCCAGCCTGTCCAAGGAGTACCTGTCGGGCAAGGACGCCGCCCCCGTCTACCTCGCCGAGGAATCCCGCTGGGCCGAGCTGGGCGTCGACCTGCGGCTAGGAGTCGCGGCCGCTTCGATCGACCGTGAAAGCCGCACCGTGATGCTCTCGGATGGAAGCGCCCTGCCCTATGACCAGCTGATCCTGGCCACCGGCGGCGCGCCCCGAGAGCTGCCCTTCCCGGCCCATCCCAGGATCTTCCCGCTGCGCACCACGGGCGACGCCAAGGCCATCGCGGCGGCGGCGAAGCCCGGCGGCCGCGCCGTGGTGATCGGCGGCGGGGTGATCGGGCTGGAGACGGCCTCGACGCTTCAGGAGCTCGGCCTCACGGCCATCGTCATCGAGGCGGGAGAGCGCCTTCTAGGCCGTAATGTGCCGGGCGACGCCGCCGGCTGGCTGGCCGCCGCCCACGCCCGGGTCGGGGTTGAGATTCGCCTCGGCCGTTCGGTGGCCGCCATCGAGCCGGGCGACGAGGCGCTAATCCTGCGGCTCGACGACGGCGCGACGCTGGAGGCCGACCTCGTGGTCGTCGGCATCGGCATCGTGCCGCGCGCGGGCCTGGCCGAGGCCGCCGGCCTGCCGGTCGGCGCGGGCGTGCTGGTCGAAGAGACCTACCGCTCGATCGGCGACGAGCACGTCTACGCCATCGGGGACCTAGCCCTGCGCCGGTTCGGCGACGCGGCCGCGCCGCAGCGGATGGAGACCTGGGCCCACGCGCAAAGCTCGGCCCGAGCGGCGGCCCTGGCGATCCTGGGTCAACCGGCGGAAGCGGAACCCGCCCCGTGGTTCTGGACCGCCCAGTGCGGCCACAACCTTCAGATCCTGGGCGATCCGGCCGCCGGCGACACGGTGGTGGCGCGCGGCGAGGCCGTGAGGCTCTACCTGCGCGACGGGGTGCTGGTGGGGGCCGCGTGCCTGGACCAGCCGCGCGATTTCGCCTCGGCCCGCAGGCTGATCGGCAAGGTGCTGAAGGCGGACCTGGCGGGGGATCCTGGGACGGACCTGCGCAGGGCGGCGGCTTAGGCCGCCTAACCCGCTTCCCGATCCTCGCGAGGGCGGGGAGCCAAGCCGCCTCGGGGACACCGCAGGGCCATAGCGACCCCCGCGGACTCGGCTTGGGTCCCCGCCTTCGCGGGGAAACTCGGATTAGGGGTCAGACCGCCGGGCGGCGGCCGCCGATGGTGGTCGTCACCTGGTCGCAGACGGCGGCCAGGGCCTGGCGGACCTCGTCGTCGCGGTCGGGCACGAAGGCGTCGGTGGCCAGGACCGTGGCGGTGACGACAGCCTCGCCCTGCAGGTCGAAGATCGGCAGGGCCGTGGCCCGCAGCCCCGGGATCAGCGAGCCGCTGATGGCCGAGTAGCCGGTCTGGCGCACCCTTTGGCGCAAAGCCTCGACGTCGACGGGCGCGAGGCCGCGCTCGGCCTGCGTCTCGCGCTCGACCATGTGGCGGGTGTGGCTTTCGGGACGGAAGGCCAGGAACACGTGGCCCGTGGCCGACCGCAACAGCGGCAACGATGAGCCGACCATCAGCGAGGTGGCCACGGGCGGCGAGCCCATGGCCCAGCGCACGACGATCGGGCCGCTCGGCCCCAAGGCGGCGATCTGCACCGTGCGGCCGGTCTCGCGCGAAAAGGCCGTGATGGCCTCGTCGGCCTCGCGGAAGGCGTCGACCCGCGCCAGGGCGCCCAGACCCAGGCGCAGGGCGCCGGGGCCCAGATCGTAACGGCCGGTCGCCGCGTCCTGCCTGGCCATGCCCGAAGCGACCAGGCTGGCGAGATAACGGTGAGCCTGCGAGGCCGAAAGGTCCGAGGCCTGGGCGATCACGCCCAGGGCGGCCGGGCCGTCCAGCGTCGCCAGCACGTCCAGCACCCGCAGGCCGATGCCGACCGACTGGATGCCTGAACGCTGCTTGGAATCCTGGTCGGTCACTGGCTGGGTCCTGCGCTGGGAAGCGATTGAACCCGATGATGAAACGCCGAGACCCCGACTCGCAAGGCGTCGGGGCCCCTTAGGTGTTCATAGATGCGAGACGCTCGCAGAAACTACTTCGCCAGCGGGACCCGCATCGCCAGGACCTCGCGGCTGCGGCGGGTGATGCCGTAGAGCATGCCCTTGTCGCTTTCGTCCCAATCGATCGCCTGGCCCTCGGCCTCCATGCCGATGGTGTCGAGGTGGTCGAGCACCCCGCCGCCCATCGGCAGCTGCATGACATAGAGCTCAGGCAAATCGTGGCCGCTGAGATAGAGGCGGCCGTCCGGGCCCCAGCCGCCGCCGGAGATGCTCATCGGCTTGATCTTCTCCAGCACGCTGGCCGGCAAGGCCCAGGCCTCGAGCCGCCGCCACTGGTCGTCGAACTTCACCAGCGTGGTGTGGCGGTGGTCGCGCGGGGGCTCGCCGCCCTTGGCGTCGTAGTTGGCGAACATCGCCCACCAGGCGCCGTCATGACGATCGACCCAGGTGATCGAGCCCGTACCCAGGCCCAGGGAGATGCTGCGCTTGTGGGCCAGGGTCATCGGATCGAAGATCTCGACCGTGCTGACATGCGGCGTGGCGGGGAAGTTGGAGCTGGCGCAGACCAGCTCCCTGGCGATCACCGCGCACGAATTGATGTGCGGAAAGCGGGCCTTGTCGCCGGTCCACTCGGCGCGCTTCTCGCCGGTCTTCTTGTCGAAGCGGACGATGCGCCAGTTGCTGACCGAATAGACGTCGTTCGGTCCGGCGGCGGCGCCCTGGCTGGCGCCGGCGTCGTAGCGGCGGATTGTTTCGGCCTTGCGGGCCGGAGCGGAGGCCGCGGGAGCCTCGGCCTGCATGGCCAGGGCCGCGATGAGTTCCAGGATCATGATCGGTCTCCCTGCCCTCTATCCTAGAAGCTGACCGCCGCGCCGACCCAGTAGGTGCGGCCGTAATTGGCCCATTCCTGAAGGTAGCCGCGCCCCGGGCCGGTGACTTCCTGGCGGCCGGTGTTGGAGAGGTTCTGCCCCTCGACGAACACGGTGTAGTGGTCGGCGAAGCGCCAGGACAGGCTGGCGTCGAACACGTGGCGGCCCTTCCAGTACTGGTCGGAATTGGGGTTGGCGTCGTTGATCGTCTCCAGCTGGCCGCCGATGTAGTTGTGCGAGATCCGGGCCTCGAACGGGCCGCGCTGGTAGTAGATCGACTCGTTGGTGGTGATCTCGGGCTGCTGGAACAGGCCCGTGACGCGCGGGCCGGCCGAGGTCAGGAACGTGAACTCGGTGTCCAGCCAGGTGATGTTGCCGTTGAAGCCGAAGCCGTCGAACGGCGCGGGCAGGAAGGTGAAGGCCTGCTGCACGGCGAACTCGACGCCGTTGATCTTGGCCGTCTCGGCGTTGCGCGGCGTGGAGACCAGCACGGTTTCGGGGCCACGACCGACGTCCAGCGTCTCGGTCGAGCTCAGCGTGAAGATCTCGTTCTTGATGTCCTTGCTGAACACCGCCAGCGAGACCATGCCGTCGGTCGGATAGAACTCGACCGACAGGTCCAGGCCCTTGCTCTCGCGGGCCTTCAGACCGGGATTGCCGCGCGACAGGGTCGGCTGGCTGCCGTCGAAGTTCAGCGTCTCGGTGGCGGCCAGCGAGCCGTAGTCCGGGCGGCCGATGGTGTTGGTCCAGGCGGCGCGGACGATCCAGTTCTCGGCCGGCTTCCACTGCACGTGAACGCTGGGCAGCCAGTTGTCGTAAGAGCCCTCGTTGCTGGTCGGGGTCAGCACGCCGCCGGTGTTGCGGATGGCGCTGGACGAGACCTTGGTGTGCTCGTAGCGCAGGCCGCCCAGCACGGTGACGTCGCCGAACGTGTAGCTGGCCTGGGCGTAGCCGGCGTAGATGTCCTCGTCGACGCCGTAGTTGCCGGTGGGCGCCGTGACCGTGGTGGTGAAGCGGTCGCGGTTGGCCTTGAAGAAGGCCATGGCCTCGGCCGCGCCGATGCGCGGGTTCAGACGGTAGCGGCCGGCGATCAGTTGGTCGGGACCGGCGGTGTCGACCTCGGCCAGGGTGTAGGTGAAGCCCGTTCCGGCGCGATAGTTGACCTGGCTGCTGGTGAAGTCGCGCTTGGTCGAGCGCAGCACGCCGCCGACCTTGGCCTTCCAGGCGCCGTCGTCGTCGAAGGCCAGGTTGAAGCGGGCCTGGCTGGTCTTCTCGTCGGTCTTGGTCAGGGCGTCGCGGTGCTGTTGCAGCACATAGTTGGCCGGGTTGCGCATCGCCGCCTCGTTGGTCGAGGTGAAGATCGGGAACAGCGGGTTCGAGGTATCGTAGGTGAAGCCGTAGTTGGCGCCCTGGGCGTCGACGGTGCGGAACTCGACCGAGTGGTTGGGCACCTCAAGGCCCGCCTGCGAGTAGACGAGGTCGCCGTCGAGCTTCCACTGCGGGGCGAAGCTCCAGGCGAAGCCGGTGCGGGCCATGCCGATCTCGCGCTTGGTGATCGGCTGGTTCAGCTGGATGATGCCGCGGCCGCGGGCGAAGCTGCCGCTGGTGGCGGTCTGATTGGCGACGTTGCCCAGCGGCTCGATGCGGTACTCGATGCGCTCTTCGTCGTCCTCCATGCGCGAGAACAGCGCCGAGGCCTCCCAGCGGAAGTCGTCGGTGGGGCGGTACTCGACCTTGCCGTTCACGCCGCTGCGCTGCTTGGTGTTGTTGTACCAGAACAGGCGCAGCTGGGTCGGCACCTGGATGCCGTTGCCATTGGCGGCGCCCGACAGCACCGGCGCGCCGGCGGCGGTGTATTCGCGCACGCTGGGATCGGCGGCCTCGACCTGCGGGATGTCGTAGTCGAGCTGCTCGTGCGAGGCGCCGATGACCACGCCCCACTGGTCTTCCGAACCGAAGGTGCGGCCGGCGGCGAAGGCCAGACGGTAGGACGGCTTGTCGTTGCGCACGTCGCCGTGACGCTCGTAGCTGCCGTAGGAGGCCATGCCGTTGAAGAACGGCCGGCCGGCGTCGAAGGCGCTGCGGGTGGTGACGTTGATGACGCCGCCGATGGCGTTGCCGTCGTTCTCGGGCGTGACGGTCTTGATGACTTCCAGGCGGCCGGCCATCACCGAGGGCACGATGTCCATCGGCACGGTGCGGCCGCTCTCGTCGACCGAGGCCACCAGGGCGCCGTCGATGGTGGTGCGGTTGTAGGTCGAGCGCAGGCCGCGGATGACCGGGAAGCGCGGCTCGCCCTGGTCTTCCATCACCGAGATGCCGGGGATGCGGCGCAGGGCGGCGGCGGTGTTGTGGTCGGGCAGCTTGCCGATGTCGTCGGCCGAGACGACGTCCGACACCACGAAGGCGTCGCGCTTGACGGCGATGGCGGCGCGCTGGGCTTCGCGCTGGCCGGTGACGATCACCTCTTCGACGGCGCTGGGCGCCTCGTCCTCGGCGGCGTGGGCGATGAGTGGCGCCGACAGGGCGCTGGTGGCGAGCAGGCCGGCGATCAGGCGGCTGGCGGCGTACGGCTTGGACATCGGGACCCCTCTTGCAAACGCGAGGGGCGCTTAGGGCCACGCCATGACACGGGCGCTACATTTGGATGTCAGCCGGAAACACGAAAGACGACAATGCGGTGACGTCGCACGCCTGGGCAGCCTGGAAACCGCTTTCCGTAAGGGTCACGCGCTGCTGGAGCGAGCGTGGCCCGGCGGCATCGGTCCCAGCCCATTTTTTGCCGGAAGAGAGCGCCGCCCGCCGAGCGCACAACCTATTCGCGGCTCCCCGCCCGTGACAGCCCGAGGCTGCACGGCGGGAATCACCACTCGGAGTGGTCTGGAGGACCGGCGCGGGCCGGCCCTCCGAAGGTCTCACCAGCTGTAGCGCAGCGTCGCCGTCACGGTGCGGGCGGAGCCGAAGTAGCAGCTGTTGTTGAACGGACAGGCCGAGATGTGGCGCTTGTCGAACAGGTTGGCCGCGTTCAGCGCCGCGTCCCAGCCCTTCAGCTCGGCGGAGACCACGCCGAGGTCATAGCCGACCAGGGCGTCGACCAGGATGAAGCCGTCGGTGTGGAAGCGCTGGAAGGTGGTGACGTTGTTGATCACCGCATAGGTCGTCGTGCCGTCCGAACCGCCGACATAGCGCAGGCCGCCGCCCAGGCGCAGGCCCGCCGCCGCCCCCGTGGCCCGGCCGGCGCGACCCAGGTCGTAGGAGACGAAGGTCGAGGCGCCCCACTCCGGCACGCCCAGCTGGCGGGTGCCCGTGGTGGTGGGCGTGCCGCTGTTGGTGGCGGTGGCCGCGATGGCCGGCGCGCCCTGGGTGATGATCGCGTCGGTGTAGCTGAGCGCCGCCACCACGTTCAGGCCGCGCGAGACCTCGCCCCGGCCTTCCAGCTCGACGCCGCGCACGCGAACCTCGCCGATCTGGATCTGCGAGTTGGCCGGGATGCCGTTCGTGCCGGCCTGCGGGTCGGCGACCGGAACCTTGCGGCGCTCCAGCTCGTAGGCGGCCAGGGTGAACAGCGCCGAGGTGCCCTTGGGCTGGTACTTCAGACCGGCCTCGAGCTGACGGCCGGTGACGGGCACGAAGGCCTCGCCCTGCCAGGTCGTGCCGGCCTGGGGCTCGAACGATTCAGAATAGCTGACATAGGGCGCCAGGCCCGTGCCCAGCTCGTAGAGACCGCCCAGCCGCATGGTGAAGGCGTTCTGCTCCAGCGTGCTGGAGGTGTTGTTCTTCTTGTTGTCGGTGACCTGCTCGTACCAGTCGTAGCGACCGCTGGCGATCAGTTGCAGGCGGCCGATGGTCATCTGGTCCTGGGCGTAGAGGCCCTTCTGCTCGCGGCGGCTGTAAGTGTTCACATAGGCCGACGACAGGACCGTCAGGTCCATGCTCGGCAGCGTGCCGCCATAGGTCGGCGCGAACAGCGACAGGTTGGGGATGCTGGTCAGCGGATTGCTGGTCTGGCCGGTGTTGAACTGCTGGACGTTCTCGCCGGTGATCTTCTGATAGTCGAAGCCGGCCAGCACCTGGTGCTTGACCGCGCCGGTCTCGAAGCGAGCGCTGACCTGGTTGTCGAGGGTGAGGGTGTCGAAGTCCTCGTCGGCGCCGCCGCCGCCGCGGATGATCGTCGAGTAGTCGGTGTTGCGGGCCGCGCCCACGCCGGTGGTGGCGAAGCCGCCCACATAGAGCTGGCGGTAGGACAGCTTGTTGTTCTGGAAGCGGGCGTTCGAGCGGAAGGTCAGGTGCTCGTTGAAGTCGTGGCGGAAGAAGGCCGCCACCGACCCGGCCTTGTGGTCGTAGCGCTCATAGCCCGGATCGCCGGTGTTGATCTCGCGCGGCAGCTTGCCGAACGGGTTGGGCAGCACCGAGCCATAGGCCGGAACGCCCGAATAGCCGCCGCCGCTGGGCGAGCGCTGGTAGGCGCCCACCAGCGTCAGGCTGGTGTCGGCCGTCGGCTCGAACGTCACCATCGGGCTGACGTGATAGCGCTCGCTGAAGGTGCCGTCGGTCATGCCGTCACCCTTCTGCCAGCCTGCCAAGACGCGACCGAGCCACTTGCCCTGGCTGTCGAGCGGGGCGTTGACGTCCACAGCCGCGCGGCGGGTGTCGAAGTTGCCAAGCTGGCCTTCGATGCGTCCGAAGCTGCCCTCCTCCGGCAGCTTGCTGGCCAGGTTCACGAGGCCGCCGGGCGTGGAGTTGCCGTAGAGCACCGAGGCCGGACCCTTGACGATGTCGATGTGGTCGATCCGGTTGAAGTCGATCTGCGGCGTCGAATACGGTCCGGCGATCAGGCGCATGCCGTCCAGGAACACGCCCGGCGCGAAGCCGCGCACGACCAGCTGGTCATAGCGGGTGACCATGCCGCCGCGCTGGTTGGGCGAGACGCCGGCGACGAAGCCCAAAGCCTGGTTGATCGACTGCACGTTGCGGCGCGAAAGCTCGTCGCCGTCGATGACGGTGATGCTCTGCGGCGTCTCGATCAGGGCTGTCTCGGTCTTGGTGCCGGCGGCGGCGCGGCGCGCCTTCAGGCCGGTAACCTCGACCCGCTCGACGGTGTTGGAGTCGTTATCGGCATCCTCGGCCCAGGCGGCGGTCGCACCCATCCCCTGCAGGGCCGCCGCGGCGGCGACGGTCATGGCCAGCCCTCGCAAGACCCCGGCGTTGGCGTTCGCGCCACGCGCGGTTTTGGAACGGATGACCATGAGGACTCCTCGTCAAGATAGTCGATGGGATTGATAATGAGTTGCAACTATCGAAACGAGTTGTTAGGCGCAAGCCAACTTTCGGAGGTTGCGTGAACAACGATCGATCAGCGAAACAGGCGGCGGTGTGGCCCGTCGTGGCGCGGATGACCGCCCGCGCCCTCACCGCCCTGTTTGGCGGCTACGCGGCCGCCGCGGCCCTGGCTTCGCTGCTGGCCCGCCTGCTGCCGATCGCGCCGGCCGAAGCCTCGGCCTGGGGTATGATCCTGTCGTTCCTGGTCTTCGCGGGCCTTGCCCTGTGGGCCTTCCACGAACGGCGCCTTACGATCGTGGCGGCCGCTATCTGGGGCTCGGCGCTGATCGCCGGCGCGGCGGTTGTGCTGATGGGAGCCCGAGCGTGAACGTGCGCCCGACCTTCCCCGCCCCTGCCCCGCCGGCTCGCGCCCTGCGCCAGTCGATGGCCTGGATCCATGCGTGGCTCGGCCTGCTGGCCGGCTGGATCCTGTTCGCCATGTTCCTGACCGGCACGGCCAGCTACTTCCGCCCGGAGATCACCCAGTGGATGCAGCCGGAGCTGCGCTCGGCCTCGGTGCCCGCCGAGCAGGCCGCCCAGGCCGCGATCGCCCACATGCAGGCGACCACGCCCGACGACCAGCAGTGGTTCATCTATCTGCCCGACGACCGCACGGCCGTGACCCGGGTGTTCGCCCGGGCCAAGCCCAATCCCGAAAAGCCGCCGGCCCGTCGTCCGGAACTGAAGCTGGACCCGGCCACCGGCCAGTCGCTGGAGGCCCGCGACACGCGCGGCGGCGAGCACTTCTATCGCTTTCACTTCCAGCTCCAGATTCCGCACCCGTGGGGTCGCTGGCTGGCCGGGGTCTGCGCGATGTTCATGCTGGCGGCGATCGTCTCGGGCGTGATCACCCACAAGCGGATCTTCGTGGACTTCTTCACCCTGCGCTGGAGCAAGGGCCAGCGCAGCTGGCTGGACGCGCACAACGCCTCGGCGGTGCTGGCGCTGCCGTTCCACGCCATGATCACCTACACCGGCCTGATCACGCTGGTGGCGATGTACATGCCCTGGCCGGTGAAGGCCAATTTCGACAAGCCCGACGCCTTCACGGCCGCCGCCTACGGCGCGCCGGCCGAGGCCAAGGCCACGGGAACGCCCGCGCCGCTGCTGCCGGTCGGCCCGATGATCGAGGCGGCCGGACGGGCCTGGAGCGGCGACGCCCCGCGCACGGTGGTCATCCGCAATCCGGGCGACGCGGCCTCGACCGTCACCCTGCTGCGCGCCACGGCCGGCCGGCTGAACGCGCGGCCGGACTCGATCACCTTCTCCGGCGCGACCGGCAAGGAGCTGTCGCGCTCGCCCTCGCCGGGCCCGGCGATCGCCACGGCCGGCGTGATGCTGGGCCTGCATCTGGGCCATTTCGCCGGACCCGCCCTGCGCTGGGTCTATTTCTTCCTCGGCCTGACGGGCGCGGCCATGGTCGGGACGGGCCTCGTGCTCTGGGTGGTCAAGCGCCGCAAGCCGAACGCCGCGCCGTTCTTCGGGCTGAAGCTGGTCGAGCGGCTGAACATCGGCGCCATCGCCTGCCTGCCCAGCGGCATGGCCGCCTACCTGCTGGCCAATCGCCTGATCCCCGCCGACCTGCCCGGCCGCGCGGAGCTGGAGGTCAAGGCGATGTTCTGGACCTGGTTCGGCCTGGCCGTGGTCTCGCTGCTGCGTCCGGCCCGCCGCGCCTGGATCGAGACCCTGGGCCTGGCCACCGTGGCCTTCGCCGCCCTGCCGGTGGTCAACGCCTTGACGACCGATCGCGGACTGGTCGCCAGCCTGCGCACCGGCGACTGGCTGTTCGCCGGCTTCGACCTGGCCATGCTGGCCATCGCCGCGCTGTGCGGCCTGGCCGCCCTGAAGGCCTCGGCCAAGCCCAAGCCGCCCAAGAAAGCCGCTCGCGCGACGGCGCCCGTCAAGGCAAGCCCCGCCCCGGCGCCGGCAAGGGAGAACGTCGATGCCCTATGAGAGCGGCCTGATCAGCTTCGCGGCCTTCACCTGCCTGGCGCTGTCGATGAAGAAGCACAGGTCCGGCCTGGAGCCGTTGGCGCTGCCCTCGCCGGGCGTGCTGCGGGTGCTGGGCTGGGGACTGCTGGCGCTGTCGGCCGGCGTGGCCGTGTTCCGGCTGGGCGGCGCGCTGGGCGTCACCAGCTGGATCGGCCAGATGTGCGTGGCGGCCGCCCTGCTGGTGCTGCTGATGTCCTGGCGACCCCGCGCCGCGACGGTGCTGGCGGGGGTCGGCCTGATCTGCACGCCGTTCCTGGCGTTTCTCTAGCCCCTGACGGGCCAAGGCGACGCGCGGATCTGGCCGCGCGTCGCCGGCTCGCGGTCGCCTACTTGCCCCCGTCGGCGACCGGCAAGGTCTTCACCCGCGTGACGCCCTTGGCGTCCTTGGTCAGCCGGAAGGCGTCCAGCTCGCGCCCCGTCGCGGTGTAGGCGCGATAGGTCACGGCGTCCTGCGAGACATCCAGGGTCTGGAAGGTCTGGGTGCGCGACGCCGAGCGCGTGGCCCAGCTGAGCGGGGCGACCGGATACATCTTGGGCCCGGCGACCGACACGACATAGGTCGAGCCCTTGTCCGAGGTATGACCCGGCCCCGCATTGGTCATCGCCCCAGCCCCGATGGCGCCGCGCGCGTAACCGTGGTCGTGGGCCTGCAGCACCAGGTCGACCTTGTACTTGTCGATCAGGGGCTTGAGGGCGTCGCGCACCCGTTCGTTGTCGCGATCGGGATCGATCGAGAACAGCGGGAAGTGCAGGAACAGCGCCGTCCAGCGGTTGGGGTTGTTCGCCAGCAGGCCGTCCAGCCAGCGCACCATCTCGCCGCGCATGGCCTCGTCGCCGTGGAACAGCGGCGCATCGACCGAGATCAGGCGCAGGCCCTGGTAGTCGACGGTCCAAGCCGTCTCCTTCAGCTTCTCGACGCCCGCGGGACCGGTCTCCGGCAGGGTGTACTGGCGCCGCCATTGCGGGTTCAGCACCGGCCCCCGGCCGTACTCGTGGTTCCCCGGCGTCGGCATCTGCGGGGTCTGGGCGTAGAGGAAGCCGCCGGCGGCGAACCACTCGCCCCACTCGTTGTCGCTGTCGTGGCGATTGATCAGGTCGCCGGCGTGGATGACGAAGGCCGCGTCGCCGGCCTTGCGGAACGCCATCCTCATCGTGCGCGAGGCCTCGCTGAGGATGTTGTTCTGCATGTCGCCCATGTAGAGGAAGGTGAACGGCTTGGCCGTGGCGGCGGCGGTGCGGAACTGCAGCCATTCCGACCAGCGCCGGCCGTCGCCGACCCGATAGACATAGACCGTCTCCGGCTTCAGCCCCTTGAGCACCGCCGAATGATAGGCCGCCTTGAACGCCGGGTCCTCGCGCACGGCGATGGTGGCGTCGTCGGTGAGGGCCGCGACGCGCACGGCCTTCTGGACGAAGTCGGGACCGTCCTCGGCCTGCGCGCACTCCACATGGCCTTCCTGCCCCGGCGCGGTGCGCCAGGTCACGGCCATCTCGTGGGCGGGATCGGCGGTGAGGTTCAGGATGATCCGCTCGGGCTGGACCGTCGGCGCAGCCGCCGGCAGGTCCGAGGCCTGCACCGGCGCGGGTTCGGGACGCAGCGGGCGCTCGGCCTTCTGCGCGAAGGCGGGTCCGCCCAGGGCCGCGAGCGCGGCCCCGAGCATCAGGATCTGACTGGGTTTCATGCCGGCTCCGCTCAGAACACGTAGTTCAGGCCGAACGAGATCGAGCGCCCGTTCTTGATGTAGGCGCGGCTGGAGCTGGTGCTGTCGCCGGCGGTGTACCAGTAGGTGTGGTTGTCGAAGAGGTTCTGGACCTGCATCGAGGCCGTCGCGCCCTTCCACAGCTTGCGCCGCAGGTTCAGGTCCACGAACTCGTAGTCCTGTTCGTACGGGTTGTTGCCGAAGTCCTGGATGCCTTCGAGGAACTCCGACTGGTAGCTGTAGGCGGCGTAGGCTTCCCAGCCCTTGTACTCCCAGAACAGCTGCACGTTAGCCACCCGCTCGGGCGTCTCCATCAGCGGCAGGGTGTAGCCGGCCGGATGCCAGGATATGCCGGTCTCGGCCTCGGACTTCTGCAGAGTCAGGTTCACGCTGGCGCCCAGCTTGGACAGCGGACCCGGCAGCCAGTGGAACACCTGCTGGGCGCTCAGCTCTATGCCGTAGACCTTGGCCCACTTGCCGTTGTTGGGCATCGAGACGGTCACGCCGTCGGGGCTGACATTGGTCCCGGCCGTCCCGTCGCGGATGTTCGACGACGAGGAGCGGTACAGGAAGTTCTTGATGTCCTTGTAGAACAGGCCCAGCGAATAGGCCCCGGTGTCGCCGTTGTAGCGCTCGATCGACAGGTCGTAGTTGACCGCCTTCATCGGCTTCAGGTCCGGATTGCCCTGCTCGATGGCGACCAGCACCCACTGGCTGGTCGGATTGACCTTGCCGTCGCCGTCCGGATCGCTGTCGTAGCCGTACTCGCGGGCCGACGACATGCGGGCGATGTCGGGCCGGGCGAAGCTGGTCCAGATCGCCGCCCGCATCTTGGTGCGATCGTTCAGGCTGTAGTTCAGGTGGATCGACGGCAGGATGTTGGTGAAGTCGCTCTTGTCGGTCGAGTAGCGCCCGCCCTGCACCTCGTCGAGGATGTAGGCGTCGATGGTGTTGTTGGTGCGCTCGACCCGAACGCCGCCGATGACCTGGGCCCGGTCGAAACGGGCGGTGGCCATCAGGTAGCCGGCGAAGATGTCCTCCTTGAAAGTGAAGCTGTCCTCGCCGCTCAGTTCGGCGTTACCCGGATCGGTGGCGAAGCCCTCGAAGAAGGTGCTGTCGCCCGCCATGGCCCGCTGCAGTTCGGCCAGCATGGCCTTGTTGTCGATGACCGTGCCCAGGCGGTAGAGGCCCGAGTACTCGCCGTCGAACAGGCTGGTCACTTCCTTGCCGTAGAAGCGCGAGAAGTCGGCCAGCGTGCCGTCGGCGTCCAGGTCCATGAACTCGCCGCTGTAGGTCGAGCGCTTGGAGCTGTAGACCTTGCCGCCGGTCTTGACCGCTTCCAGCCAGGTCCCGGCCGGACGCCATTCCAGATTGACCTGGCCCTGCCACAGCCGCTCCTGGGCGCCGCCGATCTCACCCGAAAGGCCCGAAAAGTCGTACTGGCTGTTGTCGTGGATCGCCGCCATGCCCGCGTCGTTCAGCACCCATTTGGGAAATCGGCTGTCGCCGAAATTGGTGACCTTGACGCCCTTGTTGCCCAGCCAGCCGTACTTGTCGCTGCGGAACTCCATCTCGTAGCTGTCGTCGATGTTGTCCTCGGACTTGGCGTAGGACAGGTCGTAGTCGGCGGTGAAGTCTTTCCAGCGGCTGACGCCGCCCAGGTTCACCGAGGCCAGCGAGCCGGTCTCGCGCGAACCTTCCCAGAAGCGGCGCAGGCGGAAGCCCTGCGGATCCCAGGTCCCCGAGGCGCCGTCCAGCGAGTAGTACGACTTGGTCGACCGGTCGGCGTCGGTGATCCGGCCGTCGCGGTCGCGGTCGACGATCTGGGCGGTGGTGTAGCTGTAGATCCGGCCCAGCTTTGCGTCCGTGCCGATGATCGAGGCCTCGGGCGAGGCCAGGTTCGTCAGGGACTTGTCGACCTGGGTCAGGCGGGCTGAATTCTTCCCCGTGTCGTTGCGAAAGTTCAGCCGGTTGCTGAACTCGTCCTTGGTGTACTCGTTGAACTGGCCGCGAAGGTGAAAGTCGTGCCGGGCGCCGCGATAGTCGAGGCTGGTGTTGACGCCGCGCCGTTCGACCTCGGTCTCGCCGACGGCCAGGTCCATGCCGCGCATGACGAAGGTCTCGGGATCCCAGCCCAGGGTTTCGCTGTCGGCGTACCAGACCGAGGGCTGGTTATCGCCGTCCACGCCGTTCTGCTCGAACTGCGACTTGCGGCGCGACCAGCTGCCCGTCGCGAACACGCCCCAGTTGCTGTTGAACTGGCGGCCGAACGAACCGGCGATCTCGCCCGACTTCTTGTTGTCGAACTTGTCCAGCATGCCGGCCGACACCGACAGGACGCCGTAGGTCTTGCCGTGGTCGAAGGCCGTCGGCGTACGGATGTCGATCGAACCGCCCAGGGCGTCGCCGTCGCGGTCGGGCGTCAGGCTCTTGATGACGGTGATCGAGTCGATGCCTTCCGGCGGCAGGAAGCTGAGGCGGACGCCGCGATAGAAGTTGTCGTCGCGCGAGCCCGTACCGCCCATGCGCACGCCGTTCATGGTGTAGTTGTTCAGCTCGGTCGACAGGCCGCGGATGGTGATGCGATCGCCCTCGCCCGTCGTGTGGTTGCGCACGGCGTTGACGCCCGGCAGGCGCGACAGCGATTCGGCGACGTTGTTGGCCGGCAGGTCGCCCATGTCGTCGGCGCTGATCACGTCCGAGATGAAATCGGCCTTGCGCTTGGCGTCCAGCGACCGGCGCAGGCCCGCCGCATAGCCCACGACCACGCCGTCGACCTCGACCGCGTCCGGAGTCGCGACCTCGGCCTGGGCCGACTGGCGCTCCAGCATCAGCACGCCGCGCACCTCGCGGGCCTCGATGCCCGACCCGGCGATCATCCGGCGCAGGGCCTCGCGCGCCGTCATTGCCCCCGAGACGGCGTTGGAGGTCCGCCCCCGGGTCAGCGCCGGATCGAAGACGATCGACAGCCCGGTGTCGCGCGACAGGGTCTGCAGCGCCCGGCCCAGGTCCTGGGCGGGGATGGCGACGGTGACCCGCGCCTCGGCGGTCTTGGACGCCTGCACGGCGTGGGCGGGCGCGGCGACCGAGGCCAGCACCGCGACGGCGGCCGCTGTAAGCAGCCCGCTCTTGTGGATACGCATTCGATAAATCCCCTCCGATCGAACTGATCGTTACGGGGTTAGACGGCGGCCGACGGGGTCCTGACACCTGTCATAAAAACTTGTTCCACGACCGGCTAACCGCCTGAAATCTCGAATTGATCCGCCCCCTGACGGGTGAGCTTGAAGCCGTGCAACCGGGCCATCGCGGCCAGGGCGTTCTCCGGATCGTCATAGGCGAAACGGCCGCTGACCAGCACGCGCCCGATCGCCGGGTCGGCCAGCTTCACCTCGACGCCGGTCGCCCGTTCGAGGTCCTCGACCACGCTGCCCAGGGTCGCCTCGTCGAATTCCAGCCAGCCCTTGGCCCAGGACGGCACGTCCGTCTCGAGTTCGGGTCGCGCCAGCGCCGCGCGCCGGACGAGGCCCTTGGCCACGGTCGCCCGCTCGCCGGCGTGCAGGTTCACCGGAGCGCCCTGCCCGGTGACCCTGACGATCCCCTCGAACACCTGGACCTCGACGACCGCGCCATCGGCGCCGTCGCGCTGGTCGACGTTGAAGCGAGTGCCGACGGCGGTCACGCGCACGCCGTCGACCTCCACGGAGAACGGCCGACTCTTGTCGGGCGCCACTTCGAAGAAGCCTTCGCCCTTCAGATGCAGGCGGCGCTCGTGTTCGCCCAACTGGACCCGCACCTGGCTCTGACCGTTCAGCCGGACCGACGAGCCGTCCGCCAGCGCGATCGGCCGCGGAGTCACGCCGCGGGTCCCCTCGATGAGGTCGCCGCGGGTCGCCAGCCCCCCGCCCAACGCGACCAGCACCCCGACGACGCCGGCGAAGGCCGCGCCGGCGATCACCGCGCGCGGAGCGGCCGGAAGGCGTCGCGCCTTGGCACGTGCGTTGGCCATCCGCTGGGTGGCCCAGATCACCGCGGCGTCGTCGATCAGAGCCTCGTGCCGCGCCAGCAGGTCCTCGCGATCCGGGCGGCCTTCCAGCCACTGCTCCAGGCGCGCCTGCATCTTAGGAGACCAGGCCGCATCGCGGCGCGCGTCGGCCCACAGCGCGGCCTCGCGATCGTCCCTGTCGTTCACGGACCTAGTCGACATGGCGGCCCTCCGCCGTGCGGCGCAGCGTCTGGGCGGCGCGGCTGTAATGCTTCTGCACCGCCTCGATCGACAGCTTGAGGTCGCGGGCGATCGCCTCGTACGACTCTTCGCCCGCCCGGCGGCGGATGAAGACCTCCCGCCGCAGGGGCGGCATCGCCTCCAGCGCCCTCTGGCACAGCCTCGATCGCTCGCTCATGTCCAGCGCCTCCAGAGGCGTCGCCCCGCCATGGATGGGAAGGTCGGCGGCTTCCAGCTCGTCGATCTGGACGCCCGCCGCCCGCCTGGCGCGATCGACCAGGATGTTGCGCGCCGCGCGCATGGCGTAGACCAGCGGATCGGTGATCAGGGTGTCGCGAGCCCGGGCCAGGACCCGCATGATGGCCTCCTGGGCCACGTCCTCGGCGTCGACCGCCGTAGCCAACCGGCGACGGACATAGGCCAGCAGGACGCGGTTCTGCGTCGCGAGCGCCTGCCCCACCTCCTGCTCGTTCCCGATCAAACGCTACGCCTCCCTCGACGGAGCGTGGCTATAGGAGCGCCTCGTGACGGATCCGATTAGGTTCGATGTCGGTTTGATGGCGGCGACCGGCGCCGAGATCCGCGCCCGCCAGAAGCGGGTCGTGGAGATGAGCGAACTGGGCTTCTGATCGACGATCAGAGCGGCGGGCCGGGCAGCGTGTCTTCCCGGTCCATCCTCACGCCTAAGCTTTTGACAAAACGGCCGACGCCCGCGACCATCCAATTAATAAGATAAATATCCGCATATTGGGAGGACGGTCATGGCGCTCGCGCTTTCGTATCCGCATGGGCGCCTGTCGGGCGCGCGTGGGATGGCCCGATGAGATCGCGCATGACGGCTGCGTCCATTCGTGCGCGCCTGCTAGGGGCGTCTGCGGTGATGATCGGCGCCTTGGCGGCCCTGCCTGCATCCGCCGGGCAGGACCCGCTCTGGAGCGGATTCGTCACGCCGCCGGCCGACGCCCGCCCGATGATGCGCTGGTGGTGGTTCGGTCCGGCGGTGTCGGAGGCTGAACTGGATCGCGAACTGGCGGCGATGAAGGCCGGCGGGATCGGCGGTGTGGAGGTTCAGCCCGTCTATCCCCTGGCTCCTGACGGCGCGGCCGCCAACACCCCTTATCTTTCCGACAGCTTCCAGGCCGCCCTACGCCATGCGGCGCGGACGGCGCGGACCGAAGGCCTGCGCTTCGACGTCACCCTGGGCAGCGGCTGGCCGTTCGGCGGCCCGCACGTCGCCATCGACCACGCCTCGTCTGACGTCCGCATGCGCAAGCTGGCCGTGCCCGCCGGCGCGACCGAGATCGTGCTGCCCGCCCTCGGCCCCGGCGAGACCTGGCTCGACGTGCGGGTCGGCGAGCCGGGCACGGACGCCGCCGCCTGGCCTCGCCTCCCGGCTTCTGGATCAAGGGTCGGCATCCAGTCCGTCCCCGCGCCACGCGAGGCCCTGGTGTTCATCGCCGGACGGACGGGGCAGCAGGTCAAGCGCGCGGCTATCGGGGCCGAGGGCTATGTGATCGACCACCTGGATCGCGCCGCCGTCGACAATCATCTAGCCAAGGTGGGCGACCGGCTGATGGAGGCCTTCGACGGCCTGCCCCCGCCCGACGCGGTTTTCTCCGACAGCCTCGAGGCCTACGGCGCCAGTTGGACCGGCGACTTCGCGGCCGAGTTCCGCAAGCGGCGCGGCTACGACCTGCTGGATCATCTGCCGGCCCTGTTCCTCGAGACCGACGGCTACGCGGAGATCCGCTACGACTGGGCGCGCACCCTGTCGGAGTTGGTGGACGAGCGTTACCTCGCGCCCGTAGACGCCTGGGCCAAGCGACGCGGGACGCGCTTCCGCGGCCAGATCTACGGCTTCCCCGCGCCTACCCTGTCGAGCAACGCCCTGGTCGCCCTGCCCGAGGGCGAGGGCGACAACTGGCGCGGCTTCACGTCAACGCGCTGGGCGACCTCGGCGGCGCATCTCTACGCCCGGCCGGTGGTCTCGTCCGAGGTCTGGACCTGGCTGCATTCGCCGTCCTGGGCGGCCACGCCCCTCGACATGAAGATGGAGGCCGACCGCCACTTCCTGCAGGGGGTGAACCAGCTGGTCGGGCACGGCTGGCCCTACAGCCCGCCTGAGGCCGGCGCGCCGGGCCAGGCGTTCTACGCCGCCGCCGCGCTGAGCGACCGCAATCCGTGGTACGGCGCCATGCCGGAGGTCAGCCGCTACCTGCAGCGCGCCTCGCACCTGCTGCGCCAGGGCCAGCCCGGCGACCGGGTCGCCATCTACCTGCCGATCGAAGACGCCTTCGCGGCCATGACGCCGGCCAGGACCTCGGCCAACGAGGCCATGCCGCATCGACTGCCCGAGGGCCTGGTCGCCCGCGTGCTGGACGCCGGTTACGGCTTCGACTTCATCGACGCCGAGGCGGTCAAGGCCGGCAGGCTGAAGCACCGCGTCCTGGTGCTGCCGCCGATGACCCGGATCGACGCCAAGGCCTATGCGGCGATCTCGGCCTGGATCGCCAGGGGCGGCCGCGTGGTGGCCCTAGGCCATCTGCCGGCCACGGCTGGCGGGCGGCTCGACCACGGCGAGCGCAAGACGGCCGCCGCCCTGGCCAGGCGGCTTGCAAGCAACCGTTCGGTGTCGATCGTGGCGGAGAATGACGTCGGCACGGCGCTGCACAAGGTCCTGCCGCCTGACCTGAGCCTGGCTGCGCCGACGCCGGAGCTCGGCTTCGTCCGTCGGAGCGTGGACGGGCGCGATCTCTATTTCCTGGTCAATACGGGCAACCGCCCGATCAAGGTTGAGGCGCGCTTCGAGACCGCCCATGCGCGCGGCGAGTGGTGGGATCCGATGACCGCTCGCCGGGGCCCGGCGGGCAACCGTGATCACATCCTGGTCGATCTGGCCCCGTATGAAAGCCGGTTCCTGGTTTTCGCCCCGGATGCGACGGGAGCCATCCCAGCCCCCTCCCTAACCTCGACGAGGCGGGCGCTGGGCGATGGCTGGAGCCTGGCGATCGACGGCCACGCGCCGCGCCCGCTCGCGACGCTGTCGTCGTGGACCGACGAGCCGGCGCTCGCTCACTTCTCCGGGGTCGGGGTCTATCGACGCGGATTACGGCTGGAGCCGCAGGAAAGCGGCCGCTGCCTCACCCTCGACTTCGGCGCAGGTGTGCAGACGACGCCCCCCAAGGGCGCACGACCGCAGGCGGCGCTGGCCGCACCGGTGCGAGAGGCGGCCGTGGTCAGCGTCAACGGGGCCCGGATCGGCGCCGTCTGGGCTCCGCCCTACCGGATCGACCTTGGCCGGTCGCTGAAGCCCGGCGACAACCTGATCGAGGTGGCGGTCGGCAACACCAATCTGAACCTGCTGGCCGGCCGCGCGCCCGCAGACTTCAAGCTGCTCAACGCGCGCTACGGAGAACGCTTCAAGATGCAGGACCAGGATCGCATCGCGGTCCAGCCGTCCGGCCTGCTCGCAGCGCCGACGCTGGAGGAACGCGCGTGCGACTGACCCCTGGCCCCGCTAGCCGCGGGCCTTGAGCAGGTCCAGGCGGACCTGCTGCATTCTTGCCATGGTCAGCCTCACGGCCCCGCTGATCACGGCGATCAACAGGCAAGCCGCCGCTGGACCCAGCCCGAAGACCACGGCGATGCCGTGCATCGCGTGCTGGGTCTGGACGGCGTTGGCCACGTAGCCGTACCAGCCCAGCAGCCAGGCCGCCAAGGCGCCGCCGACCGCTACGCCCATCTTCAGAGCGAACAGGATGGTCGAGAAGTTCAAGCCCGTGATCCGGCGGCCGGTCTTCCAGTGACCGTAGTCGACGCTGTCGGACATCAGGGCCCAGAGCACCGGCACCGCCGCCTGGTTCAGCAGCATCACCAGCACGAAGACCCCCGCGCTGACGGCGACGCCGGCGCCGCCTGTGAAGAACAGCGCCACCTGGGCCGCCGCCTGCAGCACCATCAGCACGCCGAAGGCCCGCACCCGGTCAAGCCAGGCTCCCGACAGCTTGGCCAGGACATAGCCTCCGGCCACCGCAGCCGTCGCCGGCGCCATCAGGTCGACCGGAATCAGGCCCGCGACGCCCAGGACGGCCAGCAGCCCGCCGTGGGCGACCGCCATCAGCAGCAGTTCCCTGGGCTTCGGCGCGCCGTGCAGATTGCCCGCGAACAGACTTCCGATCACGCCGCCCAGGGTGCCCAGGGTAAGGTATGCGGTCGACAGATCGGGCTCGCGCAGCACGTAGCGCACGAAGTACAGCGCCGCTGTCCCGCGCATGACCACGGCGATCAGCAGCACGAAGTTGACCATCGCAAGCACCCGCCATTGGTCGTTGGCCCAAAGCGCCTTCAGGTCGCCGGCCAGCGAGCCGCCTTGCGCAGCCGCAACGGGTCTGGCTTGCTCCCGCGTCGTGGCGAAACAGGCCAGCAGCATGACCACGGCCAGCACCGCGAAGACGACCATGGTCCAGAGATAGCCCTTGGCGCGATCGCCGTGACCGAACAGCTCGATCAGCGGCAGGGTCGCGCCCGAGACGATCATATTGCCGACCATGGCCAGGGCGAAGCGCCAGGATTGCAGCGAGGTGCGCTCGGCCGGATCGTCGGTCATGGCTGCAGCCATGGCGCCATAGGGGATGTTCACCCCCGTGTAGAAGATCATCAGCACCGTATAGGCGACGAAGCAGTAGATCGCCGTGCCGGGCTCGCCCAGGTTCGGCGTGGCGAAGGTCAGCACCGCCGAGGCGCCGAACGGCAGGGCCAGCCAGACCAGCCAGGGCCGGAACTGACCCCAGCGGCTGCGCGTGCGATCGGCCACCGCGCCCATCACCGGATCCAGCACGGCGTCGAACACCCGCACGACCAGGAACAGGGTCCCGACCAGGGCCGGCGCCAGGCCCACGACGTCGGTGTAGTAGAAGGCGATGAAGTTGACGATCGTCTGGAAGACGAGATTGCTGGCCGCGTCGCCCAGGCCGTAGCCCAGCTTCTCGACCAGCGACAACCGGCCGCTCCCGGCGGCGCCTGCCTGGCTCATCGTCCCTCCCCGTCCGGCGCTCTCGGCCGGTTTCATTCGCTATGGCCGATCCAAGCGGCCCGGCTCAAGTCTCGTCGAAGGTCTGGTAGTCAAAGCCCGCGAAATCGGCGGGCGCCCGGCGGCCGGTCAGGTCCTGGGCGCACATGCCCACGAAGGCGCCGGTGAAGTTGGCCCCCTCGCCCTTGCCGGCCTCGTCCGACAGAACCGAGGTGTCGAGCTCGGGCCCGATGCGATGCCAGGGACCGTCCTCCAGCGCCCAGCTGAAGACCAGGCGCTCGTGATCGACCTCGACCTTCAGGCGGACGGGCTGGTGCCGCGGCAGCGGGACCCGCGCGCCCTCCAGCGGGAAGGTGTTGGTCAGCGACAGGTCGCCGGCGCAGGACATCAGGCCCAGGTGCTTGCCCGCCACCTCGTCCCACGAGACGTAGAGATAGTGGTGCTTGTGACCGTTGTAGTAGGCGACCAGGCCCGCCATCTGCTGGAAGCTGTCGGGCTCGAACGCCAGGCTTGTTTCAGCGACGTAGACGAACTCGGTCTGGCGGCGCGCCACCAGGGCCTGGCTGAACAGGCCGCCGAGAGCCTCACGCCCCCGCAGCCGCAGAAAGCCTGGGCGCTCGGTCAGCGAAAACACCTCGTCGGGGTCAGGCGTGCGCAGCCATTGGAAGTCCGGATCCAGCGGCCGGTCCGCCAAGAAGGCGTAGGCCTTTCGCTCGCCCCGGGCCTTGGGCGCCCTCGCCTCTCCCCCGACCGCGCGCAGCCAGCCGTCGTCGCTCCAGGCGCAGCGGGTGAGCGCGCTCTCGCGGCCCATGGGACTGCGGCGCAGTCCAGGGATCGGACGGCTGCACAGGTGCATGACCACGGGCGATCCGTCCGGCGCGGTCGTCAGGCTGCCGTGACCCAGGCGTTGCAGCGCCGCGTCGGCGTCCAGGCGCGCCGAGATCATCGGACCGCGCGGGTCGACCGCGTAGGGGCCACCGATCTCGTGCGAGCGCGCCATGGTGACGGCGTGATCGTAGCCGGTGCCGCCCTCGGCGACCATCAGGTGATACCAGCCGTCGCGGCGGTAGAGGTGCGGACCTTCGGTCAGGCCCAGGGCGCTGCCGGCGAAGATGTTGCGGATGGGACCGACAAGATTCTCCGCGGCGGGATCGTATTCCTGGAGCAGCACGCCGCCGAACGAAGTGCGGTCGGGCCGGTGGTCCCAGACCATGTTGAGCAGCCACTTGCGGCCGTCCTCGTCGTGGAACAGCGAGGGGTCGAAGCCGCTGCTGTTCAGATAGACGCGCGGGCTCCAGTCGCCGTCGACCGTCTCGCAGGTGGTGACGTAGTTGTGGGTGTCCTTGAACACCCCGTCGAACCGCGTGACGACGGTGTAGACCAGCCAGAACCTGCCGTCGGCGTAGGACAGGCACGGCGCCCACACCCCGCAGCTGTCGGGAACGCCGCGCATATCGAGAAGATCGGGCCGGTTCAGCGGCCGAGCGACCAGGCGCCAGGACTTCAGGTCGCGCGAGTGGAAGATCTGCACGCCCGGGAACCACTCGAAGGTCGAGGTGGCGGTGTAGTAGTCGTCGCCGACCCGCACGATGCTGGGGTCGGGATTGAAGCCGCGCAGGGCCAGTTCGCTGGTCATGGCGAATGCGGTGCTTTCGGAAAATCTGGAAAAAAGAGGCGGCCGCGACGCGCGCGGCCGCCTTGGGAAGGCCGCCGGCCCGCGACAGGCCGGCGGTAGGAAGGTCGATCAGAAATAGACGCCGGCCCGGACGCCGTAGAAGGCGGGCGCGTTGAAGGCGTAGCCGGTGACGAAGTCGTTGCCGTTGCGGCGATTGAACGTCGCGTAGGTCTCGCCGGTCACGTTCGTGCCGTAGGCCTCGGCGTACCATTTCTTGTCGCCGGGGGCGTAGCGCAGCGACAGGTCGACCGTGGCGTAGGCCTTCTGCTTGTCGCCGTTGTTGCAGACCTGGCCGCCGCCGGCCGCGATCGAGGCGTAGCAGTCGACGTTCCACAGCGAGAGGAAGTAGCTGCTGGAATAGTTCACCTGGGCCCAGGGCGTGATCGTCGCCCCCGAGGCCAGGTGGAAGTCGTGGCTGTAGGACAGGTTGGCTGTGAGCTTCGGGGCGAACGGCAGCTTGTTGCCCTTCAACGCCGTGATCGGCGCGCAGCCGGCCTGGCGATCGCCGCAGGCCAGGGCGTCGGTCAGGATGAACGGCAGACGGCTGGTGTCGATGTCCTCGACCTCGTTGGCCAGCATGGTGGTGACGAAGCCGCTGAAGCGGTCGTTGGGCGTGGGGGCCCAGCTGAACTCCACCTCGATCCCGCCGATCCCGGCCGAGGCCAGGTTGATCGGCACCAGCTCGGTCATGTTCTGCATGGCCGGGGTGTCGAACAGCGGCTGGGCGCAGCTGGCGATCTGCTGCTGGGTCGGGTTGTTGCGCAGGGTGACCGGATCGAACACCGTCTGGCTGAAGATCGGCACGCCGCCCAGGCCCGGCACGAAGCTCTCCACGAAGCCGTCGCCGTCGAAATCGCCGAAGGTGTAGGGGCAGAACTGGTCGCCGAAGTCGACCAGGATGGCCTCCTGCTTGTCCTTGTAGTCCATGTAGAAGGCGCTCGCGGCCACCTGGGCCGGGCCGCCGCCCAGCTCGAAGCGCTGCTTCCAGCCGACCTCGTAGCTGGTCAGCTTCTCCGGATCGAGCACCGGCGTGTAGACCTGATACGAACGGGCCTGGAAGTAGGTGTCCTGGAAGGTGCCCGACTTGTAGCCCGTGGCGACGGTTCCATAGAGGTAGGTCTTGTCGTTCGGCTCGTACGACAGCGTCAGGCTGTAGTCGGTGTTGGACCATTCGTGGTCGTTGAAGAACAGGCGGTCGAACGGCGCGGCGGTGACGCCGTTGATCGCCGCGATCTGGGCGCCGGCCGTGCCAGGGGCGGCCGGGAAGCCGGTGATGCGCGAGATGCCCTGGTAGGTGGTGTTCCTGCCCGAGCGGTAGTCGGCGTCTGAGATGCCGTTGGCGACCAGATAGTACGGCACGCCGAAACGGGCCTGGGCGCCGTCGCCGGGGAAGGCGTCGTAGCGGCTGCCGCCGTGGTCGGTCTTGCGGTCCTTGGAGTTGCGCACCCCCAGCTTGAGCTTCAGCTGGTCGGTGACGTCCCAGTCCACCGTGCCGTAGAAGGCCTCGGACTTGGCCACGCGGCTGGGCTGCCAGAAGTCGATCAGGCCGTCGGCCACCAGCGGCAGGTCGATCCACAGGTTCCGCTCGGTGTCTTCCTTGAAGTTGAAGTAGCCGAGCACCCACTGCACGGGGCTGTCGTAGGTGGAGGTCAGCTGCAGTTCGTGGCTGCGCGAGATGGTGTGGAACGGACGGTCCCAGAAGTACTGCTGGTCGGTGCCCGGCGCGGTCGATGGCCGGTAGCGCGAGACGCCCGAGTCCAGGTCGATGACCATCTCGTGCTCATAGTCCGTATGGCCGTAGGTGTACTTGGCCTCGACGGCGCCGGCGAACTCGTACTTCACCTCGCCTCTCAGGGACTCGATGGTCATGTCGGTGAGATTGGGCGTCGACAGCCAGGCCTCGTACTCGTGGCCGCGCACGGTCAGCGGGGCGGCCGGCGACTTGGACTGGTAGTTCTCGTATGTCAGCAGGATCGAGCCTTGCTCGACCGGCTTGAACAGGGCCGACAGGCGCACGGCCTTGTGGTCGACGCTGCCCGCGCCCTTCGACTTCGAGGCCGGATCGCCCAGGTTCAGATAGGGGTTCTGGGCCGGCGTGGCGCCGTTGCGGGTGTCCAGGTGCAGGTCGTAATAGGTGTCGCGCTTCTGAGCGAAGGCGGTGGCGCGCAGGGCGATCTTGTCGCCCACGGGGATGTTGATCGCGCCGCGGATCATGCGGTCGTCATAGTTGCCGTACTGGCCCTCGACCTTGCCGCTGAACTCCTCGAGCTTGGGGCGCGAGACGATGACGTTGATGGCCCCGACGGTCGAGTTGCGGCCAAACAGCGTGCCTTGCGGGCCGCGCAGCACCTCCACCCGGTCGACGTCGAACAGCAGGTTCCAGGCCGCCTGCGGGCGCGACATGTAGACCCCGTCGACATGGAAGCCGACGTTGGGATCGCCCTGCTCGGTGAAGTTTGAGTTGCCGATGCCGCGCATGCTCATCTGCAGCGCGCCCATGCCCAGGGTCGACTGGTCCTGGACCTTTAGGTTGGGCACCAGCTTGTCGAGCTGCAGGGCGCTGGTGATGCCCTGCTTCTCCAGGGTGGCGGCGGTGACGGCGGTGATGGCCACCGGCGTCGTCATCAGCTGGGTCTCGCGCTTGGTGGCCGTGACCACGACCTCTTCCAGGGCAGCTTCGGGCTCCGCCGCCTGCCGAGCGTAAGCGCCAGCGGCGCTGAAGGTGGCCAGGGCCGAGACGCCCATCATCAAGGCGCGCCGAGCGCGCCGGTCGAACCGGATCATGTTTCCTCCCGCGCAGAGCCTTGGCGGCCCCGCTCCCCTTCGTGCGCTCTGAACGGCGCGTTGCGTTAGCGCTAACATTCATGCGGCTGCGTTAGCGCTAACGCAAGTGGTTTCTTCGACGGGATGGACGAAATTTTCGGGTAGCAGGTTTCAAGGCGCCGCGGCGGACTCGCGCACGACCAGCGAGAACTCGGCGCTGACGCTGGCGGGCGGCGGCGAGCCCCCGGCCCGTCGGGCGCGCACATGCCCCAGCAACAGCTCGATGGCCGCGCGGGCCATGTCGCCGATCGGCTGGCGGATCGTGGTCAACTCGGGCCAGCTGGTGGTGGCCAGCAGGCTGTCGTCGAAACCGACCACCGACACGTCGCCGGGCACGTCCAGCCCCCGGCGATGAGCGATCGACATCACGGCCGAGGCCATGTCGTCATTGGCCGCGAAGATCGCCGTCGGACGCTCGTCCGCGTCGAGCAGGCCGATCGCCGCGCCGATGCCCGAGCGGTAGGAGTAGTCGCCCTCGGCCACGGCGTGCGGCGACAGGCCGGCGTCGGACAAGGCGTCACGGAAACCGGCGAGGCGCCGCTGGGCGGCCAGTTGCCCCGCATCGCCGGTGACGAAGGCGATCCGGCGGTGCCCCAGAGCCAGCAGGTGCTCGGTCATGGTGCGGGCGGCGGCGTAGTCGTCGAGCCGGACGGCCAGCACGCCCTTGTCCTGCCGAGCGGTGGCCACGGCCACCACCGGCTTGCCGGCCTTGGCCAGCAGGTCCAACGCGCGGTCGGAATCGCACAGCGGCGGCGGCAGCACCACGCCGTCGACCCCCTCCTCCGCCAGTCTGGCCACAGCGGCGTCGATCGCCTCGGGGCTGTCGCAACGGTGCAGCAGCAGATGGTCGCCGGTGCGGCTGATCTCGTCCATGACGCCGATCAGGAACTCGCTGAGATAGGCGCCGCTGGGGTTGGTGTAGAGCAGCCCGATCCGCGTCACCGCGGCCGAGGCCAGGCCCCGGGCCGCGGGGCTGGGCGCATAGTTCATCTCGCGGATGATCTCGCCGATCCGAGCCCGCGTCTCTTCACTGACGCGCCCCTCGCCGTTGATGACGCGCGAGACGGTCATGATCGACACGCCCGCGCGGGCGGCAACGTCGGCGATGGTCACGCCCTGCAGGCGACGACGCTGCGGTTTTTCCGGCGCACGGCTCATATCCCGCCATCGCGGGGAAATCGCATGAGCGCAAGCGCCAAGTGCACGCGCTACTGACCGCCGCCGGCCCGATGGCCACCCCGGAAGGGATGCTTTGTGAAGTATTCATAAAGTTTCGGCGCGCCCCGGCCATGGCTGCGTCCCTTGAGATCAGGGGCATATCCCAGCCTCTGTTCAGGGCCTGTGGTCGATGAAAACGCTATCGTTCAAAACCAAGCTTCTCGCGTCCTCGGTGGCGCTCATCTCCTTGCTGGGCGCAGGCCAGGCCTTGGCCGAGGACGCGCCTGCCTCCTCCACGGCCGACGCTGCGGAAGTGGCCACGGTGACCGTAGTCGCCACCCGCAACGACGCCATGCGCACCCAGATGGCCAGCGACAACGCCGTCAGCGTGATGTCGGCCGACGACCTGGAGCACACCGCCGTGCACAACGTCGCCGAGGCCCTGGCCCTGCTGCCCGGCATCAGCGTCCAGAACACCGGCAACTCGTTCTTCGGCGGCGTCGACGGCGCCTCGCGCGGCGAAGGCATGTTCGTGGGCGTGCGCGGCATGAATTCGGAATTCACCCTGGCGCTGATCAACGGCGTCAACGTGGCCCAGGGCATGCCCTATTCGCGCCAGGTGCAGCTGTCGCTGCTGCCGCCCTCGGGCCTGAAGACCATCGTGGTCAACAAGAACTCGACCGCCGACATGGACGGCGACGCCATCGGCGGCACCATCGACTTCATCACGCCCTCGGCCTTCAGCTTCCGCGACGGCTACGCCTCGCTGTCGGTCGCCGGCCGCGTCGAGAGCCGCGCCCGCGACTATGACGAGGACGGCCTGGGCGGCGGGGTCAGCGGCGAATTCGCCAAGCGCTTCGGCTCCAGCGATCAGTTCGGCGTCTATGTCAGCGCCTTCTACGACAAGCGCACCTTCGCCAACTCGATGGTAGCAGCCCTGATGAACGCCCAGAACGACGGCGGCTGGGCCTATCTGCATTCGGCCACCAACTCGGCGGAGGGAACGAACCCGGCCGGCATGGACAAGGAGGCCAACCTGGCCCTGACCGGCCTGAACGTCGGCGTCTCCACCGGCTACACCAAGCGCTACGGCGGCAACTTCTCGCTCGACTGGCGTCCGGACGACAGCCTGGACGTCTATCTGCGCGGCTCCTACGCCGTGGCCGAGACCCAGCAGAACTCGACCCTGAACCAGTTCGTGCAGAACCGCGCGCGGGTCTTCAACGCCGCCACCGGCCTCTACGACCTGAACCTGACCAACTCGTCGGTGCGGATGTGGTACACGACCAATCCCGAAGACGCCGACCTCAGCACCGTGACCCTGGGCGGCGTGAAGCGCCTGGGCGCCTGGACCCTGTCGCCGTCGGTGTTCTACTCGTACGGCGGCAACGACCGGCCCGACCACATCGAGGCCTCGGTGCGCAACAACCAGTCGGACAACTACAACACCGGCTCGGTGCTGCCCTACAGCGGCCTGTTCATCGGCTACGACAAGAACGGCTATCCCATGCCGCTCCTGACCCAGGCCCAGCGCGACCTGATCAACAATTCGGGCAGCGCCCTGCTGGCGCGCCGGGCCGGCCAGCTGACCGAGCAGTTCTCCAACCAGCAGAAGGTCGGCGGCCGTTTCGACGCCCAGTATGACCTGGCCGACGGCGCCCTCTCCTACGTCAAGGCCGGCGCCAAGTTCGTCACCAGCCATCGCCGCGTCAGCAGCCACGACTGGACCAACGACCACTTCGCCAACATCGTGGGCCGTCCGGGCGTGACGTGGAACGACCTGGGCCTGGTCTCAGGCTACTTCGACTCCGTCTATCCGGGGCTCTACGACATCCGCGCGCCGAAGGTGAACCACGACCGGCTGCTCGAACTGTTCCGCCAGAACTTCAACGCCAGCGCCGCGGCCGCCGACCTCTGCTACCGCAACTGCAACACGCTGAAGGGCGACGAGAGCGTCTCGGCCGCCTACGTGACCGGCAAGTGGGACCTGGGGGCCTTCGAGGTCATTCCGGGCCTGCGCTTCGAGCACACCGAGATCGAGAACACCTACTGGAACAACGACGACAAGGCCAAGCGCTTCGAGTCCAACTCGACCAAGTACGACGAGTGGCTGCCCAGCCTGTTCGTCAACTACCGCCCGACTGACGAGGCGGTCTATCGCGCCTCGATCACCCGGTCCTACATGCGCCCGGCGCTCGTACAGCTGGGCGGGGCCGAGACGACCTCGCGGGGTGACAACTCGATCACCGTCACGCGCGGCAATCCCGACCTGAAGACGCTGAAGTCGTGGAACTTCGACGCCTCGGCCGAATGGCGCAGCAGCATCGGCGGCTACGCGATGGTCGGCGCCTACTACAAGCGCCTGTCGGACTACATGTACGACAACGGCTCGACCACGGTGAACGGCGGCGAGGCCGCGGGCGGCACCCAGTACAACGGCGAGACCTTCGACCGCGTGACCATCGTCTCGCCGACAAATGGCGGCGGCGGCTATGTCCGGGGCCTGGAGATCCAGCTCTATCAGAAGTTCGACATGCTGCCGGGCTGGCTGTCGGGCTTCGGCGCCGGCGCCAACTACACCCGCCAGTGGACCGAAGTGGACATCGGCGACGGCGAGAAGAAGCGGATGCAGAACGCGCCGGACGAGCTGGCCAACGTCAAGCTGAACTATGCCTGGCGCAATTTCACGATCGACCTGAACTGGAACTATGCCGGCGAGACGGTCATGGCCTACAACCGCGTGGCCGGCCTCGACTACTGGACCCGTCCGACCCGGCGCACCGACCTGCATGCCGGCTATGACTTCGGCAACGGCGTCAGCGTCGACCTTTCGGTCTCGAACCTGTTCAAGAACTACAGCTACTGGTCCCACGTGGGTAAGGACAGCCTGGCCATCTCGGACGTGGTCAACTCGGGGCGCACGAGCCTGCTGACGCTGAAGTACGCCTTCTAAGCGTCGGCAAAGGCCCGGGTCGCCCTCCCCTTGCGACCCGGGCTGTTTGCTTCGGTTCTAGAAAATCGAACGCAGGCTGACGACCGCCCGTCGGCCGGAGTCCACCACGTCGGACAGGGCCGTGCTGTCGCGGCCGACATGGGCCCAATAGCTGTACTCGCCAGTGAGATTGGTCATGATCAGGTCCAGCCGCGTGCGATCGTCAAACCGCCACCGGACACGGGCGTCCAGGCGCGCCGCGGGGCGGACCCACAGATTGTCCCAGTCGCCCGCCGCGCCCAGCACATCATAGGCCGACAGATAGGCGCCGGTGTAGTTCAGGCTCAGATAGACGGAAGCTCGGCCCCGGCTGTAGGCGAGCTCGGCGTTACCCAGCCAGTTCGGCGCATTCAGCATGGGCTGGGACCGCCCGAGCGCTTCCCCAAGATCGACCCTCGACCATTGCCGGCTGAGATTGACGTCGAGGCTGGCCCGCCCGCCTAGGGCGAAGAGGTCGCCCAGGGGCTGAAACCACTCGGCCTCCAGCCCCCGTGTCACGCCATCGCCGCCATTTCGCGGCATGAGCACGCGAACGGCGCCGTCCTCCTGGGGCGTGGCGCCGACGTCCAGGTCCGAGCCGCTTTCGTAGAGGTAGTGGTCGATCCGCTTGGCGTAGGCCGACAGGCTGACGGCCCCGCCGCCCGGCAGCCAGCGCTGGTGCGACAGATCCAGGTTCCAGGCGTCTGCGCTCTCAAGATCCGGATTGCCACGGGTGATCGTCGTCACCCCGTCCAGCGTTTCGGTGCGCGTCCCTCCGCCCAGTTGCATGAAGGCCGGGCGGCTGTAGGAGCGCCAGGCGGCCGCCCGCCAGATCCCGCGATCACCCTGGCGGTAGGACAGGTTCAGGCTGGGCAGAAGCTTGGCGTAACGGCTGCGGCTGGCGCCCCAGGCGCCCGGCGCTTCGCCGCCCGTGACTTCCGGCATGACCCAGAACCGGTTGTCGATCCGCGTGCGCTCGCCCCGCAGGCCAAGCTGGATCTCCCAGGCCCCGGCGGCATGCGTCGCCATGGCGTAGACAGCCTGCACCGTCTCGCTGCCCGACTGGCTGTTGCAGTTGAGATTGTTGACGTGGAGCGCGCCGCAGCTGTCGAAGCTTTCGGCCGTGCGATGGGCCTCGAACAACGCCTCCAGCCGGTCGTGATCGACCCGGGGGATCGACCAGTCATAGAGGCCCGGAAAGACCTGGGCGTAGGTTCCGCGCGTAATCCCCAGCGCGTCCCAGGTCAGGCCGGCGGTCTGGTAGATGTCGGCGAAGAAGGCGTTGGTCCAGTTGCGGTCGGTCAGGTCCCGATCGCTGCGGGTGATCTTCGCGCCCACCCGAAGGCTGCGCCAGTTTCCCTGTGTCGGCAGGAAGGTCAGGCCGAAACCGGCGCCATAACGCAGCTGCTCGCTGAACTGCTCCGTGCGCTGGCCGGCCCGGCGCGCCAGCAGGGTCGGCCCTGCCGCGTTGAGATCAGCGAACACGCTCTGTGGCCACAGTGGGACAGGCAGGCCGTCGCGGTAGGTCACCGTCACGCCGCCGAACGCCCGGGGAGCCTGTCCGATGTTGTAGCCATCGGCCTGATTGATCCAGGCCGACGCCTCCAGGTGATCCGGGCGCGCGCTTTGCCCATGACTGGCGAAGAGATAGGGCGCCAGGCGCCAGCGGCCGGAAACCGCCTCGGCGGCCAGGCTCAGGGTCGACAGCGAAACCTCGTCGGGATTGGTCTCGTACCAGACCCGTGTCGACAGATCCCGCACCGACAGCCGGTAGAGGCCCGCGCCGTCTGCGATCCAGCTTTGCGGTCCGCCGACCACCTGGCTGAAGGTCGAGTTCTGCTCGGTCCGCGCCTGGGCATGGGTCGCGCTCAGCCGGATGTCGAAACCCGGCGCCGCGCGCCAGTCTAACGCCAGGGCATAGTTGCGCAGCCGGCTGCCTCCGCTGGACACTCCGACATTCATGCTGGTCTGGACGAGGTTGTCCTGCGGGCGGCTTGGATCGACCGGGCCGCCGGCCGCGGAGCTCGACACGCGGTAGGCCCAGCCTCCGTCGTTCTGCGCGGCCATGACCCCGGCCAATTCGGAATTGACGAAGCCTCGGTTCTCGTAGGCGGCGGCCACATAGAGGCCGAACCGGTCGCCGGCCCCGAAGCGGCGGCCATGCTCGATCCGGGCGCTGTCGCCAACGCCCGACCTGCCGTAGTCACGCGCACGGGCTTCCACCCGGCCGCCGACGGTGATCGCGGTCCACGGCGCCCGCGCGGTGTCCGCGGGTCCAGGTGTGCGGAAGTCCAGCGCCGCGCCGATGAAATCGCCGTCCATGTCGGCCCGACCGGTCTTGTGCACCACCACGGTCTCGAAGGCCCCCGGGGGCAGCAGGTTCAGCTGGATCCCGCGCGAGTAAGGCAGGCCCTGGGCCACCGAGACGCCGTTGATCATGCTGAGATTGTACTCGGCGTTCAGTCCCCGATAGGCCGCATACAGCCCCTCGCCGCGCGACGCGGAGTCGATGCCGCCGATGAAGGAGCGCCCCGTGTTGATCACCGTCATGCCCGGCAGGTCGCCCAGGGCTTCCGACAGGTTCTGCGCCGCACCCCGCTCCATGTCGTCCCGCGTCAGCCGACGGACCGGCGCGGTCTCGGCCAGATCGGCCGCGATGCGGCGCTCGACGTCGTCGGTCTTCCAGCGCGCGCCGGTAACCAGCACCGGCGCGAGTTCGGCGGGCGACGACTCGGCGGGGGGCTTCACAGGCTGGGGCGGACGCGGTCGCGCGATGATGACGAAGGTCCGCTCGTCAACCCGGCGCGCCTCGAAGCCGGTCTCGGATAGCGCCAGGTCGAAGGCGCTGCGGACCTCGATCCGGCCGGTAACGGGGCGGCTCCGGCGTCCCTCCAGACTCTGGGCCGAGAACAGGACCTGGACCCGCCCCTGCCGCGCCAGCTCGCGCAGGGCCAGAGCCAGGGACTGGGCGGGAACGTCGAAACTCTGGACCGCGCCGGCGGCCTGGGCCGCCGAAGACGGAAGGGCCGCGATCACGGCCGCGCCGCCCAGAACTCGTAGAAAAGCGTGACGGCCGCCACGGCCCATCTGAGACGATCCGTGAAAGAGCTCCGCGACTGCGGGGCTTCTAGGGGGCGGCTGCAATGGAATGATGACATCGGCCACGACTAATTTGGCGGCCTGTCGACAGGCCCGCGTCTCTTGATTAGAGGCGTGAGCGAGTTCGGATGTTTGACGGCGTCGCCCCATCGATGACAGCTTCCCGCAAGCCTGCCGATCCGGCCGCCGAGATCATGGCCGAGCTTGTCGAGCGCTTCGACGCGCGCCTGCGCCGATACCTCGGCCGCTTCCTCGTCGGCCCCGACGTGGAGGACGCCTTGCAGGACATCTATCTAAGGCTGACCCGCCTGGCGGCGGGCGTGCCGCCTCCCAGCTTCAACGCCACCTATGTGTTCAAGACCGCCGACAGCGTGGTGCGCGACCTGCGCCGACGCCGGCTGGGCCGGGGCGGCGACCGCCACGTCGAGCTTCCCGACGACCTAGCGCACGATGCGCCCTCTCCGTTCGACGAGGTTCGCTGGCAGCAGAACGCCGACCTGCTGCGCCGCGCCATCGCGTCCCTGACCCGCGAGCAGCGGATGGTTCTGATGATGCACCGGGTAGAAGGACTGACATTGGTCGAGATCGCCGAACGGCAGCGCATCCCGCTGCGGACGACCCAGCGCCTGCTGGCCGACGCGCTCGGCCGCTGCCGGCACAGGCTCAAGGATTGTGGATGGTTCGAGAAGTGACCCCGTTCCGCCCGCCCGCGCGGGACGCCGAGGCCGACGCCTTCGTCGCCGCCCGCCTGGGCGAGGAGCAAGGCGGTAACGCCGCGCCACGCCTGGAGGTGGGCCAGATCGCGGACGTCTGGGACGCGCTCGGGCAGCTCGAGGCCGAGGACTTCGCCGTCGAGGAGGCCCGGCCGAGCGTCCAGCACTTCGTGAGCCGCCGCGCCTGGATCACCGGCGGCGCGATCGCCGCAGGCTTGGCGGCGGGCGGCGTGCTGGTATGGCGCGGACAGCCGGTCGTCTACGAGACCGCCGTGGGCGAACGACGGACGCTCGCCCTGCCCGATGGATCGCGGGTAACGCTCAATACCGCCACCCGCCTGTCGGCGCGCTTCGGCGGCGGCCGGCGGCAGATCGTGCTGGAACGGGGCGAAGCGTTCTTCGACGTAGCCCACGACCAGGGCGCGCCGTTTGACGTGCTGAGCGACGGCGCCCGCGTCCGCGTCACCGGCACGCGCTTCAACGTCTATCGCCAGGCCGGCTTCACCGAGGTCGTTCTGCTGCAAGGCGGCGTCGAAGTGGGCCCGGCGAACGGCCCGCAGGCCTATCCGGCTACGCGGCTCCGCGCGGGCCAGTCCGTGCGGGTCTCGCCCGAAGGACAGACGGACCCGGTCGTCGCGGCCCAAGCCGGGCGGATCGACGATTGGCGTCAGGGGCGGGTCAGCTTCAACCGCACCCCCCTCGCCGTCGCTTGCGCCGAGATGAACCGCTACAGCCGCACGCCCCTGCACATCCGGACGCCCGCGCTCGAAAGCCTCGAGATAGACGGCGTGTTCGAGGCGGGCGACACCGCGGCGTTCGCCAAGGCCATGGCTCGGCTGCACGGCGTGTCGGTCAGGTCCGACGACGGCGCGCTGATCCTCTCGCGGCGATCCTGACGGCCGGCTCCCGCCACGAGATGCAGGAACCGGCCGAGGCGGATCAGTCCTTGACCGCCGGATCCGGCGTCCAGCCGAAGGCGTCCATCATCACCTTGAAGAGGTGGGTGTTGGGGAAATAGCCCCGCACGGCCTCAGCGCCTGGACCGATCGCCAGCGCGGCGACCTCCTCGGCGGTGTGGGTGCGGTTGATCTGGACGTTCTTCAGGCGAACCAGGTGGTCGTCCTTGCCGGTCGCCTTCCAGGCGTCGTAGCCCTCCAGCAGCGGCTCGCCGCGGCGCCCGTCGTCCACTTGCAGGCCGAACGAGTGGTCGGCGGTGAACAGCATCAGGGTGTCGTTCAGATCGACCCGCCCCTGGATCTCGGCCACCAACTTGTCGAAGTCCACGACGTTCTGAAGACCCTTGCGGACGTCGTCCGTGTGGGCGTCCCATTCGACTACCAGCAGATAGCCCTTGGGCGAGGCCTGCAGCAGGTCGAGGGCCTTCAGGGTCGCGGCGCGCACGTCCACATGGTCGCTCACGACCACCGGGCGGGCGTTCGACGCCGGGACCTGGTCGAGTTGGGCGTAGATCGGCCGGCTATGGGCCTTGCTCAGCTGATCAAAGCCGCCGCCCGCGGCGGCCATCTGCTCGCCGATCTCCTTGCGGCCGGCGCCGATCAGCACGTCGACCCCGTCGCCGAAGCGCGGCGCGAAGGCCTGGGGAAAGATCTCGCCCCACTTCTTGCGGTCGTTCGAGTGGGCGTAGGTCGCCGCGGGGGTGGCGTCGGCGATCGACTCCGAGGTGACCACGGCGGTGCGCAGGCCGTGCTGCTCGGCGTACTCCAGCAGGGTCTTGGTCGGCTGGCCGTCGCGCTTGCCGCGCTCGGCCGCCGGCGACTGGCTGATCACCCCGTTGCGCGTCTTCACGCCCGTCATGATCGACGACATGCCGTTGGCCGAGTCAGAGACGAAATGGTCGACGGGCGAGGTCTCGCTTAGGCCGAGGTTCGGCCAGGCCTGGACGTGCAGCTTCAGCGGCTCGCCATAGCCCAGAAGGCTGGCGGCGTTGATCGACGGAACACCGCCGGCGTCGGCGAGGAACAGGATGACGTTCTTGGCGCGCGGCTGCGCCTTGGCGGCCGCCGACGGCTTGGGCGACGGGGCCTGCGCCCAGGCCGCCGGAGCGAGCATCGAGAGCGAGAGCGACAGCAGCGAGGCGCAGGCCAGAGAGCGTTTCAGCACGTCTTGAATCTCCCAGGGCGGAAACTGCCCTTCGAAACCAGCGCTTCTAGCGGCAGCCCCCCGGGTTTTGTGTGAAATGACTATTACAATGCAGGCCGCGCGGCCTGGCCGGCTGTCAGTTCAGCCGCGCCTTCAGCAGCGGCCGCAGAAGATAGCTCAGGACGCTTCGGCGTCCGGACTGGACGTCGACCTCGGCGACCATCCCCGGCCGAAGCGGAAGCTCCTTGCCGTCGCGGACGAGATAGCTGCGCTCGGTGCGGACCAGGACGTTGTAGTAGGCCGTCTTGCCGCGCGGGGTGTCCTCCTCGATCGTGTCCTCGCTGATCTGCTCCACCTGCGCCTTCAGGTCGCCATAGACCGTGTAGTCGTAGGCGGTGATCTTCACCCGGGCCGGCATGCCCTGGCGGATGAAGGCGACGTCACGCGGCAGGAAGCGGGCCTCGACCAGCAGCTGATCATCGATCGGCGTCAGCTCCATGATCGGCTCGCCCGGCTGGACGACGCCGCCTCGCGTATTGACCCGCACGTCGTTGACCCGCGCCTTCATCGGCGCCGCCAGACGCGTGCGCATCAGCTGGTCCTGTCGCTGGTTGAAGATCTGGGTCTGGGCGGCCAGCTCGGCCTTCTTGGTCGCCAGTTCGGTATAGGCTTCCTGCATGTAGGTGTTGCGCACCTCGGTCTGCCGCCCCTTCAACTGCGCGACCTCCTTGCCCAGCCGCAGGGCTTCGACCTCGCTGACCACGCCCTTGGCCGCCAGGGGCTGCACCATCGCCAGCTGGCGTTGGGCGTAGGCGGTCTCCTCACGCAGGGCCTCGAGGGTGGCGTTCAGGTTCTGGCGGCGCGCCGCGAACAGCGCACGTTCGGAGGCGATCACCGGATCGTCCGCGGGGATGGCGGGCGGAAAGCGGATGGCGCCCTCGCCCAGCACCTCGGCTTCCAGCCGGGCGATGGTCGCGGTCAGGGCCAGGACCTGGGCCGAGGTCTCCATCGTCGAGGCGGCGAACCTCTTGTCGTCCAGCTGGGCCAGCGGCTGGCCCGCCTGGACGATGTCGCCCTCCCTGACCAGCAGCTCGCGCAGGATCCCGCCTTCCAGGCTCTGGATCACCTGAAGGCGGCTGCTGGGGATGATCTTGCCCTCGCCGCGCGAGACCTCGTCGATCTTGGCCAGCGAAGCCCAGGCGACGAACAGCGCGATCAGCCCGACGCCGGCCCACAGCACGGGCCGCGCGGCCGGATGCGCCGAGCCGTCGCGTCCGTCGGCCAGCTCGCGGCGCAGGCGCTGCTCCACAGGCCCTGCCCCATCAGCCATGGACCTGCCCTCCCGCCGTAGCGCCCGACGGGGCGTTGGGCCCGTCGCCGACCAGCCGCCCCTCGGAAAGCGCGATCACGCGCTGGGTCAGGTCGAGGACCGCGCGTCGATGGGTGGCGACGACCAAGGTCCGCCCCTCGGCCCAGCGGCGCAGGAAGTCGACGACGCGCCGCTCATTGGCCTGGTCGTAGGCGGCGGTCGGCTCGTCCATCAGCACCACCCGCGGATCCTGCAGCAGCAGCCGCGCCAGGGCGATGGCCTGCCGCTGGCCGCCCGAAACGCTCTGCGAGCCGGCGATCTGCAGGTCCAGCCCCCGAGGGTGGGCCCGCACGAACCCGCCCAGACCGGCGGCGTCGAGCGCCTTCAGCAGCTCTTCGTCGTCGCGGCGCTCTCCGTCCAGGGTCAGGTTCTCGCGCAAGGTCCCGTGGAACAGCGCCGCGTCCTGCGGAAGGTAGCCTATGGCTCGCCGGCGATCCGCAGGCTCGATCTGCGACAGGCCGACGTCGTCCAGCAGGATCCGTCCCGCCGTCGGATCGCCGAACCCCGACAGAGCCCGCAGCAGGGTCGACTTGCCCGCGCCGTTGCCGCCGATAATCGCGACCCGCTCACCCGCCGGGATGTTCAGCGAGGGCAGGACGAGGATCGGGGGGGCGTCCGGCGCGGGGCGAACCTCCAGCCCCTCGACGCGATAAGCCCCGCGGACCTCGGGCTTGCGGGTGAAATGACGATCGGCCGGGCGCTCGATCGGCGCGGCCATCAGCTGGTCCAGCCCCTCAAGCGCCACCTTGATGTGCTGCCAGCGGGCCAGGATCCCGCCGAACTGCGCGGTCGGCGAGATGGCGCGCGACACCAGCAGCGAGCAGGCCACCAGGGCCCCCATCGTCATGTGGCCGGCGGCGATCTGGAACACGCCGATCACCACGGCGCCGACATAGGCCAGTTGCTGGACGGCGGCGGAGGCGTAACCGAGCGTGGCGGAGATCGACCGGCTCTGCGCGCCCGTATCGGCCAGCTGAGCCGACAGCAGGTTCCAGAGGCGCAGGTTGCGTCCTTCGGCCCGTGCGGCCTTGACCGCCTCCAGATTGTCGACGGTCTCCAGCAGAAGCCCGTGCTTGACCGCCCCCTCACGCAAATTGGCCCGTGACAGAGCGCCGAGCCTGCGTTGCAGCAGAAAGGCCGGCGCCAGCATCAGCAGCACTCCGGCCGCCGGGGCCAGGGCCACCGGCCCGCCGAGCAAGGCGATGACGGCCAGGAAGGCCAGAATGAACGGTGCGTCGCTGATAGCCGCCACCGTCGACGAGGTGAAGAACTCGCGAACCGTCTCGAATTCCCGCACCTGGTTGGTGAAGGCCCCCGTCGAGCCAGGCTTGGCCGACAGACGGATGGACATCACCCGCTCGAACAGCAGGGACGACAGGCGCAGGTCGAGGGCCTTTCCCGTCACGTCCAGCAGATGCGCGCGCAGCAACCGCAGGCCAAGCTCCGCGACGATGGCCAGGACTACCCCGCCGGCCAGCACCCAGAGGGTCGGGAAGTTGGAGGTCGGCACGACCCGGTCGTAGACCTGCATGGCGAAAAGCGACGAGCCGATGGCCAGCAGATTGGCGAAGACGGCCGCCACCCCGACCTCCACGAAGGCTGGCCACGCCTCGCCGACCACCGGGTGCAGCCAGTGCCGGCCCGGCTGCCTGGCGTAGGCGCCCGCCCGCTCATCGCCCTGATAGATCGGCCGCGCGAAGACGATGGCGCCTTCGTGCAACTCTTTCAGCGCCTGGCGCGGCAGGGTCTCCTGGCCGCCGCCGGCCTCGGGAACCAGCAGCACCGCCGCCTCTTCGTCGACCCGGACCAGGATGCGCGTCTCGCCGCCACGTAGCACCACCAGCGCCGGCAGCAGGGACGCCGGCGCCTCGTCGATCGACATCCGCGCCACGCTCGCCGAAAGGCCCGCCCGGCGCATGGCGGTGCGCACCTCGGCCAGCGGCAGGCGGCCGCGTTCCAGAGGCAAGCCGTCGCCGAGCTGGGCGACCGAGGCCGGCCGGCCGAGCATCGCAGCCAGCAGGCTGAGGCCCTCCCTCAGCGGATCGCGCGCCGGGGCCGAGATGTTCAGGCTCACGGCCGTCATCGGGCGGCCTCTTCAGCTTCAGCTGCGGAAGGCGCCAGCGCCTCCGCCAGCAATCCCAATTGCGCCGCCGCCCTGTAGCGCAGCCGGAACCGCTCGATGGTCAGTTCCGTGATCTGGCGCTCGGCCGTGACGTGCTCGGTTTCCATCACCACGAGGTCCTGGATTTCCCTGCGGCCTACGAGAAACTGTTCGCGATAGACCCTGCGAACCCTGTCGGACTCCTGAGACTGGTCGGCGAAGGCGTCGATGCGGCCGGCCAGGGCCGCATCGAGCGCGCGAAGCGACCCCACGACCCGCCGCAGATCGCGGGCCACGCCTTCGGCGTTCATCTCCGCCGTTCGGCGCCGCTGCTCCTCGAGCTTGGGTCGTTCGAAGCCGGCCAGTCCCTGGACGCCGAGGCGCAGGCGCAGGGCGACCGCGCGATCCTCGATCAGACGTCCGCCGATCTCCCGTCGGTCGACCGAACCCTCGAGGGCAAGACGAGGCCAGCGCCCCGCCTTGGCCTGGCGGACGTCAGCGTCGGCGGCGCGCACCGCAAGCGCCGCGCGCTGATAGAGGGGTGAGGCCATGATCGCCGCTTCCAGCCCCGGCCCGCCCGCCAGGGGCTCCAGGAATCCGGGAAGCGGCGGCAGCTGGATTCCGTCGGGAGCCGCGTCGACCAGAAGGCGAAACTGGTCCATGGCGTCGGTCAGTTCCCCCCGCAGCCGGGCGCGCTCGCCCTCCGCGCCGGCCACCGCCACCCTTACCCGGGCCACCTCGGCCTGGTCGGCATAGCGCCCCTCCACCCGCGTCCGCGCCATCTCGGCCAATTCGCCCAGCCGCTCGAGGTGCGCGTCCAGCGCGACCAGTTCCACCCGCCGATCGGCGATGTCGAGATAGACTTCCACCACCTGCAAGGCGGCGTTGTCGCGGACCACGCCCAGGTTGGCGCGCTTCTGATCCAGCACGGCCCGCTTGCCGGCGACCGAACTCCTGACCTGCCCGAAATCGTAGAGCGTCTGGGACAGCGTCACGTCATACTCGACCCCGCCGCCGGCCGGCCCGGTCGAGGCGTTCAGGGACGGCAGGTAGCCGTTCCGCGCTATCGACACGTCGGCGCGGGCCTGGGCGACCTCGGCCTCGGCGGCCTGGACCTCAGGCTGGCGGGTCAGGGCGAGCCTGACTGCTTCCGCGACCGAGATCGCCCAGCCTTCGGCGGGAACCAGGACGACGCCGCACATCACGCAAACGGCCAGATGAACACCTCCCCGCCGGCGGGTCTGCTTCATAGGGGAGCCGAGGCGAGGTGGTCTTCGAGGGTCTGGCCGGGGATATGCAGGCCGTATGGCATGGGGGTGTCTACGCCCCCCACATCCCCTCGGTAGACGCCGGGCGCGAGGAGCGCGTCGTCTTCGCCGAAATCGATGACCAGCGCCGACCGGTCTTCGACGAACGTGTCCAGCATCACCGGGTCCAGGCTGCGCAGACCCGTCGCTTCGCTGTCGTACGACGGCTCGGGCGGCGATATCAGCTCCCCCTCCCCCCATTGCGCAGACCCGATCATCGCGACCTGCTCGTCGGCCGAGAGCGCCGCCAGGCCGACGGGATCAGGGCCATCGAGGCTGTTGAGCAGGTTGACGTTCAGCACGCTGCCAAGCGCCGCCGAGCTGGACAGGCCCTGGGCGTCGTGCGCCGTGATGGTCATCGCATTCAGCAGGTCCACGCTGAGCAGGCTGCTGCTGAGCAAGCCGCCCGACGTGTCGGTAAGATGGACCGTCTCCAGGAAGCGGTTGATCTCGACATTGTCGAGAATCCCGCCGTCCAGCGCCGTAATGACGATCCGCGCGGTGGGCGCGACGATCCCCAGCAGGCCCGACGAACGGGTCACCTGGACCTGCAACCCGTAGCTCGCCGCCAGGGTGGCGTCGAAGCCGAAGGTCAGCGGGCTGAGGTTCACGGCCACGAGCGGGGCGTACTCGACCTCCACGCGGTTGAGATTGCCGTTGGCGTCGGCCGCCAGCAGGTCCTGGTTGTTGAGGTTCAGGCCCAGCGCGCCAAGGCCCAGGAGGCCCAGCACGTTCTGCGCCTGTAGCTCGACCGCAGGCGCGACATTGCCGGCCAGCGGCGGCGTGGGCTGCACGCCTGATCCGTTGATCGACACCGTGGTCGAAGCCCCGTCGCCATCGCCGTCGATAACCGAACCGCCGACCACCAGCGTCGGCGACGCCGTGGAGCCGTCCACGGTCGAGGTGTCGACCACCAGCTTTCCGCGGGTCAGCAGGTCGGCCAGGATCGCCTGGTCAGACGTGAAGCCCGACGTCAGGTCGACGTTCTGCAACAGGATCGTCTGGTTGGCCGTCCCCGAGGTGGATGAGCCGAAGCCGCCGACGAAGCCCCCTGAGGTGCTTATGTGGATCAGCGTACCGTTCGCCGTCTGCTGGAAGTGGATGTAGTTGGTAAGGTTGCCTGCGCTGGCGCCGATCCTCCCCTCGCCTTGCAGCAGGCTGGAAAGGTCCAGCACGTCGCCGCCGAGCGTCAGGCTTGCGGTGTTGAAGTCGCGGATCACGTCGGCGGCGCCTCCCGAAACGCCTTGATCTCCCGCCTCCCAGCGAAAGACGTCCTGGCCCGCGCCGCCGGTCAGGATGTCGTTGCCCGTGCCGCCGATCAGCAGGTCGTTGCCCGCGCCGCCGTTCAGCGTGTCGGCGCCGGCCCCGCCCCTCAGCAGGTCGTTGCCGAGGCCGGCGTTCAGCGTGTCGTCGCCTCCATAGCCATAGAGCCGGTTATCGAGCGCCGCCCCGCTTCCCGCATCGCTGGCGGTGATCGTGTCGACGCCCGCGCCGCCGGTCAGGATCTGGCTGGGCTGGGAGCCGCCCAGCAGCGCGGCCGCCACGCCCAGATCAGCCAGGGTGCTCTCGGAATCGATGGTCACCCGGCCGCCCACGTCGCGGGCCTGGATGCTCAGGGTCTGGGCCACGTTGAGGTCGAGCAGGCCCGACAACCCGCCGCTGATCGTTATCGAGCCCAGAAACTCGTTGAGCTTCAGGTTGTCGATCGCCCCGCCGCTGGTCGCCTTGATAGTCAGTTGCGACGACCCCGGCAGCAGGAAGGTGTTCGCCTGGGTGACGGTCAGTCCGAGTTCGGCCGCGAGGGCGGCCGAGAAGCTGAAGGTCTTGAGCCCCAGGCCGACGGCCGCCGAGTAGCGCACGATCACTTCGGAGATGTCGTTGTCGACGTCAGAGGCGGTGAAGAACTGCTGCTCATCGAGCTGTATGAGCCCCAGCACATCGGCGTCGATCAGACCCAGCAGCCCCTGCCCGCCCCCCAGAGCCACCGTGGGAGCGGCCTGGGTGGCTGGCCGTGAGCCGACGCCGGTGACATCGATGCGATAGTCGCCCGTCGCGAAATCGACCACGACCGTTTCGCCCCTCACCGTGGTCGCCGTGAGCCGGCCGCCGGCCACGCCGTAGGAGACGATGGTGCTGCCGGCGCCGGTGACGGCCACCGCGCCGCTGGTGGTGTTGTAGGTGAAGGTGCGGCCGTCGATCGTCACCGAGGCCAGACGATCCCCGTCCGCCGACGGTGTTTGAACCAGGCTTCCGACGATCACCGCAGGCTGCGTCGGGGCCAGGACCACGGGCGCGGCAAGGGCGGGCGTGCCGTCCGTCACCGTGACCAGGAGGGTCCCGGCCGACGAGCCGGTGCTGTCTGTGACAGTGACGCCGATCGGCAGCTGCAGGATATCGGCCCCGGTCGTCGGGTGGTCGAGGGCGTCCAGCAGCACGACGCTGTAGGCGCCTGCGGCGTTGACCGTGATCCGCGCCACCGCCCGCCCGCCCGCGGAGCCCACCAGCGCCCCGCCGGCCTCGGTCGCCCAGGTGACGAGCTGGCCATGGGAGGTGAAGGTTCCGGCCGGCGCCTGCAAGGAGACGCTCACCGCCCCGGTCGCCCCGGCTATGGCCAGGGTCCCGGTGGCCGGCACGCCGAGCGCGGCCTCGCTGACGCCCGAGGCCAGGCTGCCGACGCCCAGCGCCACCGCATCGACCTGGAAGGCCAGTACGGCCGATGGCGCGGAGGTGTTGCCCGACGCATCACGGATCACCGCCGAGGCGCTGTAGGCGCCGTCGACGAGGCTTGAGCCCATCGGCAGGGTCACCGTTCCGGCGGCGACGTCGCTCGCGGAAAGCGTGACGCTGAACGTGCGCGGCGCACCGGCCCCCGAGAGGGTCAGGACGACGGTGTCGCCCGCGATCGCCGATGGCGTCAGGGTCACGGTCGCCGAAACGCCGCTCGACAGCTCGCCGGGCGAGACGAGCCCGTCAGCCGCCGCGGCTATGGCCAGACCGGGCGCCTGGGTTCCCGCCGCTCCGCCGGGTCCGATCAGGTCGGCGCCATAGGCTCGCACCCCGGTGATCACGCCCACATTGCCGGCCGCATCGCTGGCCTGGACGGCCGCCTGGACCTGGCCGCCCGCCGCGAAGGCCGCGCCCGGCACGCCGACAGAGAAGGCGCCGTTGGCCGCCACCGTCGTGTTGACCGTTGCGGCGCCCACGGTGACGATCACCACGTCGCCCGCCCGGAACTCGCCGCTGACCGACCCCGTCACCGTCACCGTTCCCTGGGCTTCCACCTGGTTGACGATGTCATCGCTCGCGATCGGGCCGATGGCCACGCTGGTCGTCGAGCCGTCGGGCGGCGTCAGATCGATTGCCGGCACGGCCGTCGCGGTCGAGGGATTACCCGCCGGATCGACGGCGACCACCTGGCCGCTGAAGCCGGGCGGCACGCCGCCGAAGAAGGCCGAGGCCGGAATGGTCCATCCGCCGCCGGCCGCCACGGTCGCGATGATCGGCTGACCGGAGCTTCCCACGACTGGCTGTCCGGCGCCGGTCTGCAACTGCACGGTCGCTCCCGGCTCGCCCGTCCCGCTCAGGCCCAGGGCCCCGGCCGAGGTCACGACCGGCGGCGCGGGCGGCTGGGTGTCGACGGCGAAGCCGTGCTGCACCGTGACGGAACCCGCATTGCCAGCGGCGTCCGCGCTGGTGACCACGACCGACAGCCCCTGAGAGACCGCCAGATCGGCGCCGGCGAAAGTGACCGCCCACGCGCCGGCGGCGTCGAGGGTCGTCGTCTGCTGCTGCCCATTGGCCAAGGTGACGACGACGGTGTCTCCCGTCCGGTGCTCGCCGGCCACCGAACCCGTGACCGTCACGCCCGCCAGGCCTGACTCGGCCAGATTTACGATGTTGTCGGCCGTCACCGGATCGACGGTGATCGCAAGGTTCAGCACGCCGTCCACCGTGGCCAAGGGGGTGACGGCGACATTGCCCGCCGCGTCCACCGCCTGCAGCGAACCGGAAAGGCCGTTCAGATCCGCCTGGATGTCGGCGGCGGCCATCGTCCAGACCCCCGTCCCATCGGCGACCGCCGAGCCCAGGGCCTGGCCGCCGGTACCGCGCAGGGTGATCAGGGCGCCGGCCTCGGCCGTCCCGGAAATCCCCGCGCCGTTCGCTGAGGTGATCACTGGAGCCGTGGTGGAAATATCCACGGTGTAGGGCTGGACGTCGCTGACGGTCACCGTGTTGCCGACGTTGTCTTCGACGGAAGCCGAAACCGTGACGCCGGTCGCGCCCGCCAGCTGCGCGCCGGTGAAGGTGACCGACCAGGCGCCGTTCGCTGCAAGGGTGGTGGTCGCGAACACGCCGGTCGACAGCTCCACCCGCACGACGTCACCGGGCGTGAACTCTCCAATGGCCCCGCCGCTGACCGTCACGGCGGCCTGGGCGGCCTCGGCGCCGTTGAGCACGTTGTCGGCGGTGACCGGATCGACCGACAGGGTCAGGCTGATGGTTCCATCTATGGGTCCTACCGGGGTCGACGCGGTGTTGCCGGCGGTGTCGATGGCCCGCACCTGTCCTTGGAAGCCGTCCAGCCCGCCCGGCAGCAGCGCCGCCGGAATGGTCCACGACCCGTCCGCCGCCACCAGAACCGTGATCGGCGCGCCCAGGCCGTCGGTGACGGCTGCTCCGCCCACGTCCAGCAGCGCGATCGTGGCCCCTGGCTCCCCCTGGCCCGACAACACCGCTCCGTTGGCCGCCAGGATGACCGGAGCCGGCGTGTCGCCGTCCACAGGCCCCACGGCTCCGAGGGCCGTGTTGCCTGCCGCGTCGGTAGCTCGGATCAATCCGGTGAAGCCGTCGATCCCCCCCTGCAAGGCCGAGGCGGGTATGGACCATGCCCCGGAGCCGTCGGCGACGGCCGTCACCGGTACGCCGCCCGCCCCCAGCACAGGAGCGCCGTCCGCCCCCAGCAGCACGATAGCCGCGTTCGCTTCGGCCAGGCCCGCCAGGCCCTGCTCGTTGGCCTGGACGACCACGGGCGTGAGGGTCGAGCCGTCGATCGGCCCCACCGGGGTCGCCGCGGTGTTGCCTGCGGGATCGCCGGCCGTCACGCTGCCGGTGAAGCCGTCCAGCCCGCCCGGCACGGAAACGCCCGGTATGGTCCAGGTCCCGTCCCCGGCGGCGGTGACCGTCGCCATCGGATCGCCGTTGGCGTCCACCAAGGTGATGACCGAGCCCGCCGTCGCCGTGCCGCCCAGCCCCGCGCCGTTGGCGGTGATCACCACCGGAGCCGCGGGCGGCGTGGTGTCGACCGCATAGGCCTGGGTGTCCGACACGACCGCGGCGTTGCCGGCCTGGTCGGTCGTCGACACCGTCGCCGTGACGCTCGTCGCAGCGGCCAGGGCCGAGCCGGCGAAGCCCGCCGACCAGCGTCCGTCCGCACCAAGCACCGCCGTCGTAGCCACGCCCGTCGAGAGACTCACCGTCACCGTCGCGCCGACCACGAAGTCACCGAATACCGCGCCGCTGACTGTCACCGTCCCGGTCGCAGCCTCGGCCGCGTTGACCGCGTTGTCGGCCGTGACGGAGTCGACATTGATCGACAGCGTCACCGAGCCATCGACCGGCCCGACGGCGGCGGCGGCCGAGTTTCCGGCCGCGTCGCTCGCCGTGACCGTCCCCTGGAAGCCGTCGAGCCCGCCGGGCACGGCGCTCGCAGGAATGTCCCAGACGCCGTTCGTCCCTGTCACGACCGTGGCCACCGTCGCGCCGCCCGCGTCGCGCAGCACCACCGTCGAGCCGGGTTCGGCCGTGCCCTCGATACCCAGGCCGTTGGCCCCGGTGACCACAGGGGTAGCGATGGCGCCGTCGATCGGACCGACGCCAGCGGTGGCGGAGTTGCCCGCGCCGTCGGTTGCCCGGACCACGCCCAGGAAGCCGTCCAGCCCCCCGCCGACGCTCGCCGCGGGAATGGTCCAGGCGCCGCCTGGGCCGGCCGTGACCGTGGCGACCGTCACCCCGCCGGCGCCCAGCAGCAAGACCGTTGCGCCGGCCTCGGCCGTGCCGGCTATCGCCGCGCCGTTCGCAGTGACGATGACCGGGGTCGTCGTGGAGCCGTCGATCGGCCCGACCAGCGTAGTCGCCGGATTGCCGGCCGGATCGACCGACCGTACGGCGCCGCCAAAGCCGTCAAGGCCACCGGGCACGACCGACGCGGCGAACGAGAAAGCGCCGTCGAAGGCCGCCACCGTCGAGGCGATCACGGCGCCCGAGCCGTCCAGCAGGACGACGGGCGCGCCGGTCTCGGCGAACCCTGAGATACCCACGCCGTTCGCCCGCGTGATCACGGGCTGCTGGCCGTCGAGATCAACACCGTAGGTCCGCGTCGACGTCACCGTCGCGGCGTTGCCCCCCGCGTCCGTGACCGAAAGGCTGACAGAGATCAAGGACGCTCCGGCCAGGGTCGCTCCGGACGCGGCGATGCTGAACGAGCCGTCCGCCGCCAGGGGGGCCGTCAAGGTGGCGCCCCCCGGCAGGGTGACGGTCACGGTCTGGCCGGCGGTGAACTCGCCGATCGCGCGGCCACTGATCAGCACCGATCCCAGCGCTTCGGCCCCGTTGATGGTGTTGTCGGCGGTCAGCGGGTCAATCGACAGGGAAACCAGGACCTGGCCGTCGATCGGCCCGACGGCCGCGGCCGCCGCGTTACCGGCCGCGTCCACGGCGGTCACCGAGCCGGTGAAGCCGTCCAGCCCTCCGGGGACTGCGCCGGCGGGAAAGCTGAAGGCGCCGTCGGGGCCGGCGGCGACGGTCGCCAGGGAGGCGCCGCCGGCATCGCGCAGGGTGACCTGGGCGCCGGGTTCGGCCACGCCGCTGATCCCGCCGCCATTGGCCGCCAGTATGACCGGCGCGGCGATAGCGCCGTCGACGGGTCCCAGCGGCGCAATGGCGACATTGCCCGCGGGATCCGTCGCCCGCACCGCGCCCGTGAAGCCGTCGAGACCGGCGGGAACCGAAGAGGCCTGCACGGTCCAGACGCCGCTCGGGCCCGCCGTCACCGTGGCGACCGGCCGGCCGTCCGCGTCGAGCAGGGTGACGGTCGCGCCCGCCTCTGCGGTCCCGCTGATGTGCACGCCGTTGGCTTCGGTCACCACCGGGGCCGCGATCGAGCCGTCGATGGGTCCCACCGGGATACGGGTCGGGTTGCCGGGCGGATCGGTCACCACCACCGAACCGGCGAAGCCGTCGAGCCCGCCGGGAACCAGAGCGGCCGGCAGGGTCCAGCGGCCGTCGGGCGCGGTGGCGACGCTGGTGATCGGCGTTCCCCCCGCATCGAGCAAGGTGATCGTCGCTCCCGGCTCGGCGGTGCCCGACACGCCCGCGCTGTTGGCGCTGGTGATCAACGGCGCCGGCGGCGGTGTCAGGTCCAGGCCGTAAACTTGCGTGTCGGAGATCGTGACGGCGTTGCCCGCCAGGTCGGTGGCGATGATGCGTGCGGTCACGGTGGTCGCCCCGGACAGTTGCGCGCCGCTGAAGGAGACCGCCCAGGTTCCGTTCGCGTTGAGACTGCCCGTCGCCGTCTCGCCGTTCGAGAGGGTCAGGGTGACGGTCGTTCCGGCGATGAACTCGCCGAAAACCGCGCCGGAAACGGTCACCGCCCCCGCCGCGGCCTCGGCCAGGTTGATGATGTTGTCGGCGGTGACGGGATCGATATTGACCGACAGCAGGATCGAACCGTCGATCGGTCCGACATTGGTCGACGCCGTGTTGCCCGCCGCGTCGGTCGCCCTGACGGCTCCGTCGAAACCGTCGAGCCCGCCGGCGACCAGCGACGCGGCGATGCTCCAGGCGCCGGTCGGGCCGGCCGTGACCGTGGCCGCCACGGCGCCCGCCGCGGTCAGCAGGACCACCGTCGCGCCGGGTTCGGTCACCCCGCTGACGCCCGCGCCGTTCGCCCCCGTTATCAGCGGCCGGGCTATCGATCCGTCGACCGGCCCAATGGCCGAGGACGCCGCATTGCCCGCAACGTCGGTGGCGCGAACCGTTCCCTGGAAGCCGTCGAGCCCGCCCGCCACGACAGTCCCCGGCACCGACCAGCTTCCGTCAGCGCCTGCCCTGACCGTGGCCACGGTCGCCCCGCCGGCGTTCAGCAGCGTGATCGTCGCCCCGGCCTCGGCCGCGCCGGTGATCACCGCGCCGTTCGCGGCGGCGATCGTCGGAGCAGCCGTGGCGCTGTCGACCAGGAAGGTCACCGCCTGGGAAGGGGCCGACGTGTCGCCGTCGTCCCGCCACACCGTCGCCGTGGCCGTATAGCTTCCGTCGGGCATGGCCGGCAGCGTGAACTGCAGCACGCCCACATTCGCCGCGCCTGACGTGACGGTCGCGGTCCAGGCCTGGGGCCCGACGGTCAGGGTGACATAGTCGCCCTCCTGCACGTCCGGAGCCAGCAGCACGCGCACCTGTATGCCGTCGGCGACCTCGGCGGCGCTGACGCCGTTGGCCGCCTCGGCGACGACGACCGTCGGCGAGGCCATGCTGTCGGGGGTCTGCGGGTTCAGATCCGGCGCGGCCGCGGTAACGGCCGGGGACGGGTTGCCGGCCGGATCAGTCTGCACCACGCCGAGGCTCTCGCCATCCACCTGCGGCGGCGACAGCAACACGGTGAAGCCGCCGTCCGCGTCTACCGTTCCCTGGCCGATCACCCCGCCGCCCGGACCCGTGACGGTGATGGTCGCACCCGGTTCCCCGACGCCTGAAAGGCTCGCGCCGTCCCCGCTGACGACGAGGTTGGTCGCGACGGCCGGGGGCGTCGTGTCCGGAGCCTGAGCCGTGGTCGCCGCCGAGGTGTTGCCCGCGCCGTCCCGCAGCGTCACCGTCACCGTCTCGCCGTTGGTCAGAGGCGAGGACAGGGCGACCAGGAACGCGCCCGAACCATCGACCGTCCCCGTACCGAGCACGGCGCCATCGGCTCCCCTCACCGTCACCGCGGCGCCCGGCTCGCCGCGCCCGCTCACGCTGCCGCCGTCATCGGCGACGTCGACGGCGCTCGACGCGGCGGGCGCAGTGATGTCGGGCGCCGTCACGGTCGCAGCGCCGGACACGTTGCCGGCGGCGTCGGCGAGCGTCACGCTCAACGCACCGCCGTTGGCCTGGGCCGGCTGCAGCGCGACCGAGAAGGTCCCGTCAGCGCCGACGGTCGCCGTGCCGATCACCGTCCCCGCGCCGTTGCGGACCGTCACCGTCGCCCCCGCTTCGCCCCGCCCCGTCAGGGTTGTCCCGCGCGCATCCACCGCCAGACCGGCCGGAATCGCCGGCGCCGTGGTGTCGGGCGCCGGCGGTTGGGGCGGGCTGGGGGAACCGCCGCCACCTCCACCGCCCCCGCCCGCCGCGGCCGCGGCCAGTCCACCGATAGCCGCGACGCCGCCGAGAACGCCGGCCGCGCCGATCCCGCCGCCCGCCGCCGTAGAACCGGCAATCGCCGCGCCGCCGGCTTGCGTCAGACTGACGAAGGGCGAAAGCTCGGTCAGCGGCGTCGTCACCAGCGCCACGGGCGCTTCGGAGGCCACCGCGGCGGTGTCGACCGCGGCCAGTCGGTTGTTGTCGCCTTCCAGGAACAGGCGCCGCGGCGTATCCCCCGAGAAGAACCCCTGCAGGCGCAACGCCGTCCGGTCGGGGCCGACCAGGACCAGATCCGCGCCCTCCCGGTAAACGCTGCTCACCTGGGCAGCATCGAGGTCGAGATAGACCTGCTGGGCCGTCCGAACGTCCAGCACCCCGCTCGCATCCAATGTCGGCGCCTGGCGTGGCGGGAGGTCGCCGCGGGTCAGCTTGGCTTCGACGGAAAGGGTTTCGCGAATGGCGGCGTCCTGCAAAGCGGCCTCCTCCGAACCAGCGTCCACGGAGGACCAAATCGCCTCCACGGCCTTGCTTTCCATTCAGGATTGTAGCCGGCGGCGCCGTGCGTCTTCGGTAGAATCCCTGAGGAACGATCCGGTCGGAGCCGAGGAGCCCGAAACCGCGTTTTGTCCCGATCGGGGTCTATCCACGGCATGTCGAAACCCGCCATTTTCCGGTGCGGGGCAAAGCATTTCCGCACTAAGTGCGTTTGCGAACACAACGTAAGGGTGATTTACTCGCCGACAGCTCGTTATTCAGTTGATCGGCGGCGCTGACATCAGAGATGGCGGCGTCGGTTCGGCCGATGGAGGGTAGAGTACGATGAGGGCCTCGTCGGAGCCCAAGTCCTTCCGCTCGAACGGTGATCCGGCCGTTCTGCACCTGCACGCCGCCGGGCGTTGCGCCGACCTGATCCGCTCCCTCCCCTGGGAAGCGACCCCGCTAGGCCCGATCGGCCAATGGGATCAGGGCCTGGTATCGGCCCTCAACCTGATGCTGGGCACCAAGTTCTCGATGTTTCTGACCTGGGGAACCGAGAACTCGCTCTTCTACAACGATGCCTACGAGCCGGTGCTCTCCGGCAAGACGCTCTGCATGGGCCGATCATTCCAGTCGGTGTTCCCCGAAGCCTGGGCGCATGCGGGTCCGCTGCTGCAACAGGCGCTGCAAGGCCAGTCCGTCTACCTCGAGGATTTCCATGCGCCGCTCGAACGCGACGGCGCGCTTTCCGACACCTGGTGGTCGTTCTGCTATTCGCCGCTCCGCTCGGAGGCCGGCGAGATCCGCGGCGTGCTCGGGGTCGTCCACGAGACCACTCGGCGCGTGCTGGCCGAGCGAGCCATGCGATCGAGCGAGGCGGCCCTGCGGTCGGTTACCGACAAGGCGCCCGCCCTGATGTGGCGCAGCGACCCCCACGGTCGGCTGGAATGGATGAACCAGCGGCTGGAGGCGTACGCGTCGGCCAGCCAGGCGCCCGGCGCCCATTGGAACGACCTGGTCCATCCCGAGGATCGCGCCCTGGCGCCGGCCATCTACCAGGCCTGCATCGCCGCCGACCGCCCCTTCGAAGCCCAGCAGCGGCTTAAGGGCGACGACGGCGCCTATCGATGGCATGCGGTGCGCGCACAGCAGGTCTTCGACGAGGCCGGCCGCCTCTCGGGCTGGTGCGGCTCGGCCGTAGACATCGACGACTGGCGCACCGCCGCCGCCGAGATCGGCGAGCGCGACGCGCGTTTCCATGAGATTTCCAGCGCCTCCAACGGCCTGATCTGGTCGGCCGACGTGACGTCCAGACGGATCGAGGGCCTGAACCCCCGCTTCCGGGCGGCCTGGGCCCTGCCTTCCGACGGCGCGCCCATCCGTTGGGAAAGCTGGGTCGCCACCCTGCATCCCGACGATCGCAGCGCCATGCTCGGCGTGTTTGACAAGGTGGCCGCCGGCCAGACCATCCAGGGCGAGTTCCGGGCCGAGGCGCCCGACGGTTCGCCGCGCTGGTTTCATGCCACGGCGTTCCCCATACCCGACACCAGCGGGGTGATCGGCAAGATCGGCGGCCTCCTGGTAGAGGTCGCGCGGGCCACCGACGCCCGGGTGTATCTGATCGGCGTCCGGGATGACGACGCTGCGAGCCCCGCCTTGCCACGCGACGCCTACAAGATCCGCCGCTTCGAGGATCTCGCCGCCTTCCTCGATGTCAGCGACGACCTGGTCCCCGGGGTCGCGGTGATCGGCTGGTCGATCCCCGTGCGGGAGATTCTGGATGCGGCGCCGATTCTGAAGGCGACCGCGGCCCGCCTGCCCTGGATCGTGGTCGGATCGCTCGACAATCAGCTCGGCGAGGTCGTGCAGCTGATGAAGTACGGCGCGGCCAACGTCCTGCCCGACGACGCTCCGGCAGAGACATTGCGGTTCGCCGTCCAGGCGGCGCTCCCTCTGCGCGAACGCTCGGCCGCGACGCCCGGCGACCCGGCGGCGCGACAGCGGATCGCCGAGCTGAGCGCGCGCGAGCGTCAGGTGCTGGAGGGGCTGACGGCGGGCGGCACCAACAAGTCGATCGCGCTGCAGCTTTCGCTCAGCCCCCGCACGGTGGAGACCTACCGCGCCCAGCTGATGGATCGACTGGGCGTCCGCACACTGGCCGAACTGCTTCGCCTGGCTGCGGACGCCGCTGCGCCTGTTCGTCAGTAGCCGCCCTGACGGGCGTTCAGGCCGATCAGACCGCGATCACTTCGATGGCCAGCGCGTCGCCGCCGACGGCGACAGCCAACAGGCGGTCAACATTCGGGTGCGCGCCCGGACGGTTGCGCGCATCCGCCGTGTGTTCGGCGAACACCGCCAGTCCATGCTCGGCCGCCTTGGCGTCCAGAGCGCCGAAGACCTGCTTGAGATACTGGTAGACCGCGAGCGAGCCCTGCTTGCCCGGCTGGTTCTCGATGCTGGCGACCACGACGCCGTCGGAACCGACGAGATCGATGCGCTGCACGCCGTCGACGGCCGGCAGCTGCTGAAGGTTGTCCTTGAAGGTCGCGCCCAGTTGAATCATCGCCAGTTCTTCTCGAAATCCTGAGTTCATCGCGCGCGGCCTCTAACACCCTGCGCGGCCGTCCGCCATTGGGAAGACGTGAAGATCCCTGCACGGATCAATGCCCCACGCCGTCGCAAACACTTCATATAAAAACCTGTCCCCGATGACGCTCCAGCGCCCTCCCCCGCCTGACGACCGGCGGGGAAACCTCCCTGCCCCGTCGCAGACCGCAAGGATCGGGGCCATGAAAAAAGCCATCAAGTTCAACCTTCTGACCACGACGGCCCTGTCCGTCGCGCTGCTGGGCGCGGCCCAGGCCCATGCGGCCGAAACGCCGGCTCCGACGAACGAGCCGGCCGTCGACGAGGTCGAGGCCATCGTCGTCACCGGCTTCCGCGAGAGCCTGCTGAAGGCCAGCGACATCAAGCGCCGCGCGGTCGGCAGCCAGGACGTCATCGTCGCCGACGACATCGCCGCCTTCCCCGACCTGAACCTGGCGGAATCGCTGCAGCGCATCTCGGGCGTGACCATCTCGCGCGACGCCGGCGAAGGCCGCCAGATCGCCCTGCGGGGCCTTGGCCCCGACTTCACCCGCACCCAGCTGAACGGCATGGAGGTGCTGACCAACACCGCCTCGGGCATGGATAACCGCGGCTCGGTCAGCCGCTCGCGCTCGTTCGACTATTCGATCTTCGCCTCGGAGCTGTTCAACAAGGTCGTCGTCGAGAAGTCCTACGCCGCCGAGCAGGACGAAGGCGGCATCGGCGGCACCGTCGGCCTCTTCACCGCCAAGCCGTTCGACTACGCCGGCTTCAAGGCCGTGGCCTCGATCAAGGCCATGAACAACGCCAACACCGACACCACCACCCCGCGCGTGGTCGGCCTGATCTCGAACCGCTGGGGTGACTTCGGCGCGTTGTTCTCCGTGGCTTACGGCCAGAACGACATCAACGAGTACGGCTACCGCAACTGGAACTGGACGCTGATCAACGCCGGCGCGGCCAATGTCGGCCCAGGCGTTTCGGCCGCCGACCGCGACCGCCTGGTCAATGCTACGGGCAACAACCGCGTCCGCGCCTCCCAGGCTCAGACCTACTCGACCTGGTTCAACAAGCGCGAGCGCCTCGGCCTGACCACGGCCCTGCAGTACCATCCTGGCGAGCGCCTGACGATGGACCTGGACCTGATGTACGGGACCCTGACCAACGATCGCGACGAGTTCCAGATGACCTCGGCCGGCGTCAACGCCCTGACCGGCAACATCACCGGCACGCAGCGCCTGAACTCCGTGGTGATCCAAGGCAACAGCCTGGTCGCCGCCGATGTCAGCGGCGTCGACATGCGCAGCGAGCACAAGTTCTCGCACGACAAGACCACCTTCACCCAGGCAGTGTTCAACGGCGGCTACCAGGTCAGCGACGCCTTCAAGATCAAGGCCCTGCTCGGCTACTCGAAGTCGGAATTCGAGGAGCCAATCTTCGACAAGGTGTTCCTGCAGTCGACCAACAAGTCGATAGCTTACGACTTCCGCGGCGGCCGCATGGGCAAGAACACCTACAACTTCGACCTGACCGATCCGGCCCAATGGGGCCTGATGCGGGCCGACACCCGCGAAGACTACATCAGCAGCGAGTACAAGACCGCCAAGCTGGACGGCGTCTACGACTTCGGCGGCGGTTCGATCCTGAAGGCGGGCGTCGAGTACAGGAACTTCGCCAACAACGGCTTCCAGCGCTATCAGCGCATCGACTGGTACAACAAGCCGGTCGTGCCGCAGGCGGTGAAGTACGTCGTCAACGAGAAGTCGGTGATCCCCTACATCGTCGCCGACATCGACGGCACCTACGCCAGCACCGGCCAGCTGCGCGACCTGACCACGGCCAACGACCAACCGGGCTCGAACTACCAGCTCGAGGAAAAGACCACCTCGGCCTTCGTGCAGTACGACCTGGACGCCACGGCCTGGAACTATCCGGTGCGGGCCAATGTGGGCGTGCGCTACTACTCGACCGACCTGACCTCCGCCGGCACGGCGACGCAGGGCTCGGTGCTGCTGCCGGTGGTGATCAAGAGCAGCTACGACGGCTTCCTGCCGACGCTCAACCTCGCCGTCGACGTGCGCGAGAACCTCGTCGCCCGCTTCAGCGCCAACCGCAACATCAGCCGGCCCAGCCTGTCGGACCTGCGGGCGGCCGGCAGCGTCAGCTTCACCCCGTTCGGCGGCACGATCTCGGCCGGCAATCCGAACCTGAAGCCGTTCCTGGCCGACTCCGTCGAGGGTTCTCTGGAGTTCTACCAGGGCAAGAGCGGCTACATCGCGCTCAGCGCCTTCTACAAGAACATGGACAGCTTCATCACCAGCGAGACCTCGCTGGTGCCGTACGGCTCGACCGGCTACCCGACCCAGTTCCAGGGTCCGGGCCAGGACGGCTCGACCATGTACAGCTTCAATCGCCCGGTGAACGGCGACGGGGCCACGATCAAGGGCGTCGAACTGGCCTTCCAGCGCGACTTCGACTTCCTGCCGGCCCCGTTCGACAAGTTCGGCTTCGTCGGCAACGTCACCTACGCCACCGGCAAGTCCAACGTGCTGATCGACGGCGCCTCGTACTCGCTTGACCTGATGCAGCTGTCGAAATGGACCTCGAACGCCACCCTCTACTACGAGACCGACAAGTGGGGCGCGCGCATCTCCAGCGCCTATCGTGACGGCTATCTCGACGGCGCGGGCGGCAACGGCAACATCGGCTCGGGCTACCACAGCACCAACAACATCGACTTCGCCGCGCACTACAACGCGCCGAACGGCCTGAAGCTGGTGGTCGAGGGCATCAACCTGACCAACCAGGCGATCGATCAGTACACCGACATCGCCGCCGACCGGGTGCTCGCCTACACCAAAAGCGGCCGCACCTTCACCTTCGGCGTGACCTACGAGTTCTAGGTCCCGCCTTCCCCTCCCCTCAACTTGCGGCCGCCGTCCAGCTCGGACGGCGGCCTTCTTTTTGGACGCCTTCAAATTAGTGACATGCGCGCTTTGTAGGGGTCTGGCCAAGAGGCGTCCGGATTCTGCTCGGCCGCCGCGCTCGGGGATTTCGATGGCGGCACGGCGCGCCTGGCTGGCGCGGTCCGGCTCCATCCTAGGCTTGGCCGCTGGCCTGGCGACCGCCATTGCCGTCGCGCCCGCCGCTGCCGAGGCGCCCCGCCGCTTCGCCATCGACGGCGGCGACCTTTCCCAGGCTCTCAACACCTTCTCCCGCCAGGCCGACGTGCCTGTGATGACCCTGGCCGACATCCGCCACCGCACCAGCCGCGGCGTTCGCGGAACGCTGACGCCGCGCGAGGCTCTGGAGCGCCTGATCGCCGGCCAGAACCTGCGCGCCCTGGAGGCCGGCGGCGGCTATGTCCTGCGCGAGGCCGCCCCGCCGGCCTACGCCCCCGCGCCGCTCTCGCGACAGGTTCCGCCGCTCGAGGCGCCGATCGAGGTCGAGCCCGTGGTCGTCTCGGGCTTTCGCGAGACGATGGCCCACGCCCGCGATCTCAAGCGCCGGGCGCCGGGGGCCCAGGAAGTGATCCTGGCCGAGGACATCGCCGCCTTCCCCGACCTCAACCTGGCGGAATCCCTGCAGCGCATCCCCGGCATGACCATCTCGCGCGACAGCGGCGAAGGTCGGCAGATCGCCCTGCGCGGTCTTGGCCCGGACTTCACCCGCGCCCAGCTGAACGGGATGGAGGTTTCGGCCTCGACCGCCTCGGGCATGGACAATCGCGGCTCGGTCAGCCGCACCCGAGCCTTCGACTACTCGATCTTCGCCAGCGAGCTCTTCAACCGGGTCACCGTCTGGAAATCGTACGCCGCCGACCAGGACGAAGGCGGGATCGGCGGCACGGTCGAGCTACGCACGGCCAAGCCCTTCGACTATCCCGGCGACAAGCTGGCCTTCTCGGCCAAGGCCCTGACAAACGGCGCCACCGACACCGTGAGCCCGCGGTTCGCCGCGCTCGCTTCCAGGCGCTGGGGCGACTTCGGAGCCCTGGTCTCGGTCGCCTACAGCGAGAACGACGCCAACGAGTACGGCTATCGCAACTGGGGCTGGTCGCCCGTCACCTTTGGTGCGGCCAATGTCGGGCCGGACGTGCCGCGCGACGTCGCCGACCGCCTGATCAACGCCACCGGCAACGCCCGTGTCGTCGCGCCGATGGCGGCTAGCTACTCGACCTGGTTCGACCATCGCACGCGCCTTGGCCTTACCTTCGCGGGTCAGTACGAGCCGGGAACCCGCATGAAACTCGGCGTCGACCTGCTGTACGGCCGCCTCACCAACGACCGCGACGAGTTCTCGCTCGCCGCAGCCGGCGACAACCCGCTGACCGGCGACGTGCGCGGCGCCCAGCGCCTGCGTGCGGCCGAGATCCGGGGAAACAGCCTCGTCTACGCCGACTATTCCAGCGGCGTGGACCTTCGCAGCGAACACAAGCGCTCCGAGGACGCCACGGTCTTCGTACAGGGCGCGCTGAATGGCGAGTTCCGGGCGGGCGAGCGCCTGCTCCTGCGCGGAATGGCGGGCTGGTCGCGGTCGGACTTCGAGGGGCCGGTCTTCGACAAGGTCTTCCTTCAAGCCCGCGACAAGGCCTTTTCCTACGATCTGCGCGACGGCGACGAGGCGGCCGCCAGCACCTACGGCTTCGATCCCGCCGATCCGGCCGCCTGGAGCCTGATGCGGGCCGACGTGCGCGAGGACCGGGTGATCAACGCCTTCTCCACCGGGCGTTTCGATCTCGACTACCGCGCCGCCCCCGCCCTCTCTCTGCTCGGCGGCGTGCAGTACAAGGCCTTCCGCAACGACGGCTACAACCGGCGGACCCGAACCGACTATCCGGCCGTCGGCGCGCCGCAGGCGGTGACGCGGCCGATCTTCGAAAAGTCACTGCTGCCTTACGTCGTCGCCGACATCGATGGGACCTTCGCGCGTCTGGGCCTGGCCCGCGACCTGTCCGAGGCCGACGACCAGCCGGGCTCGCACTATACGATCACCGAAAAGACCTGGTCGGCCTATATCATGGCCCGCGCACAGGGCGTGGTCGCCGATCGGCTCTGGCGCGGCGACCTGGGCCTGCGCTGGTACGCCACCGACCTGACCTCGGCGGGCATGGTCAACACCGGCAGCAAGCTTGAGCCGGCGGTGATCCGCAACGACTACGACGGCGTGCTGCCGGCCCTGAACCTGGCCGTGGACGTCTCGCCGTCGGTCGTGGTCCGGCTCTCGGCCAACCGCAACATCAGCAGGCCCAGCCTTGGGGACCTGCGCACCGCCGGAAACGTCAATTCGGCCCCGTTCGGCGGAACCATCTCGTCGGGCAATCCGAACCTGCGCCCGTTCCTCGCCGACGCGGTCGAGGCCGCCGTCGAGGTCTATCAGGGCCGGGCCGGCTACCTGGCGGTCAGCCTGTTCCACAAGCGGATGGACTCGTTCATCACCACGGCGACCAGCGCCGTGCCCTACGGGTCGACCGGCTATCCGCTAGCCTTCCTGGCGCCCGGCAACGGCCCCGACACGGTCTACACCTTCGTGCGGCCGGTGAACGGCGACGGAGCGTCGATCAAGGGGATCGAACTGGCCATGCAGCGCGACCTGACCTTCCTGCCCGCGCCGTTCGACAAGCTGGGCGTGGTCGGCAACGTCACCCGCGCCGCCGGCCGCTCCAACGTGCTGATCGAGGACCGCGCGGTGGCGCTCGATCTTTTCCAGCTGTCGCGCTGGACCTCGAACGCGACGCTCTACTACGAGACCCCGCGCTGGGGGGCGCGGATCTCGTCGGCCTATCGATCGGGCTATCTGGACAGCGCGGGCGGCAACGGCGCGGTGGGGGCCGGCTACAAGGCCAGCAACAACATCGACTTCGCGGCGCACTACAACGCGCCCGGCGGACTGCGCATCGTGGTCGAGGGCGTCAACCTGACGAATGCCCCGACCACCCAGTATTCCGACATCGTCGAAAAGCGCCTGCTGGCCCGCACGGTCAGCGGCCGCACCTTCACCCTCGGCCTGACCTACGAGTTCTAGGCGCCGCGCATGAAGAAAATTCTCCTGGGCCTGTCCCCGTTCGGCCGCTCAGCGCCTCTACCATCCATGGACGCGCGCACGAGCACCGGAAGCGCCATGACCGACGTACTCGCGGCGCTGCGGCCCCACGAGCGCAAGCTCGCGGCCTATATCGTGCGCCGCTGCAAGGATCCGGCACGGGCCGAGGACGTCCTTCAGGAGACCCTTCTGACCGTGATGCGCCAGGCCGGCAAACAGGAAATCTCCCAGCCTCTGGCCTACGCCTATCGGGTGGCGGACTCCCTGATCTACGCCCAGGCCCGCCGCGACAAGCGCGAGGAGCCGATCGGCGACGAGGACTTCGGTTGCGACCTGCCGTTGCCGGACGCTGTGCTGGAACACAAGCAGCGCGCGGCCGTGTTCGAGGCGGCGCTTAAACGCCTCTCACCCCTGCGCCGCGACATATTCATCCGCCGTCACCTCGACGGCCAGTCACGCCAGGCCATCGCTGACGATCTGCGGATCAGCGTCGAGGCCGTCAAGAAACACCTCGTGCGGGCCATGGCCGAGCTGGCCGGCGCGATGCAGGACGCGGCGGTCAACGCCGCGCGAGAAGGGAGCCGCGGCGATGCGCGCTAACGACAACTGGCGCCTGCCGTCCGACGAGGACCTCGAGATCGCCGCCGACTGGGCCGACCGCCTGGCCGAGCTCTCTCCTGCCGAGCGCGCCGAACTGGAGGCTTGGCTCGCCGCCGCGCCGAACCACGCGGCCGCCTTCGCCCTGATCCGCGGCACCCAGCGCGACACGGCCCTGCTGGACGCCGCCGAACGCATGCGCGCTACGCCCGCCAAGGCCAGCCGCGCGCTGCGCCTGGGTCTCGTTGCGGCCGGCGTGGCCCTGGTCGCTGGCCTGGCGGGCGTCGCCGTGGTGCGCCCCTACCTTGCCTCGCCTGCGCCCGTCGAACTCGCCACCGCCGTGGGCGCGCGAGCCGAGCATCGGCTTAGCGACGATTCCGTCGTCACCCTGGCGGCGGCCTCCGGCGTGACGGTGCGCTACGGCCGCAACGCACGCGACATCAGCCTGACGCGAGGCGATGCGATGTTCGACGTGAGGAAGGACGCCAAGCGTCCGTTCCGCGTCCAGGCCGGCGACACCGTGGTTACGGCCATCGGCACCACCTTCGAGGTCGAGCGGGTCAGCGACGCGGTGCAGGTGCGGGTGTTCGACGGCGTGGTGCGGGTGGCGCGCGACGGCGTCGAGCGTCGCCTGGCCAGGGGCGAGTGGCTGATGCTGGCCTCGAACCAGGCCCCGGTCGCCGGCCGGCTCGAGGCGGGCAGCTACCAGGCCTGGCGCTCGGACTGGCTGGACGCCGACGGCCTGCAGCTGAAGTACGTGATCGCCCGCCTCAATCGCTACACGCCCCAAACCGTGGCGCTGCACGACCCCGCCCTGGGCGAGCTGAAGGTCACCGGGCGCTTCAAGCTGGACCGTCCGGCGGAATCCCTGAGCATGATCGCCGCCCTGCTGGAGATGCAGCCCCGCTCCGAGGGCGAACGCATTTACCTCGCGCCGCGCGGACCGCGGTCCTGACGCCGGCCCTGCCCGCCTACCGTAGGATCGTGTCCCATTCGGCCGAAGACAGCCCGGATCCGGCGTAGGCGCTGGAGAAGTAGGCCTTGAGATCGCCGGCGAACGGCCAGTCCGAGCCGGCCACGAAGCGGTCGGGTCGGATCCTGCGCACCAGCGCGGCCATCTTCGCCCGCTGGTCCTGCGGCGCCTGCTTGTTAAAGACCTGGGCGAGATCGAAACGCAGGTTGCGGACCGAGGCCGGATTATTCTCGAAGGCCTCGGCGAAGGCGCCCAGCGCATCCAGCGTCACGGCGTCGATGCCGCCCCACCCCGCCGCGTGGGCGATGACCACCGGCCCGCCGCCGGCGGCGGGCAGCACCTCATCCAGGAACAGCCGGACGTCTCGCGCGCCATAGTCTGCGGCCCGCGTGCGCATGTGGATCATGATGATCAAGCCCGCGTCGGAGGCCGCCCGGAACACCGCCGCCAGCCTGGCCGTGTCCGCCGGATCGCGCAGGTCGACATCGGAGTTGGTCAGATGCAGCTTCAGCCCGGTCACGGCGCGGTCGCCCTTCCAGCGGGCGATCTCGGCAAGGGCGTCGGGCGCGTTGGGATTGACGCTGACGAAGGCGGCGAAGCGATCGGGACGAGCCCGAGCCAGGCCTACGGTGAAGTCGTTGGCCGCGTGCACGACGTTACCGGCGTTCGGCAGAGGATCGGCCAAGGGACTTTCGGCCAGATAGGCCGTCGACATGAGCCAGCCCTGCCCGATGCCGGCCTGGTCCATGGCCTTCAGCGCGTCGTCGGCCGTCAGGGGAGCGGTGAACCGGGGATCGCAGGGGCTCTTGCGCTTGGGGCTGTCGCAGTAGGCCGGCAGGATCTTGAGGATCGCTGGCGAATGCACGTGCATGTGGTGATCGACCGGGATCGCGGTCTGGGCCTTCACGGTTGCAGGCGACGCGGCCGCCAGGGCCACGGCCAGGGCCGCGCCCCGCCGGTTTAGATTGAACCTCACGAGGCTCTCCGTTCCTGAAAAACAAGCGGGGCGCGAAACCCTGTTCCGCGCCCCTGCCCCGCCTTACTGACCGCCCTCGCCCAGGAGGGTCTTCCGCCAGAACATGATGCTGGACCAGAAGTAGTAGTCGGCGTTCTCCTTCTTGCGGAAAACGTGACCGTCGTTCTTGGCTAGCAGGTGCCAGGCCTCGCCGCCCTTGGCACGGACGGCGGCGATCATCTGGTCGGCTTCCGAAGCCGGCACGCGCGGATCGGTACCGCCGGTCGCCACCAGCAGCGGGATGGTGATCTTGTCGACGCTGGTCAGCGGCGAGATCTTCATCAGCTGGACGCGCTGCTTGGGGTCGCGCTCGTCGCCATACTCCACGCGACGCAGATCGCGCCGGTAAGACTGGGTGTTCTCGAGGAAGGTGACGAAGTTGGAGATCGCGACATAGCAGTTGGCGCCCTTCAGGCGCGGGCTGTAGTGCGTGGCCGAGGCGTAGCACATGTAGCCGCCGTAGGAGACGCCGTTGACCGCGAAGCGATCCGCGTCGAGCGCAGGCTCCTTGGTCAGGGCGTCGAGGAAGGCGCCGATGTCCTTGACCGAATCCTCGCGCTTGAACGGGCCGTTGTCGAGATTGACGAAGCGCTTGCCGTAGCCCGACGAGCCGCGGACGTTCGGGAAGAACAGCGCCACGCCCAACTCGTTGACCAAGTAGTTGTTGCCGCCGAGGAAGTCGGGACGGGTCTGACCTTCGGGGCCGCCGTGGATGTCGACGATCAGCGGGCGCTTGCCGGGGAACTTGGCCGGGTCGGGCTGGTAGAGGAAGCCCGAGACAGTCTCGCCGTCGAAGCTCTTGATCTCGACGAGACGCGGCTCGACGTTCTTGGCGGGGTCGAGGCCGCCGGTCTCGCTATGGGTCCACTGGGTGACCTTCAGCGTCTTGGCGTCGATCGAGAAGGCGTCGCCGGCGACCTTGGCAGAGGACATCGACAGGCCGATCTCGCCCCACGGCGAGATCTGGATCGCCGCGCCGATGCTGTAGGGAATGACCCCGGCCGGCAGGCCGTCGATGTTGCGCACCGCGCCGCTGGTCAGATCGAGCATCCGCACGCGAGACACGCCGGCCTCGTTGATGGCGTAGACCGAGAAGCTTCCGTCGGGCGACAGGGCGAAGTCGGAGACGTCCCAGCGCGCTTCCTTGCTGACGGGCACGAAGGTCTTGGTCTTGGCGTCCAGGCGGCCCAGGCGCAGGAAGTCGCTGTCCTTGTCCGAGGTCAGCCACACAGAGCCGTCGTGGGCGTAGTGCGGATCGACGAACGAGGCCTTGGCCTTCGGGTCGGTCAGCGGAACCATCGCGCCGCTGGCGAGGTCCAGTTCGTAGACCATGGCCTCGTTGATCGACATCCGATTGAGCACCAGGGCCTTTTTGCCGTCGGCCGAGAAGTCGGCGACGTTCCAGCCGCCGCCGGTGACCTTGGCGACCAGGCGGTCGGTCTTGGGATCGCGCGGATCGACCACGTAGAGGTCCATGTCCGCGCCGTTGCGGCGCGACGAGGCATAGCCGATCTGCTTGCCGTCGGGCGACCAGGCGCCGAACCAGTTGCGGCTCTTGCCGTCGGTGATCAGGCGCGGACGGCCGTCGACCAGCAGATAGAGCTGGTAGAACTCGTCGCCGCCGACATCCTTCTGCACCACCAGCGCGTCGCCGGCCGGCGAAAGCGCCGCGGCCAGGATCGGCTCGGCCTCGAAGCTCAGCTGGCGGCGGTCGGCGTCGGGCTTGGCGACCGTGTGGACCTGGTCGGTGCCGCCGAAGCGCGTCTTGATCAGCATCGAGCGGTCGGCCGGGTTCCAGCCCAGGAAGTTGGCGTGGCGGGCCTGCAGATAGGGCGTGGTCGCCGAGACCAGTTCCTGCGGGATCGGCGGCAGGCCGTCGGCGACGATGGCGGCCGGCACGGCGGCCACGGGGGCGCTTTGGGCCATGGCGAAGCCGCCGCTCGACGCTAGCAGGGCGAGCGTCAGGGTAAGGCGCGAGATCATGGGAAAATCACCAATCTGGGGGTGAGGCGCCGCCGGCCCCCGGGGGATCGGCCGGCGGCGCTGGTAGCGGCCGCGCCCGGAGCTTGAGGGTAGCTCCGGGCTGTCGGGGTCGGGCGCGCCCGGCGGGGGCGACGGATACGTCCGACCCCGGCGTCCCTAGAAGCGCATCCGCGCGCCGAGGGTCACGTAGCGGCCGATGACGTCGTAGTACGGCGAGTAGAGCGAGCCGATCGGCGGCTCCTTGTCGAACAGGTTCGTGGCGTTAGCGTAGAGTTCGACGTTGTAGCCGCCCACCTCAGGCAGCTTGGCGCGCACGCCCAGGTCCACATAGGTGTAGGCCTTGATGTGACCGTTCACGAGATCGACGGTGTTGTTGTAGTTGCCCGGCGAAATGTAGCGGGCCCGCAGGTTGGCGCCGAACACCGGACCCGAGTAGTCCAGGCTGCTGACGACCCGGAACTCCGGCACGCCCAGGCCGAACGAGTAGCCCTGCGAGCGGACGTAGTCGATCTCGCTGACGCCGTCGTTGGTGGTCAGGTTGTTGACCCAGGTGCCGACGGTGCGTAGGCGCAGGCGGCCGTCCAGGCTCGAATGCACGCGCGAGGCGTCCATCGAGTAGGACATCTCCACGTCGACGCCGTCGGTCTTGTAGTTCGACAGGTTCACGTAGGTGGAGACGATGCGGGTGATCGTGTTGGCCCCGTCACGGGTGATCCGCGAGCACATGTCCTGGTTGCCGGCGGCGCAGCGGGTGACGATGTCCTGGGCGCCGATCGTGGTGATCACGTCGTCGATGTCGATGTTGTAGTAGTCGACCGAGACGTTGAAGCCCGGCAGTTGCGGCGGCGAGTAGACGAAGCCGGCGGTGAAGGTCTTGGCCGTCTCCGGTTCCAGGGCCTGGTTGCCGCCGCCGTTGGTCAGTACGTAGACGCTGGAGTTGGTCACCGGATCGACGATGGTGTTGTAGCCGGTGGTGCTGGTGGTGAAGAGCTCGGTCAGGTTGGCCGAGCGGATGTCGCGCGACTGGGTGATCCGGCCCCGGAAGCCCGGGAAGAACTCGTTCGTCGCGCCCAGCTTCCACGACCAGATCGAGCCGGTGGTGTCGTAGTCGCTGATGCGGGCGGCGGCGTTGATCTCGAGCTTGTTGAACACCGGCACGTCGCGGACGACGGGCGCCAGCACTTCGGCGAAGGCTTCCTTGACCGTGAAGCTGCCCGACATCGCCGAGAAGCTGAACGAGGTGAAGGCCTTGGCCGTATCGAGGGCGCCGACCGAGCGATCGACCGACTCCTTGCGGGCCTCGGCGCCGACGGCGATCGAGACGGGGCCGGCCGGCAGTTCGAAGGGCTCGCCGCGGAGGCTGAAGCCGCCGACGTCGATCTTGCTGGTCTCGCGCATGCTGGGCGTGCCGGTGACATAGGCGATCGCCTCGGCCGACGGCGCGCCTTCACCGAACAGGTTGATCGGCACGCAGTTGCTGGTCGGATTGGTCAGGGCCACGCGGCAGACGGCCTGGCCGGTGGTCGGGCTGATCACCGAGTCCACGGCGTTGGCGTAGTTCTGGGTCAGCAGGAACCCGGGGGTGTCGATGTTGTTCTCGTTCTCCCCGTGGCTGTAGTAGGCGCTCCAGCGCCAGCCGTCGCCGAACGAGCCGTCCAGCGCGATCGTGCCCTGGGTGGCCACGCGCTCGAAGTCGATGGTCGAGTACGACAGGTCGCTGTTGAAGCGGCCCATGGTGAACTGGGTCTCGCCGGCGTTGGCCAGGGCGGTGCGGACGGCGGTCGGCAGGAAGGCGTTGTCGGCCTTGATCGTCAGGTTGCCGCGGTTGTGGTCGCCGAACCAGATGTAGTCGTTCCACATCCGCGAGTGGCGCAGTTCGGCGGTCAGCTTGACGCTGTCGGTCAGGTCGTAGGTGACGCTGGCCATCGTCGCATAGCGGCGCTGGGGCGTGACCAGGGGCGACAGGTCGTCGTTCGAGGGGCCTTCGCCGCCGATCGAGTTGGTGCCGCTGACCGTACCGTAGTCGAAGTCGCGCAGGCTGCCGTCAGGATTGAAGGCCTTGCCCTTCAGCACGCCCGACATGATCAGGCCGCCATAGGCCGCGTTCGAGAAGCCGACGTCGGGCGCCAGCTTGTAACGGCCGTCGCCGTTGGGAACGGTGGCCCAGCGGCCGATGTTCGGACGGCTGTTCTTGGGAACGACGCCTTCGTTGTTGAGGAACTCGCCGCCGATCACGAAGTGGCCGCGGCCGTCGGCGAAGCCCGTGCCCCAGGCGCCTTCGACCCGCACCTGCTCGGCGTCGTCAAAGGACGAGATGCCGCCCTCGACGCCCAGCTTTCCGCCCGTGAAGTTGCGGTCGATCATGATGTTGGCCACGCCGGCCACGGCGCCCGAGCCCCAGGCGGCCGAGGCGCCGCCGGTGACGACGTCGACGCCCTTGACCAGCACGCTGGGCACCACGTTCAGGTCGTTCTCGCCTGAGAAGCGGCGACCGTCGATCAGCACCAGGGTGCGGCTGATGCCCAGGCCGCGCAGGTCGAGCGGAGCGTTGCCTGCGCCGGTGTTGGTGCCGGTGGTCTGGGCCGAGGTGGTGGCGCGGAACTGCGGCAGGTCGTTCAGGGCCGCGGCGATGTTCGGGCGCGCGCCAACGGCCAGGTCGGCGTCGCTGACCCGCACGGTCGGGGTCGGGGCCTGGAAGCCGGCGCGGTCAATGCGCGAGGCGGTGACGACGATCTCGCCGACGCTGTCGTCAGTGGTCTGGGCCAGGGCCGCGCCGTGCAGGGCCATAGCCGCCGGCAAGATGCTCGCACCGATCAGCAGGGCGCGGCGGGAGTGACGTGAAAATGCCAAGTGAGATCCCCTCTCAAACATGCAGTCGACAGTCGCCCCCGCCCCGGCGCCCATGGGTTTGGACGTTCCGGCAGCCGCGATCCGCCACCGACGCACGACGCGCCGCTCGCGAAACCGCAAGGCGTTCCTCTGCCCCCGCTGTCCTGTGGCCTGAGAGATTCGGTACGCACCGCGCCCTTGCTCCTTCGGCGAGACGCCCCCGTTCGGAGGCGGCTGCTTTCCAGCGTCCTTGTGCTCTGCGGTCCTTTTGCCTGAGCGTTTCCGGGGCGGTTGCGCCTTCGGCGTCGGGTCGAACCTGATCTCTTCCGCGAGAGCCAGCCCAGTACGAATGGTTCGCCGCGGCCGGTCAAAGCGCCGCCTTGCGGCAATATTTTTCCGCATTAGTCGATCGCTAGAAAGAAATTCCCGACGTCGCGCGGCGGCTGTCACCGCCGATCCGCCGCGCGCTGCGACATCGCTGAGCATGACAGGTCGGTGACAGCTTCGCCGAAGTCCGGGGCGTTCAAAAAATGGGCTAAGCTGCGAGTGGATTGCCGAAGATGATCAAGCCACGAGCAATTTCCGCCCACCATTTGAGCAACCGATCACTCAGCGGCCTCGCCGCCCCTCCACCGGGACAGCAGTTCGGCGCGCCGCCCCTGGTCGAAATTGGCCAGCAGGGCCGGGCCGACCCGGATCGGACGCGCGCCCGAGGGCGGGGCCGCGCCCAGCCCGGGACGGATCGGCGTCAGGCGAACCTCCGACAGGACCCGCTGCCCGGCGTCCGACATCAGATAGTCCAGGAACAGGCGGGCCGCGCCGGGATGCCGCGCCACGCGGGTGATGAAGGCGACCCGCGAGATCGACAGGTGATAGTCTTCCGGAACGACGTAGCCGACGTCAGGGCCGTTGTTGCGCACATACCAGTCGGCATAGGATCCGTTGATATCGACGGCCAGCAGGTGCTCGCCGGTCGCCACGCGGTCCAGCATCGGCTTGCCGGGCACGTAGGTGCGCACGTCCACCGCGGCCAACGCGTCGTAGAGCGCCCAGCCGTCAGGATAGAACTGGGTATTGCTGGACAGATAGAAGAACCCCATGCCGCTGCGCTCGGGGTCATACATCGCCACCTTGCCGCGCCAGCGCTCGGGATCGGCGCGCAAGGCGGCCAAGAGGGCGGAGTGGCTGCGCGGCGCCTGGCCGTCCTTCAGGAGTCGCTTGTTGTAGACGAAGACGATCGGCTCGCTGGTGACCCCGAAGCCCTGATCGCGCCATCGCGCCCAGGCGGGAAGCCTACCGGCCTCGGGGCTGCGATAGGTCTGGGCGTAGCCGTCGTTGATCAGCTTGACCTGGGTGTCTATGGCCGAGGTCCAGACGACATCGGCCACCGGCTCGGCGTCCTTCGCCTCCTCGATCACCCGGGCCTGCATGTCGCGCGAGGTCAGCACGACGAACCGCAGCTTCACCTTCGGGAACCGGCGCTCGAAATCCTCGACCAGCCGCTGGTGGACGTCGTTGTTGATGTAGACGACGACCTCGCCTTCTCGCTCGGCCCTGCGAAGGTCCCAGCCGCTGGTCGCCTGTCCCGACGGGCGCGGGGTGCAACCGGCCAGGATCGAGACCAGGGCGACGGCGCCGAGCGCGAGGGCGAAGCGAGCCGCCTTGACCTTGACTGGCAATCGGCGTGGGATGGCCGTGCTCCTGCAATGTGAAGCCTGCCGCTACATCCCCGATGAAGATACTCGTTGTCGAGGATGATCTGCTCCTCCGCCGTTCGCTGATCGCCACGCTCGAAAGCGAAGGTCATGTTCCGGTCTGCGCCGAGACGGGCGCCGAGGCCCAGGCCCTGGCCGCGCGATCCGACTTCGACGCCGTGATCCTCGATATCGGCCTGCCCGACATCGACGGCTTCGAGATTCTGGGCCGCCTGCGCCGCGAAGGCTTCCAGACCCCCATCGTCGTCCTGACGGCCAGGGACGCGGTCCAGGACCGCATCGCGGGCCTGGACATGGGCGCGGACGATTACGTGCTGAAGCCCTTCGATCCGTTCGAGCTGGTGGCCCGCGTCCGCGCCGTGGTCAGGCGCAAGGGCGGCTACGCGGCGCGCAACGTCAGCGTCGGAACCCTGACCTGCGACTGGGAAGCCGGCGCGGCCTGGATCGGCGAGCGCCGTCTCGACCTGCGCCCCCGGGAATGGGCCGTGCTACGAGCACTCGCCACCCGCCCCGGCCGCGTCGTCGACCGGATGCAACTGGCGACCGAGGTCTTCCCCGACGATCAGTCTGTGCTGCCCAACGCGCTCGACGTGCATGTCGGCCGACTGCGACGCAAGCTGCTTCCGGACGGCCCGAACCTCCAGACCCTGCGCGGCGCCGGCTACCGGCTCGATCCGTGAAGCCTCGCCCGCCCAGCCTCGTCGGCCGGCTGCTCCTCGCCCAGATCGTCCCGCTGGCCCTGCTGGCGGCGGCCCTCGCCCTGGCGGGCGTTCTCGCGGCCATGCAGGTGGTGGAGAAGACGTCCGATCGCCTGCTGGCCGGTTCCGTCGCCTCGATCGTCGCCCAGATCGGAACCCAGGACGGCCGCGCCCGGGTCGCCCTGCCCCCGTGGTCTCTCGGCCTGCTCGACAGCCCCGAACGCGACGCGGTCTTCTACGCCGTTCGCGAGGGGCCGCGGCTGGTCACCGGATATGATGACCTCCCTCGCCTGACCCCGCCGCCGCCCAATGAGACCAGCTTCAGCTACGCCCGGATGCGCGGCTACAAGGTTCGGGTGGCGCAATCGACGGTGATGATCCCCGGCGTGCGCGAGCCGGTGGTGGTGACCGTGGCCCAGAGCCTGGATTCCCGGCATGCCAGCGTCCGCGACCTTCTGCCTAACCTGATCGGCCTGCCGGTCCTGCTGGTCGCTGTCGCCGCGGGGCTGGTCGCCCCCGCCGTGCGGTGGGGGCTTGGGCCGCTCCGGCGCCTCGCCGGGAACCTGACGGCGAGAGCCCAGGCCCCTCGCCCCGATCTGGCGCCCGTCACCTCCGCCGACGCTCCGATCGAGCTGTCGCCGCTGGTCGATGGCTTCAACCGACTGATGGGCAGCCAGGAGCGCTTCACCCGGGCGCTCGAACGCTTCTCCGCCGACGCATCGCACCAGCTTCGCACCCCGCTATCGGTGATCATCGCCAACCTCGCCCTGCTGGAACGATCAGCGGCGACGCCGCGCGAGAAGGCTCTGCTGGGCGACTCCAGATCGGCCGCCGCCAACCTGCTTCGGGTGCTTTCCCAGTTCCTTGCCCTGGCTCGGTCGGAGGCCGCCGCCACCGAGGGCTCGACCGATCTGAAGGCGCTGCTGAACACGATCCGCATCGAGGCCGCTCGCGCCTTTCCCGAAGCCGAGGTGCTTGCGCGCGCCCCCGCCGACCTGCCGCCGGCGCGCGGCAATCCGGTGCTGATCGGCGAGCTGCTGCGTAATCTCGTCTTCAACGCCTGCGCTTATGGCGACGGTCAGGTTCGCGTGCTCGTCTACGCTCTGGAGGGGGCGCCAGGCGTGCTGATCTGGGACAACGGCCCGGGCATGGATGAAACAGAGCTGAGGCGCGTGCTGGCGCCCTTCAGCCGGGGGCTCGCAGGCCAGGTCCGCTCTGGAACCGGCCTTGGCCTGGCCATATCGCGCTCGATCGCCGACCGGCTGGGCGTATCCCTCGCGATGCGCGCGCGGCGGCCGCGTCCGGGGCTTGTCGCAAGCCTGACGTTCCGGGCCGCGTGACTCCGGAGCGACAGGTCCACGCGAAGTCTTGCCCGCAAGCTAGGCGGGCCGGTCGGTCGGCGCCAGAACCCGCACGCCCTCGCCTGCGCTCATCGATCGATCTTCCCGGAGGCGGTGAGCCGCAGCTCGTATTCCGGAACGATGCGCACGCCCCTCACCTCGCCCACCTGCCCCCCCGCCGGGATCGCCGCCTTCACTTCGGGCTGGATGTAGAGCGGATTGTCGGCGCGCAGGGGCAGGACCGTCAGCGTCCAGTCCCGGTCAAGACGGCCGCCGAAACGACTGAGCCCCAGCTCCCACCTGGGCCCGTAGTAGAACTGGTCGTCGAGCATCTCGACGCCGTCGAACAGTCGCGCCACGTCGCCGGCATAGTCGATCTCGAGCCAGGCTTCGCTCAGCCCCTCGAGCGCGTCCTTGGGCAGGCTCAGTGTCCACGCGCCTGAGCGGCCATATTGCTCGGCATAGGGCTGGAGCACCGTCTTGGCGCGGCCGCCGATCTCGGGGGGCGGCAACGCCTGGGCTTCGCGCAGCGGCTTGATCTCGGCGGTCAGCGTCCTGGCGGAAGCCCTGGCCTCGAACACCTGGAAGGGACCCTGCGGCTTGGCGCGGCGCAGCGGCAGGCTGGCCCCGGGCGCAGTGTCGAGCGCGGGCAACACCGCCAGGCGGAAGCCCGCATCGGCCTTGGAACGTACCGACCATCCAGCGCCGTCCGCAAAGATCGGGTCCTCGCTGAGCACCAGCCGATCCTTGCCGCCGAACGGCAGCACATAGGCCTGCCTGGCCTGCTCGGCGCTGATCAGCACGATCCGCACCCGCTTGCCGCCCGGTCCGCTGACAGCGAGCTCGCGCACGCCCTCGGGCGTCAAAGTCGGGGTCACCACGCGGCCGCCGGCGGCCTTCAGACGCTTGCTGTTCAGCCTGACCTCGACATCGGCCGAGAAGGCCATCTCCACCGGCACGCCCTTGGTGGCCGAAAAGACGTAGACGGGCCCGTCGGCGTCTTCGAGGCGGGTCAGCGGCTGGGCGCTGGCCCAGGCCAGGTTGGCGCCGGCGAGATCCAGATTGATCGGCCAGACGAAGTAGGCGCCGGCTGGGATGTCGACCGGGCGGCTCGGGAAGGTGACCGCGCCGCCCGGCAGCTTGACCTCGAAGCGGGTCTTGGCCTGGACCGGGGTCTCGAACTGCCGCACGTGGTTGTTGAAGAAGACGAAGCCCCGGTCGCCCTGACTGCGCACCGACCAGCGCGGCGTGGCGACGTCGTCGCGGCCGCTCAGCCTGACGGCGGGCCGCTGCACCTCCATCGGCGCGAGCCGGGCCCCGAACGTTTTCATGAACAGGTGATAGGGCCGCACCGCGTCGGCGACGGGATGGACCTGACCGTACTGACCCAGGGGCGCCTGGAAGTCGTAGTTGATGATCGGCATGCCGTTGTATCCGCCCTGGCGGTCGTCCTCCTCCAAGGTGGTGTGGCCCTGCGGATTCCGGCCGCCGTGGAACATGTAGTAGCCGTAGAGATTGGCGCCCGAGCCCAGTTGCACGGGCAGCATGGCCGCCACGTCGTCGGGCGACAGATGGGGCCGGCGGCGATACATGATCGGCACGCCGCCGCCGAACTCCGCGCCCAGGAACGGCGTGTTGTCCATGTCGCTCTCGATCGTGCCGGCGTTGCGCGAGGCCGTCTGCGCACCGAGATCCCCGCCGACCCGGCTATCGAAGCGGAAGGCGTAGACCTCCTTGGGCGGAAGGCGGCCCTGCCTGGCGCTCCACGGCTCGTCGGCATAGCCGCCGAAGACGGGAATGACCTCGCCCTTGGGATAGACCGCGTTGTCCCAGCCGGTCACCGTGTAGAGCGGCGCGTCGAAGCCGATCTTGCGGGCCAGGGTCTTGAGGGTGGCGATATGCCCGGCCCCCGCGCCCGGCCCGCCGATGTTGTACTCGTTCTCCAGCTGGACCCCGATGACCGGGCCGCCATCCTTCCAGAGCTGGCCCTCGACCTGCCTGTAGATCTCGCGCCAGTAGCGCTCGACGTAGGTCAGGTAGACCGGGTCGTCGCGCCGGGTGGGCATGGCGTTGACCACCCAGTCGGGCGTGCCGCCCCAGCGCACCTCGCCATGCGCCCAGGGGCCGATGCGGATCACCACCAACAGGCCGTTGGCCCTGGCCAGCTCGACGAACCGCTTGAGGTCACGATCGCCTGCCCAGTTGAACTGGCCGGCGCGCTCCTCGTGGTGGTTCCAGATGATGTAGGTGGCCACGATGTCGACGCCCTGGGCCTTCATCTTGGCCAGCTCGGCGCCCCAGTGCTCGGGCGGATAGCGCGTGTAGTGGAACTCGCCCATGACCGGCATCCAGGGCTGGCCGTTGCGCGTCAGGTAGCGGTTGTTGACGCCCAGCGTCTGGCCGTCGGGCGCGGTGGCGGCGCCCATGCGCAGGTGCTCGGAGCGCACCGCGGCGGGCGGGCGGGTCGCGTCCACCGTCAGGTCTGCGGCCTGGGCCGCGATCGCCGCTGCGAACGCCGAGGCCGTGGCCAGGGCGCGGGTCCGGATGCGAAGGGACATGGCTCGTTTCCTGATGGTGTGTGTTCTTGGCGCTTCGGCGGATCAGCGGTCGCGGCGGCGTGACAGCCCGGCCTCGATCTCCTCCAGGGTTCGCCCCTTGGTCTCGGGCACGCGCAGCGCGATGAAGATGAAGCCCGCCAGGCAGACGAGGCCGTAGGACCAGAAGGTCCCCGCCGCGCCCAGGCGCTGGTTGAGGATCGGGAATGTGAAGGTGACCACGAAGCAGGCGATCCAAAGGGCCGAGACTGCGATCGACATCGCCGCCCCGCGGACACGGTTGGGAAAGATCTCCGACAGCAGCACCCAGGTCACCGGCGCCAGAGACATGGCGTAGGCGGCGATGACGCCCAGGGTCAGCAGCAGCACGACGGGTCCCTGGATGCCCAGGAAGAAGGCCGCGCCCAGCAGGCCGTGCATCAGCGCGATCGCCGCCGCGCCCCACAGCATCAGGGTGCGCCGTCCCAGCCGGTCGACCGTGGCGGTCGCCACCAGGGTGAAGGCCAGGTTGATCGCACCGGTGATGACGATGTTGAACATCACCCCGCCAAGGTCGTAGCCCGCGCCGCGATAGATCTCCTCGGCATAGTTGAAGATGACGTTGGTGCCGCTCCACTGTTGCAGGACGGCCAGGCCGACGCCGGTCAGCAGCACGCCCAGCACGGCCGGCGTGAGCAGTTCGTTGGCCGAGCCCGTCTCGGCGCGCTCGCGCTCCAGGCCCGCCTCGATCTCGGCGAGCGCCTCGCGCGCATAGGCCTCGCCGCCGATCTTACGCAGCACGGCCAGGGCGCGGGCGCGGCGTCCGGCCTTCAGCAGCCAGCGCGGGCTTTCCGGCACCAGGAAGGCGCAGAAGAAGAAGATCACCGAGGGAACGGCCACGGCCGTGAACATCCAGCGCCAGCCGTACTGCCCCTGCCAGGTGTCGCGGATGGCCGCGTGGCCCATGGCGCCGCCGACGTCGCCTGCGATCAGCATGTTGACCACCTGCGCGGCCAGGATCCCGACCACCAGGGTCAGCTGATTGAGGGTGACCAGCCGGCCGCGCCAGGCGGCGGGGCTGATCTCGGCGATATAGGTCGGCGAGATGTTGGAGGCGACGCCGATGGCCACCCCGCCGACGATCCGCCAGAGCACGAAGGTCGAGAACCCCTGCGCCCAGCCGGTCAGGATCGACGATACGCCGAACAGGACCGCGGCGATGATCAGCAGCTTCTTGCGGCCGATCCGGTCGCTGACCAGGCCGCTGAACACCGAGCCCAGCAGGCAGCCCAGCAGCGAGCAACTGTTGGCCCAGCCGACCTGGGCCTCGCTGGTGAGGTGGAAATAGGGTTCGTAGAACGGCTTGGAGCCCCCGACCACCACCCAGTCGTAGCCGAACAGCAGTCCGCCCAGCGCCGCCACGCTCGAGATCGTCCAGATGTAGGCGAGGTTCAGATGGCCGGAAACAACCTGCTCATCCTGGCCGCTCGACATCGTGTGCATCCGTACGCGCCCCCTTGTTTCGGCGTGTACCCTCGGAGTCGCGACGGGCCCGCCTTTCGCGGCCATAATCCGCGAGGCCGCTTCGCCGTCAACTCATTTGTATTACTTATTTTCACTGACGACGCTCTCCGCCGACCAACCTCAGGCAATGCGGCGCCCTACAGCCTGGCTTCGGCTCAGCCCATCTGGCCTCTCCCCACCGCCACGCTGATCTCCCGCATTTCTCACCGACCTCATTTGTAATATATATTCTTGACAGAGGCTGGCGCGGGTCGCCATTCAAAGCAACGACAAGGGGATCCGGCGCATTCTCGCGCCGCCCTGCGAGGACGTTCATGTTCCAAGACCCAGCACACGCCACGGCGCAAGCGACGCCGGGCGCCGCCATCAAGACCATCGAGACCTTCCCCGCGCCGCCCCGCTGGCTGTTCGTGCGCGTCGAGACCGAGGACGGCTTGGTCGGCTGGGGCGAGGCCTCGCTCGAAGGCCACAGCGAAGCCGTCGAGGGCGCCTTCGCCTCGCTGCGCGACCGCTTCATCGGCGCTGACCCGGACCGCATCGAGGACATCTGGCAGACCGCCTATCGCCTCGGCTTCTATCGCGGCGGCCCGGTGCTGATGTCGGCGCTGTCGGGCCTGGACCAGGCGCTGTGGGACCTCAAGGGCAAGGCCTTGAAGGTCCCGGTGCACCAACTGCTGGGCGGGCGCGTCCGCGATCGGATCCCGGTCTACGCCTGGATCGGCGGCGACCGCCCCAGCGAGGTCGTCGAGGCCGCGCGCGTGCGCAAGGCGCAGGGCTTCAAGGCCGTCAAGATGAACGGCGTCGAGGACCTGGGCTGGCTGGACAGCCCCGGCGCCCTCGCCGCTTCGGTCGACCGCCTCGCGGCCGTGCGCGCCGAGGGCCTGGACGCCGGCGTCGATTTTCATGGCCGGGTGCACAAGCCGATGGCCCGGCAACTGGTGAAGGCCCTAGAGCCGCTGGGCCCTCTGTTCGTCGAGGAGCCGCTGCTCAGCGAGCACCCCGAGGCCATCGCCCAACTCAGCCAGCAGACCGCCGTGCCCGTCGCGCTGGGCGAGCGGCTCTACAGCCGCTGGGACGTCAAGCCGTTCCTGACCTCGGCCTCGATCGACATCCTCCAGCCCGATCTCAGCCATGCCGGCGGAATTTCCGAGGTTCGCCGGATCGCGGCCATGGCCGAAGCCTATGACGTGGCCATCGCCCCGCATTGCCCGCTGGGCCCCATCGCCCTGGCCGCCTGCATGCAGCTGGCGCTGACGACGCCCAACTTCGTGATCCAGGAGATGTCGCTGGGCATCCACTACAACACCGACGGCCACGATCTTCTGTCCTACATGCTCAACCCCGAAATCTTCGCTGTGAAGGATGGGACGGTCGAGGCGTTCGCCGGGCCTGGCCTGGGCGTCGAGATCGACGAGGAGAAGGTCCGACGCCTCAGCCGTGACGCGCCCGCCTGGCGCAATCCGGCCTGGCGCGGCCCCGACGGCGGCCTGCGAGAGTGGTGACCATGCGCTTCGACGGCAAGACCATCATCGTCACCGGCGCCGGCGGCGGCATCGGCCAGGCCTGCGCGCAACGCCTGCACGACGAGGGCGCCAACCTAGTGCTGATCGATCGGGACGCCGGGGCGCTGGCTGCGGCGCAGGCGACCCTCGCCTCTCCCGACCGGCTGCTGGTTCGCGCGCAGGACGTCAGCGTCGAGACCGAGGCTGCGGCCGCCTTCGAGGCGGCCATCCACCGCTTCGGCCGCGTCGACGGCGTGGTCAGCGTCGCCGGCGCCATGATCTACAAGGGCCTCGACGCGCTCACCGGCCAGGACTGGGAGCGGATCATGGCGGTGAACTTCTACGCCGCGGCCCATTTCACGCGACAAGCCTTCAACCACATGGAGGGCGGCGGCAGCCTGGTCTATGTCTCCAGCATCCACGCCCGCCAGACCTCGGCCCTGGTCGGGCCCTATGCGGCGGCCAAGGCGGCCCTGACCTCGCTGGCCCGCACGGCGGCGATCGAGGGGCGCGCCTGCGGCATCCGCGCCAACTGCGTCCTGCCCGGCGCGGTGGACACGCCGATGCTGCGCGACAGTCCGAACATCAAGTCGGGCCTCGAGGTCCTCGATCCGCAGGATGTCGGCCAGCCGGAGGATATCGCCGCGCTCGTGGCCTTCGCGCTCAGCGACGAAGCCCGCTTCGTCACCGGCGCGGAACTGGTCGCGGACGGCGGCCGGCTGGCCAAGCTCTAGGCGCTCGCCGCCCTGCCCTGCAGCCTCAGCGTCGCTCGCGGCGCAGTTCCTCGTCACGGCTTCGCTGCATCAGGTCGAGCGCGCCACCGATGAGGTCGCGCATGCGGGCCTCGGCCTCGCGCACATGGCCGGCCAGGATGGCGTCGGCGACGCGCTTGTGATCCTCAGCGCTGGCGAAGCGCACGCCCTTCAGGTCGTTGGTCTTGCGGATGCTGAAGCGCAGCGCCGTGTCGATCATCTCGCAGTGCTGGCGATAGAAGCGGTTGCCGCTGGCGCGCAGCACCGCGACATGGAAGGCGATGTCCGACAGGAGCGGATCGTCCTGTCCCTGGTCCGCGGCGAACATGCGCCTGACCGCATGGTCGATGGCCGCCCGCTCCTCGCCGCTGGCGCGCTTTGCCGCCAGGGCCGCCGCGCCGGGCTCTATGCTCAGGCGGATCTCGGTGAACTCGATCAGCAGGTCGAGAGAGAACTCGCGCTGCAGCATCCAGCGCATGACGTCCGGATCGAGCAGGTTCCAGTTGTCCTCGTTCTCGACGATCGTGCCGCGGCGGCGACGGGACGACAACAGTCCCTTGGAGACCAGCATCTTCACGGCCTCGCGGGTAACGGTGCGGGCCGCACCATACTTTTCGGACAGTTCCTGTTCGGTCGGGAACGCCACACCCTGGTAACGCCCCGTCACGATCGCCGCGCCCAGATCCTGGACGATGGTGTCGGTGATGCTCTTGTGGGGGGTCGCTGTCCGCATGGTCCGAATCTCTGCGCTCCCGACTGGCGGCTTGCTTCTTTCTAGCCGCCCGCGGAGCGGCTTTCAGCATTCTTGGCCCAAGCCGAACACCACTCCGGGCGCTCCGCCAGAGGGAATGAAACCCGAAGCCCGATCAAGCGCCCGCCTGCGGGCCTGCGAGCAGGTTTCGAGATAGGCTTATTGGTCATACCACTACATCTCCAGCGCTCCAGAAATTCGCCGGTTTCGCATCCTGCGATCGCCTACCCGCCCACTGAAGGTGGGGTTCAGCCTCTCGGATATCGCTGAAAATGACAGCGCTATACCACTGTTTTTCCTCACAACTTGAGACTTTGGACAACAATAGCATTTGTCTTATGAATAACTTGCCCACTCATTTCGGGCGTGCAATAAGCTGGTCATACACCCTCAGGGACGAGACGGTTTTTCACGGCCCGCGCCGCGCGAAACCCTCGGGATGCACCATCGCGATCAACGCCGATGGAGACCGGCGAACATCGAGCCAGCTCGGCGTTCACGACATAAGAATTGGGAGAGGGAACGATGGAGCGCGTGAGCGCGCGCGGCCAAGCGGCCGTTGATCGGCGCAGCGATTTCGACCCGTCGCGCCGCCGGCACCTGCTGGCGGCCGGTTCGCTGCTGTGCCTGGCGCCGTTGAGCCGCGCCCTGGCCCAGCCGGCCGAGCACCATGCGATCAGGCTGCGCGGCGACTCCGGCGGCGCGCGGTTCGACGGCATCGGCGTGGTCAACGGCGGCGGCGCCACGTCCGTGCTGCTGAAGGACTATCCCGAGCCCCAGCGCAGCCAGATCCTCGACCTGCTCTACAAGCCCAAGTTCGGCGCCTCAGTCAGCGCCCTGCTGGCCGAGATCCCGGGCGACGGCAACTCAACCCAGGGGTCGATGCCCAGCCACATGCACACGCGCGAGGACCTGAGCTACGAGCGCGGCTACATCTGGTGGGTCCTGCAGGAGGCCAAGAAGCGCAATCCGGCCCTGTCGCTGGACGCCACGGCCTGGAGCGCTCCGGGCTGGATCGGCGGCGGCAAGTTCTGGTCCCAGGACGCCGTCGACTACTATGTCAAATGGCTGGAGGGCCTGCGCGGCGCCTACGGGCTGGAACTGGACGCCATCGGCTGCCGCAACGAAAAGGGCCAGGACTACGCCTTCGTAAAAGCCCTGCGTCGCACATTGAACGCCAAGGGCTTCTCCAAGGTGAAGGTCCACGCCTTCGACAACTGGCCCAAGGACAAGCTCGACTTCGTCAAGGACATGACGACCGACGCCGAACTGCGCGACGCGATCGACATCATCAGCGCCCACGTCGTCTACGCCAACGCCCACGCCACCGCCGAGCAGCAGGCGATGGCCAAGGCGATGGGCAAGCCGATCTGGAACACCGAGGACCACGTCTATCTGAAGGGCTTCGACTGCGCGATCGGCATCGTCCGCGCCTTCAACCACAACTGGATCCTCAGCGGCGCGACCAAGGTCGTGAACTGGTACGACATCGCCGGCCTCTATCCGCTCGAGCCCTATTCGGAGGACCCGGCCACGGTGCTAGCCCACGAGCCGTGGAGCGGCCACTACCGGGTGCGCGAGGCGCTGTGGGGCTACGCCCACTACGGGCAGTTCACCGAGATCGGCTGGACCTACCTCGACGGCGGCAGCGGCATGCTGCCCGGGGGCGGCTCCTACGCGACCTTGAAGTCGCCAGGCGCCGACTACAGCCTCATCGTCGAGACCCAGGGCGCGACCCAGGCCCAGACCGTCCGGATCGAGATCGGCGAGGGCCTGTCGCCCAAACCGCTCTGCACCTGGCGCAGCACGGAGGCCGAGCAGTTCATTCGCTTGGCCGACCTGATACCCGTCGACGGCGTGGTGAGCCTGACCGTCGAGCCTCACGCGATCTATTCGCTGTCGACCACGCGCGGACAGCAGAAGGGAAGCTTCGAGGCGATCCCCAAGCCCGCGCCCTTCCCTTTCCCCTACCGTGAGACCTTCGAGACCTACGCCTCCCCCGCCGCTCACGGCTGGCTGCCGCGCTACACCGCCGATATCGCCGGCGCCTTCGAGTTGGCCGAGCGCCCCGACGGCAAGGGGCGCTGCCTGCGCCAGGTGGTCCCGGTCCCGACCATCTCCTGGGCCCCGGACTGGCGGCCCTACACCATCCTCGGCGACGCGGCGTGGGGCGACTACGAGGTGTCGACCAAGGTCTGGCTGAACCCGCGCGACACCGCCGCGGTCATGGGCCGGATCAACCACGTCGGTACGGGCTACGGCTTCATCCCGAAGGGATATTTCCTGGAACTGGCCCACGACGGCCGCTGCCGACTGGTCGCCATTCGCGGCAAGAAGGATCCCAAGGCCCTGATCGGCGACGCCGAGCAGCAGGCCCAGATCAAGGCCGGCAAGTTCGACGGCGAAGGCGGCGAATTGGTTCTGGGCGACACGATGCTGGCCGGCGTCGCACCCGGGCGGTGGATCAAGCTTTCGCTACGGTTCGAAGGCAGCAGGATCACCGGCCTCGTCAACGATCAGGTGGTTTTGAGCGCCGAGAACAGGCTTTACGGCAAGGGCATGGCCGGACTGCTGGTCGGCGCCGAGCGCTCGCGCCTCAGTACGCCTTGGTTCGGCGAACTGGCGATCGCCCCGGTCGGCGGGCCCGCGCCCCGCCCGGCCCGCGCCCTTCCCCGCCAGACCCCGATCTACGCAGCCCACAAGGGGGCTCGACGCTCCCGGCGCGACTGATGCGCGACGCCCCAGGACGAAGCCCGAGCAGCGGCCCGCCGCCGCGGCCTTCAACATGGGCATCTCGGGCTTCACCCGCCGCTCGATGGCGACATCCGGGAAGATGGCCGGATCACCGTGAAGGCGGGCTCGGGCGACTATGATTTTCGCGCCAAACCCAAGGCCTGAAGCATGTTGCGCAAACTCCTGATCGCCTCCACGGCCGCTCTTGCCACCACCTGGCCTTCGCGGAGGACGGCCTGCAGCCGACCGGCCGCTGGACCGCGCCGCGGGTCGGTGCGGCCTCCACCCCGCCCATGGGCTGGAACGCCTTCCGGACCGAGGTGGACGAAGCCAAGGTGATGGGATCGGCCCAGGCCCTGCGCGACACGGGCCTGGCGAGGCTCGGCTACCGCTATGTCAATCTCGACGACGGCTGGTGGCTCAAGCGCCGGGCCTCGGACGGACGCCTGGAGATCCGCACCGCGCTGTTTCCCAGCGCTGCGCCCAAGGACGGCGGCGAGGCCTCGTTCAAGCCCTTCGTCGACCGCCTGCACGCCATGGGCTTCAAGGCCTCGATCGGAGGGTTGAAAACGCTCGAGCTCGTCGCCGTATCGGAGGGAAAGGCCGCTCCTCCGGCGGTCGTATGGGGCGACGCGCGCCTGACGCGCTAGCCTTGCCGATCCACTACGGTTGTCACGAAAAGCTCTCAAGCTGGCCCGCCGCACGAGGATCGAAGCTCTTGCCGACCAGCCTGCCCTGGATTGTCGCCGCCCTGATGGCCGCGCCCTTCGTCGGAAGCTTCATCGGCCTGCTGACCCTGCGCTTGCCTGCGGGGCGGCCGTGGATCGTCGTCCGCTCGGCGTGCGGCGGCTGCCAGCGCAGACTGAGCCTTCCGGATCTGGCGCCGCTCGTCAGCTTCCTGGTCACGAGGGGGCGATGCCGCACCTGCCGCGCGTCCATTCCGCTCCGTTATCCGCTCATCGAGGCCGGCTGCCTGGTGATCGCTCTCGGCGGCGTGCTCACCCAGACCGGCGCGATGATCCTGGCCACCGCCTTCTTCGGCTGGTTCCTACTGGCCGTCGCCATCGTCGACGCCGAGAACCTGTGGCTGCCGGACGTGCTCACCCTGCCGCTAGGGATCACCGGCTGGCTGGTCGTGATCAGGCTGGGGATCGCCTCGCCGCTGGAACCGTTGATCGGCGCCGCCGTCGGTTACGGGGCCCTGGCGCTGGTCGGCTGGGCCTACAGGAGATTTCGCCATCGGGAAGGCCTGGGCGGGGGCGACCCGTTCCTGCTAGGCGCGATCGGCGTCTGGGTCGGATGGGAAGGCCTGCCGGCCGTGCTGCTGTGGGCGTGCGGCCTGGGTCTGGCGACCGCGCTCTTCCTGGCCGTGCGCAGAGGTCGACGACTGCTCGTGACCGAACCCCTGCCCTTCGGAACATTCCTTGCCGCCGGAGCCTGGCTGACCTGGATCTTCAACACGACGCCATACCTGTCTCGGGGGCTTTAGATGCTTGAGAACGTCAGCAATCGTCAAAAAGAAATCACTATGGTTTTGTGAAGAAAATTTCTCACTTCCCACCCTTCTGAGAGCAGATCGTTTAATGTACTGAAACTCGGGCTAAGGGGCTTGCGGCTATTTCAGGAAATACGCCATGAGCTATGGGAACGGCACTGCCGGCGACGATCAGGTCATTCTGGGAACCACCCTGACGCCGTCGATTATCTATAACGCGCAAGCGGGCAACGACACCGTCATCGGCTCGGCCGGCTTCAACCTGATCCAGGGCGGCGCGGGTGACGACCACCTGGACGGCCGGGGCGGCGCCGACATCATCCTTGGCCAGGACGGCGCCGACGTGATCCGTGGCGGCTCGGGCATGGACATCGTCGACGGCGGCGCCGGCAACGACACCTTCGTGTTCCATGCCGGCGACCTCACCGGCTCGGCGCTGCTGCCCGACGTGATCCTGGGCTTCAAGGGCGCTGGCAACAGCGACGCCGGCGTGGAGCAGGACGTCCTGGTGCTGCACGGCTTCTCGGCCGGCTCCACCCTCGACTTCGTCGGCACGGTCGGCGGCGCGACGAACCAGCTCTACAAGGTCAACGATGCGGCCAATCCCTCGGCCAGCGGGTATGTCCTGATCAATACCGACAGCGCCGCGCACCTGACCGCGGACGACGTTCGCTTCGCGCCCAAGCCGACCGAAGCCGTGACCCTGACGTTCGAGGACATCGACCCCTCGTCCGAACCGGTCATTCTCGACGGCTATCATGGCTTCAACTTCAGCCTGCCCGGCGTGGAATTGAACGCCGTGAACAAGGACGACTTCCCCGTCTCGGGCTACGCTACGGCGATCGACGGCCAGATCGGCGCCTACAACCCCTTCGCCGCCGATCCGCTGGTCATCACCCGCGCCGACGGCTCGGACTTCATCTTCGACAAGGTCCAGATCGCTTCCGCCGCCGACGCCCAGCAGGTCGTGACCTTCAAGGGCTACATCGACGGTTTCGAGGTGGGCACGATCACGGCCACCATCACCTATGGCGTGCCGACCATCGTCGACGCCGACTGGGGCCTCATCGACACCCTGGTTATCGACCGCGTCTCCACGACCGGCGACTACAGCCCGTTCGACGACGTCAACGGCTCGCAGTTCGTGGTCGACAACTTCCAGTTCGTCGTCTCGGGCGACTTCCACTAGGCCCGGCTCGCCGTCGCCCGCCCAGGGCGACGGCGTACTCCCCATTCAAGCGCGCAAGCTGACCAGGCCGTGGCTCACGGCGATGGCGACAGCGTGGATCTTGTTGGCGGCCCGAAGCTTCTCGGTGACGTTCTTCAGGTGAAACTCGACGGTGCGGCCGGTGATGCCCAGAATGGTCGCGCTGTCGGCTACGGTACGCCCCACTGCCGCCAGCCTCAGGCACTCGATCTCCCTCACGGTCAGCGCCCCACCCGCGGTCGCTGCCGGGCGCATGCCGGCCAGGGCGGCCTGATGCAGGTCGGCCGCCGCCAGCATCAGCGCCCCGGCGGCGCTGGAAGCCAGCGCCCGGGCGAGGTCGAGATCCTGGCCGATGAGGGCCACAAGACCTGGCCCCGCGGCGTGATCCTGCACGGGAACCGACAGTCCCACATGGCGCCCGGTCAGGCCTGGCAGGCGCTCCTCGACGCTGGTCCAGGCGAACGGGCGATGGGCCGTAGCGGCCCGCCGCGCGACGCTGCCGCTGGCCAGGGCCGCACCGTACTGCCTCAGCGCGACCGGCGAGGAAGCGATCAGCCGCGACGGCGGTACGCGATCCTGGCCTTCCCCCACCGGCGCATGGCCCAGATGGAGATAGAGGCCGCTGTAGAAGCCGTGGCCTTGGGCCAGCTTCCGCAGCCGCTGATCCAGCCCCCCGGTTTCCCGCTCGCCGAGCACGGCGGCGCGAAAGCCCACCCCCTCTTCCACAGCGGGGACTCGATTCAACTCGAGGGCGGCTAGAGACATGGCGAGACCTCGCGAAGGGTCGTCGAAACGGCGCTCATCGGACGACGTCCTCGATGAGCTGAAAGGCGATCTGGAAATGCTCGGTCCACCCCGCGCCCTTCCAATCGGCAAGGCGCGCCTGCTGGGCGCGTCGGCGCGGGGAGTCGGGTTGGGCGTAATCCCGAAGGGCTCGCGCCCAGGCGGGGCCGTCCAGGGGATCGAGATAATCGGGCGCCGCACCGCCGACCTCGCGGTGTGCGGCGATGTCGCTGGCGATGACAGGCGTACCCAGTTGCAGCGCCTCGGCCACGGCCAGGCCGTAACCCTCGGCGAACGACGGACAGAGGACGGCCCGTGCGCCAGCCACCAGCGACCGCGTCGCCACGTCGCCCAATCCGCCGCGCTCGTCGACGACACGGCCGAGGACGGGACTGCGGTCGAGCAGATCGAGGATGTTCTCGTTCTCCCAGCCCCTCCGGCCGACGACGACGAGGTCGGGCGCAGCCTCCGCCCCTTCCTGCTCGACCCAGCGCCGCCAGATGTTGAGCAGCAGCAGATGGTTCTTGCGGGGTTCGATCGTACCCAGCACCACGAAATAGGGCTTTTCGCGCCGGCCGCGCCTTCCGGCCGGAGCAAGCGACGGCACACCCAGCGGAGCGATCCTCAGCATCGTCTGGCGACCGAGCCGGGCCAGGTGAGCGCTGGTGGCCGTCGCCGTCGCCTGGGAGTTGACCAGCACGCCGTCTGAGAGCTTGGCGAGGGTCTCCAGCTTGCGGCGAAACAGCGCCGCCCCGCCCTCGCGCACGAACTCGGGATGCTCCAGCGGGATCAGGTCATGGACGAAGGTGACCATCCGCGCGTGTTCGCGCTTCAGCGCCGCTTCGTAGGCGCGCAGTCGCTCCAGCCCTCGCGGCGACAGGTGCAGATAGGCCCGCGGCCGTCGCCCCGCCCCGCCGGGCGTCGGACGAATGTCGAGCATCGCCAGGAACGCCAGGCGCCCACGCCGCGCCCCGTCGCCGCCCTCGCCCAGCGCCCACATCTCCTGCGTGGCCTCCAGGTAGTCGCGAACGACAGCGGTCGGGAACCGCGCATAGCCTCCGCCGGGACGAAGCCCGCCGAACGCCAACCGTTCGGGGTCCCGCTCGATCAGGGCCTGGGCATAGGCCATCTCGACCCGGTCTATCCCCGTCGGCGTAGCCTGCCGCCACCGCGACAGCAGGCCGGAAATGTCCATGACCACTTCCGCCGGCCCAGGGGCGCGGGACGAAGCGCCGATCGGGGCGACGGCGGCCGATGGGGCTAAGACGCTCATTCCGCGGCCATCATGCAGGGCTCGGCCGGCAGGTCCGCGCCTGCCGCGGCCACATGCACGCCGCCGAGAATGCGGTCGGCGGCGCTCTCGACCAGCAGCGTACGGGTCTGGCTGGCGTAGAACCCGCCCCAGAGCAGGCACCGGGCGGCCAGCACGCGGCGGAAGGCCTCGTACAGTCGCAGGTCAGGACGCTCCGGCGTCCGCCAGAAGGTGTCGAGAGAGCCCTGATGCGTCAGCCCAGGGATGTCGTAGACCGCGCGGCCGAGGGTGACCACGGGCACGCCGGCCGCCAGAGCCAGGGCGCCGGTCGTGCTGTTGACCGTCACCACCCCGCGAGCGCCGCCGACCAGGGGGTCGATGTCGCCCGCCTCCAGGAAGAGGACCCTGCCCGCCACGCCCAGAGCGCGCGCGAAGTCCAGGGTGCGCCGGCGCCAGTCGCGCAGTCCGTTGTCCAGGGGGTGGCGCTTTACGGCCAGTTGAGCGTCCGGCGGCGCGTGGCGAGCGAACGAGACGATGACCTGCGCCAGGGCCGGCTGCATGCCTTCGAAGTCGGAATGCGTCCGCAGCTGATAGTCGGAGTCCAGTTGCAGCGGCAGCAGGAAATAGGACGGACCCGGCGCCGGGTCCCGTCGCCGGAGCAGTCGGCGCGCGACCGCCTGCCGCACCCAGCCCAGCGCCTCCAGCGCCGGCAGCCAGGGCCGATGCGTGCGATAGCCGGGATAGGCCGGAGCAGCGAGAAACGCCGCGAGATAGTAGGCGACCCCTGCTCTTCCGCGATGGCCGATAGCCGAAGGCAGGGTCGGCCTGTCCGGGCACGGGTCCAGGTGACGCACGGCCTGGAGATACCATTGCGGATCGGCAGGCAACGCCGAGAAGCCGTTGACACCGCCCCGTTCGAGCGTGACCCAGTCGGGACGGATATAGCCTTCCTCGAAGACGTGGACCGCCAGCCCCATGCCCCCGGCCACCGCGCGCGCGGCGCGATGGATCGGGCGGCAGTCGCCGAACAGAACCACGTCGGTCACGCCGCGCGCGATCAGGAGCCGGGCCAGAAACCCAGGCCAGCCGCCGGCTCCACCACGGTAGTCGACCGCCCTCCCCCGCCAGTCCAGTCGATCGCCGCCGTTGAAGTTGACGCGATGAACGCCGTGACCGCGAGCTCGCAGTCCCAGGGCCAGATCATGGAAGAAACGCCCAGGCGGCCCTTGCAGGAAGAGGATCTCCCGGCGCTCGACGCGCCCTTCCCCGCAGCCGGTCACGCTCACGGCCGACACGCCGACGCCCCGTCGACCGCTCTCGCCTCGGCCGGCGCCACCACCAATGGCTCGACGCCCTCGAACAGCCGACCGACGGCGGCCGCCACGGCCGTTCGGGCTCGCTGCAAAGCCGCCCCATCGGCTACGTCGCGCGTCGAGCCGACCTCGGGAGAGCGGCCGGTGTTACGGCGATAGATCTGATGGAAGCGTCCGAAATATCCGAAGCCGCATACCTGGGCGACGGCCCGGGGACTGAGCGCCGGATCGGAGGCTAGCGTCAGGTCGACCAGTTCGACGCGCAGCTTCAGGAGCGCGCGATAGATCGACTCGCCGTGAACCCTCGCGAAGGCGGTCCGCAGGGCCTCCGTCGAGACGCCCAGCGCCTCGGCCAGCACCTCGTCGACCAGCCGGCGCGGCAGGGCGGCGGCGACGCCGTACTCGGCCCGCCGCACCAGATCCCTGGCGGCGGATGCGGTATTGAACAGTGACGTCGACGACGTTCCGGTGCGACCTGCCGGCGGAACCGGACTTTGGACTTCTTCGTACGCCATCGCTTCTACCACCCGAACGGACAGGCGCGCCTCACAGAGGGTGGATAGCGGCCAGCCCCCGCAGCCCCGCCAGCCAAGCCCCGTGCGTGGCCAGCGCAGCTGGTCAGCACACGGATGACAATGCATGGCGGAGCGAAGGTCTGGCGCATTCCCCCCTCGCGCGTTCCTCGAGTTCTAAGACAAAGACGACCGGCGCCGGGCGACACGGCGTTTTGTTAAATTTTTGCGTCAACCTCCAACCTGGATCACACCGGTAACACTGACGCGCTTACTTGCGCACGTCTTGGCGCGATGCTGCGAAAACGCCCCGCCCACACCGTCGACCTACATGAAAGGTTCACGAACTTCCGTGTCGCCCGGTCGCCCTCCCACCTGTCTTCAGGGGGAACGGCGACGGGATCAGGTCGCCGAGGAGAACTCGACGCCATGGCCAGTGGGGAAACATCCGCTCAGCCGACCAGTCGCGACCAGGGAGCCCCCCGTTGATCCCCGCTCGCGCCCTGTCGACGCCCGAGACGCCGCTCGATCCGCAATCGGCCTTTCGCGCGGCCCTGGTCCAGGCGGCCGAAGCCTGCGGCTTCGCTCACGCGGCCTATATGCATCTGGGCTACCAGCTGACACGCGCGAGCCAGGAACAGGCCACCCCGCAGGACGACCACACCGCGACCAAGACGCCGAGCATGCTGGTTTCCAGCGGCGGCCTCGACGAGGCGCTCTATCGCAAGCGCGGCTATCTGGCCTTCGACCTCCTGGCCGAGCGGGCCGCCACGGCCTTCACCCCGTTCTGCTGGAGCCTGGCCGACCTCGCCGCCCCGAGCGCCAGGCCGCTGGCGCGGGCGCTCGACGCGTGGGGCGTCAGGGCGGGCGTAATCGCGCCGATCCAGGACTCGATCGCCGGCCCGGCCTTCGTGAACTTCTTCGGCTCCGGGCCATTCGAGCCGTTGCTGGCCGACCGCGAAATCCGTGACGGCCAGATCCTTCTGGCGGCTGCGCGCCTGCATGCGGCGGCGCGGACGACCCTGCCGCCCTCCAGCCCGGCCGAGGGCGAGTTGAATGCGCGGGAGATACACGTACTGCGCCTCGCGGCCCAGGGCCTCACCGAGATGGAAACAGCCACCGAGCTGCGCCTCAGCCGGCGCGGCGTACAGTTCCATCTGTCTCGGGCGGGGGCCAAGCTCGCTACTCCCAACAAGACCGCAGCCGTCGCACGCGCGATCACCCTAGGACTGATACGATCGCAGTAGACAGCATCACTCAGGATCAATTCTAACAAGAACAGTCGACGCCATAACTATATTTGAACCAAGCGTCACACCACTTACACAATGTATTATTGAACAAATTGAGCTCAAGTAATTGACTCAAAATTGCCGCTCAATATAGAAACGAGAGGCAACCACAACCGCCGCGAGTTTAAATAAACTTCGGACAGTGGAAGCCCACAGACCAGATCTAGCAAATAACTAAAGTTGAAAGCCTATTCTTCGTCAAACAATGGACGGAGCGAGGCGTCGCGAGCCTGCGGGCTCATTTCAGACAGACAAAGGATCGCACCCATGTCTATCAAACTGCACGCCATGATGGGCGTCAGCACCCTGGCCGCCATCGCGGCCTTCGGTGGCGTGGCCCAGGCCCAGATCAACGGCGGCGGCTCGTCGCTGGTCGCCCCCTATCACCGTCAGGTCGCCGACTGCTACGGCGTCGACCGCCCGCTCTACGCCCGCGGCACCCCGCCGACGCCGATCAACACCAGCGCGCCCTACACCCCCTACATCCAACCCTTCGCCGGCTGCCCGACCGCCCTGTCGACCAGCAACACCGTCGAGTACATCTCGACCGGTTCGGGCACCGGCATCGCCGCCGTGTACAGCCACGACCCCCTGCGCTACGGCGACGTCGACCCGGCCGCTGGCACGCAGAACTATCCGTCGGTCCAATACGGCCTGTCGGAAACCGCGCTGTCGAACGCCGACGTCACCACCTACAACAGCGGCGGCGTCATCCAGGGCGTCACCCTGACGGCCAGCCCCTCGGGCGCCAACCAGTACCCGATCCCCGAGCCGCTCTACGGCAAGCTGGTCCAGTTCCCGGTCGCCGTGGCCCCGGTCGCCCTGGCCTATGACCCGGTCTACAAGAAAGTCGCCGACGCCAGCGGCGCCGTCACCTCCTACCGCTTCGCCGTCAACGCGGCCTTCGCTCGCGCCAACGGCGGCCTGCGCCTCAGCCAGGCCACCTACTGCAAGATCCTGAACGGCCAGATCACCGACTGGAACGACGCGGCCATCACCGCCGACAACGGCGGCGTGTCGCTGAAGGATCCGGCCGATCCGGCCTCGTTCAGCGTTCCGATCGAACTGGTCGGTCGTTCGGACAGCTCGGGCACCACCCAGGTGACCACCCGCCACCTCGCGGCCGCCTGCGGTTCGCTGGCCGGCAACGCCTTCACCGCCGCCGCCGGCACCTCCACCCTGCCGCCCGCCCTCATCGGCAACGCGGTCGGCGGCGCGCCGATCTCGGGCAAGTTCACCGTCGCCAGCGGCACCAACGGTTCGGCCGCCTATCTGGGCTTCACGGCCACGCCGGCCGCCAGCAGCAGCCTGACCCAAGGCCGCCTGGGTTATCTGGGCGCGGACTACACCCTGCCGAACTCGGCCAACAACAGCCTGCCCTACGCGCTGTTCACCGCCGACCTGCAGAACGGCGCCGGCGCCTATCGCGCCCCGACCGCCGCCAACGCGACCACCGCGTTCGGCGCTAACCGCCCGCCGGAAACCGCTACGGGCGCTTCGGGCGACTATGATCCGACCGTGACCGCCTGGGGCGTCCGCTCCAACCCGGCCGACTGGACCCGCGTCGGCAACCTCGCCAACCCGACCCCGGCCCAGGCCTACCCGATCGTCGCCACGGTCAACTGGATCGGCTACACCTGCTACGCCGCCGGCAACGTCGACGTGGTTCGCACCGCCTCGGCTGGCGGCCCGGTCGGCTACCTGAACTACTGGTTCGACGATGCGATCGTCGACACCAGCAGCCCCAACATCCTGGCCAACGCCGGCCTGGCCGGCCTGCCGCCCGCCTGGCAAGCCGCGATCAAGAACACCTTCCTGACGCCGACGACCACGGGCGCCAACCCGACCGCCCCGCTGAACCTGGGCATCGCGACCGCCGGCACCGGCCTGACCGGCACCAGCGGCGTGACCAACTCGACCTGCAGCAGCAAGGTCGGCGCCTAATCTTTTCAGGCATCACCGCAACTGGGGGTCTCGGCGAAAGCCGAGGCCCCTTTTTGCAGCGCCAGATGTGTTTAGTCACAGCGACACGCCTAGGTCGCCCGCCTACCGTCGCGCCAACCCGTCGATCGCGCCCCGAACCGGCGCCGAGCCAAGACAAGATCAAAGGAGAGCGCGATGCCCGCCTTCAACCCCGGCGTCCTGGAAAGCCTGGTCGGCGTCACCTTCGCGGCAGGGAGCCGCCTCACCTTCAGCGCGCCGACTTCGGCCAACGCCGCGGCCGGCACCCTCACCATCTCCGACGGCAGCACGCTGACCAACTCCAGCGCGACGGGCGAGACAGTAACGGCCGTCAACAGTTCCTACACCGCAGGCTTCAGCGCCTACGATCCCTCCCAGTACGCCTATATCTATTACTTCCCAAGTTTTGGCACGATCAACTTCGGCGGAACGCAATACTATATCTTCGGCGCCACGGAGAACGGACTCGTACTTTCCCTGAACCCGTTCTTGATCCAGAATCCCGACGGCACGCTGTCGGAACCGATCACCATCCTCAGCAATACCCCCAACCCGACCTACCCCCTCAACTTCGACAACGACGCCAGCGCCTATGCCGCACCGGTGTGCTTCGTGGAAGGAACCCGCCTGCTGACCACGCGAGGTCCGGTGGCGGTCGAGAATCTGGTCGAGGGCGACGAGATGGTCACCGCCGGCGGCGGCGTGCGTCCGGCGATCTGGATCGGCAGCCGTCAGGTGCGCTGCGACCGCCACCCGCGTCCAGCCGAGGTGCAGCCCATCCTGGTACGGGCCGGAGCCTTCGGCGAGGGCCTGCCCTCGGCCGACCTGCGGCTTTCACCGGGCCACTCGGTCCACGTCGATGGCGCGCTGACGCCGGTGGGCCTGCTGGTCAACGGGGCCACGATCGTCCAGGAGGCGGTCGAACTGGTGCGCTACTTCCACGTCGAGCTGGACGCCCACGACATCCTGCTGGCCGAAGACCTGCCCTGCGAGAGCTACCTCGACGACGGCAACCGCCAGGTGTTCGGCAACGCCCCGGGGCATCTGGCTCTCTATGGTCGCCTCGACCCCCAGGACTGGGACAAGGCCTGCGCGCCGGTGCTGCGCGAGGGCCCGAAGTTCGAAGCGCTGCGCGCCGACCTGAGGAGCCGAGCCCTGGCCTTGGGCTGGACCTTCAATCGCGACGCCCAGGTCAGCCTCGAAGCCGACGGCGTCTCGCTGGCCCCGGTGTTCTCCAGCGACGACCGCTTCTGGTTCCTGGCGCCGCCCGCCCAGCGGCTCGTGCTGCGCAGCCCGGCCACCGTCCCAGCCCTCGCCGCTCCGGAGTATCGGGACCGCCGCCTGCTGGGCGTGGCCGTCAGCGAACTGCGCATCGGCGGCGCGACGGTGGACCTGGCGTCCGAAGCGCTGAACTGCGGCTTCCATGCCCTGGAAGTCTTCGAGGCCGAGGGCCGCCGCCAGGCCTGGCGCTGGACCGACGGCGCCGCTGAACTTCCCCCGCTCCAGGCCCAGACCATGATCGAGGTCACGGTGGCGATGGTTTCTCCCCGTTGGGTCGCGCCCGACCAGGCGCTCAATCAGGCAAGCCCTTTAGCACCCCGCCTGCGCCTGGTCGAAGCGGGCTGATCCGACCCCGGCCGTCGCTCCAGGGCGGCGGCCGGGCGCATCCGATCCGCAACTTCCCCCTCCTGCCGGCCCCGAACATGGGGTCCGCGCGTTTTCGAGGACGCACCCGATGGCGCTCCTTCCGCCCGCGCCTCTGGTCGCCGCTCTGAGGGCTTGCCGCCCTCACCTGCTGGCCGCCGGCGCGTTCAGCGCCCTGATCAACATCCTCTTCCTGGCGCCCACCCTCTACATGATGCAGGTCTACGACCGCGTCGTGCCGACCGAAGGGCGGCTGACCCTGCTTTACCTGACCCTGGTCGTCGCCTTCGCCCTGGCCGTACTGGCGATCCTTGATGCGGTCCGCTCGCGATTGCTGGTGCTCGCCAGCCTGCGCCTGGACCGACTGATGGCCGGCGGCGTACTGCAAAGACTGATGAGCGCCGCCATCCCGGGCGCTTCGCAGCAGGGCATGCGCGACTTCGACCTGGTTCGCCAGACCTTGTCCGGCCCCGCCGCCCTGGCCCTATTCGACGTTCCCTGGGCGCCGGTCTATGTGCTGGCCGCTTTCCTGATCCACCCGGCGCTGGGCGCGATGACGATCGTGGGGGCCGGACTGCTTATCGGCCTGGCGGCTCTGAACGAACGGTCCACCCGGGCCCGCACGCGCGAGGCCTTCGGCGCCCAGGCCAAGGCCTACGCCTCGCAGGAAGCCGCCGCCGCCAACGGCGAGGTCGTGCGGTCGCTGGGCATGCGCGGCGCCCTGTGCGAGCGACAACTGGCCGACCGCCGCCTGGGCCTGGACCTCTCGGCCAGGGCGCAGTTCGTCGGAGGCGGCTATGCTGCGCTGACCAAGTTCGTCCGCGTGTTCCTGCAATCGGCCGCCCTGGGGCTGGGCGCCTGGCTGGCGGTCGAGAGGCAGATCTCGGCCGGAGCGATCATCGCCGCCTCGGTGCTGATGAGCCGCGCCCTGCAGCCGATCGAGCAATTGGTCGGTTCCTGGAGCGTGGTCGGCCAGGCCCGCGTCGGGCTGAACAACCTGATCAAGCTGTTCGCGTCCTCCCCCGAGATGGCGTCGGCCGCCACCCAGCTGCCGCCCCCGAAGGGCGTGCTGACCCTGGAGCAGATAGTCGTACGCGCGCCGGACGAGGGCCCGATCCTGCTGCGCAGCCTCTCCCTGCGCCTGGAGCCGGGGGAAATACTCGGCGTCATAGGCCCCAGCGGCGCCGGCAAGACCACCCTTGCGCGCGTGGCGGCCGCCGCGATCACGCCCGACGCCGGCACGGTGCGGCTGGACGGCGCCAGCCTGGCCGACTGGGACGGCGATCGCCTGGGTCGTCACATCGGCTATGTGCCGCAGGATTCCGGCCTGCTGGCCGGATCGATCAAGGACAACATCTCGCGCTTCGCCCTGTGGAGCGGGGCCGACCCAGTGACTGTCGACGCCCAAGTCGTTGCCGCCGCCCAGGCGGCAGGCGTGCACGATCTCATCCTCCGCTTGCCCAAGGGCTACGACACCGTGCTGGCCGTCGGCGGGCGCGGACTCTCGGCGGGCCAGGCTCAGCGCGTGGCCTTGGCGCGCGCTCTCTATGGCGAGCCGTCGCTGCTGGTGCTGGACGAGCCGAACTCGGCCCTCGACGCCGAAGGAGAAGCAGCGCTGAACCACGCCCTGCTGGCCGCCAAGGCCCGCAACGCGGCGATCCTGATCGTTGCCCACCGGACCGGCATCCTCAACATCGCCGATCGCCTGCTGGTGCTGCGCGACGGCCAGCTCGACATGCTCGGCCCGCGGGCCGACGTCATCGCCCGGATCACCCCGCCAGCCAAGGGCGTCACCCCGACCAGCGGCGCGGTCGCCGGCAAGCCCGCCTCCTCTACGGTCGCGCTGCAGGCTACGCCATGATCCGCTCTCCACTCCCCTCTCCGGCGCAGACCTCACGCAAGCCCGTCAGCGAGGAGGCTCCGCCCCGACTCTCCGACGATCCGGCCTGGGCCATCCGCGCCGGGGCCGGCGTGGCCTGCCTGTTCTTCGCCGGCTTTCTGGGTTGGGCGGCGCTGGCGCCGCTGGACGCCGGCGCCTATGCCCAAGGGGTGATCGCGGTCGCTGGCAATCGCCAGGCGGTCCAGACCCGGGAGGGCGGGGTCGTCACCGCCATTCGGGTGGTCGAAGGCCAGCAGGTGCTCAAGGGCCAGGTGCTGGTCGAGTTGTCCGCCTCGGAACTGCGCGCCAGCGAACGAGGCATGACCGGCGAGGTCCTGACGCTGCTGGCCCAGCGCGCGCGCCTGATCGCCGAACGCGATCGCCTGTCCGGCGTGGTCGCCCCGCCGGAGTTCGCCGCCCTGCCCCCCGAGGACAGGCCCTTGGCCGAAGACGCCCTGCGCCTGCAACGCCAGCAGTTCCAGGCCCGACGAGGGTCCCTGCAGACCCAGCGCGGCGTGCTGGACCAGCGGGTGCTCCAGTTGGACCAACAGACCAGAGGCGCCGAGCGCCAGCTGGAAGCCAACCGCGAGCAACAGAGGTTGATCGAGGAGGAACTGCGAGGCGTGCAGGAACTGGCGGTCAGGGGCTACGCCCCAAAGACCCGGGTCCTGGCCCTGCAACGCAGCGCCGCCGCGCTTATCGGCGAGGATGGGAACTATCGCGCCCAGATTGCTCGCTCCGGCGAGGCCATCGGCGAGGCCCGCCTTCAGGCTCTGTCCCTGGAGCGCGAGATGATGGAAGAGGTCTCCGGTCAACTGCGCGACGTCCAGGTGCGACTCGACGACCTTCAGCCCAAGGTGCTGGCCGCCCGCGAACAGCTGGCGCAGGCCACGGTCCGCGCCACGTCCAGCGGCAAGGTGGTGGGGCTGAGCCTATTCACCGTCGGTGGGGTGGCCGCCCCAGGCCAGACCCTGATGGAGATCGTGCCCCAGGATCGCCGTCTGGTCATCCAGGCGAAGATCTCGCCCAACGACGCCGACGACCTGAGACCCGGACAGAAGACCCAGATCCGCTTCACCTCACTGCACGAGCGCGACCTGCCCCTGCTGAACGGCGCCCTGACCGAGCTGTCGGCCGACAGCTTTACCGACGAAAAGACCGGCGCCTCGTTCTTTCGGGCAGAGGTCGCTGCCCCGCCGCAGGAACTGGACAAGATCAGCAAGCTGCGCGGCGGGCGTTCGGGCCTCCAGGCCGGCCTCCCGGTCGAGGTGCTGATCCCGCTGCGCAAGCGAACGGCCCTCACCTACCTCGTCGAGCCGCTGTCGCAGACCTTCTGGCGTACGGGACGCGAGCACTGACGAACGGCGCGGCCTCACCACTGTGCTTAGGCTCATTGCCGCCTCGGCGATCGCTCGTCACGAAACGCTGCGCCCTCATCGGTCACAGGAAACTCCGCCATGTCGCTGCTGGAAGCCGATCGCCCGCAAGCGGGCGCAGTACGCTCGACGTCGGCCTGCCACTGCGGCTCGGGCCTGGAAGGGCGGCTTTGCTGCTCGCTCGATCCGGCCAAGGCCGCACGCACCTCTATGGATCCCGAGTTCGGCGCGCTCCTTGCCCAAATGGCGCAGGCCTATGACGACGGGGAGCTGACCCTGGCCGAGCATTTCGCCCATGCCGCCCTGCGCCTGGCGCCGGGGCATCGCGACGCGCTCGGCGGTCTCTACAACGTCTGCAAGGACACCGGCCGGATCAAGGCCGCCGAGACCCTGGTCCGGCGGATGGCGACCCTGCACCCCGACGACGCCATGACGAGGGCCAACGCCGCCCTGTTCTTCCACGCCCAAGGCGCAATGCACGAGGCCGCGCCGCATGCCCGCGTGCTGCTGCGCCTGGCGCCGGACGCCCATCCGGCCCAGGCGACCATGGGACTCGTCTTTGGCGGCCTCAGCCAGCCGGTGAACGCCGAGCACCACCTGCGACGCTCCCTCGAACTGGGTGGTCCGGCGGATCTGGAAACACTGGGCGCCCTGGCCAGCGCCGTTCGCGCACAGGGACGTTTCGAGGAAGCTCGTGAGCTTTACGCCCAAGCGCTCGAGGTGGCCGGCTCCGAGGCTGGCGAAGTTCTGATCGCCTGGGCCGACATGGAGGAAGCCGCCGCTCGATTGGACGCCGCCGACGCCCTACTGGCGCGCGCCGCCGCCATCGCGCCCGACGACGGACGCATAGCGGTGGGCCGGGCGACCGTGCTGCGGCGGCGCAAGGACTTCACCGGCGCCCTGGCCGTTCTCGAGCGGATTCCGTCCGGCGCCGGTCAACGTCCCTTCGAGGCGCTGGCCCATAAGGAGCGCGGCCAGAACCTCGACGCGTTGGGTCGCCACGACGAGGCCTTCGCCGCATTCGCCGCATTCAAGCAACGCATCGGCGAGGTGACCGGACACGCCTACGCCGCCGATGCCGCCGGCCATCAGGCTTCCGCCCTGAAGGCGTTCTTCACCGTCGGCCGAACGCCCCTGCTGCCGCGCGCCTCCGTACGCCCCGACGGCCCCCAGCCCATCTTCGTGGTCGGCTTTCCAAGGTCGGGGACGACGCTCGTCGAACAGACCCTGGCCACCCATGCCGCTATCTCGGCCGGCGATGAATTACCGATCGTCGCCCAGCTCACCGAACGCTTGGGCGGCCTTCTGAGCAGCCAGGGCGCGTATCCCCAAGCGCTCAGCGAACTCTGGACCGGCGATCGCGCAGGCATGATCGACACCTTGCGCGACCACTATCTGAACGAGGCCGCGCGCCTGGGCGCGGTCAGGCCCGACGCGCGCTGGTTTACCGACAAGATGCCGCTGAACGAGACGCATCTGGGCCTCATCCACCTGCTCTTCCCGCGATCACCGATCATCCACCTGGTGCGTCATCCTATGGACGTCGTGCTGTCGGTGTTCTCCAACGGCCTGAGCCACGGCTTCCACTGCGCCTCCAGCCTCGACAGCGCGGCCCGGCACTTCGCCTTGACGGCCGACCTAGTCGAGCACTACCGCGCGGTGCTGCCGATGCGTTACCTGGCGGTGCGCTACGAAGACATCGTCTCCAACCAGGAAAACGAGGTACGCCGGCTGTTCGACTTCATCGACGAGCCCTACGATCCGGGCAGCCTGGCCTTCCACGAGAACCGCCGCCCCGCCCGAACCGCCAGCTACGCCCAGGTCACCGAGAAGCTGTACGACCGTTCGCGCTTCCGCTTCCGGAACTACCGGCGCCACCTCGCGCAGGTGGAGCCGATCCTGCGGCCGTGGATCGAACGCCTGGGCTACGGCCAGGTGTCGTGAGCCGGCGCTAGGACAGCAGGCACGGCCCGGCATCGGCGGCCTCGCATGCAGCCAGAAGCCGTGCGACCGCCTGCTTGCGGGCGTCGAAGGCCAGCCGTCGCTGGAGATCTGAGGCCGGAACTGAGGGTCCGGCCTGCGCCGGATCGACGGCGACGCCCCGCAACCGCACTTCATAGTGAAGATGGGGACCCGTGACCTGGCCGCTGGCGCCGGTCCAGCCGATCACCTGCCCCTGGGAAACCAGAGCGCCCGGGGCGGCGCCGGAAGCCATGCCGGACAGGTGAGCATACAGCGTCTCAGCGCCCCCCGCATGGCGTACGACCAGGCGCCGGCCATAGCCTCCGGCCCAGCCGGCCGCCACGACCGTCCCATCGCCCGCCGCCAGCACCGGCGTACCGGGGGCGGCGCTGAAATCGACGCCCCCATGCATGCGCCCATATCCCAACAGCGGATGCAGGCGCGGCCCGAACCCCGAGGTGATCCTGGCGATCCGCAGCGGCGTACGCAGCAGGAAGCGGTCTAGGGGGACCCCGCTTTCGTCCAGATAGGCCTGCGAGCCCCGCCCTTCGCCGTCCTCGCGATAGAGCCGAACCCGCGCCGAGGCGCCGTCGAGTTCGGCATAGTCGAGCTCGACCGCCTCGCCCGAACGCTGGCGGACCAGCAGCCGCACTCGGTCGCCCAGAGCGATATCACGTGTCACGTCCAGCCGATGAGCGAAGAGGTCCAGCGCCTTGGCGACAGCCGCCCTGCGGGACGGGTCGGATTCCGGTGCGCCGTAGAGCACCTCCTCAACCGGCCCCTCAAGCAACCGCGTCTGGGCGGCGGGACTGGAGGGCGCGTCACCGAGCAGCACCGGCAGCGGGGCGTTGTCGCGAACGGCCAAGGCCGTCGCCTCGGCCCCGGTGCGCGGCGCCCCTGCGACGACGCGCACCGCACCGCCGGTCGGCGGGGCGACGTTGGCGGTCGAGGCGGCCGCCAGCAAGATCATGCCCAGCGATAGGGCCGTGACCGCAAGCCGACCGCCGCGATGCATCTGCGCGCCTCCTGCTCAGCGTTTGCAGAGAGGATCGTTGGGGTCCTCGCAAGGCTCGTCGCCGAAGCCGAGCACCTCGACCGTGATGATCGAGCGCTCGGTCCGATCACGTCCGCCGACCGCCTGCTGGGCGGCCTGGGTCGCAGCGGAGTTGGCGGCCGAAGCCTCGGTCCCCACCGCCGGCGGGGCTGGCGCGGTCGGCACGCCGATCACCGAACCACCGGCCTTGAAGTTGTCGGCGTTGGCGACGGTCAGGGCCGCGACGAACAGGTTGCCCGCCACCCGCACCCCGGCGTCGCCGGCGTCGACCGTGCCGCGCGGCGCGATAAGGTAGACGTCGGGCGCCGCCACGCCGAGCGCCGGCTGGAAGGCGGCGATGCCCGCCCCGCTGACCGCGCTGGCCTGGTCGAGCTCGACATAGGCGTTGTCGCTGACCTTGACGACCGCCGGCGGGAAGTTGGCCGAGGTCTTCGGCCCCTGGCCCGCGTTCAGGTCGCCGTTCGACGACCACATCGCCACATCGCCGCCCTGCTGGGTGAACAAACGGCTCTGGTTGAGGATGAAATCACCGTCTGTGAAGCTGGAGATGCTGCCGCCGCGCAGGGTCAGCACCCCTTCAAAGCCGATGGGAATGGCGCTGATCTGCGAGATGTACCGGTTGCCCGAGATGATCGGCAGCACCGCGGTGTACAGGTCGCGACCCGTGAAGTTTCGGCGCGCGGCCTGCTGTGCCGTGCTGACCGTGGAACCGGCCAGCACCCGTCCGCCCGGACCCAGGATGGAGATGTCGCCGCCGCGCGCCGTCTGGAGCGTGGCCAGGCGCAAGTCCAGATCCCCGGTCCAGACCTGGCGATTGGCGCCGTTGGAACCGCCGGTCAGGTCGTTCGCCGTATAGCCGAGCGCGGCCGGGAAAAGCGTGTTCACCGCCGTATAGCCGCGAGAGTACTTCTGGAACGACGCCCCGGGAGTGGAGGTCTGGGTCAGCTCGTTGAAGTAGACCTGCTGCAGGAAGCCCCGCTGGCGCAGGGCCGACAGCCGAGTGAAGGCCTGATAGGCCTGCTCGTAGGTGACCGTCGTGGATCCGAAGGCTGCGGCCAGGGCCGATGCCTCGTTGGCGCGCATCCATTCGATCAGCTTGGGCCCGTAGATCGGCTTGGACTTGTCGGCGACGAAGACGCCGTGCTCGTCCTCTGTCTGCACGAACAGATAGTCCGGCGCGCTCTGCAAGTTCGCGGGATTGACGTAGGTCTCGCGCACGGCGTCGAAATTGGCGCCCTTGGCGACACCGAACTGGAGCCACAGGTCAGCGCCCTGCGCCGCCAGCCAAGGGTTCCATTCATTGCCGACCGACATCACCCCGCCGCCGAAGACCAGGCTGTCCGGCAGACCAAACGCAGGCTGGCCCTTGTAGCTGTCGATCGCGGAATTGAGGAATGGCCCCAGGTCTCGACCGGCCTCGAGCGACAGCACGCCCGGCCCGCCGATCACGAAGGTGTTTCCCTGCAAGGTCGGGCGAGCGGGAGACGACGCCACGTTAGTGCCGACCAGGACAGGTGCGGCGGTGAGAAGGGTCGTGGCGGTGATGTCACGCCCCGCGACGATGCGAGTGACATCGCGAGCGTCGAGGTTCTGGCCGAAGAACATCATATTGACGATGTCGCGCCCCGCGCCGATCCGGGTCTGCTTGGGGGTCGCCACGATCATGTCGAGGATGTCGCCGCCGGCATAGATGCGGTTTGGCGTCTGGTCGCCGAGATGGGGTGTGAGAGGATTGTGCTGAGCGCGGCGCTGAGCCAGCGACGTACTCGACAAGACCGACGGGAAGTCGAAGGGGCGACCGGCGTTGACCGTGTCGGCCTCGACGCTGAAGCTCGAGAAGACGCCGGGTACGAGGCCCGGGTCCTCGTCGAGCATCGCGATGTTGACCGGCGAGATGTCGCCGCCCGCCGCAAGGACCAGCGTTCCCCTGGCGGTGGGATACAGCAGCACGGCCGCCTGGTTCTTGGCGCCGAACGAGAGGTCTCCCGAAAGAGCGACGGCCGTCAGAGATCCGGGATAGATGGCCTCGTTGTTGCTGGTCCTGCCGATATTGTTCACCCCGCCGACGCTGACGGCCTCGGGACCGCTGTTGCTGATCGTCACAGCGCCGTTGGCGAGGATCGAGACACCCGCCTCGGCCGAGTAGAAGGCCAGCGCGTTGGCGTTGCTGGTGTCGGCCGCGAGTCCGCCCGTCAGCGTCATGTTCCGCCGCACGCCGAGGGCGGAGATGCTCTGAATGGTCGCATCACCACCGACCGAGAGATCGATGGTCGCGTCGGTCAGGCGCAGCCGGAGAGTGTTGGCCGCCAGTTCCACCGCCTGCGGGGCCGTGGTTCCGGTCTGGGTGAGGCCGGCCGCCCCAAGGTCGCCACCGACCCGGATGCGGGCTGCGCCCGCCCCCATGTCGATGCGCCCGCCCAGCATGTCGCCGGCGACATCGACACTGATATCCCCGCCGCCGAAGGTGAGCAGCGCGCGCCCCGGTCGCAGGAGGCCGTCAGCGGCGCGAACGTCGGCGGTGGTGACGGTGGTGTCGGCCACCATCGAAAGGTCCGACAGGTCGCCGCCGACCGAGACGCGGATGTCGCCGCCGCCCAGCGTGCCGAGCCCCTCCGTGAACAGTTGCGGGTTGATCCGGATGTCGGTGACCATACCCACCTGCCCCATCCGCCAGGGCTGGCGGATTGAGCCCATGAAGGCCAGGGCGCCGCTGCTGTTGAGGGCGTTGGACACCGCGCCGGTATAGGTGTCGCGCCGACCCAGGACGTCACCGCCCGCCGTCAGGGAGACGTCGCCCCCGCCCGAGGCGTAGACGGGCTGGTTGCGCGCGACGCCGCGCACCACGCCGCCGGCGATCGCGAGCGGCTGGCTGTACGCGCCGGGATCCAGCGTCAACGCAGCGCCGCTCACAGGATCGAGGGCGTCGAGAGCGCTCGGAACAACGCGATGGCCGGCCGTGTAGACCGCGACGCCGCCGACCTGATAGCCGGTCGTGGCCGTGGCCAGGGCGCCGGTCGTCGGGTTGCGGTAGATCGGCGTCGCGCCATTGCGCAAGTCGATATCGCCCGCCGCGGTCAGGCCGATCGAGCCCGTCCCCGTTCGAATGACCGGAGCGGTGACGACAGTGGTTGCGGACGGCGTGGCCGGACGCGGCGGGGTGTAGGCGGACTTCAAGCCGGCCCAGTCATTGGCGACCGAGGCGAGGAACGCACCGGCCAGTTCGAGGCTGGTCGATACGCCGGTCGGAGCGTTGGCCGGTCCGGTCAGGGTATAGGCTCCCGGATGGCCGGCGAAGAAGGCGGCCGCGCGCTGGGCCAGGGCCGTCCGGACCGCGACCGGCGCGGCGCTGAACACCAGCCGCGTGTACGACGAGGCGGTCAACAAGCGGTTCTGCGCCAGCTGCGCCTGCACCCACTGGTCGGCCGAGACCTGCCCGCCGTTGGCGACGCCCAGCAGCAGGGTGTTCGAGAAGCTCGTGACCGGCGCGCCCCCCCCATAGCTGTAGCTACCCTGTCCGGCCACGGTGATACCGGCCGTGGAACCGGCCTGCACCCGGGTCGGGTCCACGCTGAAAGCGCCCGTATCCGAGACGCTGGCGCCGGCGGTGACCTGATATGACCAGGATTGCACGGCCTGCTGGCCCGCCGACATATCGATCAGCGGGAACAGCTCGGCGCTGCCGATGGGATCGCCCGCGCCGCTGACGCCGTTCCCCAGCGCGGCCGCACTGTTGGCGGCGGCGTTGTAGGGGGCCGGGTTGCCGGTCGTCACCTCGACGTTGGGCAGGCTGGCCTGGGCCGGGAAGGTCACGGTCAGCGTCGTGGTCGGCGCCGTACCCGTCGTGAAATCGCCGACCACGCATCCGCCCGGGCACGTGGAGGCCAGATAGCCGTTGTAGGTTCTGACCCCGCCGCCCACGGCCCGGGTCAGGAAAGCAGGATCGCTCTGGTCGGCGAAGGTGAAGAAGCCGTCGGTGACGCTGCCCTTGATGTCGACGTCGCCGCCGGCCCGCAGCGTCAGTACGCCGGCCTCGCCGCTGGCCTTGCCCCCGACGCGATAGGTCATGGTCGTGTAGTCGGCGAGGATCCGTCCCTCTGAGCCCGGCAGCACGTAGACCGCCCCCGAGATGCCCGGATGCGCCGCCATCAGCCCCGCCGCCGTCGCGCCCGCCACGTCCACCGTACCGGCTCCGAAGTTCCAGTTCGAGGCCAGCACGATCGAACCGGCATGGTTCAGCTCTACGCCGGGTCGGGCGTGGAAGTTGGCCTGCCCGGCCAAGCCGCCCAAGCGACCATAGGCGGCGGAGAGGTCGAAATCCTGGATGAAGTCAGCCAGGGTCCCATCGGCGCGATCGGCCAGGAAGTTGACTCGGCCGGCCGCCGTGGCCGTTACGTCGAGGGTGGCGACGGCGCCCGAGATCGACACGCCGGTGAACCGGCCGTCGCCGGCCACGGCCGCCAGATCGAAGGCGCGATAGCCTTCCAGCACCACGCTGTCCGCACCGGAGACCACGCCGCCGAAGTCGACGTTCACCGTCTGGCTTCCAGCCAGATCGAGCACGGGCGCGCGCAGCACCAGCTCGCCGCCGCGGTCGGCCTCCACCCGGCGATAGTTGGTGACGCCGTTCTCGACCGTAGCCACCAGGCGCGACGCCGTCCTGCGGGCGCCGAGCTCGATCCTGGCCCCCGCGGCGACGCCGATCGTCCCGTTGCCCGCCGTACCGAGGCGGACCGTCCCGCCCTCGGCCACTCGGGTCGACGTATCCGCATAGCCCAGCGCGCGCGCGTCCAGCACGGCCTTGGAGCCGAGGGTGACGCCCGACGCGCCGAACAGTCCGATCTCGCCGCCGTTCACTCCCGAAGCGTCGATCGATCCGGCCACGATCACCGCGCCGCCGTCCGCGACGAGCGCGACGTTGCGCGCCTTAAGGCCCAGCCCCTCGGCCAGCACCAAGTCGCCCACGCCCGTCTTGGCTGTGAGGCCGCCGTCGAACCCGCCCTTCGTCGAGCGGACAAAGTTGGAAAGGTCGAAGGCGCCTCCGGTGTCGAGCTCGAAGCGCGCGCCGCCGTCCGGCGTCGTCGCGTCGATGGTCCCGGCGAACGTCGCCGATCCCCTGCTCGCCTTGACCGACAGCAGTCCGCCGGCGCCGGCGCCGCCGCCCACCGAGACGGTGGATCCCGAGCCCAGCACGACGTCGCCCTGCGTCGAGACCAGGGTCAGCGATCCGCCGGGCGCGGAAACCGAATAGGGGTCGGTCGCATCACCGAACGCCTTGCCGTAGCCGGGCGTCTGCAAGATCGCCCCGGCCCCTACATTCAGCCCTTCCACCGCGGTCAGGGTCAGCTTGCCGGCCGTAGCGCGCAAGTCGACGCCGCTGATGGACAGGCTTTGGCCAGAGATCGACAGCCCGGCGCCCGCCACGCCAGTCACGCTCGGGCGGGACGCGCCGCCGAGATTGTCGACCACAACGGCGCCGGTGGTGGCCAGGACCAGGCTGGGAACGACCTTTAACGGCGCTCCGGACGGATCCTTGGCGGCACGGTCGCCGACGAACGGCGTATGCAGGGTCAGGGGCGCTGCACCGACGTCGAACGTCGCCTTGCCCTCATAGAAGACGCCCTCGCGGGCGGTCAGCACGACCCCGCGGCCGGCGCCGTAGGTCCGCAGGCTCCCATCCCCGAACGAGATGGTCCGGGCCTCCAGGGTCAGTACGCCTGCGCCGCACGCCGCGACACAACCCGTCAAGGCAGAGGCGTGGTTCTCCAGCCACAGTCCGTTGGCTAGGATCCGAACGGCTCCGCCGGGATTGGAAAGCGCCAGACCCGGCGTGCTCAGCGTAAGATCGCCGAACCGATAGTCGCCGTCCGCGAACTCGATCACGCCCGCTGTCCGCAGGGCCAGAGCCTTCGAGCGTGCAAGGGCGGCTTGCAGTTGCGGCGTGAGCACCAGGCCGCCGGATGCGCCCTGCGCGTCGGCGAACCGGATGGTCGAGGCGCCAAGTCGCAAGGTGTCGGCGACAAGATCGGCGTCGTTGTCGATCGTGAAGACGTCGCTCGAGTCGAGAAGGATCGATCCGCCCTTCAAATCGACATCGCCGACTTTCAGCACGCCGCCGGCGCCGGGATTGGCGCGGGTCACGTCGCGATCAGCGCCGCTCGCCACACGAACAAGGGCGCCCTGCCCCGTAGCCCCGCCTCGAGCGTCGATCACGTAGTCGCCGGTGCGCTGGCCTGCACGCCCGCCCGAGGCGAGAATGGCGGCGCCGTCCTCGAGTGTGATGGTCGCGCCATCTCCATCGACGGCCAGAACGATCTCGGCCCCCGACAAGGGCGCGGCGGCGTTGTTGGCCACAGTGATGCTGCCGGCGGTGACTTCCAGCGCCGTCGTGCCGTCGGCCCTGTCGGTGCGGGCTCCACCGATGAGCAGGCTCTCCATGCCAAGAGCGCTGAGCTGGCGGGCGTCCAGTTGCACCACCCCGGCCGTCGGCGTTCCCAGTGACGAGACGATCTCGATGGCTCGGCCGCTGATGTCGGCCTGCCCGCCGCGTCCGCCCTCGGCCGGCGCGGCCAGGAAGCGGCCATTCAGATCGATCGACGCCAGCGGAGCCAGGACGAGACGCCCCGCATCCCTCACCAAGGCCGGAGCGGTTTCGCCGCGCTTGGCCGCCGCAGCCGCGAACACGGCGTTGGCCGAAGTCAGCACGATATTGGAACTGGCCCGGATCGTGGTCTGGTTCTGAACCTCAAAGACGCGAACCGTCGACTCCCCGGCGCCGCCCAGGCCGCCATAGCGACCTGTGGTCACCACCGTGCCGTCGGGGCGGGTGGTGACGCCGCCCACCGCCGGGTTGTCCGCTCCGGTGTTCTCGACCACCCGCATGCCGCCCGGCAGCATGGCGTACTGCGCCGGCAGCAGAGTGTACCAGCCCGCCGCCAGTCCGGCGCCGCCGTCAAGATAGACACGGCGTCCGGCGCCTCCGGCCTGATAGAGATCGCCATAGTTGGCCGAATAGAGCGGGTCGTAGGCCGCCACCGCGGCGTTCGAGAGACCAGGAACAATAGCGTAGACCTGGCGACCGTCGGCGTACTGGTAGCCGCTCTTGCTGCTGAAGGCGTCGGTGTTGTAGCGGCTGAGCACATCGCGCGAGCCGCCCGGCCCGGGAATGAACTCGTAGGCGTAGACATCGCCGCCGCCGCTCAAGTCCACGGTCGCGCCAGCCTTGGTCGCGACCGTGGCGCCGGCCAAGGTCAGGACCCCGGTCGGCGGCGCGGTGAGCGGACTACCGTTGGTCGGCGTGAAGAAGTATTCGGTCTGGTCGGTGGTCACACCGTAAGGGATCGAAAGCCCGCCGGCCGAAACCGAGGTGATCCCGCCGTCGCCGAGCGTCACCGAGCGGGTGACCGGCGCGAAGGTTGCGCCATTCGTGGTCAAGGCCGTGTTCGAACCGAGGGTCAGCGCCCCAACCGGCGCCCGCAACACGCCGTTCTGAACGATGGTGTCGGCCTGCAGGGTCAGGCGGCTGCCCGCGGAATAGGGCGTGACGGGCGTAGTCGCCGATGCGCGCTCTATCCTGAGCACGCCGTCGGAGGCGGCCGATGTCACCGAGAAAGTCGAGCCGGTGGTGGCGTAGACCTGACCAGCTTTCAGCGTCAGATCACCGTTGACCGCCAGTTGACCCGCCAGGCTGGGGGTCGCGTCGCCCTGGTCGAAGCGCAGCTGGTAGGGCGATACGCCCGACAGTCGCAGGTCGCCGGCGACGTCGAAAGTGGCGCGCGCCACCGAACGGTCGAACAGCACCGCGCCCGACACGTCCATGGTCTCGGCGCGAAGGGTGACCTCGCCGGCTCCGGACGCTCCGACCTCGGGCGTAAGCAGGCTTTGGAAGGCGCCGTCGAGGCGCACGTAGGAGGCGGCGATATCCAGGCGCCCGCTCGCGGAAAGCACGGGCGACAGGCTCTGGCGATAGGCCGCGTCAGGCAGCCTGGGGGAGCCGTCATAGACCCTCGAGGCGAGCACGAAAGCGCCGTCGAGCACCAGGTCGACATCACCCTGCGCGCCTAGCGTCCCCCGAACCACCAGGGTGTCGAACCCGGCCGCCTGGATCTGGTCGGCCGAAACCCGGTTGCGGACCGGCGCGCCGGCGTCGGTCTGGACGAGGGTCGCATCGACCAAGGTCAGCATGCCCCCGGCCGCCGTCGGCGCGCCGCCTCGGGCGTTGATCCGCGCGCCGGCCAGGACGGCCCCGCCGCCCAGGGTCAAGGCCCCGCCGTCGCTCCACTGGGCCGCCTGCACGTAACGGCCACCCGCCTGGAGCTGGTCGAAGGTGTCGGACGCGCCGGAGAGATCGAGGGACGCGCCCGGCGTCGCGATCAGGTCCGCCGCCTGGGCCGACGTCTTGAGAATGACGTCGGCGAGGGTGAGCGTCTGGGCGCTGCTGAGGAACGTCGCGTACGCCCCGGTCGAGAACGGCGAGAGAACGACCAGATCGCCGTCGAGCTGCCGCGTGGAGGCGGTGCTCAGCGTCCCGCCGCCATAGATCCGCCCGTTCACCACTCCGCGGCCCTGGGTCGTCGCCGTGACGTATGGGTTGCGGACGCTGATCCCGGAAAGATCGGTCACGCTGCCGGCGTCGAGACGCACGCCGACGTCGGCGTCCAGGTCGGCGGTCAGATAGATCGGAGACTGGGCGGCCACCTGGCCATTGGTCCGCGACGGATCGATCTTCGAGGGCGCGCTCTCGTCGATCAAGCCGTCCGGCCTGATCGTGAAGATCTCCGCCAGACTGGACGCGGTCACCACGGAGCTGCGTCCGCCATCGCGCGTCGGCCCATACAGCGAAGGCAAAACCTTGACCTGATTGATCGCGCCCCCGGCCAGGCGGATCGTCCCCTGGTTCAGAATTTGCGCAGCGCCAATGGACGAGCCCGGCGCACCGGTGACCTGCCCGCCCTTCTCAACCTTCAGCTCGACCAGCCCGCCGAAAGTCAGGCTGACGGGCAGTTGGTCCCAGGCTTCCGCCGGCTTGCCCGCCGTCAGGACCGAAGTCAGCTTGCCGCCCGTGCCCAGAGCTCTGAGCGCGCTGCTTTTCTCACCGTCGAGGCGCGGCAGGTAGCGGCTCTGCGAAAGGTCCAGGACCTGCCCTTCCCCGATCGTCACCACCTGGGTCGCCAGGACCGCGTTGTAGCCTCCCTGTCCATTGGCGAAGACATTGGAAGACAGGTTCGTGGCGTAGGACTTGATGGCGTAGGTCGAGAAGCCGGCAGTCGAGAAGAAGTCGAGCGGCAGGGCCGTACCGGTGGCGGCCTCGCCTTCGCCCAGGCTGATGGCCGGCGTCGTCAGGGCGAACGTTCCGCCCCCCGCGAAGCCATGGGCTTTGATGACGCCGCCGCCGAGCGCGACCCGCGCCGTGATCCTGTCCGGATTGGCCTGGACGCCCGCGGCCGCGCCGCTGACCCTGAAGGCCGAGGCGTAGGTCGAGCTCGGGCCGATTTGGAAATAGTTGGTGTCGCTGGTCAGGGTGACGTCGCCGCCCTTCGCGGTCAGCACCAGGCTTCCATCCGTGGCGACGTAGCCGCCGGACGACACGTCGATGGCCGAACGCGGCCCGTTCACCAGGATGTTGCCGCTGATGTCGGTGTGGCGCACGACGCCGTCGACGGTGGTGGTCAGCAGTTCGCGCGGCGCGGCGATGATCTCGACTGCGCCGCCGTCGACGAAGGCCGAGCCCAACACGGTATCGGGACCCGCGCCGAGATCGTTGGTCCAAAGGCCCGCCGTCGACAGCCGGCCGTTGACGACGACGTCGTAGCTTCCCGCGCCCGCGGCTTCGCTCTTGAACACCGAGCCCTTGCCGGCGTTCACCGTCTCGAGACGGATGAGCCCCGAGGCGGCGGTAATGTCGCCGTCCAGTTTCTGGCTGCGCCCCGTGGTCGCCGTGAACACCCCGCCCGGGCTGAGGGCCAGTTCAGCCCCGCGCTCCAGCGTGAGGCCGCCCGAAGTGGATAGCGACAATTGACCAAGGCCCATCGCCGACAGGGTGTCGGCGCCGAGGACCAGCACGCCGCGCTCGCCAGCGGCCAGCATGGAGCCGATCGACCGGGTGGGAACCTTCAGGTTTCCTTCGGCGTCGATCTGGATGGTCTGCCCATAGTCCAGGCCATCGCCCCGCGTGGGGGTCGCGCCGTCGCTGATCACGATATCGCCGCCGCCGCTGACGCCGTTGGCCGTCAGGCCCAGTTCCTGGATCGACAGATAACCGCCCACCGGCATCTGGGAGGATACCGCCTGGACCGCCCGGCGGTCTCCGTAGAGGACGGTCTTGCCAGTGCCGCGCTGGGCGTTCAGCCGCTGCAACTCGCCCGGGAACGCATCAGCGTAGACCGTGCCCTCCAGCAAAGGCTGGGACGACTTGATGGTCAGGGAGCCGGCGTCCGCGCCCTCGCGGTAGGAGCCCGCGAAGCCGTCTCCGTCGAGAATGAGATTGGTGTAGGTCCTGACCAGGCCGAAGCGCGGCTGGACGTCCACATAGCCTTCGTAGATGCCGATATAGGTCTGGTCGGGATCGGCATAGCCGATGTCGACGATCGCCCCGCTGGCGTCGACAAGCCGGGTGGAGCGGATGCGCCCCGCTTCGAAGGTGCGCCAGCCGCCGGAGATGTCGATGCTTGCGCCGCGCTTGACGATGACGTCCGGCGCCTGTGACACGCCCGTCGCAGAGGTGCTTCCGGCGGCGACGCCGAGGGTGACGTTCCCGCCCTTGGTCATCAGCTCGGAGGCGGTGACCCCCACCTGCAGGGCATAGCTCTCGGCCGAGATCAGCGGCGAGCCCACCCACGCCACGCCGTCCTCGCGTACGCCGGAAAGGCGCGGGTCGAGATAGACCGTAGCGCCGTTGAGGAAGCCCTTGCGCAGCAGCGGCGAGTCCGCCAGTTCGTTGCCCTTGACCGGGTCGATGACGATGGTGTTCCGCGAGGCCGCGACGCTCACGTTCTTCAGGCCGGCCGCGTCGATGACCGCGCCGCTGTCGATGAAGATCCGCGAGGCTCCTGGCGGCGTGGAGGCGTTGAATTCGGTCGCGATGCCAGGCTTGGCGCCGATGTCGATCGTGGCGCCAGGCGCGTAGATCAGGCTTCCGGCCCCCACCTCGATCCGCGTCTCGGTGTCGCCGAGGCTGATCTTGGACGGCTTGAAGTTGGCCAGCGAGGTGGCGTCCTGCGGGATTACGCCCGTATCGTCGGGCGTAATGGCGATCACGCTGGCCGGAGCCACACGGACGTCGGCACCGTTGAGCAGGACATGGCCGTTGCGCGACACGCTGGTGGTGGCGGTGATCACGCCCTCGTTGATCGCCGCGCCCGCGGCCTTGGAAGCGTTCAGCGAAACATAGCCCTCGGCCGAGCGTATCAGGCCGGTGTTGCGAACATAGTCCTGCACGGTCGGCGCGCCGCCGATGCGCCCGGCGGCGTTAGTGGTCTTAACGACGAGGCCCCGGACATTGGGATCGACGCTGGTGGCGGCCCCTTCCGACGCTGTCAGCAGCACCGACCGCCCCGAGGCCAGGCTGACCTGACCGCGGGTGGCCGAAAGGCTGCCCGCATTGACCACCTTGGGACCGACCAGCAGGATAAGCCCGCCATCAGCGGCGGTGATCTGCGCTCCAGCCTCCACCGTGACGGCTCCCTCGGCCACCACGGAGAACCGGCCGTCTGCGCCGGTCAGGGCCGAGAAAGTCTGCAGACCGGTGGTGTTGCTGTCCTGGGTCCCGATGCCCAGGAGGCCGCCGGTCAGGAATTCGGCGTTGCGGTCGGCGATCGACGTGTCCCGGACGACGCTTCCGATCAGGCGGGCGGGCCGACCGACCTCAAGGCTGCTGGCGATCAACGACCGCGTATTGATCTGGGCGGTCCCGCCGAACAGGACGCCGTTCTGGTTGATGACCAGCACCGTGCCCTGGGCCTTGATCGCCCCCAGGATCTGACTGGGGGTCATGGCCTGGGACGGATCTCGCAGCCCGGTGACAGGATCCAGCCCGCCGGTCACCCGGTTAAGCACCACCCAGTCGGGCTGGGCGACGCCGTTCAGGCTCTGGTCGAAGTTGAGGGTGGTCTTGGTCCCGACGTTGAAGGTTTCCCAAGACAGGATCGCCCGGGAGTCGGTCTGCTTGATGTCGACCTGGATCTGCCCCGAGGCCGAGGTCGTCTGGGTCGGGGCCTTGGCGCCGTACCAGAGCGACAGGCCCGATCCCGTCGTCCCGGAACCAGCGGGATTGAGACCGCCCTTCCCCAGGCCGTCCGGCACGGCGGCGCCCAGAGCAGCGGCGGCTTGGCGGGCGGCCGCCTGGGCCTGGACCGAGACATTGACCGCCTTCTGAGCGTTGGTCGCGTTCAGCAGGCCGCGCGTCGCGGCCGCCGAAGCACCCGCGTTCGGCGTGACGCCGGGCACGACGGGCGCCGCAACAGAGGGAACGCCTGCGCCGGTGGCCGGCACCCTCGCTCCGGCCCTGAGGGCCGTCAGCCCATCGGCCGACGCCTGGCCCGCCGCACCCGCCGAAAGCATGACCATGACGCTCGCGCCGCAGAACAGCGCGCGGCGGGCCCGTCCGATCGTGGACAGCGGAAGCTTGGATGTGGCGACCATGGTCATGCTCGTATCTTGGGTGACGAAACTGCGCCGTCTGGCGCGTTACTGGGCCTTGGGAGGTGTCGGCGGGACGTCCAACCGTGCGCCGTAGAGCCGGTCAGCATAGGCCTGCTCGATCGTTTCGATCTCGACGCGCTTGCGACCGATGAAGGGTTCGCGACGGGCGACGACGTCGGCCAGGCCGACCCGCTCGTAGGCGTCGAGAACCTCGCGGGCGACGGCGAGGGCCTCGGCGTTCTTGGCGCGCGCGACCTCGGCGGCGGCCTTGGCCTCAGCCAGGCCTTCCGCCAGTTTCCGCCTCTCGGCCTGCTCCTGCTGAACCTGCAGAGACAGACGCGAAACCTCGGCCTGGGCCGCGGCCAATGCCGCCTCGGTCTCGGTCTTGGCCTGCATGGCCTGGTCGGCCTGAGCCTTGTAGCGCGCCAGTTCGGGACCGGCGGTGTCACGGCGCGCCGCGCGGGCCTGGGCCTCGGCCCCCGCCACACGGCGGCGCAGGGCGTCGCGCTCCGCCTCGGCGGCGGTCTTCTGGGCGACCAGGGTAGCCTGATCGTTCTGCAACGCCTGCAATCGGCCGTTGACGGCGACGAGCTGGCTGCGCAGGCGATCTTCCAGGCTTTGGGCCTGGGCGGCCCCGGCGAAGCCCAGGGCCAGGGTCAGGGCGATGACCGTGCGGCGCATGGTCAGAACCTCACGTTGAAGTCAATCTGGCCGACGTCGATCGACAGCGGCGGGCCCGCCACCTCGTTGGCGCTGAACCAGCGGAATTCGAGGTTGGCGCCGTTGAACAGCCCCATGCTGGCGTTGAGGAAGTAGCCCTTGGCGTTGGTTCCCCCGAGGTGGAAGTCGGAGTCGGTGTAGCCGTCGAGCATCGCGTCGGCTTCCACTCGCCTGTAGCCGCCAGTGACGCTCCATTGGCCCCAGCGATATGGGTTGAGGTGGCCATAGACCACCTTGCCCATGTAGGCGTTCGGCCCGGTGGCCAGTCGCGAGCCCGCCTGGCCGGCCGCCGGCGCGGGACAGGGATTGGCGTCGATGTTGTTGTTCACCGGCAGGCCGAGCTCGTTGTAGCGGCAGGCGTCGCCGCGATCGAAGGCCAGGTTGCGTGCGTAGGCGCCGACCAGCAGCAGGTGACGCTGATTGGCCAGCTTGACGTCGACCGATGAGGTCAGGTCCAAGACGTCGTAGTCGAAGCTCAGGCCCGCATACTGCGGCACCGGATAGTCGGTGACGCCGGGCGGCGGCAGGATGTTGCGGATGAGGAAGAGCGTGTTGCCCTTCTGCATAAAGGACGGCCGGGTGAAGTCGGTCGAGCATTCGGTGAGCCCGGTGTAGAGGGCGCAAGGCTCCGAAAGCAGGCCGCGGTCGTACTGGAACTGGTAGAAGCCCAGGCTGGCGCGCCAATCTACGCGCGGGGTCTTCCAGTCGACCGCGCCCTGCCCGCCGAACATCCACTTGGTCTTTGTGCTGGCCTTGTTGACGCTGGTGTCGGGGAAGTCCCCATCGCGGTAGTCGAGCAGGAAGGCGCCGGCCGTGCCCGACACGCTGATCCCGTGCTTGGGGAACAGGTCGTAACGGAGGCCGCCCGCCAGGCCGTCCAAGGCCAGATCCTCGTCGTAGATCAGCTCGGAGAGCTTGTGGCCCTCGATCTCGGCGACGAACGGGTTGGGCATCCGTCCCAACGTACCGCTGATCCAGGACGCCGGCTTTACGTCAATAAAGGCCTGGTCGAGCCAGATGTCCTTCTTGGTCAATCCGCCGCCCAGCAGTTGGGTGGTCGAGATCGGGCTGTTGTTGCGGCCGCTGGCCAGTCTCACCGTGGCGGTGATCGTGTCCGAAATCTCGGCGCGCAGCTTCAGGCGAGCGCGGACGGACATCTGGCTGCCGCGGTCCTGCAAGGTGTTGAGCAGCGGAACCCCAGCGGGGTTGGTGTTGGGGTTGAGGTCCGTCGGCCCCCTGGCGTTAAGCGCCGCGAAGTTGACCAGGATCGGCACGTTGCCCTCGTCATACTGGTCGAACTGGTCGCGAAAGCGCAGGTCGCCGCTCAGGGTGATGCGCTGGGTCCATTCGGGGATCGCATTGGGCTGGGCCCAGTTCTCCGCCTTGGCCTGCTGGATCACTTCTTGCCGGATTTCGTCGCGAAGCTGCGCCTTCACGGTTTCCGGCACGTACGGGATGCGTGTCGTCCCGGGCGCAGGCGGCGGCAAGGCGGGCGCGGTCGCCTGGGCGGAAGCGGCCTGGGCCGACGCCGTCTGACGCGCGGCTTCGGCCATAAGCTGATCGGCGGCGGCCTGGCTGATCACGCCCTGCTTGACCAGAAGCCGCGTCAGATTGACCGCCAGGTCGGCGGACGGCGCCGACTCCGAGGCGGCCGCCGGCCCGGCCGCAGCGATAGCCAGAAGACCCGCCACGGCCGCGCCCCCCAGGGCGCCTCGGCCGGGCTTTAGGGTCGAGGGTTCAGACATCGAAAATCCCCTGTCGGTTCGTCTGTGCGGCGGGAGGGTCATGCCCTCCGTCCCCGCAGGGCCACGCGGGCCGGAAACTTCAGTTGCGGCGGCGGCGGATCCAGGCGCGGCAAGCCTTGCAGCGCGGCGACCAGGGCGCGGTCGGCGCGCTCGTCGCCGCTGGACTTGGAGATCACGACCGAGCCGATCGCCCCGTCCGCCCTCACCCAGATCCGCACTTGGGCGTTGAAGAACAGCTTGTTGATGCGGTCGTCGGCCTGGACAGCGCTCTGCAGGGTCGAGCGCAGATAGCGCTCGTAGCTGGCCTCGGCGAAGCCGCCTCCCCCCAGGCCGTCGGAACCGTTCGGATCCCCGCCGACCGCGACGCCCCCGCCCTTGCCGGCGGCGACGCCGAAAGCGTCCGACCCGGCCTGAGCCGGCCCGTTGATCGTCAGTTGCTTGGGCGCTTCACTTTTCTGCGGCGCCTCGGGCTTGGGCTCGGGGCTGGGCGATGGAGTCGTCTCCTTCTCCGGCTCGGGCGGCTGCTCCCTGGGCGGCGGAGGTGGAGGCGGCGGAGGCGGCGGCGCCAGGGCGATCATCGGCGGCGGCGCGGCCGGACGGTTCACTCCGTCGGTGTCGGTCGCAAGGCGCCAGACACCGACGCCCAGCGCGACCAGGATCACGATGGGGACGGCGATCCGGGCGATCGCGCCCATTCTCCGGAAAAGGGACTGGCCGCTCATCTGGCCGGTCTCAAGACGCTTCCGGCCGGCCGGTCACCAGGCCGACCTGGTTCAGGTCTAGCCGGCGCAGCAGGTCGAGGACGTCGGTGACGCGCTGGTACTGGACCACTGCGTCGCCCTTGACGACGATCGGGAACTCCGGCTCGGTCGCCTTCAGGGTGCGCAGGCGCGCCTCCAGTTCGGGCAAGGTCACCGGATAGGCGTCGAGAAAGACGTCGCCATTGCTGTTGATGGTGATCGCCTTGGTCTTAGGCTTGGCCAGGCTGGTCGCCGAGCTCGCCTTGGGCAGATCGACCTTGATCCCCTGCACCGAGGCCGTCGTCAGGATGATGAAGACGATCAGGAGCACGTAGGCCAGATCGAGCATCGGCGTGATGTTGATGTCGTCGTAGAGACGGTCGTCGTCCTGCACTTGCATGGCGTGTCCCCCTCGCTGCGGCCGCTATTCAGCGGCTTCCGCGAAGGACGAAGCGCTGTAGCGCTCCGACGCACGCGTGATGAACTCGTCAACGAACACGAGCATGTTCGCCTGGACCGACTTGTTGCGGGTGACGACGTAGTTGTAGCCGAACAGAGCCGGGATCGCGACGCCGAGGCCGGCGACGGTGGCCAGCAGCGCGGCTGAAATCCCGGGAGCGATGGCGTTGACGTTGACGTCGCCAGCAGCCGCGATGGCCGCGAAGGTGATCATCACGCCGACGACCGTGCCCAGCAGCCCCAGGAACGGGCCGCCCGAAATGGCGATGGTCAGAACCACCAGCGACTTGGCCAGGCGCTGGTTCTCGCGCACCAGGGTGGCGTCCATCAGGGCGCGGATCACCTGGATCGCTTCGGCCCGCAGGATCGTCGAGCCATGCTGGCGACGTCGTTCGATCTCGTCGGCGCCGGCGCGGTAGATGCGGTAGATCGACGAGCTCTCCACCGTCTTGGCCTCGGAGCGGCCCAGCCGGTCCGGATGGCTGAGGGCCAGCAGGTCGTCTCCGTGCTCGCGGAACAGCTTGACGAAGCGGTCATTGGCGGCGTCTACGCGGCCGACATAGACCGACTTGCTCCAGATCACCCAGAACGACGCCGCGCCCATCAGGCCGAGGATGGCGATGATCACCCAGGCGTCGACGGTCACCGACTTGACGATCACGCCGAAGGGACCAAAGCCCGCGCCGGACTGCTTCTCGTCACCCACGACCGTGGCCAGCCGCGATTCCGCGCCCTGCGAGGCGGCGTCCATCTGGATCAGGGCCGGCGCGCGGACGGACTTGGAAAAGCGAAGCTCGTCGATCGCGCCGACAAAGCCGGCCAGGCCTCCCCCAGGCGCATCGGCGCCAACGGCGATGGTCGTGTTCAGCGCCGGCGTGCCGGCCGCTCCTGAAACCGCCTCCCGGCCGTCGACGTAAAGCACCGCCGTCCGGCCGTCGGAAGCGACCGCCAGGTGGCTCCACTTGCCTTGCCCCAGCGCGGCTGGAGCAGCGAGCCTGCTTGCGCCGATCTCGACGAAGGGCACGCCCTCCTGCAGGCCGATCACCAGGCCCTGCGCGCCCTCGCGGCGGGCGACCAGCGCCGTCGAGCCGGCGATGGCGTCGGGCCGGACCCAGAGGCTGACGGTGAAAGGCGCGCCGGCCGCGAGCGCAAGCGACGGAGACGCGGCGAGGGCCATCGGCGCGCCGCCAGCGAAACGACCGCCGCGGCCGATCACCGAGCCCTCGTCGGTCGAGGCCGGCGGGGTCTGGGCGTTGTTGGCGTTGGCCGTCTTGTCCTTGGGCGCGACGCCCGTGGCCGCGTCGAAGTGGAAGACGGCGGCATAGTCGGCGTCGAAAGTGGCCGCCGTGTCGACCGCCGCCGTCGCATCCTTGGCGCCGTAGTACATCCAGATCGAGCGGCTCGCGCCCACCGGGAACTCGGGAATGTCGACCCAGACGGTCGCCACGCCCAGCAACGGATCGAAGCTCTCGATATGGTAGGCCAGCGGCGTCTTGTCGTCAGCGGCCACGAAGCGAAGGTCCGCGCCGTTCTCGGCAGCATCCTCGAAGCGGAAATTGCCGCTGTGCAGACGAAGCAGCAACGGCGCCCGCCCGATCGTTCCGTTAATCGCCACGCCCTTGGCGGTCGTGTCGATGTCGATCTTGCTGCGATAGGCCCAGGTCTTGTCCCACCACGCCGAAGCCCCCGTGGGCGCCGCAGCGGCGAGCGCCAGCAGTGCTGCGAAGACGAAGCCTTTCAAACCGCCCCCAAGGGCTCGCGCGCCGCGCATCCTAGAACTCCGCTTTCAGGCTGAAGGAGAAGTACGGCCGTCCGGTCGTCCGGTTGGGTCCGTCTCGCAGGGGGAAGGCGGCGAAGACGTCGCCGTCCAAGTGCTTGAACAACTGCAGCCGCGTGCCCAGTCCGGCGCTGTAGAGGAAGAACTCCTCGCGCTGCTCAGGCAGTGGCTGGCTGACCCAGAGGCCAGCGCCGTCGAGGAAGGCGTAAGCTTTCCAGTTGTCGAGAACGCCGGGCGCACTGGCCAGCAAGGGTGACTGCAACTCGATCGACCCCATCACGCCGCCGTCGCCCACGGCCTCGGCCGACAGGTAGCCGCGCACGCTGCTCAGGCCGCCGGCCGAGAATTGCTCGGCCGAGGGCAAGGCCGTGTCCGCGATCTGGCCTGAGAACCGGAGACTGGCGTCGAAGCCGCCCCCCACCGGGCGAAGGTGCTGAAGGTCCAGGTTCATGTGGACGAAGTTCGCGCGCGCGTCGGCGCGTCGCTCCTTGAAGCCGCCATCGTCGTCGCCGAAGCCGCGGATGTTGGCGGTGACCGCCAGACTGGCGGAGGTGACGGACGCGCCCTGCCGGCGCCAGGTGTAGGTGGCGTTGAGCGGCCAATATTCGATCTGGCCGTCGCTCACCGCCGTGGTGTCGAGCCGTACGAACTCGAAGTACTTCTTGTAGTCGATGCCGGCCGACAGGCTCTGGCTGACAGACTCGGCGGACGGGAACTGGTAGATGAGCCGAGCGCCGACCGTCGTGCCCTTGCCCAGGACCGACACCCCGCCGACCGTCGCCACGTCGCTGTTGGAGCGGAAGCCGTAGAGCAGCGCCGTGAAAGGCGTGTTCCAGATCGGCGCGACGTACGAGCCCGCATAGACCTCCGTGTCGGAGCGGCGCTCGGGCGCGAGCTGGTAGGTCAGCGACAGGCTGTGCCCGCGCTGCCAGAGATTGTCGTAGCGCAGATTGGTCGAAAGACGCAGAGGCTTGGTCGAGGCGCTGTGGTCGTTGTTGAGCTCGACGCTGCCGTGCAGCGGCGCTTCCTCGGCCACCTGCAGGTCGATGTCGACCGTGCCTGGCGCTGCGCCGGCGCGGACGATCGGGGTGACCTGCCGGTCGGGCAGCCTGTTGGCTGCGGCGAGCTGGACCTGAGCGGCGTTGAGGTCGGGCACCTTTCCCTCGGCCAGGGCCGGCACCGCTTCCCTCACCGCCTCCAGCGAATGGTACTTCGAGCCCACCACGCGCAGGCGCCCCACCGGCGCCTCGACCACATGCAGCTTGACCACGCCTTCCGAGACGTTCTGGCGCGGCACCTCCACGACCACGGTCTGGAAGCCCTTGGCGTGATACGCCGCCTCCAGCGCCTTCTGGGCCCCGGCGACGTCCGCGCGGGTCCGTCCCGGCCCCATGAACGGATAGATCGCCTTCTCCAGCGTGACCTGGTCGAGAACGGTGTTGCCGTCGATGTCGATGGCCTGAATGTCGAAGGTCGGCTCGGGTTGGCCCGAAGCCTCCTGGGCGGTTGCGCTCGAAGCGCCCAGGGCGCAGGCCGTCGCCAGGGCGCCCAGGGCGACCTGCAGCACCCGCGCAGGCGACATCATGCGTCCCTCGCGCATCAGTTCACGCGGCGGCCTGCCGCTCGCGGGACACGACGTCTGTACAGACAAAGATCAGACCCCCAGACACAAGTAACCATCTCACTTCGGCGCGGCGCACTCACGGCACGGAAGAGTTTCGGGGGTATCGAAGCTTCGGTCCTAGCAACCGAACTCGGTGCACGATTGAATTCACCCGCCCACCTGCTGAGGTGGACGAGTTCAAGCCCTACGAAATGTAGGGCCGCGCCGCTTTCGACGCCCCCGTTTGTGTTAGAGACAGCTCGGACGGGGCGATCGCGACAAGAAATTGGATGAAGTTTTTGCGTCGGTCCGGGAACCGCCCGCGCCCCTCATCGCAGCAGCACGACGCCGCCCGGAAGATCGACCAGCCGCGCGCCGGTCAGGTCTCGGATCTGCTCGATCGCAGCCTGAATCTGGCTGGTGCGGAAGACCCCGTAGACCGGACGACGCGCCAGGGCGTCGCCGACAAGCAGTATTTTTCCGGGCCGGTAACGGTTCAGTTCATCGACGACGCTCTGCAGCGGCGTGTCGCGGAAGATCAGCAGTCCTCTGCGCCAGGCCGAAGTGACCAGGGTATCGACCGCCACGGTCGCGCCCAGGCCGTTCTGGCCGTAGCGCACCTGGCCGCCGGTGGTCAGCCGCACACCGCCCCCACGATGCTGGAGCTCCGCCTCGCCGCCCAGGCAGGTCACGCAGACTTCTGCGCCGTCGTGGCGAACATTGACCTGTCCCTGGCTCACGAGGATACGGCCCTGGGCGGCGCGGACCAGGAACGGGACCTCGCCCCGCCTATCGGCGCTGATCATCGCCTCACCCGCCTGTACCTCGATCCCTTCGGCGGTTCCGGCGGCCTTCAGCAGCGAGACCCTGGTCTTGGTGTTGAGCTCCAGCGAGACGCCCCGCGCAGGCGAGGCCGCGTCGCGCTCGCCCACCGCCGTGCGGTAGTCGGAAGTCATCAGGCCCAGGCCGTCTGTAAACACGTCGGAGCGGACGTAAACCGCATAGCCGGCGGCGGTGGCCGCCGCGGCGCTTCCGCCCACCAGCATCGCGCGGCGCCCCGGATCGAAACGGCCGCGCATGGCCCGGCCGCGAACTGCCGACGGCGGACGAAGGACGCCCGCGTCCCGCGCGCGCACCGCCGCCCGCACGCGACGCTGCAGGCTCACGGCGTCAGCAAAGGCGGCCTCGTGGGCAGGGCTCTGGCCGCGCCAAACCTGAAACCGCTCCGCCTCGTCCTCGGTGACCGCGCCGGACAACAGCCGGTTCAGCCAGGTCAGCGCTTCTAGCGCCAGCGCGTCGGAGACGGCGCTTTCGTTCAGATCGCTCATAAACGGCATGACCCAGGCAAGGAAGCTCGGCCCCAAAGGAGTGGACGACACTCTAGAGACAATCAACGATGGGAATTGCGACGCGAGGCGCGATCTTTTTCTTTGCAGAACCGCCGAACATGTTCGGCGGCCAGCTCGAGTTCTCGCTGGATTGTTCTCAGATGGACGTTGTGCGTCGCCGCCAGCGTTGCATGAGGCACGCCGCCCGCCCAGGAAGCCTCGAAGATCGCTCGCCGTCGCGGCGGCAGTTCCGCGAGAGCGCGCACCAGCAGCGCGACCTCCGATCGGCTTTCGGCCACGCGCGCCGGATCGGGGGTATCGTCCGGGATGCCGACCAGGGCCTCGGTCTCGGAAAAGGTCAGGTAGCGGCTTTCGACCTTGCGCTTGTTCTTGGCGATGTTGATCGCCGTGCGGAACAGATAGGCGTCGAGATTGCGCACCGGTTCGGAAGGATCGGTGCGCTGCAGGCGCAGGAAGGTCTCGTGCACGGCCTCACGCGCGAGGTCCGCCGACCCCAGGCGACGGGTCAGCTTGCGAACGAAATCGTCATACCGGTCGAGCAGGCGCTCCCGCAGACCGGTCCAACTCGAGTCGGACATCGAATATCGCCCCAACGCATTGGCCTAGCGGGAAAACCCCGCTCGCCCACTGCAACAACCGCCCTGAGACGGCCCCCTACCGATCCGTCCGCGCCTTCACGATGGACTGAATGAAACCGGAAGCTGCACCGCCAGCGGCGACGGCAGCCCGGCGGGAACATGCGGCATAGGCTGCGCCCGCAAGACCGTCGCTACGGCCTCGGCGTCGAGAACCTCGAAGCCGGAGCTGGCCTTGACCCAGACGCCGGAGACCTTGCCGTTCTGCTCAACCATGAACAGAATCTGCGCGACACCCCTGGCGTCCAGATCCTGCGCCCTGGCTGGATAGCGCCGGAACGGCTGTATGTGCGCCAGCAGGCGCGCGCGATAGTCCGATCCCGTCGCCGGATCGATCGAAACCGCCTGCACGCCACCGACGGCTCCGCCGTCCCTTGCTGCCTGCTGGCGATCTTCTCTCCCCCCGCCTTCGCCCTGCGCCGACGCCGCCTGGACGAGCACGGCGTCAGCACGGGCGGTCGCCGCCATCGGGGGAACGGCGGCCGGCGCCGCGCGCTCCGCCTTCGCCGGCGCTTCCGAGACCAGGCTGACCAGGATTGCTCCGGCGCCGTCCTCCGCCACCACCGGCGCGGCCCCTTCTTCGGGCGCGAGAAAAAGAAGGGCAGCGGCGAAAAGCCCGTGCAGGATCACTGCTCCGGCAAAACCCAAGACATTGAAATGCCGGGGATAAGCACGCAATCGCCCAACCAATCCAATTGCTGCCGCGACCGGAAAAGGGCCTGGCGTTGACGTTCAGCCCCAGGCCCGCAACGGAAGCGAGCGACGACCTCGCCATCAATCTAGGGCGCCACCGTAAAGGTAGCGTGACAGAACCCACACTCAATCCGTGTGGAAACGATGACAGGACCCGGCGGCTTTTCCGGCCGATCTATCCCGCCGGCCGGGAGGTGATGGTCAAGACCACAGGCTGGGGAAGTCCTTCGGGCGGCGGTGCGCTGATCCTCAAGCCACGCATCGCCTCGGCGATGGCGAGATCGCGGCGCGCGTCCCCGGACGAGTCCGCGGCGGCCATCTCGGTCACAAGGCCTCGGGGATCGATCCACAGTCGCAACGTGACACGGTACGAGCCGCCGGTGGCGTAGCGGGGGTTCAGCAGGGCCTGATGGACCGCACTACGGACGAGCCCGCCGTAGAGCTTGAGGTCCAGACGCGTCCCCTCCTCCGCGATCGTCGCGACGCCGCGCACGTCCAGCGTATCGAGCGGCAGCACGGCCACGCCGGCGGGCGGCGGTCCGAACGACGGCGGCGCAGCGGCCGGCCTGCTGGGTCGCAGCACGACGCTGTGGCTGCTGGTGAACTCCGGTTCCAGCCCAGTGTCCGTCAGCAGCAGGCGCAAGGCGGCCTCGGGCGTGTACACGCCCGAAACGCCGTGTGAACGCAGCGCTTCGCTGCTGGGGCGATCGTAAAGAACCTGTATTCCGGTGGTGAGCGCATAGGCTTCGATGGCTGCGCTGAGCGGACGGGCGCCGATATCGAAGGCCAGACCGGCCGGCCGAGACGCGACCTGCGGCCGGGCCTGGACGGCTCCCGCCGAGGAAATAGTCAGCAGCCAGACGGCGGCCGCCAGCGTGCCGCACGCCAGGCTGTCGCCAAGCGACATCCGGCGCCGCGAACCTAGCGGGAGGGATCGCATGCTAATCGTCGACAGCTCCCCACCCGGACGACCACGACCCCATCGTCTCGCGCCGTACGTATCAGCTTCCGGTCCGTTCAGTCCACGGCGCGGATCCAGAAGGGCGTGGCGCGGTTTCCGGTAAGTTCGGCGACGACGGTGCGGCGAAACACCCTCCCCCGCCCATCCCTGGCCGTCAGGCGCAAGGTCAAGGCCCGCCCGACCTGACTGACTGTCGAGACTTCAAGCGCCGTCCGCTGTCCGGCGATCTCGCGCGCACGGGCGATGGCGTCCGGCGAATCCGCGCCGGCGGCCGTCATGGCGGCGAGAGCCAGGGGATGGGCCGTGCGGGGGCTGAAGGGACCATCGCCGAAGAACAGGGTGACGGCTGGCCGGATCGCGTCGAGGAGCGCCGGGTCCACACCGTCGATCTCGGCCAGTTCGTCCACCGAGCGGATCGGCCCCAAGCGGGGACGAACGCCGCGCTGGGCGTTGCGCAACGACTGCCCGGCCACGCGGTCGCCGTTGTCCCGCCAGTCCATCACGCCGTCGACCAGCCGATCGAGACCAGGCCCGGGCGCGCCGGCGGCCTCAAACAGGCGGCGCAGTTCGGCTTCGCCCATGAGGTTGATCGGCGCCTTTCCACGCTCGTCCTCGACCGATACGACGACTTCGATCCCCTGCACGTCCAGACGATGGGGGCGCCCGTCGATCGACCAGCGGCGCGCCGCATCGCGTGACGCCAGCCGATGGATCGCCGTGGCCACGCCGGCGTCGGCCGCCGCCTCCAGGCGCGCGGTCGAAATCTGTGCGTCGAAACTGGCCGTGGCGCCACGGTCGGCCGCCAGGACGGCGTAGGCGAGATATGAGAATATCAGTACACTGACCATGACCGGAACCAGGGCGGATCCTTTTCGTCCACCTCGATCCAGCTGCTGGGTCACGGCAGGAACTTCGGAGGCGCGGGCGCGATCGAGCGGATCTTCTCGCGCAGTTCGTCGGTCACCGCCTGGATCTCGACGCTGTTGCGCAGGACGCGCGGCGTCAGCATCACCAGCAGTTCAGTCCGCTCGCGCCTGTTGTCGCGCGAGCCGGCCAAGGCCCCCAGAACCGGCACCGCGCTGATCAGCGGCACGCCGTCGCGCGTCTTGCTGTTCCGATCGCGGATCAGCCCGCCCAAGGCGACGGTCTGGCCATCCTGCACGGCGATCGAGGTGGCGATCTTCCTGACCGAGATGGTCGGTGAGTCGATCGTCGAACTCGAGGTCTGGGAGACGTCGCTGACCTCCTGGACGATGTCGAGCAGCACCAGGCCGCCGCTGTTGACCCGGGGCGTCACCTTCAACAGCACGCCCGTGTCGCGGTAGTCGATGGAGCTGATCACGGAGTCGTTGTTCAGCGCCGATCCGGTGGAGATCGGGACCTGGTCGCCGACCTCAAGCGACGCCGTGTGATTGTTCAGCACCATCAGGTTGGGAGCCGACAGGACCTCGATGTCAGTGACGGTGGACAGGGCCGTCAGCGTGGCGGCCACCGAGCCGCTGTTGAGCAGGTAGGCGAACCCCGGGAAGTTGGGCGCGGCGGCCTGGGTCTTCCCTTGGCTGAGGATCGCCTGGTCGTTCCCAGACTGGATGAACCACTGGCTGCCGTAGCGCAGCGCGTTGTTGAGGGCGATCTCGGTGATCACCGCTTCCACCACCACCTGCATCGGCGCAACGTCCAGCTTGCGCAGGGCGTCCTCGATCAGGGCGTACTCACGCGGCGTGGCGAAGGCGATGACGGCGTTGTTGGAATCGTCGCCCGTCAGCACCAGGCCATCGGCTAGCCCGCCTCCTCCGGGCGAGACCGGGGTCGGTGACTGGCCTGGCAGCGTCGTTCCCGCAGGCGGCGACGCGAGCAGCGGAGAACTCGAGGGCCGTAAGCCCGAGCGGCTTTCCGAGCGGCCGTCCGCTCCCGTTGCTGGAGCAGAAGCGGTCATCCCCCGGCCGAAGGCGGCGCTCAGCACCCGGGAAAGATCCGAGGCCCGTCCGTTCTGAACGCGGTAGACGAAGAGGCGCCGCTCGTCGGACTGCCCCTCGCGATCCAGGATCTCCACCCAGCGGCGGATGTCGTCCAGATGCTGGGCCTGCGACGACACGGCCATCACGCCGTTCAGCTTCTCCATGGCGATCAGCTTGACCCGCCCCGCCATCGGCGAGTCCGGCGCGTTGATCAGGCGATCAAGTTCCGGCGCGATCAGCCGCGCATCAGTGTTCTTGGGCACGTAGAGGCCAAAGCTCATGCCCTTCAGCCAGTCTACGTCGAACTGCTCGACGAGATCGCGGACCCCGCGCCTTTGGCCGGAGGCGCCGGAAAGCACGATCGTGTTGCTGACCGGGTCGGCGGCGGTGATCACCCCGGGGGCGATGGGTTCAAGCAGGCTCTTGAGCGCCGCGGGACTGGCGAACTTCAGCTGGATAGTTTCGGTCCCGAAGCCGGGCTGGCCGCCCGTGACCGGTCCGCTCTGGGCGCGGGCCTCGGCCAGGCTGACGATGGTCTGCACGCCGTCGCGCACGACCAGAGCCAGGCCCGCGCCGCGCAAGGCGTCTTCGGCCAGAGGCAGTACATCGGCCCGCGCGACCGGCCGGGGCGTAACCAGAGTCACCACGCCGGACGCCGAGGGCGCGACGGCGTAGGGCGTGCGCAGGATGTCGCCGAACACCGCCTTGGCGAACTCGCCTACGCCGACGCCCGGAAGGTTCAGAGCGACCGGGCCCGGACGCGGACGCCACGGCGGCCGGACCGCCGACGATCCGGGATAGGTTTCGGCGCCACGCAGGATGGTCGAACGCACTCGGTCATCGGTCGGGGATGGCTCCTGCGCAGGCCTGGCCTCGATCCGGGGTGCGGCGGCGCTGCGCGGACCGGGCGTCGGCGCCGACGAGGACGCGCAGCCGGCCAGGGTCAGGCCCGCGCACGAGACGGACAGGAAGGCGCGAACGCGGCGGGTCATGGGCGAGCTTCCTGTGGTGACGACGTGGGAACGGAGGTCGAATGGGGCGATCCAGCGCCGCCGAGCGCAGCGGTGACGCGACCTCCGGGGCCATCGAAGGTGGCGGTCCGCCGGCCGACCGACACCAGACGCCAGCCGCGCCAGGTTTCCCCCACCCGCACGACACCCGCCGCACCGTCGCCGCCGCGGACGACGGCGCTGCCGACGCGCTGATCGCTGACGACACCAACGAGGATGGGCCCCTGCACGTCGGGCGCCGTCGCGTCGCCACCGCCCGCGCCGCCGGCCGTGCGCCGATCGGGTGAGAACAGCGGCCGCGAGGTCAGGGTCTCGTAGTCGGGAACGGGCGAGGCGATCGGCGACCGCGGCGTTGGAACAGAGCCACGCTCACGCGGAGGAAAGGCCGTCTCGACCGGCCAGGCGACCTGCGCCGCCAGACCCGCAAGCAGGACCGCGCACAGCGACGCCGGCGTGAATGCGCCGCTACCGGGCCTGGGGAGGAAGGACATGGAGAGCCGAGATCTGGAGCCGGATGGCGAGCGGGCCTGGCTGGCCGGTGCGGGCCGCCTGCTCGGCATTGATGGAGACGTAGTCGACGACGACATAGGGGGCCTCGTTCTCGATGCGCCTGACGCCAGCGTTCAGTTGCGCCAGGGTCAGCGTCGCGTCGGCGCGCACGCTGACCCAGCCGGCGGGCGTTTCGGCCCGAACCTCCTCGGCAGGCCCGACCACGGCGCCCTCCTGTCCGAGGCTGCTGGTCAGCCGTTGCTTCAGAGCATCGATCGCCAGCCCCCGGCTGGGCGCAGTGATCTGGAAGGCGCGGCCGGTACGCTTCTGCTCGGCCAGGGCCTTGCGCAGGACAGGCAGGCTCGCCAGCAGCCGCTGATCGCGCGCTTGCCGCTGCAGCGCTTCGCGCCGCCGCTCGCCCCGGACATGGAAGCCCTCCAGCACGGGCGCGACAACCGCCAGCCAGCCCAGGCCTACGAGCGCGGCCAGCACGCCGAGAGCCACGATGCGTCTTTCCCGGACCGTCAGCGTTCTCATCGCCCCCCCCTCGCGGTCGAGTCGGCGATGACGTCGAAAGGCTCTACCCCGCTGGCGGTCCTGACCGGCATGTCCGACAGCAGCGAGCGCGGATTGGTCAGGGCCGGCGTCTGACGAAGGGCCGCCGGCACGTCGAACCCTTGGGTCTTGAAGCCCGCGATCCGCACCGCGCGCCCATTCCACTCCAGCCGATGAACCCATTGGCCGTCAGGCAGAACCTTGCCGAGGGCGTCGATAATCCGCAGCGGCTCGTTGCGCGACCGTCGGGTCAGGAGGTCAAGGCGCATCCGCTGACCCTCGGCGACGGCCTGGCGGAGCCTCGCGGCCGCCATCACCTTCGGCTGGTCGGCCGCGACCGCCGCCTCCAGGCGACGCACATCCCGCACGTCCATGAAAACAGCCGCCGCCACGTTGAGCGCCACGAGCCCCGCGCAGGCCGACCACCAGACCGACCGGCGAAGATCGCGCCCCCCGCCCTGCTCGTCCCTGATCGCGGTCATGAAGTCGATGTCGCCCCTGCCCCCCTCAGCCTCGACGCCGAACCGTTCGACATCCAGGCCAAGGACCCGCGCCTGCTCCATCACGGCCTGGGCCTGCGCTCTCGGGATCACGGCCAGACGCAGGCGACGACGGCCCGCATGGCCGCTCTCGCCCTCCGCCAGCACATCGAAATAGACGCGGTCCGCAGGAAACGGCGTCAGGCGGTCCATGTTCTCGGCCAGCATCCGCCGCAGGTCGCGGGAGGAAAGAGGGGGAAGGTCGATCCGGCGCACCAGCACCGCCTGCGCCGGAAGCAGAATATCCGCCCGCCGCGGTGTGTGGCCCGACCAGGCCTCGGGAGGGATCAGGCGCCCGTCACGCCAGAGCCGCATAGCGCCATCGGCGCCCACCCGCGCCGTCCAGGGCGCATGGCGCGGGCTCGCGGAGCGCCACCGGGCCGGAATCGCATCGGCCAGCTCGTCGAGCCACCAGGAAAGGCCCTCGCGGCACCAGCGCGCGATCGTGGCTAGGTCGGCGTTGAGGATCTTCTGGAGGGTCATCGCGACCTGCATCCGCCGGTCTGCACGACCAGCACGCACTCAGTGTCGATATCGGCCAGGGGATGCACCACCAGGTCGGGCCATCGCCGCTCGTTCGGGTCGGCCGGCTCGATACGGATCCTCACCAGCGACGGCATCCGCGGCCGTTGCCGCCAGTTGGAGCGCCAGTGCGGATTGGGGTCGGGCTCCACTCGGCCGAAATAGCTGATGTCCAGCGCGCCCACGCCGCGCAGCAGCACGTCGCGACGCTCCGGCCGGTTGGGATTTAGGGCGACGTCGCTGACGGACTCCAGAACGAGGTCGCCGCCAGCCTCGAGTAGCAGGCGATAACGGCGCAAGGCGCCCCGGCCCTGGCGTTCGGCCGGCGGGGCCAGGAAGGTCAGCCGTGCGGCCTCGCCGTCGAAATCGGGTCCCGCGGGCCGCATGTCGTAGCGCGTGGCCGGGACGGCATGTTGCAAGCGCCCGCGCAGGAGGCTGAACGCGGCTTCGACGGCCTCGCCGCGGCTGGTGGCGCGATCCATCCGCAGCCAGGCGTCGCCCCGGCCCGAAAGGCCGGACAGAAGCAGCACGCCCACCAGGGCCAGCACGCCAAGAGCGACCAGGAGCTCGACCAGGGTGTAGCCGGAACGCGCCATGATCAGCCTTCCGGCGCCAGGCGACGGCTGGCCAGCACCACGACCGGACCGGTGGCGTTCTGGGGTCGTACGGTCACCGTCACGCAGTGAAGCCTGCCGGCGGCGCTGTCGCCTTCCGCATCGTTGCAGAGGTCGGCCTCGAGCCTCCAGATGAAACCGTCCTGCTCGCCCGCCGCCATGCCGCCCGTCAGGGGGCTCTCCAGGCCCACGGCGGCCAGTTGCGAGCGCGCCACCATCAGGGCGGCACGGCGGGTTTCGATGTCGCGATGCCGGGCCCGGCTGTCGCGCGTCACCTGGGCGACGCCAGCCATGACCAGCGTCAGGATCGCCAGGGCGACCAGGGCGTCGATCAACACCGAACCCGCGCGAGACCGCCGCATCACAGGGCGTCCACGACGCCGGTCGCGGGATCGACCATGATGTCCAGGCCCCGCCGCCCCGTGGTCAGCCGCAGCCGTCCGGCCTGCGCCGAGCCATCGGGAAAGAAGCTGGTCGAGGAACCGGCGGGCGCCAGGCGTACGCCCCCCATCAGGCTGCGGCGGGGGCCGGGCGTCCAGCCGTAGCCCGCCCCGTCCTCGGCGATGACGAGATCGACCCGCGCGCCGCTGGTCCGGGCCTGGGCCCGGGCGATGCGAAGGTCGGCCCGCAGCCCCGCGGCCGCCTGCTGAACGCGCGCCCATGCAAGGCCGGCCCTCATCTGCGGAAAGGCGATCACGGCGATCATGGCGGCGATGGCGACCACGACCATGGCCTCGATCAGCGCGATCCCGGCCCGGCGATCACCAGTTGCCGACATCTTTTGCCTCTTTCGAACCGCCTTCGGCGTTGTCCGAACCGAGGGTGTAGACGTCGACGGCCCCCTTCTGCCCCGGGCTGCGATAGAGGTAGGGCCGCGACCACGGATCCTGCAGTGCGTCTGCCTTCTTGAGGTAAGGTCCGTCCCAGCCGACAGCGGAAGATGGCGCGGTGACCAGCGCGGCCAGCCCCTCTTCCTGGGTCGGGTATCGGCCGACGCCGATCTGGAAAAGGTCCAGCGCCGCCTCGATGTTCTGGATCTGCACCTTTGCGGTCTGGCTGCGCGACGAGCCCAGATATTTCAGGACCTGCGGCGCCACGATGGCCGCCAGCAAGGCCATGATCGCCAGCACCACCAGCAGTTCCAGCAGGGAAAACCCCGCGCGGCGGCCCGTTCGGCCGCGAGGCGCCGGTCGACGGTTCGGACGGTGGAGGATGTTCCTGTGAAGGGTCATGATGCGAGGGCCATATCGTTGAAGCCGAGGATGGCGGACATGATGGCGGCGATGATGCCGCCCACGGCGAGGCCCATCACGATGGTGATCGCCGGAGTGAGCAGGGCCACGAAACGCTCCAGAGCGGTGCGCACGTCGCGGTCGAGGACGTCGGCCAGGCGGCCCAGCATCTGAGGGAGTTGGGCGGTCTCCTCGCCCGTCCGCATGAAACTGATGGCGACGGTCGGAAACAGGCCGGTGGCCGCCAGCGGACGGGTCAGGCCCCCGCCCTCCTTGAGCCCCGCCACGACGCGCTCGACGGCGCCGGCCATGTGGCTGTTGACCAGAGACCGACGCGCGATCGCCATCGCCGTGGGCAAGGGCACCCCGCCCTCCACGAGGCTGCCAAGGACCCGGGCCAGGCGGGCGGTTTCGGCGGACTTGATCAAGGGCCCCAGACGCGGAACGGACAGCAGCAACCGGTCCAAGGCCAGGCGCATGGCCGGCTGTTTCAGCCAGCGCCAGACTCCCGTTCCCGCCACGACCCCCGCCAGCAGCACCGCCAGTCCATGGGCGCGGACCAACTGGCTGGCCGCCATCACCACCCGGGTGGCGACGGGCAGTTGCGCGGCGTTGTCGGAGAAAAGGCTTTCGAACTGCGGCACGACGAACAGCAGCATCATCAGGATCACGCCGCCGGTGACCGCGGTCAGCAGGATCGGATAGACCATCGACGAGACGACGGCCTGGCGCAGGGCCTCGGCCCGCTCGAGCGTATGGGCCAGGCGCGATAGCGCCAGGGCCAGCCGGCCGTCAGCCTCGCCCGCCTCGACCATGGCGCAGGCCATCGGCGAAAACAGCCCGCCGGCGCCGGCCATGGCGCGCGACAGCGGCGCGCCCTCCTTGACCTGCTTCTGAAGTTGGACAAGCGCGGCCTTCAGCACGGGATCGGCTGCGTTCTCGACCGAGATCGACAACGCGCGGTCCAGCGACAGCCCGGCCGTCAGCAGCACCGAAAGCTCGCTCACCGCGTTGACCAGGGCCCGCCGCGCCGCCGCGCCCGGCGCCTTTAGCCTGACCTCACGGGCGGCGGTCTCGACCGCGTCGATGGGCGTCAGGCCCGATCGACGCAGGCTCTCAATCGCCTCTCCGCGCGAGGCCACCAGCAATACGCCCGACCTGATCTCGCCCGTGGGGGAAAGCGCCCGATAGCTGAAGGTGGCCATGACGCTCATTCCTCCCGGGTGACGCGGAGGATTTCATCGATGGTGGTCTGGCCGGCCAGGGCCTTGGCCACGCCGTCCTGCAGCATGGTGCGCATCCCCGCGGCGACCGCGGCGCGCTCGATTTCGCGTGCCTCGGCCCGGGCCAGCACCAGGCGAGCGATCTCGTCATCGACCGGCAGCAGTTCCAGGATGGCCAGCCGTCCCTTGAAGCCGCTGTGACCGCACGCCTCGCAACCCTTTGGCGCCCAAAGCCTTGGCGCGGATCCCAGGCCGCGCGCCGCCGAGCCCAGCGCCGACAGTTCCTTGACCCCGGGATGATGCGGCACGCGACAGGCGGGACAGAGCCGACGCACCAACCGCTGGGCCAGCACGGCGTTCACGGTCGAGCTGATGAGGAAGGGTTCCATCCCCATGTCGACCAGGCGCGTCACGGCGGCGGCGGCGCTGTTGGTGTGCAGCGTCGAAAGGATGGTGTGGCCGGTCAGGGCCGACTGCACCGCGACCTGCGCCGTCTCGAGGTCGCGGATTTCCCCGACCATCATGACGTCCGGATCCTGGCGCAGGAAGGAGCGCAGGGCGGCCGCGAAAGTCAGGCCGATCGTAGGACTGACCTGGGTCTGGTTGACGCCGGCCAGCCGGTACTCGATCGGATCCTCGATGGTCAGGATCTTCCGCGTCGGCGCATTCAAAGCGGCCAGCGCCGCGTAGAGCGTCGTGGTCTTGCCGCTGCCGGTCGGCCCCGTGACCAGCACGATGCCGTGCGGTCTCGCCAGCATATCGAGGAATGGCGGCAATATGCTCTCGTCGAAGCCAAGGTCGGCGAATTCGAGCGTCAGGTTCGAACGATCCAGCAGGCGCAGGACCACGCTTTCTCCATACAGCGTCGGCGAAGTGGCCACGCGCAGGTCGATCTCATGCCCGCGCACGGCCAGCCGCATGCGTCCGTCCTGCGGGAGGCGTCGCTCGGCGATGTTGAGATTGGCCAGCACCTTCACGCGCGACACGAAGGCCGCCTTCACCTGCGGCGGCAGCGTCTCCTGATCCTGCAACACGCCGTCGATACGGAACCGGACCTTCAGCCCGTCCTCGCTGGGCTCGGCATGGATATCCGAGGCGCGCAGTTCAGCGGCCCGGGAGATCAGGGCGTTGACGGCTCGAACCACGGGCGCGTCGCTGGCCAGATCCTTGAGGCGCTCAAGATCGGCCTCGTCAGCTTCGCCCTCGACCGCGGCGGCGTCGTCCTGAGCCGCCCCGTACAGACGATCGAGGGCGGCGTCGACGTCGCCGGCCTTGGCGATCATGGCCTGGACAGGCCGGCCAAAAGCGTAGCCGAGCGCTTGGGACACATAGCCGTCGAACGGGTCCACCAGGGCCACGCTCACACGGTCCTCGTGCAGGGCGATCGGGACAGCGCTCACCTCCCGCAGGAACCGCGGCGACACCAGCTCGCCCCCCACCGGCGCCGGCGGAAAGTCTTCGGCCGCGACCTGCTCCAGCCCGGTGGCGCGGGCGAGGGCTTCGGCCAGGGCGCGTTCCGAGACCAGGCCAAGACGAGTGAGCACGGCGTCGAGCCGATCCCCGCTCTCCCCCTGCACAGCCCTGGCGCGCGACAGCCCTTCCGCCGCCACGATGCCGCTGGCGGCAATAAAATCATGAAACGAAATTTGCTCTACACTCGGCATATTGAGCAACTTTGTCGGAGATCACTATATTTATTTCGAAAGATAAGGATCACGATCCGAGATGTAACTATGAAAATAATGACAATCTCAAGACTGTAAACTTACCGCAGCTACAGCTCTATCAACCTCAATTGCAGAGCAATGACCACGGCGCGCAACTTATTGCTCGCACCGAGCTTGCGCGTGGCGTTGCCGAGGTGGAACTCGACGGTCCGCTCGGTGACGCTGATGCATTGGGCGGTCTCACCGGTCGTCAGCCCCTGAGCGGCGAACCGAATGCACTCGATCTCCCGCGCCGTCAGGGCGGGGATCTCCGACTGGGGCGTGTCGGTTTCGGCGCTCATCTCGACGCCGCAACGTTCGTCGCCTGGGGCTCGGCGTCAGCCGCCGGCGGCGCGACGCGAAGCCGTAGTCGGATCGGAAGCCGCAAACCCGGCGGCGGCGGCTCGGACAGCCTCCGCCCCTCGAAGACCGCCTGCAGATCGGCGTTCGGTTCTGGCTGTGCGAAGACCGGCGCGGCCACGCGGGAAACCAGGCCGTCGGAGCCGACCCACACGCTCAGAGACAGCTCCACGACCTCCCCGCCCCGCTCGGCCCGGAGATCGTCGAGGTAATCGCGCAGGCGGATCGCTGCGGGCGTCGCCTCGTCCAACCAGGCTGGAAAGGTCCTGCCCGCTAGTTCGGCGTACCGCCTCCACGCCTCGGGCGGCGCCTCGGCGGGCGCCGCCGCCAGGGCCGGCCCGCCACCAAGCAGGCCCAGGCCCAGCAAAGCCAGAAGCTTGCGGACCATCGTCCTCACCGGGCCTTGGGCGCGGCGACCGTCTCGGCCGGAAGGGTTTCGCGCGGGAAGGTGATGGTGCTGATCTTCGCATCCAGCCCCTGCACCACCGCAGGCGTCAGGTCCGCGGCCGGATTGCCGCCCATCATCGCCTCGCGCGTCAGCAGCAGGCCGCACTTACGGCTTGCATAGACCTGGGCGATGACCGGTTGAGCCTGGGTCGCGATGCCGCCGAGCGCCTTGACGCGCGTCGCCTCGATCTCGCGCCCGCGAAGCGAGGCCTTGCGCTGAAGAGCCTCCCAGCGCGCGGCCAGCGGCTTGCTGCGCTCTTCGAACTGAGCCGGCGTCAGCGTCGCCTTCTGCGCTTCCAGGGCCTTGAGGTCGGCCTCGATCGGCGCGCGCTCGGCCTCGATCTCGGCCTGGACCTGCTTGGATAGCTCAAGCAGGCGCGCATTGGCGGCCTGACCGACCTTGGCGTTGGCCAGCACCGCGTCGCGGCTGAGCACGCAGACGCCGGGAACCAGCGGGCCGACCAGGGCCTCGCCGGGCGAGCCCGTCGCCCCCTGAGCCAAGGCCGACGAACCCAGCAAGCCCAGGCCGACAGCGGAAACAACGGCGATCGAATGTCGGATCATCGGCCCAACCCCGGAGAAGCAGCCCGCTCGTCGACCCCACGGCCAAGGATGCGCAGCTGCGGCAAAGCAAGCCTGTTCCTAAAGGCTGCTCACCTCACGCGGACCTGTGGGTTTCAACAGGCGACCGAGAGGTCGCCAACCTGTGGGAACCCACAGGGTTTGGCGCCGGGGACTTGTGTCATTGACCAGCACCTTCCCTTCGCGCCGTGAAATCAGTGATGCCGTCCGCGCCCGATCGTTTCCTCGATCGAAACAACGAGCCGCCTGGCCAACCGCCGGTCGTCGTCTGCGTGGGCGTCGCCGGATGGAAGCACAGGGCCGTCGGCCGGCTGGTTGCAGGCCAGGACGCCCATCGCATGCCGCGCTTCGTCCATGACACGGCTTCAGCGATCCGGCTGGCCCGCGCCGGCGGCGGCGCGGTCGGCGTTTGGCCTTCTCGTGCGCCGAGCGACCTTGCCCCCCGTGCACGGACCGCGGGCGTTCCGCTGGTTCGCATCGAGGACGGCTTCATCCGCTCGGCCGGGCTGGGCGCGCAATGCCACGCCCCAGCCTCGATCGTGCTCGACCGGGCCGGCGTGCATTTCGACCCCAGCGCTCCCAGCGACCTGGAAAAGCTGCTGACCGACGGTTGCTTCGCTCCTTCACTGCTGAAGCGCGCCGACCGCCTCGTCCGACAGATCGTCGACCTGGGCGTCACCAAGTACAATCTGGGCGGCGACGCTCCCTGCAAGGCGCTGCTCGAAAGCACGGGGCGCCGCACCGTCCTGGTCGTCGGCCAGGTGGAGGACGACCTCTCCGTGCGCCTGGGCGGCGCAGGCGTCGCCGGTAACCTGGACCTGCTGCGCCGGGCCCGGGCGGCCGAGCCCGGCTCGCTGATCCTCTATCGCCCTCATCCCGACGTGGAAGCGGGGCACAGGAAAGGCTTGCTGTCAGACCATGAGGCCATGCGGCATGCCGACCACGTGGTTCGCGGCCAGGCCTTGCCAGCGCTCTTGGCCAGGGTGGACGCCGTTCACGTGCTGACGTCCCTCACGGGATTCGAGGCCCTCCTGCGAGGGCGCGAGGTGGTGACGCACGGACAGCCCTTCTATGCGGGATGGGGGCTCACGCGAGACCTCGCGCCGCCGCCTCGCCGCGGTCGCCGCCTCTCGCTTGCCGAGCTGGCCGCGGCCGCACTGATCCTCTATCCCCGCTACATCGACCCTCGCAGCGGCGAGCCTTGCTCACCCGAAGCCCTCGTGGCGCGCCTGGGCCATCCGACAGCGTCCCGCCCCGCCCTCCTGCCCTGGTTCCGAGGCCGCCTGGGCAAGGCCCGCCTTGGCCTCTCACGCCTTCGGCTCGCAAGCGGGCAAGCGGCCTCGGCATGAACAGCCTGGCCCCTCACAGTCAGGCCTTCGGGGCGGCGAGCCCGCTGCGCCGCGCCGTCCTCGATGGCCCCGAGATCGTTCTGGATCTTTCACGCCTGTTGTCGCGGGTGCTGCACCCAACCCCGACAGGCGTCGACAGGGTTGAGATGGCCTATGCGCGAACCCTGCTTCAACGCGCTCCCGACCGGGTCCGGCTCGCCGCCACCCACCCTCTCGGCTGGCACGGCCGCCTCCCCCCGCAAGCGGCGCAGGATTTCCTGGAGACCACCGCGCGTCGCTGGTCTGGAGAAGACCACCGCGGCGGCTCCGGCTGGAGCCGCTGGAAAAGCGCTCTCGACGCCAGCTTCCGGCTTGCGCCCCTACCTTACCGCTCCTCACCCCAGGCCGGCCGCGCCATCTATCTCCATCTGTCTTCGAGAGGGCTGGAGCGCACCGAACTGTTCCAGGCGATCCTGCGGCGCGAACGGGCACGTTTCGTCCCCTTCGTGCACGACCTGATCCCTCTGGACCACCCCGAATACGGCCGTCCGGGCGGCGCGGCCCTGTATGCACGCAAGATGGCCACAGTGACGGCGCTCGCCTCGGCCGTTCTCGTCAATTCCGAAGCCACGGCCGAGCGCCTGGGACCGTACCTGCACGCCGCCGGGCGAGCGATCCCTCTGCACGTGGCCCCATTGGCGCCGACCTTCACACCACTCCCTGCCCCTCCGGCGGCCGGACCGCCCTACTTCGTGATGGTCGCCACGCTGGAGCCCCGCAAGAACCATCTGCTGCTGCTGAACGTCTGGCGGCGGATGATCGAAACTCACGGAGCCGACGCGGTTCCGAGGCTTGTTCTGGTCGGCCGGCGCGGCTGGGAGAACGAGAACCTGCTCGACATGCTCGATCGCTGCCCCGCGCTGCAGGCCGTGGTCGTCGAGCGCAACGGCCTCGTCGACCGCCAGGTTCGCGATCTGATCGCAGGCGCCCGCGCCCTTCTGCTGCCTTCCTTCGCCGAGGGTTTCGGCCTGCCGGTGATCGAGGCCCTGGCCTTGGGCACGCCGGTTATCGCCAGCGACTTGCCGGCCTTGCACGAAGCGGGCGGCGGCGTCACCGAGCATCTTGACCCGCTGGATGGCCCGGGGTGGATGCGCGCGGTGCTGGACTATGCGGCGCCCACCTCACCGCGCCGAGACGCTCAACTGGCCCGGATGCGCGGCTGGCGAGCGCCTACCTGGCGGTCGAGGATCGACGAGGTGCTCGACTTCCTGGCTGCGCTGCCATGAGCGCCGGGCATGGCCCCGCCGAGCTGCTCCGGGGGCTGGACGTGCAGAGGCACGTCGTCGGCGCCCTGATCATGCGCGAGCTTCACACGCGCTACGGCCGGGAGAACATCGGCTATCTATGGATGATCGTTGAGCCGATGCTGCTGGCGGTCGCCGTCGCCCTGCTGCACGGCAACAGCGGCGGACTTCACTCCAAAGACCTGCAGCCTGTCCCCTTCGCCCTGGGCGGCTACTGCGTGTTCATGGTCTTCAGGTCGATCATTGGGCGTGCGGAATCGACCATCGAGGCCAACCGCCCGCTGCTCTTCCACCGGTCAGTGACGATCTTCGACATGCTGTTGGCGCGGGCGGTGCTGGAGGGCGTGGCCACCTTCGCCGCCCTGGCGATCCTGCTGGCCGGCGCCTGGGCCCTGGGCATGGCCCAGCCCCCGGCGCGCCCCCTGGTCTTCTTCGCCGCCTACATGCTGATGCTGTGGTTCGCCTTCGCCCTGTCATTGTCGATCTGCGCGGCTTCGTACCTCAGCAAGGCAGTCAGCAAGTTCGTGCACCCCCTGACCTACATCGCCATGCCGATTTCGGGCGCGTTCTTCACCCTTGCCTGGATCCCGGAGCCTTTCCGCGGCTGGCTGGTGTGGTCACCGCTGAACCAGATTTTCGAAATGCTGCATGTCGGACAGTTCCACAGCGTCGACGACGGCTATCTGGCGCCCTTCTACGTCGTCCAGTGGTGCCTGGGCCTGACGCTCGCGGGACTGCTGGCGCTGCGGGCCCTGCGGCCGCGCGTGCATCTGGGCTGACCGATGCGCGCCTTCCCCCTGTTCAAGCGCGAGACCCGATGATGGACGGTTACGCCCCCACGGCCGAGCCCGCAGCGCCGCCCGCATCCAAGCGGCGCGCCTGGACGCCCGAGCGCGCGCCGACGGAACTTCGCCAGAAATCCTGGCGCGCCCGCCTCACGCCCTGGCGCGGCCTTCTGCTGGTCGTGCTGCTGCCGACGCTTCTGGTCGCCGGGTTCGAATATCTGGTCGCCGCCGACCAATATGAATCGGAGGCGCATTTCATCCTCCGCGGCGCCCAGCCGAGCGGCGGCGGCGGCGGTCTTGGCCAATTGCTCGGTCTGGGCGGTGCTGCTCCGAACGCGACCGAGGCCTACGGCGTCAGCGACTACCTGCTGTCCCACGACGCCGTCGCGGCCGCGCGCCGCACGCTGGACTTGCCGACGCTGTTCCGGCGTCCGGAAGCCGATCCCCTGACGCGCCTGTGGTCCGGCCATCCGCAGCCGGAGACGCTGCTGAAATACTATCGCAGGCAAGTGGATGTGCGGTTCGACGCCGACACCGGCATCACCCGGCTCAGCGTGAAGGCCTTTCGTCCGGCCGACGCCCGCGACCTGGCCGAAACCCTGCTGCGCCTGGGCGAGGCCCGGATCAACACCCTGAATCAAAGGTCGTTCGACAACGGCCTGTCGGTCGCCCGTCGCCAGCTGGCGGAAGCTGAGGCCGGGGTGGCCGCCTCGCAGGCGACGCTCACCGGCTTCCGCCAGAGCGGTCGCGACATAGACCCTGAGCGTTCGGGAGCGGCCCAGATCGCATTGGCCTCGGTGCTGTCCCAGCAGCTTGCCCAGGCCCGCGCGCAACTGGCCGGCATGGGGCGCTCGGTCTCGCCGGACAGCCCGCAGTACGTGGCGCTCGCGGCCCAGGTTCGCGGACTGGAGGGCCAGGTCGCCGCCGCCCAGAGCCGCCTGGCAGGATCGTCCGGTTCTATCGCTCCCGGGCTGGGGGTCTACGAAGGCCTCAGGCTGAAACAGCAGTTCGCCGCCAAGCGTTACGAGGCAGCGGCCCAAGCCTTGGAAACCGCGCGCGAGCGCTCGCTGACCCAGCAGGTCTTCCTAGTGCGAGTGGTCGAACCCAACCTGCCCGGCAAGGCCCTTCACCCCCAGCGCCTGAAGATCACGGCCACGGTCTTCTTTTCGCTCCTACTCACCTATGCGGTAGGCTGGTTGATCCTGGCCGGCGTCCGCGAGCACGCAGGCTAACCATGTCCCTTGCCCTGAAGCTGCACAAATCCGCGGGCGTGCCGGTGACCGCCGGCGTTCACCGGCTGCTGGTCAAGGCGAACGGCGCCCGCGACGCCAAGCAGTGGACTCAAGCGGCACGGGGCTACGCCGAGGCCTTGTCGCTCGCCCCCGACCTCGCCCACATCCACACCCAGCATGGCCACGCACTGAAGGAACTGGGCGACCTGCCCGCGGCGCGAGCGGCCTACCTGCGGGCGATGGCGTTGCGGCCCGACACGGCCGAGCCGCATCTTCACCTGGGGCACCTGCACAAGATGGAGGGCGACATCGCCGCGGCCGCCCGCAGCTATCTGAGCGCGGCCAGGATCGACCCAGCACATCCCGACGCCCTCCTCGAGCTCAGCGATCTGGCCGCCCAGGGATCCGACGTGAAATCCGCGGACCTGATGTCGCTCCTGCGCCTGCGGGAGCTGGGAACCCGCTCGAACGACGCCCATGACTGGCTTGCCCTGCCATCGGAAGCCGAGCACGCCGACGCATCCGGCCAGGCCGAAGACGGGGCGCCGTCCGGCCCGGCGCTGGTCTTCGACGTATCCGATCTGATCTCCTACTTCCGCAATGCCCGCCTACCGACGGGCATCCAGCGCGTGCAGATCGAAACCATCGCCAGCGCCCTGCGATCGGCATCCCGTCGCGTGCAGGTCTGCGTCTTCGCCGAGCAGCGCGACGAATGGGTCGAGATCGCGCCGGGCGTCTTCCTGGACCTGTGCCGGCTCAGCCTCGCCAGCGGCGACCGACAGGCGCCGGACTGGACCACGGCCATGACCCGCATGCGGCTGATGATGAACCTGGCCGACCCGATCGCCTTTCCCCAGGGCGCCTTCCTGATCAATCTGGGCACATCCTGGTGGCTGCAGAACTACTTCCTATTCGTTCGCCAGGCCAAGGCGCTGTACGGCATCCGCTACGTGCCCTTCGTCCACGACCTGATCCCGATCGTCGCGGGCGAGCATTGCACCAAGGCCCTCACCCAGGACTTCATCAGCTGGGCCATCGGCGCGGTCGACCACGCCGACTTCTTCCTGGTGAACTCCGAGGCTACCAGACGCGACCTGCTGGCCATGGTCCAGACCCTCGGCCAGACGGTGGACCCGGACACGATCGCGATCGTTCATCTGGACGCCGACTTCCGCAAAGCCGACACGCCGCCCGCGCCCGAGGCCGCCCTGGCGGACTGGGGCCTGCATCGCGAGCCCTTCGTGCTGTTCGTGTCGACCATCGAGTCGCGAAAGAACCATCTGGGGGCGTTCGAGGCCTGGATCGCCCTGATCGGGCGGCACGGCATGCGCAAGGTTCCCAAGCTGGTCTGCGTGGGCAATCGCGGCTGGCTGAACGACGCGATATACGCCCGGCTCGACACCCATGAAGGCCTGCGCGAGCGGGTGGTGATGCTTTCCGGACTGTCAGACGCCCAGTTGGCCAGGCTCTACGCGTCCTGCCTCTTCACCCTGTATCCGAGCTCCTACGAGGGCTGGGGCCTGCCGGTCACCGAGTCCCTCTGCTACGGCAAGGTCCCGCTGACTTCCGATGCCTCCTCTCTGCCCGAGGCTGGCGGCCCCTTCGCCGTGCGGTTCGAGGCCGGCAACACGCCGCAGCTGATCGATACCCTGGAAACACTGATGTTCGACGCGGGTTTTCGAGCCGACTGCGAGCGCAAGATCGCCGAGGCGTTCCGCCCTCGGGCCTGGAGCGAGATCGCCGAACAGATGGCCGATCAGATCGACCAATGGTCCCGGCGGGAGTCGCCGCCGCGCCTTAACGTTCCGGCTCAGTTGGGCTTCTACCACCCCATCACGCGCAATTTCGCGACCCGTATCTGGCGCGGCATGCGTTCGGCTGAAGCCTTCCGCGCAGGAGGCGGCTGGTGGCCGCCCGACGACTGGGGCTGCTGGAGCAAGCCTCGCGGGGGGCGGCTGGAGATCGCCCTGCCTCCGACATCGGAGCCGCTGCGCTTCTACCTGCGCCTTCACGGCCTGCCGACGCGCTCCACCACCTACGAAGTCCGGGTTTCAGGCGCGAGCCGGGTGATGTCGGGCGCCCTGGCCTCGGGAGAGTTCAAATGGCTGGCCTGCGATGTCGCGCCTTCCCCTGAGCAGGTGCTGCACGTCACCCTGAAGGGGGGCGAGACCGAGAATCTGGCCAACGTAACGAGCGGCCAGGATGCGCGCGTCGTCAGCGTCGGCCTGAGCGGCTTCTTCCTTTGCGCCGCCAACGACACGAACGCCCGCGCGTCCTTCCTGGAAGCCGTGATGCTCAATCAGATGGACGATCTCTCGTTCGGGCGGGAGCTCAGCGAACAGTCGCATGGACTTGGCGAGCGTTCACAGTGAAGGATCTGGATGGGGACCAAGCTTCGCAGGACCGCCAGGCCACCGTCTTCGACGTCGAGGCCTGCTATCGAACGTTTCTGGGACGCGATTGCGAAACTCCGGAGACCGCCAAGGCGCACCTGGCCGACGCTCCGTCCGTGTGGGCGCTGGTCGATCGCTTCCGGGCCTCGGCCGAGGCCCGTCGATATCGCATCCACGCCGCCGCCCAGGACATCTGCCAGGATCAGGACGGGCGCGGCGTCGACCTGACGCTCGACGAGGCCCAGGCCCAGGCCCTCTCCGCGCAGGTCGAGGCCGTCTGGTCGCGCTATGGGCGCGAGGAGGCGTTCTTTTCGGTGCTGACCAATCCGCGCTACCTCTCCAGCGCGCTACGCGACGAGCACATCGAGGAATTCTACGCGACGGGCGCGACCGAGGTCGAACGGTTCATCGAGGCCTGCCGCCGCAACGGCGTAGAGCCGCACCCGGCCTGGTCGGTGCTGGAACTGGGATGCGGCGTCGCGCGCATGGGCGAGGCATTCGCTCAGCGGTTCTCCACCTATGCCGGCGTCGACATCAGCGCGGGACACCTGGCGCTGGCCAGGGATCGCCTGCGCGACCGCGGCGTCCGAAACGCGACCCTGAGACTGCTGCCCGATTTCCTGGCCGCCGACGACGGCTACGACGTGTTCTTTTCCGTGATCGTGCTGCAGCACAATCCTCCGCCCATCATCCACAAGCTACTGGATATCAGCCTGCGGCGGCTCAATCCCGGCGGATACGCCAGCTTCCAGGTTCCCTGCTTCCTCTACGGTTACCAGTTCGAGACGAGCCGCTATCTGGCGGAGGCCGATCGGCCCGAAATCATGGAGATGCACGCCCTGCCCCAGCGCCATGTCTTCGACTTGCTGGCCCGCCACGGGCTGCACCCCATAGAGGTCGTGCCCGATGGCCGGATCGGGTCGATCGGCGTCTCCTACAGCTTCCTGGCCCGAAAGGCCGGCTGATCCGGGCGCAATGCCCGATCATTTGGCGATCACCTTGGCGGTGTAGATCGGCGAGAAGAACTGGTTGAGGACCTGTATCAGCTTGGTGGACTGGTTGGCGCGCGCGTTGGCGACATAGATCACGTCTCGCGGGCGCATCTCGAAACCCTGCGCCAGGAAGTAGCTCTGCGGCTTCAGCAGATCCAGGCGATAGGCCACGGGCCTGGCGCCCGCGAGCGGCGCGCCGTCGGCCGCGCCGGGCTCGTAGCGGAACACGAAGACGGCGGACGGATCGGCCTGCTGGTCGCTGGGTCCTCCGGCCCTGGCGATCGCCTCGGCCAACGAGACCCTGGGCGTCTGGAACGGTGTCTCCGACACCTTGCCCGTGGCTCCGAAGATCGTGAAGGTGCGCGGCTGATAGGCCACCACGATACGGTCGCGCGGACGTAAGGGCACATCCTCGGCCGAGCCCGCAACGATGGTCGCCAGCGGCGCCGAGACGGTTCGTCCGTCCCGACTGAGCTGCACGACGCTGTCCTGGACGGGGTTCACCGGTCCGCCGGCCAGGGCGACGACATCCAGCAGCCGTTCGCCCGTCAGGCTCAACGCAACACGGCCCGGCTTCTTGACCTCGCCCATGACCATCACGGTGTTGGCGACGTTGTCGCGGACGCTGACCACCACCTGGGGGTCCTGCGACTTGTTGCGCAAGGCCTGTGCGATCCGGCCGGCGAGCGCGTCCGGCGTCTGGCCGGCCGCCTGCACGCGACCGATCCACGGCAAGTTCACCGCGCCGTCCTGGCCGACCACGACGGGTGGAAGGATTTCAGCCGCGCCGGACGGTGGCGACAGGCCGCTTCCAGGGACGAAGGTCGAGCGTGCGGCGAAAAGGGCCGCGCCGATTTCATAGATGGCGATCTGGAGCACGTCGCCGGGTCCCAGCAGGTCGACCGGCGCGGCGCCTTCCGCATCCGGCACGCCAAGCCCGCCGGCAACCGGCTGCACGGCCAAGGACGTCACAAGGGCCTGATCGATGTCGAGGATTTCAAAGTCGCGCGTACGGCGCTGCTCGGCGTCGATGGCGGCGGCGGTCGGCCCGCTCGCCGGCAGGTTGGCGCAGGCGTTCAACGTCAGGAGCGCCGTGGCGGCGCCGATCATGGAGGCGGCGCGAAACCGCGGCCTGGCGATGAGGGTCACGCTATGTCTCCGAAATGCTCGCCCCGTGGCGAGATCAAGGGGGGCTCATCCAGCAGCCGGGCGTGGAGGGCCCATAGGCGGCGCCGATAGGCCGACATCGAAAAGGCCGTCGCCCGTTGCCCTCCGGCCTCGCGCAGACCGGTCCGCAAGGCGTCATCGCCATCCAGGCGGCGAAGCGCCCGGGTCATGCCCGGCACGTCGTATGGGTCGACCAGGCAGCCCGCGTCGCCGACCACTTCGGCTGGCGCGCCGGCCGCCGAGGTCATAACCGGCGCGCCCAAGGTCATGGCCTCCAGCACCGGCAGACCGAAGCCTTCGTAGAGGGACGGAAAGACGACGGCCCGCGCGCCACGCATCAGAGTGCGCAGATGGTCCGTCGGCAGATAATCGATCCTGCGGATCCGCCCAGCGCCGGGCAGCCGCATGCCATGTGCGCCTTCCAACAGCTTCAGCTCGTCGTCGGCCAGCCAGGCGCGCGGCCCCACCAGCACCAGCGGGGTTTCCAGCTCCGCCGCCAGATAGGCCTCGATGAGCCGGCCCACATTCTTCTTCGGCTCGATGGCGCCGACGAACAGGAAATAGCCTTCGGGCTTCAGGTCGAACAACGCCCGCAGTCGCGCCGTCAGGCTCCCCCCGTCGGCTTCCGCCCCTGGCGACAGGGCGGCCTGGTAGGTGTTGGTCACCCGGGCGGGATCGACGGGGAAGAAATCCAGTATATCCCGGCGCGACGCCTCGGAAACGGTGACGATGTGGTCGCCGCGAGCCAGACACTCTCGAAGCAGCCTGTCGTGATAGACCTTGTCGTCGAGTGTCGTGAACGGCAGCCGCAGCGGCACCAGGTCGTGCACGGTATAGAGGTTCAGCGCCCCCTCCAGCCGGAGCGGCAGCGGATAGGTCCAGTGCATGATCGCCGGCGGATCCGGCAGCCGCACGGTCAGGAACCGGCCGTAGCGCCGGAAATGTCGAGCCGCCAGGGGATAGAGACCGCCGAGGGTGAACAGTCGGTCGAAGACCGGCAACCTGGGAGCTCCCTCGCGCACGACGCGCCCTGAGATGGTCACCTCACGCGGCTCACGAACGCTCGGCGACAGGAATGCGCGCCGCATCGCCTGACCTAGCGTGGTGCGTCCTGCCGCCTCCGTGCGTCGCTGCGCGAGCCGATCGAAGAACAATGTCTCGCGCAGCGCCTCCGGCGCGGCCCTGGATACATCCAGGCCGTAGATCACGTCGATCGATCGGCCCAGCCCTCGCAGCGCCTCGCTCAGGGCATGCCCATAGGTGGCCACGCCCGTACCGTGCGGCAGGGCCAGGTTGAAGCCGTCGATCCCGACCCGATCACGCCGCACGATATCGCTCCGAATAGACAACATGCGAAACGCGCCAGGAACTCAAACGAAATTGAATATTATTCAATACATAATGGCACATCCGAGCCAAAATGCAGATTATGTATAAACAATGTTGATCGAAGAGACGCCATCGAGCAGAATGTAGATTGCACATGGAGATTGCGCCGCCATGATCATCTTCGATCACGTCAACAAGACCTATCGAGGACGCAACCTCACGCGCCACGTCCTGGAGGACGTGAGCTTCCAGATACGTCCCGGAGAGGCCCTGGGCATCTGCGGCGCGAACGGCGCAGGCAAGTCGACCTTGCTGAGGCTGATCGCCGGCGTCGAGCGCGCCTCCTCGGGCCGCGTCACCCGCAGCATGTCGGTGTCGTGGCCCATCGGATACAGCAGCTGCTTCCAGGGCAGCCTGACGGGCGCGGACAACGCGCGCTTCATCGCCCGCATCTACCGCCAGCCCATCGAACCGCTGCTGGCCTTCGTCGAGGATTTCGCTCAACTGGGGGCCTATCTCCATCAGCCGGTGAAGACCTACTCTGCCGGCATGGCCGCGCGCCTGGCGTTCGCGGTGTCCCTGGCGATCGACTTCGACTGCTACCTGATCGATGAGGTCACCGGGGCCGGCGATGAGCGCTTCCGCCAGCGCTGCCATGACGCCCTCTCGCATCGTCGCGCCACCGGCGCGCTGGTGATGGTGTCCCACCACCCCGACACCCTGAACACCTATTGCGACCGGGGCGCGGTGCTTCAGGACGGACAGCTGCGCTTCTACGACACGATCGGCGAAGCGATCGAGGCGCATAGCGCCGCCCAGCGCGCTGACGCCTGACCGCGGCGTCATCGACGCAGCACCAGCATCTGATCCCTGGCCGCCGGCGCAGCCAGCACCTCGGCCCGACTGACGGCCCGCAGGCCGTGGCGCGGGTCGGCCAACTCCAGGGAAAAGCCCTCTTGCGTCAACTCACCCAGGAAGGCGTCTGGATCCGGATAGCGGGCCGCGGCGAACTCCAACAGCACACACAGCGGCCGCCCCTGCCCGATCAGGCCCCTCATGCCCCGCCAGATCGCCTGCTCGGAAGCTTCGGCGTCGATCTTGACGACGTCGACCCGAGGAATCTCGGCAAAGCCGTCAAGGCGTCGCGTATGAAGGACGGCAGAGCCGGCGCGCGATAGAGAGGCCTCGGCCGGCTGGATATGCCCGCCGCCCGGACGCCCCGGCGGAACCACCAGGCGCACGGCGACGCCATCGCGATCGGAGAGCGGCCACGGATGAGCCTGGATCATGGCGTCGAAGCCGTTGATCGCGGCCGATCGCGTCAGACGCCCGCGCAAGGCGGCGTTGGGCTCGAAGGCGTGGACCTGGCCGCCCGGCCCCGCCAGGTCCGCCATCAGCAGGCTGTAGTAGCCCAGGTGGGCGCCTACATCGACACAGACCATGCCGGGCCTAACCAGCCCCAGCAGCGCCCGCGTAACCCAAAGCTCCCAGAAGCCGTCGAGCAGGAGATGCGCCGAGACATCGTCGTCGCGCGTATCCACCAGCATCTTGTAGCGGCCCAGCACGCGACAAAGCGCCGACCCGTCGCCCAGATAGGCGCTGGCGCACAACCCTCGGACAGCCGCCTCTACCTTGGCTGCGGGTGCGGTTTCCAGGCGACGCAAAGCCAAGCGCGACGCCCCGCCGTGATCCAGGCGCGCGCGAATTTGATCGATGACACGCACCACGTCGAAACCGTCCACCCCGAGGCCGCGAGCGCTTCGCAGCCCGGGCGACAAGGCCCCGTATGAAGACGGTACGCACCTGTGGATTTCCACAGGATCGGACGACATCGCATCGAAGAAGGCCCGCCTGGACCAACGCGCCCCTGGCTGCGGAACAGGCAAGGCGGCGCGTCACCCGATACAGCGCCCCGGGCCGCGATCCCCAACGCCCGCCCTCGAAAGGCCCGTCCGGTCGGGAGCCGCTAGCACTGCGTCGCGCCAGGAGGCAGCAAGGCTTTACCGGCTTCAGGGCCTGACCGGCCTAGGACTGGCCGCTCCGGCCGATGATCGACGGCTCCAGTCGCTCGACGTAGCGGCGCGGCGAGAGGCCGAAGGCGCCACGGAACAGCGTCGTGAAGGCGCTGAGCGACGAGAACCCCAGCGTCTGGGCGACCTGGGTGGCCGACTGCCCTGCGCCCAGCAACGCCGCCGCCTGGGTCATCCGCAGTTGCTGGCGCCAGGCCACGAAGCTCATGCCGGTCTCTTCTCGGAAGTTGCGGGTGAAGGTGCGCCTGCTCATGCCCGCCTCGTTGGCCCAGGCGTCGATGTCGCGGCCGTCGGCCGGATCGCGTCTCAGGGCCGCGCAGACCCGCTGCAGCCGGCCGTCGGTCGGCAGGCGCGGCCCAGCCTCGGTGGAGGGCGGCGCGCGCGTGATCTCACCCAGGATCAGGCGGACGATGTCGCCCTCGCGACCGGCCTCGTCATAGAGGGCCTCGAAGGTCAAGAACTCCTCGACCAGCGCATGAAGGAAGGGCGCGATGTCGATCACCCGCAGCCCGTCAGGCTGGGGCGCAACGTGGGTGGTCACGTAGAGCACGTTGTAGGCGGCCGGGCCGCGGCAGCTGACCTCGTGGCGCACGCCCGCGGGGATCCACACGCCCCGCCCCGGCGGCAGAATGATCGCCTCGCCGCCCGCCCGCACCGCCGCCACGCCCTCCAGGCGGTAGGAGAACTGGGCCCGGTCGTGAACGTGCGGCGGGTCGTAGTAGCCGGTGGGCTGGCGGCCATGGAAACCCACCACCGGACGCAGCGGCGGATGGTCGGTGCTGCTCTTGTCGACGGGCGGCTCGGGGAGGTCTGCGGGCACGGATAGCTCTGGGGATTCTTCGGCGAGGCCGGATTTTCGGCCGCGGACTTGGGCCTGCGGCAGTCGGGAACGGGTCGATATATTGCACGATCGGGCCAAAGCTTGGCCCGTTCATTGCGACTGCCTCTCAATACCGATAGGCGCCTCCGAAAGCAAAATCATGGCTTTCGGGATCTACAGCGTGAACGCGACGGGCGTCAGGCAGACGCAAAAAGGCAATTGGCAGGGCGTCCGCGACGTGATCGCCCGCATTCTCCTGGCGGCCGTTGGCGGCTACGCCGTCATGGCCGCCTGCACCGTGCTGCTGGCGCGAGTGCTGCCCGGACAGGCCCTCGACCGCACGCTGTGGGCCACCATCCTGTCGTTCGCGATCTATGCAGGCCTGGTGGTCTGGACCTTCGCCGCACGCAGCGCCCTGCGCGCCGGAGCCGTTCTGCTGGCGATCGGCGCCGTCGCCGGCCTTTGCGCCTGGTGGGCGGCATGAGCGGCAAGATCCCCAAGGCTCTGGGCTTTCGCCAGTCGCAGGCCGGCCTGCACACCTGGACCGGCCTGCTGGTCGGCTGGATTCTCTACCTGATCTTCCTCAACGGCGCGGTCAGCTACTGGCGCGAGGAGATCACCCGCTGGGCCCAGCCCGAGATCGGGGTGACCCGCGACGTCGAGACCGTGGCGCGTGGGGCGATCGCTCATCTCCAGGCCGTGGCTCCGAAGGCGACCACCTGGTCGATCAGCCTGCCCGACGAGCGCGCCGGCGGCGCGACCGCCACCTTCCGCGAAAAAGGCCGGCCGGCGCCGCGCCGGGGCGTGGACCCCAATGCCGTGACCATCGGCCCGGACGGCCAGGTCGTGACGCCGCGCGACACCGAAGGCGGCGACGCCTTCTATCGGCTGCACTTCGACCTGCGCTACGTGCCGGTGATCTGGGGCCGCTGGATCGTGGGCTTCTGCACCATGTTCATGCTGGTGGCGATCGTCAGCGGCGTGATCACCCACAAGAAGATCTTCGCCGACTTCTTCACCTTCCGGCCCGGCAAGGGCCAGCGCAGCTGGCTGGACGGCCACAACGCCCTCGCGGTGCTGGCTTTGCCGTTCCACGCCATGATCACCTACACCGGCCTGATCACCCTGATGGTGCTGTACGTGCCCTGGGGCGTGGCGGCCAACTATCCCAGCAAAACCGCCTACTACGCGCAGAGCATCACCCGGACCAAGCCGGTGAAGCCGTCCGGCGAGGCCGCGCCGCTGGCCGACATCGGGGCGGTGCTGAAGTCGGCGGAGCGGGCCTGGGACGGCGGCCACGCAGGTCTGATTCGCATCGACGCGCCCAACGACAAGGCCGCGCGCATCATCGTCACCCGCCGGGCCAGCGACACCCTGGTGGACGGCCGCTGGGAGATCGTCTTTGACGGCGTCACCGGCCAGATCCGCTCGCAGGTCGCGCCGACCTCCAGCGGCATGATCGCCAGGGGCGGCATGGTCGGGCTGCACGCCGGCCGCTTCGCGCCGATGACCATGCGCTGGCTGTTCTTCCTGTCGGGCTTGGCCGGCACGGCGATGGTGGCCACGGGCCTGGTACTGTGGATCGCCAAGCGCCGCCAGAAGCTGGCGGATCCCGCGCGCCCGCACTTCGGCTTCCGCCTGGTCGAGCGACTGAACATCGGTACGATCGCGGGCCTTCCCGCGGCCATGGCCGTCTTCCTGTGGGCCAACCGGTTGTTGCCCTTGAACCTGGCCGGCCGCGGCGACTGGGAAGTCCACGCCATGTTCATCGCCTGGGGCGTGCTCTTGCTGCACGGCTTCGTGCGACCGCCGCGTCGCGGCTGGATCGAGCAGCTGTCGCTGACCGCCGGGCTGCTGCTGGCCCTGCCCGTCTTCAACATCGCCGCCGCCCAGCATGGGCTCGTCGCGAGCCTGCGGTCCGGCGACACCGCGATGGCGGTGATGGATCTTACGCTGCTGGCTCTGGGAGCGGCCTTCGCCGCCATGGCGGTCGGCGTCGCCCACCACAAACCCGCCCAGCCCAAAGCGAGAAGGGCCAAGACCGCGCCTGTGACGCCAAAGGCTCCGGCAACGCCCGCCCGCAAGGCCGAGGAGGTCGAGGCATGACCCTGGCGGCCCTTCTGCTCTGTCTCGCCGGCTTTTTCGCCCTCTCGCTGGCCATGCCGCGCCATCACGCGGCCCTGATCGGCGGCCCGCCGCCGCCCCGGCGACGCCTCCTCCTCAAGCTCGCTGGTTGGCTGTGCCTGGCGCTGGGCCTCGTCGCCTCGCTGCTGGCCTGGGGCCTAGCCTGGGGCGTCGTAGGCTGGCTTGGCCTGCTGACCGCCGCCGCAGCGCCGGTGCTGCTGGCCCAGACCTGGTGGCCGCGCGCCAGGCCCTGACGTCGGCTCCCAGCCGGCTTTTCACCGCATCGTTCGAAGACCCAAAGGAAGACCCCCGTGTCCGCTAACAACCGCCCTGCCCGTCGCGCGCCCCTGCTCGCCGGCGCCGCCGTCCTCGCCCTGGCCTCCGTCGCCCACGCGGAAGACATCGCCGTCCAGGAGGACAACACCGTCGACGCCGTGCTGGTGACCGGCCGCACCGAGGGCTACCAGGTCAAGGGCACCAACACCGCCACCAAACTGCCGCTGAGCCTGCGCGAGACCCCGCAGTCGCTGACCGTCTTCACCCGCCAGCGGATCGAGGACTTCAACCTGATCACCGTAGCCGAGGTCTTCGCCCAGACCCCGGGCGTCAACGTCCAGCAGTACGATTCCAACCGCGTGCTGTTCAACGCGCGCGGCTTTGCGATCACCAATTTCCAGTTCGACGGCGTGCCGACCCAGTACACCACCGGCGCCGGCGGCAACTCGGTGCTGAGCGACACCTCGATCTACGAGCGCATCGAGGTGGTGCGTGGGGCCACGGGCCTGGTCACCGGCGCGGGCGATCCGTCGGCGACGATCAACATGGTGCGCAAGCGCCCGACCGATGACTTCCGCGCCTCGACCAGCCTGTCGGCCGGCTCGTGGGACTACCGCCGCGGCGAGCTCGACGTGTCGGGCCCGCTGCTGAAGAGCGGCAAGGTGCGCGGCCGGCTGGTCGGCGCCTATACCGACCGCGAGTCCTACGTGCGCTTCCAGCACGACACCTCGCCCAGCCTGTATGGCGTGGTCGAGGCCGACCTGACCGACAACACCCGTCTGCGGGTGGGCGCCGACTACCTGCGCACCGACTCCAAGGGCGGCGCCTGGAGCGCCGCGCCGCTGTTCTTCCGCGACGGCACGCGGGCCGAGTTCCCGCGCTCGTACAGCGCCGGCGCCAAGTGGAACCGCTGGGAGCGCGACAGCCGCAACCTGTTCGCCGTGCTCGAGCACGAGTTCGGCGCAGGCTGGGTCGGACGCCTGGCCTACAACAACCGCTCGACCGACACCGAAAGCCTGCTGCTGGCCGGCTCCAACAGCACCGGCTTCGCCGACCGCACGACGGGCCTGGGCCTGACCATCTCCGACACCTACTCGGTCAGTGAGACCCGCGAGGAGTCGGTCGACGCCTACGCCTCGGGTCCGTTCGAGCTGTTCGGCCGCAAGCATGAGCTCGTTCTGGGCGGCAACTTCTTCGAGCGGGACCTGGCCACCATCAACGCCGGCATCACCAGCCGCCCCTACAGCCTGACGGCCTTCCCCAGCATCTATAGCTGGGATGGCGAGATCGGCCGCCCGGTCACCTACACCACCGGCAAGCCGCGCAGCATCGTCTCGACCAGCGAGGCGGGCCTCTACGCCGCCGTGCGCCTGAACCCGACCGACCGCCTGAAGGTGATCGCCGGCGCCCGCGTCAGCGATTGGAGCACGCGCACGCAGAACTACAGCACCACGACCGGCGCTCGCACGACGACCACCGGCCGCTATTCGCAGGACCGCGTGTCGCCCTATGTCGGCGTGCTCTACGACCTGTCCAGCAACCTGACGGCCTTCTTCAGCTACGCCGACGTGTTCCAGCCGCAGAACGTGTTCGACGCCAACTTCAAGCAGCTGGATCCCAAGGTCGGCGGCAACTACGAGGCCGGCGTGAAGGCCGAGTTCTTCGACAAGCGCCTCTACGCCTCGGTGAACGGCTTCTACATGCAGCAGGACAACGTGGCCGAGCTGGACCCGACCGTGCCGGCCAACTCGCTGCCGGACGGCTCGTCGGCCTATCGCGCGGTGAACGGGGTCGAGACCCGCGGCGGCGAGATCGAGGTCTCCGGCTCGATCACTCCGAACTGGAGCGTCACCGGCGGCTACACCTACACCCACAACGAGAACGCCGCGGGCGTGCGGGTCTTCACCGTCAATCCGCTGCACATGGTCAAGCTGAACTCGACCTACAGGCTGGGCAAGTGGACGGTCGGCGGCGGCGTCAGCTGGCAGACGCAGGTCTATCAGAACATGAACGCCCCAACCGGCGCCTTTACCTCAACCGGCGCCCCGGTCCTGGCCGCGACGCGGGTGACCCAGGACGGCTACGTCCTGGCCGACGCCTTGGTGCGCTACGCCTTCACCCCGAAGGTCAGCGTCGGCGTCAACATCACCAACCTGTTCGACGAGAAGTACTATCGCAACGTCGGCTACTTCAACGGCGGCTACTGGGGCGAACCGCGCCGGGTGCTGTTCAACGTACGCGCCCGCTACTGATCGGGACCACGCCGATCAAGGGTGTCGAGACCTCGTGACGCCCCGCCTCCTCCAGGCCTCAAGAAAAAGGCGAGCGCTATTGCGCTCGCCTCCTCGGGGCGAGGCGCGTTCGGCTCCAGCGCCGCCGGCCTGACGAACATCCGCCCTCAGCGCGCTTCGACCTCCGGAAAGTCGGTGCTGATCGTCAGAGCCTCCCAAATATCGATCTCCGCCTCGACCGCCGCGAGCTTGGCGCGAACTCGCCGCAGGGCGTCTGAGCCGAGCAGCAGGTTCAGTGGCGGATCGGGTGCATCGACGATCCTCAGCAAGGCCCGGGCCGCACGATCCGGATCGCCCTGCTGCTGGCCCGCCATCGATGCGAAGGCATGGCTGGCCTTGCCGACCGTGCCGCCATAGCCCTCGGCGCGCGTCTCGCTCAGGCGGATCGAGTGGGCCGACAGGAAATCCGTTCGGAAGGCGCCGGGCGCGACGGCTGTCACCTTTACGCCCAGCGGCGCAACTTCCTGATGCAGCGAGGCTGTCAGGCCCTCAAGCGCATATTTGGCCGCCGCGTATAGCGCCGAAGCGGCGCCTGGCGCGCGGCCGGCGATCGAGGTGATGTTCAGAATCCGCGCCTCGCCTTGCGCCCGCAGCCTGGGCAGAGCCGCCCGGATGACCTTGAACGGGCCGAAGACATCGGTGGCGAACAGGCGCTCGGCCTCTGCGTCCGTGGCGTCCTCAAGCGCGCCCAGCAGGCCGTATCCGGCATTGTTGACCACCACATCCAGCCGTCCGCCCGCCAGGCGAAAAGCCTCGTCCACGACGGCGGTGATCGCCGCGCCGTCGGTGACGTCGAGCGTCAGGACGTGCAACCTTCCCGCCTCGCCCCTGACCGGAGGCGCGCCCGAACGGACTGTACCGACCACGGTATCGCCTCGCGCCAGCGCAGCCTTGGCCAGCGCCAGCCCCAGGCCCCGCGAAATCCCAGTGATGAACCAATGTTTCGTCATCGCACGCTCCTTGTGAGGTGCGCCTTGTGCGCCCGTCGCGCCGACTACAAAATACGCAGCAAACTGCGAGACTTTGTAAGACGCACTAAATAATGGCCCTAACTGACCCCATGCTCAGCGGCGGCGACTTCGCCCACCTGCGCGCCTTCGTCGCCGTAGGCCAGGCCCTGAGCTTCACCCGCGCCGCCGAGGCCCTGGGCGTGACGCCTTCGGCGCTAAGCCAAGTCGTGCGGACCTTCGAGGATCGGATCGGCGTTCGGCTGCTGAACCGCACCACCCGCAGCGTCTCTCTGACCGAGGCCGGCGAAAACCTGCTGCGCCGCGTCGCGCCGGCCGTGGCCGAACTCAGCCAGGCCGTCGGTCAGGCTCGCCTCTACCAGGAGCGTCCGTCCGGCGCCGTTCGGGTCCACACCTTTCGTTCGGCCGCCGAGCTATACATCCAGCCGATCCTGCCAGCCTTCCGACGCGCCTATCCCAGCGTGGTGCTGGACGTCACCGTCGACGACGAAGTGGTCGACACCGTCGCGGCCGGCTACGACGCGGCCATCCGCCTCGGCGAGGTGATCGAGCGCGACATGGTCGCCGTGCCGCTGGAGCCGCCGGTGCGGCAAATCCCGGTCGCCGCCCCCAGCTACATCGCCGAGCGCGGCACGCCCGCCCATCCGCGCGACCTCCTGGGCCATGACTGCATCCGCTGGCGCTGGCCGGGCCGCGCTCAGCCCTATCGCTGGGAGTTCTACGAGGACGGCGCCTGGTTCGAGGTCGAGGTCGCCGGCCCGCTGATCGTGAACAGCAAGGACATGGCGCTGCAGGCGGCCATCGACGGTGTCGGCATCGCCTTCTCCGTCGAACGCACTGCCCGACAGGCCATCGCCGACGGCCGGCTCGTCGCGATGTTGGAGGCGTGGTGCGAACCCTTCCAAGGCCATCACCTGTGCTTCCCGCAGCAACGCCAGATGAACCCAGCCCTGCGCGCCTTCATCGACACGGTGCGCGAAGGCGCTTCGACCGCCTGCTGATCTGCGCCAGGAGCCGACCTTGGGCCATCTCAGCAAGCGCGCCACTCAGCACTGCGTCGAAGTTGCGCTAGCTTGACCTCTCCACCCGTTCATCGATCCACTTGAGGATCATGTCTGCGATCTGCAGGCTGTTCCTGTCCTGCATCAGCATGTGACTGTTCCCGCGGATGCCGCGTTCGGCGGTGCTGACGAGATCGACCTTGCCTCCAGCGGCCGCGATGCGAGCCGCATAGGTCCGGCAGCCGTCGAGCCGATTTTGCCACGTCATCGCGCCCAGCCCCGTGGGAGCCCCGAGGTTGTCGCCGAACACCATCAGCGTAGGGATCTTCGCCAGCTTGGCGATCTGGTCGTCGGTGTAGCTGGCCCGGCAGGCGCCCGGTTCGAGGGCGACGATGGCGGCGACGCCTTTGGGATTGATCAGCGCCGCATCCATGGGAAACGGGCCAGATTGGGAGTGGCTGATCAGGACCGCGCCCTCGAGCTCGCCGGCCAGGTCGGACAGCGCCTTGAGGGTCGGGTTGGGCTGCGGCACCTGCGAGGTCAGATCCGGAATGGCCTGCTTGGAGAGTTCACCGACGGCTTCCACCGGGAACTGCTCTCCCGGAAAAGCTTCGCCGAAACTCGGCCCGAAGCGGAAGTTGGTCCAGACCCCGACCCGATCGCCGAAGCGAAAAGCCCCCTGCCCGATCGCCGCCGGCGCGCCGGGCGCGGTCAGCGTGACCGACCCGGTCGGGGCGGTGCTGGCGCCCGACAGCCTGTTGTTGATGGCCGCCTGGTTGAAGCCCGAGCGCGCCCGGCCGACCTGGTCGACGACATAGGTGGGGTGGGATTTGCGGACGAAGTACTCAAACCACCCCATGCGCCCATCGGGCGTAGTGTCGTAGCTCTTTCCACTCAGGCCCGCGCCGTGGATCATCACCACCGGGATCTTGGCCTTACCGACGGGGACCATGTATTCGACATACATCTGGTCGACGGTGACGCTGTCGTCCGGACCCAGCAGGATCTCTCCGGCCTTTTGCTCGACAGACCGGCCGCCTACGTAGAAGCTCCCGCGATCCTTCAGGACGAGCGGTGTCGCCGGCGCCTGGATGGATTTCAGCGTCTGCGCCGATACTGTTCCCGCAGGGACAATGCCGCTCAGGACGACGCCGAGCGCCACCGCGCTGGCGCGCGACGACAGGTTTGCAGCCAGACGCATGACGAAACTCCCTTTGTAATTTGGGAGAGGTTATCGCGGCGTCATATTCGCGATTAGCCTGCGGAAAGGATTTGCTCCTTTTAGAGCTGCTTACAAATGACCCGAGCTACCGGTCCCTGAACCGCAGGGCGTCCAGGAGCAGCGAAAAAGCCGGCGAGGCGTGACGGCGGCTGGGATAGTAGAGGTGATAGCCAGAGAACGGCAGGCACCAATCCTCCAGCACCCTGACGAGATCCCCCGACGCAATGCAGGGCGCAGCAACGTCCTCGGGCATGTAGGCCAAGCCCAGCCCTTGCAGGGCGGAGTCCAGGCGCTGGCGGATGGTGTTGAACGTCAGCTGCCCGTCGACCCGCACCTTGACCTCGCGGCCGTCCTTCTCGAACTCCCACGGAAACAGGCCGCCATAGGTGGGCAGGCGCATGTTGATGCAATTGTGGTCGGTCAGGTCCTGCGGGGTCAGCGGCCTCGGGCGCTTGGCGAAGTAGGTCGGCGAGCCCACCACGGCCATCCGCATTTCGGGACCGATGCGCAGGGCGATCATGTCCTTGGCGACCTGCTCGCCCAGGCGCACGCCCGCATCGAACCCCTCCGACACGATGTCGACCAGACCGTAGTCGACAACGATCTCGACGCGGATATCAGGATAGTTCGGCAGGAGCCTGGCCAGACCGGGCTGAAGGACCGAGCGCGCGGCATGCTCGCCGGCCGTGATGCGGATCGTTCCGGCGGGCCGCTCCCGCATGTCGGCGAGCGCGGCCAGCGCCTGCTCAATCTCCTCGAGGCGCGGGGCCACGGTCTGCAACAGCCGATCGCCCGCCTCCGTCGGGGCGACACTCCGGGTCGTTCGCGTAAGCAGGCGGACACCTAGCCGTCCCTCCAGGCCCTTGATGGTCTGGCTGAGCGCCGAAGCCGAGACCCCGAGCTTGGCGCCGGCGCGCGTGAAGCTGCGCTCCTTGGCCACGGCGGCGAAGGCGGCCAGTTCATCAAAACCCTGAGCCATTCTTTAGCCCCACTAAAAGCGACATGGCGATTATGAGCTCTAATCGCTGGAACGGACCAGGCCTATCTTCGCTGCCATGCGAAGGCGCTGGGGGCTCCGCGTTCGCTGAAGAACACGGAGCACCACATGGAAAAGCGTATCCTCGGACGCGGCGGCCTGGAGGTCTCGGCCCTGGGCCTGGGCTGCATGGGACTGAGCCACGGCTATGGCCGCGTCGTCGACAAGCAGGACGGGATTGCTCTGATCCGCGCGGCCGTCGAGCAAGGCGTGACCTTCTTCGACACCGCCCAGATCTACGGCGAAGCCAACGAGGCCATGGTCGGCGAGGCGCTGGAGCCGTTTCGCGACCAGGTGGTGATCGCCACCAAGTTCGGCTTCGAGCCAGGCCAGTCGTTCGGTGAGCAGAAGCTCTCCAGCCGCCCCGACACCATCCGCCAGGTCACCGAAGGCTCGCTCAAGCGTCTGCGGGTCGAGGCGATCGATCTCTACTACCAGCACCGGGTTGATCCCGACGTGCCGATCGAAGAGGTGGCCGGTACGGTCCGGGACCTGATCGCCGAGGGCAAGGTCAAGCACTTCGGTCTCTCCGAAGCAGGTGTGGAAACCATCCGCCGGGCTAACGCCGTGCAGCCAGTTGCGGCCCTGCAGAGCGAATACTCCCTGTGGTGGCGCGAACCCGAGCAGGCGGTGATCCCGACGCTGGAGGAACTGGGCATCGGATTCGTGCCGTTCAGCCCCCTCGGCAAGGGGTTCCTGACCGGCGCCATCGCCGCCGACGCGACGTTTGACAAGAACGACTTCCGCAGCATCGTGCCGCGCTTCGGCGCGCAGGCGCTCGACGCCAATCAGGCCCTGGTCTCCGTCTTGAAGGACCTGGCCGCCCAGAGGGGCGCCACGCCGGCCCAGATCGCGCTCGCCTGGCTGTTGGCTCAGAAGCCCTGGATCGTCCCGATCCCCGGCACCGCCAAGCTGCATCGCCTGAGCGAAAATCTGGCCGTCGCCGATCTCGATCTCAGCGAGACCGACTTGGCGACGATCGAGGCCGCCGTCTCGGAGATCGCCGTCGAGGGCGACCGCTATCCGGCTCACCTGCAGGCGCGCGTGGGACGCTGAAGGTGGACAGGATCAAAGCCATGTCGCGCCGCGCCGCCCTCAGCGTCCCCGCCGCCCTGGCGCTGGCCGCCGGCGCCAGCGCCTGCTCCGCCCACGATCGGCCGGCTCCGGCCGGCGCCTCTAGCACGCTGGTCGCCTATTTCACCCGCTCGGGAAACACCCGCGTCATAGCCGTCCAGTTGCACCGGGAACTGAAGGCGGACCTCTTCGAGATCCAGGCCGCCACGCCCTATCCCGAAGACTACGAGCAGACGGTCGAGCAAGCGCGCCAGGAACGCGACGCCGGCGTGCGTCCGCTGCTGAAAGCGACCGTGCCGAACCTGTCGGGCTACGACACCGTCTTCCTGTGCTTTCCCATCTGGGGCGAGACCGCGCCGCCGATCATCCGCAGCTTTCTGGCCGCACACGACCTGTCAGGCAAGACGATCCGACCAGTGATCACCCATGGCGGCTACGGGCTGGGCGACAGCCTGGCGGTCCTCAGGCGTCACGCCCCCAGCGCGCGACTGGAGCCGGCCTTCTCGATGGAAGCCGACCAGGAGCGGCGCACCATGACCCAAGTCCGTGAGTGGTTGGGCGCGATCGCCCGCGCCTGACCCGCAATTTCAAGAGAAAAGAGCATGCAAAAGCGCAAACTCGGCCAGGCCGGCCTGGAAGTCTCCGCCCTCGGCTACGGCTGCATGGGCCTCAGCTCCGCCTACGGTCCGCCGACGCCCCATGAAGAGGCGCTGGGCGTCATCCGCGCGGCCTTCGACGGCGGCGCCACGATGTTCGACACGGCCGAGGCCTACGGGCCGTTCGCCAACGAGAGTCTGTTGGGCGAGGCCGTCGCGCCGTTCCGAGACCAGGTGGTGATCGCGACCAAGTTCGGCTTCGACATCGATCTTGCGACCGGCGCCCGCACCGGCGGTCTGAACAGCCGGCCCGAGCATATCAGGGCCGTGGCCGAAGCGCAGCTCAAGCGCCTGCGCACCGACCACATCGACCTGCTCTACCAGCACCGGGTCGATCCGGCCGTGCCGATGGAGGATGTCGCCGGCGCCGTGAAGGACCTGATCGACGCCGGCAAGGTGGGCCACTTCGGCCTCTCCGAGCCCAGCGTGGAGTCGCTGCGGCGGGCCGATGCCGTCCAGCCCCTCGCGGCGCTGCAAAGCGAGTATTCGCTCTGGACCCGCGACGTCGAGCACAACGGCGTCCTCGCCGCCTGCGAGGAACTGGGCGTCGGCTTCGTGCCGTTCAGCCCGCTGGGCGCGGGCTTCCTCACCGGCAAGATCGACGAGACCACCAAGCTCGATCCGACCGACTTCCGATCGATCTCGCCGCGCTTCGCCGCCGACGCCCGCGCCGCCAACATGGCCCTGGTCGATCTGCTCAAGGCTATCGCCGAACAGAAACAGGCCACCCCCGCCCAGATCGCCCTGGCCTGGCTGCTGGCCCAGAAGCCGTGGATCGTGCCGATCCCCGGCACCACCAAGCTGAACCGCCTGGCCGAGAACCTGGGCGCGGCGGGCGTCGAGCTGACGGCGCAGGACCTGGCCTCGATCGAAGAGGCGGCCGCGAAGATCCCGATCCAGGGCGCGCGCCTTCCCGAAGCCGTCCTGGCCCAGACCGGCCGCTGATCACCATCGCTCTGGAGAGACCCATGGACGACAAGACCCCGAAGACCGCCGGCGTCGGACGCCGTGATCTCCTGGCGCTGAGCCTGGCCCTGCCGGCGGCCGCGGTCGCCGGCGGCGCGCAGGCGCGGGCCCCAGCTCAGACCAGGACGCCCTCCGCCAGCGACCGCCGCAGGCTCGGCAAGCTGGAGGTGTCCAGCATCGGCATGGGCGTGCAGAACATGCATCGCGCCTATTCGACCACGGTCCCGTACCGGCCGGAGATGATCAACATCCTGCGGGCCGCCTACGATCATGGCGTCACCTTCTTCGACACCGCCGAGGCCTACGGCCCGTTCGAGAACGAGAAGATCCTGGGCGAGGCGATCCAGTCGTTCCGCGACAAGGTGACGATCACCAGCAAGTTCGGCTGGAACATCGATCCAGAGACCGGCCAGCGCAGGCCGGGCCTCAACAGCCGGCCCGAGCACGTCAAGGTGGCGGTCGAGGGGATGCTCAAACGCCTGCGCACCGACCGGATAGACCTCATCTACCAGCACCGCGTCGATCCTCAGGTCCCCATCGAGGACGTCGCCGGAGCGATCCAGGACTTGATGAAGCAGGGCAAGGTCCTGCATTGGGGCCTCAGCGAAATGGGCCCCCAGACCCTGCGCCGCGCCCACGCCGCCCTGCCCGTCACCGCCGTCCAGAACGAGTATTCGCTGCTCTGGCGCGGGCCGGAGAAATGGGTGCTGCCGACCTGCGAGGAGCTGGGCATCGGCTTCGTCTGCTGGAGCCCCCTGGGCGTGGGCTTCCTCAACGGGGCCATCGACGCCAATACCCGGTTCGCCGACGGCGACATCCGCAAGGTCGAGGGCCGGTTCGCCCCGGAGACCCTGCGCAACAACCTGGCTCTGGTCGACCTGCTGAAGGCCTGGGCGCAGCGCAAGTCGGCGACGCCCGGCCAGATCGCTCTGGCCTGGCTGCTGGCCCAGAAGCCGTGGATCGTGCCGATCCCGGGAACCACCCAGATGGCGCACATGGTCGACAATGCCGGCGCGGCCGCCATCCGCTTCACGCCCGCCGAACTGGCAGAACTGACCACCGCCGCTTCGGCGATCCAGATCCAGGGCCTGCGCCTTCCCGAAGGCGTGCTGGCCTTCTCCGAAGTCGAAGCCCCGGCGAAGACCTGACGCCCAGTCTTCCTGGAAAGGAGTTTCCCATGAAGAAGCCCGTCGTCGCCGCCATTGCGGCCCTGACCCTGGCGAGCCCAGTCGAGGCCCAGGAGCGCAAGTCCGTCGCGCCCAAGGCCATGCAGGCGGTCGCGCCCGGCCTTGCCGACTATACCGACGAGGTTCTGTTCGGCGACGTCTGGGTCGATCCGGCGCTGAGCCCGCGCGATCGCAGCCTGGTGACGGTGTCGGTGCTGATCGCCACCGGCAAGACCGCCCAGCTGACGGGGCACCTGGGTCGCGCGCTCGACAACGGCGTCAAGCCCGTCGAGATCGCCGGCGCCGTCACCCAACTGGCCTTCTACACCGGCTGGCCCAATGCGGTCTCGTCGCTGGAGGTGATCGACAAGGTGTTCACCGACCGGGACGTCGACATGGCGAGCCTGCGCGCGCCCGTGACGGCGAGCCTGCCCCTCCCCGCCTCGGACACCGCGCGCGCCAAGACGGTGACGGCGACCATCGGGCCGGCTGCGCCGAAGCTGGCGGCGCTGACCAACGAGGTGCTCTTCGCCGACCTTTGGCGGCGGACAGACCTTGCGCCGCGGGATCGCAGCCTGGTGACGATCGCGGCGCTGGCCGCCAACGGCGACGAAGCGGGTCTCACCTTCCACGTCGGCCTTGGCCTCCAGAACGGCCTGACGCGCGAAGCGGTCGGCGCGGCCCTGACGCATCTGGCGTTCTACGCCGGCTGGCCCAAGGCGACCGCCGCGGTCGCCGTTGCCGACAAGGTCTTCAAGGATATGGACGCCGCGCAGGCGGCCCCGTCGGTCGAGAGCCTCACGATCACCCCGCCCGGCTCGCTGCCTGTCCAAGGCCCAGCCAAGACCTTCACCGGCGCGGTCACCGTGACCTCCCCCTTCAAGGGAACCGGCCAGGCCCGCCTCGGCGGGGCCACCGTCACCTTCCAGCCGGGCGCGCGCTCCAACTGGCACAGCCACCCGCTCGGCCAGCTCCTGGTTGTCACGGCCGGCGAAGGCCTGGTCCAGGCCGAGGGCGGGCCGGTGCGCCGGATGAAGGTCGGCGACGTGGTCTGGACCGGACCTGGCGTCAAGCATTGGCACGGCGCCGCGCCAACCAGCGCAATGACCCATGTCGCCGTCGCCGAGGCCTTGGACGTCCAAAGCGTGACCTGGTTGAGCCCGGTGACGGACGCCGAATATCGCGCACCCTCCCGGTAAGCGCCCAGTTCCGACCGACCCACGCGGCGCCGACGCCGCCCACGGACCAAGACGGAATTTCCCATGGCCGAAGACGTCATCGGCATGGCCGACTTCATCGCGCGCTATCCCGGCGTCGACGCCTCGCGACTGGGTCTCTTCGGGATCTGTGGAGGCGGCGGCTATTCCCTGGCCGCGGCCAAGAGCGACAAGCGCTTCAAGTCGCTCGCCACGCTCAGCATGTTCAATTCGGGCCGGGTGCTCCGCACTCCATAGCCTCCCCGCCCGAAAGCCCCTTTTACAGCCTGGGCGGGCACGCGCAATTTACCGTCACCGACCGACAACGCCCCTGAAATCAAGGAGTTTTGAGGCTGCGCGCCAAGCTGACGCCCGAGTTGGAGGCAAAAAAGAAGGCGCTGAAAGCGCCTTCCTTGATCACTCCCACTCGATCGTGCCGGGCGGCTTGCTGGTCACGTCGTAGACGACGCGGTTGACGCCGCGGACCTCGTTGATGATCCGGGTGGCGGTCTTGCCGAGGATCTCCCAGGGGAATTCGAAGAAGTCGGCGGTCATGCCGTCGGTGGAGGTCACCGCGCGCAGGGCCAGGACGTTTTCGTAGGTACGGGCGTCGCCCATGACGCCGACGGTCTTGACCGGAAGCAGCACGGCGAAGGCCTGCCAGATCTTGTCGTAGAGGCCGGCGTTGCGGATCTCTTCGAGGTAGATGGCGTCGGCGTCCTGCAGGACCTTGACCTTCTCGGGCGTGATCTCGCCCGGGATGCGGATGGCCAGGCCCGGACCGGGGAACGGGTGGCGGCCGACGAAGGCGGGGGCCAGGCCCAGCTCGACGCCCAGGGCGCGGACCTCGTCCTTGAAGAGTTCGCGCAGCGGCTCGACCAGCTTCAGCTTCATGTAGTCCGGCAGGCCGCCCACGTTGTGGTGGCTCTTGATCACGGCCGACGGGCCGCCGCGCGCCGAGACGCTTTCGACGACATCCGGATAGAGCGTGCCCTGAGCCAGGAACTGGGCGCCGTCGATCTTGGCGGCTTCCTTGTCGAAGACGTCGATGAACAGGCGGCCGATGGTCTTGCGCTTGGTCTCGGGGTCGGAGACGCCGGCCAGTTCGCCCAGGAACAGGTCGCCGGCGTCCACGTGGACCAGCGGGATATTGTAGTGGTCGCGGAACAGGGTGACGACCTGATCGGCCTCGTTCTTGCGCAGCAGACCCGTGTCGACGAACACGCAGGTCAGCTGGTCGCCGATGGCCTCGTGGATCAGCACGGCGGCCACCGAGCTGTCGACGCCGCCCGACAGGCCGCAGATCACCTTGCCGTCGCCCACCTGGTCGCGGATCTTCTGGACCATCTCCTGGCGGAAGGCCGCCATGGTCCAGTCGCCCTTCAGGCCGGCCAGCGCCAGGAAGTTCTTGTAGATCTGCGGGCCGTTGACCGTGTGATAGACCTCGGGGTGGAACTGCAGGGCGTAGATCTTCTTGGCGTCGTTGGCGATGGCGGCGAAGGGCGCGCCGTTCGAAGTTCCCACCACATCGAAGCCCTCGGGGATGGCGGTGACGCGGTCGCCGTGGCTCATCCAGACGGTTTCCAGCTCGCCCACGCCAGCCAGGCCTTCGAACAGCGGGCTCTCTTTGCCGATGGTCAGCTCGGCGCGGCCGAACTCGCCGGCGTGGCCGCCCTCGACCTTGCCGCCCAGCACGTCGCACAGCAGCTGCTGGCCGTAGCAGATGGCCAGCATCGGCAGGCCTAGGTCGAACAGCTTGCGGCCGATACGGGGGCTGTCGGCCTCAAGCACGCTGGCCGGGCCGCCCGACAGGATGATCGCCGAAGGCTGGTACTCGTCGACCAGGGCCTCGGCCTTGTCGAAGGGGTGGATCTCGCAATAGACGCCGGCCTCGCGCACCCGGCGCGCAATCAGCTGGGTCACCTGGCTGCCGAAGTCGACGATCAGGACGCGCTGGTGGTGGTTTTCGGTGGTCATCGAATCTTTCCGCGGCGTTTGGGGGGCGGTGGAGGTGGGGGCGGACCTATCAGGTCGTGGGCCATCGGGCAGTCAGCAATCACGACGCGAACGCCGCGTGGATCGACCTGCGCGTCCGTCGGCCAAGGGTCGTTCGGCATGACCATCACAACCTGGGTGAACTCGCCGATCCCGGTCTGGATCTTGGCTGGCTCCAGACCACCCTGGATCAGGGCGTCTTTCACCAACGTCAGGGCATGCTCAAGAGGACCGCGATCCGTGGGCACCTGTCGGTAGAGCAGGCTGTAGTCGGCTCGAACGCGAATCTGAGGCGGGGCGCTTTCCTTCGTGCAGGCCAAGGCGCGATCGACTCCGTTTCGCGCGTTGTCATTCAGCGCCGTCGCATGCACGGGCAATGTGATCCAGATCGGCGGAGGCGGTCCGCCGCTCGCAAAGGCCGGCGTGGCCATGCCAGCCAAACAGATCGCGACTGTCATTCGAATGCGCATTGGAGCTCTTGTTCCGGCGTCGTCAGTTCGGCCCGTTTCTTCGCGAAAATACTCTTTGCCTTGCCTGCCTCGCCTCGACCCATGTCGCTCGGCAGGCCGTCAAGGCGCGTAGGTGGAGCGCTGCAGCACGGCGGCGAAGAAGCCGTCCGTACCGGCGCGGTGCGGGGTGAGGCGCAGATAGCCCTCGGGGGTCACGTGGGTGACGCCGTCGAGAGCGATCGGCTTGACCTTGAATTCGGGGTGACGCTCGAGGAAGGCCGCGACGCGGTCTTCGTTTTCCTCGGCCAGCAGCGAGCAGGTGACATAGACCATGCGGCCGCCGGCCTTCACGAAGGTCGAGGCGTCCTCCATGACGCTGTCCTGCTCGATCTGGCGTTTGGCCAGCTGGTCGGGCGACAGGCGCCACTTGGCGTCAGGGTGGCGCCGCCAGGTGCCGGCGCCGGTGCAGGGGGCGTCGACGAAGACGACGTCGATCTTGCCTTCCAGGCCCTTCAGCGGCTGGGCCTCGATCGGCGAGCGGATCTGCAGGTTGCGGACCCCTGCCCTCTGGCCGCGACGGATGGTGTCGGCGAGACGCCGGGCGTCGCTGTCGTGGGCGAAGATCTGGCCGCTGTTGCCCATGGCGGCCGCGAGCGCGAGGGTCTTGCCCCCGCCCCCGGCGCAGAAGTCGAGCACCTGCTTGCCCTTGACCTCGCCGGCCACGGCCGCGGCGATCTGCGAGCCCAGGTCCTGGACCTCGAACCAGCCCTTCGAGAAGGCCGGCACGCCCTCGACCGACGGCGTACGATCGGCGGCTGCGGGCGCGGGGATGCGGAAGGCGGTCGGCAGGATCCCGGCCGGCGCGGCGTTGATCGGCGCCAAGGCCTTGGCGCCGCGCTCGGCGTCGGTCTTCAGGGTGTTTATGCGCAGGTCGACCGGGGCGCGCTCGGACAGGGCCGCCATCTCGGCGACCTGATCGGCACCGAGGGCGCGGGCCAGGTGCGGTTCGAGCCAGTCGGGATAGTCGCCGGCCACTGGGGCGGGCGCGCCGTCCAGCGAGACGGGATCCTTCAGGCGGGCCTCTTCGGTCTCGGAGAGCGCGCCGAAGCCATGCTCTTCCGAGGCCGCCTCGGCGATGCGCTCGGCCGGCCACTTCCAGACGAAGGCCAGGACGCCCAGCACCACGCCGCGGGCGGCGGCGTCGCCCATCATCCAGCCCAGCGACCGCTTGCGGCGCAGGGCGTCCAGCACCAGGCCCGAGACGAAGGCCCGGTCCTTGGAGCCGGCGTAGCGCGCGGCCTCGCCCCAGCGCTTGAGCGCCATCTTCACAGGAAAATGCCGCGTCTCGATCTCGGTCAGAACCTCGATCGCCGCGGAAACCCGTCCTCCGTCACGCATGGAGCTAAATCACCAACGCCAGAAGGACCAGGCCAAGGCCCGCCATGGAGGCGACCCAGACCAGGCTGCGTACGACCGGCACGCCGAACGCATAGAGAAAGACATAGACCGCCCGGGCGCCGACATAGAGCGCGGTTCCGGCAACGGTCAGCGCGCCGAGCCGACCGCCCAGATAGGCGACCAGCACGACGGCGACGAAGAACGGGAAGGTCTCGCGGAAGTTGGCGAAGGCCCTTTCGAGCCGTCCGGCCATGCCGGTCAGCACGACCGGCGTCTCCCGCGAGCCGATATTCCACTTCAAGCCGCGCTGGGGCTGGGCCGCCGCGCTGGCCCACAGCAGGTGGACCAGCCCGATGACGACCGCGACCGCCAGCATCCGCAGCTCGAAGGCCATCTGCATGGCCTAGACCGCGCTCGGATAGTTCGGCGCCTCACGCGTGATCATCACGTCGTGGACATGGCTTTCACGCAGGCCCGCGCCCGTGATCCGCACAAAGCGCGCACGCTCCTGCAGTTCCGGGATCGTGGGGGCGCCGACATAGCCCATGGCGGCGCGCAGGCCCCCGACCAGCTGGTGCAGCACCGGGGCGATCGGACCCTTGAACGGGGTCTGGCCTTCGATGCCTTCCGGAACGAGCTTGAAGCTGTCGGTGACTTCCTTCTGGAAGTAGCGGTCGGCCGAGCCGCGGGCCATGGCGCCCACCGAGCCCATGCCGCGATAGCTCTTGTACGAGCGCCCCTGGTACAGGAACACCTCGCCGGGCGCCTCTTCGGTGCCGGCGAACATCGAGCCCATCATGGCGGTCGAAGCGCCCGCGGCGATGGCCTTAGCCAGGTCGCCCGAGAACTTGATGCCGCCGTCGGCGATCACCGGCACGCCGCTCTCGCGGCCGGCGCGAACGGCTTCCATTATCGCGGTCAGCTGCGGCACGCCCACGCCCGCGACGATGCGGGTGGTGCAGATCGAGCCCGGGCCGATGCCCACCTTCACGGCGTCGGCGCCGGCGTCGATGAGCGCGCGGGCGGCGTCGTAGGTGGCGATGTTGCCGGCCACGATCTGGACGCGGTTGGCTTCGCGCTTCAGGCGCGAGACCGCCGCGGCGACCTGGCTGGAGTGGCCGTGGGCGGTGTCGATGACGACGACGTCGACACCGGCGTCCACCAGGCCCATCGAGCGCTCGAAACCGGCGTCGCCGACGGTCGAGGCCGCGCCGACCAGCAGGCGGCCCTTGTCGTCCTTGGCGGCCAGGGGGTGAGCCTGGGCCTTCTCGATGTCCTTCACCGTGATCAGGCCGACGGCGCGGTAGGCGTCGTCGACGACGATCAGGCGTTCGATCTTGTGCTTGCGGAGAAGCTCGCGGGCCTCGCGGTGATCCACGCCCTCGCCGACCGTGATCAGGTTCTCGCGAGTCATCAGCGCCGAGGCCGGAACGTTGGCGTCGCCCTCGAAGCGCATGTCGCGGTTCGTGAGAATGCCGACCAGCTTGCCCGTGTCGCGCTCGACCACCGGGAAGCCCGAGATCTTGCGGCGGGCCGTGATCTCGCGGACCTCGGCCAGGGTGGTGTCCGGATGGATGGTCAGCGGATTGATGACCATGCCGCTTTCGTAGCGCTTGACCTCGCGGACGTGGTCGGCCTGCTCCTCGTTGGAGAGGTTGCGGTGCAGGATGCCCAGGCCGCCGGCCTGCGCCATGGCGATGGCGAGACGGCTTTCGGTGACCGTGTCCATGGCGGCGGACACGAGCGGGATGTTCAGACTGATTTCACGCGTGAACTTGGTCTCGGTCGTCACTTGCGTCGGCATGACGTCGGACGGACCAGGTTCGAGCAAAACGTCGTCGAAGGTGAGCCCTTCGCGAATCTCCATCGGATTCTCCATTTTGCGGCGCTCGTATAGTCGCGAGGCGGGCGTTTGTCGAGGCGTGGAGAGCGCCTTTTGGCCGGAAATCCGGACCTTCAACCTAGAGAGTCTCGCAAACCTTTTCCCGCGGAACGAAGCTCAGCAGCCGGAAGCCGTCGCCGGTCCAGAGGTAGCGATAGACCCCCGCGCGGGCCTGATCCTCTCGCGGCGCGCCGGCCAGCACGAGCACACGGCTGCCCTTCTCGAAGTTCACGCCGTGGAGCAGTCCACTCACGCGGTTCGTATCCATGTAGTCCGCGCCGGGCAGTTTCGTGACCCGGCCCGTCCGGGCGTCAACCGCAGCCCAGGCCACGCAGGAGGTCCCGCAGCCCCACTGGACGATCGTCACGTGACCCGCGAAATTCGGCCCCTGGGCCGCGCCTTCGCGCAGCGCGGTCCGAAACAACCGCTTGTCGGGCGTATCCAGCACAGGCTTGGCCGGAACGCCGGTCCAGACCTTGGCCGGATGACCGTCGAACCGCAGGCTGTCGCGAGCGGCGCTATCGGTGATGACGCAGGCCGGCGACGCCGCCGCGATCATCATGGAGACAAACGCAGCGACCATCGGAGACCTACCTTCCTTTAAAACCCGTCGCCACGAGGAAGACCTCGGAACTGTCCTGACGGCTGGCCTTGGGCTTGAAGTGCTGGACCTTCTCGAAGTGCTTCTTCAGCCGGGCGATCACCTCGGAGGTCTCGCCGCCCTGGAAGGCCTTGGCCACGAACGCGCCGCCAGGCTTCAGGGTCTCGATGGCGAACTCTGCGCCGATCTCGATCAGGCCGACGATGCGCAGGTGGTCGGTCTCGCGATGGCCCACGGTGTTGGGGGCCATGTCCGACATCACCAGGTCCGGCGCGCCGCCCAGCAACTCGAGCAGCTTGGGCGGACAGGCCGGGTCGGTGAAGTCCATCTCGACGATGTGGGCCGGCTCGACGGGGTCGACGTGCAGCAGATCAACGCCCACGAGCTGGGTCACGCCGCGCTCGACGGCCACCTGCAGCCAGCCGCCGGGCGCGCAGCCCAGGTCGATGACCTTCGCGCCCTTCTTGAAGAAACGGAACTTCTCGTCGATCTCGCTGATCTTGAAGGCCGCGCGGCTGCGATAGCCCAGCGCCCGCGCCTTGGCCGAAAACGGATCGTTGATCTGGCGCTCCAGCCAGGCCTGCTGGCTGGGCGTGCGGCCATAGGCGGTCTTCAGGCGCGCCGGCTTGGCGCGGCCATCGGCGTTGCCGCCGGTCGGCGGCTTGACCATCCGGCGCTTGGGGGGCTCGTCGTTCATTGGTTCACCGTTCGGGCCGAACCGGCCCCGCCACGCCGCCGTCGGCGGGGGCGCTTCTGCCGATCCGACATCAAGGACATCAGAAGCCCCTCTCTAAGCCCTCGGTCGGCGACTCGCACGCGAGAACATGGCCAAAGCTCTTGAACGGCTTGAAGAATGGCTGCGCCGGCCAGCACCAGATCGGCCCGATCGGCGCCGATACAGGGCTCCAGCGCCCGCTCCTTGGCGGTCAGGGTCAGCAGGCGACCGGCGGCGGCCTCGCAGTCGGAACGCTGCATCCACAGCCCGTCGACGACATTGCGGTCGTAGCGCGGCAGGCCAAGGTGCAGACCCGCCAGGCTGGTGATGGCGCCCGAGGTGCCGACCATGTGGGCGCGGCCGGCGTCGAAGGTCTTGCGCATGGGCGCGGCGTGCGGGAAGGCCGAGATCTTGGACTTCACTTCCTCGACCATGGCCCGGAACCAGCCGTCGTCGGCGCGCTCGCCCTCCGGAAAGCGCTCGGCCAGGGTGACGACCCCGATCGGGATGGACAGCCAGGCGCGGATCGGCAGCTTCCAGGCCTCGAACTGGCGCGGCTTGGCGTCGAGGCCGCCGCCCTTGAGGTCGACCCACGACAGCTCTGTCGAGCCGCCGCCGACATCGACCACCAGGGCCGCGTCGGCCTCGCGGTCGAACAGGCTCATACAGCCGGCCACCGAAAGCTGGGCCTCCTCGCGCGGCGTGATGATCTGCAAGCGCAGCCCGGTCTCCTCGGCCACGCGGCGGACGAACTCGGCGCCGTTGCTGGCCCCACGGCAGGCCTGGGTGGCCACGGCCTTTACCCGAATGGCGCGGCGGCGGCGGATCTTCTCGGCGCAAACCTTGAGCGCGGCCATGGATCGCTCCATCGCCTCGTCGGATAGCTGGCCGGTCTGCGACAAACCTTCACCAAGCCTGACGATACGGGAATAGGCCTCGACGACGCGGAAGCCGCGCGGAGAAGGCGTCGCCACCAGGAGGCGGCAATTGTTGGTTCCGAGATCGAGAGCCGCATAGCACGGCTGCTCGCCCGGAGACCGGCGCGAGCCCTGGCCTCCCTGGCCACGGGGTCCGCCGGGCGCTCTCGGCGCCTCCGACATGGTCTTCCACCTGTCTCGCAGGCGATTCGTCACGAACCGCCTCACTTCGTCGTGGACCATAGCAACCGTGTCGATGCACCGGAAGGCGGCGTGTCCCAACAATGAACGCTGGTTACGTTCAGGATTCAGTCAGGAGAGTCGTCGTAATATCTTCATCATGAACGAGAGACTCGCCAAATTCGCGATCGGCCAGGTCGTCAAGCACCGCATCTTCCCCTTCCGGGGCGTGGTGTTCGACGTCGACCCGGTGTTCGCCAATACGGAAGAGTGGTGGGAGTCCATCCCCGAGGACATCCGCCCGTCGAAGGACCAGCCGTTCTATCACCTGCTGGCCGAGAACGACGACAACACCTATGTCGCCTACGTCTCAGAGCAGAACCTCCTGGCCGACGACACGGGCGAACCGGTGCATCACCCACAAGCGGCGCTGATTTTCGAGTCCTTCGACCACGGCGCCTACAAGCTTCGCCCCCGGATCTCGCACTGACGGCAAGGTCTCACCGCCGACCTGGCTGTTGCGCGCAAAAATCGAACGGAACTTGCCCGAACGCGGGCGTAACGTCGTTTCATGAGCGCAGACGGTTTCAGCGGCGGGCCGCCCCCAGGGGCTCGCCCCGATTGGACGATCGATCAGGGGTGGGAAGCCTATAGCCAGGCCGAGCACGACGTCTGGATCACGCTGTACGAGCGCCAGGCCAGCGTGCTTCAGAACCGCGCCTGCGACGAGTTCCTGCGCGGATTGGACGCGCTGGACCTGCACCGCACCGGCATTCCCGACTTCAACCGGATCAACGAGGAGCTCCAGCGCCTGACCGGCTGGAGCGTCGTGGCCGTGCCGGGCCTCGTGCCCGACGACGTGTTCTTCGATCACCTGGCCAACCGCCGCTTTCCGGCCGGTCAGTTCATCCGCAAGCCGCACGAACTGGACTACCTGCAAGAGCCGGACGTCTTCCACGACGTGTTCGGCCACGTGCCGATGCTGACCGACCCGGTGTTCGCCGACTACATGCAGGCCTACGGCAAGGGCGGCCAGCGGGCTCTGGGCCTGGGGCGGCTGGCCAACCTCGCCAGGCTCTACTGGTACACGGTCGAATTCGGGCTGATGGCCACGCCGGCGGGCCTGCGGATCTATGGCGCGGGCATAGTCTCGTCGCGGACGGAGTCGATCTTCGCCCTCGAAGACCCCTCCCCCAACCGGATCGGCTTCGACCTGGAGCGGGTGATGCGCACGCCCTACCGCATCGACGACTTCCAGCAGGTCTACTTCGTGATCCCGTCGATCCAGACGCTGCAGGAAGTGACCCTGCGCGACTTCTCGGCGCTGTACGAGCGGTTGGCCGGCGCTAGCGACATCGGCATCGCGCAGATCGTAGGCGCCGACCAGGTGCTGACCCGTGGAACCCAGGCCTATGCGAACGCCGGCGGACGGCTGGCCTCGACGGCCGGCTGAGCCCGTAGGCCGAACAGCATCCGCACGCCCGGGATACGCCTGACGATCTCGTAGGTCGCGAAACAGGCCCCGAAGGTCCCCGCGACCAGGATCAGCGCCTCCAGCCCTTGAGGGAGCCCGGCCTTGGCCAGGTGGCGCGCCAGGACGACCGTCACCGTCTGGTGGACGATGTAGAACGGGAACACGCCCAGGGTCAGGTAGCGCAGCACCGGACCGCCGCGGTTCAGATGCTTGGCGCCAAAGCCGAGGATGGCGGCGATGGCGCACCATTGGTCGACCGCATAGACGCCGCGCATGGCCAGGCGCAGCGCCTGCGCCGGGTCGCCCTGCCGGTAGATCCAGGCATAGGTCGCGAAGGCGGCGTAGGCGGCCAAGGCCAGGATCACGGCGGGCCAGCGCATGGCGATCAGCCGTTCACGCAGAACCGACGACTTGGCCAGGCCGAAGCCAAGCATGAAGGCCGCCAGCGAGATGGCGTGGTTGTACCAGTCGTCGACCAGGGCGTGGGTGATGTCGAAGATCGGAAACAGCGTCGCACGGGCCAACGCCAGGAACACGATCGGCAGGACCAGCAGCCAGGGACCGGCGAGCACGCGCTCGCAGGCTGCCTGCAGCCTGGCGCCCAGCCTTGGAACGATCGCCAGCAGCAGGGCCAGCACCAGCGTGTAGACCAAGAGGTAGGCGACGAACCACATGTGGTTCCAGGTCGGGGTGATCAGGCAGTCGCCGTCCTCCCCGCACCAGCCGCCCGAGGCCGTCATGTACTTGCCCCAGAAGGCCGGCCACGGATCGACGCCGAACGGCGCCTGCGGGTGCGCGGCCACGTACTCGGCGACCTGGTAATAGGACTGCGGCGGCACGATTACCGCCATGGCCAGCAGCAGCGGCGGCAAGAGCCGCGCGATGCGGGCGCCCGCAAGCCGGCCGACACTGACCTTGTCAGCCATGAAGCGCGTGGCTGCACCCGAGACGAGGAACAGCAGGGTCAGCCGCCAGGGGTTGGTCAGCATCATCACCGGCTCCAGCGCCGGGATCGGATGGGGCGACTTCACGTGCCACTCCCAGGGCACGTAGAACATGCCCACGTGATACAGAATCAGCAGGAAGAACGCGCCCACCCTGATCCAGTCGAGGTCGTGGCGGCGGGCGAGATCCTGTGAAGACGAAAGGGACATTGGGGTTGGTTCCGAACGATGGCGTCGCCGGGGAGAAATCCGCGCAGGCCACCGCCCGCCAAGCACCAGGGGACGAACAGCGCCGCGCCCGTGACGCCGCCACGTCTCCAGGGACGAACGGCGCGCGCTGGGGGATGAGCGGCGCCGAGCGCCGCCTGCTGTGGCGCGGCTGGCTGTGCGGCTTGGCCATCGTGGCTGCCATCACCGTGATCAACATCCTGACCATCATCCATGACGCACCGCGCCTTGGCCCCTGGCGGCCGGCGATCTGGGAGGTGTCCAGCGGCCTGGTGACAGTGCTCATCATGCTGCTGCCCGCCGCCGTGGCTCTCTGGACGCATCGTGCGAAGCCGCCCCTGGCCCGCGCCCTGCCCGTCCATGCCGTCGCGCTTCTGGCCTATTCCGCCCTCCACGTGAGCGGCTTCGTCGTGCTGCGGAAAATCGCCCATCGCCTGATCCTGGACGAGGGCTACGATTTCGGGCCGATCGGGCCGGAGTTCCTGTACGAACTGCGCAAGGACGTCATCGCTTATGTCCTGGCCTTCGTGGTGTTCTGGCTGCTGGCGCGGATGGCGCGCGACGTCGCCGCCGATGCCCCCGCCCCGACGGCGGCTCCCGCGCCTTCGCCGACGATGTTCGACATCCGCGACGGCGCACGGCTGGTGCGCACGCCGATCGCGGACATCCTGGCCGTACGCTCGGCCGGCAACTACGCCGAGTTCCTGCTGACCGACGGCCGACGGCCGCTGATGCGGTCATCGCTGACAGCGCTGGAGACCGAACTGGCGACGCAAGGCTTCGTGCGCACACATCGTTCCTGGTTGGTCAATGCAGCACGCGTGACCGGGCTGCGGCCGGAGGGATCGGGGGACTACACCGTTGAACTGGGCGCGGTCGAGGCGCCGCTGTCGCGACGGTATCCCGAGGCGCTGGCAGCCCTGCGGGGTTAGCCGAAAACCCGCACATCTCCCCGTAAAACCCCCGCTTTCGCGGGGTTTTTACGGAAAGGGATGGGCTCCTTACCGCTTCACCGCCCAGAGCAGCTTTTCCAGCTGTCCCTCGCCGCCGGCGATCGGGCTGTCGGCGTTGTCGCGGACGGTCCAGCCTGACGCCTCCAGGAAAGCCGACACCCGCTCGACGCAGGCGGCGATGATCTCCGGGTCCTTCACGAGGCCGCCCTTGCCGACGTTCTCGCGGCCGGCCTCGAACTGCGGCTTGACCAGGGCGACGAGATCCGCGCCGGGATGCGCCAGGCCTAGCGCCGCCGGCAGGGCCTTTTCCAGCGAGATGAAGCTGACGTCGGTGACCACCAGATCCACGCCGTCCGGCGCGTGGTCGGCGGTCAGCGCGCGGGCGTCCAGCGGCGACAGGTCTTCGACGCGCGGATCGTTCTTCAGGCTGGAATGCAGCTGGTCGCGGCCCACGTCGACGGCCAGGACCCGCGCCGCGCCCTTCGACAGCAGGACCTCGGTGAAGCCGCCGGTCGAGGCGCCGACATCGACGGCGATCCGGCCAGCGACGGCCACCGGCCACAGTTCCAGCGCCCGCACCAGCTTCAGCGCGCCGCGCCCGACCCAGGGGTGGGCCGCCTCGGACACGATGTCCGCGGCCCCGTCGATCGCTTCGGAGGCTTTGGCGACCACCTTGCCGTCGGCGGTGACGCGGCCGGCCTCGATGGCGGCGCGCGCTTTGGCGCGGCTGTCGAACAGACCCTTCTCGACCAGCAGGATATCGGCGCGTTTTCGGCTCATGGGAGCCTGATAGCAGACTCGCCGGCTCGCTTCCTAAATCAGGCCGCCTCGGCGTCGTTGGCGACCAGGCCCAGACGGGCGACGGCGGCGTCCATGGACGCGCCGCGCGGCACGACCACCCATTCGCGCGGCCGCGAAGCATTGACCGCTACCACGGCGTCCTTGGGGCAGACGTCGAAGCAGTCGACCTCGATCACCGCCAGCGGGGCCTTGCGGTCCTTGCCCTTGCCCCCGCCGGAGGCCTTGCGCAGGGCCTTGGCGAAGCTCTGCTCGCCGCCCTTGCCGAAGCCGCCGTCCAGCTTGCGCGAGCACTTGCGGCAGACCAGAACGACATCGTTCCAGTCGGCGCGCACGCGTTTGATCGGCCGTTCCTTGCTCACCTGGAGCCTTTCCGTTTCAGGCGCCCTGCCCGCGCCTTCGACATGGGAAGTCGCCGCCCGAAGTGCTAGAGAGCCGCGCTTTCAACGCTTCGGAGGCCGCCATGGTCCGCAATCTCAAGGGCAAGGTCGTTTCGCCCGCCGCCGACCCAACCGCCGCCGACGACCTGGCCTGGTTCACCGCCAAGGCCGACCGCGCCTTCCGCCTGCGCGATCCGGCCCCGCTGGAGTTCGGCCCGCTGGGTGATCCCGGCGACGGATTCAGCTGGCGCGTGCTGGTTGCCCGCCTGCCCGACGGCGGCCGCCTGCGCCTGCCGATCTCGCTGGCCTGGGACCTGCACAACGACCACGCCAAGGACCAGCACCTGTCGATGCTGTTCGACCAGGTCGCCCCGGCCGAGGCCAAGGCGGCGCTGAAGAGCAAGTCGAACTAGATTGCGTGGTCCTCGTCCTTCGACAAGCTCAGGATGAGGACCAAATGCAGGCCTCGCAGTGAGAAATCCTCGCCCTGAGCCTGTCGAAGGGCGAGGATTTTCGCTAGCCCTTGCGCATCCATGCTGCGACGGCCCAGGAATGGGCGTCGTGGCGCAGCGCGACCACGGCGTCGCGCGGATCGAGCCAGACCAGCCTGTGGTCGTCCTCGACCTTCAGCTCCGGGCGCTCGCCCGCCAGCCTCACCGCGTAGACGCCGCCATAGTTACGGACCGCCTGGCCGTCGGACTTCAGGAACGGCTGGGATACGTCGACCACGTGGTCTCCGACCTCGACGACGAGGCCGGTCTCCTCGCCGAACTCACGCACCAGGGCCTCCGCTTCGGTCTCCTCACCGTCGACGGCGCCGCCCGGCAGGTCGAAGTAAGGCGCCTTGCCGGGCTTGGTGACCTCCACCAGCGCGATTTGCCCCCGCGCGTCCTCGGCGATGCCGAAAGCGGCGTGACGGTCCGTGTAACGGAGCGACGCGTCGGGGGCGTAGAACGCGAGCAATCGGTCAGTCCTTGCCGAACAGGTCGTTCCACGGATCGGCCTTGCCGCTCTCGACATCGGCGACGCTGATCTCGGGACGGTAGCCGATCTTGCCCTCGGCGCTGGCCTTCCAGGCCATGGTGACCATGTCGCGCAGCTCGGCGGCGCCGGCGGCCAGGCGTTCGTCGACAAAGGCCTTGGCGCGCGGATCCGTGGCGACCATGCCGCCCGACTTCTCGAGTTGATAGAGCGGCTCGGTCAGCTTCCAGGTCGTGGTCAGGTAGCCGACCATGCGGGTCTCGTAGCTGCAGGCGCAGTCGCGCAGCGCCGGCATCTTGGCCTTGACGTCGTCGTCCTTGGCCACGGCCTTGACCAGCGGCCCCTCGAAGGCGCCGTGGGTGCCGCGGCTCTGGGTGTAGCCGTTGGGGTTCGGATAGTCGCCCCAGCCGTTGTAGTGCACGCTCATGTGCAGCGGCTGGCTGCCGTCGCCGATATAGTGGGCCCAGACGCCCAGGTCGCGCAGCAGCAATTCCTCGCGGCGCTTGAGGTCGGCGGCGTACCAAGCCTTTTTCTGGGCGTCGGTGGTCTGCTTTTCGGCCGCCACCAGGATGCGCCAGTAGGTGAAGTCCTTCACCAGCTGCTGATAGCCGTCGATCATGGCGTAGGGCAGATAGCCGGCCTTCCACTCGTCCTGGCCGACGGCGCGCAGGGCCGTCGCGTAGTCGGCTCGGGTGGCCGGCAGGGTCTCGACCGTGAATTTCGGGCCGCCGAACATGCGGCCCTCGTCGTCGAGATCGAGGAAGTGGGCGGCGTCGCGGTCGTGGTCGTGGACCTTGCCCGAGCCCTTCCAGCGGTCGGGCTCGCGGGCGTATTCGCCGATGGCGGCCACGCCATAGGGGCTGCGCACGAAGGCCGGCACGTCGTCCGGCAGCGTCGATGCGCCGAGCACGCCGATCATCCGGTGACCGGAAGCGCCCCAGGCCAGGGCCGACTGGGCCGGCGCCGCCACGACGGCAGCCAGGACAAGAACCTTCAAGGTAGAAGACGGCGACTTCATGCGCGCTCCGAGGACTTAATCGATGCCGAGGGCCGTCTCGACGCGACCGACCCAGGCCTTCACGGCCGGATAGTGCGCCAGATCGAAACCGCCCTCGTGGGCGACACGGGTGTAGGCCACCAGCGCGATGTCCGCCAGGGTCAGGCGATCGCCGACCAGGAAGCCGCTTTCGGAGAGCCCGTTTTCGAGGCGGGCCAACGCCGCGTGGCCTCGTTCGACCAGCTTGCCGTCGAGGCTTTCGACCGGCTTGCCCATATAGGCGACCTGGAAACGGGCCACGGCCACATAGGGCTCGTGGCTGTACTGCTCCCAGAACAGCCACTCGTACATCTTGGCCTTGAGGTAGGGGTCGCTCGGAATCAGCACCGAGCCCTCGGCCAGGTGCAGCATGATGGCGTTGGACTGAGCCAGGGCGCGACCGTCCTCGAGGATCACCGCCGGCACCTGGCCGGCGGGGTTCATGGCGAGGAAATCGGCGGTGCGAGACTCACCCTTCAGGATGTCGACCTCGATCCATTCGAAGGGCAGGTGGAGCCGCTGGGCCGTCCACTTCACCTTCAGGCAGTTGCCGGACTTGCCGTCGCCGAAGATCCGCAGCGTCATTCCGTCGCCCTCCCCCATTTTTCAAATGGCGCGCTAAACGATTGAATTTTCACCCGAGTTCCGAGCTTCACCAGAAGTTTTCATCCGATTCCGCCCTAATCGGGCGACTTTAAGCGGGTTGTCACGGAGCCGTGATCGGCTTAAGGAAGCCGCCGAACCGACAGATACGCCGATAAGAGGACCCCCTCGATGCGACGCACGCTCGCCGGAATTTTGGCCTTCATGGCCATGTTCGCCGCACTTCCCGCCGCCGCGGGCCCCGACTCCGAACGCGCCAGCGATCCGCTGGGCGAACTGATCGCAGGGGCTCTGACCGGCTCGATCCCCGGCTCCATCGAATACAAGATGAAGGCCACCCTGTACCATGCCGGCGCCAAGGGCATCCGCGCGTTGGACAGCCTGGGCTGCAAGGTCGTGGCCATGCGCACCCTGGCGGTGGACACCAAGGTGATCCCGCGCCGCACGATCGTCTTCATCAAGGAAACCGTCGGCCTGCCCATGCCCAACGGCGAGACCCACGACGGCTACTGGTACGCCTCCGACATCGGCGGCGCGATCAAGGGCAACAAGATCGACATGTTCAGCGGCCAGGGCGCCAAGTCGATGAAACCGCTGGCGGGCCTGAACCTTACGCACCTTTCAGTGACCAAGGTCGGCGAATTCAAGGGCTGCCCGCCGGAATAGCCGGCCCAGCCTCTTCCGACGACAGATCGAGCATTGGACACGGCCGCGAAAGCGGCCGTTTCGCTGTGTGCGGGCAATGTCGGGAAGTTAACCAAGCACGCAATGTTCCCGCTGGCCTCGCTGGTTTTTCTGCACCACTCTCACTGAGTGTTCGCGACTCTCTTGAAGCTCAAGCTTGCAGGCGAGACATGGTGTCCAGGCGATCTGACAGTAACCTTGCGTCCTCGCCTTCGGTGCTTGTCGCGGACGACGACGCCCTGCTCCGCGAAATTCTCGAGCACAAGCTGACGATGGCCGGCTACGAGGTAACGGTTTTCGAGGACGGCCGCGCCGTGCTCGAGGCCGCTCGCACCAGCCGGCCGCAGGTCGTCGTGCTGGACGGCATGATGCCGATCATCGACGGGTTCGAGGTGCTGCGCCGGATGAAGGGCGACGACGCCCTGCGCGATATCCCTGTGGTCATGCTGACCGCCCTCAAAGGCCGCAACGACATCGTCACCGCCCTGAACCTCGGCGCCGCCGACTACCTGCCCAAGCCCTTTGATCCCGACGAACTGCTGGCCCGCCTGTTTCGCATCGCACCGGTGGCCGCATGATCGAGGCGGCGGCGGTCCAGGCGCCCGAGCAGGCCGATCCGGCCTACACTGCCGCCGTTCAGGCCCGGCAGGCCGGCCGCACCGCCGAGGCGATCGCCGCCTTCGACCTGCTCGCCAAGCAGCGGCCCAAGGATCCTGACGTCTGGCTGAACCTGGGCCTGTCGCGCCTGGCCGCCCAACGCTACGCAGACGCCGACCGCGCCTTCGAGACGACCTTGGGGCTGGCGCCCGATTACCGCGACGCCCGCATCGCCTATGCCCGTTCGGCCCTGTTCGCCGGCCGTCCCGCACTGGCGCGACGGCGCCTGGCGCCGCTGCTGGCGAACACGCCGGATGACGCCGAGGCCAAGAGCCTGTCCCAGCAGATCGCCGCCACTCTGGCCATGCCGGGCGAGTCGAGCTGGCGGCTGGACCTCGCCTATGCGCGCAGCGAACTTACGCAGGACCTGGGTCACTGGAGCCTGGCGACCATCGCCCTGTCGAAACGGATCGATCCCGACACCACGCTTAGCGGCTCCATCGAACACACCGAGCGTTTCGGCGTTTCCGACACCTATGGCGAGGTTCTGGCCGCACGCAGGTTCGGCCCTCGCCTGGACGGCTTCGTCGCCGTCGGCGGCGCGCCGGACGCCGACTATCGCCCGGAATTCTCGATCCGCGCCGGCGGCTCGGCCGGCCTGCGCAGCACCGGCGCCTGGCGCGCCCGCCTGGGCCTGGACGCCGTCTGGTCGCGTTACGCCGTCGGCGAGGTCAAGAGCCTGCAACCCTACCTGACCCTGGCGGCCGGGCCCGTGTCGCTGACGGCTCGTTCCATCAACACCGAGGATGAGCGCGGCAAGCATCAGTCCGGCTACACCCTGAACGGTGAGTGGTCGGCGACCGAGCGCCTGCGCCTGCGCCTGGGTTATGCCGACGCCCCCGAGAGCGCCGACGGCGCCACCGTGCCCGTGGAGGCGGTGTCGGGAGGGATCGCCTACGACCTGACGCCCCGCTGGACCGTCCAGGTGGCGGGCGCGCACGAGAAACGCAGGGCCTATGACCGCGACGAGGTCGGGGTCGCCGTCACGCGTCGGTTCTAGATGTCGACGCTCACGCTGATCTGGGTCGTCGCCCTGGTGCTGATCGGCGCCGCGCTGGCCTGGATGACAGCCCTGATCGTCGCCCGCTTCGTCAAGGAAGCTCGCGCGTCCGACCGGGCGGCCGACCGCAAGGTCATCATACAGTCCCTTTCAGGACTGCTTCGCGGCCAGCCCGACGTAGCCGCGACCCTTTCCCCGTTCGTGCAACGGCCCGAGGTGCTGGCCGAGGCGATCCTGGACTTTCAGGGCCTGATCCGCGGCGCCGACCAGGAACGCGCGATGAGCGCACTGAAGGCGCTCGGCCTCGTGGAGGCTCTCGAACAGCGGATCGCTCACGGCTCGCGCGACGAGCGCCTGACCAGCGTGGAAGCCTTGGCCGCGCTGGGCGGCGAGGAGGTCAGGGCGGCGCTGCGCCGCGCCATCCGAAGCAAAGACCCCAACGTCCGCATGGCCGCGATCAAGGGGTTGGCTGACGCGGGATCGCCACCCACCCCCTCCCGCCTGCTCGATTATGTCGGCACGGGCGAACTGACGCCGTCGCGGGTCTATGCGGAAATGATGCGCCAGGCGGTGGCGGCGGCGCCGGCCGACGGCCTTCTGGCGCTGCAGAGGCAGGACCTTGACCCGCTGATGCGTGGCATCGTGCTGGACGCGCTCGGGCGCTCGGGATCCTACGAGGCTGTGCCGGCCCTGGCCGCCGCCGCGGCCGATCCCGACCCGAACGTTCGCACCGCCGCCGTGCGCGGCCTTGGCCGCCTGCAACACCCGGCCGCCGCGCCGCCCCTGGCGGCCGCGCTGAGCGATCCGGCCTGGACCGTCCGCTCAGCCGGCGCCGAGGCCGTCGGTGCGGCGGGACTGGCTCGCCTCGCGCCCCAGGTCGCAGCCCTTCTGGACGATCCGGAATGGTGGGTGCGCTTTCGGGCTGGCGACGCGCTGCGGCGGCTGGGCCGACCGGGGCTGAACCACCTGGAGACCGTGGCCGCCGACGATACGCGGCCCGTCGCCCAGCGGGCGGCCGAACGGGCCCTGGCCGAAGGAGGCTGAGCCATGCCTGACCTTCAATTCCTAGCCCTCGGCGCCGTCCGCTTCGCAGAGACCATAGCCTGGGCCGTAATCGCAACCGGGCTCGCCCAGAACGCGCTCTATCTCTATCAGCTGATCCTGGCGGCCAGGGCGTTGTCGCAGGCTCCGCCCGTCAACCAGGCCGCCCTGTTGTGGCGCCGCTACGCCGAGGCCGCGCCGCCGATCACCCTGATGGCTCCGGCCTACAACGAGGCCCTGACCATCGTCGAAAGTGTCAGGTCTCTGCTGGCCCTTCAGTACCCGCACTTCGAGGTCGTGGTGGTCAACGACGGCTCGAAGGACGAGACGCTGCAGGTCCTGATCGACGCCTTCGAACTGCATCCGGTCGAACGACATTACGACCTGGCCGCGGCCTGCCAGCCGATCCGGGGGCTCTATGCGGCCGCCAACCAGCCGCGCCTCCTTGTGGTCGACAAGGAAAACGGCGGCAAGGCGGACGCCCTCAACGCGGCAATTAACCTGTCGCGCTCGCCCATCGTCTGCTCGATGGACGCCGACAGCCTCCTGGAGGTCGACGCCCTGCTGCGCGCGGTGGCGCCCTTCGTGGAGGATCCCGAGCGCACGGTGGCCGTGGGCGGCACGATCCGCATCGCCAATGGCTGCAAGATCTCGTTCGGGCGAGTGGTCGAGGTCGGGGTTCCGAAGAACATGCTCGCGCGCCTGCAGACCATCGAATACCTGCGCGCCTTCCTGATGGCCCGGCTGGCCTGGAGCCGGATCTCGGCCCTGACCATCATCTCCGGCGCCTTCGGCCTGTTCCGGCGACAGGCGGTGCTGGACGTCGGCGGCTACAGCCACGGCACGGTCGGCGAGGACATGGAGCTGGTGGTCAAGCTGCACAAGCACTACCGGCGCCTGCGCAAACCCTATCGGATCGCCTTCACGCCCGAGCCTGTCTGCTGGACCGAAGCGCCAGAGACGATGGCCGTGCTTTCGCGACAGCGGGCCCGCTGGCATCGCGGCGCACTGGAGACCTTCTTCCGGCATCGCGACATGATCCTGAACCCGCGCTACGGCCGCATCGGCGTGGTCGGATTCGGACATATCCTGGTGGTCGACGTACTGGGACCGATCATCGAGATCTTCGGCTACGTGCTGATCCCGGCCTTCTGGCTGCTGGGCGTGCTCGACATCGAATACCTCTGGGCCCTGCTGGCGGTGACCTTCGGGTTCGGCATCGTCATCAGCGTCGGCGCGCTGGCGTTGGAGGAAACCGAGCTTCGCCGGTTTCCCGACGCCCGCAGCCTGGCCGTGCTGATGGGCGCGGCGATCCTCGAGAACTTCGGCTATCGCCAGATCAACAACTTCTGGCGGTTGCGCGGCACGTGGCAGTTCCTGACCGGCGCCCAAGGCTGGGGCAAGATGACCCGCAAGGGGTTCTCGTCCCAGCCCTGAGGCCCGGGCTTTCCAAAGCCTAGATGTCGCCGCCGACGTTGGGGGCGACGCCCGGGGCGCGGGCGACGTGGATGCCGCACTCGGTCTTGTCCTGGCCCTGCCAACGGCCGGCGCGGACATCGGCGTTGGGATCGTCGACCGGCCTGGTGCACGGCCAGCAGCCCAGCGACGGGAAGCCCTGCGCGACCAGCGGGTGGGCGGGCAGTTGGTGCTCGGCCGCGTAGGCGTCGAGCTCGGCCTTGCTCCAGTTGGCCAGCGGGTTGAACTTGATCTGGCCGCCGGCCTCTTCGACCACAGCCAGGCGCAGGCGATCGCCGCCGTGGAAGCGCTTGCGGCCGGTCACCCAGCCTTCGAAGCCTTCCAGCGCGCGGTCCAGCGGCAGCACCTTGCGGATGTTGCAGCAGGCGTCGGTGTCAGTGCGCCAGAGATCCGACTTCGGGTCCTGCACCGCCAGATCGGCGAAGGCCGGTCGCAGATCGCGCACATCGGTCAGGCCCAGGCTCGCGGCCAGGCTCTTGCGATAGTCCAGCGTCTGGCCAAACAGCATGCCGGTATCCAGGAACAGCACCGGAATATTGGGCGAGACCTGCGAGGCCAGGTGCAACAGCACCGCCGATTCCGCGCCGAACGAGCTGACCAGGGCCAGCTTGTCGCCGAAGGTCTCGTAGGCCTTGCGCAGGACGGTCAGCGGATGGGCGTCGCGCAGTTCGGCGTCCAGCCGCGCCGCCAGGGTCGGCGCGGCGTCGGTCTGGTCATAGGCCATCAGAGCGCGCCTTCCTTGGCTTGAGCCGTTTGCTGAGCCCGTTCATCCGCCGCGATCGGACGCGCGTCGACGGCCCGCTGATAGACGTGGCGGAAGCGGTTTGCGGCCTTGGTCCAGGCCTCCGGCGTGGCGCCGTCATTGGGCTCGAACGCGTCGAAGCCGCAGCGGACCATGAAGCCGGCCTGCTCCTGAAGCACGTCGCCCACGGCGCGGATCTCGCCCTCGTACTTGAAGCGCTCGCGCAGCAGGCGGGCCGAGGTGTAGGCGCGACCGTCGCGGTACTTCGGAAAGGCCAGGGCGACGACCGACAGGCGCGGCAGGTCGTAGGCCAGGGCCTCAACCTCCTCGGCCGGTTCGATGCGCACGCCGACGCGGCGGCTGTTGGACGACAGCAGAGCGTCGCCCTCGGCCTGGAAACGGCTCAACGACAGGATGACGTCGCCGGCTTCCGGAATGGCGTCCTCGTCGGCGACGTGAACGAAGGTGTTTTCAGCCCATTGGGCCTGCTCGCCGGCGAGCTTAATCAGCTTGGGCATAGACCGCTTCCTTGAAGGGCTCGAGGCCGACGCGGCGATAGGTGTCGAGGAAGCGCTCCTCGCCCTGGCGCGCGGCCAGATAGGTGTCGACCAGGGTGTCGATGGCGGGTGCGACCCGATCGGCCGACAGGGCCGGACCGAGGATCTTGCCGATCGAGGCGTCCTCCGCGCCCGAGCCGCCGAGCGAGAGCTGGTAGAACTCCTCGCCCTTCTTATCGACGCCCAGGATGCCGATGTGGGCCACGTGGTGGTGCCCGCAGGCGTTGATGCAGCCGCTGATCTTGATCTTCAGCTCGCCGATCGTCTCGGCCCGGTCGGGGTCGGCGAAGGTCTTGGCGATGTCCTGGGCGATCGGGATCGCGCGCGCATTTGCAAGCGCGCAGTAGTCGAGGCCCGGGCAGGCGATGATGTCGCTGATCAGGTCGATATTGGCCGTGGCCAGGCCCGCGGCCTCCAGCGCCGCGTGAACGGCGGGCAGGTCGTCGAGCTTCACGTGCGGCAGCACCAAGTTCTGGGCGTGGGTCACGCGCAGGTCGTCCAGGCTGTAGCGCTCGGCCAGATCGGCCACGACGTCGAGCTGGTCGGCGGTGGCGTCGCCCGGCGTCTGACCGACGGCCTTCAGCGACACCTCGACGATGGCGTAGCCCGGCTTCTTGTGGGCCTTGACGTTGTTGCGCGCGAAGCGGGCCAGCGACGGGCTGGCGGCCTTGGCGGCCTCGAAGGCTTCCGAATGGGCCGGCAGGGTCTCGAACGGGGTCTGGGCGAAGGCGCCGCGGATGCGGGCCAGCTCCAGGTCACCCAGGTCGGCGCGGCCTTGATCGATCTTGGCCCACTCTTCCTCGACCTGACGGCCGAATTCCTCGGCGCCGAGGGCGGCGACCAGGATCTTGATGCGGGCCTTGTAGATGTTGTCGCGGCGGCCGTGGCGGTTGTAGACGCGCAGCACGGCTTCCAGATAGCTCAGCAGGCTCGACGCCGGCAGGTGGTGCTTGATGGTCGGGCCGACATAGGGCGTGCGCCCCTGCCCGCCCCCGACGATCACCTCGAAGCCCAGCGAGCCGTCACGGGCCCGGCGCAGGATCAGGCCGATGTCGTGCACCTTCACCGCCGCGCGGTCGGTCAGGGCGCCGGTGATGGCGATCTTGAACTTGCGCGGCAGGTACGAGAATTCCGGGTGCAGGGTCGACCACTGGCGGATCACCTCCGACCACACGCGCGGGTCGTCGATCTCCTCGGCGGTGGCTCCGGCATAGGGATCGGCCGTGGTGTTGCGGATGCAGTTGCCGCTGGTCTGGATGGCGTGCAGGTCGACCTCGGCCAGGGCGTCGAGGATATCCGGCGCGTCCTTCAACTTGATCCAGTTGAACTGGATGTTCTGACGCGTGGTCATGTGCCCGTAGCCCTTGTCGTAGGTGCGGGCGACCCAGGCCAGGCGGCGGGCCTGGCGGGAATTGAGCGAGCCGTAGGGGATGGCGACGCGCAGCATGTAGGCGTGGAGCTGCAGGTAGAGGCCGTTCATCAGCCGCAGCGGCTTGAACTGGTCCTCGGTCAGCTCGCCGGCCAGGCGGCGCGTGACCTGATGGCGGAACTCGTTGGAGCGGTCCGTCAGGAACTCGCGATCGATGACGTCGTACTGATACATGGCTCGGCCTACTTGCGGCGGATCAGGTCGACACGGCCCGTCGAGCGGGCGGCGCCGGAAGCGTGACGGATGGCCTCGACGACGGCGCCGCCTTCGGCTTGCTTGCCGTGCAGAAGCTCGTTGGTCGGGCCCAGGGCGCGGATGCGCTCGCGGTAGCTGACCGGGGCGAGACCCAGACCTTCGACGGTGATCAGGTCGATCGGATAGGGATCGACGATCACGGTCGGCGCGGCCTTGCCGGCGGCGACGGCGGCCTCGACGGCTTCGCCTTGCGCGTCGTCGAACAGCTGGGCGTCGCCGAAGCCGTCCACCCACGCGCCCTCCTTCCAGAAGACGACCTCCCCGTCGATCAGGCGATTGGCGGTCACGGCTTTCATTGGCCCGAACTCATATGCTGCGCAGTGAAGGAGACCTCATCCTTGGTAAGGTTGAGGTCTCCTGAAATTCCAATCTCGGCCATGGCCATGGCCTCGCCGACCATCAGCAGCGCCGGGCCCTTCAGACCCTCGGCGGCGGTCGCCAGACCGGCCAGGGTGGTGAGGATGCGGCGCTCGTCGGCGCGGCTGGCGTTCTCGACGATCAGGGCCGGCGTCGCCCCTGCCCGGCCGGCGGCGGTCAGGCGGTCGGCGATGAAGCCTGCGGTCGAGACGCCCATATAGACGACGACGGTCTGGTTGCGACGCGCCAGGGCGGTCCAGTCCAGGTCGGGCTCGCCGTGGGCGGCGTGGCCGGTGACGAAGGTGACGGCCTGGGCGCTGCCGCGATGGGTCAGGGGCGCGCCAGCGCCGGCGCTGGCGGCCAGGGCGGCGGTGACGCCGGGAACCACGGTGCAGTCGATCCCCGCCTCTCGGCAGGCCGAAAGCTCCTCGCCGCCGCGACCGAACAGGAAGGGATCGCCGCCTTTCAGGCGCACGACCTCCAGACCCTCGCGGGCCAGGGCGACCAGCAACTGGTTGATGTCGTCCTGCGGCAGGGTGTGGCGCGACTTGCGCTTGGCGACGTCGATGCGGCGAGCCTGGGGCGCCAGATCGAGGATCTCGGCCGAGACCAGCCCGTCGTGCACCAGCACGTCGGCGGCCTGCAGGGCCTTCAGCGCCTTGATCGTCAGCAGGTCGGGGTCACCGGGACCGGCGCCGACCAGCGTCACCCGACCCAGGGCGCGTTCGCCCTCGCCGCCCCGAAGCGCGACGAGACGAGGTGCAGCCTTACGATCAGAGGTCGACGCCATGCGCGATCCCAGGTCCTCTATAAGCGTCCGACTGGACGCGCGAAAGCGGCGCGAGCCGCCATGGCCCCGCCGCTGGATCCAAAAGAAATGCGGGACGAACCCTAGGGTCCGCCCCGCCTCTCGCTCACCGATGAAAAGGGCCAATCCATCAGCGAACGCTTGCAAACTGGTCGCGGGCAGGCCAATTCGCAAACAAGGACTTCTGCCGGGGCGTTCAGTAAAACTCATGGAACGACAGACCGAACGGCGCCGCCTTCCGCCTCTCAACGCCCTGCGGGCTTTCGAGGCCGCGGCCCGCCACCTGAACTTCAGCCGCGCCGCCGACGAGCTGTCGGTGACGCCTGGCGCGGTGAGCCAGCAGATCCAGAATCTCGAGGACTATGTCGGCGCGGCCCTGTTCAAGCGCACGCCCAAGGGCCTGCTGCTGACCGACGCGGCCCAGACCGCCCTGCCCGCCCTGCGCGAGGCTTTCGACCGCTTGGCCGAAGCAGCCAGCCTACTCACCGCCGCCGTCGACGGCCGCCGCCTGACCCTGACGGCCGCCCCGTCTTTCGCCGCCAAGTGGCTGGTGCCGCGCCTGGGCAAGTTCGAGCAGGCACAGCCGCAGGTCGACGTCTGGCTGTCGGCCGGCATGGAGGTCGTCGACTTCGCCGCCGGCGAGGTCGACCTGGCCATCCGCTACGGTTCGGGCCGCTATCCCGGCCTCGAAGTCACCCGCCTGATGAACGAGACCGTGGTGCCGGTCGCCAGCCCCGAGCTTCTGGCCGACAACCCACTGGAATCGCCCGAGGATCTGTCGCGCCACATCCTGCTGCACGACGGCTCGCCGGACGCCGACGATTCGTGCCCGGACTGGGCCATGTGGCTGGCCGCGCGCGGCATCAAGGGCGTCGACGGCGCCCGCGGCCCGCGCTTCAACCAGTCGAGCCTGGTGATCGAGGCCGCCGCCAACGGCCGCGGCATCGCCCTGGCAAAGCGCACCCTGGCCCAGGCCGACCTTGACGCCGGCCGCCTGGTGATCCCGTTCGACATCGCGACCTCGGTCGACTTCGCCTATTACGTCGTCCACCCCAAGGCCAAGGGCCGCCTGCCGCAGGTCAAGGCCTTCGTCGGCTGGCTGAAGGACGAGGCCGCCGCGCACGAAGCCGCCCTGCTGACCATCGACAACGGGGCCGGGATCTAAGGCCCGGCATCTGGGCTGGAACGGCGCAGCCAAACCGGCTTAAAGGGGCGCATGATCAAGACGACTCTTACCGTCGACGAGCGCCTCGCTCCCGCCGACTGCCAGACGATGCCCGACGTCCGCCAGGGCGTGGATGCTCTGGACCGGGCTCTGGTGGCCCTGCTGACCGAGCGCCAGGGCTACATGGACGCCGCCGCCCGCATCAAGGCCGACCGCTCCAAGGTGTTCGACCGCGCCCGCATCGAGGACGTGGTCGACAAGGTCAAGGCCGCCGCCCGCGAGGCCGGCCTGTCGGAAGCCATCGCCGAGCCGGTGTGGCGCACCCTGATCGACCGCTGCATCGCCTACGAATACGACAGCTGGGACCGGACCAAGGGCGAGGCGTGACCAAGGAAGAGATCGACAAGCTCCTGGACGAGATGGCCGCCGAGGCCGCGGCCAAGGGTGACGACGACCTGCGTCCCGGCCTGATCTATCTGAGCGACCGGCTGTACGGCACGGAGATCCGCACCGAGACCGTGTCGGCCGTGCGCGGCCAGCGCTATCGCGGGATCCGGGTGTTCGTGTCGCGCGGCTATGACACCAAGGTCATCACCCGCAAGGAAACCGCCGGCCTCGAGGTCGGCGCGTTCGAGGACCTGACGCCGCTCGCCTAGGCCGGCGGACAGCGCGCTTCTCGCACCGCCTTCCAGTTCTGCTTCAGCAAGCTCACGGCGACGCGCCAGGCCGCGTCGCGCGCCTGACCGATCTCGTCGACGCGAGGCGGAACCGGACAGTCCGGCATGACGCCCCGGTCGCGGCGCTCGCCCCGCCAAGGGTGGCGAAAGCGCAGCAAGGGCACGTCCAGTTCGAGCTTCGAATTGGGCAGCACCAGCTCCCAGCCGTAGCCGCTGGTATTGCCGTCCTGGGTTCCGCCGACCTCCTCGCCCACGAAGACGCCGCGCCGGACATGACGCAGCATCGAGGCCAGCTCCGCCCCGCCGGAGAAGGTGTCGCCGCTGATCAGAACGACGAGCCGGCCGCCGAACACCGGCGTGGCCGGCGCCGGACGGCTCATCAGGCCATCGCGGCGATAGAGGCGCCCGTCGACGCCCAAGCGCTGCCCGGCCAGCTCCTCGTCATCGAAAACCACGTGCTCGTATCGACGGCCCGACAGGTCCGTCACCGCAAGCGCTCGTCCGCGCGCCTCGACGGAGGCGTACTTGCGGATGGGGCGGGCGACGAGATGCGAAAAGAGAATGCTCTCGTTCGGTTCGGAACCGCCGCCGTTCTCGCGCAGATCCAGGATCAGGTCGCGCGCGTCGCGCCGATCGATCTGCTCGAACAGCGCCTGGATCGTCCGCTCGAAGCTCGCGCCCTCCGCGCGGTAGCGACGATTGCTGAAGCTGGGCACGGAGAGATAGGCCGTGCGCTCGTCCAGCCAGTCCAGCCGGGCCAGCGGCGAAGGCTCTGGTTCGTTCAGCGCGGGACGGTCGAAATAGCCGATCGCGGCCACCGCCCGCTCGACGACCGCGCCGTCGGCCGTCCGGAGCTTCAGCCGAAACCGCCTCTCCGGGCCGCGCAGGCGATACCGCAGCCGCGCATAGCCCTGGCCGCCCGCCTCGCGCATCGCCCCCGTCGGGATCGCGCCGTCCGTTCCCAGCCCAGCCATGGCCTCCTGGACCAGCGCCTCGACGCCCTCCCCCTGGATCGCCAGCAGGCGGGTTCCGCGCGGGATGCCGGCCGCCTCGCCAAATCCCCGAACGACGAAGACGCCGTCCTGGCTGAAATGCAGGTCGAGCGGCAGGAAACGGCCCTGGGCGCGCTCGTGCGCGACCAGCGCGGCGCTGCGTCGGAGCGACAGGTGCCCCTCACCGGTCCGGCTCACCAGCGGACGCAACACCGCATACAACTGACGGCTGTCGGCGACGCCGGCGACCTGGCGCCTGGCCCGCGCCTTGGCCTGGCTCCAGCTCCGTCGGGATTGACGCCAGTAGATGTCCGGAAGGCCCGCCTCGACGGCGGCGATCGCCAGTTCCAAGTCTTCGCGCGCCTGGGCGGCGGTCAGCGCGATCGACGGCGGCGCCTCGGCCGCGACCGGGCCGGCGACCAGCAAGACCAGCGCCGCCGCCAGACCGCATCGCAAGAACCCTGGCGTCACGCGCCCGCCTCCACTACAAGCAAAATATTGCCACATCGAGATCAGCAATATTTTGCCGAGTCAACCGACACCCGCCTTCCTCGCTCACGTCGCCGCCAATGTGCGCGCGCGCCGGCTTGCCGCCGGCCTTAGCCAGACGGCCCTTTCCAAGGCCTCGGGCGTCAGCCTGCGGATGATCGGCGCCATCGAGGGCGGCTCGACCAGCGTCAGCACCGCCACCCTCGACCGGATCGGCCTGGCGTTGGACGCTACACTGGTCGACCTGGTTCAGGATCCGGCGCTGCCGCGCTCGACCGTCGTGAACCGGCTGGGCTGGCGGGGCGAGCACGGCGGCGAAGGCGTGCTGATGTCGAGCATCGAGGCGCGCCGCGAGGTCGAGACCTGGTCGTGGACGCTGCAGCCTGGCGAGCGCTACGAGGCCGGCGCCGATCCGGCCGGCTGGCATGTGCAGCTTTTCGTCGTCGAGGGGCGGCTGACCCTGGAACTGGCGGACGGCCCCGTCGAGATCTCGGCCGACGCCTATCTGTTCGACAGCGCCCAGCCCCACGCCTTCGGCAATCGCGGCGATCGACTGGTGCGATTCTTTCGGACCACGATCTGCTGAACGACGGGGCGATCAGCCTTTCAACGACCTCAAGGCCTGTTCGTGGACATAGGCGGCGATGTCGAGCAGCGCCTGGTCGAGAGCCGTCTTCACCTCGTCGAGACTAGCCTGGCCGTCCTCCGCGCGCTGGCAGACCTCACCCAGCGCATTGGCCCCGACGCCGCGCGCCGCGCCCTTCACGGTGTGGACCGCGTCACGCCATCCGGGGTGGCCGGGATCCAGCATCGGGGTCCACAGCGCGGCCTGTTCGCGAAACAGGGCCAGCACCTCTTCGATCACCGTGGCGTCGCCCATCGCGAACCCTTCCAGGTAGGCGAAATCCACGGCTCCGCTGATATCTCGCCTGGCCATCGAAAAAGTCCTTGCGCTCTCAAATTCATTGCGTATGTTCCGCGCCTCGCCGCCGGGACGCTTCAGCGCTTCGGAATCGCGAATGGGTGTATAGCTCAGTTGGTAGAGCAGCTGACTCTTAATCAGCGGGTCCAAGGTTCGAATCCTTGTACACCCACCATTCTCCTCAATACTTGATCCGTTAAGAACTTCCCCTCACGGGGAGGCGCTTTCGCGTATCTGCGCTTCGTCCGGGTGCGACGAATATATCCACACCTTCCTGTCTAAATTGGATTGCACTCCCCGCGTCTTAGGGTATGTATCGCGCCTCGCCGTCGGGGACGCGAAAGCGACTTCGAAACGCGAACGGGTGTATAGCTCAGTTGGTAGAGCAGCTGACTCTTAATCAGCGGGTCCAAGGTTCGAATCCTTGTACACCCACCATTCTCTCTTCGAATTCTTGATCTGAAGACGGATGGCCGCGAAAGCGGCCGGCGCCGTTGCTTCGTGCAGCCGCACCAGATCTCAATCGACGATTGTCCGACTGTCGGGCGCCGTCATGGGCGGCCGCTTGCGGTGGCGTTTCACGCCTAGCGTCGCTGATCCTTCGCAATGGATCCCGCGCCATGACCGCCGCCAAACCGCCCTCGCCTCACCGCCTGCCCCTGCTCGTCCACGCCGGCTATGGCGCGGGCCAGATCGCCGGCCAGGTGTTTCGCGACGCCCCATCGCTGCTGCTGTTGTTCTTCATGACCAATGCGCTGGGCGTGGAGCCGGCGCTGGCCGGGGCGGCGATCTTCTTTCCCAAGCTGTTCTGGGGCCTGATCTCCGACCTCACGGTCGGCCTGGTCTCGGACCGCTGGAAGGCCAAGATCCCGCGCCGCCTGTGGCTGCTGGCCGGGGCCGTCCTGGCGCCGGTCGCGCTGATCCTGCTGTTCCACGTGCCCAGCGGCTCGCCCACGGCCAGCGCCGCCTATGTCGCCGGCGCCTTCAGCCTCTACATGATCGTGTTCGGCGCGTTCTCGGTGCCGTATCTGGCGATCGGCACGGAGCTGTCGGACGATCCCACGGAGCGGACGGTGGTGATGGCTTGGCGGATGGGCTTCTCGGCCATCGGCCTGCTCGTCGGCAACGCCCTGGCGCCGGTGCTGGTGCAGACCTGGGGCGGCGGGCGCCCGGCCTATTCGCAGATGTCCCTGGTGCTGGCCGGCGTCTGCGCGGTCAGCCTGCTGATCGCTTTCCTGGCCTCGCCCCGCCCCGTCGTGCAGGCCGCCGCCCAGCCGGCCCTGCGCCTGAAGGCGATTCTCAGCGCCCTGACCGACAAGGCCTTCCGCCCCCTGCTGGGCGCTTACCTGCTGCAACTGATCGGATCAGGCCTCGGCTACGCGGCGATGATCTACTTCCTCAGCTACAACATGGGCCGCAAGGACGCCCTGACCCAGATCGGCATGATCGTGCTGGTGATGAGCGCCGTGGTCATCGCCGCCCAGCCGCTGTGGATCAAGCTGTCGGCCGCCTTCGGCCGCAAGCGGATCTACATCGCCGCAGCCCTTGGCCACGCCGTCGTACAGGCCCTGTGGGGCGTGATGGCCGGCGCGCCGCTGGGCGCGATCTACGCCGTCGTCGTGCTGTTCGCCCTGTTCAATTCCGGCTGGAGCCTGATGGGCTACAGCCTGCTGTCGGACGTCATCGCCCAGGACGAGGCCGAGCATGGCGAAAGCCGCGCGGGCGTATTCTCGGCGCTGTGGACCGGGGCCGACAAGATCGGCTTCGCTCTCGGCGGCACGCTGCTGACCGGCCTCGTCCTGTCGGCCTTCGGCTTCTCCAGCGCCCTGGCGGTGACCGGCGCGGCTCAGCCAGGCTCGGCCCTGGTCGGCGTGGCCATGGCCTTCGCCTACGCCCCGGCGGCGTTCAACCTGGCGGCGGCGGCGCTGTACGCAAAGTTCGGGAGGGCTTGAGAGCCCTGCCAGAAAGCAAAGGGGCCGACGCGGTGCGCCGGCCCCTCAGTCCCGGATAAGCCGTTCGGGCTTTCCGGGACGAGTTGTTTTGCGAACGGGCCTCAGCCCACCTTCACCAGCGTCTTGCCGGTGTTGGCGCCCTTCATCAGGCGCTCGAACTGGGCCGGAGCCGACTCGACGCCCTCGCCCAGGTCCTCGACCTGCACGAGGCGGCCTTCCTTGAGCCAGGGCTCGGCGGTCTTCACCCACTCATTCCAGCGCGGATAGAAGTCGTAGACCACCAGACCCATGACGCTGGCGCGCTTGCCGACGATCGGACCCAGGCCGAACTGCGGCGGCGGGCCGTCGGCGTGGTGGTGGGCCGAGAGCCCGCAGATCACCACGCGGCCGTAGGTCTTCAGCAGGCCGAACACCGAACTGAAGATCGGCAGGCCGACGTTCTCGAAGTGAACGGTGGGACCGCCGTCGGTCAGGGCCTTCAGCTCGTCGACCCAGCCTTCGTTGCGATAGTCGACGGCGGCGTCGAAGCCGTAGCGCTCGACCACCTGGGCGACCTTGTCGGGCCCGCCGGCGATGCCGACCGCCTTGGCGCCGAGGATCCTGGCGATCTGGCCGGCCGTGCCGCCGACGCTGCCGGCGGCCGCGTCGACCGTGAAGACGTCGCCGGCCCCGACCTTGGCCAGCTGAGTGACGCCCGCCCAGGCGGTCAGGCCCGGCATGCCCAGCACGCCGAGATGGTTGGAGACGCCCAGCGACGGATCGACCTTGCGGGCGAACTTGGCGTCCATCAGGCCGACCTGCGCCCAGCCGGCCTCGCCGATCACGTGGTCGCCCGGCGCGAAGTCCGGATGGCCCGAGGCGATGACCTCGGCCACGGCCGAGCCCGGCAGGGTCTCGCCGGGGGCCGGACGCGGCTCGCCCATGTGCCGACCGCGCAGACGGGGGCCGAGATAGGGGTCCAGGGACAGATACAGGACCCGCACCAGCAGCTGGCCGGCGGGCGCGCTGGTCGGCGCGACGCGCTCGACCACCTCGAAATCGGCGGCGACGGGCACGTCCTCGAGCACGCGCTTGAGGACGACTTCCAGGGTTTTGCTCATGACGCAGCTCGCTTCGGCGGGGGCGCGGCGGGCGGCGACAGCAAGCCCACGGCCCCAGGGGTGGGACTCGCGATCGACCCTAGTCAGCCAGCGCAGCACGCGGCCCTTCGATTTGGAACCATCCGCCAGCCGAACTTCGACACCGGACGGTGGGCGCCGGGCCAGAGAGCTGTAAAGCTAGGCTGCGCCAGCCTGGAGAGAGCCTTGGTCGTCCGCCTACTTGCCTTGTCGGCGCTTGTCGTCGTGCTCGCCGCCTGCACGCCGGGCCCCGCCGGAGACCTCTCGCCACAGGTGGCCGAAGTCATCGCCCGCGCCGATGCGAACCGTTCGACCTATGCCGCCTACGGCTGGAACGAGCGTCTCTTCAATAAGCTAGACGTGTCGCGATGGAACGCGCGATTCAGCCACGGCGCCCTGCGACGCGACGAGACCGCCAGCTCGGTGCTGATCGCCGATTGCGACGCCGGCATGGGCTTTGGCCTGTTTGAGGGCGACGAGCAGATCATCAAGGGCAAGGGGATCGCACGCGCCCTGTGCGGCGTCGACGCGCCCAACGTCACGCTGGCCTCGATCCACGCAGGCCAGGTTCCATCACCCCAGGGGCACGCCGACAAGATCCGCCTCAGGAGCCGGTATTACGGCGACCTCGCCGAAAGCACCTATACCGTCGGCGCTGATGGCGTCGTGCTTAGCCGCTCGCTCACCATCGCCACCAGGAAGCTCCGGATGGAGACGCGCGCCGTGGTGATGACGCCCAATCTGCCGCCCGGCGACCTGTTCGACACGTCGACCCTGAACCGTCGCTTTACGCCGGAGCGCTATCGCTACGCGTCCGCCCCCAAGACCTAGTGCGGCTCCTCGCCGCCGGAGACATTCATGCTCTCAGCGGTGATGTACTTGGCCTCGTCCGAGCACAGGAAGGCCACGGCGTCGGCGGTGTCTTCGGGCTTGCCGGGGCGGCCCAGCGGGATGCGGGCGGCCATGGCGGCGAGATAGGCCTCGACCGAGGCCGCACCGGTGACCTTGGCGAAGTACTCGTTCTGCCAGGCGCCCAGGCCTGTGGTCACGTGGTTGGGGCAGACGTTGTTGACGGTGATCTGGTGCGCGCCCAGCTCAATGGCGGCCGAGCGGGTCAGGCCCACCAGGCCATGCTTGGAGGCGGTATAGGCCTGGGCGTGCGGGAAGCCCGACTTGGCCGCCTGGCTGGCGATGTTGACGATGCGGCCGCCCGTGCCCTGCGGGATCATCACCTCGGCCGCCGCCTTCAGGCCGTAGAAGCAGCCCGTCAGATTGACGTCGATGACGGCGTTCCAGTCCTCGGGACGGACCTCCATAAGCGGCTTCATGATGTAGCCGATGCCGGCGTTGTTGACCCAGATGTCGAGCGAGCCGTGAGTTTCCTTGGCATGGTCGGCCAGCGCCCGGACCTCGTCCCAGCGACGCACGTCGCAGGGCCGGATGCTGGCCGACCCGCCGTACTGGCGCAGATCGGCGGCGATCGCCTCCATCTCCTCGGTCCCGCCGATCATGCCGGCAGGCGTAGAAGGATCGACGGAGCGACCGATGTCGGAGACGACCACCGCCGCTCCCTCCTGCGCCAGGCGTCGAGCGATGGCCTCCCCCAGGCCTCCGCGCCGACCGGACCCGGTGACGACCGCCGTCTTGCCCGCAAACCGTCCCGCCATGCTCAGCCCACCTTCTCGGTGACGATGAAGGTGGTGTCTGCCAGGGCCTGGAACTCGGCGGCGATCGCCTGCATCGTTTCCGTCGCGACGTCGGCGCCGAAGGCGTCCATGTCGGCGACGTCGATGATCTCCACGTACTGATAGGGCGGCGCAGCGTCGGTCCCGAGCAGGGCGGCCGAGCGGAAGACCTCGAACTTGTCGATCGACTTCAGGCCGTTGACGGTCGGCAGGTCGCGCTCCTTGGCCCAGGCCTCGTAGTCGGCGACCGAAATGCCGGGCTTCAGGTTGAACAGGGCGACAATCCGCGTGACGGCCATCGGGCGCTCCCTCCGTTGCGGCTCCCATGCCGCCGTGAAGATTTGGAGGCCGCACGCTGGAGCGCCGCACCGAAAGGCGCGAGCGCCGCAAGCGAAGTGACCGCCTACTGGAGAAAGCCCCATGCCCGCACCTGACGACTTCCGCTGGCCGGACGGTTCGCGCCTTGCACTGTCTATCGTCGTCAATGTCGAGGAAGGCGCCGAGCACAACATCCGCGACGGCGACAAGGGCCCCGAGCCGGTCGACGAACTGGGCGCGGTTCCCAAGAAGCCGATGCGGATGCACGGCAGCGAGAGCAACTATCTCTACGGCATCAAGGCCGGCGCGCCGCGCATCCTGCGGATCCTCGAACAGTACGGCATCGAAGCCACCTGGACGGCCGCCGCCCTAGCTCTTGAGCGCGCCCCCGAGCTGGCCGCCGCCATTCGCGCCCGCGGTGACGAGGTGGCAGCGCACGGCTATCGCTGGACCCACCAGTTCTGGATGGACGAGGCCAAGGAGCGCGAGTTCATCACCAAGGCCGCCGACTCGATCGAACGGACGATCGGCACGCGCCCCTCCGGCTGGCTGTCGCGCTACCTGCACACCGACAACACCCGCCGCCTGATCACCGAGGCCGGGTTCAGCTACCACATGGACGACTATTCCGACGACTTCCCGTTCTGGGACCGCGTCGAGACGGCGGACGGCACTTCAAAGCCGATGGTCATCCTGCCCTACGCCATGGACTCCAACGACATGAAGTTCTGGCTGGCCCCGTCTCTGACCGCCAAGGACTGGCTGGACTACGCCGTGGCCACCTTCGACGAGCTGCACGCCGAGAGCCAGGACGTCGGGGCGCGGATGATGAGCCTGGGCCTGCACCTGCGGATCATCGGCCGCCCGGGACGTATCGGCGCCTTCCGCAAGTTCCTGGATCACGTCACCGCCCAGGACGGCGTTTGGATCGCCTGTCGGAGAAAAATCGCCCAGGCGTTCGCTGAGGCCGTGCCGATAGGCGATTGACGCCTATGACCTTTCGCTCGCTGCTCTTCGTGCCCGGGACGCGCCCGGATCGCTTCGACAAGGCGCTGGACGCCGGCGCCGACGCCGTCTGCATCGACCTGGAGGACGCCGTGCCGCCGGCGGGCAAGGCCGAGGCGCGGGTTTCCGCCCTCGCCTTCCTCAGCCAGCCGCGCACCGCCGTGGTCGGCCTGCGGATCAACGGCGTGCGCACCCTGGAGGGCCTGAAGGATCTGGTGGCCCTGGCCGAGAGCGAGGCCCGCCCCGCCTTCCTGATGATCCCCAAGATCGCTGCGCCGGAAGACCTGCTGACCGCCGGCGAGATCCTGCCGGGCCTGGCGCTGTGGCCGGTGGTCGAGTCGGCCGAGGGCGTGCGCAGGGCGTTCGAGATCTGCGCCGCGCCCGGCGTGGCCGGCGCACTCTTTGGAGGCGCGGACCTGTCGGCCGACCTCGGCTCCACCACGGACTGGGACGCCCTGCTGCTGGGCCGTGGCACGCTGATCGCCGCCTGCGGGCGCGCCGGCGTCGCCTCGCTGGACGTGCCGCACCTGAACATCGCCGATCCGGACGACCTGACCGCCTCGACCCTGCGGGCCAGGGCCCTGGGCTTCACCGGCCGGTCCTGCATCCACCCGGCCCAGGTGGCCGCGGTGAACGCCGCCTACACCCCCTCGCCCGCCGAGATCGAACGCGCCCGGCGCGTGGTCGAGGCCTTCGACGCCGCCGGCGGGGCCGCCGCCCTGCTGGACGGCAAGCTGATCGAACTGCCGGTCATCCGCGCGGCCCGCCGCGTGCTCGACCGCGCGCAAGTCTAGGAGACACCCCATGTCGCAGAACTGGAAAGAGGTCGGTCCTCAGCGCTATCGCGAGACCTTCGGCCGCTATTTCGAGGACTTCATCGTCGGCGACGTCTACGAGCACCGCCCTGGCAAGACGGTGACCGAGTACGACAACCACCTCTTCACGCTGCTGACGCTGAACACCCACCCGATGCACTTCGACGCCGAGTTCGCCAAAGCCTCGGAGTTCAAGAAGAACCTGGTGGTCAGCCCCTACACCCTGGCCCTGCTGATCGGCATGAGCGTGACCGACGTCTCGCAGAAGGCCATCGCCAACCTCGGCATGGACGAGGTGAAGTTCAGCGCCCCGGTGTTCGCCGGCGACACGATCTATGGCGAGAGCGAGGTGCTGGCCAAGCGCGAGAGCAAATCGCGCCCCGGCCAGGGCATCGTCACGATCCTGACCACCGGCAAGAACCAGGACGGCACGGTCGTCTGCACCTTCAAGCGCAACATGCTGATCCCGGCGCGCGGCCACGCCGTCGAGGACAAGGTCGGGAACTACTGACGATGAGCGAGATCTCGGAAGCCGACGAACGCGCCATCCTCGACGCCATCGACAAGTGGCTGGAGAAGAAGGTCGCCCCCGTGGCGATGCAGCTCGAGCACGACGACGAGTATCCGCACGCCCTCGTGGAGGACATGAAGGAGCTCGGTCTGTTCGGGGCCCTGATCGATCCGGAATACGGCGGCCTGGGCCTTTCGGCCCTGACCTATTCGCGGATCGTCACCAAGATCAGCGCCGAGTGGATGAGCCTGACTGGCGTCTTCAACTCGCACCTGATGATGGCCATGGTCGTCCAGAAGTTCGGCACGCAGAAGCAGAAGGACTTCTGGCTGCCCCGTTTCGCTAGCGGCGAGCTGCGCGGGTGCCTTGGCCTCACCGAACCGGACGCCGGCACCGACCTCCAGGGCATCCGCACGGTCGCCAGGCGTGACGGCGGCGACTACGTCGTCAACGGCGCCAAGACCTGGATCACCAACGCCATCGAGGGCCATGTCTCGGCCCTGCTGGTCAAGACCGATCCTGAGGCCCAGCCGCGCCACAAGGGGATGAGCATGCTCATCACCCCGAAGATCGATCCTGTGACCCGCGCCCCGATCCCCGGCGTCAGCAACGGCCGCAAGCTGGAGAAGCTGGGCTACAAGGGCATCGACAGCGGCGAGTTCATCTTCGAGGACTATCGCTGCGACGCCGAGCTGTGCCTGGTGGGCGGTGAAGAGGGCCAGGGCTTCCTGATGGCCACCGGCGGCCTTGAGATCGGCCGCATCAACGTCGCCGCCCGCTCGGTCGGCATCGCCAAGCGCGCCCTGGCGGAAAGCGTCAAGTACGCCCAGGTGCGCAAGACCATGGGCAAGCCGATCGCCCAGCACCAGGCGATCCAGCTGAAGCTCGGCGAGATGGGGGCCAAGACCCGCGCCTCGGAGCTGCTCGTGGAAGACGCCGCCAAGGCCTATGACCGCGGCGAGCGCGTCGACATGGAAGCCGGCATGGCCAAGTACTACGCGTCGGAGACGGCGCTGTACGTGGCCACAGAGGCCATGCGCATCCACGGCGCCTACGGCTACTCCAAGGAATATCCGATCGAGCGGCTGTTCCGCGACGCCCCGTTGATGTGCATCGGCGAAGGCACCAACGAGATGCAGCGGATCATCATCGCCCGCCAGCTCGTGGCCCGGAACCCGGTCTGATGGCTGATGTTCGCCGCCCGCTCGCCGGGATCAAGGTGCTGGCCGTCGAGCAGTACGGCGCCGGCCCCTACGCCACCCAGCTGATGGCCGAACTGGGCGCAGAGGTCGTCAAGATCGAGGCCCCGGCCATGGGCGGCGATGTCAGCCGCGCCACCGGCCCATTCTTTCTCGGACAGGCCGACAGCCAGTTCTTCCAGACCTTCTCGCGGTCGAAGAAGTCCATCGCGCTGGACATCAAGACCCACGAGGGCCGCGCGGCCTTCGAGGGGCTGGTGGCTGAGGCCGACATGGTGGTCGACAACCTGCGCGGCGATCAGCCGGGCAAACTTCGTCTTACTTACGAAGACCTGAAGGGCGTCAACCCGGCTATCGTCTGCGGCCACCTTTCCGCTTACGGGCGCGGCAACAGCCGGGCCGGCTGGCCAGGCTACGACTATCTGATGCAGGCCGAGGCCGGGCTTATGAGCCTCACCGGCGAGCCCGACGCGCCGCCGGCGCGACTGGGCGTGTCGATGGTCGATTTCATGACCGGGACCATGCTGGCCTTCGGCGTTGTCAGCGCCCTGCTGTCGGCGCGGACGACCGGCGAAGGCTGCGACGTCGACGTCTCACTGTTCGACGTCGCTTTGCACCAGCTGTCCTATCCCGCCGTCTGGGCGATGAACGAGGGCTACAAGGTCCAGCGCCTGCCGCGCGGCGCCCACCCGTCGATCGCGCCGTCGCAGGCGGTGAAGACCGCCGACGGCTGGGGTCTGGTGATGTGCCAGACGCCGAAGTTCTGGGAGGCGCTGTGCGACCTGGCGGGCGCCGCCGAACTGAAGGCCGATCCGCGCTTTGCCGACATCCCCAGCCGCCACGCCAACCGGCCGGCGCTGAGCGAGGCGATGGACGCATTGTTCGGCACGCGCACCACGGCCGAGTGGACCACCCTCCTGGGCGGCAAGGTGCCGTTCGCGCCGATCCTGGAAATGATGGACGCGCTGGACAACCCGTTCGTGGCCGAGGTGGGCATGCGCGACGTCGTCGCCCATCCTGACCGAGCGGAAGGCTTGGCCATGCTGGCCTGTCCCGTGAAGATCGACGGCGAGCGGATGCCTGGCGCCCGCGCGCCGAAGCTCGGTGAACACACGGATGAGATTCTGGGAGCTGCCTCGTGAAGCTGGAAGGCGTCCGCGTTCTGGACCTGTCGTTCTTCCTGCCGGGGCCGATGCTGACCCTGATGATGGCCGACCACGGCGCGGACGTGCTCAAGGTCGAGCCGCCCGGCGAAGGCGATCCGGCCCGCGAGATCGGCTATCGCAAGAACGGGACGAGCGTCTGGTTCCGCAACACCAGCCGCGGCAAGCGCAGCATCCAGGTCGACCTCAAGTCGGCCGAGGGCCGCGCCCTGCTGCTCGATCTGGCCGCCGAAGCCGACGTGGTGGTCGAGGCCTTCCGGCCCGGCGTCATCCAGCGCTTGGGCTTCGACTACGAGGCCGTCAAAGCGCGCAATCCGGGCATCGTCTATGTGGCGATCTCGGCTTTCGGCCAGACCGGCCCCTATCGCGACCGCCCCGCCCACGACATCGCTGTGCAGGCCCTGGCCGGAATGGTGAGCCTCAGCGAAGGCTTCGACGGCAAGCCGACGCCGCCCAACATGCCGGTCGCCGACGCCCTGGCCTCGCTCACCGCGCTGTCGGGGGTGCTGATGGCCCTGCTGCGGCGGGAGAAGACGGGCCTGGGCGACTATGTGGACGTGGCCATGTACGACAGCGTGCTGGCCTGGACGCCCAACGTCACCGGCAAGATCTTCGCCACCGGCGAAGCCCATACGCCGAAGGACGAACGTTCCTGGGGCGGCAACGCCATGTACGGCCTCTACGAGTGCGCCGACGGTCAGTGGATCTGCCTGGGCGGCTCGGAAGTGAAGTTCGCCCGCAACCTGCTGGCGGGCCTCGATCGCCTGGACCTCCTGCCCTATGCCGAGCTGCAACCCGGCCCGGGCCAGGAGCCCCTGCGGGCCTTCCTGCGCGAGGCCTTCATCACCAGGACCCGGGCCGAATGGGAAGCCTGGTTCGAGGGACGAGACGTCTGTTTCGCGCCGGTGCGAACGCTGAAGGAAGCCTTCGAGGATCCGGCAATGGCCGCGCGGGGCATGCTGTCGCGTGACGCCGAGGGCAACGAGATCGTCGGCACGCCGATCCTGTTCAGCCGCGAGCCGGCGGTGATCGACCCGGTTTCGCCTGAGCTGGGCGCCGGTCCTGCGGGTTGGCGGGTACGATAAAACAGACGTCAGCCACTTAACTCCGAGCATCCCCGCGCAGGCGGGGATCCAAGCTGATTTTCAGGATCGAGAGCGGCTGCGGCTCATCTGCGACCTCAGCTTGCCCCCCCGCCTTCGCGGGGGAAATCGGATTGGGGGAAAGGCAGGATTCAGCCCTATTCCCAAAACCCCGTCGTCCCAGCCAGAGCGCCAGGATGACGAGCAAGTTGGAAGAGGAAGACGTCAGGATCCCGTCCGCTCGCGCTCCATCTGAGCCAGCAGCATCGGCCCGGCCTCCATCAGCAAAAACGCGGTGGTCAGCAACAACAGAACACGCATCAGCATGGCGGCTCTCCTGCATCGCGGACCGTTCCCCCCGGAAGGTCCGCGAACGGAAGGCTGAACGTGTCTTGTCCCGTCGTGACGGGGATTTCGCGTTTGCTCGACTGGCGGACAGCGACGCCGTTGTCCGCTGTGCGCGCAAATCCGAACGCCACGCCAAAGAGCGGCCGGCGCCGCTGCTAGCGTCGCCGCATGATCGCCGCGCAAGCCCTTGTCGACCACGCCCTTTCCCTGCGCTGGGACACCCTGCTCGACGCTGTGCAGGCCGACGCGCGCCGGCTGCTGCACGATGCGGTGGCGGTGGGCGCGGCAGGGGCCGGGGCGGCCTATTCCGACGCCGTTCTTGCGGCCGCGCGCGGCTGGGGCGGTGAAGGCGAAGGCCTTGTGCTGGGCCGTCCGGGCGTGCGCCTGCCACCCGCCCAGGCCGCCTTCGTCAACGCCTTCCAGCTGCACGGGCAGGAGTACGACTCCGTTCACGAGAAAGCCGTTTTGCACCCGCTGCCGACGATCGTGCCGGCCCTGATCGCCGAGCTGGACCGCGCGGGTCCCTACAGCGGCGAGGAGCTGCTGGCGGCCATGGTCGCCGGGGTCGACGTCGCCATCGCGCTGGGGGTCGCTGCAACGACGCCCTTGCGCTTCTTCCGGCCGGCGACCGCGGGGGTGTTCGGCGCCACGGCGGCCCTGGCGCGGCTGAAGCGTCTTCCGCGCGAGACGGCGATGGACGCCATGGGCTACGCCCTGGCCTTCAGCAGCGGCACGATGCAGGCCCACACCGAGGGCAAGCCCGCCTTGCCCGTCCAGGTCGCCGCCGCCGCCCGCTCGGCGCTGCAGGCCATCGACGTGGCGCAGGCCGGACTGCCTGGTCCGCGCGACTGGCTGGAGGGGCCGTTCGGCTACCTGCCGCTGTTCGAGGCCGGGTTTGATCTCGCGCCCGTGCTGGCCGACCTCAAGAACCGCCGCATCGCCGAGGTCGCCTGCAAGCCCTTCCCAACCGGCCGCGCCTGCCACGGCGGGCTGGTGGCGGTGCGCAAGCTGGCTAGCGAACACGGCGTAGGCCCAGGCGATCTCGACAGCCTGACCTATTCGGCGCCGCCGCTGATCCACCATCTGGTGGGGCGCATCGCCAAGCCGGAGATGGACACCGCCTACGCCCGCCTCTGCCTGCCCTATCTGGCCGCCGTCATGCTGACCCGCGGCCGCGTGGGGCTGGACGACTATACGGCGGAGCGCCTGAACGAGCCGGACGTCCTGACCCTGGCCGCGCGCATCGTCGTGGTCCCCGACGGCAATCCCGATCCGGCCGCTTTCGTGCCGGCCCGCGCCGTCGCCCGCCTGAAGGACGGCCGCGAGATCGTGCTCGACGTCACGTCCCAGCTCGGCTCGCCGGACTTCCCGATGAGCCGCGACGAGCACCTGGAAAAGGCCCGCTCGTGCCTGGCCTTCGTCGGCCTGGAGGCGATCCACGCCCCCCTGACCGACCTTTTCGACCGCTTCGACACCCTGGCCGACGCCCGCGAGGCCTTCCTCCTCGCCAGCGGCGGCTGAGCTCCCCAAGGTTATCCATGTCCCACCAGACCTACTGGCAGTCGCTCGACTATCCCGCCATCGTCGCCGACCACCCGATCGGCGAGGCCTTCACGCGCTTCGCCACCACTACCAGCCGCGACGAACTGCGGGCGCTGCAGAACCGCCTGTTCCTGCGCTGCGTGGACCGCGCCTGGAGGACGCCTTTCTATCAGCGCCTGTGGGGCGAGGCCGGGATCCAGCCCGGCGACATCCGCTCGCTGGACGACCTGCCGCGCCTGCCCAGCTTCGACAAGTCCGACATCATGGCCTCGCTGGAGCGCAATCCGCCCTTCGGCGACTTCGCCGGGTTCGAGGGCTATCCGGACGACCAGCGGCCGCCGGTGATGCTGCACACCACCTCGGGCACCACCGGCTCGCCCCAGGTGCTGCTGTTCGGCCCCAAGAGCCGCGAGGTGCAGAACCTGCTCCTGGCCCGCAACTACCAGTTCCAGGGGCTGGCGCCAGACGACGTGGTCCACTCGGTCTACGGTCACGGCATGATCAACGGCGGGCACTATGTGCGCGAAGCCGTCACCCGCTGGACCAGCGCCGTATTCCTGTCGGCCGGCACCGGGGTCGAGACCCGCTCGGCCCAGCAGGTCGAGGTGATGAAGCGCTTCGGGGCCACCGTATTGGTGGGCTTCGGCGACTACTTGAAGAAGCTGGCCGACACCGCCGTCGAGATGGGCATCGAGCCTGGCCGCGACATCCCCGTGCGGCTGATCTCGGCGCACCTGGGCCGCGAGGACCGGGCGGCGATGGAGAAGGCCTGGGGCGGCGCCAAGTGCTTCGACTGGTACGGCGTGGGCGACACCGGCCTGATCGCCGGCGAGGGTCCGGACCGCGACGGCCTCTACGTGCACGAGGACGCCCACTATCTGGAGATCTGCGACATCGACACCGGCAAGGCCGTGGCCCCCGGCGAGCTGGGCGACATGGTGGTCACCTGCCTCTTCAAGGACGATCTCTATCCGCTGATCCGCTTCAACACCCACGACGTGACGCGGGCGATCCCCAAGCCGTCGTCGATCGACGTGGTGTTCCAGCGGATCGAGGGCTTCCTCGGGCGCTCGGACAACATGGTCAAGATCCGGGGCATCAACATCTTCCCGCAGGGCGTGGGGGCGATGCTGGAGCACGCGCCGGCCTTCGCGGGCGAGTTCATCTGCCGCGCGCGCCGCGACGCCACGGGCCGCGACAGCTTCGCCGTGACCGCCGAGACCACGGCCGACACCGCCGAATGGCGCGACATCGCCGCCTTCTACGGCGAGATCCTCAAGCGCAAGATCGGCATCGAGGTCGAGGTCGAGCTGGCGCCGAAGGGCGCGACGGCGGGCCTGACCCAGATCGACGTGCGCCAGAAGCCCATCCGCCTGATCGACGAGCGCTACTGAGGTGGCCGGCTTCTCGGATCCGATCGTCGCGGCGGGCGTCGCGGGCCTGCCGGCGCTGTATGCGTCCGGCGCCAGCCCGGTCGACGTGACACAGGCCTATCTCGCCCGGATCGAGCGGCTGAACCCGGCCATCAACGCCTTGGTCGAGCTCGACGCGGCCGGGGCCAGGGCCGAGGCGCAGGCCAGCGCCCGGCGCTGGGCGGCGGGCGCGCCGCTGTCGGCGATCGACGGCGCGCCGATCGCCGTGAAGGCCAACATCGCCGTCGAGGGCCTGGCCCACACTGCCGGCATCAAGGCCTACGCCCGCAACCTCGCGCCGACCGACGCGGCGTGCGTGGCTAGGCTGCGGGCGGCCGGGGCGGTGATCCTCGGCACGCTGAACATGCATGAGGCCGCGCTGGGCGCGACCAACGACAACGTCTTCCTGGGCCGTTGCGAGAACCCGCATCGCGCCGGCTTCACGCCCGGCGGCTCTTCGGGCGGCTCGGCGGCGGCCGTGGCGGCGGGGCTGTGCGCCGCCGCGCTGGGCACCGACACCATGGGCAGCGTGCGCCTGCCGTCGTCCTACTGCGGCGTCGTGGGCTACAAGCCGGCGCTGGGCGCGATCCCGACCGACGGCGTCACGGCCCTGTCCTGGACGCTGGATCACGTGGGTGTCCACGCCCGTTCGGTCGTAGATGCCAGCCTCGTCGCGCAGGCCTGCGGCGTCGATGAAGCCGCCGCGATCGACGATCGACCGCTGGCGGTGCTCGACCTCGACGGCCTGGCTACGCTGGAACCGGCCGTGGCGGAGGGCTTCGCCCGGGCGCTGGATGGCATGACCGCCGCTGGCTGGCGGCTCGAGCGGCTGCGCATCGACGACCTGGACCTGGGCGCCCTGCGCCGGGCGGGCCTGCTGATCAGCGAGATCGAGGGCGGGATCGAGCACCGCCGCGCCCTGGCCCTGGATCCCGAGGGCTTCACGCCAGACCTGCGGTCGCTGCTTGCCTGGGGCGCGCGACAGACGCCCGCCAAGCTGGCCGAGGCGTATCGCCTGATTGATGAAACGAAGCGAAAAATCCACTTTCTAACAAGTACATATGCCGGAATTCTGACGCCGACCACGCCTCAACAGGCCTTCGCCTTCGACGGCGCGGTTCCGGCGGGCCAAGCCGACCTGACGGCGCTTGGCAACGTGCTGGGCGCCCCGGCCTTCGCTCTGCCCAGCGGCCAGGCCGACGGCTTGCCACTGTCGCTGCAGGTGATCGGTATGGCCGACGGCCCTACCCAGGCCCTGGCCGCGCGCCTGAGCGAAGCCCTGTCGCCCACGACCGTTCCGGAGGCCTTCCGATGACCGCTTTCGCCGAGGGGACTCTGACCCTGATCATTGACGGCGACGTCGCCACACTGACCTTCGATCGCCCGGCCAAGCGCAACGCGATCACCCTGGCCATGTGGCGCGCCCTGCCCGACGCCTGTGCCGCCTTCGCGTCTTCCGACGCCAAGGTGCTGATCGTGACAGGACGCGGCGGCCATTTCGCCGCCGGCGCCGACATCGGCGAGTTCGAGGCGGTCTATGCGACGCCGCAAAGCGCCGCCGACTACAACGCCGCCATCACCGCCGGAATCGGCGCGATCGCGGGCCTGGAAAAGCCGGTGCTGGCCGCCATCGAAGGCGCCTGCGTCGGCGGCGGTCTCGCCGTCGCCTTGGCCTGCGACCTGCGGATCGCCGCGCCGGACGCGCGCCTGGCCATCACGCCGGCGAAGCTGGGCCTGACCTACAGCCTTGAAGACACCAAGCGCCTCGTCGACGCCGTCGGCGCCTCGGCGGCCAGGGACATCCTGTTCACGGGGCGGTTGCTGGGAGCCGAGGAGGCGCTGCGGCTCGGGCTGATTGATGCGGTGGAGGCCGACGTCCCGGCGGCCGCGGCCGCCAAGGCGGCTGATATCGCGACGGCATCCCAGGTCACGGTGCGGGCCATCAAGGCGACGATCCGGGCGATCCTGGCCGGGGCTGTCGAGGACGGCGCGACGACGCGCGCGGCCTTCGTGGCGTCGGTTTCGGGAGCGGACTTCATCGAGGGACGCACGGCGTTTCTGGAGAAGCGGAAGGCCGTGTTTCCAGAGCGATGAGCGCCCCTTGCCCCCTCTCTCATGGAGAGAGGGAGGGGCCCGCGCCGAAGGTGCGGGAGGGTGAGAGGGTACGCTCTCACCGGATAAGGCGTGAAGCCACTGGGTCCGTTTCGACGGCGAATTGCCAGCTAGCGGTGAAACCACTCACCCTCCCATGCTGCGCATGGGCCCCTCCCTCTCTCTAAGAGAGAGGGACAGGAAAAGCCTACCGCTCCAGCTCGATTAGCTCGTACCAGGTCTGCATGTAGCCGCCGACGCCGCCCTTCACGAACAGCGAGTGTTCGTCGGCCGTGACCCACATGTCGTAGGTGGGGTGCTCGCCGTCCTTGCTGACCATGCCGCCGTCCTCGCCGAGGAAGCGGAAACGACGGCAGGCGAAGGTTCCGGCCGGGGTCGTGGCCTCTTCCTCGCCGACATACTCCAGCGTGATGCTGCTCTCGACGATCTGCGGCGGGGTGGCGCCCCGGTGATCGACCGAGGGCAGGAAGATGCGCAAGCGTCGCTTGTGCGGCCCCTTGGCGACGTCCATCACCTTGCAGATGTAGGCGTCGCCGATGATCGGATGGGTGCCGAAGCCGTCGAAGAATCCGTTCGTCGGCATCTTCTGCGACAGGCGGCCGATCGACGGGCCGTAGCTCTCGCACTCGATGAAGTCGTCGGTGAACCGGAACCAGCCCGAGCCCATGAACCGGTCGCCGACCGTCAGGCGCAGGTGCAGGTCCATCGGCCGGCCGTGCTCATCGAGCGAATAGATCGCATCTCGCAGGACGGTGGGATCGGGCTCGTCGATCTCGCACTGAGCGCGGATCGTCACCTTGCCATCGGTGTGGCGGGTCATGGCGAAGTGCTCACGCCCCCGCCCCTGCCCTTCCCGGCCCGGCTTGCGCGATGTGTAGAGGATCTTGCCGCGGATGGTCTGGTGCTGCATCGCTCGCCCCCCCTAGAACGCCGCCAGGCCGGTGATCGCCCGACCCAGGATCAGGGCGTGGACGTCGGCCGCGCCTTCGTAGGTGTTGACCGTCTCGAGGTTGGCGGCGTGGCGCATCACGTGACTGGCGCCGGAGATGCCGGCCCCGCCGTGGATGTCGCGGGCCTCGCGGGCGATGATCAGGGCCTTGCCGCAGTTGTTGCGCTTCATCAGGCTGATGGCCTCGGGCACCCAGTCGCCGGCGTCGAGGCGGCGGCCCAGGGCCAGGGCGCTTTCGAAGCCCAGCGCGATCTCGGTCTGCATGTCGGCCAGCTTCTTCTGGATCAGCTGGCGGGCGGCCAGCGGACGGCCGAACACGACGCGGTCGGCGACATAGGCGGCGCTGGTCTCCAGGCAGAAGCGCGCCGCGCCCATGGCGCCCCAGGCGATGCCGTAGCGGGCCTTGTTCAGGCACGAGAACGGACCACGCAGGCCCTTCACGCCCGGCAGCATGGCGTCTTCCGGCACCAGCACGTCCTGCAGCACGATCTCGCCGGTGATCGAGGCGCGCAAGCTGAGCTTGTCGTCGATCTTGGGGGTGGTAAAGCCTCCGATCCCGCGCTCGACCAGGAAGCCACGGATCTCGCCGTCCAGCTTGGCCCAGACCAGGGCGACGTCCGAGATCGGGCTATTGGTGATCCACATCTTGGCGCCGTTGAGCACGTAGCCCCCGTCGACCTTGCGGGCCACGGTGCGCATCGAGCCTGGGTCCGAACCGCCGTCGGCCTCGGTGAGACCAAAGCAGCCGATCAGCTCGCCCCGCGCCATGCCGGGCAACCACTTGCGCTTCTGCTCCTCGGAGCCGAAGGCGTAGATCGGGTACATGACCAGCGAGGACTGCACGCTCATGGCCGAGCGATAACCGCTGTCGACAGCCTCGATCTCGGCGGCGATCAGGCCGTAGGCCACGTGGCTCACGGCCGCGCCGCCGTATTCCTCAGGCAGGGTCGAGCCCAGCAGGCCTAGCTCGCCCATCTCCTTCATGATCTCGCGGTCGAAGCGGCCGTCGGCATAGGCCGACACCACGCGCGGCAGCAGTTGCTCCTGCGCATAGGCGCGGGCGGCGTCGCGGATCAGGCGCTCGTCCTCGGTCAGGCGGGCGTCGAGGGCGAGCGGGTCTTTCCAGTCAAAACCGGCAGCCTGAGCAGACGTGTTTGCGGGAGCGGCGTCGAGGGGCATGGAAGGCAAGTCCTCCGGCGGCCGGAAATGACCGCACAGCAATTGATCTGAACTTCCGCCTTTCTAGCCGGGGGCCCCGCGCCTACCCCGGTCGCCGCTGGATTTGACCGGGAGGCGACCAAGTGGTTGGCCAAGGGAGCGGAAGGACGCTCGTCGAGAAGGTGATCGCCAAGGCCGCAGGCCTGCCGGACGTGCGCGCCGGCGACCTCGTGACGGCCAAGGTGGATCTGGCCTTCGCGCACGACAGCAGCGGCCCGCGCCGCTGGCGTCCGCTGCTCGAAGAGCTCGACGTCGGCCTCTGGGACCCGGCCAAGGTGGCCATCGTCTCGGACCACTACGTGCCGGCCGTCGACGCGGAATCGGCGGCGATCCTGAAGACCACCCGCGACTTCGCCCGCGACTATGGCGTCTCGAACTTCTTCGACATGGTCGGCATCTGCCACCTCGTCTTGCCCGAGCACGGCCTGATCCGTCCGGGCGCCTTCATCGCCGGCGGCGACAGCCATACGCCCACGGCCGGGGGTTTCGGAGCCTATGCGGCCGGCTACGGCGCGACCGATATGGCCGCCATCGCCGCCACCGGCGAGACCTGGCTGGCCGTGCCCGAGACGATCCGCGTCGAATGGACCGGCGGCTTCGCCCCTGGCGTCACCGCCAAGGACGTCATGCTGTTCCTGTGCCGGGAACTGGGCATGGACAACGCCTTCAAGGCGGTGGAATTCGCTGGACCTCTCGTGGAGGCCATGCCGATGGCCGAGCGCATGGTGCTGGCCAACATGGCCGCCGAACTGGGCGCCGAGACCGGCGTGGTGGCGCCCGACGCCGTCACCTTCGCCCATCTGGCCGCGCGCGGCGCGCCGGTGACGGACGAAGCCGCGGCTTTGGCGCTGCATTCGGACGCCGACGCGGCCTACGCCGCCGTGCACCGCTTCGACGCCGCCGATCTCATCCCGCAGATCGCCGCGCCGCACTCGCCGGCCAATACCCGCGACGCGACCGAGTTTTCCGAGGTCCGCATCGACCAGGCCTATATCGGCGCCTGCGTCGGGGCCAAGATCGAGGACCTGCGCATGGCCGCCGACGTGCTGAGGGGCCGCCGCGTGGCCCCCGGCGTGCGGCTGCTGGTGGCCCCGGGCTCGGCCCGCACCGCCGAACTCGCCGCCCGCGAAGGCGTGATGGAGACCCTGCTGGCGGCCGGCGCGGTGCTGATGCCGTCCGGCTGCGGCGCCTGCGCGGGCATGGGCGCGGGGATCCTGGCCGAGGGTGAGACCTGCATCTCGTCGACCAACCGCAACTTCCAGGGCCGCATGGGTCATGCCGGCGCCAACGTCTATCTCGGCTCGCCCTACGCCGTAGCAGCGGCGGCGGCCACCGGCCGCATCGTCGATCCCCGCCCCTTCCTGACGGGAGCCGCCTGATGTCCCGCGCCTTCGTCTTCGGCGACGCTGTCGACACCGACCTGCTGGCCCCCGGCAACCTGATGAAGCTGCCGCCGGCGCAGTTGGCGCAGCACTGCCTGCGGGCCATCGCCCCGGACTTCGCATCCACCGTTCAGCCCGGCGACGTGGTGTTCGCCGGCGCCAATTTCGGCCTCGGTTCGTCGCGTGAGCAGGCGGCCGTCTCCCTACGACTTTTAGGCGTCTCGGCGGTGCTGGCGACTTCGTTCGCCCGCATCTTCTACCGCAACGCCATCAACCTCGGCTTGCCGGCCTTCGTGTTTCCCCAGGTCGGCGAGGTGAGCGACGGCGATCGGATCTCTTTGGATCCGGTCGCCGGACGTCTCGAGAATTTGACCACGGGCAAGGTCTACGCCCTGACGCCGATCCCGCCGCACCTGATGGCGATGATCGAGGACGGCGGCCTGATCCCGCACCTGAAACGACGCCTGAAGGGAGCCGCCGCATGAGCCTGCGCGACCGCCTCGCCCAAGATACGCCGCTGCTGGCCCCCGGCGCCTATGACGCCCTCTCGGCCCTGCTGATCGAGCAGGCCGGCTTCGAGGCGATCTATCTCTCGGGCGCCTCGATCGCCTACACCCAGTTGGGCCGGCCTGATATCGGCCTGGTGTCGTTCGACCACGTGGCCGACGTGGTGGGCCGCGTGGCCGAGCGGGTGAGCCTGCCGCTGATCGTCGACGGTGACACGGGCTTTGGCAACGCGGTCAACGTGCAGCGGACGGTGCGGATCTTCGAGCGCATGGGCGCCTCGGCTATCCAGCTTGAAGACCAGACCTTCCCCAAGAAGTGCGGGCACCTGGCCGACAAGAGCCTGGTCTCGACCGCCGAGATGGCGGGCAAGATCCGTGCGGCGCTAGACGCCCGGGCCAGCGACCAGACCCTGATCATCGCCCGCACGGATGCGATCGGCGTCGAAGGCTTCGAGGCCGCGCTCGACCGCGCCCACGCCTATGTCGAGGCCGGCGCCGACGTGCTGTTCGTCGAGGCCCCGCGCACCATCGGCGAGATGAGCGCCATCGCCCACGCCTTCGCAGGGAGAGTGCCGCTGCTGGCCAACATGGTCGAGGGCGGCAAGACCCCGCTGCTGGACACAAGCGAACTGGGCCGCATCGGCTTCAAGCTGGTGATCTCGCCCGGCGCCCTGGTGCGCGCCCTGGTGCCGACGGCCGAGGCTTTCCTCGCCAGCCTGAAGGCCAACGGCGCCACCCGTCCGTTCGCAGAGCGGATGATCGACATGGGCGGCGTGAACGACCGCATCGGCCTTGCTGATATGGCCGCGACCGGCGCGGCCTACGCCGCCGGGTGAGTCTGGAGGCGTAATTGATGCAGGCTGATCCCAACCTCTACGACCACTGGCCCTATCGCGACCGGCCCAAGATCGTCTGGCCCGGCGGCAAGAAGCTGGCCTTCTGGATCGCGCCGAACATCGAATACTACGAGTTCGATCCGCCCAAGAACCCGCAGCGTCCCGGCTGGCCCAAGCCCTCGCCGGACGTGGTGGGCTATTCGCAGCGCGACTGGGGCAACCGGGTCGGCCACTGGCGGCTGATGGAGCTGCTCGACAAGTACGGGATGCGCGGCTCGATCTCGCTGTCGGTGGGCCTGCTGGACCACCACCCGGAGATCATCGAGGCCTGCGTGGCGCGGAACTGGGAGTTCTTCAGCCACGGCATCTACAACACCCGCTACTCCTACGGCATGGACGAGGCCCAGGAGCGGGCTGTGATCGAGGACTCGATCCGCTCGGTCGAGGCGGCCACCGGCCAGCGCATCCGCGGCTACCTGGCGCCGGCCTTGACCCACACCGAAAAGACCTTCGACCTGCTGGCCGAAAACGACTTCTGGTACACCTGCGACCTCTTCCAGGACGACCAGCCCCAACCGGTGAAAACCAAAACGGGCAAGCTGATCTCGATGCCCTATTCGCTGGAGGTCAACGACGTCATCACCTACGGCGCGCTGTCGATGAGCCCCTGGCGCTATGCCGACGTGCTCAAGCGCCACTTCGACCAGTTGCTGGAGGAAGGCGAGAAGTCGGGCACTGTGATGTGCATCCCGCTGCACGCCTACCTCGTCAGCCAGCCGCACCGCATCCGACCGTTCGAGGACGCCCTGCGCCACATCGCCGGCCACGACGAGGTGTGGATCACCACGGCCCGCGAGATCGCTCAGCACTATCGCGAAAACTACTTCGACCAGACCGTGGCCGACATCGCCGCGCGCGGCCTGGCCACGCCGGGAACGGGGTTCGACAATGCCGCTGCCTGACGAACACCTGATCTATCCGCACCGGTCCTACGGCATGGACCAAGACCGCTACGCCTGGCGGCCCGCCATCGAACGCGCGCCGATCGCCCTGCCAAGCGGCGCGGCGGTGACGGCGATGATCGTCGTGCCGATCGAGCACCATCCGCTGAACCCGCCGGGCAAGCCGTTCAAGCATCCCGGCGCGATGGTCACGCCCTATCCGGACCTGCGCCACTACACGACGCGCGACTATGGCAACCGCGTGGGGGTCTATCGCATCCTCGAGGCCCTGAAGGCGGCGGGGATGAAGGCGACCTTCCCGGTCAACGCCGACCAGCTGGAGCGTCTGAAGCCGCTGCTCGAGGCGATCCTGGCCGATGGCCACGAGATCGCCGCCTACGGCCTGTCGACCACCCACATCCATTGGGGCGGCCTCGACCGTGAGACCGAGGCCGCCTGGGTCGCCGAGGTCCGCGCGCGGTTCGACGCGGCCGGTTTGCAGCCGCGCGCCTGGCTGAGCCCGGCCCGGCAGCAGTCGTTCGCCACGCTGGACCTGATCCGCGCCGCCGGCTTCGAGATCTGCCTCGACTGGGAGCAGGACGAGGTTCCCGTGGCGATGAAGACCGACGCCGGCGAGGTGATCGGCCTGCCGCTGTCCAACGAGCTCGACGACCGCGCGCTGATGATCGACCGCCGCCAGAGCGAGGACGAGTGGGCGATCCAGGTACTGGAGGCGGCCGACTACCTGACCCAGGACGCCGATCGCTTCGGCGGGCGGGTGCTGGGCTTCACCCTGACGCCGTACGTGACCGGCCAGCCGTTCCGCATCTCGGCCCTGCGGCGCTTGCTGGCGGGGTTGGGCGAGATGGGGGTCAAGGCGATAACGGCGAGCGAGATCGCGGCATAGATCCTCCCCCTGAAGGGGGAGGTGTCGGCGAAGCCGACGGAGGGGGACGAGACTACTTCCGCCAACGACTTCATCGAATGCAGCAAAGACTTCCCCCTCCGGCCCTCCGGGCCACCTCCCCCTTCAGGGGGAGGATCAGAGGATCAGCCCCATCGCGATGTCGTCCTCGAACGTCCCATCCGGGAACCGCCCGCGCTTCTCCAGACGGCCCTCGATCCGAAAACCCAGCCGTTCATAGAGCCGCAACGCGCCCGCGTTCCCCGCGCCGGCGTTCAACTCCACCCGTACGATCGGCGGGTCCATCGCCCGCGCGGCCGAAAACAGCGCCTGGAACAGGGCCGAGCCGACGCCCCTGCCCCGCCAGTCGGGATGCACGGCCACGGTCAGGTCGGACAGCACGTGCGAGAACAGCTTCACTGGAATGCGCACGGCGTGGATCTCGCCGATCACCGCGCCCCCTACGTCGACCGCCACCAACCCGACGCCATCGGCCAGGGCGGCTTCCAGGATCCGGGCGATATAGGCGTCGGTGATCTCTTCGGGTCGACGGGCGATGCCGCCAGGGATCGAAGCCGTGGCTCGGTGCACGGCGGCCACAGCCGCCGCGTCGTCGAAGGTCGTCGCACGTATCGAAAAGCTCATCCGTCCCTCTGAAACGGATAGAACCCGCCGCCGAGATCCAGGATGGCGGTCAGCTCATCCAGCGCCTCGCGGCTTTCAACCAGCAGGGCCGGATCGGCCAGATCGGCCGGCGCCAAGCGATCGCGATAGCGGCGCGCGCCCCAGTCCGCCAAGCGTTCGTGCAGGGTCGCGTCAAAGCGCTGAGCCGGGTTGGCGGCGGCCAGTTCGTCTTCCGTCAGCACCACCCGAAGCCTCAGGCAGGCCGGGCCGCCGCCGTTGCGCATGCTCTGGCGGACGTCGGCATATTCCACGCGACCGATCGGGCCGTTGGAGGCGACCAGGCTCTCGGCCACCGCGCGGGCGCGGGGATTGTCGCGGGTCTCGCCCGGGGCCAGCAGCACCAGGCGATCCTCGCCGGGCAGGACCAGAAGCTGGGAGTTGAAGAGGTAGCTCTTGACCAGATCCTCAATCGGCAGGTCGGCTTCGGAGACCTCGGCGAACACCGGCTCGAACAGGCCCTCGGCGGCGCGGCGGACCTCATCCTCCATGGCGGTGCGATCCTCGAAGGCGGCCTCGTGGAAGAACAGGGTCTCGCGCGTGCCCACACACACCACGTCGTTGTGAAAGGCCCCGCCGGCGATGGCCCGGCGGCCCTGGCGCGGGAAGACCGCGCGGGCGGCGGCGTGGCGGCGCTGGATCGCCTCGAAGGCCTCGCGGGTCTGGCGGGCCGGATAGACGCCGCTCCACTGCTCCCAGGCCTCGCGGCCCCAGACGAAGAGATTGACCCCCGGCGCGCCGTGATCAGCGCAGAGCCGCACGTGATTGGCCGCGCCCTCGTCGGCGAAATGCGGCTGGGCGGGCAACGGGTCATGGACGGCGAACCGGGCCTCGTCCGCGAACAGTCGGCGCAGCGCCCGGGCGGTCTGCGGCCCCTCCAGACTGCGATGCAGGTTGGTCAGCAGGTTGGCAGGCGTGAAGTGCACCCGGCCGTCGGCGGCGTCGGCGCTGGGCGTGACGGTGGCGGCGTTGGCGGCCCACATCGGCGAGGCCGAGCAGGCGGCCGCCGCCAAGGCTGGCGCGGTCTTCCAGGCGGCCTCGATGACGGCGGCGTCGGAGCCAGCGAAGCCGATCGACTTCAGAAACGCCACGGCCGGCCGCTCATGCGGCGGCAGCACGAACTGCGGCACGCCCCAGTCGGCCAGGCGGCGCATCTTATCCAGCCCCTCCAGCACCGCCGCGCGCGGGTCGGAAACCTGGCCGGCGTTGACCTGGCTAGCAATGTTGCCGGGCGACAGGCCGACATAGGAGTGGGTCGGACCGACTAGGCCGTCGCAGTTGGCTTCGACCGCGAAACTCACGGGCGCAGGCCCTTGATGTCGCCCGTCGTGTCGAGAACCGCGCCGGCCTCGAAACTGGCCACCGGATAGGCGCAGTAGTCGGCCGCGTAATAGGCGCTGGGACGATGGTTGCCCGAGGCCCCAAGTCCGCCGAACGGCATGGTCCCGGCCGCGCCCGTGGTCGGGCGGTTGAGGTTCACCACCCCGGCCCGGATGCGGGCCACGAAGCGATCCCAGAGGGCCGGGTTCTCGCTGATCAAGCCGGCCGACAAGCCGTAGCGGGTCGCGTTGGCGGCCGCGAGCGCCTCGTCGAACGAGGCGACGCGGCGCACCTGCAGGATCGGGGCGAAAATCTCTTCGTCCGGAACCTCGACGCCGGTGACGTCGATCAGGCCCGGCGAGACGAAGGCGCCCGACAGACCCTCGACACGGCCGGGTTCCAGCAGGCGCTTGCCTTCGATACGTCCGGCGGCGGCCAGGGCGTGACCGGCGGCGCGTTCGGAGATCAGCGGGCCCATGAACGGCTCATCGCCGTTCCACGGACCGATCGACAGGCGTGGGACGAGATCGAGCACCGCATCGATGATCGCCTGGCCTTCCGCGCCATTCGGCACGATCAGCCGGCGGGCGCAGGAGCAGCGCTGGCCGGTGGTGATGAAGGCCGACTGCGCCACCAGGGCCGCGACGGCCACTGGATCGCCCGCCTGCCAGGCCACCAGCGGATTGTTGCCGCCCAGCTCCAGGGCCAGGATCACGTCCGGCCGGTCGGCGAAGTGACGGCGGAAGAAGGCGCCGGCCTGGGCCGAGCCGGTGAACAGCAGGCCGTCGATCTCCTGGTCGATCAGGGCCTGGCCAACCTCGCGCCCGCCCTGCACCAGATTGACGACGCCGGCGGGCACCCCCGCCGCCTCCAGCGCCTCGACCAGCAGCTGGCCGGCCAGGGGCGTCTCTTCCGAGGGCTTGAAGACCACGGTGTCGCCGGCCAGCAGGGCCGGCACGATGTGGCCGTTGGGCAGGTGTCCGGGGAAGTTGAACGGCCCCAGCACCGCCATCACCCCATGCGGCCGGTGGCGCAGCACCGCGCGACCGAAGGGCATGGCGTTCTCGGCCACGCCCGTGCGCTCGTCATAGGCCTTGATCGAGGCGTCGACCTTGCCGGCCATCGAGGCCAGCTCGGCCTTGGTCTCCCACAGCGCCTTGCCCGTCTCCCGGCTCAAGGCCTCGGCGTATGCCGCCGAGCGCTCTACCAGCACCGCCTTGTAGCGGCGCAGGATGGCGATCCGCGCCTCTCGCGGCAGGTCGGCCCAGGGATGGAACGCTTTGCGCGCGGCGGCGACAGCCGCCTCGACATCGGTCGCCGAAGCCGTCGCAGCGCGCCAGACCGCTTCGCCGGTCGCCGGATCGGTGGAAACGGCCTCAGGCCCCTGCCCGCTCTTCCAGACACCGTCGATGAACACGCCGCTCATGCCTTCACCCGCACGCTCTCGCCTTCGCTGACGCCGAGCGCATCGGCCGTCGCGCGGTCGAGGATCGCCGCCTCGCCGTCGATCAGCACCGCCGCCCGCACGGCCCGGAACCGCGAGACCTCGGTGGTCGAGATCAGAGCCTCTTCGCCGAACGCGTCCTCGCCGATCTTCACCCGCAAGCGTTTGGCGTCACGCACCGTGCGGATGTCGTCACGCGGCGCGGCCACGGTCGGCCCGGCGTCGAACAGGTCGACGAGGCCCTGATAGCGGAAGCCCTCGCGCTCCAGCATGGCCCGGGCGGCCTCGCCGTCGCGGTGCACCTTGCCGATCACGTCGCGGGCGGCAGGCGCCAGGAGCTCGGTGTAGATCGGATGGCGCGGCGCCAGGTCGAGGATGAACTGGCCATTGGTCGAGGCGCTCATCAGGTCGGCCTGGTCGAAGTCCAGCCGGAAGAACTTGCTGGCCAGGTGCTCCCAGAACGGACAGCTGCCGTCCTCGTCGAACCAGCCGCGCAGCTCGGCCAGGACCATCTCGGAAAAGCGCTGCGGCTCGATGCCGATCAGCATGTAGCGCGACTGGGCCAGCAGGCGCCCCGCCCCGCCCTTGCGCTTCTCGGGCCGCAGGAACAGCGAGCCGACCTCCGACCAGCCGGCGCATTCGTTCACCAGCACCAGGGCCTTGTGGTCGAAGCGCATCTCCAGCACCGGCGACGACTGGGCCAGGGTCACGACGCGGAAAGAAAAGAAAGGCCGCTTGATGCCCACCGCCGCCTTGACCCCCGCGACGCCGTCGATGACCCCGGTCTCCAGGTCTTCCAGCATCAGGGTGTACCAGGCCTCGAGCGGCGCGACGCCGGCCTGGAAGCTGGCTTCCGACAGCGCCAGGCGCTCGCGCAGGGTCGGTTCGTCCTCAGGCAGGCTGGTGAAGCCCCGCCCAGACAGCACCGCCAGTTCCATAAGGGAGTCGAAATCCGCCGATCCGGCGGGACGCACGACGAGCATTCAGAGTGTCTCCGGCATGGCGGCCATGGCCGCGCGGATGGCGTGGGCGTCGATGTCGCCGCTCGCGAGCTTCATCAGGGTCAGGGCCGAAAGCTGGGCCCGCTCGACGAAGCTGGCGGGCCAGGCGTGTTCGCCCTCGCTGTGGATGTCGCCGCCGCGAACGCCCAGGCTGTCGATGTTGGGCAGGCCCGAGGCGAAGAGGTTGTTGCCCTCGCAGACGCCGCCCGACGGCTTCCAGGCGATGTCTTGGCCGAGCAGCGCGCCGATCTCCTTGACCGCGCCGAACAGGCGTTGCTGTGCGGCGTTGAACGGCTTGGCGCCGCGGGTGATCCGCCCGTGCAGATGGGCGTGCAGCTCGTCGCCGGTCGTGGTCGCCACGATGGCGGCGATCTCGCCCTCCAGCCAGGCGGCGTCGGCGGCCGAGGGAAAGCGGACGTTGAACCGCAGCACCGCCACATCCGGCACCATGTTCAGCGGCGAGCCGCCGTCGATCTTGGCGACGTTGAGGGTGACGCCCTCGCGCTGACCGTTGAGGGCGTGCAGGGCCTGGGCCAGGCGCGCAGCCTCCATCACCGCGTTGCGGCCCGAGGCGAAGTCACGGCCTGCGTGGGCGGCGCGGCCATGGACCACGACATGGAAGTTGCCAGAGCCCTTGCGCACGCTGGCCAGGGCGCCGTCGGCCAGGGCCGGCTCGTAGGTCAGGCCCACATGGCCCAGGCGCGCGAAGTCGGCCAGGACCGGAGCCGAAGCGATCGAGCCGATCTCCTCGTCGGGCGAGATCAGCACGCGATAGCCGAGATTGCCGGCCTTGGGGTGGCGTTCGAAGGCCTCCAGCGCACCGAGCATCACCGACAGGCCGCCCTTCATGTCGGCGATGCCGGGACCGTGCAGCGCGCCGTCCGGGCGCGTGCTGACGGTTTGAAAGGTCGAGGTCTCGGGATAGACGGTGTCGTAGTGACCGGTCAGCACGACCTGCACCGGCGCCTCGGGTCGCACGACGACGGCGATGGCCGGCGGATGCGCCTGCTCGACCTGCCGGCCGTCGGCGGCGATCTCTGGCGAGGCGCTCAGCGGGACCTCGGCCGGCGCGGCCGGCAGGGCCGAAAAGGCCTCAACCAGAACCTGCCTCTGCCGCTCCAGGCCCGCGATGTGGCGACTGCCCGAGTTGATGGCGCACCAGGCGACGGCCCGGTCGATCATCCGGGGCCCATCGGCGGCCAAACTCCCCAGGACAGCCCGATCTTCGTCGTCGATCCGCATGGATTCGCTGTCTCCCTTGGCCCAAGCCTAGTCCAGGGAGCGCGGGCAAAACGTTGTTTCCTTTGGCGAGGAAACCGCGCGCCGACGCAAAAGCCTTCCTCTACCTGTAGTCCTTTCGCCATTTCACCGAAAGCTTGGCGTCGCCGTCGCCGCCCAGGCGCGAGACCAGCGAAAGCGCCCGGCGGATACGCCATTCGACCTGAGCCGCTGGACCTTCACGGCCGCCGCCGATGATCTCCACATAGACGTCGTCGGTGACGTACTTGCCGCCCGCAACGGTCATACCGGTGCTGCTCTCGGCGAAGGCCAAGCGGTCCAGCCGCGCGAAGCTGCGCAGGTTGCCGATCACGTCGAAGCCGCCGCCGCCCGCCAGCGAAGCCAGGGCGGAGGCCAGCTGCGCGGCCTCGATCGGCGACAGCTGGGCGGCCGACGATCCGAACAGCACCTGCGACAGCACCTCGTCCTGCGGCAGTTCGGGCTTCGAGGTCAGAGTGATCTCAGGCTTGGCCGCCGTGCCCTTGACCTGGATGATCGCCGTCAGGGCGTCGTCCTCGCGGGTCGCGGTCAAATCGAGGCGGATGCGTTCCAGCTGGGTGGCCAGGCGCACGACGCCGTCGTCGTCGAATTCGAAGCGCTTGCCGGCGAAGTCGTATTCGCCGCGCACCACGCGGGCCACGCCGTCCAGCACGGGGCTGGCCGTGGTGCCGCCGACATGGGCGTCCAGCGACAGTTCGACATCCAGCCCCCTGCCCTTCACGAAGATCCGGCGCGGGGCCTTGAGGGTGACGTCCAGCGCCATGCCCGAATTGGGCTTGCGGGCCTGCACCTCGACGCCCTGGACGAGGTCCTGCGGCCGGTTGCGCTCGATGACGTCCATCGACACGACGCCGGCTGGAGTCTTGGACTGGGCCGAAACGTCGGCGCGGTCGATCGTCAGGGCGCCCGACAGCTTCACCTTGCCGTCGGCGGCGCGGTTGATCGTCGTCTGGCCCGTGGCCTGGGCCTTGGCCAGCTCGTTGTCGATGACCTGGAAGTTCTTCATGTCGAGACGGAAGCTGCCCACCCCGTCGCGGGCCAGGCTGATCCGCCCCGCGCCTGAGGCCGTGCCCCCGCGGCCATCGCCGGCCTGGGCCTGGCTGACGTCGATGGCGTTGTCGGCGAGATTGGCCGAGATCGCCACGTCCTGCAGGCGCAGGCCGGTCTGGCCATCCTCGAAGCGACCGCCCGACAGCGAGGCGCGGCCCACGAGGCGGGGATCGGCCAGCGTGCCGGCCAGCGTGCCCTCGGCGTCGATCTTGCCCGACAGCCCCCGCTCTGGCCCGATCAGCAGGTCCCACAGCGGCTTGATCTCGCCCTGGGCCAGGAAGCGGCCGTTCACGGCGCGCGTTCGGTCAATGGCCAGGCGGAAGGGCTTGGCCGAGGCTTCGGTCGGCAAGGTCAGGTCGGCTTCGGCCTTCAGGCCTTGCGGATTGCTGCCGTTGGCCCGGATGGTCATCACCTTGTCGCGCAGGTCGCCGTGGATCGTGGCGTCCAGGGACTGCTCGGCCTTGGCCCCGCGTTCGCGGGCGCCGGAGAGGTTGGCGTCGAGCTCGCCATCAAGCGCCTCGCCCTGGCCGCGAAGGGAGACCCGGGCGTCGAAACGGCCGGTGAGGTCGGGATTGAGCGCCGTCAGGCTGACGCCCACGAGGTCGGCGCGCAGATTGGCGAGGTCTCCGCCCACGTCGACATCGACGTCGGCGCGGCCGTCGCCGAGGTTCAGCCTCACCTTGCCGGTTGTGCGCGGTCCGCCCAGACGCAGTTGGGCGGTCTCGCGGGTCGATATCTCGGTGCGGGCCATCCGCCCCTTGGCGTCGAGGGTCAGGAGATAGTCCTCGGGCTGCTCGGTCAGCAAGCCCGTCCCGCCAAGGCGCCACCGTCCCGACGGCCCCTCGCCGCGAGCGTCCAGCGTCAGCGGCAATCGGCTCATCGGCCCAGAGGCCTTGATGGCGGCGTTGCGAACCTTCCAGGCCCCGCCGGTGACGTCCTGGGCAGTCAGGTCGAGGGTGGCGGTCGGCCCGCCGGCGGCGTCGACGATCTTCGCCGAACCGCGCACCGAGCCTTGGGCCAGGAAGGCGCCGGGACCGACGGCAACGGTCAAGTCGGCGGTGGCCGGGCGGCCGTTGCGCAGCGACGCCGCGCCCCCGGCCTTCAGACCGCCCGCGTCGACGTCGAGGCCGGAAAGCTCCAGGCCGCCCGGTGCGAAGGCGAAGGCGGTCTTGGCCCGCGCGGGTCCGTACTGGCTGGTCGCCTCGAGAGCCGCCGCGCCGTCGGCGCCGTCGGCTCGCTTGGCGAAGGTGAGCGCCAGCTTGGCGTCCTTCAGCGGCAGGCGCGGCAGATCGATGCTGTCGAAGGCCGCCTGCAGGTCGGCGCGCGGCGCCGTGAGCGTTCCGGTGATCGCGCCCGTGCCCGACGCCTTACCCGAAACCTCGACGGGACCGGCGCCGAACGGCCCTTCGGCCGACCAGTCGAGCTTGAAGGCCAGATTGCCCCCAGGATTCATGACGCCGGAGGTGCGGGCCCGCGCGACCGCGCCGTCGAGCTTGCCGTCAGCCACCGAAAGCTTGCCGTTATCCCACGCGGCGCGGGCCAAGACCCGGGGTGCAGCGCCAAGCAGGCGGTCCAGCTCGGCCAGGCCGCTGGCGAAGCCCGCGCCCCGCGCTTCGGCGTTGAAGTTCCAGGGCTTGTCGCGCGCCTGGCTGGCCGACCACTTGATCGAGGCCGAGCCCTTCATGCCGGGACGGATGGGCGCCAGCGACGCCACCTTGGCCGTGCCGTCGAACGAAAGGCCGCCCAGCAGACCGCGCTGGCCCTCGCCCTCGACGACGATGTTGGGCGCCACGATCTTGGCGCGCTTGATCAGGAACCGACCGTCCTTCAGGCGCGCGCCCTCGAAGTCGGCCTTCGGCGTGCGCCCCAGCGGCGCCAGCAGGCCCTCGCCCGCCCCGCCCTCGCCGCTCGCCGAGGCGCGGATGGTCAGCTCGCCCTTGCTCCAGCCGACGAACACCGGCCCCTTGGCCCGCGCCAGGCGGTAGCCGAACAGTTCGAGATTGGAGACGTCGCCCGGCCCCTCGACCGAGAAGCCGCCGTCGCCCAGCTTGAAGACGCCCTGCGCCCTGGCCGCGCCCATCTTCGGCATCGGCGTGATCTTGGAGAGGTCCTTCACGGCCGCCGAGAAGGTCACGCCCTCCGGCGCGGTGCGACGCTTGGCCAGGTCGGCCGGTCCCCGGGCGTCGAGCAACAGGTTGGGCGCGCGCAGCTTCAGCGACAGGTCGGTCAGCGCGCCGGCCTTGCGACCGACGACGTCGAGGTCGACCGACGCCCCGAACATGCGCTCGTAGAGATCGGTGTGACTGGAGGCCGACAGGTCGACATGGCCGCTGGCCGAACCGCCCTGGGCGTTCCAGGCGCCGCCGGCGCGGAGAGGCACATCCTGGCCGCTCTGGGCCTTGACCGTGAAGGCGCCGGCCTGCGTCGTGCCGTTGGCCTTGGCGTCAAGCATGAAGGGGCGATCGGCCGGCAGGCCCAGGCTGCCGGCCAGCGCCCCGCCTTTGGCCTCCCGTCCGACCGCGGTCAGCAGCAGGGTCTTGTCTCGACCAAGGTCGAAGACGAGGTCCAGGTGGTCGCCAGGATGCAACCGGCTGGCCGCCGAAAGCCGACCGGCCTGGCCGCCCAGCCGCGCCATCTCAAAAGCGCCCGACAGGTCGAAATCGCCGGCGACGTTGCTGAAGGCCGGCCGCGTGACCAGCCGCAACTTGAAGGCGTCGAGATCAGCCGAGATCGGCGCCGCGCCCGACTTGCCCTTCGGCCCGAGCGTCGGACGGCGCACCAGCGTCACCTGCCGCGCCTCGATGCTTTCGGCGTGAAAGCGCCGCCACCAAAGCTCGCGGGGCTTCCAGACGACGCGCAGGTCCGCGCCTTCCAGCCAGACGCCCTTTTCGTCGGAGATGGTCAGCCGGCGCACGCCGAAGTCACGCCAGATGTCGCCTGACAGGCCCTCGATCTTGAGCGTGCCGATGCGGCCCAGCTTCAAGCCGCTGGTGCGTGCTTCGAGGAAGGCCCGGCCCTGCGGCGTGATCACGCCGTAACGCACGACGCCCAGAACGAGCGCGACAATGGCGACCAGCGTCACCGAGATGATGATCAGCAGGCCGGGCCCGCCGACGCGGCGCGCGACCTTGGCCGCGGCTTCGGCGACTTGCTCGACGGGTTCGGGCGGCGGCGCGGCGTCGGTCAAAAGCTCTGCCCGATGCTGAGATAGATCTGAAATGCCGAGTCGCCCTCGCGCTTTTCGAGCGGAAAGGCGATGTCGGCGCGGATCGGGCCGAAGCCGAGGTCGTAGCGAACCCCGAAACCGGCGCCGACGCTGAAGTCGCGGGTGTTGGGCGTCGGCTCGGTCCCGACGGCGCCCGCGTCGATGAACACCACCCCGCCCCACTGCTGGGTGAAGCGATGGCGCAGCTCAATCGAGCCTTCGAACAGCGACAGGCCGCCTTGCGGCGTGTTGTCCGACAGGCGCGGACCGATGGCCTGGTAGGAATAGCCGCGCACCGACCCGCCGCCGCCCGAATAGAAGCGCCGCGAGGCCGGCACTTCAGGCATGGTGCCGCCGAGCATCGCGCCCAGCTTCAAACGCCCGGCCAGCACGGTGTCGGCTTCCTTGCCGAACGGGATGTAGGCCGATCCCTGGGCCTGGGTGCGGATGTAGACGAGACTGGTCTCGCCGGTGATGGCGGTCGGCTCGGCCCGCGCCTCCACCCGCCAGCCACGGCGCGGATCCAGAATGTTATCCGAATAGTCCCAGGCATAGGCGCCCAGCGCCGTGAAGGTGGCCAGGTTCAGCCGCTGGCCCACCGGCAGGCCGTTGGCGGTTGTTCGTTCCTGGGTCTGCGACAGGTCGACCGAGAGACCGTAGGTGCGGTAGCGCGTCGTCTGCAAGCGGCGGGTCAGGTCCGCGCTCAAGGTGGCGCCGGTTTCGTCATAGGCGTCGGTGGTGTCGGCGAACACCCGGCTGGTCAGCTTCAGGGTTTGCTGCGGGCGGCCCCAGTGCGGCAGCGCCACCGAGCCCTCCAGGCTCTTCTCCAGCTTGGCGACGCGCGTGGTGATCGTCGTGGTGTCGGCGCGGCGCAGGCGGTTGTAGCGGATCCACTTGGCGTCGACGCCAGGGCCTTCGCTGGTCGAATAGCCGGCGCCCAGTTCCAGGGTCCGCGAGGCGCGGTCTGACAGCGTGACCTGGATCGGCCGCAGGCCTTCGGGCGTGGCCTTGTCCTTCGGCGCCAGGGCCACCGAGACGGTGTCGTAGACGCCGGTGTCTCGCAGGCGACGCTCGAGCTCGGCGATGTCCTCCGGATCGTAGACGTCGCCTTCCTTCCAGGGCGCCAGGCGATGCAGCCAATCGAGCTTGGTCCGGCCCTTGGTCGACAGCTCCACGCCGTCGACCTTCACCAGGTCGCCCGCGGCGATGACGAAGGTCGGGCGGACGGTGTGGTCGGCGTGGTCGACGATCACCTGGCGCGGATCGGCCATGGCGTCGGCATAGCCCAGCTTCTGCACCTGGGCGACGGCGCGGCCCTCGGCGCCCAGAATCTCGGCGGCCCGGCCGGCGGCCCCCTCGGTAAGACCCAGGACCGAGAACGCGCGCTCGCGGACACCCTCGTCCGGCGGCGTTCCCGACCAGTCGATTCGAGGATCGGCGATGACGAACAGCGGACCCGGCGTGACCTTCACCGTGCCGCGCGGCGGGTCCGTCTCGGTGACGTCGGGATCGACGACATAGGCGTAGTAGCCCTCGGCGCGCATCACGGCGACGGCGTCGTCGGCGGCGTCGCGGGCTCGCCTACGGGCCTCGGAACGGCTGGCCGGCGGGCCGTCGGACTGGGTCAGGGCGCGTTGAATGGCTTCGCGCAGGGCGCGATCCTCGACGCCGGTAATGGTCGCCGATGGTTCGTCCGCTTTAGCCTGAGCCGCCACGGCCGCGATCGCGGCCGCCAAGCCCAGGACTGTCGTCTTACGCACCAAGCCAAGTCCCCGCACGGAGCGCCCCCGGACCTCGTGTAGTCGGGCGCTTCACGGCTGTCACCCGGCGAAATGCTGCGGGAGCGAACGATCACGTCTTCTCAGGCCCGGCAATCGGCGCCCAAATGCTAGGCAGTCATGCGCAACCGCGCGGCGAGGGTCGAAATCCGCCGCGAACCTTTTCGAGGCGTTCTAGGTTTCCATCGACCAGCGCCGCTTCGGCGCGGGTCCAAGAGACGGACAATCAACGTGGACACCGGCGTGGCGGCGAAACTACAGAGCCTGGACGAGGCCCCAACCCTGCCGATGACGGGCGCGGCCTATCTTCCAGGCATAGCTTACGACGAGATGTTCGCCGCCGGCGGCGACGTGCGGGCCCACTACGCCCCGTTGCAATCGCGGATGGCGACCCTGGGCGCCTCGGCCCTGGCCGACCGGCAGAAGACCCTTGAACGCTCGTTCCTGCTGCAAGGCATCACCTTCACGGTCTATGGCGCTGGCAGCGCCACCGAGCGGATCATCCCTACCGACCTCTTTCCCCGGATCATTCCCGCCGCCGAGTGGGCGCGGATCGAGTCGGGCCTGACCCAGCGCCTGCAGGCGCTGAACATGTTCCTCGCCGACATCTACGGCGAGCAGAAGATCCTGATGGACGGCGTGGTGCCGCGCGAACTGGTGCTGGGCGCACCGTCGTATCGGCGCGAGATGCAGAACCTCTACGTGCCGCACAAGTCGTACGCCAATGTCTGCGGCAGCGACCTGATCCGCGGCCAGGACGGCGAGTTCGCCGTGCTGGAGGACAATCTGCGCGTCCCCTCGGGCGTGTCGTACATGCTGGCCAACCGCGACGCGGCCAAGCGCACCTTCCCGGGCACCTATCGCGAGGCGGGCGTGCGGCCGGTCGAGCGCTATCCCGACCTCCTGCTGGCCACGCTGAAAAGCATGAGCGCCGACTGGCGCTCTGACCCGCAGGTCGTGGTGCTGACCCCCGGCGTCTACAACAGCGCCTATTACGAGCACGCCTATCTGGCCCGCCTGATGGGCGTGCCGCTGGTCGAAGGCCGCGATCTCGTGGTGCACGACAACATGGTCTACATGCGCACCACCACTGGCCTGCGCCGGGTGGACGTGATCTATCGCCGGGTCGACGACGACTTCATCGACCCCCTCACCTTCCGCCGGGATTCGTCGCTGGGCGCCGCGGGCCTGTTCAACGCCTATCGCGCCGGCAACGTGGTGATCTGCAACGCCCCGGGCACGGGCGTCGCCGACGACAAGGCCGTCTACGCCTTCGTGCCGGACATCATCCGCTACTACCTCGGCGAAGACCCGATCCTGCCCAACATCGAAACCTATCTCTGTCGCGAGAAGAGCCAGCTCAGCCACGTGCTCGACAATCTCGACAAGCTGGTGGTCAAGGCCGTGGGCGCCTCGGGCGGCTACGGCATGCTGGTCGGGCCGCACGCGAGCGCCCAGGAGCGCGCCGACTTCGCCGAGGCCCTGAAGGCCGACCCGGCCAACTACATCGCCCAGCCCACGATCCAGCTGTCGACCGCCCCCTGTCTCGTGGACGGCCGCATCGAGCCGCGCCACGTCGACCTGCGCCCCTTCATCCTGTCGGGCGAAAAGACGATCGTCACGCCCGGCGCCCTCACCCGCGTGGCGCTGAAGCGCGGCTCGCTGGTGGTCAATTCCAGCCAGGGCGGCGGCTCAAAGGACACCTGGGTGCTGGCCGAAGAGAACGGCCACCACAACGGCAACGGCCATGCCCACAAGGGAGCAGGCCAATGATGCTCGCTCGGGTCGCCGACAGCCTCTACTGGCTGGGCCGCTATATCGAGCGCGCCGAACACCTGTCGCGCCTGTCCAGCGTGATGTTGAACGCCACGCTGGACCAGACTGATTCCGGCATGCAGGCGGTGTGGATCGCCCTGTCGGCCGTCGGCGACGACGGGGCCGGCAAGGTCTCGCCCTTCGAGGCCGCCCGCGCGCTGGTGCTGGACCGCTCCGACCCCAACTCGGTGGTCTCGTCCCTGACCATGGCCCGCGAGAACGCCCGCCAGGTGCGCGACCAGATCACCACCGAGACCTGGGAACGGCTGAACGTCCTGTACCTGCGGGTCACCGATCCGGGAGCCGAGGCCGAATTCGCCGACAATTCGGTGTCCTACCTGCACGACGTCATCGCCGACGTGCACCTCTTCAAGGGCGCGGCCGACGCCACCATGAGCCACGGCGAAAGCTGGCGGTTCATGATGCTGGGCATGTACCTGGAACGCGCCCAGCTGGTCTCCAGCCTGCTGGAGGTGTGCTTCGCCCAGGCCCCCAGCCGCGAGATCCACGACCACCTGGCGCTGGTCAGCCTGCTGCGTATGGCCTGCGCGCTGGAGCCGTACCTGCGGGTCTACACCGCCGAGATCGAGCCCAGGCACATTCTTGAATTCCTGGTCTTCGACGAGGACTTCCCGCGCTCGATCCGCTTCGCCACCTCGCGCATCGAGGAGCACCTGACGGCGCTTGCCCGCCACGTCGAGGCCGCCGGACGCGCGGCCCCCGAGCGTCTGGCCGGCAAGCTGAAGGCCCGCCTGCAATACGCCGACGTCGACGAACTCGAGACCATCGGCGCAGGCGCCCTGCTGACCACGGTCGTCAACGAGTGCGCCCGCATCCACGAAGCGATCTACGAGACCTTCGTCGCCTACCCCCTCGAACTCAGACTGCCGGCCTGACCATGCTGCTCGAAATCCGTCACGTCACCCAGTACCACTACGAGCGCCCTGTCCGCGAAAGCCTGATGGAGCTTTGGATGCAGCCCCAGAAGGGCGCGCGCCAGCGGCTGGTCAGCTTCGAGCTGGACGTCGAGCCGGCCGCCCAGCTGTTCTCCTACCCCGACAGCTTCGGCAACGCCGTCTATCACTTCGACGTGCCCCAGCCGCACGACCGCCTGACCATCATCGCCCGCTCGGCGGTCGAGACCGAGCATGCGGTCGAACTGCCCAACAAGCTGGACATCGGCGAATGGGACCGGCTGCGCAGCGAGTTCGTGCGCGGCGAATGCTTCGACTTCCTGCGGCCGCACGGCTTCGTGCAGACCACCGAACGCCTCCTGGCCTTCATCGCCCAGCACGACCTGGAGGCCCTGCGCCGCCAGGATCCGCTGACCGCCCTGCGACGCCTCAACGAGACGCTCTACCAGTCGTTCGGCTACCAGCCGGGCCTCACCGACGCCGACAGCCCCATCGACCTAGCGCTTGAGGCCGGCAGCGGCGTCTGCCAGGACTTCGCCCACATCATGCTGGCCATCTGCCGCAACTGGGGCCTCCCGGCCCGCTATGTGTCGGGCTATCTGTTCACCGACCGCGAGGCCGGCGACCGCTCCGACCCCGACGCCACCCACGCCTGGATCGAGGTGTTCCTGCCGAGCCTGCGCTGGGTGGGGTTCGACCCGACCAACAACTGCCTGACCGGCGAGCGCCACGTCGCCGTGGCGGTGGGGCGCGACTATGCCGACGTCACGCCGTCACGCGGGGTCTACAAGGGCGACGCCGAGAGCCACCTGGCCGTGGGGGTGACAGTGCGCCGGGCCCGCGCGGCCCTAGCCGAACCGGAATTCCTGCGCCTGGCCAAGCCCGCCTCGTTCGGCGCCCGCCGGCGCGGCGACGCCGCCGTTGTCCACCAGGACCAGCAGCGTCAGCAGCAACAACAACAGCAGCAGTAGAAAAAGGCCCCGGCGGATCTCCACCAGGGCCGAACTTCATCAGTCGATCTTCACGAACGGCGTCGCGCCGCTGGTCACCTTGGGCAGTTCGCCATTCCACTTCTCGATGGCCTGCTGCTGCAGGACCTGGGGATTGGCGCGGATCGCCTCCCCCTTGATGCGGATCGCCTCGGCCTCGCCGCGCGCCTTGGCGATGGCGGCGTTGGCCAGGGCGGTCTCCTTGGCCTCCAGCGCCTTGGCCGCCAGGGCTTCCTGCTCCAGCTTGGTCTTCTCCTGCATGCGGTCGACCACGGCGCTCGGGTAGCGGATCGAACCGATCCAATCCATCTGCGACACGGTCACCCCGTGGCGCGCCCACTTGCCCGACACGCGAGCCAGGGCCTTCTGCACGACCATCTGGCGCCCGCCGCTGTAGAGCGTCTCGACCGACACCCTCTCGGTCTCGGCGGCGATCGCCGAGCGGACGTCGTTGCGGATCGGGCCATCGAGCAGTTGATCGAAGGTCAGGCGGTAGGTCTGGTACAGCATCGGCGCCGAGGCCGGATTGACCTGCAACGTCACCGACACGTCGGCCGTCATCGGCAGGCCGGTGTTGTCGCTGAACGACAGCTCCTCGTTCTCATTGCCGCGCTCGTCACGGTCGCGGGTGTAGCTGTAGGTGCGCTGGATCACCGGAAACTGGACGATCTTCTCGCCGATCCCCCGGAAGTACCACCGCGCCGGCAGAGCCTCGGGCGCGACGCCCGCGCCCGAGCCCAGGGTCTTGATCTTGACCCCGACATTGCCCGGCTCGACCGTCGTGCCCTGCGAGATCACCGAGCAAGAGCCGAGCACCAGCACGGCGCCGGCTATAACGACGAGCGTGATCGCCCGCGGGTTCAGCGGCGAATGAATAGCCATGGATTGTCCCTCAATGCGCCTTGGGCGCGCGTTTGGAAGCGGTCGGCGGGCGGGTCGCAATGGCGATGAACCGCGAGGCCAGGAAGATCAGTCCGGCCGCGCCGAGCGCGAAGGCGAGCGGCGCCGCGATCAGCCCCAGGTCCGTGCCCGAGCCCCACAAAGGACCCACGACGACGCGAACCAGGACGACCGCGAGGACCACCCAGATCGTAAGAAGTGCGACAGCTTTCCCCAACATCCCCTCAGCCCTCATGGACCGGCGATATTCAATAACTAGGCAGGGGAAGGCGCCCCTTCAATCAGGGCGCCCAGAAATTGCCGCGATTTAATCTTGGCCGCGCTTAGGCCGCGTAGACGTGGCTCTTGGCCACGGCCAGCTTCACCTCACCGGTGAAACGATCGGCGTCGGCGCGCGAAGCGGCGACCTCAATACGGGTTCCATCCGCCAGCACGGCGTCGACCCGCGCCAGGGCGCCCTGGGCGTTGACGCGCTCGACCTTGGCCGTCACGCCGCTCTCGGCCAGCGTGAAGTCGTGCGGCCGAACGAAGGCCACCGCCGCGCCGTCGGCGACGCCCGCCGCCGGCAAGACCAGCGGACCGGCGACGAACTTGCCGCCCTCGACCTTGCCCTCGAACCGATTGGACTCGCCGACGAAGCCGCAGACGAAGGCCGAGGCCGGATTGTCGTGCACCTCGCGCGGGGTGCCGATCTGCTCGATCTGGCCCTTGTTGAGGATGGCGACGCGGTCGGCCAGTTCCAGGGCCTCCTCCTGGTCGTGGGTGACGAAGATGGTGGTCACGCCGGTGGCGTCGTGCACACGGCGCAGCTCCTTGCGCAGCGACTTGCGCACCGTGGCGTCCAGGGCGCCGAACGGTTCGTCGAGCAGCAGCACGCTGGGCTGCACCGCCAGGGCGCGCGACAGGGCCACCCGCTGGCGCTGGCCGCCCGACAGCTGCGAGGGATAGCGACCGCCCAGGCCGTCCAGCTCCACCAGCTTCAGAAGCTCGTCGACGCGCTTGGCGATCTCGGCCTTCGGCGGCTTGTCCTTGCCCTTCCGGACGTCGAGGCCGAACGCGATGTTCTTGGCCACGGTCATGTGCTTGAACAGCGCGTACTGCTGGAAGACGAAGCCCACCCGGCGCGCGGCGGCCGACGCGTAGGTCACGTCCTTGTCGTGGAACAGCACCTGGCCAGCGTCGGGGAACTCCAGGCCCGCGATGGCGCGCAGCAAGGTGGTCTTGCCCGAGCCCGAAGGACCCAGCAGCGCCAGCAGCTCGCCGTCGGCGATCTCGAGATCGACATTGTTCAGCGCCGGATAGCGGCCGAACTGCTTCTGGACGGAACGGATGGAGATGGTCATGAGGCGTTCCGTTTAGTGGCCGCCCCGGCGCACGGCCGGTTGAGCGACTTCGAGGGCGGTCTTCAGCACGAGGGTGACGATGGCGAGCAGGCACAGCAGGGCCGCCACCGCGAACGCCCCCACGAAGTCGTATTCGTTGTAGAGAATCTCGACGTGCAGCGGCATGGTGTTGGTCAGGCCGCGGATGTGGCCGCTGACCACCGACACGGCGCCGAACTCGCCCATGGCGCGGGCGTTGCACAGCAGCACGCCGTACAGCAGGCCCCAGCGCACGTTGGGCGTGGTCACCCGCCAGAAAGTGTAGAGGCCCGAGGCGCCCATCGAGATGGCGGCCTCCTCCTCGCTGGTGCCCTGCTCCTGCATCAGCGGGATCAGTTCGCGGGCCACGAACGGGAAGGTCACGAACACGGTGGCCAGCACGATGCCGGGCACGGCGAAGATGACCTTCAGGTCGTTGTCCAGCAGCCATTCGCCCAGCCAGCCCTGCATGCCGAACACCAGCACGTAGATCAGGCCCGCCACGACCGGCGAAACCGAGAACGGCAGGTCGATCAGGGTGATCAGGAAGGCCTTGCCCGGGAAATCGTGCTTGGCCACGGCCCACGAGGCGCAGAGGCCGAAGATCGCGTTGAAAGGCACGGCGATCGCCGCCGTCAGCAGGGTCAGCTTCACCGCCGCCAGGGCGTCTTCGTGCAGCACGGCTTCAACGGCGGCCGGAACGCCCTTGCGCAGGGCCTCGGCGAACACCGCGACCAGCGGCAGGATCAGCACCAGCGCCAGGAAGACCATGACGACGCCGATGACCAGCGCCTTGACCCAGGTCGGATCCTCGGTGGGGTGACGGGCGCGCGCCATCAGACGAACCTCCGCGAAAAGGCCTGGATGGCGTTGATGACGAACAGCATCAGGAACGAGACCACCAGCATCACCACCGCGATCGAGGCGGCCTGGGCGTACTGGAACTGCTCCAGCTGGATGATGATCAGCAACGGGGCGATCTCGGACTTGTAGGGCATGTTGCCGGCGATGAAGATCACCGAGCCGTACTCGCCGACCCCGCGCGCGAAAGCCATAGCGAAGCCGGTCAGCCAGGCCGGGCCAAGCGCCGGCAGGATCACCCGCCAGATGGTCTGCAAGCGCCCCGCGCCCAGGCTGGCCGAGGCCTCCTCGACGTCGGCCGACAGGTCGCGCATCACCGGTTCGATGGTGCGCACCACGAACGGCAGGCCGATGAAGATCAGGGCGATGGTGACGCCAATGGGGTTGTAGGCGGCCTTGATCCCCAGCGGGGTCAGGAACTGCCCCACCCAGCCGTTGGGCGCATAGAGCGTCGCCAGGGCGATGCCGGCCACCGCCGTCGGCAGGGCGAACGGCAGGTCGACCAGGGCGTTGATGATGGTCTTGCCCGGAAAATCGTAGCGCACCAGCGCCCAGGTGGTCAGCACGCCGAAGACGCCGTTGGCGATGGCGGCGACCAGGGCTGCACCGAAGGTCAGGCGATAGGCGGCCAGGGCGCGCTCGGAAAAGGCGGCGGCCACGAACTCGGACGGCGACAGTTCGGCCGCCTTCAGCGCCACCGCCGATAGCGGGATCAGCACGACCAGCGACAGAATCGACAGCGTGACGCCCAGCGTCAGGCCGAAGCCCGGAATCGCGGAGCGGCGGCGAAACAGAGGACGACGCGCCGCTGCGGGACGTTGCGCGGCAAGGGAATCGGCGGTCATGTCCTGATCGTCGTCCTGGTTCCGGCTGCGGCTCGCGGCCTTTGGTGAACAAACGCGCGCGCGGCGCCTCGGGGCCGAAACCGGCTCCAAGCTGAGCGCTTAAATCTCCACTGCGCCGATGGGGTCAATTGAGATTTCTCAGGCGCGCCCCGTAGAAAAACTCTCCGTTCGGCAACCTGCCCCGCCCCGACCAAACCGGGAAGCGAAAACGGCCGTCGCTCAACCCCACACGATCAAGTTTCATAATATAGGATGATTGTGCAATTTATGGGAAACCTGTTGCGACTTTTGATCGGCATGCGAAGATCGGGGCAACAACGCGCATAATCCCTTGGGGGGAAGCCCAATGCCTCATCGCATTAGCAAGGCCGCCATGCTGGCCTCCGCCGCCATTTCGTTCGCGGCCCTGCCTGCCTTCGCCGCACCGCGCCAAGCCGAGCACCTGGACCGCGGCCTCATCGCGGCCCCCGCCATCGACGGCGGCGTGCTCGTGTCCTGGCGGCTCAGCGGCGATGACGCCCAGGGCCTTGCCTTCAACGTCTATCGCGATGGCAAGAAGCTGAACGCCAAGCCGCTCGCGCTCGCCACCAACTTCGTCGACAAGACCGGCGTCGCTGGAGCCCGCTACAGCCTCAAGACCGTGGCCAAGGGCAAGGAAGGCCAGATCGTCGGCGAGACCACCGCCCTGAAGGACGGCTTCCTGACCATTCCTCTGCAAAAGCCGCAGGGCGGCGTCACGCCGGATGGCCAGGCCTACGAGTACACCGCGAACGACGCCTCTGTCGGCGATCTCGACGGCGACGACCGCTACGAGATCGTCCTGAAGTGGGAGCCGACCAACTCCAAGGACAACGCCTTCTCGGGCTATACCGGCCCCGTGCTGCTGGACGCCTACACTCTGGACGGCAAGCGCCTGTGGCGTATCGATCTTGGCCGCAACATCCGCGCCGGCGCGCACTACACCCAGTTCCAGGTCTTCGACTTCGACGGCGACGGGCGCGCCGAGATCGCCGTCCGCACCTCGGACGGCACGGTGGACGGCACGGGCAAGGTCCTGGGCGACGCCAACGCCGACTGGCGCGGCGGCCCGGTCGAGACGCCGACCCGGGACAAGACCGGCGCCGAGATCAAGCCTGACGGGGCCATGGTCGCCAAGCTGACGGGCCGCATCCTGAAGGGCCCGGAGTTCCTGACCGTGTTCGACGGCCGCACCGGCGCGGCCCTCGACTCCGTTCCGTTCGCCGCGCCGCGCCATCCCGACACCGACGCGCCCTCCACCGAGCAGATGACCAAGCTCTGGGGCGACGGCTACGCCAACCGTTCCGACCGCTTCCTGGCCGGCACGGCCTATCTCGACGGCCAGCACCCCAGCATCATCATGGGCCGCGGCTACTACGCCCGCACCACCGTCAGCGCCTGGGACTTCAGGAACGGCAAGATCACCCAGCGCTGGCTGTTCGACAGCGCGGCCCCCGGCGTGCCTGAAGGTTTCGGCGGCCAGGGCAACCATCAGCTGTCGATCGGCGACGTCAACGGCGACGGCCGCGACGAGATCGTCTATGGCTCCATGGCGCTGGACGCCGACGGCAAGCCGCTGTGGACCGCCAAGCTCTATCATGGCGACGCCCTGCATCTGGGCGACCTGGACCCGGACCGTCCGGGCCTGGAACGTTTCGGTGTAAACGAGAGTCCCAAGGCCAACGGCGGCATCGGCTCGGCCATGCTCGACGCCAAAACGGGCGAGGTGCTGTGGACCACCCCGACCGAGAAGGACACTGGCCGCGGCGTGGCCTTTGACATCGATCCACGCTTCCCCGGGGCCGAAGCCTGGGCGAGCAATTCCAGCACGCTCTACACCGTCAAGGGTAAGCCGATCGAAGGCGTGAAGCATCCGCCGCAGATGAACTTCGGCGTCTGGTGGGACGGCGACGAACTGCGCGAGCTGCTCGACCGCAACAAGATCTTCAAGTGGGACTGGCTGAAGGGCGAGAGCAAGATGCTGCTGAACGCCGAGGGCATGACCTCGAACAACGGCACCAAGGCCACCCCTACCCTGTCGGCCGACATCCTGGGCGACTGGCGCGAGGAAGTGATCCTGCGTTCGGAAGACAACACCTTCCTGCGGATCTACGTCACCCCCTACCCGACCGATCGCCGCATGGTCACGCTGATGCATGATCCGGTCTATCGCGCCGGGATCGCCTGGCAGAACACCGCCTACAACCAGCCGCCGCACACCAGCTTCTATCTGGGCCACGGCATGAAGAACCCCGCCCGCCCCGACATCGCCATCGTAAAGGTGAAGCCGTGAAAAACGTCCTGATCGGCCTGGCGACCGCCTTCGCCATCGCTCTGCCCGCCTTTGCCCCCTCCGCCTTCGCCCAGGCGCAGTCGGCTCCGGCGACGCCCCCGCCGCGCGAATGGATAGACAAGGACACCGGCCACCGCGTCGTGCGCCTGTCCGACGAGCCGGGCTCCAGCAGCCTCTACTTCAACTACAACGGCTATACGCCCCAGGGCGACAAGCTGGTCATCGCTACGCCCAAGGGGCTGGGCACGATCGATCTGGCCACCCGCAAGCTGGCGCCGCTGGTCGCCGAGGACGGCAAGTTCCTGTTCGTCGGCCGCAAGACTCGGTCGGCCTACTACATCGTGACCGAAGGCAAGACCCGGGTGGTCAAGGCCGTCGACATCGACAGCAGGAAGGTGCGCGTTGTCGCCAGGTTCGACCGCGGCGACATCCAGACGATCAACGCCGACGAGACCCTGCTGGGCGGCGTCGTCGTGACCACGCCCGAGATCGAAACCCGTCCCGACGGCACGCTCAAGCGCGACCAGCGCTTTGACCAGGCCGCCTATGAGGCGCTGGGACCCGACGGCAAGCCCCTGCCCTTCGCCGAGGCCAAGGAAGTGCGGCTGAACGAGCGGCTCGAGTCGAAGATCCCGATGGAGATGTTCGTCATCGACACCCGCACCGGCGAAAAGCGCGTGGTGCACGCGGCCACCGACTGGCTGAACCACCTGCAGTTCTCGCCGACCGACCCGAACCTCCTGATGTTCTGCCACGAGGGCCCTTGGCACAAGGTCGACCGCCTGTGGTTGCTGCGCACCGACCAGCCGGGCGCCAAGCCGGTGAAGATCCACACCCGCACGATGAACATGGAGATCGCCGGGCACGAGTGGTTCAGCAGCGACGGCAAGATCGTCTGGTACGACCTGCAGACCCCGCGCGGTGAAGACTTCTGGGTGGCCGGCTACGAGATCGCGACCGGCAAGCGCACCTGGTACCACGTCGAGCGCAACGCCTGGTCGGTGCACTTCAACTCCAGCCCGGACGGCAAGCTGTTCGCCGGCGACGGTGGCGACAGCGAGATGGTCGCCCACGCGCCGGACGGAAAGTGGCTCTACCTGATGCACCCGCGCGGCATTCCGGACGTCGCCGGCATCCACGCCCCCGACTCCGAGCACCTGATCCGCCCCGGCGTCATCGACGCCGAGAAGCTGGTCAACATGAGCGCCCACGACTACCGCCTGGAGCCGAACGTCAACTTCACGCCTGACGGCAAGTGGCTGGTGTTCCGCTCCAACATGCACGGCGCCAACCACGTCTATGCGGTGGAACTGGCGAAGGCGAAATAGACGCCGGGGATGAAGCCCTCGTCCTTCGACAAGCTCAGGATGAGGGCTAATTCCGGCCTTGCAGTAAATCCTCACCCTGAGCCTGTCGAAGGGCGGGGATTTCTCCCTTGAGCTCGGCCGCCGCTCTCTCCTCCCGCGCCCGCCACCTGGCCTTGAGCGTATGGGAGGTCTCTCGAGACCCGTCGGGGCTCCACCCCGGCGGGCCGAAGAGGTAGCCCATCACCTCGCGCGGCGATCGACTGCGAGCCAAGTCCCTGCCGATGCCGATCCATTCGTGGAAGACGTTGGTGAGGAGGTTGAAGTTCGGCAGGTTCCGCACGATGCCGTAGCGGCACGGCTCGGCGTCGTCCTCGGGGATGAAGGTGCCGAACAGCCGGTCCCAGATGATCAGGATCCCCGCGTAGTTGGCGTCCAGATAGCGCGGGTTGCGGGCGTGATGCACCCGGTGGTGCGAGGGCGTGTTGAACACCGCCTCGAACCAGGCCGGCATCCGCCGCACGGCCTCGGTATGGATCCAGAACTGGTAGACGAGGCTGACCCCCTTCTGGATCGCCACCATGGCCGGCGGAAACCCGAGAAACGAAAGCGGCAGCCAGAGCAGCCAGGTCCCCGCCACGCCGCCCGTCCAGGTCTGCCGCAGAGCCGTAGTCAGGTTGTAGTGCGTCGAGCTGTGATGGTTGACGTGGCTGGCCCACCAGAACCGCCGTTCGTGGCTGAGGCGGTGAAACCAGTAGTAGGTCAGGTCCTCGGCGAAGAAGAGCACCACCCAGGCCCAGACAGCAGTCATCGGGATCGTGAACAGTCGGTGCTCGTAGACCCAGAGGCTGGCGGCGAAGACCGCGCCGCCGGTCAGTATGCCGACGATACTGTTGCCCAGCCCCATCATCAGCGAGGTAGCCGCATCGCGTGGCTCGTAGTTCGCCTTGGCCTTGCCGAACCGGGCCAGCAGCACCTCCAGCACGATGGCGATGACGAAGAACGGAATCGCCATCTGGACGGGGTCGAAGGCGGGCTTCACGCTGCGACCTCCGTCGGCGGCCACGGCCCGTCACCGACCGCCAGAGCCGGCGCCCCTTCTATGGCGCGCAGCTTGATCCTGCCTTCATCCACATCGGCGGCGATCACGTCAGCCCATGAGGCCGAGCGGGCCACGTAGCCGTCGCCGCGCCGCCAGAGCACCAGCGCCAGGTCGCCTGAACGTGCGATCAGGCCCCCGCTGTCCGCAGCGAGCCAGACGGCGTCGACGCGATCATCCGGAAACTCCTCGGCCAATAGGCGCACAGCCCCCTCGGCGTCGAGCGGCGGGGTCGGCCGGGCGAGCCGCGCCCAGGCGACCAGACCCACCAGCGCGGCGACGGCGACCGCGGATCCCACCAGTTGGATGACCATGACGGTGCTCAAGACTCTCCCCCGATACGCTTGTTTTTCGGGAAGGTTCGACTGCGACCGAACGTCGGTCAAGGCCGCCGAAAGAACGTCGCTTTGCGGCGAAGCCCAAGGCCTCCTGGGTACCTTTCGGCAGCCTGATGGCTTTCATCTTCGACCTGATCGACGGAGCGCCGGGATCCAACCGTTACGGCGCCGATCCGAGAGGATGTCAGGGTTACGGCAATACCGAAGTGCTCAACCATCACCACGACGTGGAGAAATAGCCGAAGCACCGGGGCTTTACGCCGCGGAAATCCGCCCTCAAGTTGCAGTCGCACGCATTACGCGGGGAAGAGGGAAACCAAATGTCGCTGATGTTTCAGCCGCTGAAGAAGTACGCGGACTTCAAGGGCCGGGCGCGCCGCTCGGAATTCTGGCTGTTCACGCTGTTCATCGTCATCGTCTACGTCGTCTATTTCGCCGCCCTCGCCGTAACGGGCGGCTTCGGCAACCAGGAACCGAGCGGAGCAGCCATTGGCGTGATCGCCATCTTTTCCCTCTTCTTCCTGGGCATCTTCATTCCTGGTCTCGCCGTCACCTTCCGTCGCCTGCACGACATCAATCGTTCGGCCTGGTGGATTCTCATCAGCTTGATCCCGCTCGGCGGCATCGTGCTGCTGGTGTTCTACTGCCTGCCGGGCGCGGAAGGTCCCAACCAGTTCGGTCCGGACCCCAAGCGCACCTCGGCCGACACCGCCGAGGCCTTCGCCTGAAGGCAAGGCTTCAGGCATGGCAAAGCGCGCCGCCCTCGAAGGAGAGCGGCGCGCTTTTTCGTTGGACGCCGTCCTAGAACTTGCGGGCGTAGCCCACCGATACGACGTTGGCGTCGTCAGCGTCGTTGTCGCGGAACTGCTGGCGCGTGTAGTCGACGCGCACACCGTTCTTGTCGTCGAACTTGTACTGGGCGCCGACGCCATAGTTGACGCTGTCGGCGTCGAACTTGTTCTCGACGCCGGCCAGCTTCTGCTTGAACTGGGTGTTGCCGTAGCCGACGCGGCCGATCAGGTCGATGTTCGGGCTCACCGGCAGGAAACCGACGCCATAGACGGCGGCCGAGTGGGTCTGCTCGATGCTGGAGCGGACTCCGGCGCGGTCGATGTTGTCGTCCTTCACGCCGCCGGACAGTTCGCCCTCGACGCCGAAGTGCGGGGTTAGCTTCGCGCCCAGGCGGCCTTGAACAGCGCCAGTGTCGGCGCCTTCCGCGCGCGAGCTGTTGTAACCGAGGTTGCCGTAGATTTCCGGCGAGCTCGATTGAGCATGAGCCAGAACCGGAACAGCAGCGACCGACATGGCGGCCACGGCCGCAGACATGAGAACCTTCATTATTTTTACTCCTGGTACTGGGATTTCTTGTGCTCCCTCAGCCTCCTCTGGGTAAGGGGGCAACGAGGCCCGGATTTGACCGCACCCTGACCTGTTTGGGGCCATTGCGTGACGTTTCCGACATTTGAACCGGAGATTATGGCCGCCGGTCGAAAGTTCCGCTGCGGCAGGTCGAATAGCCGCGGGCGATGCGGTGAAGACACGCCTTCCAAGGAGGTGACGGCGGCGCGGGGCGTGCTATTGATCGCGTCCAAACAGTGATCAGATCGGCGCGCCCATGTCGCGCGCCGGCCCATCGGGACCGCCGCCTTGCATCAAGCCGTCATCGCCGCCACGGGGCTCTACACCCCGCCGTTCAGCATCTCGAACGTAGAACTGGTCGACGCCTTCAACGCCTATGTCGAACGCTTCAACGCCGCCAACGCCGAGGCCATCGCCGCCGGCGAAGCGACCGCGCTCGCCCCCTCCTCGCCGGAGTTCATCGAAAAGGCCTCGGGCATCAAGGCCCGCTACGTGATGAACAAGGACGGGATCATCGACCCCGAGGTCATGCGCCCGAACCTGCCCGAGCGCCCCAACGACCAGATCTCGATCCTGGCCGAGATGGCGGTCAAGGCGGCGCAGCAGGCCATCGCCGCCTGGGGCAAGCCGGTTTCGGAGATCGGCGCGGTGATCTGCGCGGCCTCGAACATGCAGCGCGCCTATCCGGCCATGGCCATCGAAGTGCAGCAGGCCCTGGGCATCGAGGGCTTCGCCTTCGACATGAACGTGGCCTGCTCTTCGGCCACCTTCGGCATCAAGACCGCCGCCGACTTCATCGCCACCGGCAGCGCCAAGGCCGTGCTGATGGTCAATCCGGAGATCTGCTCGGGCCACCTGAACTTCAAGGACCGCGACAGCCACTTCATCTTCGGCGACGTGGCCACGGCCGTGATCCTGGAAGAGGCCTCGCAGGCCACGGGCGGCTGGGAAATCCTGGGCACGCGCCTGAAGACCCAGTTCTCCAACAACATCCGCAACAACTTCGGCTTCCTCAACAACGCCGCCCCGGAAGGCGTCGGCGCACGGGACAAGCTCTTCGTGCAGGAAGGCCGCAAGGTGTTCCGCGAGGTGGTGCCGATGGTCAGCGAGATGATCGTCGAGCACGCCGGCGACATCGGCCTGGACGCCACGGCGCTGAAGCGCCTCTGGCTGCATCAGGCCAACATCAACATGAACGACCTGATCGCCCGCAAGGTGCTGGGTCGCGATCCCGAGCCCGGCGAGAACGTCATCATCCTCGACGAGTACGCCAACACCAGCTCGGCCGGCTCGATCATCGCCTTCCACAGCGCCAACGACGACTTCGTCGCCGGCGACACGGGCCTGATCTGCAGCTTCGGCGCCGGCTATTCGGCCGGCACGGTGTTCGTCAGGAAGCGCTGAGCGGCGCCGCGCGCGGGAACCTGAGCTCGCGCGCGAACGAGGCCAGGATCAACGGCCAGCCGTGGTCGGAGGCCATCCCCTGGCGGATGGCTTCCGCGCCCTCGCCATGCCGGTCGAGGTCGCGGTGCTCGACCGTTACGCGGGTGCCCTCGCCCGCCGGCTCGAACCGGAATTCGACCTCGCTCTGGCGCTCCAGCGGCTCGACACCCCGATCCGGCGCCACGTTGAAGCCGACCACCAGGCGATGCCCCGGATCGTAGGCGCGGACATCGCCCCAGGGGCTTTCCCCGCCGTCGCGATCGACCTCGAACCAACTGCCGCCCGCCACCGGCTCGACATGCACCGTGGCGAAGCGCGCGCCGCCGCGGCTGTAGGCCATCGGCCACCAGCGACCCATGTCCCCAACGAAGCGGGCGAAAGCCTCGGCCGGCAGGGCTTCCACGGTGATCTCGCTGACGATCGGTTCAGCCATGTGCGTCCTCCTGGCGGAGAGAACGCACATGGCCGCGAAGCGATCAGCGCCCCGCCGTCTTCGGATGAGCCGCCTTCCACTCCATGGCCCGCTGGATGCGGCGACCGACGGCCGGGTGATCGTAGAAGATGATCTCCTCCAGTCGTCCGGGCGTTGCGGCGCGATACTCGATGGTCTTGACCAGCGCCTTGGAGAGGCCGTCCGGCTCGTCGAAGTGGACAAGGCTGTAGCGATCGGCGTCGGCCTCGGTGATGCGGATCAGGCTGTTGGTGACCGGCGCCCCAAGCAGGGCGACGACCGCCAGAATGGCGCTGAGCACAGGCAGGCCGGCCGGGTCGGCGAGGCCTCGCACCTCGTCCGCGCCCAGCAGCCGCGCCGCCGGCGCGAACAGGCGGTCGACCAGGAAGAAGGCCAGGACGGCCAGGGCGGCGATGATCGCGGCGATCAACGGCGCATGCAGGCGCGAATAGTGGCCCATCTCGTGGCCGACGACGCCACGCACCTCCGCGATGTCCGCGCCCTTCTTGAACATCGTGTCGCTCATCGCCACGCGGGCCGAGCCGAACAGGCCCGAGACGTTCGCCGTGTAGGCGTTCGACTGCCTGGAGCCGTCGTAGACGAAGATCTTGTCCGAAGGCACGCCGACCTGCCCGGCCATGGCCACCACCTCGTCACGGACCGGACCGGCGGGCGCGGGCGTGTACTTGTTGAAGATCGGCTCGATGTAGAGCGGCCCCAGCAGCATCGAGGCGGCGATGAAGGCCGCGGTCAGGCCGCCGCTCCACAGCCACCAGGTGCGCGGCGCCTTGCGGATCAAGGCGTAGAGGGCGGTGAAGAACAGGCCGCCGATCACGGCGCTGATGGCCAGCGAGATCGCGCCCTCCCCCAGCCAGCCGAGGAAGGCCTGGCTGGTCAGCCCGTACTGCTTCTGCCGCCACCATTGACTGTAGGCTGCCCAGGGCAGGGACAGCAGGCTGTCAGCCAGCAGATAGACCGCACCGACCAGGAAACTGGCCAGGATCGGCCGGTTGCGGCGCCCCTCGACCTTGCGGCGCAGCCTGCTCAGCAGGCCGCTGCGGATGATCAGGTATGCGACCAGCAGCGCCACCAATGTCCCCCATAGCAGCAGCCAGTGGCCGCCCTGGGTGTAGGCCGTGGCCCTGGCGTGGGCCTCGGGCGGCAACTGGGCCAGATAGGCCGCCGTCGCCGCCGCCGGATCGAAGGTCTGCGCCATACGTCTCCCCCGAGAAGCAAACTGCCGCCAGAAAGCCAGAGCCGCACGTCCGCGTCAGGTTAAATCGACGTCAGGTCGCGTGCGCCGCTTCCCTCGCGCGCCTTGCCCCTGGCGGCGGCGACGCAGCGGTATAGAACTGGACCGATGACCTTTGCTTCGAGGCCCGCCATGCGATTCCCTGCCCGCCGTGACATCCTGCTGGGCCTGGGAGCTGGCGGCGCGCTGACCCTGGCCGGCTGCGGCGGCAAGGAAGCCGCTGGCGGCCAGTCCGGCGCCGCGCGGGTCGAGGCGACCAAGGCCCTGCGCATCGGCCTGGAAGGCACCTACCCGCCGTTCAACTTCCAGGGCGCCGACGGTCAGCTGACCGGCTTCGACGTCGAGTTCGGCAAGGCGCTGGCCGACCAGATGAAGGTCAAGCCGCAGTTCGTCGCCGCACCGTTCGCCGGCCTGCTGGGCGCACTGGAATCGGGCCGCACCGACGTCGTCATCAACCAGATCACCATCACGCCCGAGCGGGCGGCGAAGTACGACTTCTCCAAGCCCTACACGGTCTCGGGCATCCTGATCATCGTGCCTAAGGGCAAGACCGGCATCGCCGGCCCCGCCGATCTGGCCGGCAAGAAGGTCGGCGTGGGCCTTGGCACCCACTACGAGCAGTGGCTGCGCCAGAACCAGCCCAAGGCCGAGGTCCGCACCTACGACGATGATCCCACCAAGTACCAGGATCTGCGGGCCGGCCGGATCGACGCGGTGCTGAACGACCGCCTCGTGGCCGCCGATTTCCTCAAGACCGCGCCAGACCTGATCGCTGCTGGCCCGCCCTTCGCCCCACAGAGCCAGGGCGTGGTGATGAAGCGCGATCCAGCCCTGAAGGTGCTGGTCGACGAGGCCATCGACGCCCTGCGCGCCGACGGCCGGCTGGCCGCCATTTCGCAGAAGTGGTTCGGCCTGGACGTGACGCGCTAGGCCATGAACGCGGCCGAGCTCATCGCCCAGTCGGCGCCGCTGCTGCTGAAAGGGGCGGTCTATACCGTCCTGCTCAGTGTGATCGGCATGAGTCTTGGCCTGCTTCTGGGCTTTGGCCTCGCCTTGATGCGCCTGTCGCGCTCGCCGCTCCTGCGCTGGCCGGCGGCGGTCTATGTCTCGGCGTTCCGGGGTACGCCGCTGCTGGTGCAGTTGTTCCTGATCTATTACGGCCTCCCCCAGTTCGGCGTCGAGCTGCCGCCGCTGCTGGCGGCCGGCATCGGCTTTTCGCTGAACGTCGCCGCCTACGCCGGCGAGATCCTGCGCAGCGCCATCGCCGCCGTCGACAAGGGCCAGTGGGAGGCGGCCGCCGTGCTGGGCCTCACCCGCGGCCAGGCCATGCGCCGCATCATCCTGCCCCAGGCCGCGCGCACCGCCGTCGCGCCGCTGTCCAACAGCTTCATCAGCCTGGTGAAGGACACATCGCTGGCCGCGACCATCCAGGTGCCCGAGCTGTTCCGCCAGGCCCAGCTGATCACCGCCCGCACGTACGAGATCTTCGCGATGTATCTCAGCGCCGCGGCCATCTACTGGATCGTCTCCAGCCTGCTGGCCCTCGGCCAGGGCTGGCTGGAACGCCGTGCGGAGGCCCGCCGATGAGCGCGATCGAGGCCAAGGGCCTGTCCAAGCGCTTCGGCGACACGGCCGTGCTGAACGGCGTCGACCTGACCGTCGCCCCCGGCGAGGTGGTCGCCGTCATCGGCCCCAGCGGCTCGGGCAAGAGCACCCTGCTCCGCTGCCTGGCGGGCCTGGAGGCGCTGAACGCCGGAAGTCTGTCGATCGCCGGCGTCTCCGCGGGCGGCAAGGTCCCGCTGGCCCGCGCCCTCAAGGGACGGGTCGGGTTCGTGTTCCAGAACTTCAACCTCTTCCCGCACAAGACCGCGCTGGAGAACGTCGCCGAGGCGCCGATCGTCGTGCGCGGCGATCCGCCCGCCAAGGCCCGTGAACGGGCCCTGGAGCTGCTGACCAAGGTGGGTCTGGCCCACCGCGCTGACGCCTATCCCGGCGCCCTCTCCGGCGGCCAGCAGCAGCGCTGCGCTATCGCCCGGGCCCTGGCGATGGATCCCGAAGTCATTCTGTTCGATGAGCCGACCTCGGCGCTGGATCCCGAGTTGGTCGGCGAGGTGCTGGCGGTCATTCGCGACCTGGCGACCGAGAAGCGGACCATGATCATCGTGACCCACCAGATGGACTTCGCTCGCGAGGTCGCCGACCGGACGATCTTCATGGACGAGGGCAGGATACTGGAGGAAGGCCCGTCGGCGACGCTGTTCTCCGAACCGCGAGAAGAACGAACTCGAAGGTTTCTCAGCAAATTGCGAAGCTTGCAGCCATAATTTAGCCTCTGGCGCCCCGCACCCCTCCCGGGCTACGCCGCGTGTGTCTAGAGGCGAGGATTCGTGAAACCCTATATCGACCTGAAAGGCGCCTCGGGCGCCGTCTATCGCTACAAGCTGGCCGAGGATCGCGACCCGCGCACCACGATCGCCGGCAACTACCTCTATGTGAACGCCGAAGGCGTCGTGGTGTTCGCCGGCGAGGCCAACAATCTGCATGACTCCACGCGTGGGTTCGCCGAGGCGGCCGAGAAGCATGCGGCCGAGCATCTCTACATCCGCCTGAACGTCTCGGGCGCCGCTCGCGCCGACGAGCTGGCCGACCTGCTGGCCGAACTGTCGCCGGCCGGCAACGCCGAGACGACTGAAGACTGACCGCGTCAGGCCTCGGCGAAGAACTCGCCGAGCCTTGCGACCACGTCGGGCGCGGGCGACAGGATCGCCTGAAGATGGTCGCCCGGCGTCGAGACGAACGGCAGGCCATGGGCCGCCGCGAAGGCCAGGGACGGCGCGTGATAGGGATCCGCCGTCCCGTCCCACAACAGCACCGGAACACCCGCGCTCAGCACCGCCTGCGTCGCGCCGTCCAGCATGTTCAGCGCCTCGAAGCAGGCCTGCATGGCGGGCAGGATTTCGGGCGTCACCCATTGCACCAGCGCCTGCGCGACCTGCTGGCTGAAGCCCCAGAAGATATCGAAGCGGATCGGTCCCGCCGGCCCCTTGGGCACGCCGCCCACCAGGTCCCAGCCGCCGATGACCAGCGAGGCCAGGCGCTCGGGATGATGCTTGGCGACCCCCACCGCCATCCAGCCGCCCATCGAATAGCCGACCAGATGCGCCTTCTCCGCACCGAGCGCGTCGAGCACGGCCACGATATCGCCCGCCCGCTGGTCCTGAGCGTAGAGGGCCGGGTCCGACGGCTTGTCGCTGAGGCCATGACCCAGGGAGTCGATACAGACCACCGTGAACCGGTCGTTCAGGGCGGTGACGAACCCATTGGCGCGCCAGCTGGCCGCGTCCATGAACAGGCCGTGCTGCAGCACCACCAGAGGCCCCTCGCCCTCCACCGTATAGTGGATCTTCTGGCCGCGATGGACAGCGAAGGGCATGGGCGAGTCTCCGGTAAGCGGGGCCGCTAGTCAGTCCGGTCCACAAATTCGCGCAAGGCGAACGGGACGAGAACACCTTGCCTTGGCTATCCTCTCGCCGATGCGTCCCGAGTCGCTCTTTCCCCTGTTCGCCGCGATCTCGACCCTCAAGGGGGTCGGGCCCCGCGTCGCGCCCCTGGTCGAGAAGCTGGCCGGGCCGATCGTGCGCGACGTGCTGTTCACGCCGCCGCAAAGCCTGATCCGGCGCACCGCCACCACGGCCGCCCAGGCCCAGGACGGCCAGGTCCAGACATTCGTCGTCACCATCGACGCCCAGCTGCCGCCGCAGCGCTCGGGCCAGCCCTGGCGGATCCGGGGCTGGGACGAGACGGGCTTCGTCACCCTGGTCTGGTTCAAGGGCCACGGACCGCACCTGGAGCGCCAGCATCCAGTCGGCGTGCGCCGCGCCGTGAGCGGCAAGGTCGAGCGGTTCGGTTCCGAGATCCAGGTCGCCCATCCCGACTACATGCTCGAGGCCGAGCGGATCGACGAGATCCCGGCGATCGAGCCGGTCTATCCCGCCACCGCTGGCCTGCCCTCGCGCACCTTCCGCAAGTTCGCCCAGGAGGCCCTCTCGCGGGCCCAGGAGCTGCCGGAGTGGCAGGACGCCGCCTGGATGGCCCGTGAGGCCCTGCTGCCCTGGCGCGAGGCCTTCGAACGGCTGCACGGCCCCGAGGGCGAGATCGACCTCTCCCCGATGTCGGCGGCCCGCCGCCGCCTAGCCTATGACGAGTTGCTGGCCCACCAGCTGGCCCTGGCCCAACGCAAGGCCGGCAAACGCGCCCAGCCGGGGCCCCGCATCGTCTCTGGGCCCTTGGCCGAGGCGGCCGAAAAGGCCCTGCCCTTCCGCCTGACCGGCGCCCAGGTGCGGGCGCTGTCGGAGGTGCGCGGCGACCTGGCCCACGGCGAGCGGATGAGCCGGCTGCTGCAAGGCGACGTCGGCTCGGGCAAGACCGTGGTGGCCATGCTGGCCATGGCCGACGCGGCCGGCGCCGGTTTCCAGTCGGCCCTGATGGCCCCGACCGAGATCCTGGCCCGCCAGCACTACGAGACCCTCGCCCCGCCGCTGGAGGCGCAGGGCCTGGCCGTCGTGCTGCTGACCGGTCGCGACAAAGGCGCCGCCCGCGCCGCCAAGCTGAAGATGCTGGCCGACGGCTCGGCGGCCGTGGCGGTGGGCACCCATGCCCTCTTCCAGGACGACGTCGCCTTCCAGAACCTGGCCCTGACCATCATCGACGAGCAGCACCGGTTCGGCGTCAACGAGCGCCGACGGCTGCAGGAGAAGGGCCCTAAAGACGCAGATTGGGGGGTGCACCTGCTGGCCATGTCGGCCACGCCTATCCCACGCACCCTGGAACTGACCGTGTTCGGCGACCTGGACGTCTCGCGCATCGACGAGAAGCCGCCCGGCCGCACGCCGGTGGCCACCCGCGCCGCGCCGACGCCGCGCGTGCCCGAGATCGTTGATCGCCTGCGCTCGGCCATCGAGGGCGGGGCCCAGGCCTTCTGGATCTGCCCGCTGGTCTCGGAGTCCGAGAAGGTCGACCTGCGCGCCGCCGAGGACCGCGCCGCCGACCTGCGAAAGGTGCTGGGGCCGCGCGTCGGCCTGGTGCACGGCCAGATGCCGGCGGCCGAGAAGGACGCGGTGATGCAGGCCTTCGTCGACGGCGAGGTGGGCGTGCTGGTCGCCACCACCGTGGTCGAGGTGGGCGTCAACGTGCCCAACGCCAGCATCATGGTGATCGAGCACGCCGACCGGTTCGGCCTGGCGCAACTTCATCAGCTTCGCGGACGCGTGGGCCGCGGGATGCGCGAAAGCTCCTGCGTGCTGCTGTACGATCCGCCGCTGTCCGAAGTGGCCCAGCAGCGGCTCGACATCCTGCGGCGCAGCGACGATGGCTTCGAGATCGCCGAGAAGGACCTGGAACTGCGCGGTGGCGGCGATCCGCTGGGCCTCAAGCAGAGCGGCTTCCCGGCCTACCGCCTGGCCGACCCGGTGGCCCACCGCGACCTGATCGCCGTGGCCGCCGACGACGCCCGCCTGATCCTGGCCCGGGATCCTGCCCTGACCTCGCCGCGCGGCGAGGCGGTGCGGACGTTGCAGGCGCTGTTCGACTGGAAACCGGCGTCGGGCCTGAACGACGCGGGGTGAGCACCTGCCCAAGATGCTCCCCCTGAAGGGGGAGCTGTCGCGGAGCGACTGAGGGGGGAAGGGATTGCTGGCTTCGGGGCCGCACTGACCTTCTCGGACACATCCCCCTCCGGCCCTTCGGGCCACCTCCCCCTTCAGGGGGAGGGCCTGGAGCTCTCAAACGAAAAAACGGCGGGCCCTTGGGACCCGCCGTTCTCATTTCAGCTTGCGTCGCCGGCGGTTAGGCCGAAGCGGCGCCGCCCTTCTTTTCCGCGTAGATCAGCAGCGGCTGGGCCCGGCCTTCGACGACCTCGGCGTTGACCACCACTTCCTCGACGCCCTCGTAGTTGGGCAGTTCGAACATGGTCTCCAGCAGGATGCCTTCCATGATCGAGCGCAGGCCGCGGGCGCCGGTCTTACGGGCGATGGCCTTCTTGGCGACCTGGTGCAGGGCGTCCTCGGTGAAGGTCAGGCCGATGTTCTCCATCTCGAACAGGCGCTGGTACTGCTTGACGAAGGCGTTCTTCGGCTCGGTCAGGATCTTCACCAGGGCGGCCTCGTCGAGGTCTTCCAGGGTGGCGATCACCGGCAGACGGCCGATGAATTCCGGGATCAGGCCGAAGCGCTGCAGGTCGTCGGGCTCGACGCCGCGCAGGATCTCGCCGGTGCGACGGTCTTCCGGATCGGCGACCTTGGCGCCGAAGCCGATCGACTTGGCCGCGCCGCGAGCCGAGATGATGCGCTCGAGGCCCGCGAAGGCGCCGCCGCAGATGAACAGGATGTTCGTCGTGTCGACTTGCAGGAATTCCTGCTGCGGATGCTTGCGCCCGCCCTGCGGCGGCACGGAGGCGACAGTGCCTTCCATGATCTTCAGCAGGGCCTGCTGCACGCCTTCGCCCGACACGTCGCGGGTGATCGACGGGTTGTCGGACTTGCGGCTGATCTTGTCGATTTCGTCGATGTAGACGATGCCGCGCTGGGCGCGCTCGACGTTGTAGTCGGCGGCTTGCAGCAGCTTGAGCACGATGTTCTCGACGTCTTCACCCACATAACCGGCTTCGGTCAGGGTGGTGGCGTCGGCCATCGTGAACGGCACGTCGATGATTCGAGCCAGCGTCTGGGCCAGCAGGGTCTTACCCGTACCGGTCGGACCGACCAGAAGGATGTTCGACTTGGCCAGTTCCACGTCGTTGTTCTTCGAGGCGTGGTTCAGGCGCTTGTAGTGGTTGTGCACCGCGACCGCGAGCACCTTCTTGGCGTGACCTTGGCCGATCACGTAGTCGTCCAGGACTTCGCAGATCTCGCGCGGCGTCGGAACGCCGTCCTTGGACTTCACGAAGGCGATCTTGTGCTCTTCACGGATGATATCCATGCAAAGCTCGACGCATTCATCACAGATGAACACGGTGGGTCCGGCGATGAGCTTGCGCACTTCATGTTGGCTCTTTCCGCAGAAAGAACAGTACAGGGTGCTCTTGGCGTCGCCGCTGGCGGCTTTCGTCATGGTCGCTTCTCACGCTAGGGCGGATACGGCGAAAGCCGCTACCGCCGACTCCCAACGCGTATCCCGCCACCGAAGCAACAGGATACCCAGGGGGAGTTGTCTAATCCTTGACATTCCCCGATCCGAACGCGCCGCACAAGCCTTGGAGCCCTTTTCAGGCGCCAAGTTCGTGGATGTTTCGGTTCTGACCATGGGATTCCATCCCTAGATGGGACGACTGTAGGCCAAAGCAAGCGATCCGTGGGCTGCGGAACATCGCCGCAGCCTCTAATCTTTCTGTAAGCGGCCGGAATCGTGCTGCAAGCGGCGCCGCAAGAAGGAGTTCGCCCGACGGGCGGAGACGAGATGGCCGAGATCCACGAGGCGTCGGAAGACGCTCACGCCCCGACGCACACCGAAGCCAGCCCGCCGCTGGTGGCCTTCGACTTCGACGGCACCCTGACCGTGCGCGACAGCTTCACCGCCTTTCTGAAATGGCGGGTCAGCGGCGGCCGCTGGACGATGGGGATGATCCGCCTGGCGCCTGCCGCCCTCTCCTACCTGTTCCACCGCGATCGCGGCCGCATCAAGGCCGCGGCGATCCGCGAATTCCTGAAGGGCGTGCCGCAGGAGCGGCTCGAGGCCCAGGCCCGCACCTTCGCCGAGACCCACGCTCAGAGCCTGTTCCGTCCGGACGCCCTGGCTGTCTGGCGGCGCTGGCGGGCCCAGGGCGCCAGGATGGTCATCGTCACCGCCTCGCCCGACGTGGTGGTCGCGCCGTTCGCCCGCGGGATCGGCGCCGACCTGCTGATCGGCACCAAGCTGGCCTACGACCTGAACGGCAAGGTGATCGGCGGGCTTTCCGGCCCCAACTGCCGGGGCCCGGAAAAGGTGGTGCGCCTGCGCGAGACCTTCGGCGAGCGCGTGAAGCTGGCCGCCGCCTATGGCGACACCTCGGGCGACACCGAGATGCTGGCCATCGCCCAGGAGCGCGGCTACCGGATCTTCAAGGGCAAGCCCGTCTAGTGAGCCCCTTCCCCCTGGAGGGGGAGGATCTCAGCGCCTACTCCACGCTCACCCCGGCCGACGCCAGGCCCGACGCCTGGGTGCTGACCGACAGGCTGCCGATCGCCGAATAGGCCTGGTCGAAGACTGCCCGCTGGTCGTCGTCGAGCGCCTTGTAGAGCCTAGCCATGGCCTTCACGCGCCGCTGCTCGACGGCTAGCTGCTCGCGCTGAAGAGCGAGGCCCGCACGGGCCTGGGCCAGGGGCGTCTCGTCCTGCGGCGCGGCCACGGCCAGCACCACGCCCGCCGGCCGGGCGCTGGAAGCCAGGATGAAGTCGCGCCAGCGGTCCTGCTGGCCCGGCGTCAGGGCCAGGTTCTGGCGCAGCGTGGCAAGGCCCGCCGTCACGCCGTCCTGAAGCAGCCGGTCGGAGACGATCTGCTGCACCTGCTCGGGGCTGACGCCCACCCGCAAGGTCGCGATCCCGTGGCGCGGCGCCAGGTCGGAGAAGCCCTGGGCGTTGGCGGCCGCGCCGGCCAGGCTCAGGAAGGCCGCGAGGGCCGAAAGCAGCGAAAGGCGGCGGCGGGCGGTCATGGCCGGGCTCCGGGGCTCGAGGATCGTCATGGGATCCTTGTCGCCGCCCTGCCCGGCCGATCTGGGGCCGGTTTGTTTCGCCTTTCCCAGCCCGCTGGCCAAACTCGGCCATAAACGCCCCGCTGTTTTGCCGGCGGGCCGCGAACGCTACAGGAAGCGCTGGAACAGATTGGCCTGCTTGAGCTGCACCTTGCTGGCCGAGGCCTTGCAGATGTAGCTGCCGCCCGGGGTCTTGCCGAACTTCTTCCAGCCGGCCTTGTGATAGATGCGCTTGTTCTGGGCCCAGACCACCTCGTCGCCCTTGCACCCGGCCTGGGCGCCTTGGACCGTCGAGAATTCGGTGATCAGCGCGTCGCCCGTCCCGGCGCCGTTAGGACACCACATGGTGCACTGCGCCTGCGCTGAGCCTGCGGCCAGCAACAGGGCCGCCGCCAGAACGACGGCAGATTCCTTGGCTCGATTTCGCACGATTGCCCCTCCCAAGAGAGCACCACCCTAGGTCGAGATCAGTCGCCACGCAACGCGCACGAAAAAGGCCGCCGATCGTATGACCGGCGGCCCCATCATCTCGAAGACCGACGCTTACGCGCTGGCTTCGGCCGTTTCGCGGTTCTCGTTGATCTGGTCGATCAGGCCCCAGGCCTTGGCTTCCTCGGCGCTCATGAAGTTGTCGCGATCCAGGTCGCGCTCGACTTCGTCATAGGTGCGGCCGCAATGCTTCACGTAGATCTCGTTCAGGCGACGCTTGGTCTTCGAGATGTCCTCGGCGTGGCGCATGATGTCCGAGGCCTGGCCGCGGAAGCCGCCCGACGGCTGGTGCACCATGATGCGGGCGTTCGGCAGAGCGATGCGCTGGCCGGGCGCGCCGGCGCACAGCAGCAGGCTGCCCATCGAGGCGGCCATGCCCATGCAAACGGTGGTCACCGGGCTCTTGATGTATTGCATGGTGTCGTAGATCGCGAGGCCCGACGTCACCACGCCGCCCGGCGAGTTGATGTACATGGCGATTTCCTTCTTGGGGTTCTCCGACTCCAGGAAGAGCAGCTGCGCGCAGATCAGCGAGGCCATGCCGTCCTCGACCGGACCGGTCAGGAAGATGATCCGCTCCTTCAGAAGGCGCGAAAAGATGTCGAAGGCGCGCTCGCCGCGGCTGGTCTGCTCGACCACCATCGGAACCAGGTTCATCGCCGTCTCGACCGGATCGTACATCATGTGGGGTTCACCCTTCTCGAAATGTCTTTGCGGGCGCGAATCAGCGTCGCGCCAGCGCACCTGACGCATATCGCGTGGCGCTTAACAGGTTGCAAGGTGTGGGCGGGCCCGCGAGGCGACAAGGTGTGTTGTCGCGCACAGATTGCATAACACGGTTATATCAACCTCCATTTGTCCGCACGCAGCCGCCATGAGGGACGACCGTGGGACGGGGAGCAACGACAATGACCGACACGCTGGAAGCCCTTCAGATCGTCGAAGGCGCCGCCGCCGAGTTCACCTGCAACATCGTCCTGACCGCCGGCCCCTACGCCAGCATCGACGTCGACCCGAGCGGCCGCCCGTTCGTGGCGCTGTCGGCCGGCCCGCTGCCGCAACCGATCTGGAACGTGCAGATCCTCAGCTGGGACGGCCCGATGGCCAAGGCCTACATCAGCAACCGGTCCGGCAAGGCGTTCTGGAACACCGACGGCGGCCGCGGCCAGCCCAGCCCCGTCTACGTCCAGCCGGGCCAGCCCTCGACGGTCATCCTGACGCTGCAGCCCAACCGCACGACGTTCCTGCTCCAGGCCGCCTACCAGCCGGGCGGAAACATCGTCCCGGCCGAGGGTCCGGGCTTCGCCTATCTGTCGACGGGCGCGGCCGCACCGGTGGAGATCGTGTTCCAGCCGTGACACCCGGTCAGGCCGAAATGAAAAAGGGCGCGGACCTTTCGGTCCGCGCCCCATTTCGTTCAGCCTGATAGGCCGACGGCTCAGCCGCCGTAGCCTTCCGGCAGGTCGTCTTCTTCCAGGAGCTCTTCCTTGGAGACGGCCTTCTCTTCGATCTTGGCCTTGTCGAAGATCAGGTCGACGACCTTGTCTTCGTAGATCGGGGCGCGCAGCGAGGCCTGCAGGTCGGCGCGCTGGCGGTACATGTCGAACACCTGCTGAGCCTGGGCGCCATACTGGCGGGCTTCGCGGACGATCGCTTCGTTCAGTTCCTGGTCGGTGACGACGACGTCGTTCTTGCGGCCGATCTCGGCGAGCACCAGACCCAGGCGCACGCGGCGCTCGGCGATCTTCTTGTACTCGTCCTGCAGCTGCTCTTCGGTCTTCTCGGCGTCTTCCGGCGGCAGGCCGCCTTGCGACTTGTCGGCCTGGACCTGTTGCCAGATGCCGGCGAACTCGGCCTCGACCATGCGCGGCGGCAGGGCGAAGTCGTGCTTGCTGTCCAGCACGTCCAGCAGGGCGCGCTTGAGCTTGAAGCGCGAGCTGTTGGTGTAGCGGCCTTCCAGGTTGGACTTCATCAGGTCCTTCAGGGCGGCCAGGTCGGCCAGACCCAGGCGCTTGGCCAGCTCGTCGTCAGCTTCGGCGTCGACCGGAGCGCGGACTTCCTTCACGGTGGTGGCGAACTCGGCGTCCTTACCAGCCAGCTCGGCGGCCTGGTAGTCTTCCGGGAACTTCACCTTCACGGTGACGACGTCTTCCGGCTTGGCGCCGACCAGCTGGTCTTCGAAGCCCGGGATGAACTGGCCCGAACCGAGCACCAGCTCGGCGTCGTTGGCGGTGCCGCCGGCGAAGGCGACGCCGTCGATGGTGCCGACGAAGTCGATCAGCAGCTGGTCGCCGTCCTTGGCCTTCAGGCTCTTGCCCTTGCGCGGCTCATAGGTGCGGGCCTGCTTGGCCAGCTCGGCCAGGGCTTCTTCGACTTCCGAATCCTCGATCTTGTAGACCGGCTTCACCAGCTCGATGGTCGACGGATCGATCGGCTCGAATTCCGGCATGATCTCGACGGCCAGTTCGAAGGCCAGGTCCTCGCCACCGGCGATGACCTTGTCCATGTCGGACGTCGGCTTCAGGTCGGGCTGGCCGGCGGGGCGCAGCTTGTTGTCGTCCAGGATCTTCTGGGTGGTCTCGTTGAGCGCCTGCTCGATGACTTCCCCCATCAGGCCCTTGCCGTACAGGCGACGCACGTGCGCGGCCGGCACCTTGCCCGGGCGGAAGCCCTTGACGTTCATCTGGGGGGCGACTTCGGCGATACGAGCCTCGAGACGCGTGGCCAGCTCACTCGCGGGCACCGTAACGCCGTAAACCCGGCTGAGGCCTTCGCCCGACTTTTCAACGATCTGCATCGACATTCTTAGCTTCTCGGATCCGGGCGCCCGCGCCCGTCGTCCGCCCCAGGGGTCAAAAAATCATAGCCGCCCACGTCACCGGGGCGGCGAAAGAGCGCCCTTATGTCACGACACTTCGCGTCGATCAAAGGGTATGGCGTCGCCGCGCGCAAAACGCTGCGCGCGGCGACATGGTGCGGATGAGAGGACTCGAACCTCCACGCCTCTCGGCGCTGGAACCTAAATCCAGTGCGTCTACCAGTTCCGCCACATCCGCGTGGGGGCGAGCCTTAACTGTCGTCGCGAAGGATTTGAAGTGTCCGCGAAGAATTTTCGTGAACTCGCGGAACTGCATTCGGGTCGCGTCGTTTTCTCCGTGTCCCGTCGAGCGCATAGCCACGAGACATTAACCGGCCCGGGCCTTGCCCCCCCGACTGACGCCCGGGCCGGTTTTCCCTCTCCCCTCGGATCAGTTTCGGCGCGCAACCTGGCGGCGCTTGAATTTTCGTGGATTCGCACGCAACCATTTCCCATCAGCGACGGTTAACTGCGCCATGGCGTAGGAGAACAGCGTATGCGGACGATCGAGGTCAACCAGACCGAGGCCGGTTGGGAAGTCACCTGCGACCATCAGGTGGTGTTCACCGATTCCCTCGAGCAGAGGTCCTTCCAGGCCGCGCTCGACTACGGCAGCCGTCTGTTCGACGAAGGCGTGCGCGCCGAGATCGTCCTGCACCGCCTGGAAGCCTGAACCGCCCGTCTCCGTCTATCTCTCTCCGAACTGCGAGCGCGACGTCGCGTCCCCTTGCGATCGGCAAGCGGCGCAGCTAAAGCCCGTCCTGCATCAAGAGTTGGGCTCGCCCAACGCCAACCTGCTTCCCGAGCAAGGTGGCGCCCCGTCGGGGGGATGCGGCCGCGACGGCAACGAAACGGGTGATCCCTGAACGCCGTCACGTGTCCTGGTTTCTGACGGACGGACGCTGAGCATGCCCATCAAGATTCCCGACAACCTGCCGGCCCGCGCCTCGCTGGAAGCCGAAGGCCTGTCGCTGATGGCCGACACCGAAGCCGCCCGCCAGGACATCCGGCCGCTGCGCATCGGCCTGCTGAACCTGATGCCCGACAAGCCCACCACCGAGCGGCAGTTCGCCCGCCTGCTGGGGGCCAGCCCGCTGCAGATCGAGCTGTCGCTGATCCAGTTGTCCAGCCACTCGCCCAAGACCACCCCGGCCGAGCACATGCTCGCCTTCTACCGCCCCTGGGAAGAGGTGCGCCGTCAGCGCTTCGACGGGCTGATCGTCACCGGCGCGCCCGTCGAGACCCTGCCCTTCGAGGAGGTCGGCTACTGGGACGAGCTGTCTCGCATCTTCGACTGGAGCGAAACCCACGTACATGCGGGCTTGGCGGTCTGCTGGGGCGCCCAGGCCGGTGTGCGGCACTTCCACGGCGTGCCCAAGCACGTGCTGGCCGACAAGCGCTCGGGCGTGTTCGCCCACGCCAACATGGCGCCGGCCTCGCCCTATCTGCGCGGCCTAGCCGACGAGATCGACATTCCGGTGTCGCGCTGGACCGAGGTGCGCCCCGAGGACCTACCCGCCGACGGCAGCCTGCGGGTGCTGCTCGATTCGGAGGAATCGGGGCTGTGCCTGCTGGAGGACGCCCGTCGCCGCTGGCTCTACATGTTCAATCACCCCGAGTACGAGACCGGCACCCTGGCGGCGGAATACGCCCGCGACCGGCTGGTCGATCCGTCGACGCCGCCGCCCGCGCACTACTTCCCCGGCGACGACCCGTCGCGCGCGCCGCGCAACCGCTGGCGCAGCCACGCCCACCTGCTGATCGGCAACTGGCTGAATGAGGTCTACCAGACCACCCCGTTCGAACTGGAAGCGATCGGGGCTTAGACCAAGAAAAACCTCTCCTTATGCGAGAGGTTTCTGGCGAGCCTCCCATAATCTCTTGAGCACGGTCGGCGCCAGCCCCGGCAGATCCTCGGCGATCAGCCCAGGGCCGTGCATCGTCGCGCACTCGGCATGGATCCAGGCGCCCGCGCAGGCGGCGTCGAAACTGTCCATTCCCTGCGCCGCCAGGCCCGCGATGAAGCCCGCCAGCACATCGCCCGAGCCCGCGGTGGCCAGCCAGGGCGAGCCGTTGAGATTGACCGCCGTGCGGCCGTCCGGCGCGGCGATCACCGTATCGGGGCCCTTCAGCAGCACGATCGCCCCAGCCCGGCGCGCAGCCTCGCGAGCGGCGGCGAAGCGTTCGGGCGAGGCTTTCAGCAGCCCCGGGAACAGCCGCTCGAACTCGCCGGCGTGCGGGGTCAGCACGTCGTCGCGGTCGAGGCGGGCGAAGAGTTCGTCCGGGGCATGGGCGAAGCTGGTCAGGGCGTCGGCGTCGACCACCAGGGCCGCCCCTGTGCCGGCCAGAGCGGTCAGGTTGCGCGCCGTCGCCTCGCCCACCCCGGCGGCCGGGCCGATTACGGCTGCGGCGGCGCGATCAGCCAGTCCGACCAAATCCGCGTCGGTCTCGAAGGGCGCGAGCATGACGGCCTCGAGATGGGCCGCGTTGACCGCCAGGGCGCCCGGCGGCGACAGCAGCGTCACGACGCCGGCCCCGATCCGCAGGCCCGCCCGGGCCGACAGCCGCGCGGCGCCCGTGCTCCAGGCCTCGCCGCTGACCACCACCAGGCGGCCCCGTGCATGCTTGTGGGCGTCGTTCGAAGGCCACGGAAACCGGACGCCCCACAGGCCAGGATCGTTTTCGACCAGATCGCCCGCGCCAGTCTCGGAAAGGCCGATGTCGACGACCTCGACCTCGCCGCAGGCCGCCCGCCCCTGCGCCAGCACGTGAGCCGGCTTGCTGCGATGGAAGGTGACGGTGAGCGCAGCCGTGAACGCCGCGCCGCCGAGCGACACGCCCGTGTCGCCATGGATCCCGCTGGGCGTGTCGATGGCGATGATGCGGGATGAAAGACCCCGCGCCGCCCGCGCCAGTTCGTCGACCTCGCCCTCCAGCGGACGCGACAGTCCGGCGCCGAACAGGGCGTCGACATAGAGCTCGCCCGGCGAGACGGCCGGGTTCAGCGGATGGACCTCGCCGCGCCAGCGATCGGCCGCCCAGCCGCACGAAGGCGAGGCCGGCGGCGCCAGCGCCTCGACCCGCACGGGCCAGCCACGACGCTTGAGATGGCTGGCGATGACATAGCCGTCGCCGCCGTTGTCACCCGGGCCGCACCAGATCACCACCGGGCGGCGCGACCAGCGCGCGCGGATCACCTCGGCCGCGCCCTTGCCGGCCCGCTCCATCAGCGTGGTCGCCGGCGTTCCCGCCGCCACCGCCGCCGCGTCGGCCGCCTTCATCTCCGCGACGGTCATGATCTGGCGGGGCGACATGCGGCTCGGCTCCATCAAAGAACGCCGGTGGAGGCTTCCTTGCCCTTCTCGACCAGCCGCAGGCGATTGTCGACGACTTCGAAGACGGTGACGCTGGTGTGGTCGGGCCGGAACGCCATGACCGCACGCGCGCCCTGCGCCGCCGCCACAGCGGCGTTCAGCGCCACGAAATGGCTGAAGACGGCGCATCCCTCGTATCGCGCCAGAGCGCCAGCCACTTCCGCCGTCCAGGCCAGGTAGTCGCGATCGCCCTCGATATCGGCCCAATCCCCGGCGAAGGCCTGCTTCAACCAGGCGGGACGATCTTCGGGCGCCAGAGCCGCGGGCGTCGGGATCTCGCCGACGGCCGGCTCGATCTCGACCGGAACGCCCAGGAGCACAGCCAGCGGCGCGGCGGTCTCTCGACAGCGGCGCAGGGGCGAAGAGATCACCCGGGCCGGGCGCTCGCCCGCCGGCAGATGCGCCAGTACGGCGGCGACCGCCCTCGCCTGCTCCCGCCCTGTCTCGTCGAGCCCCGGATCGTCGTCGTGACCGCCCCAGGTCGCCGCCGGCTTGCCGTGGCGAATGACGTGGACGCGCCCCATCAGGCCGGGTCCGGCGTGAAGAGGTTGCGCACGCCGTCGGGATGAGGCCCCACCACGCCGGCGCGTCCGACGCCCTCGCGGACCTCCAGGTCGGCCAGGGTCGCCGGATCCTCGGGCGTATTGGCCACGAACCGCGCCCCCTCGGCTGTACGCCCGATGACGATGCCCATCCGTGGCCCTTGGCGAGCGTGGACGACGGTATAGGTCTCGATCGTCGCCGGGCCTTGCGGCGCCTCGGCGATCGGCGGATGCGGCAGGGCGTCGATCTCGGCCTGGATCACCGCCGGATCCTCGCGCCGCCACTCGCCCTCGACCGGCCGCGTGGAATAGACGCCGACCGACTGCTTGGTCAGGAACCAGCCGTTGGCGGTCGACAGGCCGTAGGCGCCGGGCCGCGCCCGCAGGCGCTCGACCAGGCGCGCGACGGCGTGAAGGCTGTAGTTGTTTCCCGGCCCGCCGAAATACGGCAGGCCGCCGGTGACGGTCAGACCGCGCGGATCGTCCAGCGCCAGGCCCAGCTCCTCGGCCGCCACCTGAACCGCCGACGGGAAGCACGAATAGAGGTCGATCAGGTCGAGGTCGGACAGCGCGATCCCAGCCATGTCCAGGGCGCGCCTGCCGGTCAGGCGGATGGCCGGGCTGGAGTGGAAATCCTGGCGCTGCAGCGGGTACCAGAGGTCGGCGGCGTCGGCGCAGCCGTGCAGGAACACCCAGCGGTCCTGCGGAACGCCCAGCTCACGCGCCATGCCGACGCTGGCGACCAGGACTGCGGCAGACTGATCCACCTCCATGATGGCGTTGAGGTACTTGGGATAGGGATAGCCGACCATGCGATTGCGCTCGGTCACGGTCACGAGCTCCTCGGCCGAGCGCTCGACCGGGAACCACGCCTCGGGATCGGCGGCGGCGACCCTGGTGAACGGCGAGAACAGTGCGCCCAGCCTAGCCTGATGGTCGGCGAGGCTGCGGCCGTCGCGGGCCCGCAGGGCGTTCTCGAACAGCGGGTAGGTATTGACCGGATAGCCCAGGCCGTGGGCGGCCTCCTGCTTCGTCACGCCGGGCCGCGGATCGCCGATGCGGGCAGGCTTGCTGTCGATGTCGTCGGCCCAGCCGTCGAAGCCCAGACCGTTCTTCATCCGCTTCATCAGCGAGCCCAGGAACTCCGCGCCCGTGACCAGCCCGAGCCGCGACTCGCCGCGGGCGATACGCTCGGCCAGGACGTTGATCGCCTGCTGAGGACTGTTCCCCCCGGTCTCGGTATAGACCGACCAGTCGGGACGGGCCTCCAGCGCCCGCGCCAGGCTGGCCGGCGGATCCGACAGGCGGGGAAGCGGCAGTTTCGAAAGACCGCCCGGGGCATCGATGCTGAACGCTACGACCGCAAGAGCGTCCAAACGCGCAAGAACCGTCCCCTCCAGCCCCGCGTCGGCGACAGCCCGTTTCGCCGCAATCTTCAGCAATTCCAGCGGCGAGGGTGAATTTTCAGCGGGACCTCGAAACGTGAACTGGCCCACGCCGATCAAAACCGGCGTCTCGTCACGCATGTTCACCCCCATTCAAACGATCGTTTTCGCAATCCTAGGCAGGTATCGAGGCGCGACAAGGCCGTTTCCGGCCACAATTCCGAAATGCATGCTTTTCAATCAAACGTCGCTCAAGATTTGCTCATATGCCTGAATGAGCGACCGAACCGCGACAATCGCTGGAACCTCGGCTTGTGACGTTCCGGGCGGCGTGATCCTTGCCGCTCAAAGTCAGAGGCCATGCGCCGTCGGGCGCGGAAGAGACCGATGAAAAAGATCGAAGCCGTCATCAAGCCGTTCAAGCTGGATGAGGTCAAAGAGGCGCTCCAGGATATGGGCGTCCAAGGGATGACCGTTCTGGAAGCCAAGGGCTACGGGCGCCAAAAGGGCCACACCGAGCTCTATCGCGGCGCCGAGTACGTCGTAGACTTCCTGCCCAAGATCAAGCTGGAGGTCGTCGTCGAGGACAGCCAGCTCGACGCCGCCCTCGAGGCGATCACCAACGCCGCCCGCACGGGCCGCATCGGCGACGGCAAGATCTTCGTCTCGGAGATCACCGAAGTCATCCGCATCCGGACCGGCGAAACCGGCCCGTCCGCCGTCTAGCCCACGGCCTCCCTCCTTACGACTTTCTCGCTCAAAGGGGATATCAATGAGCACCGCCAAGGAAATCCTGGACCTGATCAAGGAAAAGGACGTGAAGTACGTCGACGTCCGCTTCACGGACGTTCGCGGCAAGCTGCAGCACGTCACCTTCGACATCGACCTGGTCGACGACGAGTTCCTGAACGACGGCACCATGTTCGACGGCTCGTCGATCGCCGGCTGGAAGGCCATCAACGAGTCGGACATGAAGCTGCGTCCGGACCTGACCTCGGCCATCATCGACCCGTTCTACCAGCAGACCACCCTGGCGCTGTTCTGCGACGTCGTGAACCCGGACGACGGCACCCCCTACAACCGTGACCCGCGCTCGATCGCCAAGGCCGCGCTGAACTACGTGAAGTCGGCGGGCGTGGGCGACACCGTCTACTTCGGCCCGGAAGCCGAATTCTTCATCTTCGACGACGTGCGCTGGTCGACCGCTCCGCACGACACCGGCTACTCGTACGACTCGACCGAACTGCCGGTGAACTCGTCCAAGGCCTATCCGGAAGGCAACATGGGCCACCGCCCGGGCCCCAAGGGCGGCTACTTCCCGGTGAACCCGGTCGACTCGGCCCAGGACCTGCGCGGCGAAATGCTGGCCGTCATGGGCGAGCTCGGCATGAAGCCGGAAAAGCACCACCACGAAGTGGCGCCGGCCCAGCACGAACTCGGCCTGAAGTTCGACACCATGGTCACCATGGCCGACCGCATGCAGCTCTATAAGTACGTGATCCACAACGTGGCCCACGCTTATGGCAAGACCGCCACCTTCATGGCCAAGCCGATGTTCGGCGACAACGGCTCGGGCATGCACGTGCACCAGTCGATCTGGCAGGACGGCAAGCCGCTGTTCGCCGGCGACAAGTACGCCGGCCTGAGCCAAGAATGCCTGTGGTACATCGGCGGCATCATCAAGCACGCCAAGGCCATCAACGCCTTCTCGAACTCGACCACCAACAGCTACAAGCGTCTGGTGCCCGGCTATGAAGCCCCGGTGAAGCTGGCCTACAGCTCGCGCAACCGCTCGGCCTCGATCCGCATCCCGCACGTCGACAGCCCGAAGGCCAAGCGCATCGAAGCCCGCTTCCCGGACCCGATGGGCAACCCCTACCTGACCTTCGTCGCCCTGCTGATGGCCGGCCTGGACGGCATCATCAACAAGATCGACCCGGGCGCGGCCGCCGACAAGAACCTCTACGACCTGCCGCCCCGCGAGCAGAAGAAGATCCCGGAAGTCTGCGGCTCGCTGCGTGAAGCCCTGGAAAGCCTGGACAAGGACCGCGCCTTCCTGAAGGCCGGCGGCGTCATGGACGACGACTTCATCGACAGCTACATCGAGCTGAAGATGGAAGAAGTGATGCGTCTGCAACTGCACCCGCACCCCGTCGAATTCGAGATGTACTACAAGTGCTAAGCCGAAAGGCCTGAGCACTTTGGGATCGGCCCGGGGCGCAAGCTCCGGGCCTTTTCTTTTGGAAGGACGCCGATGATCCGCACAAGCTGCCACTGCGGCGCCGTGGGCTTCGAGATCGACACCGCGCCGGCGGAAGTGACCGAGTGCAACTGTTCGATCTGCCGTCGCTACGGGGTGCTATGGGCCTACTACCCGCTGGCCGCCGTGCGCCGCGTCGAGGGCGGACCGGCCGACATCTACGAGTGGGACGACCGCTCGATCGCCTTCCATCGCTGCCGCACCTGCGGCTGCGTCACCCACTGGAGCGCCAACGACCCCAGCCGCGACAAGATCGGGATCAACGCCCGGCTGATGGATCTGGACGTGCTGGCGCAGGCCCGAGTGCGCCACCTGGATGGAGCGGTGACGGAACAGTATGTGGACTGAGGAGCGCCTGGCTCCCCAGTCCGGTTGTTCAGATCAGGCGTCGGCCAGATCAGGCGTCGGCTTGAGCAATGCCGTCGCGGAACTCATCGGCGGGAACGAACGAAGCGCCCTCTTCGTCCAGCACCCACGCGCCCCTGAAGGCGGCATGGGCCGGGTCGAGATCCTCGTCGAGCAGATCGCCCTCGTAGAGGCCCACATTGGTGTAGTCGAAATCCAGCGACAGCTGGCTGGCGAGATCGAGCATCTCGTCCGCCATGCGGCGGGCGTAACCCAGGGCTTCGCTCTCGTTGGAGAAGTCGTCCGTCAGGGTGTTCACCTCCGCTGAATCGCTGCCTTGGGTCGCGCTGGTGGTGACGATGGTGAAGGCCGGCATTGGTCATCTCTCGAAGGTGTTGAGCCCCACACCTAATCCCATTCGCCAGGAAGAGCGGCCATATTTTGAAAGATCTTCGACCTTAAGCGCCCCCGCGGGCGTCCTTCCTGGCGGTGCGATAGCTCTTCTGGGCCTTGCCGAGACGGCGACGTTCCGCGTCCTTGAACGCCCGGGCCGCCTTGTCCTCGACCGCGGCCAGTTCCTGGGCCAGCTTGCGGAAGTGCTCCCAGCGCCTGGGGTCCAGATCGCCGCTCGATATGGCGCCCTGCACCGCGCAGCCCGGCTCGTTGGCGTGGCTGCAGTCACCGAACTTGCAGGTTTCCGCCAGGCGTTCGATGTCGTCGAACACCTGGTTCACGCCCTCGTCGGCTTCCACCAGCCCCACCTCGCGGACACCGGGCGTGTCGATGATCAGTCCGCCGCCGGGCAGCAGCGCCAGCTCGCGGTGGCTGGTCGTATGGCGGCCTCGGTCATCGGCCTCGCGGATGGCCTGGGTAGCCATGCGTTGTTCGCCCAGGAGCGTATTGACCAGGGTGGATTTGCCAACGCCGGACGAGCCGAGCAGGACGCAGGTCTCGCCCGGCGCCAGGTGGGCCAGCAGGGCGTCCAGGCCCCGCCCCTCGCGCGCCGACACGATGACGACGGGGCAACCGCCGGCCAGGGCCTCGACCTCGGCGGCGAGAGACGCCGCCTCGGCGCAGACGTCCGACTTGGTCAGCACGACCACGGGGCGGGCGCCGCTCTGCCAGGCAGCCGCCAGATAGCGCTCGATACGGCGCGGATTGAGGTCGCCGTTCATCGAGGTGACGATGAACGCCAGGTCGACATTGGCGGCGACCACCTGCGGGGTCTGCACGCTGTCGGCGGCCCGGCGAACCAGGGCTGTGCGGCGTGGCAGCACGGCCTGGATGGTTCCGGTGCGTTCGGCCAAGTTGATCGACAGCGCCACCCAGTCGCCGACCGCCGGATGGCCGGCCTCCTGGGCTTCGTGACGCAGGCGCCCGGAAAGCTTGGCCCGCACCTCGCCATTGGCGGTGATCACCAGATAGCCGTTCCGCTGCTGGACGGCGACGCGACCCGCCGCATGACCCGCGCGCTCATGAGGCTTGAAAGCCTCCGCCAGCAGATCAGACCATCCGTATTGCTCGATCAAGTTGGGCTTCCATGCGCCGACGTATGCATCGCCGCTCCGCCTAGCAGCAAAACGACACGCGCCGAAAGACCGATCGCGACAGGTCCGAGAGTACGGCCGTTTCTGCTGGCGGCCTACAGCCCCACCCCGCCCACCGGCGTCGTCTCGAACCGGTGGCCGAAGCCGGCGATGATCGGCCTCGCCTTGGCGATAGCCGCCTGCACCGACGGCAGCTTCAGCGACGCGGTGTGGCTTTCCTTGCCGGTCCAGACCTCGGTGATCCAGATCGCGTCGGCGTCGGCCGGGTCAAGCGCCAGGATGTAGGACAGGCAGCCGGGCATGGCGCCGGTTCCCTCCTTCAAGATCGCGACCAGATCGTCACGCTTGCCGGGAGCGGCCTTCATCTGGCCGATCAGTCCGTACATCGTCTTTTCCCCTGCCACACCAAGCGACGGCGTCATCGCCGCAGCCGCGCCGCCGATCATCACCAATCGGCGGTCCATTCCTGTCAGCATGTCGCTCATTCGGCCTTGCACTCGCCCTCGTGGGCGACGCTGACGCCCTGGCCCGCCGCGCTGCAGGCGTTGCCGTAGGTCTTGCCGTCGCAGCCGCAGACAGGGCGGTAGTCCATGGTGCAGACCTGCGGACGCTTGCGGCAGATCCCCGAGGCGTCGGCCACGGTCTTGCAGGCGCCGGCCGGCATCACGCAGGACAGGCCCTCGCCGCACTGGAAGCCGGCGATCCCGCCGCACATGCCGCCTTCGGCCACGGGCGCGCGCGACATCGGCGGAGGCGAACCCGTAGAAGGACCGGCGGGCTGGCCCGCGCAGGCGCTGATCAGAAGAGCGGCCGCCAGGCCGAGCCAGGGACGCAGGCGCATCGTGTTCCTCCCAAGCGGATTCGACCGCAGGTCGCGATCCTCGCACGAAGCACGCGCGACAGACAAACGCCGCGATCGGGGAAAAATGGGGCGCCGTGCTGCTTGATCAGGGGTCTGAATTGGTCTGTCCTCGCGGCCTCTTCGAGAGTCGGGGAAAATTGATGACACGATGGGGTACGACGGCCGCGGCCGTCAGTCTGCTCGCGCTGGGCCTTTCGGCCTGCGCCACGACCGGAACCACGGCCAAGCCGCAAGCGTCCGCCAAGCCGGCCGAAAAGGCCGAAGCCAAGCCGCTGCCCAAGGGCCTCGATGGCGAGGCCTCGTCGGGCTTCCCCTCGACCTACGCGCCCCTGCCCTCGCGCCCGACGGCCTTCGTCGGCGCCACGGTGCTGACCGCGACCGGCCAGCAGATCGAGAATGGCGTGGTGGTCGTGCAGGACGGCAAGATCCTCGCCGTCGGCGGCCCCGAGACCGCCATCCCGGCCGGCGTCACCACCATCGACGCCAAGGGCAAGTGGATTACCCCCGGCATCATCGACTCCCACAGCCACCTGGGCGTCTACCCCTCGCCCGGCGTGTCGGCCAAGTCGGACGGCAACGAAGCCACCGACCCCAACACCGCCCAGGTGTGGTCCGAGCACTCGGTGTGGCCGCAGGACCCGGGCTTCAACCGCGCCCGCGCCGGCGGCGTGACCACCCTGCAGATCCTCCCCGGCTCGGCCAACCTCTTTGGCGGTCGCTCGGTGACGCTGAAGAACGTGCCCTCGACCACCATGCAGGGCATGAAGTTCCCGGGCGCGCCCTACGGGCTGAAGATGGCCTGCGGCGAGAACCCCAAGCGCGTCTATGGCTCCAAGAACCGTTCGCCCTCGACAGCGATGGGCAACGTCTTCGGCTATCGCAAGGCCTGGATCGACGCGGCCGACTACGCCCGCAAGTGGGACGACTACCGCACCAAGAAGGAAAAGGGCGAGAAGGCCGACGCGCCCAAGCGCGACCTGCAGCTCGAAACCCTGGCCGGCGTGCTCAAGGGCGAAATCCTGGTCCAGAACCACTGCTATCGCGGCGACGAGATGGCCGTGATGATCGATGTGGCCAAGGAGTTCGGCTACAAGATCACCATGTTCCACCACGCGGTGGAGAGCTACAAGGTCGCCCCGCTTCTGGCCAAGGAAGGCATCTGCTCGGCCACCTGGGCCTCGTGGACCGGCTTCAAGATGGAAAGCCTGGACGGCATCGACTCCAACGCCGCCATCGTCTGGAAGGCCGGCGCCTGCGTGGTCATCCACTCCGACGACCCGATCATGACCCAGCGCCTCAACCAGGAGGCCGCCATCGCCATGACCGCGGGCAACAAGATCGGTTACGGCATCACCCGCGCCGAGGCCATCAAGTGGATCACGGCCAATCCGGCGAAAGCCATGGGCATCGCCGACAAGACCGGCAGCCTGGAAGTGGGCAAGGCCGGCGACGTCGTGGTCTGGAGCAGCGATCCGTTCAGCGTCTACGCCAAGGCCGAGCAGGTCTATATCGACGGCGCCCTGACCTACGACCGCAACGACAAGCGCTATCAGCCCAAGTCCGACTTCGAGCTTGGCCAGTCCGGCCAGGGAGCGTTCAACTGATGATCCGTTCCATTCTCTTCGCCGGCGCCGCCCTGTGCGCCGTCGCGGCCGGTTCCGCCTCGGCCCAGACCTTCGCCATCGTCAACGCCCGCATCGAGCCGGTGTCGAGCGCGGCGATCCCGTCGGGGACCATCCTCGTCCAGAACGGCAAGATTGCCGCCGTCGGCGCCAATGTCGCCGTCCCCGCCGGCGTGACGACCATCGACGCCAAGGGCGGGGTCGTGACGCCTGGCCTGGTGGCGCCGTCGTCCAACATCAGCGCCTCGGAGATCGGCGGCGTGCGCGAGACGCGCGACGACGGCACGGGCAACGCCCTGTCGGCCGGCTTCGACATTGCCTACGGCGTCAATCCGGCCTCGCCGATGATAGGCCTGGCCCGCGACGGCGGGGTCACCGCCTCGGCCGTGACCCCCATCTTGTCTGGTGTCGGCGGCGGCAGCCACGAACACGCCGATGACGGCGTGGTCGAGGAAATGACCGCAGGCAAAGACGGCGGCGGCGATCCTCCGCTGTTCGGCGGCCAGGCCGCGTTCGTGCGCCTGAAGGCCGGCGAGGCCGACATCGTCTCGAAGTCCAAGACCGCCGTGACCCTGTCGCTGGGCGAAGCCGGGGCCCGCGCGGCTGGCGGCTCGCGCGGCGCCTCGATCGTGCTGATCAAGTCGGCCCTGCAGGACGCCCGGGCGTTCGCCAGGAACCGCGCCGCCTTCGAACAGGGCGCCACGCGCGACTACGGCCTCTCGCGCCTCGATCTGGAGGCCCTGGTCCCGGTCGTGCAGGGCAAGACCCCGCTGCTGATCCGCGCCCACCGCGCCTCGGACATCCGCCTGGCGCTCAAGCTGGCGGCCGAGGAGAAGGTCAGGATCGTGCTGGAAGGCGCCGAGGAAGGCTGGCTGGTGGCCGGCGAGATCGCCAAGGCCGGCGTGCCGGTGATCGTCGACACCCAGGCCGACCTGCCCGACAGCTTCGAAACCCTGGGCTCGCGCCTCGACAACGCCGCTCGCCTGAACGCGGCCGGCGTGACGGTGGCGATCAACGGCGCGCGGGACTTCAACAACCTGCGCCAGGAACGCCTGAACGCGGGCCTGGCCGTCGCCAACGGCCTGCCCTACCCGGCCGCCCTGGCGGCGATCACCCTGACCCCGGCCAAGATCTGGGGCATGGCCGACCAGATCGGCTCGCTGGATGTCGGCAAGACCGCCGACCTCGTGCTGTGGACCGGCGATCCGCTGGAAACCACCACCTGGGCCGACAAGGTGTTCATCGGCGGCGTCGAGCAGCCGGCCGACAGCCGCCAGAGCCAGCTGCGCGACCGCTATGCGGCGGGCGACAACGGCCTGCCCCCGGCCTACCGATAAGACGACCAGACGGCCCGCCTCCCACCAGGGGCGGGCCGTCGCTTTTCGAGGGAAGCGATGCAGGCCGCCAACGTCTTCATCCGCCCCTATCGGACCGACGATGCGCCCCACATGGCGCGGCTCTACTACGACGCCGTCCATGGGCTTGGCCGACGCGCGTACTCCGCAGCCCAGATATCTGCCTGGGCGCCGGCGCCGCTACAGCCGATCGACGTGCTGAACCGCGCCGCCGACGGCCGCATGACCTTCGTCGCCGCCGACACCAGCGACCAGGCCGTGGGCTATGTCGACCTGGAGGCCGACGGCCATGTCGACCACCTCTATTGCCATCCCGATTTCGCCGGCCAGGGCGTGGCTTCCCGCCTGCTAGAGACGGTGATACAGCGCGCCGAAGAACAAGGCCTCGCCGTCCTATATGTCGAGGCCAGCGAGCTGGCCCGGCCGGTGTTCGAGCGCCACGGCTTCACCGTGACCGCGCGGCGCGACTTCGAGGTGCGGGGCGGCCTGATCCACAACTACGCCATGCGGCGCGAACTGACCTGAGCCATGCCCGTCTTCGTTCACCTGACCTCGCACGACAACCTGCCCGCCATCCGCCGCGTCGGCATCGCCCCGGCGAAGTGGAGCAAGCGAGTCTTCGCCATGCCGGTGACCCGCAACTTCCAGATCTCACACCAGTGGCTGCGCGAACTGCGGCGGGGCCAGAGCGGCACGATGCTCGCCGTCTACTTCCGGGTTCCCGACGACGAGCCCGTCGAGATCGGCCACTACAGCTCGCCGCACCGATCGGTCACGGCGGCGGAGGCCGTGGCCATCATGATGTCGGTCGAGGCGGCGGATCCGGTCGCCGCCCTCGCGACGGACAAGGCGGACAAGAACCGCAAGGATATCCAAGCCGGCCGGCGCCTGCCCACCTCGCCGCAGGGTTATCAGGTCCTGCTTGGCCGTCGCATCCAGCCTTCGGAGATCCTGCGGGTAAAGGTTCCTCCGCAAGTCGTGGGCTGGCGCTACCAGCCCGGCTCGAACGGCATGCCGCCCTGCCGCTGCGTCTGCTGCACCAAGGGAACCTGGGGCATGGGCAAGCTGCTGCGGGCGGTCGAGGAGGCCGAGGCCGCCGATCGCCCCACCAAGATCATCATGGGCGGTCGCGAGGACAGCTCCTACGAGCGCGTGGAACGGCTGCGGGCGCGACTGGCGAAGGGCTGAGCCCGCTTGCCCTTCTAGACCTAGGTCTAGCCGCCCCCTCCCCATGCCTTCGCGCGGCAAACCCATGGATGGCTACCTCGCCGGCGGCTGCGCGCCGAAAGTCCTGACGTCGCCCGGCGGTCGCATTCGGCGCCGCGGGCAAGCTTTCGACGTAGAGGACATGGCGATGTCGGACATCATCATCACGGAAAAGCAACTGTCGGCTTCGGCCTATACGGCGACCATCAACGCGCCGATCGAGACGATCGACATCGCCGACTGGCTGTTCACCCTGCCCGAGGCCGAATACCAGCGCTGCTGCGCGCCCGACCACATCTCGGCCGGCGCCACCTTCACCGACGACGGTCGGCGCATGTCGATCAATGTCGAGATGATCGGCCAGACCCTGATGGTCCAGCACTATGTGGCCGAGATCGCCACCCCGACCCTGTGCAGGATGGTGTCGACCTCGGACGCCTTCACGCCCAATGGCCGCACGCGGGTTCAGGTGATCTGGACCCTGAGCGCCCGGAAGATCGACGAGGCGACCTGCGAATACACCAACAGCGTGGTCGCCCACCCCACCCAGGAATTCCTCGACTTCATCGACAAGCACGGCATGCCGTTCGAGGACGCCGCCGACGCCCGCCAGCGCGACGGCGGCGACCACAACAGCCGCGAAACCCCGCTGTTCGCCGCCAGCATCGAGCGCCGCGCCCTGGCCCGCAAAGCGGCCAAGGCGGTTTGAGGCAGGAACGCTCGGCCCCGCTGCTGAGCGGGACCGAGCAACCGCTTCCTGGCCCGCTGCGTCAGGTCGCCCAGGTGATCTTCACGATCGAGGGCCGGTCGCTGTTGTAGGAGACCGTGTGCTGTTCGCGGCGGCTGGAGGTGATGGCCAGCTTGTAGGTGTCGCCGGTCTGGTCGGTGAAGGCCAGGTTGATGCTGCCCGAGAAGATCCCCGACGGTCCCTGGGCGTCGACCTGCACCTGGTAGCTGTAGATGCCGGCGTTGGACACCAGGCGAATGCCGTAGACCTTGCCCTCGCTGTTGCCGATGATGCACGAGCTGAGGTCGGTATTGTTGTTGATCGAGACGGCCGAGCCGACCGGCAGCAGCCCGTTGGCCGTGCCGCTGGTGTCGCCGCAGTCGGTGGTGGTGAATTCGGCGGTGCCCGCCTGCGCAGTCGCAGTCGTCATGACGCTTCTCCCTCTTCCGATGGGCCGGCCGCCGCTCGGGCCGGTGGAAGGGAGCATCTGCTCAACCCATGGGGACATCAACGAAAATACACGTGAAAATTGTCACATTCGTGCATACACACTGAAGCTGCAAACCAATCCCCAAGCAGCGCTTTCCTTGGGGGCGAGCTCGGGTCATACGGGGCGAGACACCCGAATCGCCGCAAAATCATCCGATGTCTTCCAAAGACCCCAACTCGCTGTTCTCGCTGTTCGACGACGACGCCCTGGCGCCGCCGAGCGCTCCGCCCCTGCCCGCCCGCGAACCGCATCCGCAGCCCAAGCCGCAGCCGCCGCCTCCCCCGCCTCCGGGCAAGGTCGAGGCCGCTCCGGCCGCTGCCCCCTCGTCGGGCGGCTACGACGCCAGCTCGATCGAGGTGCTGGAAGGCCTGGAGCCCGTGCGCATGCGTCCGGGCATGTACATCGGCGGCACCGACGAGCGGGCCCTGCACCACCTGTTCGCCGAAGTGCTCGACAACTCGATGGACGAAGCCGTGGCCGGTTTCGCCAAATCGATCGAGGTCAAGCTCGACGCCGACGGCTACCTGTCGGTCAAGGACGACGGCCGCGGCATGCCCGTGGACCCGCACCCCAAGCATCCGGGCAAGTCGGCGCTGGAAGTGATCATGACCGTCCTGCACGCGGGCGGTAAGTTCAGCGGCAAGGCCTACGAGACCTCGGGCGGCCTGCACGGCGTGGGCGCCAGCGTGGTCAACGCCCTGTCGGAACTGGTCGAGGTGACGGTCTGGCGCGACGGTTTCGAGCACCGCCAGAGCTTCGCGCGCGGCAAGCCGCTGGGCCCGGTCGAGAAGATCCAGCCCAGCCGCAAGCGCGGCACCATGGTGCGCTTCAAGCCCGACGACCAGATCTTCGGCGAGGGCTGCGCCTTCAAGCCGGCGCGCCTGTACCGCATGGCCCGCTCCAAGGCCTATCTGTTCCGCGGCGTGCAGATCAAATGGTCCTGCGCCCAGGAGCGCATCCACGACCAGACGCCCGCCGAGGCGGTGTTTCACTTCCCCAACGGCCTGGCCGACTTCCTGGCCGAGCGCACCAAGGGCCTGGAGACGGTCACCCCGACCAGCTTCGCCGGCCGCATCGAGCGCGAGGGCGAGGCCGGCGCGGTCGAATGGGCCGTCACCTGGACGCCGCGGGGCTTCGGCGAGCACGACGGCTTCATGCAGTCGTACTGCAACACCGTGCCGACCCCCGAGGGCGGAACGCACGAAAGCGGCTTCCGCGCCGCCCTGACGCGCGGCCTCAAGGCCTATGCCGACCTCAAGGGCGAGAAGCGCGGCACGATCATCACCGCTGACGACGTGGTGGCCCAGGCCGGCGCGCTGATCTCGGTGTTCATCAAGAACCCCGAGTTCCAGGGCCAGACCAAGGAAAAGCTGTCGACGACCGAGGCCCAGCGCTTCGTCGAAAACGCCCTGCGCGACCCGTTCGACCACTGGCTGACCGGCAGCCCCAAGGCGGCCCAGGCCTTGCTCGAGTTCGTCATCGAGCGCGCCGAGGAACGCCTCAAGCGCCGCAAGGACAAGGAAGTCTCCCGCGCCTCGGCGACCCGCAAGCTGCGCCTGCCCGGCAAGCTGGCCGACTGCGCCGGCGGCGCGGTCGACGGCGCCGAACTCTTCATCGTCGAAGGCGACTCGGCCGGCGGCTCGGCCAAGCAGGCCCGCAACCGCAAGAACCAGGCGATCCTGCCCCTGCGCGGCAAGATCCTGAACGTGGCCTCGGCCTCGGGCGAGAAGTTCACCGCCAACAAGGAGCTGTCGGACCTGATGCTGGCCCTGGGGGCCCAGGGCGGCAACAAGTACCGTGAGGAAGATCTGCGCTACGAGCGGATCATCATCATGACCGACGCCGACGTCGACGGCGCCCACATCGCCTCGCTGCTGATCACCTTCTTCTACCGCACCATGCCGGACCTGATCCGCGCCGGCCGCCTGTACCTCGCTTTGCCCCCGCTCTATCGCCTGAGCCACGGCGGCAAGACCGAGTACGCCCGCGACGACGCCCACAAGGACGAGCTCTTGGCCACCATGTTCAAGGGCAAGAAGCCCGAGATCGGCCGGTTCAAGGGTCTGGGCGAGATGATGGCCTCGCAGTTGAAGGAAACCACCATGGACCCGGCGGTCCGCACCCTGGCGCGCGTGACCCTGCCGCGCCACGAGGAGACCGTCGAGGACCTGGTCGAGACCCTGATGGGCCGCAAGCCCGAGCTGCGCTTCAAGTTCATCCAGGACAACGCGGCCTTCGCGGCGGACGACCTGGATCTGTGATCACAAGAACCTCCCCCTGTGGGGGAGGTGATCGCGAAGCGATCGGTGGGGGCATGGCTGCTGGATCGGCCCGCTCAGCATAAGCTGAAAACGCCCCCCACCGGCCTTCGGCCGCCTCCCCCACAGGGGGAGGTTCCTTTTTAGCCGATCAGCGCCCTTGCCGCGGCTCGCGCGGCCTCGGTGACTTCCGCGCCCGACAGCATGCGTGCGATCTCTTCCTCACGCTCGGCCGGCGACAGCGGCTCGACCCTGGTGCGGATCGAGGTGTCGTCGCCGGACTTCGAGATCCGCCAGTGGGCGTCGCCGCGCGCCGCCACCTGGGCCGAGTGGGTCACCACCAGCACCTGGGCGTTGGCGGCCAGACGCTTCAGGCGCAGGCCGACGGCGTCGGCCACCGCCCCGCCGACGCCCTGGTCGACCTCGTCGAAGATCATCAGAGGCTGCGGCCCCCCGCCCTTCCCCGCCAGCGCAGCCTTCAGCGCCAGGGCGAAGCGGGCAAGCTCGCCGCCGGAAGCGATTGCCTCCATCGGGCCGAACGGCGCGCCGGGGTTGGTCGAGATCTCGAAGGCGATGCGGTCCAGGCCCGAGGGGCCGGCCTTGTCCTCGTCCAGCGGCTCCAGCGCGACGCGGAACCTGGCCTTCTCCAGCTTCAGCGGGCCAAGCTCGGCCTCGACGGCCTGAGCCAGGCGGTCGCCGGCGGCGCGGCGCTCGGTCGACAAGGCCTGGGCGGCGTAGAGATAGGCCTCGCGGGCCTCGGCCGCCTGGGCTTCGGCGGAGACCAGGGCCTCGGCCGAAGTCTCGACGGCCTGCAGGCGAGCGGCGAAGTCGGCGCGGACGGCCGGCAGATCTTCGACCAGCACGTTCAACTTGCGGGCCATGCCGCGCAGGGCGAACAGCCGCTCCTCAGCCTTCTCCAGCCGGTCAGGCTCGAACTCGAAGCTGTCGGCGGCCGCGTCGATGGCCGCGCCGGCCTCCTGGGCCTCCACCAGCGCCCGGTCGACGGCCTCGCAGGCCGCGGCCAGGCGGGTCATGGCCGGGCCGTCGGCGGGCGCGCCGGCGTTGGCGGCCCGGTCACGGGCCCGTTCCAGGGCGCGGAAAGCCTGGGCCAGCTTGCCAGACAGGTTGTCGCCGCCCAGGGCGTCCTGGGCCGAGGCGATGTCGGCCAGGGCCTTCTCGGCCGAGCCCAGCAGGGCCCGCTCGTCGGCCAGGGCCGCCTCCTCGCCCTCGCGCGGGTCGAGGCGGTCGAGTTCGGAGAGGCGAAGGGTCAGTTCCTCGGTCTCGGCCGCGGCGCGGTCGGACAGGGCCTTCAGCTCTGCGGCGGCCTCGCGCGCCGCCCGCCAGCCGCTCCAGGCGGAGGCGACGGCGCCGACGCTGACCTGGCCGTAGGCGTCCAGCAGGGTGCGGTGTGTACGCGGATCCAGCAGACCGACCGTCTCGTGCTGGCCGTGCACCTCGAGCAGCAGCGCGCCGAGATCCTTGAGCACGCCGACGCTGGTGGCCTGGTCGTTGACGAAAGCCCGCGAGCGGCCGTCGGGCGACAGCTGGCGGCGCAGGACGAGATCCTCGTCGCGGGCGTAGTCCAGGCCCTTGTCGTCCAGATAGGCGAAGGCGGGATGATCGGGAGCCAGGGCGAAGATGGCGGTGGCGCTGGCCTGGCCGGCCGCCCCGCGACGCACCAGGCCGGCGTCAGCCCGGGCGCCGGTAGCCAGGCCCAGGGCGTCGAGAATGATCGACTTGCCCGCCCCGGTCTCGCCGGTCAGCGCGGTCAGGCCGGGCCCGATGGCCAGGTCGAGGCTCTCAATGAGCACCACGTCGCGGATGGAGAGACCGATCAGCATGGCCGGGAGGATCACCGGGAATCGGGCTTTTTCAAAGAGGAAGCGGCAGCCGATTGAGAACAAAAGAAAAACGGGCCGTTTTGCAACGGCCCGCCCATCTCTTGCTTCCGGCTTACATGCCGAGAATGCCCATCACGCCGCCCTTTTTCTTCTTCTCGCCGGGCGGGGCCAGGGTGGTGCTCTTGTCGCGGTTCAGGGTGCGATCGATCAGGTTGCGCTTGTTGCCTGCCTTCAGCGGCTCGACGGCCGGCTTCAGGCCCGCGTCGTTCAGCAGCTTGTAGGCGTCGGCGTACCAGCGGTCGCCCGGGAAGTTGTAGCCCAGCACCGCGCCGTTGCGCTTGGCTTCCTCGGTCAGGCCCAGGGTCATGTAGGCCTCGACCAGGCGGTAGAGCGCCTCGGGCGTGTGCGAGGTGGTCTGGTGACGGTCGACGACGGTCTTGAAGCGGCCGATGGCCGCCAGGGTCTTGCCGTCGCGCAGGTACCAGCGACCGATAGCCAACTCCTTGCCGGCCAGCTGGTCGTTGACCATGTCGATCTTCAGGCGGGCGTCCTGGGCGTACTCGCTGTTGGGGTAGCGCTGGACGACGTCGCGCAAGGCCGCCAGGGCCTGCTCGGTGGCGGCCTGGTCGCGGTACACGTCGACGATCTGCTCGAAATAGCAGATGGCCTTCAGGTAGTAGGCGTACGAGGCCGAGGGGTTGCCCGGATAGAGCGAGATGAACCGGTCGGCGTCGCCGATGGCGTCCGCGTAGGCGTTGGCCTGGTAGTGGGCGTAGCCGGTCATCAGGATCGAGCGGCGCGACCATTCCGAATAGGGGTGCTGGCGCTCGACTTCGCGGAAGTAGTCGACGGCCTCGTTCCAGTTGCCGCGGTCCAGGCGGTTGGCGCCCGTGGAATACAGCAGCTCGACCGGACGCTCCTCATAGGCCAGCGTCGGCTTCTTGGGCTTGCCCGCGCAGGCGGTCACCGACAGGGCGGCGAGCACGGCCACGATGGAAACGGCCGAACGTCCCGAGATTTTGCGAAGCACGGACTCTCTCACCCTCGAAGCAACCTTGCGCGCCCCCGCGCCGAACCAAGGCTTCTACACCACGTCGATGCGGGCGCAAACGAAAGCCGAGCGGCGGGAGCGATCCCCCGTTTTTGATCAAACCGCCTCAGCCAGCTCCGGCGCATAGGCGCGCCAGCGCCAAGCGCGCGGTTGCTCCATCAACGCACGAACAGCGGCGTTATTGAGGCCGTGTCCGGCGAGAATTCCTTCGAACCTGCCAAGGATCGGAGCGCCGACGACATAAAGGTCGCCGACGGCGTCCAGGGCCTTGTGGCGCACGAATTCGTCCGAGCGGCGCAGGCCTTCGGGATTGAGCACGCGGTCGCCGTCGATGACCACGGCGTTCTCCATCGAGCCGCCGCGGGCCAGGCCGATGTCGCGCAGGGCCTCGACCTCGCGCAGGAAGCCGAAGGTGCGGCAGTTCGACAGCTCTTCGCGGAAGCTTTCCTCGTCGATCACCAGGTCGACTCGCTGACGACCGATGGCCTTGCTGGCGAAGGCGATCTCGAACGCCACCTCGAAGGATTCGGCCGGGGTCAGCGTGGCGCGCTTATCGCCCTCGACCACTTCGATCGGCGACAGAATCTCGATGTAGCGGCGGGCGGCTTCCTGGCGACGGCGGCCGGCGCGGTCGAGGATCTGCACGAAGGGCTCGGACGAGCCGTCCATGATCGGCACTTCCGGACCGTCCAGCTCGACGACGCAGTTGTCGACCGACAGGGCGGCCAGGGCGGCCATCAGGTGCTCGATGGTCGAGACGCGCACGTCGGCGGCGTTGGCGATGACCGTGCCCAGCTGGGTCTGCACGACCGCGTCGCCACGAACCGGCACGCGGTTGTCGCGATCCTGGACGTCGGTGCGCACGAAGACGATCCCGCTGTCGGGAGCGGCGGGGCGCACGGCGACGCGCACGTGCGCCCCCGTGTGCAGGCCGATCCCTGCGAAGATCACCGGTCCTGCGACCGTGTGCTGATGATAAGGCGAAACCGACACGAGAAACCTTTGTAAACTTGGGAGCGGCTCTGCGGCCGCCTATTCGTCCCCATTTACCGTCTACGAGCTTTGCCGCGACGCAGCAACGCAAGTCCTGTTTCGGATTGTTACCTTCATAAGTCGTTGTCCGATATGGCATTTTCGTCACGCCAAAGGCCAATTTTCGCCACCTTCGCTAACGGCGTTGCAGCATGGAGCAAAGCTTGCCCTTCGGGCTGGCCTCGCCGGCACGGCGCCGCTAGGCTCGCGCCGTTTTTGGCAACCTTGCCGCCTGGACCACGACTTCCATGACCAAGACCTTGCGCCTCGCCGCCTCCGCCCTCGCCCTATCGCTGGCAGCCTTCGCGATCGTTCCGGCCGCACATGCGGAAGGCCGCGGTTTCACCGCCAAGGACATGGTCACGCTCGACCGCGTCAGCGAACCGAAGGTGTCGCCGGACGGTCGCCAGGTGATCTACCTGGTGCGGACGATGGACCTGCCGGCCAACAAGGCCTCGTTCTCGCTGTGGGTCGCCGACCTGAAGGCCAAGATCGCTCCGCGCCGCCTGGCGGTGTCTGACGGCGGCGTCTCCAGCGCCCGCTGGTCGGCCGACGGCAAGAGCATCTACTTCCTGTCGGGCCGCGCCGGCTCCGACCAGGTGTTCCGCACGGACGTGACGGGCGAGACCGCCGTTCAGGTGACCAAGGCCCCGTTCGACGTCGGCGCCTTCAAGGTGTCGGCCGACGGCAAGACCGTGGTGGTCAGCCAGGCCGTCTTCCCCGACTGCCCCACCCTCGCCTGCACCCAGGAGCGCCTGGACCAGAAGAAGGCCCAAAAGACGACCGGCGTCGTCTACGACAAGCTGTTCATCCGCCACTGGGACACCTGGAACGACGGCACGAAGAACCATCTCTACGCCTACGGCCTGGACGCTTCGGGCGTGGCGGCGGGCGAGCCTGTGGCCCTGATGGCCGGCTTCGACGGTGATGCCCCGACCAAGCCGTTCGGCGGCGACGAGGACTTCACCATCAGCCCCGACGGCAAGACCGTGGTGTTCTCGGCCAAGATCGCCGGCCGCGACGAGCCCTGGCAGACCAACTACGACCTGTGGTCGGTTCCGGTCGACGGCTCGGCCAAGCCGGCCAACCTGACGGAAGACAACAAGGCCTGGGACGCCCAGCCGACCTTCTCGCCGGACGGCAAGGTCCAGGCGTGGCTGGCCATGAAACGCCCGGGCTTCGAGGCCGACCGCTTCGGCGTCATGGTCCGCGAGAACGGCAAGGTGCGTGAAGTGGCCCCGGCCTGGGACCACTCGGCCCAGTCGATCACCTTCAGCGCCGACGGCAAGACCATCTACACGACCGCCGAGGACGTGGGTCAGACCAAGCTCTTCGCCATCGACGTCAAGAGCGGCAAGGCCACGGCCCTGACCGGCGAAGGCCATGTGGGCGCGTTCAGCGCGGCCGGCGGCTCGACCGTGATCGCACAGGACAACCTCAAGACCCCCGCCCAGCTCTACGCCCTGGCCCCGAAAGGCGCGCCGATCCAGCTGACCGGCCTCAACGCCGACAAGCTGCAAGGCATCGCCATGGGCGAGGCCGAGCAGTTCAGCTTCAAGGGCTGGAACGACGAGACCGTGCACGGCTATCTCGTCAAGCCGGCTAACTTCGATCCCGCCAAGAAGTATCCGGTGGCCTTCCTGATCCACGGCGGCCCGCAGGGCTCGTTCGGCAACCTCTTCCACTACCGCTGGAACGCCCAGACCTATGCCGGCGCCGGCTACGCCGTGGTGATGATCGATTTCCACGGCTCGACCGGCTACGGCCAGGCCTTTACCGACGCCATCAGCCAGCACTGGGGCGACCGCCCCCTGGAAGACCTGCAGAAGGGCTGGGCCTTCGCGACCCAGAAGTACGGCTTCCTCGATCAGGACCGCGCCTGCGCCCTGGGCGGCTCGTACGGCGGCTTCATGATCAACTGGATCGCCAGCCAGTGGAAACAGCCGTGGAAGTGCCTGGTGAACCACGACGGCATCTTCGACAGCCGCTTCATGGGCTACTCGACCGAAGAGCTGTGGTTCAGCGAGTGGGAGAACGGCGGCGCGCCCTGGCAGCCGAACACCACCTACTCGAAGTTCAACCCGGCCGACCACGTGGGCGAATGGAGCGTGCCGACCCTGGTCGTCCAGGGCCAGAACGACTTCCGCGTGCCGCTCGAGGAGGGCATCGCCACCTTCACCGCCCTGCAGCGCAAGGGCGTGCCGAGCAAGTTCCTGTACTTCCCCAACGAGAACCACTGGGTGCTGAAGGCCCAGAACTCGGTCCAGTGGCACGACGAGGTGCTGGGCTGGCTGAACCAGTGGACGGGTAAGTAAGCTGCTGCAGACAAGCTCCTCCCTCGCGTAGCAGGGGAGGTGGCGCGCTGCGGATACGCAGCGTGACGGAGGGGGCGAGTGACGGAGCGCCGTGCGCGCCGCCGCCCCCTCCACCGCTTCGCGGTCCCCCTCCCCCGTTTCACGGGGGAGGAGTTTCAGATCAGATGCGGCCCGTCGCGACCGACCAGGTCAGGCGGGCCTTTTTTTCGAGCTCGCTCATCTCGCCGCCCTTGGCCTGACGCGTCGCCAGAGCGGCGGGCGCGACGGCCGGAAAGGCCGCGATCGGCAGGGCCTTGAGTTCGGCGGCGGCCGCCTTGCGCTGCTGGGCCACGCGGGTCTCGACGTCGGCGGCTGTCCAGGCCAGCGGCAAACGCGAACGGCCCGCCAGCTTCAGTCGCCACAGCCCCGCCAACCCGTAGGCGCGCGCGGCCGCGCGCACGGCCGAGGCGTCGGCCGCAGGATCGAGACGTCGGGCGATCAGGGTCGCCAGCGCCCCGGCAGTGGCGTCCAGATAGGCCAGCACGGCGGCTTCGTCGGCGAACGGCGGCTCTTCCAGGTCGGCCAGGCGGGCCTCGGCCATCGCCGCCAGCGCCAGGGGATCCGCGCCCGAGGCGGCCAGGGCCTCGACGGCCGGGTGCTTGCGCGGAGCCTTGCCGGCGGCCAGCTCCTCCATCGCCTCGCGCCACCAGGTCAGGCGGATCTCGCCCATCAGCGCGCTGGTGACGCCGCCCGCCACGCGGGCCAGTTCGTAGTTGAAGGCGACCAGGGCGACGACGTCGGTCCGCGCCCCAAGGTCGGAGACGAAGCGGCTGGCCAACCAGCGATCGTTGTCCATGCGCCGGACCAGATCGTCGAGGCCGGAATCGTAGGGGTTTTCGGGGGCGGCGGACATGGCGCGGCTTATGCCCCCCTCTTGCCTCAAGCTCAAAGAAAAAGGCCCGCCGTTTCCCGCGGGCCCCTCGTTCTTCGATCGGCGTCGGCTCAGCCGAACAACGTCTGGTACATGGTCATGGTCACCAGCATCGGGATGCTGAGCAGCATGTTGATGCGCGAGAACAGCATGGCGGTCGTGGCCGCCTTGGCCTTGGTCGCGTCATCGGCCGGCACGAGGCCCAGGGCCCGCTTCTGGTTCGGCCAGATCAGGCCCCAGACGTTGAAGAACATCACCGTGGCCAGCCACATGCCCATGCCGATGAAGGTGAAGCCCATGTCGACGCCGCGCTGATAGCCCTGCCAGGCGCCCAGCGTGATAGCCTCCATCAGGTAGCCGCGGTTGAAGGCGACGACCATGCCCATGATCCAGGTGGCCAGGGCCGACCAGCGGAACCAGAACAGCGCCTCGGGGGCGATGTACTTGCTGACCGCCGGCTTCAGCTCGGCCGGAATGGTCGGCATCACCCGCATCTGCACGAAGTTGAAGTAGTAGAGCAGCCCGATCCACAGGATGCCGAACAGCACGTGCAGCCAGCGGAACACCGCCTGCCAGTAGGCGCCGTGGAAGCCGTTGGGGCTGTGCCCGAAACCGAACACCATCACCATGGCCAGCACGAAGCTGACGATGATGGTGCTGCGGAAGTTGGTGAGAATCCCAGTCAATTCAGCCCCCTGAGCCGTGTCTTGGCGCGCAGGATAGGCGTTGCGTGAGAGTCGGGGAAGGCAAGACCCTCCCCCTTCAGGGGGAGGATGGCCAAGTCAGACCGCGATCAGCGCCGCGGCCAGGCGCCGGCCTTCGCTGGCCAGGACGTTGTAGGTGCGGGCGGCGGCCTCGGTGCTCATGAACTCGAGACCCAGGCCCGCGGCCTTCAGCGCGTCGCGCACGGGGCGCGGCGGCAGGGCGTTGGCCAGGCCCATGCCCAGGAGCACGAACTCGACGGCCCCGCCCGCGGCGAACACCGGGGCGAAGGCTTCCGGCGTCAGCTCGGCCAGGCTGGCGACGGCCCAGTCCTGCGGCTGGTCGTCGATGACCAGCAGCGAGCCGGGCCGCCAGAGGCCGGAGACCCGGAAGCCGCCGCCGCCCCAGGCGTCGATCGACGGGGGCTGGCGCGGGGTCAGCGCCTGGCTCACGGCTGGCTGGCCGCGCCGAGCTTGACCGGCTTGGCCTCGTCGTCGCCGCGCTTGACGCCCCAGACCAGGATCAGGGGCAGAGCGATGTAGATCGACGAATAGGTGCCGATGGCGATGCCGAACACCATGGTGAAGACCAGCGGGAACAGCACCGGGCCGCCGAAGATCATCGTGCCGCCCAGCGCCAGCAGCGCGGTCGAACCGGTGATGATCGTCCGCGACAGCCGCTCGTTCTCCGACAGGTCGATGATCTCGCGCAGCGGCGTGGTCTTGTACTTGCGCAGGTTTTCCTTGAGGCGGTCGAAGGTGATGACCTTTTCGTTCATCGAGTAGCCGATGACCGTCAGCAGAGCCGCGACCGAGGTCATCGAGAACTCGATCTGCATCACCGACAGGATGCCCAGGGTCAGGATGATGTCGTGGAACACGGCCACGACGGCGCCGACGGCGAACTGCCACTGGAAGCGGAACCAGATGTAGCCGAGCATCAGCAGCAGCGCGACGCCGAGGGCCTTGAAGCCGCCCATCAGCAGTTCGCCCGAGACCTTGGCGCCGATCACGGTCGGCGCCGGCATGGTCATGCCGGGAAACTTGGCGATGATCTCGCTCTTGATCCGGTTGGCCTCGACGTTGGCGTTGACGCCCTCGGTCGGCAGGAAGCGGATCATGGCCGAGTTGGGCGAGCCGAAGCCCTGGACCTGCACGTCGTGCGCCCCAGTGCCCTTGGCGACCTTGCGCAGATCGTCCAGGTCGATGGCCGTGGGCATGCGGGCTTCAAGGGCGACGCCGCCCTTGAAATCGATGCCCAGGTTCAAACCCTGGGTGAAGAACGACACGCCCGACCCGATGATCAGGATGAGCGAGAAGACGGCGGCGACCGGAGCCCAGCGCACGAAGCGGTAGTGGGTCGAGCGCGGGATCAGGCGGATGAGGGGCCAAGCAGCCATGAGCTTTGATCCTTACGCGATCGGCAGCTTCTTCGGCTTGGTGGCCTTGAACCACCAGCCGATGAGCACTTGAGTGATGATGATGGCGGTGAACAGCGAGGTGAACACGCCGATCGCCAGGGTCCAGGCGAAGCCCTTCACGGGGCCCGAGCCGAAGCTGAACATGATGCCGGCCGAGATCAGGCTGGTGATGTTGGCGTCGAGGATCGACACCAGGGCCAGCTTGTAGCCGGTGTCGGCCGCCGACATGGGCGACCTCCCGGCCGCGGCCTCGTCCCGCATCCGTTCGTAGATCAGCACGTTGGCGTCGACGGCGACGGCGAGCGTGAGGATCAGGCCCGCGATGCCGGGGAAGGTCAGGGTCGCCTGGGTGAACGACATGATGCCGACGATCAGCAGCACGTTGGCGATCAGGGCGATGGCCGCGAACACGCCGAACAGGCCGTAGGCCAGGATGATGAAGACGAACATCGCCACGGCGCCGATGGCCAGCGAGATGGCGCCGGCCTTCACGGCGTCCGCGCCCAGTTCGGCGCCGACGGTGCGCTGCTCTTCGATGTTGAGCTGGGCCGGCAGGGCGCCCGAACGCAGCAGCAGCGACAGTTCGCTGGCGCTTTCGACGGTGAAGCTGCCGGTGATCTGGCCCGAGCCGCCGAGGATCGGCGTCTGGATGGTCGGGGCCGAGATGACCTTGTTATCAAGGACGATGGCGAAGCGCTTGCCGATGTTGCGCGAGGTGGCGTCGCCGAACTTGCGGGCGCCCGAACCGTTGAAGCGGAACGAGACGACCGGACGGCCGCTCTGGCCGTCGAAGGCCTGCTGGGCGTCGACCAGCTCCTCGCCCGAAACGACGGCGCGCTTCTTCAGGGCGTAGTAGGGCTGGTAGTCGTCGCCGGCGACCAGCACCGTGCCCGGAGGCATGCGGCCCGACGCCATCTCTTCCTGGGTGACCGTCTCGTCGACCATCTGGAAGGTCAGCTTGGCGGTCTTGCCGATAACGGCCTTCAGGCGCTCGGGATCGCTTTCGCCGGCGGCCTGGATGACGATGCGGTCCGCGCCCTGGCGGGTGATCGTCGGTTCCTTGGTGCCGAGGCTGTCGATACGGCGACGGATGGTCTCGATCGACTGCTCGACGGCCTTGGAGGCGTCTGCGCGAGCGGCTTCGGGCGAGAAGGACAGCTCGATACGCTGATCGGCCTTGGTCGCGACGTTAACGTCGGTGCCCACGCCGCTGGCCAGCGGGCTGCCAAGCTTGCGCAGCTCGACGACGGCGGCGTTGACCTTCGAGGCGTCCTCGATGCGCACGCCGATCACGCCGTTGGCCTGGGCCAGGCCGTTAAAGTCGATTCCCGCGGTGCGCAGCGTGTTGCGGACGTCCTCGACCAGATTGTCGAGGCGCTCCTTGCGCAGTTGGGCGGTGTCGACCTCATAAAGGAGGTACGACCCGCCCTGAAGGTCGAGACCCAGGTTCAGCTTCTGCTTGGGAACCCATCCCGGCAGGGCGTCTAGCGTCTTCTGCGGCAGAAGATTCGGCAGGGTGAAGACGATGCCGAAAATCACCGACAGGGTGACGAGGACAATCTTCCAGCGGGATAGGCTCAGCATGGACTACGAGGCTCTCGACGACGCCAGGGGCGCCAGGGCGGGCTAGGTTCGAGCGGTCTTAAGCTCAGTTCTTCGGGTCGTTGGCCGGAGCCGGGTCGCCCTTGGCGGTGACCTCGGTGATCATGGCCTTGCGGACCTTCACCGTGACGCCCTGGGCGATTTCGACGCCGACTTCCTTGTCTTCCACCCGCACGATCTTGCCGATCACGCCGCTGGACAGCACGACGTTGTCGCCGCGCTTGATGTTGTTCAGGGTCGCGAGGTGTTCCTTTTGGCGCTTCTGCTGAGGACGGATCAGCATGAAGTAGAACAGCACGACCATGAGGATGATCGGCGCGATGCCGATGAGCTGCTGCTCCAGGCCACCAGAGGGGTTCATAACGTCTCCACGAATTTCTGCGGGCGGAGCGCCTGAAATAGGGTCCCCGCCAAGTCGGCGGAAGCTATGCGTTCACCTCCTCTTTTGCAATGAGGGCGCGAGAGCGTTAGGAGCGTGGCCATGACCGACGCCGCCCTGCCCCTGCTCGCCCGCATCGCCGACGCCCTGGATCGCCTGGCGCCGCCCGCTCCCGTCGCGCCCAGCTTCGAGGCCGCGCGCCTGTTCCGGCACGAGCCGGTCTCGGGCGCCTTCCTGCCCGCGCCGGACTACGCCATGGACATCGAGCTGCTGGTCGGTATCGAGCGCCAGAAGGAGCGCTTCCTCCAGAACCTGCGCCGGTTCGCCACCGGCCTGCCCTGCAACCACGTGCTGCTGTGGGGCGTGCGCGGCACCGGCAAGAGCTCGCTGACCAAGTCGGCCTTCATGGCCCTGGCGGCCGAGTACCCGGATCTGAAGCTGGTCGAGGTCGATCGCGACGAGGTCGCCGCCCTGCCCCCGCTGTTCGACGCCCTGCGCGTGCGCCCCGAGCGCTTCGTGGTGCTGTGCGACGATCTTTCGTTCGAGGACGGCGCCGCAGCCGCCAAGGCCCTGAAGTCGGCGCTGGAGGGCGGCGTGGCCGGTCCGCCGGAGAACGTGCTGTTCGTCTCGACCTCGAACCGCCGCCACCTGATGCCGCGCGACCATGCCGAGAGCCAGGGCGCCATCGCCTCGGCCGAGAACGCCGAGGAGGAGATGAGCGTCTCCGACCGCTTCGGCCTGTGGATCGGCTTCCCGCCCATGGACCAGCCGACCTATCTGGCGGCGATCAATACCTATGCCGAGCGCTTCGGCCTCCAGGTCGAGAACCTCGAGCGCCGGGCCCTGCAATGGTCGCAGTTGCGCGGCGCCCGCTCGGGCCGTGTGGCGTGGCAATTTGTCCGCGACCTCGCCGGCGAACTGGGCGTACGCTTGCCCGGATAACACTATCCGGGGGGAAACGTGTCCGACGGCAAGCCGTGGTTCAGGGTCAAGCGTCATGGCTATGGCGCGGGCCCGCCCTGCAGTTGGGAAGGCTGGGCCGTCGTCGCCCTCTATATCGGCCTGCTGCTGGCCTCGGCCGTGCTCTACGGCAAGGACCACCCGCGCCTCGTCGGCGTGTTCGTCGTGGTCATGACCCTGGTGGTGATGCTGGTCGCACGCTGGAAGAGCGACGGTCCCTGGCAGTGGCGCGACGGCGAGGACGACTAGGCCGGGTCGCCTGACGTCGCCGGCGGGGTCTTCTTCTCGGTCAGGGCCACCAGCGCCACGCCGACCATGGTCGCGCCGCCGCCGATGACCAGTTGCAGCGACAGCGCGTCGCCCATGAACAGCACGCCGATCGTGCACGAGACCAACGGCGTCAGCAGGAAATAGGGCGTCACCCGCCCAGGCTCGCGCCGCTGCACCAGCCAGAACAGCAGGGCGCTGGCCCCGATGGTCGACACGACCCCAGCGAACACCACGCAGGTCCAGGCCAGAGGCGACGCGGACGAGACCTTGGCCACCACGTCGTCCTCGAAGGCGAAGGACATGGCGATCAGGATCGGCGCGGCGACGAAGGCGGTCAGGCCCTGCACCTTCAGCGGCTTCACGCCCGGCGTCTTGCGCACCAGCACCGTCGCCACAGCCCAGATCGCAGCGGCGGTCACGCCCAGGACGATGGCCGGCAGGTCGGCCGCCCCATGCGGATCAAGGCTCATCCACGCCACCCCGGCGAAGGCGACGCCCAGGCCGATGACGGCGGGCACCCGCATGGTCTCGCCCAGCATGCGCCAGGCGAACAGCGCCGTGAACGGGATCCAAAGCTGGGTGGCCACCACCAGCGGACTCAGCGACTTGGCCATGCCGAAGGCGATGTAGATCAGCGCGAAATGGATCGGCCCCGACAGCAGCACGATGGTCAGCAGTCGCTTCCAGTTCGGGAATGGCGGCCGCACGAACGGAAACAGGAAAGCCAGGGCCAAAGCAAAGCGCAGGCCGCCCACCATCATCGGCGGCAGGGCGGCCGTGGCGTACTTGGCCGCGGCGTTGTTCAGCCCCCAGGTCAGGATGATCGCCAGGATCGCCAAGCGCTCTATCGTCGTCAGGGGGCCGGTGGACGCGGACATGGGGCTGCTTGGATCAGACCCCGCCCGATCCTTCAACCCCGCCAAACACGCCATTTGGTCCAATGACGTCGCGAATGGCCGACATGAGGATGGCGAGGTCCGCGTCCGGCGTCGTGTAGGCCGGCGTCAGATAGACGACCTTGCCCATCGGCCGGATCCACGCGCCCTTCGCGGCGAAGGCCTGGCACAGCGCACCGACGGCCACCGGCGAGGAAAACTCCACCACGCCGATCGCCCCCAGCACCCGCACATCGACGACGCCCGGCGCGCTGCGGCAGGGCTCCAGACCCTCCTTCAAGGCCGCCGAGACCCGCGCCACGTCGGCTTTCCAGGTTCCGGCCTCGAACAGGTCGAGCGAGGCGTTGGCGGCGGCGCTGGCCAGGGCGTTGCCCATGTAGGTCGGCCCATGCATCAGGGCCGCGCCGGCGTCGTCGGACCAGAAGGCCTCGAAAACCTTGCGCGAGGCCACGGCCGCCGACAGCGGCAGGGTGCCGCCGGTCAGGGCCTTCGACAGGGTTACGATGTCAGGCTCGATCCCGGCGGCCTGCATGGCGAAGAGCTCGCCGGTGCGGCCAAAGCCCGTGAAGATCTCGTCGAAGATCAGTAGCACGCCGTGCTTGTCGGCCAGCCGGCGCAGGCGGCGCAACACCTCTGGATCATGGAACAGCATGCCGCCCGCGCCCTGCACCAGGGGTTCGGTCAGCATGGCGGCGATCTCCCCGCCCCGCTCGGCGAGCAAACTGTCGAGCGCGGCCTCGGAGGCTTCATCCAGCGGCAGGTCGGCGATCACCTGCGCGGGCATCACCCCCGAGAACAGGCTGTGCATCCCCTCCTCCGGGTCGCAGACCGTCATCGTCGCCAGGGTGTCGCCATGATAGCCGCCGCGGAACGACAGAAAGCGCGTGCGGCCCGTCTCGCCGCGATTGATGTGGAACTGCAGCGCCATCTTCATGGCGATCTCGACCGACACCGAGCCGGATTCGGCGAAGAACACATGATCCAACTCGCCCGGCAGGATCGCCGCCAGACGCGCGGCCAGGCGATAGGCCGGTTCGTGCGCCAGGCCGCCGAACATCACGTGCGGCATGGCTTCCAACTGCTCACGCACGGCGGCGGCGATGTGCGGGTGATTGTAACCATGAACCGCCGTCCACCAGCTGGCGATGCCGTCGACCAGTTCGTGGCCGTCCTCCAGCACGATCCGCGAGCCGTGGGTGCGCACGACCGGAAGCGGCGCCGGGGCCGTCTTCATCTGGCAGTAGGGCCGCCACACGTGCTTGGCGCCTTCAGCGAGCCAGTCGGGGGTGGTCATGGCGATCCTTTCGTTGCGCCGGAGGGGCCGCTTGCCTAGAGCGTCCCCGCTCCCGAGCAAATCGGAATCTGGGCAAACAGGAATCGGAATGCACAGTCTGGACGCCTTCGCGAGCGGCAAGCTCGCGGCCCTGGAGGCCATGAGCCTGCGCCGCCGCCTCAAGCCCACCCGCCGGCTGCCCGGCGCGGTCGTCGAGCGCGACGGCAAGCGCCTGTTGTCCTTCTCCTGCAACGACTATCTGGGCCTGTCGCAACACCCGGCCGTCATCGCCGCCGCCCAGGCCGCCGTGGCCGAGCATGGCGCGGGTTCGGGCGCTTCGCGCCTGGTCACCGGCGACAACCCGCTGATCGAGGCGCTGGAGCAACGCCTGGCCCGCCTCAAAGGGACCGAGGCCTGCGTGGTGTTCGGCTCGGGCTACCTAGCCAACACCGGGGTGATCCCTACCTTCGCCGGCAAGCAGGACGTGGTGTTCGTCGACGAGCTGGCCCACGCCTGCATCTGGGCCGGGGCGCAGCTTTCCGGCGCCAAGGTCGTGTCCTTCCCGCACAATGACAGCGACGCCCTGGCCGAACTGCTGGCCGAGCACCGATCGAGCTTCCGCCACGCCGTCGTCGCCACCGACGGGGTGTTCTCGATGGACGGCGACGTCGCGCCGCTGGACTGGCTGTCGGCGGTCTGCGAGGCCAACGACGCCTGGCTGCTGGTCGACGACGCCCATGGCGTGGGCGTGCTGGGCGATGGCAAGGGCACGGCCGCCCTGTTCCCCGACGCCGTCATCCCGTTGCAGATGGGCACGCTTTCCAAGGCGCTGGGCTCGTACGGCGGCTATCTATGCGGCTCGCAGAGCGTGGTCGACTTCCTCAAGACCCGCGCCCGCACGGTCGTCTACACCACCGGCCTGCCGCCGGCCTCGGCCGCCGCCGCCATCGCCGCGCTCGACCTGATCGAGGCCGACCCGGCCTTCGCCGCCCAGCCCCTGCGCAAGGCCCGCCTGTTCACCAAGGCCGCCGGCCTGCCCTCCGCCGAGAGCCCGATCGTGCCGGTGGTTATCGGCGAGGCCGACGCGGCCCTGGCGGCCTCCGCCACCCTGGAGGCCGAAGGGTTCCTAGTGGTGGCCATCCGGCCGCCCACTGTGCCCGCCGGCACCGCCCGCCTGCGCCTGGCCTTCAGCGCCGACCATCCAGACGAGGAAGTCCTGCGGCTGGCCGCCCTCGTCCGCCCCTATGTGGAGGCGAGCCGATGAGCGCCCTCTTCGTCGCCGGAACCGGCACCGACATCGGCAAGACCCACGTCGCCTGCGCCGTGATCCGGGCCCTGAAGGCCAAGGGCGTGGCCGTCGACGCCTTCAAGCCCGTGGTCAGCGGCTTCGATCCCGCAGATCCCTCGGCCAGCGATCCGGCGCGCCTGGCCCAGGCGCTGGGCGACCCGAGCGCCCTGCCCCGCATCTCGCCGCGCCGCTATCTGGCGCCGCTGGCCCCGAATCTGGCCGCGCGTCTCGAAGGCGACGTGCTGCGGATCGAGGATCTGGCGGCCGATTGCCGCGCGGCCTTGGCCGGCGACCACGACCTGATGCTGGTGGAAGGCGCCGGCGGGGTGATGTCGCCCCTGACCGACGAAGCCACCAATCTCGACCTGATCGCCGATCTTGGCCTGCCGGTCCTGCTGATCGCCGGCTCGTACCTCGGCACGATCAGCCACGTGCTGACCGCGCTGGTCGCCCTGCGGGCCCGAGGCGCAAGCGTGGCCGCCATCATCATGAGCGAGAGCCTGGACGCGCCCGACTTGGTCCAGACCGCCGACGCCCTGGCCGCCTTCGAGCGCGAAACGCCGATCTTCCTTGCGCCCCGCCACGAATATTGGGACGCAAGCGAACTGGCCGACCATCTGGCGAGGGGGCTCTAGACCATGCGCGTGGCGATGATCGGCCTGGGCGACATCGCCCGCAAAGCCTACCTGCCGTTGCTGGGAACCCGCGCCGACGTGCAACTGGCCTTCGTCACCCGCAGCACCGCCACGCTCGACGAACTGGGCGCGGCCTGGCGGGTGGATCGCCTGCACACCGACCTGGAAGAAGCCCTGGCCCAAGGCCTCGACGCCGCCTTCGTGCATGCGGCGACGGAGGCGCACCCCGCCATCGTCCGCCGCCTGATTGAGGCCGGCGTGGCCACCCTGGTCGACAAGCCCATCGCCGACACTCTGGATGAGACCGAAAGCCTCGTGGACCTGGCCGAGACACACGGCGTGTCGCTGGCCGTCGGCTTCAACCGCCGCCATGCGCCGGTCCAGGCCGAAGCGGCGGCGCTCAACGCCCCGTTCGTGCTGATGCAGAAGAACCGCACGGGCCATGCCGACGGCGTGCGGCGCACGGTCTTCGACGACTTCATCCACGTGGTCGACAGCTTGCGTTTCCTGTCGCCCGGCGCGAAGCAGGCCAGGATCAGCGGCCGGCTCGACGGCGACCTGCTGGAGCACGTGATGCTGCACCTGACCGGCCCCGGCCGCGACGCCGTCGGGATCATGAACCGGGTCAGCGGCGCCAACGAGGAGGTGCTCGAGGTGATGGGCGGCGGCGTCAAGCGCCGGATCGCCAACCTCGCCGATGTCACCGACTTCGCCGGCGGCGAACGCCTGGCCCGCCGCGGCGACTGGACCACCGTCGGCCGCCAGCGCGGCTTCGAAGCCATGATCGACGCCTTCCTCTGCGCCGTGCGCGAGGACCGACGCCTGTCGGCCCTCGACGCCCTGGAGACCCATCGCCTGTGCGAACAGGTCGTGGCTGAACTGACGGCCTAGAAGTCGGCCGACAGCGTCACCTGGAAGGTCCGGTGCGAGCCGGGCCGGAAGGTGGCCAGGGTGTCCACGGTCGTGCTGATCGTGCCCAGATAGTCCTCGTCGAACAGGTTATCGACGTTGATCCGGGCCTTGACCTGCTTCAAAGGCCCCACGCCGAAGCCGTCGCCCAGGTCGACATAGGCGTTCCACACCGTGTAGCCGTCCGTCTTCTCGGTATTGCGCATGTTGGTGTAGCGGTCGCTGAGGTGGCGGGCCGAGACGTTGACCAGCGCCCAGTCGGTCGGCTCCCAGGTGACGCCGCCCTGGAACAGCCAGGTCGGGAAGTCCGGCAAGGTGTTGCCCGCGATCGGCTGGATCCCGAAGTTGTTCTCGAACTCGGCCCGGTTGTACGACAGGTTGGCGTTGAAATAGAGCTTGCCGCCCGCCAGCTCCGGTTTCCACTGGCCGCTGAACTCCACGCCGTGAGCCTCCACGCCGCCGACATTCTGGAAGAAGGTCTCGGTCGTGCCACTGCCCGGAACCTCGGAAGCGTAGGACTGAAGGCGGTTCTCGAACGCGGTGTAATAAGCCACGACCGAGCCGTTGAAGGTCGGCCGGTTGGCGCGATAGCCGATCTCGAGGTTCTGCGAAGTCTCGGCGTCGGGTCCGGGCGCGGCGGGACTGGCCGCCGAATAGATGTCGTCGGCGCCGCGCGGCAGGGCCAGGTTCTCCGAGTAAGAGGCGAACACCTGGTCGCGGCTGTTGATCGAATAGACCAGGCCCACCTGCGGCAGGAAGCTGTCCTTCCAGTTGTCGGTGATCCTGGGCTGACGCCGGGCGATGTAGTCGGCGGGATTGCGATAGCCGGCAATCTCGTAGTCGATATCCGTGGCCTTGAAGCCCAGCTCGACCTTCAGCCTGTCGTCCAGCAGCCGCACCGTGTCCTTGAGGAAGAACTGGGTGGTCTCGCGGGTGGAGACGTAGTTGCGCTGCAGGTGCACGGGCTCGTTCAGCAGCGCCGCGCCATCGGGATGGCCGCCCACGGTGTTATAGCGGGCCTGGGTGCGGTGGTAGTCGTCCTTCTCCAGCCAGACCCCGGCCTGGAGCGTATAGATCCCCGCCCGCCAGGTTCCAGCGACGGTGATCCCCTTGCGCGTGCCATCGACGCCCGAGAGGCCGTACTGCACGCCCTTGGGCGCGGTCAGGCCGGCCACGATCAGGCGCTCGGCGTTGTAGCTGGCCAGCGAGGTCGAATAGGCCTCGGGCGAGACGCCGTAGCCGCCCTTGTCCTCGTAATAGGCCGTCGAACGGATCTCGAAGGCCTCGCCGATCGGCTTGCTCAGCGACAGGCCGTAGAGGTGGTCCTGCCGGGCGTTGACCGCGAACTTGTAGTACTGGTTGTAGGCGGTGTTCGAATACGGCACGCCCGCCGACGTCACCGGCAGGCTTGGCACGTAACCGAGATAAGCGAAGTCCCTGCCCTTGCGGCCGAAGAGGTCGCCTGCCGTCCCTGCGTACTGGGCCTTGGTGATCGACGGGGAGTCATAGTCGTAATAGTCGTTGTGCACGGTCTGGAACGTCAGGTTCCCGCCGCTCTCGAAGGCGTAGTCGAGCTTGCCCTCGTAATGCTCGCGCTTGATGAAGCCCGGGCCGCGCCACAGGTCGCCCTTGATCCACGACCCGGCCACATAGCCTGACAGTCGGCCGATCTTGCCGCTCTCCAGACGCAGGAAGCTGCGGCGCAGGTTGTCCTCGCCCAGGGTCTGGCTGATCGAGCCGCCGGCCTGCACGTCCGGGGCCTTGGTGAAGTAATCGACGATCGGTCCAAGCGAGGCGTAGCTGGGCAGCGAGACGTCGCCGGCCCCGGCCGAGGCCTGCACGCGCGCCAGGTTCTCGTTGTCGACATAGCGATAGATCGGGCTGCCGCCGAACTGGTCGCTGCGCCCCATGGGGATCCCGTCGAGCAGGAAGCCGATCTGCTGGAAGTTGAAGGCCCGCACCGAGACCGAGTTGCCGAACTCGTACATGCCCAAGGCGTCGTTGGCCTGGACGTTGAAGCCCGGCAGGCTCTCCAGCATCTTCAGGCCGGTCACGCCGGCTGGGGCCGACAGCAGGGCCTCGCGGGTGATCGAGACCGTGGCGGTGGCCTGGTCCGTACCGATGGCGACGCTGGCCTCCGACACCCGCTTGCCGGTGACGACGACGGCGTCGACCGCGTCGGGCGCCTTGGGGTCTTCCTCGGCGAAGGCCGGCGCGCCGGCCCCCATGACGCTTGCCGCCAGCAAGGCGGCCTTCAGACGACGAAACGCATACTTGCTCGACTGGACTTGGATCACGGCTATCCCCTGCTTTTTGATCCCCCGACGAGACTGGCTCCCGACCGCAGGTCAAAAAACAGAAATCGCCGTTACAGCAGCCCACTTTTCTGCGTGGTTCCGCCGGCGACAAACGAGATCATTTAATATGCACCAGCACCGTTACTCGACAGGACACGGAAAGCACGACGCCATCCGCTTCGCATACTGACGGCGAGGCGGTTCCTGATCGATCTGGCCTTGGCGCGCGGCGATCACCACCAAACGCCTTTCACGGACACACTGCACGCCGTCCCGCCCCGCGCGTCAAACGTCGCGAGGCCCATAGGCCCACTGACAAGCCGCGGCGCCGCGCGCTCCGGCGCCCAGCGCGCAAAGAAAAGGCGGCCGCCCCTTTCGGAGCGGCCGCCTCTTCGAATTTCATCCGACGACGGAGATCTAGAACGGGATTTCGTCGTCCAGGTCGGCCGAGAAGCTCTCGCGCGGACCGCTGGGCTGGCTACGCGGAGCGCCGCCGCCGAAGTTGCCGCCGCCCTGGCCGCCGCCGTAGCCGCCACCGCCGCCTTGGCCGTAGCCATCGTCATAGCCGCCGCCCGACGAGGCGCCGGCGCCGTCGCCGCGACCGCCCAGCATGGTCAACTCGCCGCGGAACTTCTGCAGCACGATCTCGGTCGAGTACTTTTCCTGGCCCTGCTGGTCGGTCCACTTGCGGGTCTGGATGGCGCCCTCGATGTAGACGGTCGAGCCCTTGCGCAGGTAGCTCTCGGCCACCTTCACCAGGTTGTCGTTGAAGATCACGACCCGGTGCCACTCGGTCTTTTCCTTGCGCTCGCCGCTGGAGCGGTCGCGCCAGGTCTCGGACGTGGCGATGCGCAGGTTGGCGACGCGGTCGCCCGAGTTGAGGGTGCGGATTTCGGGGTCGGCCCCGAGGTTGCCGACGAGGATGACCTTGTTGACGCTGCCAGCCATTGGCGATGCCCTGCTCTCGCCCGGCGACCCAACGCGCCGGAATCTCGAAGCCAGGACGTTAACGACTCAGCAAGATCAAAAGCAAGCTTTGTTCCCTGAACGTTCCTGTGAACGGAGGGCGGTTATCCACCGCCCTCTCCTGCTCGTCCGAAGGTTCAGCGCGCCGGCAGCGCGCCCGGAACCGCCAGGCGGCCGTCGCCCGTGCGAACCAGCGACATGAACCGGGCGCCTTCGTAGCTGTCGCCCAGATAGATGCCTTCCTTCTCCACGAAGATGAACTTGCCCTGGTAGGAGCCGGTCAGCTGTTCCCGGCGCAGGCCCATGCGCATGAAGCGGATGCGCATGCCCTCCAGCGTGGCCGCGCAGGTCTCCATGTTCGGCACGTTGCGCTCGACCGGATTGAACTGCAGCGTGCCGTCCTTCTTCTCGATCACGTGGTTGCAGACGCCCTGGTCGAAGGGCGCCTTGGTCTGCTTGACGCAGCCCGACAGGCCGATGGCGGCGACGCCGAGGGCCAGGACGGCGGCGATGGAGGAAACGCGCATCAGAGAACTCCTTCGTCTCAGCCGACGCTGGGAATGGCGCAATTGGCGGCCTGCTCGACCACCAGGTGGAACGAGCGGTTGTCGGACGAGGCCTCGACGCGGCCCGGCAGCAGGCGAAGCGTCTCGTCGCCCCAGCGGCCGTAGGTGGCGCCGCCCGGACGCTCACACTTGCCCGCGAACAGCTGCTGGATGCAGGCGTTCTGGGTGATCTCGCCCGGCAGCTTGTTCCATTGCCCGCCCGAGTAGCGCTGGCAGACGCCCAGAGGCGCGCTGCTGGCCGCAGCGGGACCGGTCGGCGCGGGCGTCGGCGCGGTGGCGACCGGCGCGGTGACGGTCGGCGGCGGCAGCGGCGTCAGCACCGTGCCGGCCTGGTCGGCCGCGGCCAGGGCCCCGGTCTCGTCGACGCCGACATCCAGCGCGCCGGTGGCCACGCCGTTCTTCTTGGCGCATTCGGCCAGGGTGGTCTCGCCCACGAACTGGCCGCCGACGAAGCAGCGCAGCGGGCGGGCCGGATCGTTGAGCTTGGTGTCGTCGGGACGTCCGGTCTCGACGATCAGGCCGGCGCGCGAGGCCGGCGGCTCCTCGGCCGGCTTGCGGTCCTTGCCGCCCATCAGCGCGAAGGCCACGCCGAGGCCGGCGATCACGGCCAGGGCCGCTCCGCCGCCCAGCAGCACGCGTCGGTCTTTGAGAAGTTCCATGTCCCCTGGCTACGACGCGTTGGTGACGGTTTCAAGCGTCGCAGCGCCATAGGGCGCTTACAATTGTCAACCGCCGGTCAGACGGTCGAGCGCGGCCTGGTAGTTGGCGATCTGGTTGGTCAGATAGGCGGGCGCCGTGCCGGTGGTGGCGCTGTTGGTCGAGGACGTGTCGACCTTCACGCCGTTGGCGATATCGGCCATCTCGCGATAGGCGTTGCGGATTGCGGCCGTGGCCGACTTCAGCAGGTCGGCGGTCGTGGCGCGTGACTCGGCGTCGGCCAGGCTCATGTCGAGATTGAGCTTGAGGCCGTAGACCGGCCCCTTGCCGTCCGCCGACACGGTGCGGCCGCCCTCGGTCTTGGTGTTGCGCACCACGCCGGACGCCAGGCCCAGCGAATCCAGGACGTCGCTGTCGCCCTTGCCCGGCAGGATCTCGACGGTCGAAGTCTTGAAGGCCGGCGTGATGGAGAGCTTGCGCATATTGCCGTCGCTGGTGATCGACACCTTGGCGGCGCTGCCCGACGCGCGGCGGATCTTGTCGGCCAAGGTCTCGAGCGTATCGTTGGCGCTGATGGTGATGGTCGTCAGCGGGCCACGCTCGCGCGTGCGGATCTGGAAGGTGTCGCCCGCACGGGCCGAGGTCGCCGAGACGATCTTGTCCGACTGGACGTAGTTCATCGCGCCGCGCGGCAGGCCGAAGACGTCCAGCGCGCTGGAGCCCGAGGCGTCGACCGCGATCGAGGTCGGGGTCGCGTAGCCGTCCTTGCCGGTCAGGCGCTGCTCCCACGAGGCCTCGCCGGTGCTCATGTCGATCTGCGCGACATAGCCGTCCTTGGTGCCGACGGTCGGCAGCCCCGCCAGGTCCTTGCCGGCCGCGCCGACCAGCCAGACCTGGCCGTTCGAGACCGCCATGCCGGTTACGGTGTCATCGCCCGTGCCGCCATAGTAGGCCATCGTGTCGCCGGCCGTGTCGGTCAGGTCGAGCGAGATGCGCGCCACGAAACCGTCCGAGCCGCCTGAAGCAGCCGAGGTGACATTGCCCACCGACAGCTCGCCGTTGGTCGTATAGCCGCCGATATAGAGCTGGCCGTTGTCGATCGAGATGCCGGCGATGTCGCCGCCCTTCAGCGTGCCCAGGTCGCGCACCGCGCCGACGTTCATGGCGGCGGCCTTGGTATAGGTCACCGCCTTGGTCTCGTAGATGCCGGCCGAATTCAGGGTCGTGCGGTTCTCGGTGACCACGGTGGTGGCGACGTCGAAGCTGCGCAGCTTAGCTTGGCTGCCTTCCTTGCTGGCGACGATCACCTTGCCGCCGTCGACGACGATGCCCGACACCGTGTCGTTCTCGGCGCTGCCGAAATGGGTGGTGAACAGCGCCTTGGGGGTGCCGGCGATATCGGTGGCGAAGCCGGTCAGATAGTTGTCGTAGCCGCCCTGCGAGGCCGAACCCGTCGCGCCGGGCAGGTCCGACTTGGTGCGGCCGGCCACGTAGACCACGCCGTCCTCGCCGAAAGCCACGGCCGTAGCCTCGTCCTCCAGCAGGCCGCCGCGGCGGACCGTCCAGGCCTCGTCGCCGTTGGCGTCGTACAGCGACACGAAGCTGTCGGTCACCGTGCCGTTGCTGTCGGAATTGATCGGGCCGGTCGTCGCACCGTTCAGGGTGCCCGCGACCGAGCCAGCGATGGCCACCTTGCCGTCGTCCGAAACCGCGATCGAATAGCCGGTGGCGGTGTCGGCCGCGCCCAGGCTGCGAGCATAGAGCAGCTTGCCGGCGGAATCGTACTTCAGCAGGGCGACGTCCTGGTCGCCCTTGATGGTCTGGCTCTCGACGCTCTTTTCGACGTCGGCCAGCACGTAGATCGAACCGTCCGGGCCGGCGACGGTCTTGTGGACCTTGGCGACCGTGCCTTCCAGCGTGTCGGAGAACACCTTGGCGCCGGCCACGCCGGCGCTGGAGCCCGTGCCGTACTTGGTCAGGGTGTTCTCGATGACCGCGTCGTCGGTCTTGGTGTCCTTGTCGGGGTCGGGATTGCCGGCCTCGGTGGTGATGTAGACGGCCGGCTTCGGCGCCGGGGCCGTGAAGGTAAGCTTCTCGATGGAGTCGCCGCGGATCCGCAGGGCGAAGTCGTCACCGGTGGCCGGCAACTTCACCGTCTGGCCGTTGACCGTGGCGGTGCGCTCCACGCCCGGCGTGCGCTCGACGGCGAAGGTGGTGTTGTAGCCGGCCGCCTGGAGCTTGCCGTTGAAGAAGCTGACCACGTTGGACATGGTCCGCGGCGTCGAGCCCATCTCGGCCAGGTCCATCGTCAGGTTCTGGGTCTCACCGAACTTGGTGACCGACATCGTGAACTTCTGGTCGCCTTTGAAGGCGGGGACCTCGTCGTCCATCTGGCCGCTGTAGAGCGTGTTGGTGACGTAGCCGTAGACGTTCTTGGGCACGCCGACCTTGGACTTGTCCTGGGTCATGGCCGCGCCCGTGGTCAGGCGCATGCCTTCGGTGTTGGCGCTCTGGACGTAGTTGGTGAGCTCCGTCAGCCCCTTGGTCAGCGCCGTCTGCAGGCGCTTGATCTCGCTGTCGGAGACGTTCTTCTCGCTGGCGCGATTGGCGATGGCGGTCAGGGTGTTCAGGGCCTGATAGGCCGAGAACAGCTTCTTGTAGTCACCCTTGATGCCCGGAGCGGCGGCCTCGGCGGCGCCTTCATCGACGAACTTGCGGCCGTTCAGCGCCGCCTTCACCAGATCGCTGGGCTCGGTGGTCACCGTCGTCCAGGGCGCGGCGGGAATGCCCTGCTTGGCCGTGGAGGTCGAACTCGTCGTGCCCGAAGACAGCGCGGACGCAGCCGTGCCCACGCCAAGCTTGGCTTGGTAGTAGCTCAGCAGCGAACTGGTGTCGAAAGTGATCACGACCGCTTCCACAGAAGGCGCAATGCGCCACTCATCGCAATCTTCGGTTACGAACGCTGACGTTTCGTTAAGACGTGTGAATTGTTCGGATCAGGCCGCGATCAGGTGAGCGTCGCTCAGCGCCCGGCGCGCCTCGTCGCGAAGCTCGGCCCACTCCTCGGCCAGAATGCCCAGCAGCACCACGTCGCGCGGCTCGCCGTTCTTGAGGACATGGCCGCGCAGATAGCCTTCGCGACGGAAGCCCGCCGCCGATTGGGCCTTCAGCGCCGCGTCGTTGTCAGCCATCACCTCGGCGAACACCTTGTGCAGGCCCAGTTCGCCGAAAGCGCGGTCGAGACCCAGAACCTGGGCCGCCCGCCCTACCCCGCGACGTCGCGCGTCGGATGCGCCGACGAACCAGTTCCAGCCCGCGCGGCGATGGTGCGACTGAAGCCCCGTGAGGGTCAGCAGGCCGGCGGGCGCGCCGGCGCGCGCGATCATCCAGCCCCGCATGTCGGGATCCTTGCGCAGGCCGTCGAACCAGGCGGCGTGCGCCTCGCGGCTGGGAAACGCCGCGTCCGACATCCAGCGGTCGACCTCGGGCTCGGCGCGCCACTGGAAGAGCACCGCCTCGTCCTCGTCCTTCAAGTCCCGCAGTTCGATCATGCGAAGCGAATCCCCTTGCGCTGCGGAACACAGAGTAACCACGCGAGAAACGCCGGCCTAGGAAAAGACCGGCGTTTCGTATGACAATTACGTTGGGGCAGCCGCCGCCTCAGCCGTTGCCGAACAGCGACAGGATGATCTGCGGCGCGCCGTTGGCGATCGACAGAGCCTGGGCGCCCAGCTGTTGCTTGACCTGAAGGGCCTGCAGGCGAGCGCTTTCCTTGGCCATGTCGGCGTCGACCAGGTTGCCTACGCCCGTTTCCAGCACATCCGACAGCTTCGAGACGAAGGTGTTGTGGGCGTCAATCTGCTTGGCCTGCGAACCGATCGAGCCGACGGCCTGGTTGACCGTGGCGATCGTCGCGTCGAGGCGGGTGAGGACGGCGGTCGCCTGGGTCAGGGTGGCGATGCTGTCGCCGGCCAGAAGGCTGTTCTTCGGGCTGCCCAGCGACAGGGTCTGCAGGTTCAGCGAGATCACCGTCTGGGCGTCGGCGTCGGCCAGGAAGGTGATGGCGTTGGTCTGGCTGCCGTCCAGGATGTTGGCGCCGTCGAAGGTGGCGCTGTCGACAACCTGGGTGAGGTTGCTGAGCAGGCCCTGGAAGTCGGCGTTGAGAGCGGTGCGCGCCTGGGTCGACAGCGAGCTGTCCTTGGCCGCGACCACCTTCTCACGCATCAGGTTGAGCAGGTCGGAGACCGACTCGCCGGCGGTCAGGGCGACGTCGGCGATCGAGGTCGCGCGATCCAGGCTCATCTTGACCGAGGCCAGGGCCGAACGGTCGGCCTGCTGGTCCTGAGCGATCGACCAGACGGCCGCGTTGTCCTTGGCGCTGGAGATCGCAAGGCCGGTGTTGATGCGGGTCTGGACGCCCTGCATCTCGTCGTTGGTCTTGTTCAGGTTCTGCAGGGCGATCAGCGCGGGCTGATTGGTGTTCACACTCAGCGTCATCACGATACTCCGAACGGCGTTCTCGCCGACTTCAAGGAGCTCGGTGCGCGATTCGACGCCCGAGCGGATCGGCCGTGAACTTGCCGCCCGGGGAGTAAGAATATGGTTAACGCTTATAAACCATGTTGCGCCTGCGACGTCGCGCCGCAAGCGTGCATGCAAACCGTGGCGCGCGAAGGCCCTAGGTCAGGCCGTCGTAGATCGCGCCGGGGCCGTAGGAGGCCGCTTCCTTGAACCGCAGCACGTCCTCGCGGGGATACTGCTTCAGGGTCTCGCCCGTCCGCCGGTCCACCGTCTTGTAGACGTACACGCCGCTGTCGGTGTCCTGCTCGATCACAAGGCGCAGGTCGCCAGGCTGCGGGCCGTCGTCGACGACCTTCTGCTCGGCTGGCTTGCGGACCTCGGCCTTGCCGGTTCCGGAAACGACTTCGCCGTCCGAGGCCTTGCCCGGGACGGTCATGGGAACGATCTGGTTTTGCGCGGGCAGCTCTTGAACCGGAGCCGTCAGCGCGGCCTTGTTTTCCATCTCTCCTAATCACCGCCGTTTAGCGGCGGCGCCTTCTTTGCTCCCCTCCCCGGCCCAGGGCCGCGAGAAAGGCGGGGGCGACCCGTGAGGATCGCCCCCTGCTCGTCCCTTATCGGAACAGGCTCAGGACCGTGCCGGTCGACTGGTTGGCGATCGAGAGCGCCTGGATGCCCAGCTGCTGCTTGGTTTGCAGGGCTTGGAGCTTGGCGCTTTCCTTGGCCAGGTCGGCGTCGACCAGGTTGCCCACACCGGCGTCGAGGCTGTCTTGCAGCTTGCCGACGAAGTTCAGGTGGGTGTCCAGGCCGGTCGAGCTGGTGCCCAGCGAAGCCAGCTTGTTGGTCGCCGTTTGCAGAGCCGTGTCGATGGTGGTGATCATCGTCTTGGCCGCGGCGGCGGTCGTGAAGGTGGTCGTGGTGCTCAGGCCGATGCCGGTCAGCGACAGGGTCTTGGCGTTCACGGTGATAGCCGTGCCGTCCGAGTTGGCCAGGAAGCTGAGCTTCGTGGTCTTGCCGTCGATGATGCTGGCGCCGTTGAACTTGGCGTTGGTCACAGCCTTGGTGATCTGGTCGCGCAGCGACGTGAAGTCAGCCTGCAGGGCCTTGAACGACGCGGTGTTCAGCGAGGTGTCGGAAGCGGCCAGGGCCTTTTCCTTCATCTTGCCGAGCAGGTCGGTCACCGTGTCGCCGGCCGCCAGCGCGACGTCGATCGTGGACTGACCGCGTTGCAGCGAGTCCTTCACGGCGTTGAGCGAGGAAGCGGTGGCCGACTGGTTCTTGGCGGTGGCCCAGATGGCGCCGTTGTCTTTGGCGGAGCCGATCTTCTTGCCGGTGTTGATGCGTTGTTGCGTAACCTGCAGCTCGCTGTTGGTCGAGTTCAGGTTTTGCAGGGCGATCATCGCGCCCGAGTTCGTGTTGATGCTGTTCAGCGCCATAACGAATATGTTCCTATTTCAGGTTGTCCGACGTCATTTTGACTGCCGGGAGCGTTTTGCTCGCTGATCTAGGAAGCAACTACCGGGCCAATCCTGCCCACCTGCTCGAAAATTTTAAGTCATTGAAATTACGGCGTTATAGGTTCGTTTAGAACGTTCACGCCCGGCAAATTCTGCCGAGCCGGGCGCCCCACCGGCAAATACTGCCGGGCAGCTTTCGGCAGATGCGACCGAATTGCCCACCCGAAACACGACCGTCGATCTCCGAAAATCAGACCCCGGAACAAAAGAAAACGCCGGGCGATCTTTCGATCGCCCGGCGCTTGGTCGCCAGGTTCGGCGCTTCTTCGATCAGCCGCGGAAGAGCGACATGATCGATTGGGGCGCCTGGTTGGCGATGGACAGTGCCTGCACGCCCAGTTGCTGCTTGGTTTGCAGCGACTGCAGCTTGGCGCTTTCCTTGGCCATGTCCGCATCGACCAGATTGCCGACACCGGCGTCGAGGCTGTCCTGCAGCTTGCCCATGAAGGTCAAGTGCATGTCCAGGCCCACCGAGTTGGTGCCGAGCGAGGCCAGCTTGTTGGTCGCGGTCTGCAGAGCCGTATCGATCGTGGCGATCATCGTCTTCGCAGAAGCGGCCGTCGTGAAGGTCGTCGTCGTCGACAGACCGATGCCCGTGAGGGACAGGGTCCGCGAGGTGACGGTGAACGCCGCGCCGGTTTCGTTCGCGAGGAACGCGAGCTTGGTGGTCGAACCGTCCACCACGCTGGCGCCGTTGAACTTGGCGTTGGTCACGGCCTTGGTGATCTGGTCGCGCAGCGACGTGAAGTCGGCCTGCAGCGCCTTGAAGGAAGCGGTGTTGAGCGAGGTGTCGGAAGCGGCCAGGGCCTTTTCCTTCATCTTGCCGAGCAGGTCGGTGACCGTGTCGCCGGCCGCCAACGCAACGTCGATGGTCGACTGACCGCGCTGGAGCGAGTCCTTCACGGCATTCAACGAGCTCGAGGTCGCGCTCTGCATCTCCGCCATCGACCAGATCGCGCCGTTATCCTTGGCGTTCGAGATCTTCTTGCCGGTGTTGATGCGTTGCTGGGTGGTGGTCAGCTCCGAGTTGGTGGCGTTCAGGTTTTGCAGCGCGATCATCGCGCCGGCGTTGGTGTTGATGGAGTTGGCGATCATAGGAACCTACCGTTTTGGTGGAGAGCCCCGGCATTTTGCCGGTCGGGCGTTTTGCCCGCGGGAACCATCGCAAACGGCGGGCCAGTTCAGGCCAGATCGCAATCCACTGAAATGAAACGGAAATTTCGAAGCATGGGCCGGAAACGAAACCGCCCGGCGAATGCAACATTCGCCGGGCGGCAGGTTTTTCCGAAGAGAGGCGGCAATCGGCGCCGAGCTGCGCCTTGAGGCCGGATCAGGCCGCTTCGGCGCGGCCGGCCAGCCCCTGCATGATCATGCGGTTGATCTCGATCAGCGGCTCGAAGTCTTCTTCCTTGCGCATGACCAGGCTCGAGTGACGACCCACCCAGATGCTCAGCGAGATGATGCTCGCGCGCAGCTCCTTGGTCATGGTGTTCTCGGGCAGGGCGCAATCTGTCGCCAGCGCCGACCAGACGCGACGGTTCCAGTCCAGCGCATGGATACGCGTCTGGATGTCGTTCACGTCGGCCTGGGAAGCCTCCATGAGGGCGCGCGTCACCTGTCCGAACAGGCGATACTCGACCTCACGCGGATTCTCAGTCCTGGTCGCCGCCTGCTGGTAGGCCCGAAGAGACATTCCCCAACCTCTCGTCTTCGTAATCGATCAACTTACGGCTCAGCATGAGCGCCTTGTAGTACTCGCGGGCCATGACGTGCTTGGAGATCGCGATGCAATCGGCCAGCACGCCCGGGTTCCGCACCACGCCCATGAACTCGGTCAGGCGGGTCGCGAACTCGTCGTAGTATTTCTCCGCACCGCTCTCTTCCAGGTACATCATCATGACCGGGAAGTAGATGTGACGCGATGGCGTGGTCACCTGATCGGGCTGCATGATGTCCTTTTCACGCAGCACGGAGGCCTTGTTCTGCAGGACCAGCACCCCGCGACGATCGCCGTTCTGGACGACCGCCCCGTTGAGCACGAATTTCTCGCCGGGCTTCAGCGACAGCTTCAAAGGCACTTTTGGCCATTCCTTTCCATCGCTGCGCCCGTCCGCCGTCATGGCGGTTCGCCGGTATGGCGTTCGACCGGAACCTAGAGGGCTGCGGGTTAACGCCCTATTGCCGGCCGCGCGACCGTAAGTCGCAGCTTAGGACACAATTAAGCATACTCGCTCAGAGGATGAAGCCACCCAATCGCCAAGGTGTACGCATGTCCCGCAATCTCGGCTCCGGAATCTCCGCCGCCGCCCTCGCAGCCGGCCAGGAAGCGGTCGGTCAAGGCGTCTTGCCGGGCCTGCGCGCCTCGCAACTGGGTGATTCCGCCTCGGCCGATTCGATCGCGCGGCTGAACCGCGAAGCCCACACGATCCAGGATCCGGCCACCATCAAGCTGCTGAACAAGGCGATCATCGCGGTGCAGCGCGGCGAGTACGTCCTGGCTGAAAAGACCGCCCTGAAGGCCCTCAAGAAGAACGAGCGCGCGGGGCCCGCCTGGCACGTCCTGGCCGTGGCCCGCGAGAAGACGGGCGACTTCGCCTCGTCCATGCATTGCTACGAAGCGGCGCTGAAGCTTCTGCCCGACGAATCCGCCGTGGCCGGCGACCTGGGCCGCCTGGCCTTCCGCATGGAAATGCCGGAGATCGCCGCCAAGCTGTTCATGCACTGCCTGAACGCCAATCCCACCAGCCTGGAAGCCACCAACAACCTGGCCTGCGCCCTGCGCGACCTGAACCAGGAATCCGCGGCGATCGACATTCTCAAGCCCGCCATCCAGGCCAATCCCACGCAGCCGGTGCTGTGGAACACCCTGGGCACGGTGATGTGCAGCCTGGGCGAAGGCCGCACGGCCGTGACCTTCTTCGACGAGGCCCTGCGCCTGGCGCCGCACTTCGGCAAGGGCCTGCACAACCGGGCCTTCGCCCTGCTCGACCTGGGCGACGTGAAAGGCGCCCTGGCCGACTGCGACGCCGGCATCGAGATGGCCGATTCCGCCGAAGACCTGGCGGCCATGCGCTTCGCGCGCTCGACGATCCTGCTCGCTCTGGGCCGTGTCGCCGAAGGCTGGGAAGCCTACGGCGCGCGCCTGTCGACCGAGTTGGCGGGCGTTCCCAACTACCAGTTCCCCGTCAAGGCCTGGAAGAAAGGCGACGACCTCGCTGGCAAGCGGCTGCTTGTCGTGGCCGAGCAGGGCCTGGGCGACGAGGTGATGTTCGCCAACACCCTGCCCGACGTAGCCGAAGCTTTGGGCCCGGACGGCGCGCTTTCGATCCTGGTCGAACGCCGCCTCGTTCCGCTGTTCGAGCGCAGCTATCCCGAGGCGAACGTCGCCGTTCACCGCACCGTCTCCTACCAAGGCCACATCTATCGCGACGCGCCGTTCATCGAGGACTGGTCGGGCATCGACTGCTGGGCCCCGATGGGCTCGCTGCTGGAGACCCTGCGCCCGTCGGTCGAGGCCTTCCCCAAGCGCGAGCGCTTCCTGACCCCCGATCCCGAACGCGTCGCCCACTGGAAGAAGGTGCTGGAAGACGCCCCGCCCGGACCCAAGGTCGGCCTGCTGTGGAAGAGCCTGAAGCTGAACGCCGAGCGCGCCCGCCTGTTCTCGCCGTTCGAGCTGTGGGAGCCGGTGCTGAAGACCCCCGGCGTGTCGTTCATCAATCTCCAGTACGGCGACTGCGACGAGGAGATCGCCTACGCCCGCGAACAACTGGGCGTCGAGATCTGGACCCCGCCAGGCATCGACCTGAAGCAGGATCTGGACGACGTGGCCGCCCTCTCCTGCGCGCTGGACCTCGTCATCGGCTTCTCCAACGCCACCATCAACCTGGCCGGCGCCTGCGGCGCGCCGATCTGGATGCTGACCGGCGCGGCCTCGTGGACCCGTCTCGGCTCGGACCATTCGCCCTGGTATCCGCAGTGCCGCTGCTTCATCGCGCCGGACTACGACGACTGGCGTCCGATCATGGCCGACGTCGCCGGCGCCCTGGCCGATTTCGCGAAGTAATCGGGCAGGAACATCGGGCGCGGGGGCGGGTTTGATTCCCTGAACGGGCGGCGATCGTCGCCCCATCAGGGAGACCCGCCATGCCGCCGGAAACCGACTACGACCCGCAGGATGTCGCTGAGGTCCTGGACGAGACCAACCTGACCGAAGACGGCCAGGACATCGCCAATTTCGACGAAATCGAAGACGTCTACGACGTCACCCAGGCCGACGACGACGACGCCGAGGATGAAGACGACGACTACGACATCCTCGACGAATCCGAGCTCGACGACCTCGAGGACGAACTCGAAGGCGGCCGTGACGACGAAGGCCTCGACGTCGAGCGCGAGCCCCTCGATCCGGTCGGCGGCGGCCTGTCGGACGAGGACGTCATCTCGACCGATGATGAAGAGCCGTCCGACTACGAGTCGACCCGGCTGGCCGAGGACGACGTAGAGGCGCTCGGATACGACCGCCGCCGCTAGGCCACGATCATCAAACCGCCGATCGATCCGTTCTAGCCTGCCTTCGTACGCGCCCTTAGTTGCGCTGTCGTCACCATCGCGTCAGGCTTCGCCGAGGCCTGACAGGAGATTTCGCATGTCCGATCCCAAGCCCGAAACCCCGCAGGATGAAACCGACCAGGCGGACTATCTGGAAGACCAACTGGAGGAAGGCCTGGAAGAGAGCTTTCCGGCCAGCGATCCGCCGTCGGTGGCTCGCCGCCATCGCCAGCCGCCGCAGAACCCGTCTTGATCGCGCGGCGCGGCTCTGTAGGTTAGCCCTGAAGATTTGAACACTTGTTCGAGGCGCGCTTCATCCGGGGCCGCCGTCCAGGGACACCGCATGAGCTCGCGCTTCGAAGGCACCGCCGACTACGTCGCCACCGAGGACCTGAAGGTCGCCGTCAACGCGGCCGTGGCCCTGGAACGCCCCCTGCTGATCAAGGGCGAGCCGGGCACCGGCAAGACGGTGCTGGCCTACGAGGTCGCCAAGGCGATGAACGCCCCGCTGCTGACCTGGCACATCAAGTCGACGACCAAGGCTCAGCAGGGCCTCTACGAGTACGACGCCGTCACCCGCCTGCGCGACAGCCAGCTGGGCGACGAGCGCGTCAAGGACGTCAAGAACTACATCAAGAAGGGCAAGCTCTGGGAGGCTTTCGAGTCGCCCGTCCGCCCCGTCCTGCTGATCGACGAGATCGACAAGGCCGACATCGAGTTCCCGAACGACCTCCTGCAGGAGCTCGATCGCATGGAGTTCTTCGTCTACGAGACCGGCGAGACCATCAAGGCCAAGGTGCGGCCGGTGATGATCATAACCTCCAACAACGAGAAGGAACTGCCGGACGCCTTCCTGCGCCGCTGCTTCTTCCACTACATCCGCTTCCCCGAGGAGCAGACGATGCAGGCCATCGTCGACGTGCACTTCCCGGGCATCAAGCAGAAGCTGGTCGCCGAAGCTCTGCGCATCTTCTACGACATGCGCAAGGTTCCAGGCCTGAAGAAGAAGCCGTCGACCTCGGAGCTGCTCGACTGGCTCAAGCTGCTGCTGGTCGAGGACATCGACGAGACCGTGCTGCGCGAGAAGGATCCCACCAAGCTGATCCCGCCGCTGCACGGCGCCCTGCTGAAGAACGAGCAGGACGTCCACCTGTTCGAGCGCCTGGCCTTCCTGGCCCGCCGCGAAGGCAGCGCCCGCCCGGGCCAATAGTCCCGTTACCGCAATTTCATTGGACGCCGGTCGCCGAGCCGCACACCTTCGCGCCGAACGTGAAGGATATTGCTTGATGCGCCTAATCCTCGTCCTGGCCGCCGGCGCCGCCGCCCTCGCCGCCTGCTCGCCGCCCGCCTCGGTGAAGACCGAGCGGCACGAGCGGGTGATCCACAAGCGCGAGCCGCTGCGCGCCATTGAGCGACTGGACTGTCCCGAACGCCAGGGCAAGCTGACCCGCGTCAGCATCGCGCCGGACGGCAAGTCGTGCGGCTATGCCGGCGACAATGCCGAGGTGACCCTGCGCCTTGTGGCCCTGCAGGGCGACGACGCCGAGACGGCGCTGAACCCGATCGAGACCGACCTCAAGGCGCTGATGCCGCACCTGAAGGCGCCGGCCGCCTCCGGCGCGCCGAAGGGCAAGGAAACCGCGCACATCAAGCTGCCGGGCGTCAGCATCGACGCCCGCGACGAGGGCGCCGATATCCGCATCGGCGGCATGACCATCAACGCCGACGATGGCGAGGCGCAGGTACGCATCACCAAGAACGTCAGCAGCAAGGACGGCGAGCGCACCACCTCGGTCGAGGAGCGCAAGGACGGCGGCCATGAAAGCCGCACCGTCCGCGTCAGCAGCTCCGACGACAAGGACGGCGAGGTCGACATCCGCGCCGACGACCACGGCGCGGTCGTTCGCCATCGCCAGAAGGAAAACGACGGCGTGCGCGCCACCCTCGTCCTGGCCAGCGACAAGGCCCCCGCCGGCTATCATCTGGCCGGCTACGAGGCCCGCGGCCCCAAGGGCGGCCCGCTGGCCGTCGCCATCGTCAGGGCCAAGGATCGCAACTCCGAGGACGGCGACCTCTTCAAGGACATGAAAGCGCTGGTGCGCCACAACGTAGGTGGTTGAGGCCTTGAGATGCTCCCCCTGAAGGGGGAGCTGTCGCGGAGCGACTGAGGGGGAAGTTGCCGCCGCCAGGAGCGAACCAGCCGCATCAAGTACTTCCCCCTCCGGCCCTCTGGGCCACCTCCCCCTTCAGGGGGAGGATTTCGGTTCTTAGATCGGCGTGACTTCCATCACCTTGTAGGTCAGCGGACGGCCGTCCTCGTCGGTGACGGTGACGTACTCGCCGATGGCGAAGCGGTGCTGGCCCAGGCGGTGGACTGGCTCGTCGTCGATCTGGTCTTCCTCGTCGTAGTCGAAGAACCAGCGCTCGCCCCGCCGGGCCAGGCGGCCGTCGGCCGGATCCTCGTCGGGGGCGAACCGGCGCACCGCGCAGTCCTTCTTCGCCTTGGCGTACTCGGCCTCGTCCAGGTGACCGTCGGCCGTCAGCGGCGCGGTCAGGGCATAGCCGCGATGATCGTCGCCGCCGGCGAATTCGGTGCCCGGATTGCGGGCCAGACGCATGACGATGCGCGATAGGGACATGGACTGCCTCCTTCTTCTTGGTCTTGCTGGTTGAACGGTCAGTGCGACAGGAAGAGCGACGGGCCCTCGGCGTTCAGCAGGCTGCGCGTCGTGCCGCCGAAGATGAACTCCTGAAGCCGCGGATGCCCGAAGGCGCCGGCGACCAGGAAATCGGCCCCCTCCGCCCTCGCCGCCTCCAGCAGCAACTTGGCCGCATCGTGCGAACCTTCCAGAACCCGCACCTGGGCCGAGACGCCCCGGGCGGCCAGGAAATCGACCATGCGGGCCAGCTCGAAGCTGCGCGACGAGGCCGCCGGCGCGCCGGCCACCACCACGCGAGAAGCCTTCTGCAACAGCGGCAGGGCCGTGCGCAGGGCGCGGCTGGCCTCCTTGCCGCCGTCCCAGGCCACCAGCGCGGTTCCGCCGACCTTCAGTCCTTCGCGGGCCACGACAACGGGCCGCTGCTCGTCGGCGATCATCTGCTGGAAGGCCTCGGCCAGCGGACCCTTGCCGCGGGCGGCGGCGCTGTCGAACACGATGACGTCCGAAAGCCGGCATTCCATGGCCAGACCCGCCCACACGGGCGATTCCAGCGTTGTCACGCGCGACTTCGAATAACCGACCGCCGCGACCATGGCCTCGACGGCGTGCGCGCCTTCGACGGCGGCTTCCTTCAGGCTCTCCAGGGCGGTGACCTGCACGCCGCCCATGAAGCCCTCGCCCATCCACGGCATCAGGTCGGCCACGTCGGCCGGGGCGTGGACGGCAGCCAGTTCGGCGTCGAAGGCGCCCGCCAGCACGGCGGCGGCCCGCAGCACGCCCTCGTCAGGCCTGGCTCCCGCCAGCGGCGCCATGATCCTTGCCCAGCTCATGATCCATCCTCCATGCGACGCATTTCCAACAAACGCATTTCCACAGGCGTCGGGCCGGGCCATCATTGATCTTCATCAAGCGATGCGGCACTCAAACCACCTTCACCATAAGGAACGATCTCGTGGCCAAAGGGCTGCATAAGAGCCCTCCGAGGGCGTGGCAGCGGATGCTGTCGGGACGCCGGCTGGACCTGCTGGATCCTTCGCCCATGGACATCGAGATAGAGGACATCGCCCACGGCCTGGCGCGCGTCGCCCGCTGGAACGGCCAGACGATCGGCGAGCACGGCTTCTCGGTGGCCCAGCACAGCCTGGTGGTCGAAGAGATCGCCGCCCACATCAAGCCCGACCTGGAGCCGCGCTGGCGGCTGGCCGCCCTGCTGCACGACGCCTCCGAATATGTGATCGGCGACATGATCAGCCCGTTCAAGGCGGCGCTGGGCGTGTCGTATAAGGACTTCGAGGCCCGGCTGGAAGACGCGATCCACATCCGCTTCGGCCTGCCGGTGAAGACCCCGGCCCCGATCAAGAAGCTGATCAAGCAGGCCGACCGCGCCTGCGCCTTCTTCGAGGCCACGCAATTGGCCGGCTTCGAGCACGGCGAATCCCTGTCGATCTTCGGCGCGCCGCCGGCCGGCTACGACCTCACGATCACCCCCCTGCCTCCGTTCGAAGCGCAAGGACGTTACGTCCAGCGCTTCCACGTGCTGTCCAAGGCGGCCGGCTTCGAATCCGCGCCGGGCGAAGCCTTCGAGACCGAATGACGGCTCTGTCCGCAACCTCTTCCGGCATCGTCATCGGCCTGTCGGCTGTGGTCGTGGCCGTGCGCGACGGCGAGGTCGTGGTGCTGACCGTGCGGCCGCACGACGCGGTCACCGACATCGCCTCGCCCCTGCCCGGCCTGCCGTTCGGTCCCTTCGATCCCGAGGGCCACCGCACCTTCGAACTGGCCCTGCGCGCCTTCGTCACCGAGCAGACGCGGTTCCAGCTGGGCTATGTCGAGCAGCTCTACACCTTCGGCGACAAGGGCCGCGACGCCCCCCGGGCCGAGGTCGGCGCCGGCGCGGCTCGCGTCGTCTCGATCGGCTATCTGGGCCTCACGCCCAAGGCCACCGACACGCAAGCCCCCGACACCGCCTGGGCGCCGTGGACGCGGTTCTTCCCCTGGGAAGACTGGCGCGCCGGCCGCCCGGCCCTGCTGGACGAGGCCATCGCCCCGGCCCTGCGCCGCTGGGCCGGCGACGACGCCGACCGCCTGTCCCGCGCCCGCCTGGCCTTCGCCCTCGACGGCGCCCCCTGGAACGAGGAGCGGGTGCTGGAGCGCTACGAGCTGCTCTACGAAGCCGGCTTGGCGCCCGAAGCCGCCCGCGACCGCGCCCGCGCCGACGGCCACGACCCCGCCGAACCCGTCGCCCTGTCGGCCGCCCTGGGCGAGCCGATGATCTCCGACCACCGGCGGATCCTGGCCACGGGGCTTTCGCGCCTGCGCGGCAAGATCAAGTACCGCCCGGTGGCTTTCGAACTGATGCCCGCCGAGTTCACGCTGTCGGCTCTGCAGCGCACGGTCGAGGCCATCGCCGGCGTGCCGCTGCACAAGCAGAACTTCCGCCGCGTGGTCGAGCGCGAGGACCTGGTCGAGGGCCTGGGCCGCCTCGATAGCGAAACCGGCGGCCGCCCGGCCGAGCTGTTCCGCTTCCGGCGAGAGATCCTGGGCGCGCGCCAGGCCGGCGGGCTTTCGCTGCCGCTGCTCAGAGAATAACCCCTCTCCCCTTGCGGGAGAGGGTGGCCCCGCCGAGCGGGGTCGGGTGAGGGGTCGCACGAACGAAAACGCCGCGAAGGCTGTGCGGCCCGCGCGGCGTTTCATGTCTGAGAGACCCCTCATCCGTCGGCTGCCGCCGACACCTTCTCCCGCAAGGGGAGAAGGATGATGGATCAGCCCGCCACCAACCCGAAATCCGCCACCAGGCCCATCGCCGCGCGGACGGCGGCCAGGGTCTTGAGGCGGTTGTCGCGGTGCTCGGGGTCGTTGACGAAGACGCCGTCGAGATAGGCGTCCACCGGACCGCGCAGCTCGGCCAGCTGGGCCATGGCGCCGGTGAAGTCCTCCTTGGCCAGGGCGTCCTTCAGCGGGCGATCCAGCAGGCGCAGGGCCTGGTAGAGACCCACCTCGGCGGCGCTGTCGGCGGCCGGCTCCTCAGGCGTGCCTTCCGGCAACGGGCCCTTCTTCTCCTCGGCCTTGAGGATGTTGGAGGCGCGCTTGTAGCCGGCCAGCAGGTTCTTGCCGTCGTCGGTCTTCAGGAAGCCGTCCAGGGCCTCGACCCGCGCGACGATCCGCGCCAGGTCGTCGTCACCCAGGGCGAACACCGCGTCGACCAGATCGTGGCGCTTGCCCTGGTCCTTCAACGTCACCTTCAGGCGATCGGCGAAGAAGGCAACCAAGTCGAGAGCAACGCGCGAAGCCCAAGCCTCGCTATCTGCTCCCGTAGCTTCTTCGAACTTCTGCTGAATGAACCGGTCAATGAACTCATCTCTCACCGAGAGAGGAATTTGAGTGACGCCGGAAATCTTAGCCTCGGCGTTCCGAACGCTCTCGAAGTCGATCGCCACCCGAATACGCGCCAATGGTTTGGCAATGATCAGGAACAGTGAACTCGGGAAGCCATTTTCCAAGATCGTTCGGATCACGCCCAGCGCGGCCCGGCGTAGCGCGTAAGGATCTTTTGACCCCGTCGGCTTTTCATCAATGCCGAAGAACCCAAGAAGAGTATCGAGCTTGTCGGCCAGGGCCACGGCCACGCTGACCGGCGCGGTCGGAACAGCGTCGGACGGGCCTTGCGGCTTGTAGTGACCTTCGATCGCGGCGGCGACCTCGGCGTCGAGACCGAAGTGGCGGGCGTAGTAGCCGCCCATGATCCCTTGCAGCTCGGGGAACTCGCCGACCATCTGCGAGGTCAGGTCGCCCTTGGCCAGGCGCGCGGCCTCCTTGGCCTTGTCGACGTCAGCGCCGACCAGGGGCGCGATCTCGCCGGCCAGGGCGACGATGCGCTCGACGCGCTGGGCCATGGTGCCGAGCTTGGCGTGGAAGGTCACGCCGTCCAGCTTGGCCAGCCACGGCTCGAAGCCGGTCTTGACGTCCTCGTCCCAGAAGAACCGGGCGTCGGCCAGGCGCGACGACAGCACCTTGGCGTTGCCTGCGGCGATCACCTTGCCGCCGTCCTTGGCCTCGATATTGGCCACGGTGATGAAGTGCGGGGCGAGGCCCGCCTGACCCGGCTTGCGCACGGCGAAGTACTTCTGGTGGGTGCGCATCGAGGTACGGATCACCTCGGGCGGCAGGTCGAGGAACGACGGATCCATGTCGCCCAGCACCGGCGTCGGCCATTCGGCAAGGCCGGCGACTTCCTCGAGCAGGCCGATGTCCTCGACCAGCTCCAGATGACGCGCGAAGCACAGGGTCTTGCAGCCCTCGAGGATGCGCGCCTTGCGCTCCTCGACGTCGAGCACGACGTAGTGCGCCTCAAGGCCGGCGACATACTCGTCGAAGTCCTTGGCGACGAGGGGTTTCGCGTCGCCCATGAAGCGGTGGCCTTCGGTGACGTCGCCGCTGACGATGCCGTCGATCTCGAACGGCACGACTTCACGGTCGAGCACGCAGAGAATGCGCTTGAGCGGACGCACCCAGCGCAGCTTGCCCGTGCCCCAGGTCATCGACTTGGGCCAGGCGAAGCCGCGGACGATGGCTTCAACCATCTCGGCGATGATTTCGGCGGTCGGGCGGCCCTTCTTCTCGACGAAGGCCATCCAGACGCCGTTCTGCTCGACCAGCTGGTCCTGCGTCAGGCCGGCCTTGCGCAGGAAGCCGTCCATGGCCTGCTGCGGGGCGCCGACGCGGGGGCCCTTCAGCTCTTCCTTGCGGTCGGCCTGGGCCAGCGGCAGGCCTTCGGCCACCAGGGTCAGGCGGCGCGGGCCGGCGAAGGTCTTCAGGGCCTCGGGCAGGAAGCCGGCGGCGGCCAGGTGTTCGCGCGCCATGCGTTCCAGGTCCTTGGCGGCCTGGCCCTGCATGCGGGCGGGGATCTCTTCGGAGAACAGTTCGAGAAGCAGTTGGGGCATCGGAGTTACGCGGCTTCCTGCAGCTCGACCCACTTCTGAGCGCACATCTTACAGAGGTCGCGGATGCGGCCGATGTAGGAGGCGCGCTCGGCGACGGCGATCGCGCCGCGGGCGTTCATCAGGTTGAAGAGGTGGCTGGCCTTGAGGACCATGTCGTAGGCGGGCAGGACGAGCGTCTCGTTCTTGTACGAGCGGGCCAGCATCAGCGGCACCTGCTCTTCCATCTGCTCGAACTGCTGCTTCAGCACGGCCACGTCATAGCCGTGGAAGTTGGCTTCCGACTGCTGGCGCTCGTTGGCCAGGAAGACGTCGCCATAGGTCAGCGCGCCCAGCGGCGAGTCGGGATCGTTGAACGGCAGGTCGTAGACGTTGTCGACGCCGAACACGTACATGGCCAGGCGTTCCAGGCCGTAGGTCAGCTCGCCCGCCACCGGGTTCACGTCCAGGCCGCCGACCTGCTGGAAGTAGGTGTACTGCGACACTTCCATGCCATCGCACCAGACTTCCCAGCCCAGGCCCCAGGCGCCGACAGTGGGGTTTTCCCAGTCGTCCTCGACGAAGCGGATGTCGTGGGTGCGCAGATCCAGGCCGATGGCCTCAAGCGAGCCGAGGTACAGGTCCTGCATGTTGGCCGGGTTCGGCTTCAGGATCACCTGGTACTGGTAATAGTGCTGGAGGCGGTTGGGGTTCTCGCCATAGCGGCCGTCGCCCGGACGGCGCGAGGGCTGCACATAGGCCGCGTTCCACGGCTTGGGGCCCAACGCCCGCAGCACCGTGGCCGGGTGCAGCGTCCCCGCCCCCACTTCGACGTCGTGCGGCTGCAGGATCACGCAGCCCTTTTCGCTCCAGTAGTTATGGAGCGTCAGGATGAGGCTTTGAAATGATTTGGGGGCGGCGGGCATGACGTCCGAACAGGGGCCTGAAAAAGTCGGCGGACCATAGGGCCCGCCGACTGTCGCTTCAAGCGAAGTGGACGTTGCTTTTGGACTTAGTTGCCCTTGGCGCTCGAACGCTTGCCGGCGTTCGACATGGGCGCGCCGTAGGCCTTGCGATTCTCGGGCGTGTCGGCGACCGGCGGGTTGGAGACGACATTGGCGTCGCCGGCCTTGAGGGTCGCCTGCTGGTCGGGGCTCATCGACGAGGCCGGCAGGGTCGCCGAGGTCGGCGCGGCCGTGCCGGTGTCGGCGGCCGGAGCCGTCGTGGCGGCGGTCGGGTCAGCCGGCGCCGGCGAGGTCGTCGGGTTCATCGCCTGATCGGCGGGGGCGTCGGTCGCCGAGGGCGTGGTCGCCTGGTCCGGAGCCGGAGCTGCGGCCGGCGCGGCCTGGGCGGCGACATCGGCGCCGGCGTCGGTGGCCGCCATGGCGTCGCTGTTGGTCGTGGCCGAGGCCATGCTGGTCGCGGCGTCATCCGTCGCGGCTGCCGCGGCCTGGATCGGAACGTCCTTGGGGATCAGCACCTTGTCGACCACGTGCAGCACGCCGTTGGTGGCCATGACGTCGGCCTGCACGATGTTGGCGCCGTCGACCATGGGGCTGGCGCCGCTGCCGTCCAGCGTCACCGAAGAGCCCTCGACCGTCTTCACCTCGCCCTTAGCGCCGGTGATCTTGGTCGAGTCCACCTTGGTGTTGATCACGTGATAGGTCAGCACCTTCTGCAACTGGGCGGCGTTGGCCGGCTGCATCAGGCGATCCAGTTCGCCGGCCGGCAGGGCCGCGAAGGCCGCGTCGGTGGGGGCGAACACCGTCAGGTTCGGGTTGCTCTTCAGCACGCTGGTCAGGTTGGTGGCGTCCAGGGCCTTGAGGAAGGTCGTGAACTGTCCCGACGCCTGGGCCGTGGCGATCAGATCACCGTTCGGGGTCACCTTGGCGGCCGGGGTCGCCGGAGCCGCGGTCGCGGCGGGCGGCGCAGCGGCCGGCGGCTGGGCCGGAGCCGCCGGATCGGCGGTCTGGGCGATGGCGACGCCCGACAGCAGCGCCATGGCCGCCGCGGCGGAGAGGAAGCGCGTCACATACATGGCCTGGTCCTTTCGCTTGAAACTCAGGCCGGCTTTACGCTCCAGATTGCGACTCCGTTGCAGGCGATCACGGGCTCGTGATCTAGACTTCGCCGTTACTTGAAAAAGAACACCAGCGCAGCTCCGGCGAAGATAAGCAAAAAGCCCAGCATCGTGGTCCAGCGAATGGCTTCTCCGAGATAGAAGTAGGAGAACAAGGTGAAGACGATCAGGGTGATCGCTTCTTGCCCGGTCTTAAGCTGAGCCGTGGAATAGACGCTGTGCCCGATCCGGTTGGCGGGAACCGCCAGCATGTACTCGGGAAGCGCGATCAGCCAACTGCTCAGGATCGCCACCGGCAGCGCCAGCGGCTTGCCCTTCAGGTGGCCGTACCATGCATAGGTCATGAACACGTTCGAGCAGATCAGCAGCGCCCAGGGGGCGATCTTGGCCCACAGGGGCGTCATCGGAGAATCCTTCGGAACGGCGGAAGAGCGGTCATTGTAGACGTTGCGCGACGCCGCACGCCACGGCGCCGCTGGACGACGTAATTGCTGTAGAAGCGCGCAAACTGGGCGACCGATGATACTTTTATAGGCGCCTTGCCTCTTTCCTTTCCAATTGCCTACCCCGCGCGCCCGCTCAAGGAACCGTGGCCGATAGCGTGCGAAGGCCGGGGAAACGACGCGGCCGCATCCGGCGGCGTCGCGGTGATCGAGTGAGCAAATCCGCTCTAGCCATCAACAAGGGGGGTCCGCCCAAGGCGGACCGGAGCAAGCCGGATGAAACTGATCATAGCGGTCGTCAAACCCTTCAAGCTGGACGAGGTCCGCGAGGCGCTGGTCGCCGCCGGCGTCGAAGGCCTGACGGTGTCGGAAGTGAAGGGTTACGGCCGCCAGAAGGGCCAGACCGAAATCTATCGTGGCGCGGAGTACCAAGTGAACTTCGTGCCCAAGGTGAAGCTGGAAGCCGTGGTGGACGATGCGTCCGCGGCCAAGGCGGTCGAAGCGGTCAAGGCCGCTGCGGCCACGGGCAAGATCGGCGACGGCAAGATCTTCGTCCTCAATGTCGAAGAAGCCGTGCGCATCCGGACGGGCGAAACCGGCCCGGCCGCTCTGTAACGATCGTCGGGGAAAGGGGATACCAACGATGAAATTGACCTTTAAGCCGCTGGCCGGGCTGATGCTCGCCGCGACGCTGGCGGGGGCGCCGCTCGGCGCGACCGCCTTCGCCCAGGAGGCCGCTCCGGCCGCCGCCGCCGCGCCCGCCGAGGCCGCGCCTGCGCCCGCCGCTGCTCCGGCCGCTGCTCCGGCTCCCGCCGCCGCTCCGACCATCGTCGACAAGCAGGACAAGGGCGACAACGCCTGGATGCTGACCTCGACCCTGCTGGTCCTGCTGATGATCCTGCCGGGCCTGGCCCTGTTCTACGGCGGCCTGGTCCGCTCCAAGAACATGCTGTCGGTCATGATGCAGGTCTCGACCGTCGCCCTGATCAGCTTCGTGACCTGGGTGCTGTGGGGCTACAGCCTGGCCTTCACCGACGGCGGCAGCTGGGACAGCTTCGTTGGGGGCCTCGGCCGCCTGTTCCTCAAGGACGTGACCACCTCGACGAACGCCGCGACGTTCTCGACCGGCGTCGTGATCCCGGAACTGACCTTCGTGGCCTTCCAGTCGACCTTCGCCGCCATCACCGCGGCCCTGGTGGTCGGCTCGCTGGTCGAGCGCATGAAGTTCGCCGCGATCGTCGCCTTCGCCTTCCTGTGGCCGCTGCTGTCGTACTACCCGATGGCCCACATGGTCTGGTGGTGGCCAGGCCCTGACGCCATCGCCCTGGATCCGACCGCGCCCGTCAAGGCCGGCCTGATCTGGAGCTTCGGCGCCCTCGACTTCGCCGGCGGCACCGTGGTGCACATCAACGCCGGTATCGCCGCCCTGGTCGGTGCCATCATCCTCGGCAAGCGCCAGGGCTACGGCAAGGAACCGATGCCTCCGCACTCGCTGACCCTGACCCTGGTGGGCGCCGGCCTGCTGTGGGTGGGCTGGTTCGGCTTCAACGCCGGTTCGAACCTGGAGTCGAACGCCTACGCCTCGCTGGCGATGGTCAACACCTTCGTGGCCACCGCCGCCGCCGGTCTGTCGTGGATCATCGTCGAGTGGATCACGCGCAAGAAGCCGTCGGCCCTGGGCCTGGCTTCGGGCATCGTGGCCGGCCTCGTGGCCATCACCCCGGCCGCCGGCTTCGCCGGCCCGATGGGCTCGGTGCTCCTGGGCCTGGTCGTCTCGCCGATCTGCATCGTCTTCTGCTCGACCATCAAGAACGCGCTGAAGTACGACGACAGCCTCGACGCCTTCGGCATCCACGGCATCGGCGGCATCGTCGGCGCCATCGGCACCGGCCTGGTCGTCAACCCCGCCTGGGGCGGCGCCGGCGTCGTCGACTACACCTCGTGCGCCAAGGACGGCGACATCTCGACCTGCGACACGGCGACCTACGACCTGGTCACCCAGGTCATCGCTCAGCTGAAGGGCGTCGGCGTCACCATCGTGTGGTCGGCCATCGCCTCGGCCATCGTCTTCTTCATCATCAAGCTGGTGATCGGCCTGCGCGCCTCGCCGGACTCCGAAGAAGAAGGCCTGGACATCTCCGAACACGGGGAACGCGCCTACCACAGCTGAGCCTCCGGGCTCCGCTGAAGGCGGTCCAAAAGAAGGGCGCGGAAGCTTCGGCCTCCGCGCCCTTTTTCTTTGCCCGATCCTGCGAAGATCGATGTTAGGCAGGTCGCGTGAGCCAACTCCACCAAACCGCCGCCACGCTCCGGTTCTTCGGCGAAGACCTGGATCCCGACGAGATCACCATCCTTCTGAAAGGGCCGCCCACGCAGTCCTGCCGCAAGGGCGACGAGCGGCCGCTGCACGGCGGCGGAACCGCGCGCGAACGGAGAGGCTCCTGGAGACGAACCGTCGACCGCCGCTCGCCCGGCGATCTCGACGCGCAGATCGAGGAACTGCTCGCCGACCTCACCCAGGACATGACGGTCTGGAAGGCGCTGTCCGACCGTTATCAGGCCGACATGTTCTGCGGACTGTTCCTGCGCGAAGGCGCCGAGGGCCTGGCTCTGGCTCCGGCGACCCTGCTGACGCTGGGGCTGCGCGGCCTGAAGCTCGACCTCGACATCTACGGCCCCGAGGCTAGCTGACGCCGGGCTTTAAGGAACCCGCCGCGCCGAGAGGATCTTCAGCGGCGGGTCGATGATCTGGCCGGTCATCACCGGGTTGATCGCCTTTCCCGGCGTGGGCAGGGCCAGGATCTTCTGGGCCACGTCCATGCCCTCGACCACCGTGCCGAAGGCCGCGAAGCCCTGGTTGTCGCCCGTGGCGGCCGGATTGGCGTCCAGGCCCGGGGCGTCGCCGATCAGGATGAAGAAGTCCGAGGTCGCCGTGCCTGGCGCGTTGCGGGCGATCGAGACCGTGCCCGACACGTGCTTGAGGCCTGTCTTGGTGGTCGGCTCGTGGGCGATCGGCGCCAGCACCCGTTTGGGATCGCCCTGCACCCCGCCCTGGATCAGGCCGTACTCCGGCGCCCCCGGCGCCCGCGAGGCCCGGAAGAAGGTCGCGCCGTCATAGCGCTTCTGGTCGACGTAGCGCAGGAAGTTGGCCGTGGTGATCGGCGCTTCCTTGGTATGCAGCTCGATGACGATCCTGCCGAGCGGCGTCTCCACCGCCACGCGCGTCGGCGGCTTGGGCGCGGGCGCAGGCGAAGCAGCCGGCTGAGGCGCAGGAGTTGCTTCCTGGGCATGCGCCGAAGTGGCGGCGGCCGCGGCGGCGGCGGCGATGAACAGGCGGCGGTCCATGCGAGGGCTCCCTGAAACTCGAATGATCTTGGCCCGAAAACCCCGCCCTTCGACAAGCTCAGGGTGAGGTTTTCCACTGGACGGCCCTTAAGCGCCCTTGAGCGGCATGCCTTGATCCTCATCCTGAGCTTGTCGAAGGACGAGGAGCACGCAAGGCCTAGAACGGCCCGCCCAGGCGGCAGCGGCGCACCCACCAGTCCGGCCGCATCGTCTCGATGCGCTCGGCCAGCCCCTCGGCCTCGATGTCGCTGGCGCACAGCGCGAAACAGGTCGCGCCCGAGCCCGACATCCGCGCCAGCAGCGCCTCGGGCTCGCCGGCCAGCAGCTCCAGCACCTCGCCGATGCGCGGCTCCAGGGCCACGGCCGGGGCCTGCAGGTCGTTGCGGGTCACCGCCGACAGCCAGGCGCACACCTCCTCGATGCTCTCGAAAGCGTCGGGCGTAGGCGGCGGCGCCTCGCCGCGCGGATCGACGGCCGCGTCATAGGCGCGATAGACCGCCCCCGTCGGCGACGGGACCAGCGGATTGACCAGAACCGCGTGCAACTGCGGCAGCGCAGGCGCCGGCGACAGCCGCTCTCCCCTGCCCTGCGCCAGCACCGGCGCGCCCCACAGGCACGGCACACCGTCCGCCCCCTGGGCGCCGGCGACGGCTTCCAGCTCGGCGTCCGACAGCGAATAGCCCAGCGCTTCCCGAAGCAGCCGCAGCGCCGCCCCCGCGTCGCTGGAGCCCCCGCCCAGGCCGGCGGCGATCGGCAGGGCCTTGTCGAGGATCATGCGCACCGGCGGCGCCGGACCGCCGACGGCCGCGTGCAGCCCCATGGCCGCGCGAACCACCAGATTGCTGTCGTCGACCGGAATGTCGCGCCCGAACCGGCCGGTGGTCTCGAAGCTCGGCGCGTCGGCCGGCTGGATCGAGACCGTGTCGCCGACGTCGGCGAACACCATCAGGCTCGACAGCGGATGATAGCCCTCGACGTCGGGACCGCCGACGTGCAGGAACAGATTGACCTTGGCCGGGGCGAAGGCGGAACGGCGCATCGACGGTTACCTGGAAAGCTTGAGCGAGCTAGACCTACAGCGCGTTGGCGCCGTTGGCCACGGCCGGCGCCTTGGCCGGCCCCTTGCTGCCAAGGCCGTCCTTCAGCTTGGCCTCGGCGGCGGCCTTCTGCTCGTCGGTCGGCTCCAGGCTCAGCACGCGCCGCCACTGGAACTGAGCCTCGGTCTTGCGGCCCAGGCGCCAGTAGACGTCGCCCAGGTGGTCGTTGATGTCCGGGTCGCCGGGCTCGAACTCGATGGCCTGTTCCAGCATCTCGACGGCGGCCTTGTCGTCGCCCAGGCGGTGATAGGCCCAGCCCAGGGAATCGAGCATGGCGCCCGACTGCGGATTGGCCTTCACGGCCTTCTGCACCATCGACAGCGCCTCGGGCAGCCGCTCGTTGCGGTCGATCCACGAGTAGCCGAGATAGTTCAGCAGCTCCGGTTCGTTCGGATTGAGCTCCAGCGCCTGCTGCAGGTCGCGCTCGGCGTCGGGCCAGCGGCCGGCGCGCTCAAGCGACACACCCCGCATGTAGAGCAGGCGCCAGTCGGGCTTGTCCTTCTCGGCCTCGACCAGCGGGTCGATCACCGCCACGGCCTCGGCCCAGCGGTCGTTGGCCCGCAGCAGGTCGGCATAGACCAGCTGGGCCGACCGGCCGGCGTCGGGCGCCTTGGCGGCGGCCTCGGCCACGGCGATGGCCTTGTCCTTGTCGCCGGCGTTCTGCAGCGTCCAGGCGATCTTGCCCTGGGCCGCGGCATAGCGGGCCGAACCGGTCGGGATCTTGGCGTAGGCCGCGCGGGCGCCGTCGACATCGCCGCCCTGGTCGAGCAGGTCGCCGACCATCAGCAGCGCGTCCTCGCGCTTGGGATCCAGGTGCAGGGCCAGGCGCAGATAGGCCAGGGCGAACTGGCTCTGGCGCTCGCTGGTGAACACCGCCGCGCAAGCGACCAGGGCGTTGGCCGCGCCCTGGCGGCCGCTGACCAGCGCTGGCGGCGCCTTGCGGGCGACGGCGCGGGCCCGGGCGTCCAGCAGGGCCGTGTCGCTGGGGGCCTCGGCCAGGATGGAATCATAGAGGGCCACGGCCTCGTCGCGACGCTTGCGGCGCTCGAGGAACGCGCCGTAGTCGAGGGCGAACATCGGCCGGACGGCCGCGACCTCCATCAGCGCCTTGTAGTCGGCTTCAGCCTCGGCGGACTTGCCGGCCCGCTCCAGGATCTCGGCGCGGCCGAGCTGGCCGAAATACTGCACCAGGCGATCGTTGCGCAGCTCAGGGAGCACCTGGGCGGCGGCCGCGTCGCCGGCGGCCTGGGCGGCCCACGGCGTCAGCAGGGCCACCGCCGGGCGGTGCGGGAAGCCGAGCGCTGGATCGGCCAGCAGGGCCTGCGCTTCCTTGCCCTTGCCGCGCGCCAGGGCGTCGACGGCCACGGTCAGCATGCCAAGGCGCCGCACGCCCTCGGTACCGCCCTCGGCGCGCGGCGCCAGCTCAGCCGCGCGCGTGACCTCGCCGGCCAGCAGGGAGGCGGTGAAGGCGCGTTCGCCCAGCAGGCCCGGGTCTTCGCCAAGATTGCGGGCGGCCTGGAAATAGGCGGCGGCCTCGTCGCTGCGGCCGTCCTCCAGCGCGGCCTGGCCGGCCAGGAACTGGCCATAGGCCGAGCGGCCGTTCCACGGCGCGTTGTTCCAGCCCTCCTGCGATCCGCGCAGCGCGGGCTCGGTGGTGGCGCAGGCGGCCAGCACGACGGTGGAAGCCAGGGACAGGAGGACTCGAAGACGCATCATCCCGCCACCCTCTTAGGTTTCAGGGTTTCGGGCAAGTTCAGATCCTCCCCCTGAAGGGGGAGGTGTCGGCGAAGCCGACGGAGGGGGGACGTGGCTGCACAAGAAGCAGCCGCCAGAAAGGCTGAAGGGACTTCCCCCTCCGGCCCTTCGGGCCACCTCCCCCTTCAGGGGGAGGATCGCGGCATCACATGTTCGGATAGTTCGGGCCGCCGCCGCCTTCCGGCGTGGTCCAGACGATGTTCTGCGACGGATCCTTGATGTCGCAGGTTTTGCAGTGGACGCAGTTCTGGGCGTTGATCTGGAACTTCGGATTGGCGCCCTGCTCGTCATACAGCACCTCGTAGACGCCGGCCGGGCAGTAGAGGCGCGCCGGCTCGCCGTACTTGGGCAGGTTGACGTCGATCGGAACCGACGGATCCTTCAGCTTCAGGTGCGCCGGCTGGTCTTCCTCGTGGTTGGTGGCCGACAGGAAGACGCTCGACAGCTTGTCGAAGCTGATCACGCCGTCAGGCTTGGGATAGACGATCGGCTGATAATCCTTGGCCAGGCCCGTCGAGGCCGCGTCGGTCTTGTCGTGCTTCAGCGTGCCGAAGAACGAGAAGCCGCCGAACAGGTGCGTGCACCACATGTCGAACATGCCGAACGCGCCGCCCAGCGCCGTGCCCAGCTTGCCCAGCAGCGGCTTGGCGTTGCGGACGACCTTCAGTTCCTTGGCGACCCACGACTTCTCGAAGACGGCCTCGTACTCGACCAGGGCGTCGCCCTCGCGGCCGGCGGCGATGGCCTTGAACGCCTCTTCGGCGGCCAGCATGCCGGTCTTCATGGCGTTGTGGCTGCCCTTGATGCGCGGCACGTTGACGAAGCCGGCCGAGCAGCCGATCAGCACCCCGCCTGGGAACGACAGCTTCGGGATCGACTGGTAGCCGCCCTCGGTGATGGCCCGCGCGCCGTAGGCGATCCGCTTGCCGCCTTCCAGATAGGGGCGGATCGAAGGGTGCTGCTTGAAGCGCTGGAACTCGTCGAACGGCGACAGCCAGGGGTTCTTGTAGTTCAGGTGCACCACGTAGCCGACCGACACGTAGTTGTCGCCGAAGTGGTACAGGAAGCTGCCGCCGCCCGTCTGGTTGTCCAGGGGCCAGCCGGTGGTGTGCTGCACCAGGCCAGGCTGGTGCTTGTCGGCCGGGATCTGCCACAGCTCCTTGATGCCGATGCCGTACTTCTGCGGCGACTTGCCGGCGCTCAGGTCGAACTTGGCGATCAGTTGCTTGGCCAGCGAGCCGCGCACGCCCTCGGCGATGAACACGTACTTGCCGTGCAGTTCCATCCCCGGCTGGTAGTCGGGCTTCTCGTGGCCGTCCTTGGCGATGCCGACGACGCCGACGACGACGCCCTTCAGCGAGCCATCCTCGCGCCAGACCATGTCCGAGGCGGCGAAGCCCGGATAGATCTCGACGCCCAGTTCCTCGGCCTGGGCCGCCAGCCAGCGGGTGACATTGCCCAGCGAGGCGATGTAGCAGCCGTGGTTGTGCATGAACGGCGGCATGGCGAACATCGGCAGGCCGAGCTCGCCTTGCGGGCCCAGCAGCAGGAACTTGTCCTTGGTGACCGGGGTCTCGAGCGGCGCGCCCTTTTCCTTCCAGTCGGGGATCAGCTCGTTCAGCGCCTTGGGATCGATGACCGCGCCCGAAAGGATGTGGGCGCCGACTTCCGAGCCCTTTTCCACCAGCGCCACGCTGATTTCGGTTCCGGCCTTTTCGGCCATCTGCTTGAGACGGATGGCCGACGCCAGGCCCGCCGGGCCGCCCCCGACGATGACGACGTCGTATTCCATCGACTCGCGTTCGAGGACTTCGCTCATGGCTTCTCCCGCCCCAGGCCCTGCGCGGAGCCTGCCTTCTTCCTGTTTGAGTCGGACTTTATCCGAACGTGACGCCACGGCGGTCAAGGAAAACTGGATAGTTTTTGTTGCACCGCAGCGCGGACATATCGGTGACGCAGCCCATTATACTCGCTAGAGAAACCCCATGAGCCTCGCCGTCGATCCGCGCGCCGTCGAAAGCCTGCTGGCCTTCTGGGCCGATGCGGGGGTCGAGGCCTGCTACGCCGACGAGCCGATCGACCGCCTGGCCGAGGGCGCGGCTCTGCTTAGGGCCCGCAGCCAGCCCCAGCCGGTGGTGGTCGCCGCCCCCCCGCCCCGCCCCGGCGCGTTCGGCGGGATAGACATCGGCGCGGCCGCCGCGCAGGCCAGGCAACTGGCCGCCGCCTGCAACGATCTCGAAAGCCTGGCCGCCGCCATCGCCGCCTTCGACGGCTGCCCGCTGAAGACGCAAGGCGCCAAGCAGGCCGTGTTCTCGCGCGGGCCCGGCGACGCACCGGTCATGGTCATCGGCGAAGGTCCCGGCGCCGAGGAAGACGCCCGCGGCGAGCCCTTCGTCGGCCGCGCCGGCCAGCTTCTCGACCGCATGCTGAAGGCGGCCGGCCTGCAGGAGCGGGCCTTCATCACCAACACCGTCTTCTGGCGCCCGCCCGGCAACCGCACGCCCACGCCCCAGGAGCAGGCCGTCTGCGCCCCGTTCGTCGAGCGAGCGATCGCGCTGATCAAGCCGAAGTTGATCCTGCTGGTCGGCGGCGCCTCCGCAAAGAGCATGTTGAAGCGCGAGGAAGGCATTTTGTCCCTTCGCGGCCGCTGGTTCGAATGGCGTTCCGAGGACGGCGCGATCGAGGTTCCGGCCTTGCCCAGCCTGCATCCGGCGTTCCTGCTGCGCCAGCCGGCGGCCAAGAAGAAGGCCTGGCAGGACCTCCTGATGCTGGCCGAAAGGCTTGATCGACCCGAACGGCCCCATTAAACAAGCCGCTGACCAGTCGGAACGGGGACGCGCGCCGCCTTTTCAAAGGCTTGCGCGGATACGATTTGCAGCTTTTCGCTCGCCCTCTGGCCGTTGTCTCGGCCCTCGCGCTTTGCCTTAACCTTGCTGCGCCCGCAGCAAGGGCCGCGGGGCTGGAACCGCTGTCTGACAGCGACATGCGCTATTATCAGGCGGCGTTCGGCGCCGCCGAGCGCGGCGACTTCGACGCCGCCGAGGCCGCCTTCGCCAACACCCGCAACCGCAGCCTGATCGGCAAGCTGTCGCTGGTGCGGCTGATGCACCCCACTGCCTACACCGCCAGCTATGACGATCTGACCGGCTGGCTGAAGCTCTATGGCGACGAAGCCGGCGCCGACCGCGTCTACGCCCTGGCCATGAAGCGCAAGCCGGCGCGCACCGCCGCGCCCAAGGCGCCCGAACTCTTCGTCGACGTCGCCCAGGGCGGCCGCGCCGCCGGCCCCGCCGACAAGGGCCGCGCCGCCCGCGAGGCCTATTATTCCGGCGACGTGAAGGGCGCGCTGAAGCTGGCCAAGGCCTCGGGCGAGCGCTGGATCGCCGGCCTGGCCTCGTTCCGCCTGGAATCCTACGGCGAGGCCCGCGGCTATTTCGAGCAGGTCGCCCACGACCAGAGCCAGGACGACTGGCTGCGCGCCGCCGGCGCCTTCTGGGCCGCCCGCTCGGCCGGCATGGCCGGTGACAACGACGGCGTGCGCGTGCTGCTGACCCAGGCCGCCCAGGCCCCGCAGACCTTCTACGGCATGATCGCCGGCCGCCAGCTGGCGATGGCGGGTCTGGCCGTCGCCAACGACCCTGACGACCCGATCGCCGCCCTGATCACCCGTGTTTCCTACAGCGGTCCCGATCCGGCCTCGCTGAACAAGCTGCTTGCCGGCGACATCCGCGCCCGCCGCGCCGCATCGCTGGCCCAACTGGGCCGCTGGAACGAGGCCGGCGCCGAGCTGCGGGCCGGCCTGTCCCTGGCCGCCGACGAAAAGGCGCGCGCCGACTGGAGCGCCCTGACCCTCGCCCTCAACGCCCGCGCGCCGTTCAACGCCGGCCGTCCGGTCAAGAAGATCGGCGGCGAGGACTACCCCCTGCCCGACCTCGCGCCCAAGGGCGGCTTCACGATCAACAAGGCCCTGGTCTACGCCCTGGTGCGCCAGGAAAGCCGCTTCGACCCGACCGCCGTTTCCGGCGCCGGGGCCGTGGGCCTGATGCAGCTGATGCCGGTCGCGGCCGCCCGCGCCGCCGGCGACGACAAGCTGCTGGCCGACAACACTCCGTTGTTCGACCCGGCCTTCAACCTGCGGGTCGGCCAGGACTACTTCACCTGGCTGATGGACCGCGGCCTGCAAAGCCCCGACATCCTGCGCGCCGTGGCCGCCTACAACGGCGGCCCGGGCACCCTGCTCAAGGTGCAGCAGCAGTTGGGCGCCGACTGCGACAGCCTGCTGCTGATCGAAAGCCTGCCCGCGCTCGAGACCCGCAACTACGTCGAGAAGGTCATGGCCTCGTACTGGACGTACCGCCGCCTGCTCGGCGCGGAGACCCGCACGCTCGACGCCGTGGCCAGCGGGGCCAAGGTGATCGACTTCCGGCTGGATATGTAGAAGCTCCCTTCTCCCCTTGCGGGAGAAGGTGGCGGCCGGAGGCCGACGGATGAGGGGTCGAAAGGCCTCTCAGCAGCCTTCTGAGAGACCCCTCACCCGACCTCACTTCGTGAGGCCACCCTCTCCCGCAAGGGGAGAGGGAAACACCTAGCCCGCCTCGCCCGTCAGCTCCCGCCGCGCCTTCTCCAGCTCCTCGGCGTAACGCCGCGTGGCGTAGGCTTCCGACAGCACGCCCAGCACGTTCTTCTTGTCGTCAATCACCGCCAGTTCGTCGGTCTCGCTGCGGTCGAAGGCGCGCATGACGTCCTTGATCGACTGCTCGGGCTTGAGCGCCGTCTCGGCGTTGATGGCCAGGCCCGCGACGGGCTTCTCGCCGTCGCCGCCGTCGGCATAGGCCTTGGCGGTCGGGATCACCCCGGCATAGAGCCCCGCCTCGTCGACCATGATCACCCGCTTGGTCGAGCCCAGCGGGAAGCGACGGCGAAACTCGGCCAGGGTCGTCTCGGCCGGCACAGTCTGGACATCCTTGCGCATCATCCGCCCGGCGCTCAGCGGCCGCATCCACGACACGTCGTGGGCGCTGCGGATGGTCTCGCCGCGCAGGTGCAGCCGCCAGGTCGAGAACGAGTAGCCGAAGGTCTCGCGCACCATGGCGCTGGCGATCATCGAGGCCACCAGGGCCGCGGCCGCCACGGTGAAGTCGCCGGTCGCCTCCAGCACCAGGAACGACATGGTGAAGGGCCCGCCCACGACGGCCACGCCCAGCGCGGCCATGCCGACCAGCGCCGCCACGGTCGGGTCCAGGCTCGGCGCCCACGGGATCATCAGCGAGATCGCCGAGAACACCTGGCCCAGCAGCGCCCCCAGGAACAGCGAGGCGAAGAACAGGCCGCCCCGGAAGCCGAAACTCAGCGAGATCACCGAGGCCAGGGCCTTCATGGCCAGCAGCATCAGCAGCAGCTTGAGCGGCGCCTCGGCCATCAGGTTCAGGTGCAGCGCCCCGTGCCCCGCCGACAGGGTCTGAGGCGTGATCACCGCCAGCGCCGCCAGCCCCATGCCGCCGATCGCCGGCCGCAGCCAGCGTGGGATCGGCGAACGCGTCACCAGCCGCTCGGCGTTGGCCACCAGCCGCATCAGGCCGATGCCCACGATCGCGCAGGCCAGGCCCACCAGGGCGTAGAGGCCGTAGTCGGTCCAGGACTGCACGGCCTGGGTGTCGGTCTTCAGCAGGTAGGGGATCGCGCCCATCTTGCTGGCCACCAGCACCGCGGCCAGGGCGGCGGCCACCACGGGCGCCAGGTTGGCGACGGTATAGGCCCCGATGACGATCTCGAAGGCGTAGAAGGCGCCGGTCAGCGGCGCGCCGAAGGCCGCGGCGATGGCCGCCCCGGCCCCGGCGCCCACCAGGGTGCGCATGTCGGCCCGGCGCAGGTTCAGCCGCTGGCCCGCGAACGAGGCGGCCGCCGCCCCGGCCTGGGCGTAGGCGGCCTCGAGCCCGACCGAGGCCCCCACCCCGTTCGACAGCATGGTCTGGCCGCAGATGAAGGCGCTGTCCTTCATCGACAGCCGCCCGCCGTGCAGGGCGTTGGCTTCCACGGGGTCGACGGCGGGGCGCGGGCGATACTTCATCCAGGCCCAGGTGATCCCGCCCAGCAACAGCCCACCGATCGGAATGGCCAGCAGCCGCCAGGGCGCGACGTGAGACTGGGCGCTGAGCCGCTCGTTGATGTCGATCTCGAACAGCAGCATCTGCAGGCCGTGCGCCACCTGGGCCTGCACGACCGCGAAGGTTCCTGCCGCCACGCCGATCAATGTCGCGACGGCGATCAGCCACAGCTCGCTGGAACGGATCCTGCGCCGCAGCCAGCCGACCCATTTCACGGATGCGGCGGCGGAGGCGTGGGCGAGCGACATGGATCCTCGATAACGCGCAGGAGGCGAGACTTACAACCCTCCCCCTGAAGGGGGAGGTGTCGCCGAAGGCGACGGAGGGGGAAGTCGCCCGCCGTCGCCGCAGAAACTTCCCCCTTCGACCGCTTCGCGGCCAACTCCCCCTTCGGGGAGAGGGTCTTCAGATCTGAACCCGCCTCGCCTTCAGCCGCCCCGCCAGCGCCTTCTCCGGCGCATGCCCCGCAAACCCACCCGTCGCCGCATAGTCCAGCCGTCGTACGAGCAGCCCCAGCGGCGCCGCCGTCAGCCGCGCCAGCAAGCCGCCCGCCGGAACCAGCAGAGCCGCCGCCCCCGCTCCGCCGGCCAGGTGCGCCTCCACAGGTCCGCGCCAGGCCTCAGGCAGGCCGCGCGACGGATCCAGCGCCAGGATCCAGTCGCCCCTCGCCACGGCCGCGCCGGCCGCCAGCAGCCCGCCCCTGTCGCCCGAGGCGGCCACGAACCGCGCCCCGCTGTCCTCGATCAGAGCATCGAGCCCAGGCTCCGCCACGCCGGCGATCACCACCTCCTTGACCAGTCCGTCGACGGCCGCCGGCACCAGCTGGGCCAGGATCTGGGCGAGCGCATGCACGGGCGCGACGGCGGGAAGGATCAAGGAGATCATGGTCTCGCCTTTGAAGGCTCCTCGGCGGCGCCGTCAAGCATCGTTCTTGTTATGTTCCAGATGTGGGCGTAGGATGCCTTCATGCAGACGCGCCGCTCCTTCACCGACACCGCCTACAAGCAGGGAACCGCCGCCCTGCGCGGGCGCGGCGCGCGCAGCAACGAGACGGGCCGCTACGAAAGCCTGACCTCGGAGCCCTTCGACGACGGCTGGACCGAAGACGACAACGCCGCCCGCGTGCTCACCACCAGCGTGCTGGCCATGAAGTCCAAGACCGTCATCGCCCGCAACAAGAGCCCGGACGTCGGCTTCGACCGCTCGATCAATCCCTATCGCGGCTGCGAGCACGGCTGCATCTACTGCTACGCCCGCCCGGCCCACGCCTATCTCGGCCTCTCGCCCGGCCTCGACTTCGAGAGCAAGCTGTTCTTCAAGCCCGAGGCCGGCAAGCTGCTCGATCGCGAACTGTCCAAGCCGACCTACAAGGTGGGCAGCGTCCACATCGGCGGCGACACCGATCCCTACCAGCCGCAGGAACGGTCGCTGCGCGTCACCCGCGGCGTGCTGGAGACGCTCAGCCGCTTTCGCCACCCGTTCTCGATCATCACCAAATCGGCCCTGATCACCCGCGACCTCGACATCCTGGGCGAGATGGGCAAGGCGGGCCTGGCCCGCGCCGCCGTGTCGATCACCACGCTGGACCGCAAGCTGGCCCGCAGCATGGAGCCCCGCGCCGCCACGCCCGAGCGCCGCCTCGACGCCGTGCGCCAACTGTCCGAGGCCGGCGTGCCGACCATCGTCATGTTCGCCCCGGCCATCCCGTCGCTGAACGACCACGAGATGGAAGCGGTGCTGGAGCGCGCCAAGGAAGCCGGCGCCGTCGCGGCCGGCTACGTCGCCATCCGCCTGCCGATGGAGATCCACGGCCTGTTCGAGCAGTGGCTGGCCTCCGACCATCCCGACCGCGCCAAGCGGGTGATGTCGCTGGTGCGCCAGATGCGCGGCGGGGCGGCCTATGACAGCGAGTTCGGCAAGCGCATGACCGGCGAAGGCCCCGTGGCCGAGGTGCTCAACCAGCGCTTCCATGCCGCCCTCAAGCGCTTCGAACTCGACAAACCCCTGCCCCGCCTCGACACCTCCCAGTTCCGCGTGCCGCCCAGGACCGGCGACCAATTGAGTTTGTTCTGAACCTCAAGCCACTCCAGCCCGTCATCCCGGCCGAAGCGAAGCGTAGAGCCGGGACCTAGGGGGCCGTCGCACCGACGCCGGCAGCCTCCTGGCGACAAGTCCAGGCGCTGCGCCCAGTCCCCTGGGTCCTGGGTCCGCGGCGCTACGCGCCTCCGCCCGGGATGACGACGCGGGGATGACGACGCGGGGATGGAGAGATCCCTCCCCGCTTGCACCTGTCACAGGAAGGCTCATCAATGCCGCCCATGACGACAGAACGCCGTTACACCGGAGGATGCCTGTGCGGCGCCGTGCGCTGGAGCGCCACGGGCGAGCCGCTGTACCAGGGCTATTGCTGCTGCGCCGACTGCCGCAAGGCCTCGGGCTCGGGCTTCGTGCCGTTCATGGGCTTTGCGGCCGCCGCGGTGACGATCACCGGTGAGACGCTGAAGGTCCGCTCGCCGGCCTTCCGCGGCGGCGAGGCGCTGCGTAACGCCTGCCCGACCTGCGGCGGCCTCGTCTTCGGCGGCGAGGTCGGGGTCGACGACAGCCACACGATCTATGCCGGCTCGCTGGACGATGCGGCGCTGTTTATGCCGACCATGGCCCTGTTCCTGCGCGACAAGCCCGAGTGGGTGGTGCTGCCGGAGGGCCTGGCCATCTTCGAGACCATGCCGGACTAGAAAACCGCACGCCAAATGTCGGGACGGACGCCCGCCGTTCGTCCTCGCGAAGAACACGGCCCGAGCGGAGCCGGAAAAGGGAGAGAGCGATGTCGGAGACCAACGGACGGTTCGGCTGGTACGAACTGATGACCACCGACGTGGACGCCGCGTGCGCCTTCTACGCCAAGGTCGTGGGCTGGACCCCTACGGACTCCGGCATGCCGGGGCCGACCAAGTACATGATCCTCAATGTCGGCGAGGCCGGGGTCGGCGGCGTCTTCACGCCCGAGGGCGGATGCCCTGAAGGCGCCCGCCCGGGTTGGATCGGCTACATCTTCGTCGACGACGTCGACGCCTATGTCGGCAAGGTGGTCGAGGCCGGCGGCTCGGTGTTCATGCCCGCCGACGACATCCCCGGCGTCGGCCGCTTCTCGGTCGTCGCCGATCCGTACGGCGCGGTCTTCACCCTGTTCAAGCCGTTCCCCCGCGACGAGATCCCGCCGCAACCGGCCGACGGAGCGCCCGGCACGTTCGGCTGGCGCGAGCTGATGGCCGGCGACCTGGACGGCGCGTTCGCCTTCTATTCAGGCCTGTTCGGCTGGGTGAAGACGCAGGCGATCGACATGGGTCCGATGGGAACCTACCAGCTCTTCGCCTACCAGGACGGCGGACCCGACATCGGCGGCATGATGACCCGCCTGCCCGACATGCCGGTGTCGTTCTGGAATTACTACGCCCAGGTCGACAGCGCCTCGGCCGCCCGCGACCGCGCCGTGGCCACCGGCGCCACCACCATGATGGACGTCCACCAGGTGCCCGGCGGCAGCTGGATCTACATGGGCCAGGATCCGCAGGGGGCCGGGTTCGCGGTCGTCAGTCAGCAACAATGATCCTTCTCCCCTTGCGGGAGAAGGTGTCGGCGAAGCCGACGGATGAGGGGTCGCGCGGACGGTTCTGAGAGACCCCTCACCCGACCTCGCTCCGCGAGGCCACCCTCTCCCGCAGGGGGGAGAGGGATCATTTGGCGAGCAGCAGCGCCTTGGTCAGGAACGCCTTGTCGCGCCCGATCACCCGCAGACCCGCAGCCTGAAACAGCGCCTCCAGGTCCGTGTCGGCATAGCTGCCGTAGAACGGCTCATGGAAATAGGCCGGGAACGCCTCCAGCATCCGCGCCAGATGCGGCTCGTCGCTCGGCTGCACGGAGTCGGCGAAGGCCAGCACGCCGCCGGGCTTCAGCACCCGGGCGAGCTCCGCGGCGACGATCGGGCGCACGCGCGGCGGCAGTTCGTGGAACAGGTAGACGCAGGTCGCTGCGTCCAGGCTGTCGTCGGCCAGCGGCAGGCGCTCGGCATTGGCCTGCACCATACCGCGTCCCGACCGGGTGCGGGCCTCGGCCAGATAGGCCGGCGACAGGTCGACGCCTGCCAGGGCCGCCCGCGGAAAGGCCTCGGCCAGGTCCCGCAGGAAGGCCCCAGACCCGCAGGCCACGTCCACCAGCCGCAACTCACGCTGGTCGCGTCCCCGCCAATGCCGGGCCAGCAGGCTGAGCGCCCGCCGGCGCATCGCCCCGGCCGCGCCCGAGAACAGCGCCTCGACCTGGGCGTCATAGCGGCGGGCGCTGTCGGCGGTGAACCAGCCGCCCGACTGGTAGTGGAAATTCTGCCGGTAATAGGCCGGATAGCCCTGGCTCTTGGGGTCGTCGCGCACCTCGACCCCGTCGCCCCGGCGGCGGCGGTCGTCGACCTCGCGGGCGTCGGCCAGGAAGTCCCAGGCCTTGAGAATCGAGGCGGCCGGATGGCTCGGCGCGTCCTCCATAGGCGGATAGAGGCCGGCGGCGACGTCGGCGGCGTCCTTTTCGAAGGCCGACAGATAGGCCCGGCGCAGGCGCCCCTGCGACACCGGCGGGGCGTCGGAGGCAAAGCGTGGCGCAGCCTTGCCCTCGGTCGGGCGGGTGATGAACTTGGCGAGGCCTCCGGCCGCCGTCCACCAGGCCGCCTTGGCGGCGGCCTTGCCCCGCTGGGCGGCGGCGTCGAGGGCGAACGCCCCGCGCCGATCCGCCCCTAGCTTTTCTTCCCGGCCCTTGGCTTGGCCCATCCTCGCCTCATCGCGAAAAGACCCCGACCAGCTCAATATGCGGCGACCAGAGGAACTGGTCCACCGGCAGCACCTTCTCCAGCTTGAAGCCGGCGTCGATCAGGATGCCGGCGTCACGGGCGAAGGTCGTCGGGTTGCACGACACCCCGACCACCCGCGAGACCTTGGACTTGGCGATCTCGACGGTCTGTTCCAGAGCGCCGGCCCGCGGCGGGTCGAAGACCACCGCGTCCATCTTATCGAGCTCGGTCGACAGCATCGGCCGGCGGGTCAGGTCGCGCGCCTCAGCGACGATCGCCTTCAGGCCCGGGGCCGAGCCGAGGGCCGCCTTCAGGGCCGCGATGGCCGGCTCGGCGGAGTCGGCGGCGTATACCGAGGCCTCCTGCGCCAGGCGGAAGGTGAACGTGCCCACGCCGCTGAAGAGGTCGGCCACGCGCGCCGCCCCCGCCACGTGCGCCAGGGCGAAGTCGGCCATGGCCTGCTCGGCCGCCGGCACCGCCTGCAGAAACGAGCCGGCCGGCAGCGGCACGATGGCGGGACCCAGCTTCACCAGCGGCTGGCGGGCCATATAGAGGGTCTCACCGGCCAGGGTGACGCGGGCGAAGTCGAACTCGCCGGCGGTCATGGCCGCCTGCACGCGGGCGTCGGCCGACAGCCCGCCGCTCTTGCGCTCGACGCCGGTGACGTCGATGTCCAGGCCGGTGCCGGTCAGGGTGACGTGCAGGGTCGGAGCCGACTTCGGATGCTCCAGGAACGGCTGGGCCAGACGCGCCAGGCCCGGCAGGGCCGCCACGATCTTCGGGTTGGCGACCGGGCATTCCTCGATCTTCACCAGGTTCCACGAGCGGCGCTCCTTGAAGCCCAGCCGCACCCCGCCCTTGCCGCCGCGCGCGTGCAGCGCCACCCGGCGGCGCGAGGCCGGCGGCGAGGCGAAGGTCGGCAGGATCTCGACCTCAATGCGCTCGCGCTTCAGCTGAAGCCGCACCTGCTCGCGCTTCCAGTCGAGATAGGGCGCGATGTCCCAGTGCTGCAGGGCGCAGCCGCCGCAGTGGCCGAAATGCTTGCAGGCCGGATCGACGCGTTCGGAGCTGGCCTCGAGGATCTCGGCCAGTTCGCCGCGCTGGCCCTCCATGCGGGCGGTGATCCGCTCGCCCGGCAGGGTCAGGGGCACGAAGGCCGGGCCGGCGGCGACGCCGTCGCCCTGGCCGCCGACGGCGTCGATTTTCAGTTCACGCATTCAAAAGTCGCCTTCGGGAACCTTGACCGGTTCCGATCCGTTCAAGCCTCGCCGCAGGCGTGGCCCTATTTTCGCCTCGTCCGCGCCAAGTTCGACGCCGAAGAAGCCAGTTCGAGCGCGTCCATACCTCATTCGGCGCCCATATGCGTGAACGAACTGGTGCGTGAACGAAGATGAACGGTCCGGTCAACGACCGTTCAGGAACGGCTTGGCATGGTGCAGGCAACGGACGGTCCCCCGATCGTCACGCCCGCTTTCAGGGAGAGTTTTTCGATGATGATCCGGACCGCCATCAGCGCCCTCGTCGCCGGCGCGGCCCTCGTCGGCGCTGCGGCTCCGACCGTCGCCTCGGCCCAGGCCTATGGCTCGGGTGCCTATCAGGGCGGGGCCTACGATCGTAACGGCTATTATTACGACCCCTGCCGCCGCAGCACGACCAACCGCACCACCGGCGGCGGCCTGGCCGGCGCCGGCATCGGCGCGGCCATCGGCGGCAGCGTCGCGGGTCGCGGCGCCAAGACCGAAGGCGCGGTGCTGGGCGGCCTGCTCGGCGCGGTCGTCGGCGGTAATATCGGCCGCAGCTCGGCCGCCTGCGCCCCGGGCGCGGTTCCCCCGCCGCCTCCTCCGCCCCGCGCCTACAACGACTATGATCGCGGCTACGACAACGGCGGCTATGACGACGCCTACTACGATCGCCGCGGCGGCGGTGGCTACACCTACGAGTCGGAACGTTCCTACCGCGTGACCGAAGGCCGCGCCGACGCCAACGGCTGCACCCTGGCCGAAAGCCCGATCTACCTGCCCGACGGCCGCACCCAGAAGCGCTTCGTCCGCGTCTGCCCCGACGCCTCGGGCCGCTACCAGGTCGTCGACTAAGTTTTTCTAGGCGGATTTCCTCTCTGGAACTCCACATACTGAAGGCCGCCGGCTCCTTAAGCCGGCGGCCTTTTTCTTTGGGCCGAGCCCTAAGCTACGTCCCGATGGAGCGCACCAATGTCTCGACCCAATCGATGAAGGCGCGCACCTGCGGCGGCACGTGGCGTCGGTGGGGATAGAGAACCGAGACAGGCTTCAGCGGCGGCGCCAGGTTCGGCAACACCTCGACCAGGCGCCCGGCCGCCATGAAACTGCTGACCCCCACCCAGGGCGGCTGGATGATCCCCAGGCCCAGCAGTCCGCATTCGACATAGGCGTCGCCACTGTTCACCGTCACGGTCGAGCGCATGGTGAAACTTCGACGCCCGTCATCGGTCTCGAATTCGAAAGGGATCGCCCTGCGGGTTCGGCCGGAGTGGAAGTTCACCGCCCGATGCGCGGCCAGGTCGTCCAGCGATGCGGGCGCGCCATGGCGTTCGAGATAGCCAGGCGCCGCGCAGGTCACCATCCGCAACCTGCCGATCGACCGGCCAACCAGGCTGCTGGCCGGGAACTCACCCAGCCTGACCACGCAATCGACGCCCTCTGAGACCAAATCCATGTCGAGGTCGCCCACACCAAGCACCAGTTCCACCTCGGGATGGCGCGCCGTGAACTCGCCCAGGCGCGGGATGATCAGCGGCCTGGCCAGCGCCGTGGGAATATCGACCCGCAGCCGCCCCCGCAGAGCGCCATCCGGCGGTGCGAACATCGCCTTGGCTTCGGCCACGTCGGCCAGCAGCGTCACGGCGCGATCGATGAAGGCCTCGCCCTCGCCGGTCAGCCTGGTCCGCCGCGTCGTCCGCTGCAGCAGGCGTACGCCCAGTTCGGCCTCCAGGCCGGCGACGGCGTTCGTCACGCCGGGGCGCGACATGCCCAGAGCCGTCGCCGCCCGGGCGAAGCTGCCTGCCTCGGCCACCGCGACGAAGATCCTGAGTTTCTGGGCGAAATCCAATGCGCTCTCCCCCTCGCGCCGCCGTCGAGCGCGCGAACAATCGATCCATTGTTATCGATTTTTATAACAGTGAGATAGGGCGAGGCGCGCTTCCGGGCCGCCTGTCGCCGCCTTAGCTGCTGCATCGTCCACCCGGGCTTCTTCCGGGTTCATCGAAACAGGAGCCCAACATGGCCCGCATCGTTCGCATCCACGACTACGGCGACGCCGACGTCCTGCGGATCGAAGACCTGCCTCAGCCGCCGCCGGCCGCCGATGAAGTGCAGTTCGCCGTCCGCAGCATCGGCCTGAACCGCGCCGAGGTGATGTTCCGCAATCACGCCTACCTGCAGGAAGCCCAATTCCCCAGCCGCCTGGGCTACGAGGCCTCGGGCGTCGTCACCCAGGTCGGCGCCGACGTCACCGGCTTCGCGCCCGGCGAGGCGGTCAGCCTGATCCCGCCGCACGACATCGCCCGCTGGGGAACCTATGGCGAGGTCGCCAACGCGCCGGCCCGCTATCTCGTGCGTCATCCGCAGACGATCTCGTTCGAAGAGGCCGCCGCCAGTTGGATGCAGTACGTCACCGCCTGGGGCGCGCTGATCGAGCAGGCAGGCCTGACCGCGGGCGACCACTTGATCGTCACCGCCGCCTCCAGCAGCGTCGGCCTCGCGGCCTTCCAGATCGCCCGCATGGTCGGCGCCACGGTGATCGCCACCACCCGCACCAGCGCTAAGCGCGACGCCCTGCTGGCGGCCGGCGCCCACCATGTCGTCGTCACCGAAGAAGAGGATCTCGTCGCCCGCGTCGCTGAGATCACCGGCGGCCGCGGCGCGCGCGTAGTCTTCGATCCGGTCGGCGGGCCGTCGTTTGAGCCGCTGACCGCCAGCATGGCGCCCGGCGGCGTGCTGCTGCTGTACGGCGCCCTCAGCCCCGCCCCGACGCCCTTCCCGCTGTTTACGGTGCTGGGCAAGTCGCTGACCCTGCGAGGCTATCTCTACAACGAGATCGTCTCCAGCGATGACAAGCTGGCCCGCGCCAAGGCCTTCATTCTCGAAGGGCTGGCAAGCGGCGCGCTCGAGCCGGTGATCGCTCGCACCTTCCCCCTGGACCAGATCCAGGAAGCCCATCGCTACCTCGAATCCAACGAGCAGATCGGCAAGGTCGTCGTGAACGTCTGAGCACGGGGTCGGAGGGGCGAGCCCGTCTCTCCGACCACACGCTCACCCCCGCAGCCAAGCCGCCGCTTCTTCCACGTCCACCACGTCGGCGTACTTCAGCTGCAAGTCCGTCAGGTTGGCGTAGTGGTAGCTCTCGTGCTTGTCGGCCACGCACTGCTCGGGAACGATCGTGCGGTAGCCGCGTGAGAGGCTCTCGACCGCGCTGGCGCGCACGCAGCCGCTGGTCGAGCCGCCGGTGAGGATCACGGTGTCGACCTTGTGCCAGACCAGATAGCTCTGCAGCGGGCTCTCGAAGAAGGCGCTGGGCATGCGCTTGTCGAAGACCAGGTCCACGGCGTCGTCGATCTCGACGCGCGGGTCGAAGGCGTGGCGTTCGCTGTTCTGTTTGATGTTCTGCAGGCTGTCGGGCGTGTCGGTGCGCGTGCCCCAGACGCCGGCGTCGCCGCCGTCGGGCTTGTACATCACCCGCGTCCAGATCACCGGCATGCCCCGCGCCCGGGCCAGGGCCGAGATGCGGTTCACGTGGGCGATCTGGTCGGGATCGGTGACGTAGGCGCTCTTGGGGAACAGGTCGGGGCGCGTATAGGACTGCTGGAAGTCGATATTGACCACCGCCGCCTTGCTCCCGAAGCCGAAGCGGGCGCGGGCCGGATTGGCCTTCACCGCCTCGTAGAGCTCTCGCGCGGTCTTGTCCTCGCGCACCATGGTCGGTTCGAAACGCAGGGTCATGGCGGGGCTCCTTCAGGCGGGGGTCCAGAGGCCGAGCAGCGCGGCGAGGATCAGCAGGATCCAGAGGCTGACGACCACGGGGCGGGTCTTCTCCAGCACCGCGGCGATGGTCGCATCGCCCTCGGGCGTGGGGCCGGTGGTCATCATGGCCACGACCGGCGGGCCCAGCGGCGCCAGGAGCTTGCGGATGAACAGGCCGCAGCCGATGGCGATGGCCAGGATCAGCATCTTCAGGGCCAGGAACAGCGGCGCGGTCGCAAGACCCACGAGGCTGGCGCCGCCGAAGCCCGCCAGCGCGACCAGCACGCCCCAGCGGATGGCGATGTCGATGCGGCGCACGCCGGCCTTGGGCGGGCTGTGATGGATGTGGATGGCCCAGGCCATGACCAGCCAGAAAAGGCACAGCGCCCACACGGCCGCCACGCCCTCGGGCGCGACGTCCCACCACATCTTCAGCTTGGCCAGGGTCAGGCCCGTCGGCAGGGCCAGGATCAGGCAGGTGCGCGGAGCCATGTCGATGTCGGCCAGCACCTTCAGCGCCAGCCCCCGCTCCTTGACCGTGCGGGCCGGATCGGCGGCGTAGCGCGAGGTGTAGAAGGCCCCCAGGTCCCCGCCCAGCCAATAGACGAAGACCAGCACGTGCAGCAGCGTGATCAGGGCGAGAAGCATCGCGGAATCCGGCGGTTGTCAGGCCGTCTTGATGCCGCCTGGAAAGGCGCCTTGGCGGATCCTCGCCGGTTTTCTCGCCTCGCGGATAGCAAGGCCCGGGGTGCGACGCTGCGGACACAGGCGAATCCGAACAAGCGTGCTACAGCACGCTTCGAGGGGCTTTTTCCGTATCGTAGGTTCGTATGCGTTCTTACCGTCGCCCAGTCCTGGCGCTCGCCGGACTGCTGCTGCTCGCCTTTCCCCAGATCGCCGCCGCCCAGAGCCAGGCCCAGGCGGTGCTCGACGAGATCAACTACGTCCGCGCCAACCCCCGGGCCTATGCCGACGAGCTGCGCCGCTCCGAGCCCCACTACGGCGAGGATCCCGACGCCCTGCATGAGGCGATCGCCGAGCTGCAGCGTCAGCGCCCCCTGCCCCCGCTGACCGCCGACGGCCGCATCGACGACGCCGCCCGCGACCACGCCAGCGCCCAGGGCGCGCGCGGCACGGTCGGCCACGGCGCGACCGGGAGCCTCGGCCAGCGCCTGCGCAAGTACGGCGTCTATGCCGGCATGTCGGCCGAGAACATCTCCTACGGCTTTGAGGACCCCCGCGACGTGGTCCGCCAGCTGGTGGTCGACAGCCGCGTGCCGGGCCGCGGCCACCGCCGCAACATCCTGTCGGCCGGCTACAGCAGCGCCGGCGTCGCCTGCGGCGGCCACCGCTCCTATGGCGCCATGTGCGTCATCGACTTCGCCGGGGCCATGCCCGAGGGCGTGGCGCGGGCGGCGCGGTAGGGGGGCTCTTCCCAACCCACACTAGCCATTTTCACCGAGTATCCCCGCGCAGGCGGGGATCCAAGCCGACTCCCCGGAGGATCCACGGCGGCGCCACTTCCTGAAGGCCAGCTTGGATCCCCGCCTTCGCGGGGAAGGTCGGGTTGGAGTTGGCTCGGTGAATTAGAGGCTTGCGGCTAGATAACCCCCGCCGCCTTCAACGCCGCGATCTCCGCCTCGCTCTTCCCCAGCCCCCTCAGCACCGCCGCCGTGTCCGCCCCCAGCGCCGGCGGCGGGCGCTGCACGACGACCGGCGTGCGCGAGGCCCGGATCGGCGAGGCCACCGTGCGGATGGGCGCGGCCAGGTCGTCCCGCGCCTGCTCGACCACCAGGCCGCGATGCGCCGCCTGCGGCTCCTCGAACACCCGGTCGATCGTGTTGATCGGCCCGCACGGCACGCCCGCGGCCTCGAGCAGCGCGATCCAACCCCGCGTCGTACGCGTCACCAGGATCGGAGCCATGGCCTGGGCGAGCTGCGCCCGCGCCGCCACCCGCTGGGCGTTGGTCGCAAAGCGCGGGTCCTCGGCGAGCACCGACGCGTCAGCCGCCTTGGCGAAGGCCCGGAACTGGCCGTCATTGCCCACCGCCAGCACCATCGCCCCATCGGCCGTGGCGAACACCTGGTAGGGCGCCAGGTTCGGATGGGCGTTGCCCAGGCGCTCGGGCGCCTTGCCGGTGGCGAAATAGTTGCTGGCCTGGTTGGCCAGCACGGCCGCCTGCACGTCGAACAGGGCGATGTCCATGTGCTGCCCCTCCCCCGTCGCGCGGGCGTGCAGCAGGCCGCAGAGGATGGCGTTGGCCGCATAGAGGCCGGTGAACAGGTCGACCACCGCCACGCCCACCTTCATCGGCTCGGCGCCGTCGGCGCCGTCCGGCTGGCCGGTGATCGACATCATCCCGCCCATGGCCTGGATCATGTAGTCGTAGCCGGCCCGCGGCGCATAGGGCCCGGTCTGCCCGAACCCCGTGATCGAGCAATAGACGAGGCGCGGATTGATCGCCGCCAGGCTCTCGTAGTCGAGGCCGTACTTGGAAAGGCCGCCGACCTTGAAGTTCTCGACCACCACGTCGGCCTGCGCCGCCATCTGGCGGATCAGGACCGCGCCGCGCGGATCGGCCATGTCGACGGTCACCGAGCGCTTGTTGCGGTTGGCGCAGGTGAAATAGGCCGCATCGCCGCGCCCGCCGTCCGTCGTCTCGAAAAACGGAGGCCCCCAGGCCCGGGTGTCGTCGCCGACGCCGGGTCGCTCGACCTTGACCACCTCGGCGCCCATGTCGGCCAGGGCCTGGGTCGCCCAGGGACCGGCCAGCACGCGGGAAAGATCGAGCACCTTGACCCCCGAAAGGGCGGCGCCGGGCCTGACGTCTGATCGCAAGGCGACTGCTCCGGATATTCCTGTTGCGGACGACTGCCATCGCCCCAGGCTGCCTCGCCTACCGATGTGATCGCGGCGGGGCAAACGGCGATGGCGAAACTATCCGAAAACCAGCAGGGCGAGTTCCGCCGCGGCTGGCCGCTGCTGCTCAGCGTCGTGCTGGGCGTGGGTCTGGGTCTCTCGCCCCTGCCCTTCTACAGCATCGGCATGCTGGCCCCGCAGCTGGCCAAGGAGTTCGGCTGGAGCTTCGCCTCGATCATGCTGGGCCTGCCGGTCGCCACCTTGGCCGTCATGATCGTCGGACCGGTCATCGGCTGGCTGGGCGACAGGATCGGCGTGCGCCCCGTGGCGATCACGTCGCTGGTGCTGTTCGCCTTCGCCTTCATGGGCTTTGCGCTGACCAACGGGGCCCTGCCGCTGTTCTACCTGAACTGGGCGATCATGGGCGCGGTCGGAGCCGGCACCCTGCCCACCACCTGGACCCGGGCGATCAACAACGGCTTCGAGAAGCACAAGGGGCTGGCCCTGGGTATCGCCCTGATGGGCACCGGCGTCTTTGGCTTTCTGATCAAGCCGTTCCTGATGTGGATGATCGAGGCCCACGGCTGGCGCGCGGCCTACCTCGTCACCGGCGCCCTGCCCCTGGTCATCGCCCTGCCCGTGGCGCTGGCGGCCTTCAAGGACCCCGGCGCCCGCCGCGTCCACACGCAGGACGCGCCGCTCCCGGGCCTCACCCTGCCGCAGGCGCTGCGCGATGCGAAGTTCTGGCTGATCGCCGGTGGTTTCCTGCTGTTCTCGTTCGCCATCGCCGGCCCGCTGCCCAATCTCGAGAACCTGCTGAAGCTCAAGGGCTTCACGAAGGCGCAGATCGTCAGCCTGGCCCCCGTCGTGGGGCTTTCGGTGATCGTCGGACGGGTGGCGGGCGGCTGGCTCGTCGACCGTTTCTGGGCGCCGGGCGTGGCGCTCGTTTTGCTGTGCCTGCCCGCCATCGGCTGCCTGATCCTGCACGGCCAGGACCCAGGCTTTACCGGCGCTCTGCTGGCCATCGCCCTGGTCGGCATGGCGGCGGGCATGGAGTTCGACCTGCTGGCCTTCCTGATCGCCCGCTATTTCGGCGCGCGGTCCTATTCCACCCTCTACGGCTGCCTCTACCTGTCCTACGCCGCCGGCTCGGGCCTGGGACCGGTGGCCTTCGGCGCCGATTTCGACGCCACCGGCGGCTACCAGCTGTCGCTGCTGGTCGCCACGGGCCTGCTGGTGGTCGGCGGTCTCGTGCTGCTGCCGCTGGGCCGCTATCGTTTCGCGTCCGAGCACGCCGTCGAGGAGCAGCGCATCGAGGCGGCGGCGGGAGAGCGCGCGGCCGTGCCCGGCGCCTGACTCCTTGGATTCCTGACAGGGGATTCCTGACAGGCGGATTTTCGCGTCGTCGCCCGTCCGCCGTCCGCCGGACGGGCGCAAGCTCGCGCCAATTGCAGTAGGAGTGCGCCCATGACCGGTCGCGTCAACGAGGGGCCGATCCAGGCCTATGACGGCCCGCCCGACTATCGCAAGGTCGGCCGCCACGGGGTGTTCCCCGACATGTCGCACGACGAGGTAGAGCGGCTGAACGTCCTGGCCCAGCTAAACCGCCACCTCTCCACCCGCCTCATCCCGGGCGTGAAGCAGGCCTGGGAGACCCGCGCCCTTCCGGCCTTCGAAAAGGCCAACGATCGCGCGCCCAAGGATCGCCACGAGGTCCGCAAGGCGCTGCTGAAAGATCCCGCCTTCCAGACCTGGTCGGCCCTGCGCCGCCTGACCATGGAGCAGCGCCAGCAGGCCGGCCGCTGGACCACCCTGCGCCAGGCCGAGGAACTGGCCGCCAAGGCCGCCGCGCTGAACGCCAAGCATGACCGGCTGGAGCTCGACCCGTCCCTGCCGATCCCGCGCTACGTCTCGGCCGTCGATCACCACTGCATGCCCGGCAGCTATCACGTCGAACGCTTCGAGGGCGACGTTTCGGGCGGCGCCAACTACGACCACGGCGGTTTCGCCACCACCGGCGGCCTGCTGGGCCGCTTCTCGGACGGCGGCGGACAGGCCGTGGTGCGCTGGGTGCAGCGCAAGCTGCCGGACTTCAAGCCGCGCCGCATCCTGGACATCGGCGCCACCGTGGGCCACAGCGCCCTGCCGATCGCCCAGGCTTTCGCCTACGCCGAGGTCGTCGCCATCGACGTCGGCGGGCCGATGCTGCGCTACGCCGCCGCCCGCGCCGCCTCGCTGGGGGTGGAAAACATCCGCTTCGTCCAGGCCGACGGCGCCGACCTGTCGCGCTTCGAAAACGAGAGCTTCGACTGGGTGCAGACCACCATGTTCCTGCACGAACTGTCGCTGGCCTCAATGAAGGCCATCTTCGCCGAAAGCCGCCGCGTGCTCGCGCCCGGCGGCGTCGTGCTCCACGTCGAGCAGCCGCAGTACGCCCCGACCATGCCCCTCTTCGAGCAGGCCATGCGCGACTGGGACGCCTTCTACAACAACGAGCCCTTCTGGAGCACGCTGCACGAGATCGATCTGGACGCCCGCATGGTCGAGGCCGGTTTTGCGGCCGACGAACTGATCCATGACGGCGTCACCGCCGTGGTCGACCGCGAGGTCTTCCCCGACGCCGCCGACGACGACAGCGAAGACTACGGCCGCAAGGCCGCCTGGCGCGTGCTCGGAGCCCGGAAAACTCCCAAGGAAGCCCGATGAGCATCGCAGACGCCCTGGCCGACGCCGGCGCCAAGCCCGCCGGCAAGCGCCCCTATTTCTTCGCCGACCGCGAGGTCGAGCGCGTGCTGGCCATCACCATGGCGGTGGTCCAGGAACTGGCCGTCACCCGCGCCCGGCTCGACACCCTGGAGCGGGTGATCGAGGCCCGCGGCGGCCTCGACCGCGCCGAGATCGAACGCTTTGAGCCGTCGGCAGAAGCCGCCGCCGAGCGCGGCCTGTGGCTGCAGGAATATCTCTCGCGCGTGCTGCGCATCGTCCAGCAGGAGGCCGAAGCCGCCACCGCCACGGGCGACGTCGCTTCGGAAGACGTGGCCGTCGAGCTGCGCGACTAATTTCAAGGACATACCGATGAACCTTCTCAGGGCCGCCACCCTGGTGACGCCGAACGTCGCCGCGACCGCGCAGCGCTACGCCCATTGGCTGGACTACACGGTGGTCGAGCAAGGCGAGGTCCCCGCCGACCTCGCCGCCAGCTGGGGCGCGCCAGCCAGCGCCGGCCGTCCCTACGCCGTGCTGCAGCCGGCCAGCGGCGCCGACGTCTTCCTGCGCTTCGTCGAGGGCGACCCGGTCCCGGAGTATCGCCCCCTTCGCACCTACGGCTGGGCGGCGATCGAGATCTGCTGCCAGGACGTCATGGCCGTGAACGCCCGCATGCAGGACGCGCCTTTCGAGATCATCGGCCCGCCCAAGCGCATCGAAGGCCTGCCGACGATCCATCCGATGCAGGTGAAGGGTCCCGACGGCGAGATCGTCTACCTCACCGAGATCGTCTCGCCCGGCAACGGCCTGCCCCACCCCGGCAGCCTGATCGACAAGCTGTTCATCCTGGTCCTGGCCAGCGACGACATGAACGCCAGCGGGCGCTGGTTCGCTCAGACCCTGGGCCTGGACGTCGGCGCGCCGATGACCATCGTCTACAGCATGATCAACGACGCCTTCGAGCTGCCGAAAGACAGTCGCCACGCCCTGGCGACGGCGACCTATCAGAAGGACGTCTTCCTGGAGTTCGACCAGTACCCGGTCGAGGCCACCGTGCGCCCCGGCCACGCCGGCGCCCTGCCGCCGGGCGTCGCCATCTGCACCCTCAAGCACCCGGACTTCGACAGCGTCCAGGGCGACTGGATCGTGGCGCCCACCGTGCGCAACGGACCCGTCTACGGCGGCAAACGCGCCGGCGTCCTGCGCGCACCGGGCGGCGCCTTGGTCGAGGTCGTGGAAGCGTAAAATCCCTCTCCCCCTGCGGGAGAGGGTGGCCCCACGAAGTGGGGTCGGGTGAGGGGTCGCACGAACAGAAACGCCGCGAAAGCCGATCAGCTTTCGCGGCGTTTTGCGTCTGAGAAACCCCTCATCCGTCGGCTTTCGCCGACACCTTCTCCCGCAAGGGGAGAAGGATCAGATCAAAGCGTCACCACCACCTTGCCGAAGGCGCCCTTGTCGGCGCGGCCATAGGCGCCTTCGATGGCGTCGAGGCCGAACACGCTGTCGACCACCGGGACGATCCCCTTGGCCGCCACGAAGTCCGACAGCGCCTGGTGGTCGGCGCGCGAGCCGACCGAGATCGCCGTGGCGCGCTGCGCCGCCATCACCATGGCCGCCGCGTCCAGCGTACCGCCGAAGCCGTCCAGCGCGCCGATAACGGCCACGTGGCCGCCGACGCCCAGGCTGGCCTGCGACTTGGCCAGGGTGCCCGCGCCGCCCAGCTCGAGGGCGTGCTGCACGCCGCCGGCCGAGGCCTCCTTCACCACGGCCTCCCAGTCGGGGGTCGTGTGATAGTTGATGGTCAGGTCCGCGCCCAGTTCCTTGGCGCGGGCCAGCTTGGCGTCGTCGCCGCCGACCAGGGCGACCTTAGCGCCGAAGGCCTTGGCGATCTGCAGGCCCCACAGCGACACGCCGCCGGTGCCCAGGGTCACCACCCAGTCGCCGGCCTGAAGGCCGCCGTGCGTGACCAGCGACGACCAGGCCGTGACGCCCGAGCAGGTCAGGGTCGCGCCCTGCACGTAGTCGAGGCTGTCGGGCAGCTTCACCACGCCGCCGGCCGACAGCACCACGTGCTGCGCCAGCACGCCCGGGCCGCCCGCCCCCAGCGATGAGATCACCGCCGGGAAGCTGATGCGGCCGCCGGCCCAGTTCTGGAAGAAGGTCGAGGCCACGCGGTCGCCCACGGCCAGGCCCTCGACGCCTTCACCCAAGCCCACGATCTCGCCGGCGGCGTCCGACAGCGGGGTGAAGCCGTCGACCTCGCCCACCGGATACCAGCCCTGGCGGATCATCACGTCGCGGCGGTTCAGCGCCACGGCGCGCACGCGCACCAGCACTTCGCCCGGGCCCGGCGTCGGGACCGGCACGATGGACTCGGCCAGCTCGAAGCCTTGGCCGGCGCGGACGAGAGAGAAACGGCGATCGGTCATGGGCGGGGTCCACTGAAGGGGGCTGTTCGGAGGCGTGGTTTCGACGCCGGCCGCGAAGGCCAGCAGGGTCTCGGCGAAGATTTCGGGTTCCAGCTCGGGCGCGGCGACGCCGGTCTTGCCCTGGGTGGTCACCACGACGCCCGGGCGCGCCTTGCGGATGCGGCCGACGAAGCCGGCCAGCGGATCGTCCGCCGCCTGCAGCACGGTCACCGGGCAGGTCACGCCCGCGAAGACACTCGCGAAGTCCTGGTCGAAGATCGCCCCGAAGGCCTGGTTGCGGCCGTCCGGCGCGCCAATCGCGCCCAGGAACTCGGTCTGCACCAGCTGGGCGTCGAAGCGGGGCAGCAGCCCCTTCATCACGCCCCAGGACTGGATCAGATAGGCGCCGTGCGCATCGATCGGGGCCGATTGGCCCACCTGGGCGCGAAACATCTCACGCTCGTCGGCGGTGGCGAACAGCACGCCGTTCAGCAGCAGCGAGCGCACGCGGCCCGGCGCGGCGACGGCGATCTCGGCGCCGATGTGGGTGCCGGTATGGTGGCCGGCCAGGTGGAAGCGATCGACGCCCAGGGCGTCCAGCGCCGCCAGCAGCCAGGCGCCGTAGTCCACCGTCGACGGCAGGCCTTCCGGCCTGAACGACTGGCCAAAGCCGGGCGTGTCCAGCGCGATGGCCGCGCGTCGGCCGGCCAGACGCGCCAGCACGCCATCGAAACAGGCCGAGCTGACGGGCGTGCGGTGCAGCAGCACGATCGGATCGCCGGGACCGTCCACCCGGCGCAGGTGCACCTGGCCGGCGGGCGTGTCGGCGTAAGCCTTGCGGATAAGCGTCACGGGGGCTCCAGCGGAATCTCGGAGCCTCGGTCCTAGCGCCGCCCCCTCGCCGTCTCCCCTGCGGCGGGGCCGTTATCCGCACAGCGGCGAAGATCGCGACCGCCCCGCCCTCGCCTTTCCGACCGGTTCAAGTCGGCGCCGACAACCAAGGAAGAGAGCACGCCATGACCACGGTCCTGATCACCGGCGCCAATCGCGGCATCGGCCTGGAGCACGTCCGCCAGTACGTCGCCGCCGGCGCTGACGTCATCGCCACCTGCCGCGATCCGGCCACGGCCACCGAACTGCAAGCCATTGCAGACGCCCATCCCGGCAAGGTCCGCATCGAGGCCCTGTCGGTGAACGACGCGGGCTCCGTCGCCGCTTTCGCCCAGCGCCTCGCAGGCGTGGCGATCGACGTGCTGATCAACAACGCCGGCACCTACGGCCCCATCCCCCTGCCCGAGGGCATGGCGCACCAGACCCTGGCCGGCATGGACTACGACATCTGGGCCGACATCCTGGCGACCAACGTCGTCTCGCCGTTCCGCATCACCGCGGCGCTGATCGAGAACGTGAAGGCCGGCGACGGCAAGACCATCGTCATGATGTCCAGCGGACTGGCCTCGATCGGAACCAACATCTACGGCGGCTCGCACGCCTATCGCTCGTCCAAGGCGGCGCTGAACATGCTGGCCAAGGGCCTGGCGGTGGAACTGAAGGGCGACGGCGTCACCGTCATCGCCATGGCCCCCGGCTGGACCCGCACCGCCCTGGGCGGTCCCGACGCGCCCTACTCCGTCGAGGAAAGCGTCGAAGGCCAGCAGAAGGTCATCGCCGGGCTGAGCCTGGACGACACCGGCAAGTTCCTGGACCTGGCCGGCGCCGAAGTGGCTTGGTGAGGGTTGGACGTCAATAACCCGAAAGTTCCCCGCGAAGGCGGGGATCCAAGCTGACGTCCAGGACATGGCGCGGCCGAGCATCACCCGCGGCCTCGGCTTGGATCCCCGCCTTCGCGGGGATACTCGGATTTCTTGTGGTGGCCGCCAAAGCCACCGCCCCTACCCCAAGCTCAACGCCGCATAGACCTTCTCCACCACCTGCTGCGGCGAGAACGGCTTGAGCAGATAGGTGGTCGCCCCCGCCCCCATCGCCGAGGCGATGCGGTCGAGACGCCCCTCGCCGGTCAGCATGACCACCGGGGTCTCGCGGTGTTCGTCGCCGCCGCGCAGCAGTTTCAGAAGCTCCATGCCGTCCATGTCGGGCATGCGGATGTCGATCAGCCAGATCGCCGGCTTGTCCAGGCCCGCCGCGTCCAGCGCGGTGCGGGCGGACTCGAAGGCCTGGACGATATAGCCGGACTTGGCCAGGGCGCCTTCCAGGAAGGCCAGCAGCACCGGATCGTCGTCGACGACGAACACCCGCCCCTTGATCCAGCTGCGCTCCATGCGGCCTCGCCTCGCGTTAACCGTGCGGGCGACAGTCTCACAAGGCTTTCGCGCGGGGTACGGCGCCAAGGTTGTAAGGCCCTGGCGCTCGTCTCAATCCCTTGGCCTAGCCGTTGGCCATGCCGCGCTGCACGCCCGGGCGCTGGGCGATGAAGGCCTCGTAGCGCGCCAGGTTCGGATAGCGCTCCAGCCCGCCTTCCAGACGCTTGGCGGAGCTGGCCACCATCGGGAAGAACAGGGCGTCCAGGATCGTGAACCGCTCGCCCAGCATGTAGACGCGGCTGGCCAGCCGGGCCTCGAACGCCGCCAGCTGCTCGTGGCAGTCGGCCAGCGACCGCTCGATCGCCCACGGCGTCTTCTCCGGGGCCATGACCGTGGCCACGAACTGGTTGGTGAAGGCGCCCGCCAGCTGCGACGACACCGCCGACGCCCACATCAGGAACTCGGCCCGCTCGCCCGGTCCCCTGGGCAGCATGTCGCTGGCGGCCTTCTCGGCCAGGTACCAGGCGATGGCCAGGGTTTCCGACAGCGTGATCGAGACGCCGCCGGGGCCGTCGGGATCGACGATGGCCGGCGCCTTGCCGAACGGGCTCAGCGCGGCCTTGTAGCCGGGCTTCTTGTGCTCGCCGGCATAGAGGTCGACCGGGGCCAGCGCATAGGCCAGCCCGGTCTCCTCCAGCACGATCCTCACCTTGTGGCCGTTGGCGGTGGGAACGGTGTGGAACTGGATCATCGCCCCGCCCTCACGCCGTCGCCGCTTCGAGCTCGAGGCTCTTGTACATCGACTGCAGCAGCAGATATTCGCGCCGCTGTTCCGGATCGGCCAGGATCTTGCGCATCTTGGCCTCGCGTTCGGCATAGGCTTCGACGGTGCCGGCCTCCATCGCCGCCTTGTTGGCGATGGTCTGGGTCTGGATGAACTTGTGCATCACCGCCCGCCGCTGACGATCGTACAGCGGCAGCAGCGTCTCGGCGTCACCGTTCTCCAGCAGGATCTCGGCCAGCTTCTGCGTCAGGTTCCAGACGTCGTGGACGCCCGAGTTCATGCCGAACCCGCCCAGCGGGTTGTTGAGGTGGGCCGCGTCGCCCGCCAGCAGCACCCGGCCCACATGGTAGGTCTTGGCCACCCGCTGGTGCACCTTGTAGAGCGTGCGGTGCGCCGTCTTGATCGACGCCCCATCGCCCAGCAGGCCGCCGAAAACGGCCTCCTTCTTGGCGTCCGACAGCAGCGCCTCGTCGCTCTCGTCGCCGTTGGCCGGCACCAGGATCCGCCACAGCGACGGCACCCGCAGCAGCACGCACCATTCCTTGGGATCGGCGACGTAGTTGACGTGCGCCAGCCCCGGGAAGTGGTTCTCCAGCGGCCAGTCGGTCGACAGGGTCAGGAACTTCTCAGGATAGGTGAAGCCCTCGAACTCCACGTCCAGCCACTTGCGGACGATCGAGTTGGCCCCGTCCGCGCCGATCAGGTAGTCGCAGCGCACCTGCTCGATGCCGAACGGCGCCTCGATCGAGGCGGTGACGCCCTGGTCGTCCTGGGTGAAGTGGGCCAGGCGATGCGAGAACCGCACCTCGCCCTTGGGATGCTCCGCCAGCTTGGCGGTCAGCAGGCGCGACAGCTTGAACTGCTCGCATTGCAGGCGATACGGGTGCTCTGAGATGTCGCCCAGCTCGCCCATGTCGAAGGCCATCACCTCGCCCGTCGTGCGGTTGCGATAGTGATAGACCGGCGCGCGCAGGCCCTGGGCCTCCAGGTCCTCCAGCACGCCGAGCTCTTTCATCATGTCGAGCGTCGGCGGATGCATGGTCGAGGCGCGCAGGTCCTCGGGGCATCGCGGCGCGGCCTCCAGCAGCAGCACCTCGACGCCCAACTGGGCCAGCCGATAGGCCGCGACCGAGCCCACGGGCCCAGCGCCGGCGACGACGACTTGGAATCGTTCCACGGAACCTCGCTAGTTTTGGATCGGCGTTGCGGGCGCGGTTTCCCCCTCGCGCCCCGGCTCACGCGCTTTGATCAGTCGACGACGATCATGCGGACCACGACATTCCCCGCGTCCTTCCGCAGGAGCTTGGCGGCCTGGTATTCGTCCGAATACAGATAGGCCTTGGCGGCGGCGGCGTCGGGATAGCGGGTGACGATCACGCGCTCGCCTTCGGGGACCTCGCCCTCCAGCACTTCGGTCACCGGACCGCGGACATAGGTCTCGCCGCCGAAGCGCTCGGCCAGGCCCGAAATGGCCTTCACGTATTCCATGAAGCGCGGCGGGTCGGTGATGACGGTCGTGGCGATGATGAAGGCGGGCATGGTCTCGTCCCCCGGAGGAATTTCCGTTGTGGTTCAACGACGACCCTAGCGACGCCCGCCCTTCCCGCTCTGGCGGCGCCTTTTCCTATCCGCCGGGCGGATATCGGCTCCTGGGGTGCGGCGCAGCCGCCTCGGCTTTGCCATTCCTCGACCATCGAAACGTCGAGGAAGCGTCATGCCGGATTCATTGGGACACCGCCTGAAGTATGCGGTCATCGCGCCGTCGACCAACACCAGCGTGCAGCCGGAATACGACGACATGCGCCCGCGCGGCGTGACCAACCACTTCCAGCGGATCGCCATTCCGGACACCAAGGTCACCGACGACGAGTCGTTCATGGTGATGCTGCAGAACATCCGCGACGCGACCATGGACAGCGTCGATGTCGCCATGACCATGGACCCGGCCTGCGTGGTCATGGGCATGTCGGCCGAAACCTTCTGGGACGGCGCCGACGGCGCCGAGCGCCTGACCCAGCGCATGCTCGAGCGCACCAACGGCGTGCCGGTCGTGATGGGCTCCACCGCCGTCGACGCGGCGCTGAAGGCCTACGGCGGCATCAAGAAGATCGGGGTCATCACCCCCTACATGCCGGTCGGCGACAACCAGGTGCGCAAGTTCTTCGAGGACCTGGGCTACGAGGTCACCCAGGTGAAGGGCCTGAAATCGCCCTCGCCGATGCTGATCGCCCACGAGACGCCGCAGACGCTGAAGCGCGCGGCCGAAGAGGTCTCCGAAGGCGCCGACGCCGTCGTCCAGTGCGGCACGAACCTGGCCTTCGCCAAGGTCGCCGCCATGGCCGAGTTCTGGCTGGAAAAGCCGGTCGTGGCCATCAACACCGCCACTTACTGGCATGCTCTCCGGAGCATGGGAATTACCGACAAGGTCGACGGCTTCGGCTCGCTCCTGCTCGAGCACTAGGGATCACGGGGTATCAGTATGGAATACGATTACGTTCCGCTTCCGCACCGCAAGCCGCTGATCTGGCCGAACGGCGCGCGCGTGGCCCTGGTCATGACCTTCAATCTCGAGACCTGGGACCTCACCAAGCCGACCAAGGAGAAGTACTACGCCGGCGGTCCGGCCGTGCTGCCCGACGTGCTGGCGGGCGATACGCCCGACTTCCCCAACTACACCTGGCGCGAATACGGCCAGCGCGTGGGCATCTGGCGCCTGTTCGACCTGTTCGACGAGCTGGGCGTCAAGGCCAGCTGCACCACCAACGCGGTGACCTTCGAGCGCCGCAAGGCCATGACCGACGCCTGCCTGGAACGCGGCTGGGAGCTTCTGGCCCACAACTGGGAACAGGGCGAGCTGCTGACCGACTTCGCTCATGAGCCGGCCAAGGAGCGCGACATCGTCCTGCGCTCGCTGGAGCAGTACGAAAAGTTCGTCGGCAAGCGCGCCAAGGGCTGGCTGTCCTCGTCCCTGCGCGGCACGCTTCAGACCGCCGACATCCTGGCCGAGCACGGCTGCACCTTCTATTGCGACCTGCTCAACGACGATCAGCCCTACCTGCTGAAGACGCCCAACGGCCCGATCGTCTCGACGCCCTACTCCAACGAGATCAACGACTTCACCCTGCTCACCCGTCGTGGCCACACCACCGACGAGTACCGCGACGTGATGATCGAGGAGCTGAACGTCCTCTACAAGGAAGGCGCGACCTCCGGCCGGATCATGAACGTGGGCATCCACCCTCACGTCTCGGGCCGGGCCTACCGGATCCGCGCCCTGCGCGAGTTCATCCAGCACGCCAAGAGCCTGCCGGGCGTGTGGTTCGCCACCCGCGAAGAGATCGCCGACTGGTATCTGGCCAACCACGAGAGCCACATCCCGACCGGCGCCGCCACCAAGGCCGCCGAGTGACCGGGGCTCGCCTGCGCCAGCGGCTGGCGGCCGGCCCCGACGGCCGCCGCCGGCTGCTGGCCGCGCCGGGCTGCTACGACGGCTTCTCGGCCCTGCTGGTCGAGCAGGCCGGCTTCGAGGCCGCGTTCCTGTCGGGCGCGGCACTGTCGCTTGCCCGCCTGGGCCGTCCCGACGTAGGCCTAGTCGGCGTCGGCGAGCTGGCCGACGCGGTGCGGGCCATCGCCGACCGCGTCGAGATCCCGCTGATCGTCGACATCGACACCGGCTTTGGCAACGCGCTGAACACCCAGCGCACCGTCAAGGTGCTCGAACGGGCCGGCGCGGCCGCCGTGCAGTTGGAAGACCAGACCTTTCCCAAGCGCTGCGGCCACATCCGCGGCAAGGGGGTGATCCCGGTCGCCGAGATGGTCGGCAAGGTCCGCGCCGCGGTCGATGCGCGCGCCGAGACCCTGATCATCGGCCGCACCGATGCGCTGGGCGTCGAAGGCCCGCAAGCCGCCATGGACCGCGCCGAGGCCTATCTGGAGGCCGGCGCCGACATCGTCTTCGTCGAGGGTCCCCGCACCCTGGACGAGACCAAGGCCGTCGCCGAGCGCTTCGCCGCCCGCGTTCCCCTGATCCACAACTTGGTCGAGGGCGGAATCACAGCCGTTCGCACGGGCGCGGAACTGCAGGAACTGGGCTTCGCCATCGCCCTGCACCCGATGCTGCTGCTGCATGGCCTAGCCCGGTACGCGCCCGAATGGCTGGCCACGCTTCGCAGCCAGGGCACGACCGACGGCCTCGACATTCTCGACCTTCCTCGCCTGAACGCGGTCGCCGGGCTCGACGCCCTGCTGGCCGACGCGGCGACCTACGCCTGAAGTACGGAGACTAACCATGCGTCCCCAGCACCTGATCGTCGCCGGCGCCGGCATCGGCGGCCTGACCGCCGCCATCGCCCTGGCTCGCGCCGGCCACACCGTCGAGGTGCTGGAGCAGGCCCCGGCGCTCGGCGAGATCGGCGCCGGCGTCACGCTCGCGCCCAACGCCATGCGCGTCTACCACCACCTGGGCCTGGCCGAGGCGATCACCGCCGCCGGGGTCGAGCCCCAGCGCCAGCGGGTGCAGCACTGGGCCGACGGCCGCGACCTCGTCGCCTTCGAACGCGGCCAGAAGGTGCGCGACCTCTACGGCGCGCCCTACGTCTACATCCACCGCGCCGACCTGCACGCCATCCTGGTCGAGGCGCTGGAAGCCACCGGCCGCGCCACCGTGCGCCTATCCAGCCCGTGCGTCGCCGCGGAGCCGACCGAAGACGGCGCGATCGCCGTCCTGGCCGACAGCACGCAGATCAAGGGCGACGCGGTGATCGGCGCCGATGGCGTGAAATCGGGCGTGCGCAAGGGCTTCGGCCCCGGCGAGCCGCACTTCACCGGCCACGTCGTCTGGCGCGCCATCGTGCCGGTCCAGGGCGCCCTGCTCGAAGACCTGGCCCACTTCCCCGGCATCCACATCGGCCCGGGTCGCATGGCCGTGCGCTATCCGCTGCGGGGCTCGACCCTGCTGAATCTCGTCTTCTTCGCCCGCCAGGAGGGCTGGGCCGAGGAAGGCTGGACGATCCGCGCCGATCTGGCCGACCTGCGCAAGACCTTCGAGGGCTGGAGCAGCGACGTCCAGGCCCTGCTCGACACCATCGACCCAGCCGCCCTCTACAAGTGGGCCGTCTTCGCCCGCCAGCCGCTGAAGACCTGGGTGCGCGGCGGGCGCGTGGCCCTGCTGGGCGACGCGGCCCACGCCATGACCCCGTTCCTGGGCCAAGGCGCCGCCGCCGCCATCGAGGACGCCCTCGTCCTCGCTCGCGCCTTCGAGGCTGCCTCGGACGTCCCCGAGGCCCTGGCCCGCTACGAGGCCGCTCGCAAGGAACGCTGCGGTTTCATTCAGGTCGAATCCAACCTCAACGCCGACCGCCTGGAAGGCGACGAGGCCCACCTCTACGGCATGACCGAGATCAAGAACGAAGAGACCCTGGGCCTCTTCGCCTACGACGCCGGGGCGGTGGAGGTTTAAGCGCCCCCTCTCCCATAGGGAGAGGGTCGGGGTGAGGGGTTACGGCGCCCGACGGAGCGCCGGCACGTCGTCCGACCTCGTAACCCCTCACCCTCCCGCCGCGTCGCGGCGGGCCCCTCCCTCTCCCTCTGGGAGAGGGACTTGCGGGCGGACGCCCGGTCCCTGCCCGCCAGCCGCCCCCGCCTGCCTACCGCCCAGGCTGTCCGCCTAGCGGAGCATCCGTCGAACGCAATATTTTGACTGATCGGTCCCCTTCAGATTAGCCTCAGTTCGCGCCGCCCTTCCGGGCCGGCTGTTTGGAGGCCGCCATGTCCGCCGAGATGCTCAACACCTTCCAGCAGGTCGATCACCCGATCCTGCCCAAGCCGACCCACGACGAGGCGTCGCGACAGGAATTTACCAAGAGCTTCAAGCAGTTCATCCAGCAGGGTCTGCTGCCGGGCCTGGGGCCCGTGTTCGGCGTGCGCGCCGCCAAGGCCTTCGAGCGCGAGCACGGCCGCGCCCCCGCCGATCGCCGCGACATCCGTTCGGCCATGGTCAAGGACCTCTATTTCCAGCACTACGCGGCGGCCAACCGCATCGCCCAGGAGCTGCTGTGGGAATCGACCAACGTCACGATCGACCGTGAACTGCCCGAACTGATCGAGAAGGCCCGCGGCCTCTCGGCCTCCGCCAAGGGCAAGCTCGACGTGCCCGAAGCCTTCGACACCCCGCGCTACGTCACCTCGATCGACATCCACTGCATGCCCGGCGGCTATGCCGGCGAAGTGGCCCCTAACGACATCTCGACGGGCGCCCTCTACGACCGCGGCGTCTACCTCTACGCCATGGGCTATATGGGCCCGTTCAACGACGACATGGGCCGCTCGGTCTGCAACTACGTCAACCGTCGCCTCGACGGCTTCAAGCCCAAGCGGATCCTGGATCTGGGCTGCACGGTCGGCCACTCCACCCTGCCCTACAAGGAGCTGTTCCCCGAGGCGGAAGTCTGGGGCGTCGACGTCGCCGCCCCGCAGGTGCGCTATGCGCACGCTCGCGCCGCGGGCCTGGGCCTGGAAGTCAACTTCGCCCAGATGAACGCCGAGGAGACCCGCTTCGAGGACGGCTCGTTCGATCTGATCGTCAGCCACATCCTGCTGCACGAGACCTCGGGCAAGGCCATGCCGCGCATCTTCAACGAGTGCCATCGCCTGCTGGCGCCCGGCGGCTACATGATCCACGCCGACCTGCCGCCGTTCGACAACATGGACCCGTTCACTCAGTTCATTCTGGACAACGAGACCTGGTACAACAACGAGCCGTTCTGGGGCGCCATGCGCGAGACCGATCAGGTCGCCCTGGCCAAGGCCGCCGGCTTCCCGCCCGAAACCATCAAGTTCGACACCGCTCCCATGGCGATCATGGAGTTCGTCGCCCAGCAGGCCGCCGGCTACAGCCAGGACGCCAGCGCGGCGGTCTCCGACCGTGAGTTCGCCGCCGGCGAATACGCTCCCGGCGGCGGCTGGGAAGTCCTGATCGCCCGCAAGGCCTGAGTTCAAAGGAATCTAACGATGAACGCCCACGCTCCGCAGGCCGAGCGCCCGCACGTCATCCGCGACGCCAAGGGCAAGCGCCCGCAGTTCTACGAGGCTCCGGGCCTCGACCAGGCCATGTCGATGATCATGGTCCTGGCCAACGAACTGGCCGTGCTGCACGACCGTCTCGACAGCGCCGAACGCGTCCACGCCGCCAAGGGCCTGGACCTGGCCGCCGAGATCGAGGCCCTGCAGCTCGACCAGGCCGCCCTGGAGGCCCGCGAGGCCTGGCGCCAGGATTTCCTGGGCCGCCTGTTCTACCTGGCCCGCAAGGACGCCTCGGAAGCCGCCGCGGCCGACACGACCGAGCGCTTCCGCGCCACCATCGAAGACATCGCGAAAACCTGAGTAAGCTGATGCCCGTCAAGACGCGTACCGCCCCAGCCGCCGCTGGCCTCCTGTCTCGCCTGGAGGCGATCGTCGGCAAGGACGGCGTCCTGACGGGCGAAGCTGCCCTGCCCTTCGCCACCGACGTCTATCGGCGGCTGGAAACGCCGCTGGCCGTGGTCCGCCCGGCCGACGTCGAGCAACTGCAGGCCGTAGTGCGCGAAGCCGCGGCCGAGGGCGTCGCCATCGTCCCGCGCGGCGGCGGCGCCTCCTATACCGACGGCTATCTGGCCACCCGCGCCGACACGGTGCTGATCGACACCGGGGCCCTGTCCCGCATCGTCGAGATCAACCAGACCGACGCCTATGTCACCGTCGAGGCCGGAGTCACCTGGGCTCAGCTGAAGGACGCGCTGGATCCTCTCGGCCTACGCACCCCGTTCTTCGGTCCGTTCTCGGGCCTGGCCGCCACGATCGGCGGATCGATGTCGCAGCACGCCATCAGCCACGGCTCGGGCCTCTATGGCAGCTCGGCGGAGTCTGCCGTGTCGGTCGAGGTCGTGATCGCCGACGGCTCCTTGCTGCGCACCGGCTCGGCCGCCCGCGGCGCCTCGCCCTTCGCCCGCTGGTACGGCCCCGATCTGTGCGGCCTGTTCCTGGGCGACTGCGGCGCGCTGGGGATCAAGGCGCGCATCACTCTGCCGCTGATCGCCAAGAGGCCCGCCTTCCAGTGCGCCTCCTTCGCCTTCGAAGATCTGCCCAGCCTGGCCCGCGCCATGCGCGCGGCCTCGATCGAAGCCCTCGACGACGAGCACTTCGCCATCGACGCGCCCCTGGCCCAGGGCCAGATCGCCCGCCAGGACAACGCCGCCGTCGTGCAGATGGCGCTCACCGTGCTGAAGAGCTCGCCGTCGCTGGTCGCGGGCATTCGCCAGCTCGGCAAGATGGCCCTGGCCGGCGATCGCGCCCTGCGCAAGGCCGAATACATGGTCCACTACATCCTCGAGGGCGTCGATGACCGCGAGGCCAAGGCGCGGCTGGACCGCCTGCGCACCCTGATGACGGCCGAGGGGGTCGAGATCCCCAACACCATGCCGACCATCGTGCGCGGCATGCCGTTCGCCCCGCTCTACAACGTGCTCGGCCCCAAGGGCGAGCGCTGGGCCCCGCTGAACGGCATCCTGCCCCACAGCCAGGTCGTCGCCTTCCACGAAGCGCTTGAAGCCCTCTACGCCAGCCACGCCGACGAGATGACCGCACGCGGCGTCTGGCGGGGCGGCATGTTCGAGGTGCTGCGCCCGTCCGGCTTCCTCTACGAGGTCGCCCTCTACTGGCCCGGCGCCCAGACCGCCTACCACGCCGGCGTCCTGCCGGCCGAGCACCTGGCCAGCCTGCCCCAGTACGACGAGGATCCGGACACCACGGCCTTCGTGGGCAGGCTCAAGAGCCAGATCATCGCGCTCTACGCCCAGCACGGCGCCGTGCACTTCCAGCTTGGGAAGCTGTATCCGTATGCGGATATGCTGGAGATGCCGGCGCTGGACCTGGTGAAGGCCGTGAAGGCCGCCGTGGATCCCAAGGGCGTCATGAACCCCGGAGCGCTGGGGCTGTAAACCTACCCTCTCCCATAGGGAGAGGGAGGGGCCCAGGCGATAGCCTGGGAGGGTGAGGGGTTACGCCCTCACCGATAAATCCACGATCAAACATCAGAAGCGTCGGCCGCGTGGGCTGGGAGATGGGACCGCCAGCGGTTTACCCCCTCACCCTCCCGCGCCTGCGGCGCGGGCCCCTCCCTCTCCCCATGGGAGAGGTTTCAAGAAGCGCCGCGCCCATCCCCCACGCATAAAAAAGGCGCGGTCGTTTCCGACCGCGCCAGGCTACACGCTGCGCAGTTGCAGCGGGGACCTCGTCAGCTCCGGGCTTCGGGAGCCGCGCGCAGGGCGCGCATCAGGTTCTGCACGATCGCGTCGCGCTTGGCGTTCAGCTGGGCCTGCAGCTCCGGGCCCGGCTGGAAGGCGTCGATCTCGGCGTTGGCCAGCACGCCGTGGCTTTCCAGCACCGCTTCCAGCACGTGGACGCGGTCGGTCAGCACCCAGATCTCGCGGGTCAGCGACAGGATCGCCTCGCCCAGGTCGTCGATCTGGTCGACGGTCAGCATCCGGCGGTTCACCGGCTCGGAGATCGGGCGCTCGAAGGTCTTCTGGTTCATCGCGTTCATGTCGCTCGCTCGTTGACGGAAGGATCAGGCGGGCTTGTGAGCGCGCAGCACGTAGTAGGAGTGGGTCGGCGCCTGGGTCGCGCCCTCGACGTCGACGAAGCCGATGTCCTTGCAGGTCTGGATCAGGTCCATGCTGGCCGAGGCGCGCCAGTAGGGCTCGCCGCCCCACTTGGCCAGGTAGTCGTAGCGCCACGAGGCCATCTTATCGATCTCGGCATAGCGCGGCACGTCGGCCATGATGATGTCGCCGCCCGGCTTCAGCATCCGGAACGCCTCTTCCAGCACCGCCTTGATGATCCGCGGCGGCGCCTCGTGGAACAGGATGAAGGTGGTCACGAGGTCGAAGCTCTCGTCGGCGAAACCGGAGTTCTCGCCACCCTTGACCATCAGCTTCCAGTTCCAGCCCTTCTCGTTGGCCACGCGGCGGGCCTGTTCGAGCATGCGGGCCGACCAGTCGATGCCCGTGATCTGGGCCTGCGGGAAGGTCTCCTGCAGGGCCTGGGTGAAGTGGCCCGAGCCACAGCCGATATCGAGGATTTCCTTGTAGTCGCGGCGCGGGGCCTGCTGGGCGGCCGCCCGGCGCTGGCCGAAGATGTCGCCGCCGTAGCCGCGCGCCACCAGCTGCTTGTGCACCAGCTCGCCGTGGACATAGCCGGTGTGATCGATGTGATCCCAGCCGCCGGTGGTGCGGTGGAACCAGACCTTGCTCCAGTAGCTGGGCGGGGTCTCGCCGTCGCCGTAGTCCAGGGTGGCGGGGCCTTCGTCGAGGGCCTTCAGGTATGGCTCGATGACCGCGCGGCGCTCCTCGAAGGCTTCGTCGCAGTGCGCGCCGTGGGTGCGCGAGGCCCATTCGCCGAACAGCTCGCGGATCTTGAAGATCTTGGAGTCGGCCAGGGTCTCGACGACCAGGGCGTGACGTTCATCCATGTCGTCGGGCATGGTCTGGGCCGTGACGCCCTTCATGGCCAGTTCCGCCTCGGAGGCGAAGTGCAGGCCGAAGGTCGCCTTCGATATGCCCGCCTGGAAATCGAGCGACGCGCGCCCGCGTTGGGCCAGGGCCGGAGCGTCCATGAGGCACCTCTAAAACCTTGTTTCGATGAAGGACTTTACCCCTCGCGCGACGTCCCGAAAGGCGCCTCGGACCCGCTATCCGCACAACGGTCAGCGGGTGGTGAAGCTCTGATCGCTCGACCGGGCGGCGATGCGGGCGGCCGCCTCGGCGTCGCCGGCGGCATGGGCCAGCACCAGGTCAACCGAGACCGCGACGGCCTGCGCCAGCCCCTCGGCCTGAGCCGGACCGGGCAGTTCGGGCCGGCAGATCAGCCCGCCGAAATAGTGGTCGACGCCCGCCAGCACCAGCGCGTGGCGATCCCCCGGCGGCGGAGCCTCGAAGGCGATCAGGCGCATGCGCCAGTCGTCGACGAAGCCTGGCAAGACGTCGGCGTCGCCGGTCTGCACCAGCAGCGGCGCGGCGGTGCTTGCAAAGCCCTCGGCGGCGATCAGCGGCGGCGTGGCCGGCGGCGGCGACAGGGCGACCACGGCCTTGACGCGCGGGTCCAGCGTCGACGCCCCGGGCGGCGCCAGCACGCCTGCGCCACCGGCCGCCAGGGCCAGCAGCGCGCCGAACGAGTGACCGGCGGCGGCGAGGGACAAGTTCCCCTGCCCGGCCAGCCAGTCCAGGGTCGCGGCCTGATCCTCCAGACGCGTGCGCCAGACGGCGCCCTGGTCATAGGCCTCCCGCTGCGGGTGGTCGGTGCTATCGACGTGCATGGGCGCGGCGACCAGCAGGCCGGCCGCGGCCCAGCCGTCCAGCAGGGCCGCGTACTTGCCCGGCGCCGAGAAGGCTCCGTGCGAGAACGAAACGGCGGCCCTGGGCGGACCAGCGGGCCTGGCGACCGTCAGCAGGACCCGCCGGTCGGCGATGGCGATCTCGACGAGGTTCATCAGACGACCGCGCAAACCGTCTTCCATTCCAGGTAGCCGTCGAGGGCGACCTGGCCGCTGTCGCGCCCCCAGCCCGAGGCCTTCACCCCGCCGATCGGCAGGGCGTTGTCGTACATCGAGTGGCAATTGATCCAGACGGTGCCGGCCTTGATGCGGCGCGACAGGCGGTGGGCGTGCGAGAGGCTTTCGGTCCAGATGCTGGCGGCCAGGCCGAACTCGCTGTCGTTGGCCGCGGCGACCACCTCGTCGATCTCGTCATAGGCCTGGACGACCACCACGGGACCGAACACCTCCTCGCGGACGATGGCCATATCCGGCGTCACCCGCGCCACCACGGCGGGCGTCACGAAGGTCCCCTCGTCGCCGGCCTGCACGCCGCCGGTCAGCACTTCCGCGCCGGCCGCCGCCGCGCCGGCCACGAAGCCGGCCACGCGATCGGCCTGCTTGCGCGACACCAGCGGACCCATGTGGGTGGCGGGATCCAGGCCGTGGCCCAGCTGCAGCCCCTTGGCCTGGGCCGCCACGCCCTCGACCACCCGGTCGTAGATCGAGCGGTGGGCGTAGAGCCGCGAGCCCGCCACGCACACCTGACCGGCGTTGAAGAAGATGGCGTTGGCCGCGCCGGGGATGGCGAGATCCAGGTCCGCGTCCGGCAGGATCACCACCGGCGACTTGCCGCCCAGCTCCAGGCTGACCTTCTTGAGGTTGCCCTTGGCCGCGTCGAGGATAGCCCGCCCCGTCGGGGTCGAGCCGGTGAAGGCCACCTTGTCGACATCGGGATGGGCCGCCAAGGCCGCGCCGGCCTCGCCGCCCAGGCCCGTGACCAGGTTCAGCACGCCCGCCGGGAAGCCGGCCTGCTGCACCAGCTGCGCCAGGCGCACGGCGGTCAGCGAGGTGTCTTCGGCGGGCTTCAGCACCACGGTGCAGCCCGCGGCCAGGGCCGGCGCCAGCTTCATGGCCGTCAGCACCAGCGGCGAGTTCCACGGCACGATGGCGGCGACCACGCCCACCGGCTCGCGCAGGGTCCAGCTGGCCATCTGCTTGCCGGCCGGCTGGTAGTTGATCGAGCTGTCGATCGTGCGCCCCTCGATCGCCGTCGCCAGGCCGGCGAAATAGCGGAACTGGTTCACCGCGCCGGGGATCTCGGCCCAGCGCCCCACGTACAGCGGCTTGCCCTGGTCGAGGGTCTCCAGCTCTGCCAGCTCGTCGATATTGGCCTCGATCAGGTCGGCCAGGGTCCACAGCAGGCGCGAGCGCTGCATGGGCGTCAAAGACGGCCATTCGCCGCCGTCAAAGGCCTTGCGGGCGGCGGCCACGGCGGCGTCGACATCGGCCGCCCCGCCCTTGGCGATGTCGGCCAGCACGACGCCGGTGGCCGGGTCCTTGGTCTCGAAGGTGTCGCCGCCGGCCGCGTCGACCCACGCGCCGCCGATGAACAGCTGCTTGCGACGCTTGGCGAGGAAGGCTTTCGCGCCCTCCGTCTGAGGTTCGACCGAACGGACGACGAAGGTCATGGCGCACTCCCCGGGACGCTGGATTTCGAGCCTCGACGCTAGTCCTCGCGGTCTCGATTCACAGGGGTCGCGGAACGCCTATCCGCTGTGCGGGCGCCTTTGCGCGCAGGCGTTTGCGAACCGCGCTAGAGCCTAGGTTCAGGGCTCGTAACGGATGTTTTTCGGGGGCTTGGGATGACGACGATGAACGGACGCGGCGTGGACGAGATCCATGGCTACGCCCCCCTGCGCCCGGTGGCCGGCGCGGCCGCGCCCGACGCCTCGCCGGTCGTTCCGGGCGGGGTCTCGCAAGCCGCCCTCGACGCCGCCCAGGCCTATTCCGACGCCCATGACGGCCTGGCCTTGCTGGTCTGGTCGGGCGGCGCCCTGCGCCACGAGGCCTATGCCCCGCACCTGACCGCCGACAGCCTGTTCGAGACCTTCTCGATGCACAAGTCGGCGCTCGGCCTGCTCTACGGCGCGGCGATCCGCGACGGCGCCGTCGCCTCGATCGACGATCCGGTCGGCCTCTATATCGCCGAATGGCGCGACGACCCGCGCGGCCAGATCCCACTGCGCCACCTCCTGGGCATGAGCTCGGGCCTGACCGTGCACAGCCTCGACAAGGGCGACCCCGTCGCACTGGCCCTGATGCTGGGCGACCGGATCAGCGAGACCGCCCTGTCGGTCCAGGCGCAGCGGCCCTCGGGCGAGGTCTTCGACTACTACAACGTCGCCGCCCAGGTGGCGGGCCTGGCCCTGTCGCGCGCCGTCGCGGCCAAGGGCCTGGGCGATGCGGCGACCTACCTCTCCAAGGCCCTGTGGTCGCCGATGGGCGGCGCCGACGCCCGGCTTTGGGTCGAGCGCGAGGACGGCGAGCCGCGCTTCTTCGCCGGCCTGCAAGCCAGGGCTCGCGACTGGCTCCAGTTGGGCCGTCTGGTCGCCGGCGGCGGCGCCCTCGATGGCCGCCAGGTGCTGCCCGCCGACTGGATCGCCGCGATCACCGCCGAAAATCCGCTCAACCCCGCCTACGGTCTTCTGGTCTGGCGCGCCGCGCCGATCGAGAACGGCAAGCGCCCCTACGGCCCCTCCACCGCCTACGCCGCCCCGCACGGCGCGCCCTTCGTGGCCGACGACCTCGTCTACTTCGACGGTTTCGGCGGCCAGCGCGTCTACGCCTCCCCCTCGCGAGACCTCGTCATCGTCCGCATCGGCCGTCCGCGCCTCGACTTCGACGACGCCGTGCTGCCGAACCTTATCGTCGAGGGGCTGGGCTGAAGATCCTCCCCCTCTGGGGGAGGTGTGGCCAAAGGCGACGGAGGGGGAGGTTTCCAGCTTGCGGTGCGCTGGCGTCTTTCCGCTCTCAAAGCCCTTCCCCCTTGATGGGGGAAGGGTTGGGATGGGGGTGACGCCACGCGTTCAGCCCGCACGTCCCTTCAAGCCCAACCGCCGCAGCCACCCCCAACCCCGGCCCTTCCCCCATCAAGGGGGAAGGGGGGCGTTTTGCGGCCCGGACGGGGATAGAGGCAGCTCCATCCACGGTGAGTTCGACAAAGAACCGAACGAACTCAACCCCTTGCAACTTTCTCATCCAATTCAATCAGACGCGCCGAAACCCGCCGCATAATCAAACCCGTCCCCGCCATGGGGAGGGCTCTTGGTACCGGCCCAAGCGTGGCGAGGACCGCATCGAGCGGGGCCGCTTGAAGCGTCGTGGGAAGGGCGGGTTTGCAGGAGCGCTCAGAAGGCGCAAATGGGCCGCCAAGCCGTTCCATGACGCGGCGAGCGGGTCGACAGGGCCGGGATCGTTCAAACCGGCCTAACAGGATCAGCCGAGGCTCGCGCCGGATTACCGCGGAGCTATTGGTCCTGCCCGTCCGAGGGACAGCCGGATCCAGGGTTGAAACAGCACCCGCGCCTTCGGCCCTTCGGAATAACGACGCGGCGGAGCGGTCGACGAAGCCGAAACGCTAAAACAAATCACGGTCCCCGGGCTCCGCCCGGCCGCTCCGCGCCTCCCCATCAGCTTTCGTGGTTCGCCACGCAAGATCGCGAGCCCATGCCTCAAGATCCTCCCCCTGAAGGGGGAGGTGGCCCGAAGGGTCGGAGGGGGAAGTTCCTGGAGAGGTCGACGCGTCCCGAACGGCAGCAATCCCTTCCCCCTCAGTCGCTCCGCGACAGCTCCCCCTTCAGGGGGAGCATCTTGGACGAAGGGCCGAAGAGGGCCGGCCGTCAGGCCGGGATAACCCCCAGGTTCACGCTCACCGCCTTGGTCTTCAGGTACGAGTCGATCCCCTCGCGACCGAACTCACGGCCCCAGCCCGACTGGCGGTTGCCGCCGAACGGGGTCTCGGGGCTCAGGGCGGCATGGATGTTGACGCCCACCTGGCCGCTGTCGATCGCCCGGGCCATGCGGTGGGCGCGCGACAGGTCCCTGGTCCAGACCGAGCCCGACAGGCCGTAGGTCGTGGCGTTGATCGCCGACAGCAGCGCCTCGTCGTCGTCGCCGAAGCTCTGCACGCCCAGCACCGGCCCGAACACCTCTTCCCGCGCCAGGCGCATGTCGGGGGTGACGTCGGCATAGATGGTCGGCGCCACATAGTGGCCAGGGCCGGCCGGCACGCCGCCGGCATAGGCCAGGCGCGCGCCCTCGGCGGCGGCGGCCTCGACATGCTCGAGCACCCTGCCCTTCTGCCGGGCCGAGACCAGCGGGCCGATCATCGTGGTCGGATCAAGACCCGGCCCGACCTTCAGATAGGCCGCCGTCTGGGCCAGGCCTTCCAGCACCGGCTCCAGCACCTTCTCGTGCACGAAGAGGCGCGTACCGGCCATGCAGTTCTGCCCCGACAGGAAGAAGCAGGCCATGGCCGCCGACGGGATGGCGTCGGCCAGGTCCGCGTCGGGGAAGATCACGAACGGCGACTTGCCGCCCAGCTCCAGGGTCACGCGCTTGAGGTCATGGCTGACGGCGCGGACGATCTCCTTGCCCACGGCGGTCGAGCCGGTGAAGGTGATCTTGTCGACGCCGGGATGGGAAACCAGCGCCGCGCCGACCTCGTGGCCCAGGCCGTGGATCAGGTTGAACACCCCGGGCGGGCCGCCGGCCTCCAGCCACAGCCGCGCCACCAGGATCGAGGTCAGGGGCGTGACCTCGGCGCTCTTCAGCACCAGGGTGCAGCCCGACGCCAAGGCCGGCGCCAGCTTCAGGATGATCATCGACACCGGCACGTTCCACGGCACGATCGCCCCGACCACGCCCACCGGCTCGCGCACCGTATAGACCAGCAGATCCAGGGCCTCGCGGCCATTGGCCCGCGCCGGGATGGTCGAGCCCTCCAGCTTGGTGGCGAGGCCCGCGTAATAGCGCACATAGTCGGCGCAGAAGCCCTTGATGGTCGCGCCCGACAGCGCGATCGGCATGCCGTTCTCCAGCGTCTCGATCTCGGCCAGCTTGTCGGCGTCGCGCTCCAGCAGGTCGGCGAAGCGCAGCATGATCCGGGCGCGGTCGGCGCCGGAGGTGCGGCTCCAGCCCTTGAAGGCCTTGCGGGCGGCCGCGACGGCCTGGTCGAGATCCTCGGCCGAACTGGCCCGCACCTTGGCGATCACCTGCTCGGTGGCCGGGTCCTCGACCTCGATCAGGGTCTCGCCCCGTCCCTCGACGAAGGCCTCGCCGATCAACTGGCCATGGGCTTCGGCCAGAAAGGCCAGGGCCGCCTTCGAGGGGCCGAAGATCGCTGCGTCGCTGGCGTCCGCCATGGGAAACTCCGTGGGAAGAAACTGTGATCTGTTGTGAAGCCGGGGCGCATCGGACGCCGCCTTCCCGCGCGCCCTCCCCGCCTGTCGATCAGCCCGCGCGAAACGATGGCGCGCCGCGCGTGGGGCGTTCGATGCTCGACTGGGGACATTGGGGCCGGCTGGCCCGGGGGATGTGACGCGTGAGCGAGGTTCGGGACGAATTCCGCAGGGGCTGGCGCGTGGTGTTGGCGGCGGGCGTAGGGGTCGGCTGCGGCATCAGCCTGCAGCAGTATGTCGGCTCGCTGTTCGTGAAGGCCCTGCAGGCCGATCTCGGCTGGACGCGCGGCCAGATCGCCCAGGCCCAGGGCGCGGCCCTGGCGGCCCTTTTCGTCGCGCCGGTGCTGGGCTGGCTGATCGACAAGGTCGGGGTGCGGCCCGTGGCGATGGTCTCCATCGGCCTGCTGGCGGCGGTCTACGCCATGCTGGCGGCCATGCCGCCGTCGCTGGGCGCCTTCTACGGCCTCTTCGCGCTGCTGGTCATCCTGGGCAGCGGCACGGGCCCGATCGGCTACACCCGAGCGGTCAACACCTGGTTCGAGAAGGGGCGCGGCCTGTCTCTGGGCCTGACACTGACCGGCGTGTCGCTGGTCGCGGCGCTGAGCGCCCCGCTGCTGAACTTCGTCATCACCCATCACGGCTGGCGCGGCGGCTACGTGGCGCTGGCGGCCCTGTCGGTCTTCGTCGCCCTGCCCACCGTCTTCCTGGCCCTCTGGGAGCGCCCGCGCTGGCTGGCCAAGCACGGCGCCGCCGACACCGAACTGGCCGCGGCCAAGCGTGTCTCCCAGGTCGGGCTGACCGCCGGCCAGGCGCTGAAGACCGGCCGCTTCTGGGTCCTGGCCCTGGCCATCCTGCTGGCGACGGCGGGCCTGACGGGCGTGATCAGCCAGCTTCAGCCGATCCTCACCGACCAGGGGCTGGACGCCCGGGCCGCCGGCTGGCTGGTGGCCCTGCTGGCCGTCTCGGTCGCCCTGGGACGGATCGTCGTCGGCTGGGCGGTGGACCGCTTCTGGGCCCCGATCCCGGCCGCTATCGCTCTCGTGCTGCCCGCGCTGGGCGTGGGCCTGCTGGCGATCGGACACGGCCAGTGGCCGCTGGCGGTGCTGGCGGTGCTGCTGATCGGCGCGGCCCAGGGCGGCGAGGTCGACGTCGCCGCCTACTTCGTCGCCCGCTACTTCGGCATGCGCTCCTACGGCGCCGTCTACGCCCTGATCGGCGTGGCGATCTCCCTGGGCGTGCCGATCGGCGCCATCGGCTTCGGCGCGCTCTACGACCATGACGGCGGCTACGGCCGCGCCCTCGCGATCGCGGCCGCCGGCTTTGTCGCCAGCGGCGCGCTGATCCTCCTGATGGGACGCTATCCGCAATGGGAAACGCCCAAGGAAAAGTCCTGACCGCACCGCCATCAGGCGGCGCGGGACAGGGGCTCCGACAGGTCGCGGCTGATGGCCGCCGCGGCGATCTTCAGCTTGTCGCCGTACTGCTTGACGGCGTCGGGCATCTTCATCGACGAGGAGAAGAACACCAGCACCAGCGCGCCGCAGACGCCCTCGCTGTTGAAGATCGGCGCGCCGATAGACGAGGTCTTGCCGGGGGTCGCCGTGTAGGGGTTGCGGCCCTTGGTGGCCACGCCCGCCTCGACGATGTCGGCGAACATGCCGCCGGACTCCGCGTACTGCAGGGTCAGCGGATCGACCTGCCCCTCGCCGGAGCGATAGGCCTCCAGCACGGCCGCCTGCTCGTCGGGACTTGCGAAGGCCAGATAGGCCTTGCCCGCGGCGCTCTCCAGGATCGGCAGGGTGTAGCCGGGATAATAGTTGTTCAGCGTCAGCGACGTCATCGTGTGGGTAGAGTCACGGATCATCATCTGCTGGCCGACCCGCGTGGCGATCGACACCGGCCAGGTCACCTTGGCCGTCAGGTCGACGATATGCGGACGGGCGCAGGCCACCAGGCGATCGCTCTCCTGGAACCCGTGCGACAGCGACTGCACAAGCATGGTCGGGCGATAGCGCTTCCGCGCCGGCTCCCGCTCGATCAGCTTCTCGTGCAGCAGGGTCTGCACGATGCGGCAGGCCGTCGGATAGGGAACGCCCGAGGTCTGGGCGATCTCCATCATCGACAGCGAACCACGCCGGTTGATCGCCTGCAGCACCGAGATGCAGCGGCTGATGGCCCTGATCGGCACACCTTTTTCCATCGAAACGCCTCCTCCAGATCTACGCGAACTCCAGACCGGCGGCGGGGGCCTGGTCGAAACTACGATCCGACTATCCAGTCGCCGGATCGCGCCACGAAGTCCCACCGCGGTTTGAGTCGTCTTTTGTGCGTCGCCTGCTCTTTCGCAGGGCGGATATTTGACCACGCGGTCAACGAAGTGGCAAATCCGAGTTCTAGGGTCACGCTCACAGCCTTGTGGAGCGCTTGATGACCGCCGAAACTTCCGTAACGTCAGCCGACGAGGCGTTGTATCTTCAGCGCTTTCAGGCCGCCGCCAATGCGCCCCAGGAAACCTACGACACTCTGGAACCCGTCCCGGGAGCAGCCGGGCGCGCGCTGATCCCCGCCGCCTCGCCGGCCACGATCGACGCCGCGGCCCTCGATTCGGCCGAGGCCTATGCGCAGGCCAGCAACGCCAAGGCCTTCATGGTCTGGCGCGACGGGGTGCTGGAACGCGAGACCTATTTCGCCGGCGCGGCCCGCCCGTCCCTGCTGGCGTCGAAGTCGCTGGCCAAGCCGCTGACCGCCGTCGCCGTCGGCCGCGCCCTCGATCTTGGCGTCATCAAGTCGCTCGACCAGTCGCTGGCCGACTTCATCACCGAGTGGAAGGGCACGCCCAAGGCCGACATTCTGGTGCGCCACACGCTGGACATGCGCACCGGCTTCCTGCCGCAGGGCTTCAGCATCGATCCGGCCGACGTGCTGAACCGGGCCTATCTGCACCCGCGCCACGACGACATCCTGATCAACGACTATCCGCTCGTGAACCCGCCGGGCAGCCGCTACGACTACGCTAACGCCACCTCAGAGCTGGTGGCCCTGCTCATCGAGCGCGCCACCGGCCGCCGCTACGCCGAGTTCATCTCCGAAGAGGTGCTAAGGCCCATCGACGCGCCCGGAGGCCAGATCTGGGTCGACCGTCCGGGCGGCCTCGCCCACTCCGGCTGCTGCATCCTGCTGCCGGCCGAAAGCTGGCTTCGTCTGGCCATCCTGCTGATCGACGACGGCGTCCATGCCGGCAAGCGCCTGCTGCCCGAAGGCTATGTCGAAGAGATGCGCACCCCGACCGAGCAGAACCCGCACTACGGCCTGGGCGTCTATATCGGCGCGCCCTATCTGGAGCGTCGCGGCTGGGCGGCGCCCGACACGCCCTGGCCCAAGATCCTGCACAGCGAGCCCTACGCCGCCGCCGACCTCTATCTCTTCTGCGGCAACTCCAACCAGGTGGTCTACATCGTGCCGTCCAAGCGGCTGATCGTGCTGCGGGTCGGCGACAATCCGCCCAAGACGCCCGAGTGGGACAACAGCGTCCTGCCCAACCTGATCCTGAAAGGACTCTAGTAGCGGCGGCTGGAGGCTACCCGGGCGATGAGCTTGCGCACCTCGCCCTCCTCCACGCCGTCACGGCGCATCAGCAGTCGGACGATGGGCTCCGACAGCAGTTCGTCGAGCGTAGGCGGCGGGTCGTCCAGACCCCGGTCGTCGCGCATGGGGCGCTCCTCTTCGGGCGGGGCGTCCCAGTCGCATTGTTGAGAGTGAATCGCAACTACTATTCTGGAGCGACGCGCGCGACATGGCCGGTCCGCCCGTCGCCTGCTAATCAGTCTCGCACCATTCCACGAGGCCGCCATGACCGACTTCCCCGTCACCATCTTCCACAATCCCAAGTGCGGCACCTCGCGCAACACCCTGGCGATCATCGAGGCCGCCGGCTACGCGCCGACCGTGGTCGAGTACCTGAAGGCCGGCTGGACGCTCGAACAACTGAAGGACCTTGCCGCCCGCACAGGCCTGGGCGCCCACGGCCTGCTGCGCGTCAAGGGCACGCCGGCCGAGGAGCTGGGCCTGACCGATCCGGCCACGCCGGAAGATGCGATCCTGGCGGCCATGGTCGAACATCCGATCCTGGTCGAGCGCCCCATCGTCGTCACGCCCAAGGGCGCGGTGCTGGCCCGCCCCAAGGAAAGGGTGCTGGAAGTCCTCGACCGCCACCCGCCCGCCGACGCATCCTGATCCGTGGTCGGACGTTTAACCGTCGCCTGTCGCAAATCTGTCGCCGAACTGTGACAAATAGCCGACCTCGCCGCCGCTAATCTGCGGTCGACGAGGTCGGAGACCCTTCCCCCCGGAAAGGTCCGCCCGGCACGTCCAAGATTCCAATGGCCCCAAGCCGACCCATCAGGATGTCGTCCATGAAAGCCTTCCTCGGAGCCGCCGCCGCGATCGGCCTGCTGGCCCTGGCTCCCAGCGCTCACGCCGCCCGTGACTACGTCTGGGCCGCTGGCTCGTCGACCGTCTTCCCGTTCAGCACCCGCGTCGCCGAGAACTTCGCCAAGAAGACCGGCAAGAAGTCGCCCAAGGTCGAGAGCCTCGGCACCGGCGGCGGCATCAAGATGTTCTGCGGCGGCATGGGCGAAGGTTTCCCCGATATCGCCAACGCCTCGCGTCCGATGAAGAAGTCCGAGTACGAGGCCTGCAAGGCCAAGGGCGTCAAGGACATCATCGAGATCAAGATCGGCTTCGACGGCATCGTCATCGCGATGGACAAGAAGTCGCCCGACTACAACTTCAAGCTTGAGCACCTCTATCTGGGCCTGGCCCAGAACGCCCTGCGCGGCGGCCAGTTCGTGAACAACCCCTACAAGACCTGGAAGGACGTCGGCGCCGGCCTGCCCGCCAACCGCATCCTGGTCTACGGCCCCCCGCCCACCTCGGGCACTCGTGACGCCTGGGTCGAACTGGCCATCGAGGGCGGCGCCAAGAAGTTCCCGACCGTCAAGAAGCTGCACGACAGCGACGAGAAGGCCTTCAAGGCCAAGGTCGACCCGATGCGCAAGGACGGCGCCTGGATCGACGCCGGCGAGAACGACAACGCCATCGTTGGCACCCTGACCAAGACCCCCGGCGCGCTGGGCGTGTTCGGCTTCTCGTTCCTCGAAGAGAACGCCAACGTCATCAAGGGCGCAGCTGTCAACGGCGTGAAGCCCACCCCCCAGACGATCGCCAACGGCACCTACCCCGTGTCGCGCTCGCTCTTCATCTACGTGAAGAAGGGCCAGGTCGGCGTGACGCCGGGCCTGAAGGAGTTCCTGAGCGAATTCGTTTCCGACGCCGCGACCGGTCGCGGCGGCTACCTGCAGGGCCGCGGCCTGATCCCGCTGCCGCCGGCCCAGCACGAGGCCGCCAAGGCCACGGCCGGCAAGCTGACCCTGATGGCGCCGCCGAAGGCCTGACCGCCTCGATCGAGACCGTGAACGACGCCCCGTCCGGACATCCGGGCGGGGCGTTTTCATTGACACCCCTGCGGCCAAAGCGCCGCAGTCGGCGCTAATCGTCGCCCGCCCCTTGCCTTTCTTGGCGGTTTGGCGTCTTAACGCGCCCTTGCAAATTTCCTCGCTGGCTCAAACGCCTCATTTTGGCGGCCGGAGAGGTTTATTTTCATGACAAGTGACCAATCAGACGGGTCCGGGACAACGGGGTCGTAATTTGGTCGTGGCGCAGGCCGCGGGCGTTTTTGTGTGCGCGCCGCCTGCAGGATCGAACTGGACCAAGATGCCCTTCCCCGCCTCCCACCCCGCTCTAGAGCGGGCCCTCGCCGCTCAGGGTTACGCCGAGCCCACCCCCGTCCAGGCCGCCGTGCTGGACGCCGAAGCCGAAGGCCGCGACCTGCTGGTCAGCGCCCAGACCGGCTCGGGCAAGACCGTAGCTTTCGGCCTGGCCGCCGCCACCACCCTGCTGGGCGAAGCCGAGACCTTCGACCGCGCCGCCCTGCCCCAGGCCCTGGTCATCGCCCCGACCCGTGAACTGGCCATGCAGGTAAACCGCGAACTGACCTGGCTCTATGCCGAAGCCAAGGCTGTGGTCGTCAACTGCGTCGGCGGCATGGACGCCCGCCGCGAACAGCGCGCCCTGAACTACGGCGCCCACATCGTCGTCGGCACTCCGGGCCGCCTGCGCGACCACATCGAGCGCGGCCACCTGGACCTGTCGGAGCTGAAGGTCGCCGTCCTCGACGAGGCCGACGAGATGCTCGACATGGGTTTCCGCGAGGACCTCGAGTTCATTCTCGACGCCGCCTCGGCCGAGCGCCGCACCCTGCTGTTCTCGGCGACCCTGGCGCGCGACATCATCGCCCTGGCCAAGAACTACCAGAACGACGCCTACCGGATCGACACGATCGACCGCAACGAGCCGCACCGCGACATCGAGTATCGCGCCGTGCGCGTGGCGCCGAACGAGACCGAGCACGCGGTCGTCAACCTGCTGCGCTACTTCGAGAGCCCCGGCGCGATGGTGTTCGCCAACACCCGCGAGAGCGTCCGTTCGCTGCACGCCAAGCTGCGCGAGCGCGGCTTCGACGTCGTCGGCCTGTCGGGCGAGCTTTCGCAGCGCGAGCGCGCCGACGCCCTGCAGGCCCTGCGCGACGGCCACGCCCGCGTCTGCGTGGCCACCGACGTCGCCGCCCGCGGCCTCGACCTGCCCGACCTCGGTCTGGTGATCCACGCCGAACTGCCGATCAACAAGGCCACCCTGCTGCACCGTTCGGGCCGCACGGGCCGGGCCGGCAAGAAGGGCGTTTCGGCCCTGGTCGTGCCCTACACCCGTCGCCGCAAGGCCGAGCAGCTGCTGTTCGCCGCCGGTGTCGAAGGCGTCTGGGGCGGCGCCCCGAGCGCCGACGAGATCCGCGCCAAGGACACCGAGCGCCTGCTCGACGACCCCATCTTCTCGGAGACCTCGAACGAGGAAGACCTGGCCCTGGCCGAAGCCATGCTGGCCAAGCGCACCCCGACCGAGATCGCCGCCGCCCTGATCCGCACCCGCCGCGCCAAGCTGCCGGCGCCGGAAGAGATCTACGACGATCCGCGCCACGGCGCCGATCCGGGCCCGCGTTCGCGCGAGCCGCGTGAGCCCCGCGAGTACGGCGACCGTCCGGAACGCGAGCCGCGCGCCAGCATGGAAGGCTCGGAGTGGTTCCGCATCAGCGTCGGCCGTCGCGGCAACGCCGATCCCAAGTGGCTGATCCCGCTGATCTGCCGCCAGGGCCACATCACCAAGAAGGACATCGGCTCGATCCGGATCTTCGACTACGACAGCAAGTTCGAGATCTCAGCCGAAGCCGCCGTAAAGTTCGGCGCGGCGGTGCAGACCACCGTGCGCGAGGACGTCCAGATCACCCCGACCACGGCGCCGGCTCCGCGCGGGCCGCGTCGCGAGTTCGACGGCGACGCCCCTCGTCCGCCGCGTGGCCCGCGCCCTCCCCGCGAGGAAGGCGAGGACCGCCCGCGCCGCGAATTCAAGCCGCGTCCGCCCCGTGACGAGGCCCCGCGTCCGTACGATCCGCAAGGCGCCGACGAGCGTCCGAAGCGCGCCTTCAAGCCGCGCCACGACGGCGCCGAGGGCGGTCCGTCCAAGCGCGACTTCAAGCCGCGCGACGAGGCTCCGCGTCCGTACAAGAGCCGCGACAACGCCGACGGCCCGCGCGAGTACAAGCCCCGCGCGCCCAAGGCCTTCGGCGACGCCCCGGCCAAGCCCTACAAGGCCAAGCCGGCCTTCGGCGACAAGCCCGCTTTCAAGGGCCCTAAGCCCTTCAAGGCCAAGGGCGAGTTCGGTGGAAAGCCGGGCAAGCCGTTCAAGAAGAAGTAAAAGCGTGGGCCGCCTCTCCTCCGAGAGGCGGCCCAACGTCTATTGGGCGACCTCGCCCCCTCTCCGTCCGCTTCGCGGACACCTCTCCCAGCGAGAGAGGGTCCTAGACGGCCTGCCCCGCGCACCAGCCGGACGCCCAGGCCCACTGGAAATTGTAGCCGCCGAGCCAGCCGGTGACGTCGACGACCTCGCCGATGAAGTAGAGGCCGGGCACGGTCTTGGTCTCCATAGAGCGCGAATCCAGGCCGTCGGTGTCGACGCCGCCCAGCGTGACCTCGGCCGTGCGATAGCCTTCCGAACCGACGGGCTTGAAGGTCCAGGCGTTGACGACGCTCGCCACGCGGGCCAGCACCTTGTCCGAGCAGTCGGCGATGTTGCCGGTGATCGCCTCGTCCTCGACGATCTTCTGGGCCAGTCGCTTGGGCACGATCTCGCCCAGCACCGTATGCAGCGCCCTGCGACCATTGGCCGAACGCTCGGCCTTCAGCGTGGCGAAGACGTCGACGCCCGGCGCCATGTCGACCGTGATCTCGCCGCCCTCGCGCCAATAGGACGAGATCTGCAGGATCGACGGGCCCGACAGGCCCCGATGGGTGAACAGCATGCCTTCGCGGAACTTGGTCTTGCCGCTGGCCACGACGGCGTCGACCGACACGCCCGATAGCGGCGACAGACGTTCGAGGGTGCGGGCCTCGAAGGTCAGCGGCACCAGAGCCGGGCGCGGCTCGATGATGGCAAGGCCGAACTGGCGGGCGATCTCGTAGCCGACGCCGGTCGCGCCCATCTTCGGGATCGACTTGCCCCCCGTGGCCGCCACCAGCGAGGCGCACGCGACCGGGCCGCTGGACAGCTCGGCGACGAAGCCCTCGCCCTGCCTGTCGACGCCCTGGACGGCGGTCTCCAGGCGCAGGACGACGCCGGCCTGGTCCATCTCCGACAGCAGCATGGCGATGATCTCCTTGGAGGAGCCGTCGCAGAACAGTTGACCCAGCGTCTTCTCATGGAAGGCGATGCCGTGCTTCTTGACCAGGTCGATGAAGTTGGCCGGGCGATAGCGGCGCAGGGCCGAGACGCAGAACTTCGGATTGGCCGACAGGAAGTTGGCCGGCGCGGCGCCGACATTGGTGAAGTTGCAGCGGCCGCCGCCGCTGATGCGGATCTTCTCGCCGGCCGCCTTGGCGTGGTCGACGATCAGCACCTTGCGACCGCGCTTGCCGGCCTCGATGGCGCACATCATGCCGGCCGCGCCGGCTCCCAGCACCACGACGTCGAACTGTTCCAAGACCCGGCCCTTTCAATTGAGCGCGCCAAGGACGGGTGCGCGGCGGAAAAGTCAATGCGAACCGAGCGTTGACGCCCCGGTTCCGCAGAGCGATCCTCGAAACATGGCCGACGGCGCTGACATCCACCTCGATCCCGAACGCGCCGAACGTCTGCGCGTCGCCGCGGAGGCCGCCGGCGTGACACCGGAGGCCTTCGCCCTCAACGCCATCGATAGCGCAATCGACGACGACTGGTCGGAAGATATAGCCGCGCTAGAGGAATACGACAGCACCGGGGTCTCCTACTCCGTCGAGGAAGTCATGGCCGAACTGCGGGCCAACGTCGAAGCCAGGCAGGCCCAGCGTAAATGAAGCGCACTGTCCGGCTGACCAAACCGGCTCGCCGTGACCTTCTGAGGCTCGAGGATTTTCTGGCGGAGAAGAGCGCCGACGCCGCCAACCGGGCCATAAATGCTCTTAGCGGCGCACTTCTTTCCCTAAGCGAACATGCCGAACGTGGCCGTCCCGCGCAGAACCCTGAACTGCGGCAGATCAACGTCCCCTTTGGAGATTCCGGATACGTCATTCGCTATCGCATCGGTCTGTCAGACGTCGTCGTCACACGCATCAAGCACGCCCGCGAGCGCTGAGCCCTACCCCGCCATACGGTAGCCCCGCGCCTCCCTTGCGGCCGACACCCGGAAGCGGCCTGTCATCTCGACCAGGCCGACGATCTCGCTCTTGAGGGCGTGGGCGACGGCGTTGGCTTCCTCGACCATGGCGGCGTTCTGCTGCACGCCCTGGTCCATCTGGTTCACCGCCGAATTGACCTCGTTGAGGCTGACGGCCTGCTCGCCGGCCGAGGCGGCAAGCTCCCGCACCAGGGCGTCGATCTCGCCCACCTTGAAGACGATGCCCTCAAGGGCCTCGCCGGTCTGGCCGACCAGCTTGACGCCCTCGTCGACCTGGCGGGCCGAGGTCGAGATCAGCGTCTTGATCTCCTTGGCGGCGTCGGCCGAGCGCTGGGCTAGCGCGCGGACTTCCTGGGCGACGACGGCGAAACCGCGCCCCGCGTCACCGGCCCGGGCGGCCTCCACCCCGGCGTTCAGCGCCAGGAGGTTGGTCTGGAAGGCGATCTCGTCGATGACCCCGATGATCTGGCCGATCTGGCGGGAAGAGTTTTCGATGCCGGTCATGGCCTCGACGGCGCCGCGCACCACCTGGCCCGAGCGCTCGGCCTCGCCACGAGCCGAACCGACGACCTTCGCGGCTTCCCCGGCGCCCTGCGAGGCGCGGCGGACGGTGGCGGTGATCTCGTCGAGGGCGGCGGCGGTCTCTTCCAGGCCGGCGGCCTGCTGCTCGCTGCGGCGGGCGGTCTGGTCGGCGGCGGCGGCGATCTCGTCCGAGCCCCGGCCGATGCCGTCGACGGCGGCCAGGATCTGGCCCATGGCCTCGTCCAAGTGACCCATGGCGGCGTTGAAGTCGTCGCGCAGCTGGCGATAGCCGTCGGGGAAGGCCTCGGTGACCCGCACCGTCAGGTCGCCGCGCGACAGCCGCGACAGCCCTTGAGCGATGGCCTCCATGACGAAGGCCTGCTCGCGGGCGGCGGCCTCACGGGCCTGTTCGTTGCGGCCACGCTCCTCGTCGCCGGCGGCGCGCGAGCGGGCCTGCTCGGCCTGGGCGCTCTTGAGGGCCAGGGCGTTGTCCTTGAAGACCTGCACGGCCTTGGCCATCAGCCCGACCTCGTCGCGGCGACCGTGGCCGGCCACGGCGGTCTCCAGGCGCCCTTCGGCCAGGTCGTTCATGGCGCGCGACAGCCCCGCCACCGGCCGCGAGATCTTCACCGCGCCGATCCATAGGGCGAAGGCCACGCCGCCGATCGCGGCGGCCACGCCGAACAGCAGGGTCAGCAGCACGCCGCGCTGCGCCTCGGCGCGAGCGGCCGTGACCATGGCGTCGGTCTCTTCGTGATAGCCGTCGCCCCAGGCCTTGACGTCCTTGGCCAGGGCGTCGATCGCGGGATCCATGACGGCCAGAAGCGCCATGGCACCGGTGTCATCATTGGACAAGCCTTTGTCGGCCGCGCCGCGCGCCTCGGCGTACAGGGCGTCGATGCGGGCGCGAAAGCCGTCGGCCTTCTCGGCGATCGCCGGGTCGAACCCGGTCATCTTGTCGAGGCTGTCCTTGCCCTCGGCATAGACCTTGTCGAGCTCCTTGGAGGCGGCCTGGGCCTGCGACGAGGCGGCGTCGTAGGTGACGGTGCGGTGGGCGGCGTGACCCATCATCGCCAGGCGCCGGCTGAAGCGGGCCGACTGCACCTCGGCGGGGGCGCGATGCTCGACGAGGCGGCTGGTGGCGGCGTCCAGGCTCTTCTGCTGCCAGACGCCCAGGCCCGTGCAGCCCAGCACGGCCGCGCCCAGCACCACGGCCGGCAGGGCGACCTTCGACGCGATCTTGAGATCGTCGAGCTTCATGTTCGTTTCCCCCCGGATGTTTGTCTGGTCCGCGCCGGATTCGCGGTAGTCGAACGCAGTTTTTCGGCTGCGACGTAAAAACCCCGTTAAGTCGCTTGACCCCCGCGCTCATGGCTGTAGGACGCACGGCCCCCTCCCCGGCCCGAGCTTCCCCATGACGTCCGCCGTCCAGCCGACGATCGGCATCGATTTCGGCACCACCAACACCGTCGTCGCCATCGCCGACGGCCAAGGCCCCGCGCGCCTGGTGCGCTTTCCCGTGGGCGAGAAGGACATATTCGCCTTCCGCTCGGCCCTGAGCTTCCACTCGATGGCCGGCCCAGACGGCCGTCCGACCGAGCGCGTCATCGAGGCCGGCCCCTGGGCCATCGAGGCCTATGTCGAGGACCCGCTGGAAACGCGCTTCGTCCAGTCGTTCAAGACGTTCGCGGCCAGTGCGGCCTTCACCGAGACCAAGATCCTCGACAAGCGCTACCAGTTCGAGGACCTGCTGGCGGCGTTCCTGTTCAAGCTGCGTGATCACGCCCAGGGCCAGATGGCCGACCTGCCGCCGCGGGTGATCGTCGGCCGGCCGGTGACCTTCGCCGGCGGCAATCCCGACGAGAACCTGGCGCTGAAGCGCTACGAGGCCGCCTTCGAGCGCCTGGGCTTTTCCGATATCCGCTACGCCCACGAGCCGGTCGGCGCGGCCTTCTTCTTCGCCCGCCAGCTGAAGGAGGACGCCACGGTGCTGGTGGCCGACTTCGGCGGCGGCACCAGCGACTTCTCGATCGTGCGGTTCGAGCGCCAGGGCGGCCATCTTCGGTCCGTGCCCCTGGCGCGTTCGGGCGTCGGCGTGGCGGGCGACGCCTTCGACTACCGGATCATCGACAACGTGGTGTCGCCGGAGCTGGGCAAGGGCAGCCTGTACAAGGCCATGTCCAGCCGCCTGCCGATCCCCCAGCGCTACTACACCGCCTTCGCCCGCTGGGATCAGCTGGCGATGCTGCGCGCCTCCAAGGACATGCGCGACATCCGCGCCCTGGAGCGCACGGCGGTCGAGCCCGAGAAGATCGCCCGCCTGATCGAGGTGCTGGACGACAACCACGGCTACGCCCTCTACCGCTCGGTGTCGGGCCTGAAGGAGGCGCTGTCGGGCCAGGAAGAGGCGCGGTTCTCGTTCAGGGCCGGCTCGGTGGTCATCGAGCGCGACGTGGCGCGCAGCGAGTTCGAAAGCTGGATCGCGCCGGAACTGAAGGCCATCGAGACGGCCGTCGACCAGGCGCTGGAACGCTCGGGCCTGACGGCGCAGGGCGTGGACCGGGTGTTCCTGACCGGCGGCTCGTCGTTCGTGCCGGCCGTGCGCGAGATCTTCCTGCGCCGCTTCGGCGCCGAGCGGATCGAGAGCGGCGGCGAGTTCGAGTCGATCGCCTCGGGCCTGGCCCTGATCGGGCACGAGAACGACCTCGACCTCTGGAGCGAACGGGCGCCGGGGTAAGCCTCAGATGCTCCACCTGAAGGGGGAGCTGTCGCCCCCGGGTCCGGCCAAAGGCCGGCCCGAGGATAAACTCCGCCGACTGAGGGGGAAGTTGTTGGTGAGCCAGCAGCGCCCTCGATGTCAGCAGACACTTCCCCCTCCGGCCCTCCGGGCCACCTCCCCCTTCAGGGGGAGGGTCTTTGGGCATGGGCTCGCGATCTTGCGCGGCGAACCACGAAAGCTGGTGGGGAGGCGCGGAGCGGCCGGGCGGAGCCCGGAGACCGTGATTTGTTTTAGCGTTTCGGCTTCGTCGACCGCTCCGCCGCATCGTTATTCCGAAGGGCCGAAGGCGCGGG
>NZ_JARQWV010000020.1 GCF_029543245.1 Caulobacter endophyticus
CGGGCCGGGGCCCCCCCTACTCACCCCCGCCCCCCCCCCGGGGTGCTGGGGGGGGGGGGCCCGGCCCCGGGGGGGGGGGGGGCCGAAACTGGACGCCGTGCCGGCCGTCGCCCCCTCCGTCACGGCGCTGATAGCGCCGCGCCACCTCCCCCGTTTCTCGGGGGAGGAGCAGGCCTCAGGCGTCCTTGAAGCCCTTGCCCTCGGCCACCAGCCGCTCCAGCAGGGCCGACGGCTTGAAGTCGTCGCCGTGCTTTTCCTGGAAGGCCTTCATGCCGGCCAGCACCTTGTCGAGGCCGACGAGCTCGCCCCAGAACATCGGGCCGCCGCGATAGACCGGCCAGCCGTAGCCGTTGATCCAGACGATATCGATGTCCGACGCCCGGATGGCCTTGCCTTCCTCGAGGATCTTCGCGCCCTCGTTGACCATCGGATAGAGGCAGCGCTCCAGGATCTCCTGGTCGCTGATCTCGCGGCGCTGGATCTGGCGCTTCTGCGCGAAGTCGAGGATCACCTTCTCGACCTCGGGGCTGGGCTTGGCGACGCGGTTCTCGTCGTAGTCGTAGAAGCCCTTGCCGTTCTTCTGGCCGCGGCGGTCCATCTCGCACAGCACTTCGCGCACGGTGGACGAGGAGGTCTTGGCCGGGTCCCAGCCGATGTCGAGGCCGGCCAGATCGCTCATGGCGAACGGGCCCATCGGCAGGCCGAACTCGTAGAGCACGCGGTCGACGTCCCAGGGCATGGCGCCTTCGAGGATCAGCTTCTGGGCCTCGCGCTGGCGCTGGGCCAGCATGCGGTTGCCGACGAAGCCGAAGCAGTTGCCGACCAGCACGGCGACCTTGCCGATCTTCTTGCCGATCTGCATCGAGGTGGCGATCACCGACTTGTCGGTCTTCTCGCCGCGCACGATCTCCAAGAGGCGCATGACGTTGGCCGGCGAGAAGAAGTGCAGGCCGATGACGCTTTCCGGGCGCTTGGTGACGGCGGCGATGGCGTCGATGTCGAGGTAGGAGGTGTTGCTGGCCAGGATCGCGCCCGGCTTGGCGATGGCGTCGAGCTTGGTGAAGACCTCCTTCTTGATCTCCATCAGCTCGAACACGGCCTCGATGATCAGGTCGCAGTCAGCGAGGTCTTCGAGATGCATGGAGGGGGTGAGCAGCCCCATGCGCTTTTCGACGTCGTCCTGGGTCAGGCGGCCCTTCTTGGCGGTGTTCTCGTAGTTCTTGCGGATGATCCCGACGCCGCGGTCGAGGTTCTCCTGCTTGGCCTCGATGATCGTCACCGGGATGCCGGCGTTGAGGAAGTTCATCGAGATGCCGCCGCCCATGGTGCCGGCCCCGATGACGCCGACCTTCTTGACCGGGATGGTGGGGGTGTCGTCCGGCACGTCGGGGATCTTGGCGGCCTGACGCTCGGCGAAGAATACATGGCGCTGGGCGGCCGACTGGCTGCCGGTCATCAGCTCCATGAACAGCTTGCGCTCTTCCTTCAGGCCCTCGTCGAAGGGCAGGTTCACGGCCGCCTCGATGCACTTGATGTTGTTCTCAGGCGCCAGGAAGCCGCGGAACTTGCGGGCGTTGGCTTTGCGGAACTCGGCGAAGATTTCGGGCTTGCCGCGGGCGGCTTCGACCTTGTCCGACAGGTCGCGGACCTTCTTGAGAGGAGCCCCCTCGGCCAGCACCACGCGGGCGAAGGCGATGGCCCCGTCGCGCAGGGCGCCTTCCTCGACCAGGCTGTCGAACAGGCCCATGGCCAGAGCGGCCTTGGCCGGCACATGCTGGCCGCTGGTGACCATCTCCAGGGCCTTCTCGACGCCGACGATGCGCGGCAGGCGCTGGGTGCCGCCGGCGCCCGGGAGCAGGCCGATGTTCACTTCCGGCAGGCCGGCCTTGGCCGAAGGCACCGCGACGCGATAGTGCGCGACCAGCGCCACCTCCAGCCCGCCGCCCAGGGCGGTGCCGTGGATCGCGGCGACCACCGGCTTGGGCGAGTTCTCGATCGTGTTCTGAACCTCTTGCAAGGTGGGGCCGGTCATGGCCTTGCCGAACTCGCTGATGTCGGCGCCGGCGATGAAGGTCTTGCCTTCGCAGATCAGCACGATCGCTTGCACGGCCGGATCGGCGATCGCCGCCTCGAAGGCGCCCTTCAGTCCTTCGCGGACCCGGGCCGACAGGGCGTTGACCGGCGGAGAGTTCAGCGTGACGACGCCGATGTCGCCTTCGACGGTCAGATCGGTGACGGCGTTGATCGCGGCCATGCGGTTCCACCCTTTTTGGTTCGTTTGAACGCTTGTTTGACTAAAGCCAGCACGACGGCGCGCCAGAGTCCAGAGGGCGCGGTCGGCGCCGCTTTTTCGGGCGCCGGAGGTTGACGTTCAAGGCGTCGTACTGGACATTCGAAGGGTTCAGTTTCGGTCGAGATGGCGCCTGCCGGCGCGGGCCGACGTGACATCGCGTCGGCGCGTAAGCCTACGGTCTTCCAAGAACAATCGACCAGACTGGGGAGGGAGTTCGCACCAGGACCGGCCATCCGTCGCCGCTTGCAGGCGTGCGGGACATTCCAAGACCGATTCAGGCGCGGGCGCGACGCGGTGCATACGACGCGTCGAAACTTAGAGGTGAAGCGCACCTCGGCGCGGGGGCCAGGCTCCCGCGCCGCCTTGTGCGGGCTTGATGTGCGGGCTTGACCCTGCCGCGTCGCGAGCCGATGGAAAACCCATGACCGACACCACGCTCGAAGCCTTCGCCCGCGGCCTGCCCAAGGCCGAACTGCACATGCACATCGAGGGCAGCCTCGAACCGGAACTGATGTTCGCTTTGGCCGAACGCAACGGGATCACCCTGCCGTACAAGTCGGTGGAGGAGATCCGCGCGGCCTACGCTTTTTCGAACCTGCAGGACTTCCTGGACATCTATTACCAGGGCGCGGGCGTGCTGATCACGCGGGCCGACTTCAAGGACCTGGCCGTGGCCTATTTCGAGCGCCTGGCCGCCGATGGCGGCGTGCACGCCGAGATCTTCTTCGACCCGCAGACCCACACCGAGCGCGGGGTGGCCTTCGAGACTGTCATCGACGGCCTGCTGGACGGCATGGCCGAGGCTGAAGAGCGCCTGGGCGTCACCTCCAAGCTGATCCTGTGCTTCCTGCGTCACCTGTCGGAAGAGAGCGCCTTCGAGACCCTGGAGCAGGCCAAGCCGCACCTGTCGAAGATCGCCGGCGTGGGCCTGGACTCCTCGGAGGTCGGCCACCCGCCGGCTAAGTTCGCCCGGGTGTTCAAGGCCGCCCGCGACCTGGGCCTCAAGATTGTCGCCCACGCGGGCGAGGAGGGGCCGCCGGAATATGTCTGGGAAGCCATCGACCTCGTCGGCGTCGACCGCATCGACCATGGCAATCGTGCGCTGGAGGATACGGCCCTGACCGCTCGTCTGGTGGCGGACGGGACCACCCTGACGGTGTGCCCGCTGTCGAACCTGAAGCTGTGCGTGGTGCCGGACCTGACGGCGCACCCGATGCGCAAGATGCTCGATCTCGGCCTCAAGGCGACGGTGAATTCCGACGACCCGGCCTACTTCGGCGGCTACCTGCTCGACAACTATCTGGAGACCGCCAAGGCCGTGGACCTGACGCGGGATGACCTGGTGGTGCTGGCGCGGAACAGCTTCTCGGGTTCGTTTTTGGACGAGACCGAGAAGGCGCGGCGTCTGGCGCAGGTGGATGCGTACGTGGCGGGAAATCCCTCTCTCTGAGAGAGAGGGTCCAAGGAGGCTACCGCGCCATCAGGCCCATCAGCAGAGGCCTCGCGAACAGCCTGGCGGCGTCTTCGCGGGTGACGCCCGGGGCCCAGGCCTGCAGCGAGGCCGCGGCGTTGAGCATCGAGTTGATCATGTGCGCGGCCACCAGCGGGTCGACGGCGCGCACCGAGCCGTCGGCGACGCCGTCGGCAATCATGCCGGCGAAGCGGTTGGAGCCGCGGGCGTAGCCGTCGCTCATCTCGTGGCGGATCTCGATCGGCAGGGCGCCCATCGACGAGGCGCGCAGGAGCGGGCCGTGGTCCGACAGCTGGTATTCGACCAGCGCCGCCGTCGCCGCCGACACCGCCGTCCAGCCGTCGCTGGGAAGGGCCAGGGCCGATAGCTGGGCGCGGCGGGTGACCGCGAAGGTGCGCTGGAAGCACTCGACCACCAGGGCGTCCTTGTCCTCGTGGTGGTGGTAGAACGAGCCCTTGGTGACGTTCAGCGCCGCCGAGATGTCTTCCACCGAGGCGCCGCGATAGCCGCGCTGGTTGATCAGGCGGGTGGCGGCCACGAGGAAGGTCTCGCGCCATTCCTGGCCCTCGTCGGAGACCGGGGTCGGGTCGGGCAGGGCCGGCGGCGTCCAGTCGCGGCCGGGGCCGGCGATGCCGCCCACGAGAATGTCGTACATCCGCTCGCGCACCCGCTCGTAGTCGTCCAGATCGAAGCGGCGCAGCCAGGCGCCGGTCCAGAAGACCTGTTCGAGCAGCAGGTGTGCGCGGGCGTTGCGCTCGGCCTTGTCGAGGTGGGCGAAGGCCTCGCCGTCGAAGAAGCCGCGCACCCGGCGGAAGATGTCGGCGAAGGCGGCCTGCACCGAGGCGCGCATCGGCTCCTTCAGGGCGCGGATCTCGGTGAAGCTGGCCAGGGGGGCGTCCTGGCCCGCCCGCACCCGGCGCGACAGGTCCAGATACAGGGTCAGGAACTTGCGGATGCGGCCGGCGGCGTCAGGCTCGGCGGCGGCCTCGTCGATCATCGCGTCCAGCCGTTCCAGGCCCCGGATGAAGCAGGCGGCGGCCAGGTCGTCCTTCTTGCGGTAGTAGTAGGTGACGCTGGTGGTGATCAGCCCGACCTTGGCGGCGACGTCGGCCAGGGTCATGCCCTTGACGCCCTGGCGATTGAGCACGGCGGTGGCGGCCGCCAGGATGGCTTCCTTCTTCTGCGCGTAGCGCGCGGTCGCCGCGGTGACGGTGTGGCCGTCGTCCATAGTCTCGCCCCCTGCAACGCCGGACTTTCCGGCGCTGGACTCAAGCGTCCAATCTAAGCCTCGAAAGGGGCCGCAGAAAGGCCCGCCCCCAGTCTTTGTCGCTTAGTGGACGCGGTCGGGCAGGGCGGCGACCACGGCGCGGACCAGGGCGGCGGGCGATAGCGGCTTGGCCACCGAGCCGTTCATGCCGGCCTCGGCATAGGCGGCGGTCTGGTGGGCCAGGGCGTTGGCGGTCATGGCCACGATCGGCGCGGCGCCGGCGGGGCCGGGCAGGGCGCGGATGGCCCGCGTGGCCTCGACCCCGTCCATGACCGGCATCTGGATGTCCATGAAGATCAGATCATAGCCGCGCGCGGCCGCCACGATGCCGGCCTGGCCGTCCTCGGCCGTGGCGACGCGGGCGCCGAGGGCCTCGAGCATACGGGTCGCGATCAGGCGATTGACCGCGTTGTCCTCGACCAGCAGCACCTCCAGCCCGTCGAGCATCGGGGCGTCGTCGTCCTCGTCGTCCGTCGTCTCCGGGGCCTGGGCGGCGGGGGCGAGGATCTCCAGCCAGAAGGTCGAGCCCTGGCCCGGCGTGCTGGCAAAGCCGATGTCGCCGCCCATCAGCTGTGCCAGGCGGCGGGTGATCGACAGGCCAAGGCCCGCCCCGCCGAACCGCCGTGTGGTCGAGCCGTCGGCCTGGCTGAAGCGCTCGAAGAGGCTCGCCTGGGCGTCCAGCGGAATGCCGACGCCGGTGTCCTCGATCTCGAAGCGCAGGCGCAAGCCCTCCTCGGCCGGCGAGACGGACAGGCGGGCGGTCACCTGGCCGGCCAGGGTGAACTTCACGGCGTTGCCGATCAGGTTGAACAGCGCCTGGCGCAGCCGCACCGGATCGGCGGCGACGAAGGCCTGGCCCGTCGGCGGGGCCTCGACGCGGATGGACAGGCCCTTGGCCTCGGCCTGGGGCTCCAGCAGGTCGGCGACGCTGCGCAGCAGGGCCGACGGATCCAGGGTCTCGGGGGTCAGCTCCAGCTTACCGGCCTCGACCTTGGAGAAGTCGATGATGTCGTTGAGCAGCTCCGACAGCATGGCGCCGCAGCCCAGGGCCTCGGCCAGCAGGCGGCGGCCGTCGGCCGACAGCGGCTCGTGCTTGAGGAGGTGCAGCACCCCCAGCACGCCGTTCATCGGAGTGCGGATCTCATGGCTCATATTGGCCAGGAACTGCGACTTGGCCGCCGCCGCCGCCAGGGCCGCGTCGCGGGCGACCAGCAGCTCGGTGACGTCCTGGCTGATGCCGATGACGTCGAACAGCTCGCCCGCCCCGGCCCGCACGCCGCGCCAGTCGGTGCGCATCCAGCTCCAGCCCTCCCTGGAGGGGTCGGCATGGCGATAGACCAACTGGGCGTGCTCGCCGGTCTCCTGGGTGTGCAGGAAGGTCCGGGTCATGGTCTGGCGGTCGTCGGGGTGGATGGCGCTCAGCATCTCGGCCGCCGTCATCTGGCGGGCGTCGCCCAGCGGCGCGGCCAGGGTCGTGATGTCCTGCTCGAAATAGTAGATGCCCTTGCGGGTCTCGAAGCGCCAGACATAGACGCCGGCGGCGTTGCGCAGCAGCTCGTTGGCGCGCTCGGCCTGCTGGCGCTGGAGGCGGCGCAGGCGCTCCTCGGAAAAGTCCTGGAAGACGATCAGCAGCGCCCCGTCGGGCAGGATCTTCGAGCGCGAGCGCACCCACAGCCAGCCGCCGCCCTTGCGCGCCAGCCGATGTTCGGACTGCACCTGGCCCTCGGCCCGCAGCACCCGCCCGGCCTGTTCCAGCACTTCGGTGTCGTGCAGGTGCAGGAAGTCGCGGATCGAACGGCCCAGGGTCTCGTCGGGGCTCCAGCCGGCGATCGCGCTCCAGGCCGGATTGACCCGCACGATGGCGCGGTCCTGCAGCACGATGAACATGTCGAGACTGTTCTGGAAAAACCAGTCGGCCGCCGCACGATCGATGTTCGAGGCCGTCTCGCCCTCGGGACGCTTGCCCATCGCGCTCCCCTCGTCTTCAATCGATGAACGCAGGATGGGGTAAAGGTTGCGTTTCCCGTACCGCCTATTCGATCCGCGATAATAAGGCGACCGTGACTGAAGGTCGCGCCAGTAAAGGGGGATTCCCGTTTGAGCACGCCTGAAGCCGTCGGCCTGTCGTCGCAGCGCCTGAAGCGCATCGATACGTTCCTGCAGGCCAAGTATGTCGAGCCCGGCCTTCTGCCCGGCGCCCAGTTGCAGGTCTGGCGGCGCGGCCAGCTGGCCCACGAGACCGTGCTGGGCCTGGCCGACCGCGAGCGCAACGCGCCGCTGACGTCCGACACGCTGTACCGCATCTACTCGATGACCAAGCCGATCACCTCGATCGCCTTCATGATGCTGGTCGAGGAGGGCCGGGTCGCCCTCGAGGATCCCGTCCATCGCTTCATCCCGGCCTTCAAGGACCTGGGCGTGTTCGCCGCCGGCTCGCTGGGCATGTTCCAGACCAAGCCGCTAGCCGAGCCGATGCGGATGATCGACCTGCTGCGCCACACGGCCGGCTTCACCTATGGCTTCCAGCAGCGCGGCAATGTCGACGCGGCCTATCGCAAGCTGCATCTCGACGACCTGCCGGGTCCGCGCGACCTCCCCGGCTTCATCGCCGAGCTGGCCAAGCTGCCGCTCGAATTCAGCCCCGGCGAGGCCTGGAACTATTCGGTCTGCACCGACGTCCTGGGCTATCTCGTCCAGGTCATCTCGGGCCAGCCGTTCGACCAGTTCCTCAAGGACCGGATCTTCGAGCCGCTGAAGATGACCGACACCGGCTTCTTCGTGCCCGAGGCGCAGCAAGGCCGCTTCGCCGCCTGCTACAGCCTCGACCCCAAGGGCAAGGTCGTCCTCCAGGATGATCCGACCCAGAGCCCGTTCCTCAAGGACCCGCTGTTCAAGTCGGGCGGCGGGGGCCTGGTTTCGACGGCCGCCGATTACATGCGCTTCTGCCGCATGATCCTGAACGGCGGCCAGCTGGACGGCGCCCGCATCGTCAGCCCCAAGACGCTGAAGGCGATGATGCTCAATCACCTGCCGGGCGGCCGCGAGCTGACCGAAATGTCGAAGTCGCTGTTCAGCGAGAGCGTCTATGACGGCGTCGGCTTCGGCCTGGGCTTCGCGGTGACCACGGATCTGGCCCGCACCCGCACCATCGGCAGCCTGGGCGAGGCCTTCTGGGGCGGCATGGCCTCGACCGCCTTCTGGGTGGATCCGGTCGAGGACCTGGCGGTGGTGTTCATGACCCAGCTGATGCCGTCCAGCGTCTATCCCATCCGGCGGGAGCTGCGCACGCTGGTCTATGCGGCGTTCGAGGAGGCGGCTTAGAAAAACGTCCTTCTCCCCTTGCGGGAGAAGGTGGCGCCGACAGGCGACGGATGAGGGGTCTCTCAGATCCTTCAGCCGCCGCATCCGGTCGTTCCGCTTTCGCGGTGGAGAGGCCTGTCGACCCCTCATCCGTCAGCTTCGCTGACACCTTCTCCCGCAAGGGGAGAAGGATTTCAGAGCGGCGAAGCCGGCGGGGTATAATCCTCCGGCAGGGGGATGAACTCGCCGTCGTCCAGGTCGGGCAGCTTCATGCGGCCAGCGCGCCAGTCGGCCTTGGCCTGTTCGATGCGGTCCTTGGAGCTGGAGACGAAGTTCCACTCGATGAAGCGCGGGCCGATCGGCTCGCCGCCCAGCAGCATGACCACCGACGGCTCCAGGGCCTCGAAGACCACGGTCTCGCCCGGCGCGAACACGGCCATCTGGGCCGCGCCCAGTTCGCGGCCGGCCACTTCCACGCGGCCGCTGGAGACATAGGCCGCGCGCTCGGAATATTCGGCCGGCAGGGCCGCCTTGGCGCCGGCCGCCAGCTCCCAGTGGACGTAGAACAGCGGCGAATGCACCGGCACGCTGGCTTTCGCGCCAAAGGCCTCGCCGGCGATCAGGCGGGCTTTCAGGCCCGCGCCCTCGTAATAGGGCAGGTCGGCCGAGCCGGCGTGGTGGCTGAAGCCGGGATCCATCTCCTCGAATTCCTTGGGCAGGGCGATCCAGGCCTGCATGCCGTTCATCACCCCGCCCTGGCTGCGCAGGGTCTCGAAGCGTTCGGAGTGGGTGATGCCAGAGCCGGCGGTCATCCAGTTGACCTCGCCGGGCACGATCTCGATCTCCGAGCCGACGCTGTCGCGGTGGGTCATGGCCCCTTCGAACAGGTAGCTCAGGGTCGACAGGCCGATGTGCGGGTGGGGCCGCACGTCGACGCTCTGGGGGAAGTTCGGGTCGAAGCTGGCCGGGCCCATGTGGTCGAGGAACACGAACGGCCCGACCATGCGCCGCTTGGCGAAGGGCAGCACCCGCCCGACCTCGAAACCGCCGATGTCGCGGCGGCGGGCGTCGATGACGAGGTCGATCATTGGAGGGCTCCGGCAGGCTTGTTGCGTGAGGCGGAACCTCCCACGGCGGACGTGCGCAGTCTTGTTGAAATTAGCGGTCGGCGTAGGTCGTCTTCCACAGCTCGGCCAGCGCCTGCAGCGCTTCTCCGGGCTCGTCCTCCAGGGCGCGGGCCCGTTCGAGCCGCAAGCCTGACAGGGCGCCCTGGCGTGCGAGCTCCAGCCGGCGCATGGCGTCGGCGATGGCGGGGGAGGGGGCTTGAGCGGGAGCGGGAGCGGGGCCGAGGCCGAGGCCGCGCTTGCGGTGCGTGCGGACGGGGGCGGGGCGGCGGCGCTTGAAGGTCATGGGGGGTCTCCTTCCTTCTCCCCTTGCGGGAGAAGGTGTCGGCGAAGCCGACGGATGAGGGGTTTCTCAGGCTTTGGACGCTCCGCCCGGCCTGGCCGCCGCACGCGGCGGACCGTCTTGAGCGACCCCTCACCCGACCCCCTTCGGGGGCCACCCTCTCCCACAAGGGGAGAGGGAACGGGTTTGCGGCCTCTCGCGCGATCGCGCAGAGCTGATGGAGAGGGCGCGGGGCGTCCGGACCCCGTCCGGAGCTGTGTTTGAATGTACCGTTTCGACGAAGCCTTGACGCCCCGCGCGATCGTTTGACCTCAGGCCGGGGCGCGCGGGCCTCTTCCGCCCTTTACCCCTTCCACCGCGCAGGCTCCCCGTTTCTTGACGGCCGGGAGGCGCGGATGGCGCGGACCCTCGGGCGGGCGGGAGCCGATACAGGCAAGCCCCCGATAGGCGGGTTTACGTCCCCCGCCCTCCGTTCAAGCCCCGCCGGCCCGGCTCACGCCGCTCCAGGAGGCCCCGCTCGATCGCACCCCGCCGCACGCATCGGGCCGGATCCTAGCGCCCTCTCCCCGCGACGGGATGGAGAGGAGTATGCGGGCGGTTCGAGAGCCGTCGGATGGGAAACGTGTGTTTTTGTGTAGGGCGTTGATTGGGTTGGGGTTTGTGCGGCGGGGGATGGGGATAGGGGTGGAGTGCTTTTACCAGTCATCCGAAGTTCAACACTTCGCCACTACACAATAGTGAAGGGGGCAGTTACCGCTACGAGGTGGTGGAAAGAGCACCTTGTGGTGGATGCGCATTGAGATGCTACCATCGATATTCGGATGCGGCTCGCGAATCAATGCAGGCAAACATGCCCGATCTCAATTCAGTTACGCTACCTCGCGCGGTAGGTGAGCTTTTCGCGCTCAACGACCATGATGTGAATTATGGTTGTGAAGTAAATGGGGCGGAGGTCGATATAATCGCAAAATCGATTTCAAGTCCTTTCATGCCTACCGTGTATGTTGAGGTTACCGTTGAATATGTAAATAATGATAAGTACAGCAAGGATCTTACAAAATTTGCCATGTTGAGGGTGTCTGACCCTCAATGTATTTGTATAATAGTGTCTACGGAGGGCTTTAGTGGCCCTGTACGAGAGCGCGCTGAGAAGACCAACATTCAATGTTTAACGTATGATGACCTCTTTAAGAAATTCGAGAAATTTTCTCCATATATAGATAGAATTGTTGATAGTCCTGAAAACATTTCATTCGTTGAAAACTATGAGGAGCCGTTTCTCAGTGATTCGAGCGGTGAGCAGATAGCTACATCCTGGCTTAATGAGTGGGTTGTTGGGGCGTCTGTCGGTAGGGATTGGCTAATAGTTCTCGGGGAGTATGGTACCGGTAAGACGTCGTTGACGCGTGTGCTTCAGTACAGGTGGCTTGAGGCGTATAAAAGAGACCCTTCAAGGCCAATGCCCCTAAGAATTGAATTGAGATCTTTTACGCGTCAATTTGATGGTCGAGCGCTTCTTCATCATTTTCTAGATACCAATGGCCTGGTTCATATTCCGATCGATTTCCTCATCTATCTGATGAGGAAGGGGCGTATTGTCCTGCTTCTCGATGGTTATGATGAAATGGCGCAATTTCTCAATTTTCGAGAAAGGCGTGCTTGTCTGGCTGCGCTTGCCGAGTTGTCTAGCTATGGCGCAAAAGGGCTTTTAACCAGCAGGCCAAACTATTTCACGGAAAGTGAAGAGTTAAAGGTATTTGAGGCCCTTTATGACAATCTTGCTCGATCAAAAGTGTACTTGGGGCAAGCGGATAAAGAGTTCTTGGAGAAAGAGCTTGAGGTGGATTCGCTCGTTGAGCGATATATTTTGGAAAGATATGAGAGAAGCCTCAAGGATTTAACGCCCGAGCAGACGACTTCGCTCGTTGCTCGCAGGTTGGCCTCTGACCCTGTTGGTAAGGAGGTTGTTCTCGCGCTCCTCAAAAGGGTGTTTCGCGAGGGGCAAGATGGGCAGCGGACCGCGCTATCTGGTAAGCCGGTAATTATATCCTACCTTCTAGAGCTAATAGATGAAATAAAATCCAGTCCTGAGCCTGGGCAGGAGACCATTTCTGAATGGACCATTTACAAAATTATCGTTGATCGGCTTATGCTTCGGGATCAGCAGCGAGCCACAATCGCTTTCGATAAGCGAAGGCTCGCTTTGCAAGCTCTGGCCGTTCAGCTATCTCAAAGAAACTCTGGTGTTGCTGTAGATGAGGACTTTTATAAGATCATTGATCGTGATTTTCGAAATGAATTGAGGAGGTTGAGTCCTGATGAGCGTCAGCTTCGCAGGACGCAACTGTTCGAAGATCTGCATAGTTCGTCCACTCTTACGCGATCTTCCACAGTGACTGGCGCTGGGTGGTCGTTTTCGCACAACTCTCTGCGTGAATTTCTCTGTGTTGAGCACTACGTAGGCGCGCTTGATGGGGTGTCAGAGGGGGTTTCGATACCGGTAAGTGACGCAATGCGTATTTTTGCTTCCACCATGCCGCCGGCAGTTTTGGGTAATTGTCTCGATCGTCTTCAATCAGCCTGGGGGGCGCGTCAGGCCTATCCGAGAATTGGTAGATATCTTACTCTATTTTGGGATTTCTTGGTCGGTGGTGAAGAGGCATCGCGTCTATATTCTTTGACGGGTGGAGGTGATAAGGCTCTCCTTGATAATATTTCGATATCGGATGTTGGGTTCAGTAAGGTGTGGCGTCCTGCCATAGCGCGAGGATCCGAATTTACGCACGTCTCATTCGTTGGCGTGGATATTGGGGAGAGTGATTTTCGACAAGCAGTATTTGATGGCTGTGATTTCTCAGGCGCGGACATGCGGAAGTGTGATTTTTCGGGAGCACTGATCCATGAATGTGATTTTACAGATGTTAAGGTGAGGGGGGCGGATTTTGTTAATATTGATCAATCTTCAAGCTTCTTCATCAGGGGGAAGGATGGGGATGTAAGTGTTCTTACTGGTCGCGCTGCGCTTGGGTATTTGGCGTATGAAGGCGCGCTAACATCGGAAGTCGATGACTACAACGTATTGCGGTTCCATGTTGGATTTCCGACGGTTTTGAAAATAGGTGAAAGGCTACTTGCGCAGAGAAATGGACAGTATCTTGGGTTGACTCAAAAGGGTGAGGCGAGATCTGATCCGAAATTTGCAAGAGATTTTGTCGATTTTCTCGCATCTAGAAATATGGCGACTATTGATAGAAACAGGCTGGTGTCTCTAACTTCTTCTGGGCGTGATGTGATGTCCAGGCTAGTCGAGAGGGAGGTTCTTTCGGAGGATATAGCGCAATTTTTGCGTAAGACGATTTAGGTGGACACCACCTCTGTACTACCGCCGCCCCTTCCTGAACGCCTCCGCCTTCTCCGCCCGGTGCTCGGCCCGCACCCGCTTCGGCGCTGACGTGTCCACCGTCTCCCCAGCCCCCGTCAGGGCCTCATTCGCGAACTCCAGGTCCAGCAGCTTCATGCGCTTGATCTCGTCGCGCAGGCGGGCGGCGGTTTCGAACTCCAGGTTGGCGGCGGCTTCGCGCATCTTGGCTTCGAGGTCGCGCAGGGCGGCCTTGAAGTTGTCGCCGCTGAACGGCTTTTCGGCGCCCGAGGCGTCGCTGACGCCCATCGGCACCAGGACGCGGTCGCCGCGCTCGTAGGGGCTGGCCAGGATGTCCTTGATGTCGCGCTTGACGCTCTCGGGCGTGATGCCGTGCTCGAGGTTGTAGGCGTTCTGCTTGTCGCGGCGGCGCTGGGTCTCGGCCATGGCCCGCTCCATGCTGCCGGTGATCCGGTCGGCGTAGAGGATGACCTTGCCGTCGACGTTGCGGGCGGCGCGGCCGATGGTCTGCACGAGCGAGGTCTCCGAACGCAGGAAGCCTTCCTTGTCGGCGTCGAGAATGGCCACCAGGCCGCACTCGGGAATGTCGAGGCCCTCGCGCAGCAGGTTGATGCCGACCAGCACGTCGAAATGGCCCAGGCGCAGGTCGCGGATGATCTCGATGCGCTCCAGGGTGTCGACGTCGCTGTGCATGTAGCGGACGCGGACGCCCTGTTCGTTGAGATACTCGGTCAGGTCCTCGGCCATCTTCTTGGTCAGGACGGTGACCAGGGTGCGGTAGCCCTTGCTGATGGTCTGGCGGATCTCGTCGACGACGTCGTCGACCTGGGAGGCGCCGTCCTTGGCGACTGGGCGCACCTCGACCGGCGGATCGATCAGGCCGGTGGGGCGGATGACCTGCTCGGCGAAGACGCCGCCGGCGCGCTCCAGCTCCCAGTTGGCGGGGGTGGCCGAGACGTGCACCGACTGGGGCCGCATGGCGTCCCACTCCTCGAACTTGAGGGGGCGGTTATCCAGGGCCGAGGGCAGGCGGAAGCCGTATTCGGCCAGGGTCCATTTGCGGTTGCGGTCGCCCTTGTACATGGCGCCGATCTGCGGAACCGTCTGGTGGCTCTCGTCGGTGAAGAGGAGGGCGTTGTCGGGGATGTATTCGAAGAAGGTCGGCGGCGGCTCGCCGGTGCGGCGGCCCGACAGGTAGCGGCTGTAGTTCTCGATGCCGGCGCAGGAGCCGGTGGTCTCGATCATCTCCAGGTCGAAGGTGGTGCGCTGCTCCAGGCGCTGGGCCTCCAGCAGCTTGCCGTTGGCGTTCAGCCACTCCAGCCGCTCCTTCAGCTCCTTGCGGATCTCGATGATCGCCTGGCGCAGGGTGGGGCGCGGGGTGACGTGGTGGCTGTTGGCGTAGACCTTGATGGTCTCCAGGTCGGCGGTCTTCTTGCCGGTCAGCGGGTCGAACTCGCTGATCGCCTCGACCTCGTCGCCGAACATCGACACGCGCCAGGCGCGGTCCTCGTAGTGGGCGGGGAAGATCTCGATGGTGTCGCCGCGGCGGCGGAACGTGCCGCGGTCGAAGGCGGCGTCGTTGCGCTTGTACTGCTGGGCCACCAGGTCGGCCATCAGCTGCTTCTCGTCGACCCGGTCGCCCACCGTCAGGGTGAAGGTCATGGCGGTGTAGGTCTCGACCGAGCCGATGCCGTAGATGCACGACACCGAGGCCACGACGATGACGTCGTCGCGCTCGAGGATCGCCCGCGTGGCCGAGTGGCGCATGCGGTCGATCTGCTCGTTGATGGAGCTGTCCTTCTCGATGAAGGTGTCGGTGCGCGGGACGTAGGCCTCGGGCTGGTAGTAGTCGTAGTAGCTGACGAAGTACTCGACCGCGTTCTCGGGGAAGAAGGCCTTCATCTCGCTGTAGAGCTGGGCGGCCAGGGTCTTGTTGGGGGCCAGGATCAGCGCCGGGCGCTGGGTGGCCTCGATGACCTTGGCCATGGTGAAGGTCTTGCCCGAGCCGGTGACGCCGAGCAGCACCTGGTCCTGGTCGCCGTTCTCGACGCCCTCGACCAGCTCCTTGATGGCGGTCGGCTGGTCGCCGGCGGGTTCGTAGGACGACACCAGCTTGAAGGTCTTGCCGCCTTCCGACTTCTCGGGACGCGCCGGGCGGTGGGGCGTCCACAGCATCGGCATGCCTTCGAGCGCCTGGTCCAACTGGGCGTCGAGGACGAAGGGCGTCGAGGCGTCGGAAACGCCGGGGTTCTGGCTGCTGGGCATGGGCCAAATCTAGGCGCCCGAGGCCGTTAAGGCCAGAGGGCCTGCTGACAGCGACTGTCAGCAGGTGGCGGGAGGTGGCGGCTAGTAGCCGCCGGCGTAGTCGCCCGAGAGCGGCACGGTGATAGCGCGGCCATATTCCCGCATCACCGAGACCACCTCGGGCCGGGCGACCAGGGCGCGGCGGCGGGCGTCGAGCTCGGCGTCGCGCGATGGGATGGCGGGCGGGGAGGGCCCGTCGCGGAAGGCCTTCAGCGCGTCGCCGCGCAGGGCCGGATCGCGCAGGCGGCGGATCATCAGCTGGGCGGCCTCGTCGTCGCGGCCCAGGCACAGCAGGGCGCCCGAGAGGGCGTAGGGGTTGTCGCGCCAGCCCTTGCGCAGCTTCTCCAGCGACTTGCCGGCGGCGGCCTCGTCGCCCAGGCGGTGATGGGCGCAGGCCCGCAGCTCGTCGAGCCACATCAGGCCGAACGGCGAGGCGATCGAGGCGTCGGCGGCGTCGACCACCTTCAGCACCTCGGCCGAGCGGTCCAGGCCGAGCAGGAGGGCGGCGCGGGCGGTGTTCTGGGTCAGCTGGTCCTTGGCCACCGGTTGGGCCAGCAGGGCGTCGGCCTCGTCGAAGCGGCCGACCTCGCTGAGCACGGAGGCCTGGATGGCGACCAGCATCGGGGCCGACAGCTCGACGTCTTCGAAGGCCTCGCCGGCCTTGAGGCGGGCCAGGGCGGCGGCGCCGGCGGCGATCGCCTCGTCGCGGCGGCCGAGCGAGCGCAGGTGGTCGACGCGATAGGCGACGCGCTTGAGGTTGGCGGGCTCGCGCCGGGACTGGTCCTCGGCCTTGGCCAGGGCGGTCTCCAGCACCTTGGTCCAGTCGAAGCGGCCGGCGGCCTCCATCTGCGCCCATAGCGGGGCGAAGCGGCGATCCTGGGCCACGGCCAGCAGCGTGTGCGGCGCGCCGGCGCGGTCGAGCACGGCGCCGGCGCGGGTCATGTCGCCGTCGTCGGCGGCCAGCTGGGCGCGGACCAGGGCCCAGTCGTTGTCGACCTGATCGTGGCCGTCCTCGGTGGGCCAGTCGAGACCGCGCAGCAGGTCGAGCGCGCGGGCGCGGCCGGCGGGATCGTCCTTCAGGTCCTCGACCGTCTGGCCGTACATCTCGGGCGGCAGGGCGGCGACCTGGGCGGCGTCGGCGGCCACGGCGCGCTCCAGCGCCGCCAGCTCGCCCTTGCCGTCGTTGCGCGAGGCCGCATCCGCCAGCAGCACCATGCTGGCCGAGGCCAGGATCGGCGGCGGAACGTCGTCGCGGTCGAGCCGGCGGGCGGCCGAGACGGCGCGGGCGTCGTCGAACGGCCGGCAGACGACGACGGCGTACAGCACCGCGTCGCGGCGGAAGGCGTCCAGCGCGTCGAAGCCCCGGCGGGCGACCAGCGCGTCGACCTGATCGGCCAGGGCCGCGGGGCACTGTTCGTCCTGGCCGCCGCCGTCGGTCTTCGACAGGTCCAGCATGCGGGCGATCAACGCGTCGGCGTCGCGGGCCAGGTCGGGGGCGGCCGTGGTCGGCGCGGCCAAGGCCGGGACGGCGATGGCCATCGCCGCCGCCACGGCGGCGAGATGCGGTTTCAGGATCATGCAAAGCCCCCGGTCACGTTTCGACTAAGACCACGCAGCAGGCCGCGCCGCAACGTCGCAACACCGTGTTCAGCCGCAGGTTCGTCGCGGATCGTCGGCTTTGATCGCGCAGAGGATCTTGCCGCCGCGCGCCTGGCCATAACGGGCGAGGACCCGTTCGGACAGCTGCTCCCACTTGGCGCGGGTGTCGGCGGCGGCCACCGCCATGGCCTTCTCGTAACCGCCGCGGCCGGTGTGGACCGTGTCCTTGTTCAGATAGTCGTGCTTGATGCGGCCGCCGCAGCTGGCCCATTCGGGAAAGCCGTAGCAGCCGCTGATCAGGCCGGCGGGAACCTCGTCCGGCTGGGCGGGGCCCAGCCATTCGGCGGGCGCGTCGCGGTTCAGGCCCTGCGGGTCCTTGATCGTGGGGGCCGCGCGCGGGGCGTCGACCCAGTTGGTGTGCGAATAGAAGTCCTGGGCGGCGTGCAGGGCCAGGCCGAAATATTCCAGCACCCGGCACTTGGCGGTGTCCTTGTCGCTTTCGTCGAACTTGCAGCCGGACTCCACCGAGACATCGCCCAGCGACAGGTCGGGACGCACCAGGTCGCCGGCGCGGCGCAGGGCCTCGTCGAGATTGCGGTACATCAGGGCGCGGCAGGCGCGCAGGGCCTGGTCGGCCTGCGCTCGGCTCTGGTCGTAGTCGCGCGCATCGAACCAGTCGCCGTCGTCGCAGTGCGCCTCGGTGACGCTGATCAGCCCCCGGAAGGGGCGGTCGGGCGCTCCGACGGCCCCGAACGTGCCGGCGCCCACCATCAGGCTCGTGCCGGCCAACTGGTTGAGGGTCAGCCGCTCGAAGCCGGCGGGCTCCAGGGCCCGGCGGGTGATCCGCTCGTGCTCGGCGTTCTGGCCCAGCTTGCGCACCGTGCCGAAGGCCTGGGCGGCTTGCGGCGCCAGGGCGGCGGCGAGCGTCGCAGCGGCGGCGGCGACGGCCAGGAAGCGCGAACGGATGGACTTGGACATGATGCGGGACCCCCACTGGCCGAACAACCGGCGGTCACATTTTCCGCGGTTCCCTTAACGGCCGGTGTGGCGAATGTCACAAGCGCATCACTCCACCGACCTGGCCGCGCCGACCGGGAGCGGGCTCGAGGCGAAGAGGTCGAGGATCCGCCGACGAGCCTCGGCCGTCGCTCTCGCGGAGGGGTGCAGTACGCTGACATGGCCGCCGCCGTGGCGAACGACCTCCAGGCGGTCGTCGTCCAGGCACGATCGGTAGTCCTCCAGCGGGCGCACGACGCGGTCGCGGTCGCCGACGACGAGGATCGTGCGGCGGCTCAGCGGGCATCGTGAGAGCCCCTGGAAATAGGCGGCTTCCTGGGCCTGTACGCCCTTCCCCCAGAGCTGGAGGCGGGCGGCGCCGTAGAAGCGCGCCGTGCGGGCGCGGGTGTCCGGGGCGAGGCCCAGCCCGTCCAGGAACCTGTCGGGATCGTCCACGCTCCCGCCGGGGGCGGCGAGCACCACCTGGTTCAGGCAGGCGAGGAAGTCGTCGGAAAATCGTCTGTGGAAGTAACCCCCGAAACTGAAGGCGTAGAGCGACACTCTTCGGTCGCAGCCGTACTCCCGGCGCACATAGGCTTCTATCGCCCTGGCGTCCTGGGCGATCGAGGCGATCCCGCCTTCGAACAGGCGCTGGGACAGGTCGAAGGTGTAGTCGCCGCCGCCGAACTGCACGACATCGACGCTCAGGCCGGCGGCGATCAGGCCGGCCACGTCGTTGACCAGGCCCGGTCCGAGCTCGGCGTGCTGGCCGGGGCCGCCGGTGAGGTAAAGCACCGCGCCCCTGGCGTTCGGCGCCTCGTAGTGATCCACGAAGATTCCGCCGCTGCGACGGACGCTGTGGGCGGCCACGGCCTGGCCGCCGCAGTCGATCTCCACGGTCCGGCCGCCGCGGCGCAGCCAGTGCCTGGCCGTGGCGACGTCCTGGGTCGTGCGGTAGGGCGCGCGGCTGACCAGGGCCGTACCGGTCGCGGCGTTGACCGCCAGTCCGGTCACGGGGGAGCCGGAATCGATGGCGACCAGATCCGACACGGCGCCCGCCAGCGAGGTGTCGAGGCCTTTCGCCGCGAGGCCCTCGGCGGACCAGTATCCGTAATAGGCCTGATCGGCGTCGCCATCGATCAGCACGGCGCGGGAGCGGCCCGCCGATTCCGAGACCAGTCCCCGCTCGGCGGAGATGCGAACCACCCCGCCGCTGACGAGCGCCATCGCATCGCGACCGTCGAACTTGAACGTGAGGTTGGCCCTGCGCTCGGAGAAGGGCGAGCCGTTCTCGGCCAGTCGCCGCTCCGCCTGCCCGTCCAGGGCGTACCAGACGCTGTGGTCGGCGTCGGCGCGGAAGACCTGGACCGATCGATCCGTCGACAGCCTGCCGTAGACGCTGCGGGCATTGCCCGGAATCCGGCTGATCCGCCCGGCCGCTCGCCGCATGTAGGCGCGCAGGCGGTCGCTGTTTTGCAGGTCCGCAGGCGACAGGCGCAGGTCGACCAGGCCCAGGGCGGCGAAGTCGCCTTTCAGCGCGATCCGTTCGGCAGGGGTGGGGACGCCCAGGCGATGGATGGTGACGACCGCGTCCGCGCTCGCCCGTCCCTGGGCGTCGGCTTCGACGGCGCTGGCCATGAGCGTCCGATCGTCGACGAACCAGGCTCCCCGCGGAAAATCCGCATCGCCGCCGATCGAGCGCACCGGACAGGATGCGGCGCGCGACAGGAGGCAGTCGGTGGGAACAAAGGTCAGAGCGCCGTCTCGCCGGGCGTAGACGTAGCCGCCCTGCGGCGAAACGCCGAGGGAGGAGGCGTGGCAGAAGGGCGCCTTCCAGTCGGCTGTCTCTGCGATCACCGGCCCGGAAAGGGCGACGGCGACGGCCAGAGCGGCCAAGGCGAGAACACGCTTCAACACCCCCTCCCTCGGGTCACTCCAGACGCTTAGGGGACCTTGGTCAGGATGGCGTCGCCCTTCCCGTCCATATCCCAGTCGAGAGAGACAGTACCGGTCTCCTTGTTGATCAGGAGGCCCGCATCGATCTCACCATCGCCGTCACGGTCGGCATAGTAATGCCTGCCGCCGCCCAGCGTGTCCGATTCTTCCGAATGCACGGCCACGGTGCCGCGCGTGCCGGTCATGCTGTCTTCGATCCTGAGATCGCCCTCGACGATCAGTTCACCGTTGTAGCCCTTGAGGTAGGTGTTCAGCCTGGCCTCGTTGATGTTGATAGCGACCTTGTTCCAGTCGATATCCTTCATGATCTTGAGGATCTCGGCGATATCGGAGGCCGTGACCGGCGCAAGACCGGCCTTGGGGCCGCTCGGAGCGCAGATGAAGGCTTCCTCGTCCGCGGGATCATACTGGGGCTCGGACCATTCGAAGAATTCGCCCCAATCCCAATCCTCGTCTTCTGGCGGCGTGACGGTGATTTCGTCGACGCTGTCGTAGCCGCCGGCGATCCAAGCCATCTCGGCGGGCGTCAGTGTGCGCACCTGGTTCCTCCACTTTTTGTTGTGTGCAGGAACTGCGTAAATCACAGATTTCATCTATTCAACTACTAATAGTATTTATTTTATGTTTCGCCTGAAGGGTGCGGTCTGGCGTTTCGCGGCGGCGCGGCTTTCCCTTGCGCGACCGGCGAAAGCGCGGTGTCGCGCCCGTCGGCGGCGGCCTCTATCCGACCCCTTCGAACCGTGCGGCAGCCCAGTCGATGAACACTCGCGTCCGCGCCGACAGCTGGCGGTCGCGCGGCCAGAGAAGATGGACCGGGGTAGGCGTCGGCGGATGGTCGGCCAGCACCTCGACCAGGGCGCCGCAGGCCAGATGCTCCTCGGCGCGATAGCGGGGCAACTGGATCAGGCCCAGGCCCAGAAGGCCCATGGCCAGCGAGCTTTCGGCGCTGGAGACCACGATGTCGGCGGAGACCTGGACCTGGCGGACGGCGCCGTTCTCGGTGACCTCCAGGGGATGCCAGCCGCCTTCGGGGCGCGAGAAGCCGACCATGCGGTGGCGGGACAGGTCGGCGGGGGTCCGCGGTGCGCCGTGGCGCTCGACATAGGCGGGAGCCGCGCAGGTGATTTCGGGCAGCACCGCGACGCGGCGCGCGGCCATGCCGCCGGAGGGGCCGCTCTCGGCGGGCGTTCCCAGGCGCAGCACGCAATCGACGCCCTCGGCCACCAGGTCGACGAGCCGGTCGCCCTCGGTCATGCGCAGGCGCAGCTCGGGATAGGCCGCCAGGAATGCGGGCAGGCCGGGCAGCAGGAAGCGGCGGGCCAGCGCGCCCTGGACGTCGACCCTCAGCTCGCCGCGGGGGCTGGCGCGGCAGAAGGCGTTCTCGGTCTCGTCCAGGTCGTCGAGCAGCTTCAGGCAGCGCCTGTAATAGGCCTCGCCGTCGAGGGTGGGGACGACGCTGCGGGTGGTGCGCTGCAGAAGGCGCACGCCGAGGCGGGCCTCGAGCTGCTGCACGGCTTCGGTGGCGGTGGAGCGGGGCAGGGACAGGTCGGCGGCGGCCCTGGTGAAGCTGCGGCGCTCCACGATGCGGGCGAAAAGGCGCATGGCCTCGAAGCGGTCCAGGGCGGCGCTCCATTATTCGTAAAGTCGAATAGTGATGCCTCTTTTGCGGTAATTATTCAAATCCGGCGATGGGCCACAGTGCGCCGGGTTCGACGTTCGCGTGCCGCAAGGAGGCCCCCATGACCACGACCTTCAAGACCGCCCTGGTGACCGGGGCCTCCGGCGGCATCGGCGCGGCGACCGCGCGACGCCTTGCGCAGGACGGCTTTGCGGTGGTCGTCCACTACGGCGGCAGGGCCCAGCCGGCCCAGGCCCTGGCCGCGGAGATCGAGGCGGCGGGCGGCCGGGCCGTCGCCATGCAGGCCGACGTGGCCGACCCGGCGGCGGTGACGGCGATGTTCGCGACCGCCCAGGCCGTCTTCGGCGGGATCGACGTCGTGGTCGCCAACGCCGGCGTGCTGGAGCTGGCGCCGATCGCCGAGACCGACGACGCCCTGTTCGACCGGACGATCGCGATCAACCTGAAGGGCGCGTTCAACGTGCTGCGCGAGGCCGCCCGCCAGGTGCGGCCGGGCGGGCGGATCGTCAGCGTCTCGACCAGCGTCGTGGGCCTGCTGCTGCCGACCTACGGCGCCTATGCGGCCTCGAAGGCGGCCGTCGAGGCCCTCACCCAGATCCTGGCCCGCGAGCTGCGCGGCCGAGAGATCACCGCCAACGTCATCGCGCCCGGGCCGACGGCGACCCCGCTGTTCCTGGAGGGCAAGTCGCCGGAACTGGTCGAGCGCCTGGCCAAGGCCGCGCCGCTGGAGCGGCTGGGCCGCCCCGAGGACATCGCCGCGGCGATCGCCTTCCTGGCCGGTCCGGACGGCGCCTGGGTCAACGGCCAGGTGCTGCGGGCCAACGGCGGGATCGTCTGAGCCTCAGCCTACGCCGGCGAGGTCTTGCGACAGGCGCCACAGCCGCTCGGCCAGGGCCGGGTCGTCGGCCCAGGCCGCGACGCCCTTGCGGCCGGTCTCGCCGCCGTTGCGCACGGCGATGTCGCAGTCCTCGCAATAGACGCCGCCGAGCCCGTCGAGGCGCGGGCTGGTGGCGCACCACAGGCTGGTGGCCGCGCCCTGCTCGGGGGTCTTCATGCCGCGGGCAGGATCCACCTTGGGCCGGCCCTGCTCGTCGAGGGCGTCGAAGCGCGCGATCTCCTCGGACGACAGGTGGCGGGCCAGGTCGGTGAGGATCTGGCCCGGATGCAGCGAGAAAGCCCGTACGCCGTCGCGCCGGCCGCGGGCGTCCAGCCCCATGGCGAAGAGGGCGTTGGCGGTCTTCGACTGGCCGTAGGCGATCCACTTGTCGTAGGGGCGGGCGAGAAAGTCGACGTCGTCGAAATCGATCCCGGCGATCTGGTGGCCGCGCGACGACACCGCCACGACCCGGGCGCCGCCGGCGGCGCGCAGGACGGGCATGAGGCGGCCGGCCAGGCGGTAGTGGCCCAGGTGGTTGACGGCGAACTGGGCCTCGCGGCCGGCGGCGTCGCGGGCGAGCGGCGAGGCCATGATCCCGGCGCTGTGCACGAGGATCGACACCGGCTCGCCGCGGGCGACGAGGCCGGTGGCGAAGGCGTCGACGCTTTCCGGATCGATCAGGTCCATGGCTGCGATCTCGACCCCCTCGGCGTCGGCGATGGCCGCGCGGGCGCGGTCCGGGTCGCGTGCCGGAACGACGACGCGGGCGCCGGCGGCGGCCAGGGCGCGGGTGGTGACCAGGCCCAGGCCCGAATAGCCGCCGGTGACGACGGCCAGGCGGCCGGAAAGGTCGATCCCGGCCATGACCTCGTCGGCCGTCGTGGCGGGGCCGAAGCCTGAACCGATGGGCTGCTGGGGCGTGGGCATGACGAAACCTCCGAATGTCAGGATCGTCATTGTCGGCTATGGGTATTGGACGATGAAGCTTTCAGAGTCCGGATTTCTGTCGTGATCATCCAAGAAAGTCCCGCTGACCCGCTGTCGGACGTGTTGGCCCTGGCCGGGGCGCGAGCCTTCTGCTCGGTGCGGCTGGAAGCGGGCGGCGACTGGGCGCTGCGCTTCGACCCGGCCGAACTGAAATTCAACGCCGTGCGGCGGGGCGCGTGCTGGCTGCTGGCCGAGGGGCTGGCGCCCCGGCGGATCGAGGCCGGCGATTGCTTCGTCGTAAGACGGCCGTTCGTGCTGACCAGCGATCCAGCCTTGCCGCCGGTCGACGCGGCGGCGGTGTTCGCCGACGGCCGGGCGGCGCGCTACGGCGAAGGCGACGACGTCGACATCCTGGGCGGCGCGGTCAGCTTCGCCCGGTCCGCGCCGTTCCACCCGGCGCAGCTGCTGCCGCCGGTCCTGGTCGTGGGGGCCGGGGAGGAGGCGCCGATCGCCTGGCTGCTCGACCAACTGGACCGCGAGTGGCGCGGCGGCGCGGCGGGAGCCCTGCTGGCCTGCAACGACCTGCTGCGGCTGATGTTCGTCCACGTCCTGCGCGTCCACCTGGCGAGCGCCGGGCCGGCCGGCCTGGGCTGGCTGGCGGGGTTGAGCGACCCGCCGGTGGCCGCGGCGCTGAAGGCGATCCACGCCCAGCCCGCCCGTGCCTGGCGGCTGGAGGAACTGGCGGACCTCGCGGGCATGTCGCGCTCGAGCTTCGCCGAGCGTTTCCGGCGGCGGACGGGCCAGCCGCCGATCGACTACGCCGCGCGCTGGCGGATGCAGCTGGCGGCCGCCCGTCTGCTGGCCGAGCCCGTCAGCGTCTCGATCGTGGCTCAGGACCTGGGGTTCCTTTCGGACAGCGCCTTCGGGGCGGCCTTCCGGCGAGTCCACGGCGTGTCGCCCGGGCGCTACCGGAGGCACGCCGCCAGGGCGTAGGGCGCCGGCGCATTACGAACAATTCAGAGAACGGCGGTTGACCTGCGCTATTACTGTGTGACACACAGTGTGTATCGCACACTATGTGCTGCACACCATATGGCGCACACCATGCCGACCGAAACCGACATCTTCGAATCCCTCCGCCAGGAGCTGCGTCGTGGGACGCTGATCCTGGCCGTGCTCGCCCAGCTGAAGGTCGAGCGCTACGGCTACAGCCTGCGCCAGGCCCTGGCTGAGGTCGGCCTGGAGATCGACGAAGGCGCGCTCTACCCGATGCTGCGCCGGCTCGAGGGCCAGGGCCTGCTGACTTCCGAATGGCGCGAGGAGGAGAAGCGCAAGAAGCGCTTCTACCGCCTCTCCACCGAGGGCGAGGCCGTCCTCGAACGCCTGGCCGCCGAGTGGCGCGCCATCAACGACACCCTGCAAAATCTGATCTGAGGGGACTGGATCATGGACCTGCTCGACCGCTATCTCGCCGCCGTCGCCGCCCTGCTGCCCAAGGCCCAGCGCGAGGACATCGTCGCCGAACTGCGCGACCTGCTGCTCAACCGCATCGAGGAGAAGGAGGAGGCCCTGGGCCGCCCCCTGACCGACAAGGAGCGCGAGGCTGTACTCAAGGACTTCGGCCATCCGCTGGCCGTGGCCGGGCGCTACGGCCCCCAGCAGAGCCTGATCGGCCCGACGCTGTATCCGTTCTACGTGTTCGCCCTGAAGATCGCCCTGGCCGTGGCGGCGGCGATCTCGATCATCCCGGCGCTGGCCGCCGGCCTGCTGGGTCACGACAATCCGGCCCATCTGGTCGCCAACGCCGCCTTCGACCACTTCCCGAGCTCGGCTCTGATGCTGGCCGGCCTGGTCACCCTGGTGGCCGCCGGCATCGAGCGCGGCTGGGTGCCGCTGACCGGCCTGACCGAGTGGAAGGTCAGCGAGCTGCCCGTGCCCAGCAAGAAGAAAGGCCTGTTCGAGACCCGCTTCAACGCCGTGTTCGAGGCGGTGGTGGTGGCGCTGTTCATCCTGTGGTGGACGGGCCTGTGGAAGGTGGACGTGGGCGACCTGACCGTGAAGAGCGCGGTGCTGCTGAAGCCGTCGGCGATCTGGCAGACCCTGTTCTGGCCGATCCTGGCCTGGGCGGCGGTGCAGTTGGTCGGCGCCCTGGTCACGCTGGTCCAGCCGGGCCGGGTGCGGCTGCGGGCGAGCTTCGAGCTGGCCGTGGCGGCCGGCGGCATGGCCCTGACCACGGTCCTGTGGAAGTCGCTGCCGCTGTTCACCCTGGAGCCGCTGACCGCCTCGGGCGCCGACGTGGCAGGCCTGGAACAGGTGATCGGCCTGGGCATGCACGTGACCATGCTGGTCGCCGGGATCACCTTCGCCTGCCAGATCGGCGCGGCCGCCTGGCGTCTGTACAAGGGCGCTCGCTGAAAGGCGCCCGCTAGCGCCTCAGAAAGGCGGGGCGGATTTTTCCACGGTCGAATGACACGGAATTAATCCGTCCCCGGTTGCCCCGCCCGCCGGGGGCATTTACGCCTTCGCCCCAGCCTTCCGGCGCGGACTCAGAGCCGCGCTGGAACTCATGATAGGGCCCGACCGGAGGGGGAGGGCTCGAGGGAAGGGGACTTTCTCTTGCAAAACCGCCGCGAACTCCTGCTGTCGACCGTGGCCGCCGGCCTGGCCGCCGCCGCCGCCCCGTCGCTGGGCTTCGCCCAGCCGGCCGCCGCCTCGGCCTCTGGCGAAGCCGCCAAGATGAACGCGTTCTTCGACGCGGCCATGGCCAAGCTGATGCGCCAGGCGCCGGAGCTGACCACGAGCCTGGGCCTGGACAAGGACGACCTGGCCTGGACCAAGGGCCTGCTGAGCGACCGCTCGTTCGAGGCGATCGCCGCCGGCGCCGCCCAGACGACCGCCCAGCTGGCCGAGCTGCGCAGCATCGACCGCAAGCAGCTGACCGGCATGGACGCCGTCAACTACGACACCGTCGAGTTCACCCTGGCGGTGCAGGACGAGGGCAACCGCAAGTTCACCTACGCCGGCGGCGGTTCGGGCGCGCCCTACGTGCTGAGCCAGCTGACGGGCAGCTATCAGCAGATGCCCGACTTCCTCGACACCCAGCACGCGATCGAGACCAAGGCCGACGCCGACGCCTACCTGCAGCGCATGGAGGGCTTCGCCCGCCTGATGGATCAGGAGACCCTGATCGCCAAGCGCGACTACGCTGACGGCGTGATCCCGCCTGACTTCGTCATCGACAAGGCCCTCATCCAGATGAAGGCCTTCGCCGACACCCCGACGGCCGACACCACCCTGGTTAAGTCGATCGCCCGCCGGACCAAGGAAAAGAACATCGCCGGCGACTGGGCCGCCGAAGCCAGCAAGGTCTACGAGAACTCGGTGCTGCCGGCGCTGAAGCGCCAGATCGCGCTGCTGGAAAGCGTGCGCCCGAAGGCCAACCACGACGCCGGCGTGTGGCGCCTGAAGGACGGCGGCGACTACTACGCCGTGTCGCTGAAGAACTACACGACCTCGACCATGGGTCCCGAAGAGATCCACCAGCTGGGCCTGGACCTGGTGAAGTCGATCTCGGCCGAGGCCGACAAGCTGTTCAAGTCGATCGGCATGAGCAAGGGCACGGTCGGCGAGCGCATGGCGCAGCTGGGCAAGGACATCTACGAGAACACCGACCCGGCCAAGGAACAGCTGATCGCTGACCTCAACACCAAGGCCAAGTGGATCGAAAAGCAGCTGCCGGCCTATTTCGGCCAGCTGCCCAAGGCCCCGCTGGAGATCCGCCGCGTGCCCAAGGCCATCGAGGCCGGCGCGCCTGGCGGCTACTACAACTCGCCCTCGCTCGACGGCAAGCGTCCGGGGATCTACTGGATCAACCTGCGTGATACGGCCGAGCAGGCCAAGTACACCCTGACCACGCTGACGGTGCACGAGGGCGTCCCGGGCCACCACCTGCAGCTGTCGCTGTCGAACGAGGCCCAGGGCCTGCCGCTGATCCGCAAGGTCATCGGCTTCTCGGGCTACGCCGAAGGCTGGGCGCTCTATTCCGAAGAGCTGGCCGTCGAGATGGGCATCTACAAGAGCGACCCGCGCGGCCACATCGGCATGCTGCACGACGCGCTGTTCCGCGCCGTGCGCCTCGTGGTCGACAGCGGCATGCACCACAAGAAGTGGACCCGCGAACAGGCCGTCAAGTACATGGCCGAGACCATGGGCGACGAGGAAAGCGGCACGATCACCGAGATCGAACGCTACGTCGTGTGGCCGGGCCAGGCCTGCTCGTACATGCTGGGCAAGATCACCTGGCTGCGCGCCCGCGAGCGCGCCAAGAAGGCTCTCGGCAAGAAGTTCGACATCAAGAAGTTCCACGACGCGGGCCTGCTGTCGGGCATGACCCCGCTGACCGTGCTGGACCGCGTGGTCGACGACTACATCGCCGCGACGAAGGCGGGGAAGTAAGGGGCGGGCCTTTCCGCAAGGCCCTGACGAAGTCGAAGGAGCGTCCGTCTGACGGGCGCTCCTTTTTCTTTGCGCGCGGCACAGCGAACCGGACGTCTCAGCCGACGTTGATGCCTCGCGACCGGCCGCGCTTGGGCCGGGCCCCGGGAGCTCGCCGTGACCTATGTGACCCGCGCCATCTTCGCCGTCGCCAGCCTGCTGCTGCTGCTGGCGGCCATGAGCCTGGTGGCCCTGGGGATCAACGAGGCGATCGCGGGCCTGCGCAACCCCGACGAGTCGGGCGCTGACGCGGTGCTGGACGTGCTGGGCTACATCATCGTGGCGATCGCCGTGTTCGACGTGGCCAAGTACCTGTTCGAGGACGAGGTGCGGCGCGACAGCGAGAGGCGCAGCGCGGCGGAGGCGAGGCGCAGCCTGACCAAGTTTCTGTCGACCATCGTCATCGCCCTGTTCCTCGAGGCGCTGGTGGTGGTGTTCAAGACCGCCCGCGCGGATGTTTCCCAGCTGGTCTATCCGACCATGCTGCTGGTGGCGGCGGTGCTGGTCCTGGTGGGGCTGGGCGCCTATCAGCGCTTCTCGGCCGCCGTCGAGGAGAAGGTCGGCGAAGACGACGACGCCGAGGATCGCAAAGAGAAAAGCCGCCGACGCGGGAGCGCCGGCGGCTGAAGGCGAAGCCTCGCCTTGGTCTAGTTCAGGTCTACCCGGTCGGCGTTCATGACCTTGGTCCAGGCCGCCACGAAGTCGGTGACGAACTTGTCCTGGGCGTCTGCGGAGCCGTAGACCTCGGCGAGGGCCCGGAGTTCGGCGTGCGAGCCGAAGATCAGGTCGACGCGGGTGGCGGTCCAGCGGGCGTCGCCGCCGGCCCGGGGAGCGCCGGCGAAGGCGTTGACCGCCGTCGGGTTCCAGGTGGTGCCCATGTCGAGCAGGTTGACGAAGAAGTCCGTGCTCAGCGCGCCCGGATGGTCGGTGAACACCCCGGCCTTGGAGCCGCCGGCGTTGGCGCCCAGCACCCGCAGGCCGCCGACCAGGACGGTCATCTCGGGAGCGGAGAGCCGCAGCAGCTGGGCGCGGTCGACCAGGGCCTCCTCGGGGGCCATGAACTGGGTCCCCTCGCGGCGATAGTTGCGGAAGCCGTCCGACAGCGGCTCCAGCGGATCGAAGCTGTCGGCGTCGGTCTGCTCGGCCGTGGCGTCGGTCCGGCCGGGGACGAAGGGCACGGTGATCCGCGAGCCGGCCGCCTTGGCGCCCTCCTCGACGGCCGCCGCGCCGCCCAGCACGATCAGGTCGGCCAGCGAGATCTTCTTGCCGCCCTCGGCCGCGCCGTCGAACTTGGCCTTGATGCCCTCCAGCACGCCCAGGACCTTGGCCAGGGTGGGCGGGTCGTTGACCTCCCAGTCCTTCTGCGGCGCCAAGCGGATGCGGGCGCCGTTGGCGCCGCCACGCTTGTCCGAGCCGCGCCAGGTCGAAGCCGAGGCCCAGGCCGTCGAGACCAGCTCGGAGACCGACAGGCCCGAGGCCAGGATCTGGCGCTTGAGCTCGGCGATGTCGGCGCCGTCGACCAGCGGGTGGTCGACCTCGGGGATCGGATCCTGCCAGATCAGGGTCTCTTCCGGCACGAGCGGGCCGAGGTAGCGGGCCTTGGGGCCCATGTCGCGGTGGGTGAGCTTGAACCAGGCGCGGGCGAAGGCGTCGGCGAACTGGTCGGGGTTCTCGAGGAACCGGCGCGAGATCTTCTCGTATTCGGGGTCGAAGCGCAGCGCGAGATCGGTGGTCAGCATCCGCGGCACGTGCGTCTTGGAGGCGTCGTAGGCGTCGGGGATATCGGCGGGGGCGTCCTTGGCGCGCCACTGCTTGGCGCCGGCGGGGCTTTCGTGCAGCTCCCATTCGAACTTGAAGAGGTTCTCGAAGAAGTGGTTGCTCCACTTCGTGGGGGTCTGGGTCCAGATCACTTCCGGGCCGCCGGTGATGGAGTCGGCCCCGACCCCCGTGCCGTGCTTGCTGGCCCAGCCGAGCCCTTGCGCCTCGATCTCGCCGCCCTCGGGCTCGACGCCGACGAAGGACGGGTCGCCCGCGCCGTGGGTCTTGCCGAAGCTGTGGCCGCCGGCGATCAGGGCGACGGTCTCTTCGTCGTTCATCGCCATGCGGGCGAAGGTGTCGCGGATGTCGCGCGCGGCGGCCTTGGGGTCAGGATTGCCGTTGGGGCCTTCGGGATTGACGTAGATCAGGCCCATCTGCACCGCGCCCAGGGCCGGGTGCAGCTGGCGCTCGCCGCTGTAGCGCTCGTCGCCGAGCCAGCTGCCTTCGGGACCCCAGTAGAGCTCTTCGGGCTCCCATTGGTCGGCGCGGCCGCCGCCGAAGCCGAAGGTCTTGAAGCCCATCGACTCCAAGGCGACGTTGCCGACCAGCACGTAGAGGTCGGCCCACGAAATCGCCGCGCCGTACTTCTGCTTGATCGGCCACAGCAGGCGGCGGGCCTTGTCGAGATTGGCGTTGTCGGGCCAGCTGTTGAGCGGGGCGAAGCGCTGCTGGCCGCCGCCGGCGCCGCCGCGGCCGTCGCTGGTGCGATAGGTGCCGGCGCTGTGCCAGGCCAGGCGGATGAACAGGCCGCCGTAGTGGCCGAAGTCGGCGGGCCACCAATCCTGGCTGTCGGTCATCAGGGCGTGGAGGTCGGCGATCACCGCGTTCAGGTCGAGGTGACTGAAGGCCTCGGCATAGTTGAAGTTCGCGCCCAGCGGATTGGAGCGCGGATTGTGCTGGTTGAGGCTTTCGAGGCTGAGGTGCTGGGGCCACCAGTCTCGGTTCGCCCGCCCGCGGCCGTGGCCGACCGGGCACTGGCCCTGCGCTTTAGGATCGACGTTCCCATCCATTGTCGGCTTCCTCCGGTTGGCTTGTTGCGTTCGCCATTTCCCCCGTCGGGCCTAGTCAACGCGCCCTTTCAGTCATTGGTACAATTGATTGTTCCTATCGCTTCGATAGACGCGGCCAACCTTGGAGGATCGGTTCGTCCGCCCTCGGCCGATCTTCAGGCGGCGTCGGCGGCGGTGCTCTCGGTGTAGCCGCGCAGGCGGCGGGCGATGACCTCGCCCACGGCCTCGGCGGCGGGGCGCTGGGGGAACTGGGCGCGCCAGACGATGCGGATGGTGCGGCCGGTCCAGGTCGACAGGGGTCGCAGCACGATGCCGGCGTCCTGGGCCGCGCCGGCCGCCAGGCCCGGGATCAGGGTGGTGCCGTAGCCGGCGGCGACCATGTTCAGCAGGGTGGTCAGGCTGGAGGCGCGCAACGAGGCGCCGAGCGCGGTGGTCTGGCCGCAGGCCTCCAGCGCCTGGTCGCGCAGGCAGTGGCCGTCGGACAGCACGAGGATGTCGCGGGCCAGATCGGTCTCGGCCACGGCTTCATGCGCGGCCAGCGGATGCTCGGGCGGCAGGGCGGCCAGGAACGGCTCGGCGAACAGGGGGCGGCCGGCCAGGTCGGGCGCGGCCTCGTCGGTGGCCAGCAGCACGGCGTCCAGCTCGTGGGCGCGCAGGCGCTCCAGCAGGGCGGCGGTCTGGTCTTCCCACGGCTCCAGCTCCAGCGACGGCAGGGCTTCGCGCAGCGGGCCGAAGACCAGGGGCAGCAGGTAGGGGGCGAGGGTGGGGATGATGCCCAGGCGGAAGCGGCCGGCCAGCGGATCGCGCAGGCTGCGGGCGGTGGCCAGCACGCCCTCGGCCGCGGTCACCGCCGCGCGGGCGTGATCGAGCAGCTGGCGGCAGGCGGCCGTCGGGGTGGCGGTCTTGCCGCCGCGCTCGAAGAGGACGACGCCCAAGAGGTCTTCCAGCTTGCGGATCTGCACCGACAGGGTGGGCTGGCTGACGCCGCAGGCGCGGGCCGCGCGGCCGAAGTGCTCGTGCTCGGCCACGGCCAGCAGATAGCGGAGATCGCGCAGGTTCATGCCGCCGGTTCCCGGTTCTCGATAGCTGGAGCCTATCGCGATCATTGATCTTTGAAACTTCTTTTCCACGGCCCGTTGCGCCAAGCTCGCGACGATACGGACGCGAGGAAGAGGTCGCGACGCGCAAACGATCGCGGCCGTCCTTCGCCCCCGGGAGGACGCCTGGATGCCTCATGCCGTGGACGCCGTCCTGCAGGACGAGCTGCGTCGCGCGGGCCTGCCTTGCCGCGGGCCGACCGCGCGCCTGCTGGCGCTGCTGCGTGCGTCGGAGGAGACGCACCTGACCGCGCTCGAGATCGCCGAGCTGGCGGCCGAGGCGGGGCTGGCCATGCCGCCGGCCGAGATCGCCCGCCAGGTCGAGGCCTTCGCCGACCATGGCCTGCTGGGACGGCTGCCGACCACCACGGCCGAGCCGGTGTTCGATACCCAGCCCGAGCCGCATTTCCACCTGATCTACGAGGACACCGCGCGGATCGTCGACCTGCACGTCTCGCCCGAGACCCTGCTGGCCATGCTGCGCGACGCCCTGGCCAGGCGGCCGAACGGGGTGGAGGTGGTGGTGGTCATGCGCCGCGAGGGCGCGAGCGGGGGATAAACCAGCGTATGGGTGTCGGGCGCGGGTCGCGTGGGCTAATCCAGTCCTCGTCAGCGTCCATCTAGCGGGCGTGCTTAGAGAAACGCCATGTCCCGCCGGCGCACCATCGCCGTCATCGACGACGACGCCCTTGTCCGCTCGGGCCTCGCGCGACTGATCCGCTCGTTCGGGCTGGAGGTCGGGGTCTTCGGCTCGGCGGCCAGCTTCCTGGCCTCGGGCGTGGAGGCCTGGGGCTGCGTGGTCACCGACATCCACATGCCGGAAATCTCGGGCCTCGACTTGCTGCGCCGCTTGCAGGCCAGCCATCCGGACCTGCCGGTGGTGGTTGTCACCGCCTTTCCGGACATGAGGGACCAGGCGATGGGCGCAGGCGCGCGGGACTTTCTCGAAAAGCCCTGTGCGCCCGACCGGATCGAGGCCACGCTGAAGCGGATGCTCGACGAGGCGTGAGCGGCCGGGGGATGGCCGAGCTAGAGGGGTGATGGGGATGCCGGGCAAGGCCGAGAACCGCAGCGACGAGACGGCGCAGACGGTGCTGATCGTCGACGACAACGAGATGTTTCGCGTCTCGATGGACCGGCTGTTCCGGTCGGTGGGCTTGCAGACGGCGCTCTACGCCTCGGCCGGCGCGCTGCTGGAGGCGCCGCTGCCCGACACGGCGTGCTGCATCCTGGTGGACGTGCGCATGCCCAAGATGAGCGGCCTGGATCTTCAGGAAGCGCTGGCCGCGCGCCGGGTGCGGGCGCCGGTGATCGTGATGACCGGCCATGCCGACGTGCCGATGACGGTGCGGGCGATGAAGGCCGGGGCGGTCGACTTTCTCGCCAAGCCCTTCCGCGACCAGGACGTCATCGACGCCGTCACCGCGGCCCTGGCCAAGGACGGAAAGCGCCGGGAGCTGGCCCGCGACGTGGCCGAAGTGAAGGCCCGCTTCGACGCCCTGACCCCGCGCGAGCAACAGGTCATGACCCTGGTCACCGCCGGGCTGCTGAACAAGCAGGTGGCCGGCGAGCTGGGCCTGCAGGAGATCACCGTCAAGCTGCACCGCGGCAGCCTGATGAAGAAGATGCGCGCGGGATCCTTCGCCGAACTGGTGCGGATGGCCGAAGCCCTGGAGCGGGATCGGGCGGGCGGCTAGGCCTGGGCCGTCGTCAGGCCTTGGGCGGACCAGCCAGATACTGAGCGTCGGTCACGTGCTCCATCCAGGTCACCGGCGAGCCGTTCAGCGCCTCCTGGATGGCGATGTGGGTCATCGAGGTGGTCGGCGTGGCGCCGTGCCAGTGACGGTGGCCGGGCGGGCAGACGACGACGTCGCCGGCGCGGATCTCGACGATGTCCTCGCCCTCGCACTGGGTCCAGCCGCAGCCGGCGGTGACCACCAGGATCTGGCCCAGCGGATGGGTGTGCCAGGCCGTGCGGGCGCCGGGCTCGAAGGTGACGCTGGCGGCCGAGACGCGGGCCGGTGCCTGCGCCGTATGCAGCGGGTCGAGGCGCACCTGGCCGGTGAACCAGTCGGCAGGGCCCTTCTGCGACGGCTGGCAGCCTGCGCGCTTGAGGATCATGGCTGTCTCCTTCGAGGACGCCCGGCGGGGCGATGCGGCCGCGAGCGCCGGCAGCAGGCTCCAGCACAGGACGCCGAAACCAAGGGCCGACACGGTTCGCCGATCCGGCATCGCAGCGCTCCGAGCGGTGAAAACGTCGGGCAATCTAGCAGCGGGCCGGCGGGGCGATTAGCGGCGCGGCGCTCCATGGGGTGATGAGCTGAGCTCATCGATGGCGGGCGTCAGGCGACGGCCGGCAGCCGGATCTCGATCCGCGCGCCTTGGTCCGAGGGCAGCACCGCGATCCGTCCGTCGTGGGCCGCCACGGCCGATTGGCAGATGGCCAGGCCAAGGCCCATGCCGCCGGGCTTGGTGGTGAAGAAGGCCTCGAAGGCGCGGTCGGCGGCGTCAGGGGGGAAGCCGGGGCCGGTGTCGGCGATCTCGATGACCGCCTCGCCGCCTTCACGGCGCGAGCGGACGTGCAGGCGGCGGGTCTCGGCGGGGACGGCGCTCATGGCCTGGACGCCGTTGAGCATCAGGTTGACCAGCGCCTGCTGCAGCACGACGCGGTCGCCGTGGACGACGGTGTCGGGGGCCTGCGGATCGAGGATCAGCTCGACCCCGTGCTCGGCGATCTCGCGCCGGACAAAGCCGGCCGAGGCGGCCAGCAGGCCGTCGACCGGCAGGGCCGCGCGGTCGGCCGGGGTCTGGGCGATCAGGCCGCGGATGCCGCGCACCACCTCGGCGGCGTGGGCGGCGGCGTGGACGACGTCGGCGACGGCTTCCTTGGCTTCGTCGAGGTCGGGGGTCGCGCGGTCGAGCCAGCGCTGTGCCGCGCCGGCGGCGTTGGATATGGCGGCCAGCGGCTGATTGACCTCGTGGGCGATCGAGGCCGACAGCACGCCCAGCGTCGCCGCCCGCAGGGCGTGCTCCAGTTCCGAACGGGCGCGGTCGAGGCGCTCCTGCATCCGCCGCTGCTCGGTCAGGTCCACGATCGAGGCCTGGACGCGGTCGAGGCCCTGGGCGTCGGGCGGGAAGTTCAAGGCGACCATGACCGGGATCATCTCGCCGGTGCGGCTGCGCACGGTGGTCTCGGTCTCGAAGCGGGGCGCGCCGGCGTCGAAGGCGATCAGGAACTGGGCGAAGCTGTCGTCGGTCTCGGGCAGCAGGTCCTCCAGCCGCTGGAAGAAGTCGCCCTTGTCGGCCACGCCCATCATCTTCAGGGCGGTGGCGTTGACGTCGGTGATGCCGACCCTGGCCTTGATCTCGCGCGCCACCTCCGGATTGCGGGCCAGATGGTCCGCCAGGTCGGTGACGCCCTGGGCGCGCAGCTCGTCGAGCGCGGTCTTCACCGGCCGGAAGTCATGCTCCCAGATCGACACCGCCAGGGTGTTGAAGATCGTGCGATAGCGGGCCTCGCTGCGGCGCAGGGCCTCGTCGGCGCGGCGCAGGTCGGAGATGTCGGTGTTGCTCTCCAGCAGGGCATGGGCGCCGGTCGCCGCGTCGCGCTCGAGAATCCATTCGCTGAGCACGGTCAGGATCCCGCCGTCCTTGCGGCGCTGGGTCACCTCGCCCTGCCAGGCGCCGTCGCAGGCCACGCGGGCGGCGATTTCGTCGGAGGGCGCGGGCAGGAGGGTTTCGAGCAGGCGGTGGGCGTCCTGGCCCAGGGCCTCGTCGCGGGTCCAGCCGTAGAGGCGCTCGGCGCCGCGGTTCCAGAAGGTGACGCGCCCTTGCGTGTCGCGGATGAAGATGGCGTCTGAGGTGACGTCCAGCAGGCGGGCCTGGGCCTGGAGGATCTCGCGGGCCGCCAGGTTGCGCCCGGTCAGGAAGGCCGCAACCCCGAGCGCCGCCAGGCTGACCATCAGGCGCAGGGTCGGGGCCAGCTCGACGTCTTCCCCGTGGGCGAAGGCGAAGCTGATCGTCGCCATGGCCGCGCAGGCCAGGGTCACCACCCACAGCTTTCGGCCGGGCAGTTCGTCGCCGACCAGAAGCAGCACCAGCACGTAGAGCACCGCCACCGCGCTGGACAGCGGGGTGAAGGTGTCGACCACGAACACGGCCGCGGCGATCAGGGCCGCGCCGCCCAGGCGCAGCCGGCGGCCGAGCGGCGAGGGGCGTGAGGCGGGAAAGGGCGAAAAGCGCATCAGGCGACTCATAGCGCAAGCCTGGCCCGACCCGGGACCCCATACAAAGGTCTGGGGCGGGCCAACCAAGTCGATACGTGCGGTCAACGTCCGTTCGGTGTGTGGCGCGGGCCGGCGTCGCTAGGGTTGCGGTCACATCGAGGCGGCAGGAGACCGTAGCCATGTTGCAGTCCATCGACACCCCGAAGACCCCGCCCCAGGCGATCTGGCTGGTCGAGCAGGCGCTGGCCGCGCTCGACGCCGACCTCGGTTCGGCCCGGCAGATGCTCGACCGGCTGGCGGTGGTGCTGAGCAGCGCCGCCCCGCGCGAGGAGCCCAGCTTCCTGCCGGGCTCGCGCGTGCGCTCCAGCGGACCGGCGCGCGGCGGCCTGGCCGGCTGGCAGATCCGGGCCGTGGCGGCCCACGTGGAGGCCCATATCGGCGCCAGCGTCTCGGTGGGCGCCCTGGCCGCGCGGGTGGGACTGTCGGCCAGCTATTTCTGCCGCGCCTTCAAGGTCAGCACCGACGAGACGCCGCACGCCTACATCATGCGCAGGCGCCTGGAGCACGCCCAGGCGATGATGCTGGAGACCGACGAGAGCCTGGCCCACATCGCCGCCGTCTGCGGCCTGGCCGACCAGGCTCACCTGACCCGGTTGTTCCGCCGCTACGTCGGCCAGACGCCCAATGTCTGGCGGCGCGAGAACCGCCCGTGGGGCCGCGCGCTGATCACCGGGTCGCTGCGGCGCGCCTGAAGCGGCGCCGACGTTCAAGCCGGCGCGGCTCGCGCCAAGAGCGTCCGGCGTTTCAGGCGCAGGATGGACCACAACGGCGCGGCGCGGCCCCGCCCTCGCAGGAGAAGACCCATGGACATCGAAACCGCCCGCAGCCGGCGCCTGGCCCCCCTGACCACGCCCACGGGCCTGGGCGAAGCCGCGGCCAAGGATATATCGGCCGCCCTGACCGCGCTTCTGGCCGACGTCTTCGCGCTCTACATCAAGACCAAGAACTTCCACTGGCACGTCTCGGGTCCGCATTTCCGCGACTACCACCTGATGTTCGACGAGCAGGGCGACGAGCTCTACGCCATGACCGATCCGATCGCCGAGCGGGTGCGCAAGCTGGGCGGCACGACCCTGCGCTCGATCGGCCACATCGCCCGCGCCCAGCGGGTGCTGGACAACGACGCCGACTACGTCGAGCCGCACGACATGCTGGCCGAACTGCGCGACGACAACGGTGGCCTGGCCGCGGCCATGCGGGCCGTGCACGCCGCCTGCGACGAGCACGGCGACATCGCCACGGCCAGCCTGCTGGAGAACTGGATCGACGAGACCGAAAAGCGCGTCTGGTTCCTGTTCGAGGCCGGCCGTCGCGACCGGGGCTGACGCCCCGCCAGGCCCCGCCCGCCGCGCTTCCTCCCCCCAGCGGCGGGCGGGGCCGCTTTCCGATCGAGTGCGCCCCATGACCGGCATCCAGAAACTGGCGCTGAGCGCCGCTACCGCCGCCCTGCTGGCCCTGACGGCCTTCGCGGCCGTAGCCCCGCGCGCGGGGGCCGATCGCGCCGCCGCTTCCATTCAAGACGTCGCCTCGCCGCGTTCCGTGAACTAGGGTCGCACGATCAGGAGGCCACGCCCGTGAACAAGCCGCTCGCCGCCGACGACCCCTACGCCCGCACCGCCCAGATCTTCCCGGTGCTGCCGCCGGAAATGATCCAGCGGCTTTCGGCCTACGGCGCCGAGGAGGCGGTCACGCGGGGCCAGGCGCTGTTTCGGCGCGGCGATCGGCGCGCCGACTTCTTCCTGGTGCTGGAGGGCGAAGTCGGCATCACCCGCAGCGGCGAGGAAGGCGACGACGAGATCCTGACCATCCACCGCGCCGGCCAGTTCAGCGGCGAGCTGGACCAGGTCAACGCCCGGGCGGTGCTGGTCGGCGCCCGGGCCCTGACCGAGGGCCGGGTGGTGCGGGTGGCCAACAGGGACGTGCCGCGGATGATGGCGGCCGAGCCCGACATCGGCGAGATCGTCATGCGGGCCTTCATCCTGCGCCGCATGGGCTTTCTGCACCACGGCGAGGCCGGGATCGTGCTCATCGGCCGTCCCGACGACCCCGACACCCTGCGTATCGAGCGGTTCGCGGTCCGCAACGGCTATCCGCTGCGGCTGGTCGACGTCGAGAACGACGAGGGCGCCTCCGGCTGCCTGGGTCGCCATGGCCTGGCCGTGGCCGACCTGCCGGCCGTGGTGCTTCCCGATCGCAGCCTGCTGCTCAATCCCGACACCATGCATCTGGCCGACCGCCTGGGCATGACCGAGCGCTTCGATCCGAAGGAGGTGTTCGATGTGGCCGTGGTGGGGGCCGGTCCGGCAGGGCTGTCGGCGGCCACCTATGCCGCGTCGGAGGGCCTGGCCACGGTGATCCTGGAGGGTCTGGCCCCGGGCGGCCAGGCCGGCGCCAGTTCGAAGATCGAGAACTATCTGGGCTTTCCCACCGGCATTTCGGGCCAGGCCCTGGCCGGCCGCGCCCAGGTGCAGGCCCAGAAGTTCGGGGCGCGGCTGGCGGTGTCGCGGGCCGTGGTCGGGATCGAGTGCGACAAGCGCCCCTACCGCCTGAAGCTCGAGGACGGCCAGACCCTGCTGGCGCGGGCGGTGGTGATCGCCTCGGGGGCGCGCTACCGCAAGCTGGACGTGGCGGGCTACGACCGCTTCGACGGCCAGGCCATCCACTACGCCGCGACCGCCATGGAGTCGGACCTGTGCCGGGGCCAGGCGGTGGTGGTGGTCGGCGGCGGCAATTCGGCCGGCCAGGCGGCGATGTTCCTGTCGCGCACCGTCGGCCACGTGCACATGCTGGTGCGCGGCGAGGGGCTGGCGGCGACGATGTCGGACTATCTGGTCCAGCGCATCCAGGGCTCGGCCCGCATCACCCTGCATCCGTTCAGCGAGGTCACCTGCCTGACCGGCGAGCGAACCCTGCGCCAGATCGGCTGGACCGACCGGCGGACCGGCCAGGAGACCGTGGTCGACGCCGGGGCGCTGTTCGTGATGATCGGCGCCGAGCCCAATACCGACTGGCTGCGCGGGTGCCTGGACCTGGACGACAGCGGCTTCGTGCTGACCGGCGAGAGCGGTCGCGCCCCCACGGCCCGCTCGGCCTACGAGACCCACCGGCCGGGGGTGTACGCGGTCGGCGACGTGCGCGCGGGCTCGATCAAGCGCGTGGCTGCCGGGGTGGGCGAGGGCTCGGTGGTGATCTCGGCGATCCACCGCGACCTCGAAGCCCTGCGGTCCGAGGAACTGGTCCCCGCCTAGAACCGCGCGACGAGCGTCGCTTCCAGCCGACGCTTCAGCGGATCGTCGTCCGACCAGCGGTCGAAGAGGTTGCGCACGCCCAGCCGCAGCTCGGTCTCGGACGCGCCGGGCGGGGTGGGCAGATCCCAGCCGACCGACAGGTCGACCGTGGTGCGTTCGGGCAGCGCTGTCGGAAGGTTGGCGTCGATGTAGCGGACGGTGGCCGAGGCGGCGAAGCGATCGGTCGCCCAGCGGGCGCCCACCGCACCGCGCCACTCGGGCGTCCCGCCGTCGGGGGTGCGCTTGTAGGCGCCGCTGTCGGGCGGGACGTAGCGGGACAGGGTCGGCTGCCAGGTCAGGGCGGCGGTGAGGCTCAGCCGCCCGCCCGCCAGCTGGAGGTCGTGCTCGGCGACTATGTCCACCGACTCCAGCAGGCTGGAGCCGGTGTTCTCGCTGAGATCGCGCACCTCGATGATGCGCCCGCCCGTATAGCCCTTGGCGCGGTCGGCGTCGGTGAGCGGCGCGCGGACGACGGCGCCGGGATAGCGGGCCTCGTTGAGGATGTAGAAGTCGACGCCCCGCCTGACCTGGACCATCAGGTCGTGGCCCTCGATGCGGGTGTAGTCGACCGACAGGCGCGTGCGCGGCAGTAGCGGCGAGGCCAGCACCGTGCCGACCGAATAGGTGCGCGTCTGGTCGGGCCGCAGGTCGGGCGGTGCGCCCTGGACGTGCCAGAACCATCCCTCCGAATAGATGGGGTGGCTCGGGTCGCGCTTGGGGTCCGCCAGGCTGCTGGAGCTGGTGAAGGCGCTGAGCGACAGCATGCGGGGTTCGGGCAGTTGCCCCCCCGAGGCGAACGAGCCGCGCAGGATCAGGCCGTCGAGGGGCTCGGCCTTGACGCCGATCAGGTAGAGGTCGGCGGCCTTGTTCATGCGCAGCCAGGGCGACGCATAGGCGATCCTGACGCGGCCGGTCTGGCGACGCACCGCCGCCTGCAGTTCCAGGCCCCGGACCCCGACCACGCCGTCCAGCGGCGCCCGCAGTTCCGCGAACAGCGACCGGGTGCGGGAGGACAGGCCGCTGCCGGGCAGGTCGGTGATGTAGGGAAGGCTGTCGCTCAGTTGCTGGGCGGTCAGGGACAGGGTCAGGTCGCGATCCCCGATCCGGCCGATCGGACCGGAGGCGCGCAGCGAAATGTCCTCGAGGCGCGAGGAGCCGTAGGGCGCCGACGGCGCCCAGTCGGCGCTGTACTGATCAAGATCGGCCACGAACCTGGCCTGGTCGCCGAACGGGTTGGGCGCGGTGCGCCCGTCGCCGGGACCGACGCCGCTGGCGACGGCGGGCGATGCCTGGATGTCGAAACCGACGATGTCGCTGAGATGGCGGGCGCGGAGCGAGCCCTCGGCGTAGTCGACCCCGCCGCGCCAGCGGGCCGGCAGGTCGAATACGAGGCCCGCGGTGAAACGACGGGTGATCACCTTTACGGAATTGGGTCCGGCCGCGTAGGGCAGGGGCGCGACCAGCTCTATCGGCCCCGATCCCGAGATCATCGTCGCCGGACCCCGGCCCGGCGTCAGCGTGGCCGAAAAGGCTCCGTAGACGATGGGGTAGGTGTCGAGACTGGAGAGGTAGATGTAGTCCAGATAGGCCTCGGCCCCGCGCCACAGTCGCTGGCGCAGGTTGACCAGCACCGCGTCGGTGCGGCTGTCGGTGGACAGCAGCCGGTCGCGATGGGCGGGCGCCAGGCCCGGGGCCGACTTGCCGGCGTTCCGGATAAGCACCGTCTCGATCGGCGTCGAGCCGTCGTAGTCGGCGGGGATGTAGGTCTTGGTCATCGCCACGCCGCCGACGACGAAGGGGCCGTTCACCCCGAGCAGGGTCGTGCCGTTTCCCGATGGGCGCGAGTACCACTGGCCCGGCCCGAGGCTGGATCCGTCGAGCGGCGCATAGGCTTCCTTGCGGTCGCCGATCGCGACGCCGTTGAAGCGTTTCTGGCCGTAGCTGACCATCAGCGCCGTGTCGCCGTCGTCGGTGCTGAAGCCCAGCCGGGCGTCGAAGCGGCCGTAATCGCCGTCGCCGCCCTTGCCCGAGCCGACGGTGGTCGAGACCTCGGCGCCGCGATAGTCGCGGTCGAGCACCAGGTTGACCACGCCGTTGACGGCGCCCAGGCCGTAGAGAGCGCCGCTGCTGGAGGTCAGAGTCTCGATACGGCTGATCGCCGCCAGGGGAATGGGGCCGACATCGGCCTGCACCAGCTCGGCCTGGCTGGGGATGAACGGCATGCGCCGCCCGTCGACCAGCACCAGGGTGGCGGCCATGGCGTTGGGGTCGCGGAAGGAGAACTTGGATCGCGACGGCGGCGTGCCGCGCGTGACCTGGGGCACCGCCTGCCGGCTGTCGCCGTTGCTGGTCAGCCAGGTCTGCAGGAAGTCGTCGGCCGAAAGGGCTTGGGCGGCGCGCAGCGTGCTGCGCTCGAAGACGCGATAGGGTTGGATGTCGTCGGGATCACGCCGCTGGTCGACGTTCTGGGTGCGCACGCCCACGACCAGCAGTTCGGGCAGGGCGGTGGGAGCGGATTCGACCACGGCCAGCTCGCCGCGGCGCGGCCGCACCACATAGGCGTCGGCCTCGAGGGCCTCGAACTCCAGGCCCGATCCCGCCAGCAGACGCTGCAGCGCCTCGTCGGGCGTGAGACGGCCCCGCAGGGCGGCCGACCGCCGACCGCCGACGGTGGCCGAAGAGACCAGGATGTCGATGCGAGCCTGGCGGCCCAGCTCGGCCAAGGCGCGGCTGAGCGGCTGGGCGGGCACGGCCACGGTGACCATGCGCTCGGCCGCCAGCGCCGGCGCGGCCAGCGCCCAGGCGCAAGCGAACGCCGTCAGTCCACAGAGTAAATCGTGTCGTTCTCTAGAGGCCACCCCGACCCGCCCTGATGTCGCTCGCCGGCCTTACGGGCGAGAGTTTTGAAGATCATCTGGGCAATAGGGCGAACGTCGTTCTCCGGGCAATACCCGAATGGGTACCGCTACCCCTCCACCCACCGTTTGATCGGCCGGGGATGCGGCGTCTTGTAGGCCGTGAGGTCGAACATCACCTCGTCGACATAGCACCAGCCCCAGCCCTCGGGCGGGTCGTAGCCCTCGATGATCGGGTGCTGGGTGGCGGCGAAATGGGCGCTGGCGTGGCGGCTGGGCGACTGGTCGCAGCAGCCGACGTGGCCGCAGGCGCGGCAGAGGCGCAGGTGCACCCACCAGCCGCCGGTCTTGAGGCATTCCTCGCAGCCGTCGGCGCTGGGCGTCACGACGACGATGGTCGACAGGTGGGAGCAGCTCATCGGGTCGGCCTTTCTGCGCGGCGTCCGGACAGTCCGGCGATCATGCCGCCAGACCGCCCGGAGCGCTTGAGGTTCTCGACCCTTTCTTGGTCGGCCGATGCTACTTCTTCGGCTTGCGGGCGGCCTGGACCTCGATCTCGACCAGCATGCCGTCGGCGACCAGGGCGGTGACCTGGCTGGTGATGCGCGAAGGCTTGTTGGGCTGTTCGGCCGTGCCGAAGAAGGTCTTGTAGCCCTCCATCATGCCGGCGAAGTCCATCTTGCCGTCCTTGGCCGGATCGCCGACCAGCAGCACGCGCATCATCACCACGTCCGACAGGCTGGCGCCCTGGCTCTTGAGCGCGTCCTCCAGGCGCTTGATGACGCCGATGGTCTGGGTCTTGGTGTCGCCGAACTTGGCCACGCCCGTGGCGTTGGCGTCGACCACCGGCGGGGTCATGCCGCTGACATAGATGGTGTCGTAGCCGGCCGGCACGGTGACGACGCTGGCGATGGCCGACTTGGGGTCGCCGCCGCGGACGATCTCCTGGGCCAGGGCGGGCGTGCTGACGGCGGCGGCCGCCACGAGGGCGAGGGCGAGGCGTTTCATTGGGCGTTTCTCTCCTTGGAACTCAAACCTTGGACCGAAATCCTCGTCCTTCGACAGGCTCAGGAAGAGGATTTCTACTGCGGCGTCGAAGTCGCCCTCATCCTGAGCTTGTCGAAGGACGAGGGCGTAGACCTAGTGGGCCTGCAGGCCGCGGGCCTTGGCGCCGGCCTTGGACTGGGCGCGGGCGCTGGAGACGTCGGCGAAGCTGACCGGCTTGCCCTTGTTGCCCCAGGCGGTGCGGACATAGTTCAAGAGACCTGTCAGCTCGGCGTCGGACAGGTCGTCCTTGAAGGCGGGCATGCCGGCCCGGCCGTTGAGCACGACATTGGCCATGGTCTTGCCGTCGCCCTGCACCAGCGGCGAGCCGGCCAGGGCCGGGAAGGCGCCCTTGACGCCCTTGCCGGTGGCCTGGTGGCAGGCCGAGCAGTTGTCGGCGTAGAGCGTCTGGCCGGGCGGGGCGGCGAGGGCGGACGAGGCGGCGCCGGCGACGAGGCCGAAAACGGCGAGCGCCGGGAAAGCGTGGCGAAGCATCAGGTCTCCGAAGGTCTGGATGGGGTTCGTCACGCGGCGCGGACGCGGGCGTGCAGCTTGGCGATCTGCTGCCAGGCGGACTCGATGGCCCCGGCCTGCCAGCCGCCGAGATAGCTGAGGTGCTCGCCGGCTAGGTAGAGGCGGCCGTCGGGCTCGCACAGCACCGGATAGGCGGTCTTGCGGCCTTCCTCGCCCCACTCGGCCCAGCCGCCCAGATTGTGCTCGGCCAGGTGCCAGCAGAACGAGAAGGCGTTCTCGTAACTGTCGGCGTATTCGGGGAACACCTTCTGGCCGCCGGCCACGGCGAAGGCGGCCCGCTCGGCCGGGCTCTTGGCGCTGATCCGCGCGGCCTCGCCGCCGAACGAGTAGTAGCCCAGCAGCACGCCCTTCTGCGACTGCCAGCCGGTGGAGGGCAGGCTGATCGTGCCGATGCCGGGCATGTCGTTGTAGATGTGGCCGCCGTAGATGAAGTGGTCCTCTTCCCAGAACCTGCGCTTCATCTGCAGGCCGATCTTGTTGACCGGGGCGTAGGCCACGCCCTCCATGGCCGCCTTGAACGGCTTGGACGCCTGCAGATCGACATTGCGCAGCACGCTGAGCGGGATGGTGCAGATGCAGTAGTCGGCGACGACCTCTGCCTTCTTTCCAGCCGCGTCGCGGTAGCCGATCTTCACGCCCTTGGCGTCCTGGCCGATGGTCTCGACCACGCAGGAATAGCTGATCTTGTCGGCGATCTTGCGTTCGAAGGCCTTGGCCAGCTGGTCCATGCCGCCGATCGGCTGAAGCATGGTGCGCTGCTGCTCGTAGCCGGCGACCGAGGTCAGGGTGCGCCAGGCGCCCGAGTGCAGCACGTCGGCCATGCTGCGCGGGGTCGAGGGCTTGCCCGGGCCGGGCGAGACGCCGGCGCCGGGGTGGACGTCGAAGCCGCGGCCGTCGGTGCCGGTATAGGCGAGATCCGTGGCCGACAGACGGCCCTCGTTGACCATGTAGGCGACGAAGAGGTCGCGGTCCTGGGCGGTGAGTGCGCCGTCGAGGCCGCCTTTGGACGCGACCTTGGCCATCAGCTCTGCGGCGTGGCCGCGGGCGTCGGCGGCGATCTCGCCCTTGCGGACCGGCTTGCCCTTCAGCGGGCCCTCGCCCTTCTCGAAATAGACATAGGCGGCGTCGTTGTCGTTGACGAAGCTCTCCAGCGGCACGCCGAAGAGCTTGGTGTAGTGCAGCGTCGAGCGGTGGTGGTACGGGATCCGCCAGGGGCCGTGGTTGATGTAGAGGCCCTCGTCGAACTGGCAGGTCTGGTCGTTGCCCAGGAGGTCGACGTGGCGGAAGCCCTTGCGGGCGGTCTGGCAGCGGCCGCCGGCGAAGTCGCGGGCTTCCAGCACCTGGACCTCGTAGCCGTGCTTGGTCAGTTCGTAGGCGGCGGTCAGGCCCGCCAGGCCAGCGCCCAGCACCACCACCTTGATCCCCTTGCCGCCGCCTTCCAGCGGGGGCGGGGCGGCCTGGGCCGAGGCGAAGCCGTAGCCCAGGGCGTCCATGCCGGCCATGGCCAGCGACACGCCGCCATAGGCGGCAAGGCTTTCGAAAAACCGTCGGCGCGTCAGAACCGCGCCAGATGCCGAAGTCGCTCGACCGTCCATACGCTACCCCGTGCTGTCCGCCTGCCGGAGTTTCCGGCGGCGGGTCCATCTCGAAATCCCCGTCTTTTCGGGGCAATCCCTTTAAGCCGGCGAGGGCGGACGACCGGTCGCGGAACGGCGTTGTGCCGCGCGCTTGGGCGCCCTGATCGCGGCTTGTGCGAAGTTGGGGCGCGAGGACCGCGCCCCGTGGAATCGCCGCCGGAAAAGGGAGCCGGGCGGACGCCCGGCTCCCTCGTTGCCGATGCGATGGAAGGGCGACCTAGAAGGTGTAGGTCAGGCGCCCGTAGTAGTAGCCGCCGTTGATCCCGAACGGCGAGAACGCCGGGTACTGGGTCACGCAGCCGCCGCCGGAGGCGACGCAGGCCGACTGGAAGGCGGCCGAGAACTTGTCCGGATACTCGTTGAACAGGTTGTTGGCGCCGATCGCGGCCACCACGCCGACCGGGAGCTTGTAGGAGATTTCCAGGTCGGTGAGGGCGGTGGCGCTGACCACGGTGTTGAGCAGCGGACCGGTGCCCGGGTCGGCCAGGGCCGAGGCCTTGCCGTAGAAGGTCTCGGTCAGGCTGACGGTGACGGGGCCGAAGCTGTAGAGGCCGTTGAGGCCGATCTTGTACTTGGGCGCGGCGGTCTCGAGCAGCGAGGCGGCGTTGCCGGCGAACAGCACCTGGCCGGTCGGGAAGGCGGTGCTGGTCACGCCCAGCGCGGCCGGCGCCGACTTCACCTTGGTGATCTTGGTCTTGTTGTAGTTGCCGCTCAGGGTCCAGTCGATGCGGCCGTAGTCGCCCAGGTCGGTCGGATAGGTCACCACCACGTCGACGCCCGTGGTGCGGGTGTCCAGGCCGTTGGAGAAGATGTTGATCCCGGTGCTGGTGACGGTGTTGTCGAGGACGTTGCCGTTGGCGGCGATGGCGGCGTTGACGTTCGGGTTGACGATCACGCCGTTGCGCATGCCGTAGACCGAGCTGGAGCCGAAGATCCGGTCTTCCAGCTTGATGCGGTAGACGTCGATCGTGGCCGTCAGCTTCGGGATCGGATGGGCCACGACGCCGAAGCTGTAGTTGGTGGACTTCTCGGGCTTCAGCTTCTCGATGCCCAGCAGGGCGGCGGCGGCCGAGTTGGGGGCCAGCTGCACGAAGGCCGAGGTCGGCGAGACGTTGGTGGCCGAGTAGAACGACTCCGCCAGGGTCGGGGCGCGGAAGCCGGTGCTGACCGTGCCGCGGACAGCGAACATCTCGTTGAAGTCGTAGCGGCTGGTCAGCTTGCCGACCGTGGTGTCGCCGAAGTCGCTGAAGTCCTCGTAGCGCAGGGCCACGTCGACCTTCCACGGCGTGACCGGCGAGACGGCCAGGTCGGTGTAGAGCGCCCAGCTGGTGCGGCTGTGTCCGCCGGCGTCGGTCTTGGAGAAGCCCGGATAGGACTGGGAGCCTTCCTTGTAGGTCGAGGCCGCGTCGCCGGCGCCGATCGCATAGGTGTCACGGCGCTGCTCGACGCCCAGGGCGACGTCGAGCGGCGTGGCCAGGCCCACGTCGAAGCCGCGGGAGAGATCCAGGTTGTTGGTCCACTGGGTGGTCTGCCAGCTGCCGGCGTGGAACGAGGTGGGGGTGAAGCCCTTGGTCGTGAGGGTCGAGGTGTCGGTGTAGAGGCTGGCGTTGGCCGAGTCCTCGACGCGGACCTCGATGTCGTCCTTGCCGTAGGTGGCGCTGAGGTCGAGGTTCCAGCCGGCGACGACGCCGGACAGGCCCAGGGTCAGGGCGTAGTCGTCCTCGATGATCCGCTCGCGCGGGCTGAAGCCGTTGGGGAAGGGCCGGTCGGCCGCGCCCATCCTGCCCTGGATGCGGTTGTAGCGGCGATAGTTCTCGTAGGCCGAGGCGTCCTTGTGGCCGTAGGTGCCGAACGAATAGACCTCGAAGTCGCCGGGCAGCTCGACGCCGCCGTTGAAGGCCAGGACGTGCATCCGGTACTCGGCGTCGCCCGAGATCAGGTTCAGGTTGGGATAGCCCTTGATCTGGCTCTCGACGGCGTTGTTGGCGGCCGAGTAGGCGGTGCTTGCGGGGTTGTAGACCCGCTGGTCGGGCAGGCCGCGGTTGGAGAAGCCGTGGTATTTGCTCTCGACCGTGAAGTTCAGATAGCTGTTCTCGGTCGGGGCCGTGCCCAGGTTGGCCGAGAACGAGGCGGTCTTGCCGCCGCCGTCGAAGTACTCGCCGCCGGTGACCGAGATCGCGCCGCCCGATTCCGACTTCTTGAGGATGATGTTGACGACGCCGGCGATGGCGTCGGTGCCGTACTGGGCCGCGGCGCCGTCGGTCAGCACCTCGATCCGACCGATCGAGGCCATCGGGATGAAGCCGAGGTCGGCGGCCGCAGCGCCCTGATAGGGGCCTGACAGCACAGCGAAGTTGCCGGTGGTATGGCGGCGCTTGCCGTTGATCAGCACCAGCGCCTGGTTCGGCGACAGGCCGCGCAGGCGCGCCGACAGGGTCAGGTTGGCGGTGTCGCCGCCGAAGGCCTGGGCGTTGAACGACGGGACCAAGTTGGCCAGGCCCAGGCGCAGGTCAACCTGACCCGTGCGCTCGAGGGTGGCGGTGTCGACCACCTGGACAGGGGCCGGGCTGTCGGCGACCCGCAGGCCGGTCTGGCGCGTGCCGGTGACGATGACGGTGTCGAGTTCGACGGAAGGATCAGGCGCGGGCTCGGCCGCGTGCGCGACGGTCGAAGTACCCAGAGCGATCGAAAGAGTCGAAATGCTCGCGGTTAGAATCTTTTTGAGATTATTGTTCACTAGTGCCCCTCTCCGCATAGTCAATGCATGACTGATGGCTCCTTCGTGGGGTCCGCCCTAATCGTGTTCTTGTTATTGGAACGCGAATACTAGACTGAACAGCGGTTTTCACCGCGGCTCAGCGTTGATCAGGCGGATGAGTTCGGCAATGGGGGAGGCGGTCGCGAGCGGCTTTGCGGGCCCACTTCGTATACGCTCGCCACATTTCAGGGCGCCGCCCGGAGGTTTCCGCAAGGCGCTGATCACAGGCTCGGCAACTGGGATAACGTCGTTTGATTGTGCGCGCACGACGACGTCCACGGCGTATTTCCAGCCTGTCACACGCCGAGGGCGAGGAACTGGGGTGACCGCTGTCGCCGGACGGTCATGGACGGGCGCTAGAGGGGGCGCTTTCCCGATTTGCCAGCGCCCGGTTTCTCACGATGAAGACGCGCCTTTCGCTCCTGCTCGCCGCCGGTCTGCTGGCCATCGCCCTGCCGGCGGCCGCCGCGCCGGCTCCGGTTCCGCCGCTGATCCAGAACGGCGGGACCTGGGTCGCAGGCCACGTGCAGGGCGTCGCCGTCGATCGCAAGGGCGGCTACGTCTACTACTCGTTCACGAACCTGCTGGCGAAGTACGACTTCCAGGGCAGGCTGGTGGGGACCCTGGTCGGCTGGACCGGCCACCTGGGCGATCTCGACTTCAACCCCGAGGACGGCCGGCTGTACGGCTCGCTGGAGTACAAGAAGGATCAGGCCTTCTACATCGCCGTGATTGACGTCTCCCGGCTGGACAAGGTGGGCGTCGAGGCGGCCAGGAGCGATCTCTTCCGCACCGTCTACCTGCCCGAGGTGGCCAAGGACTACGCCGCCGACCTGAACGGCGACGGCAAATTCGACGGCGACACGGCCAGGACGGCCGACCATCGCTACGGCTGCTCGGGCATCGACGGGGTGAGCTTCGGGCCGGCCTTCGGACGCGCCGACGGGCCGCGCTACCTGACGGTGGCCTACGGGATCTATGGCGACGAGGGGCGGACCGACAACGACCACCAGGTGCTGCTGCAATACGACGTTTCCGCCTGGGCGAAGCTGGCCCGGCCGCTGTCGGAGGCCGCACCGCACCACGAGGGGCCGGCCGCGCCGCGCGACAAGGTGTTCGTGCGCACCGGCAACACCCGCTTCGGCGTCCAGACCCTGGCCTATGACGAGACGCAGAAGCGGTGGTTCATGGGCGTGTACCAGGGCGCCAAGCCGGCCTTTCCCAACTATCTGCTGTTCGCGGTCGACGCGGAGGCGCGGCCGGTGACGGGCGATCTGGTCGGCGTGCCGGGGCCGGGCGGCAAGGGCTGGGAGCAGGGCAGGGTGCTGCCGCTCGCCGCTGACGGCCTGAAGGACGAGGCCAGCGGCGTGCGCGGCTGGAACCAGAAGGCCGACGTCGGCTTCCAGCCGATCGGCGGCGGGCTCGTCTATGTGGCGGCCAATTCCAAGGTCGACGGCCGGCAGACGGCGGACCTGACCCTGATGCGCTGGACGGGCGATGCGCGGCGGCCGCTGGCGGCGGCGACAGAGGCCGACCTGCGCTCGCGCTCCGCGAGCGTCCGGCACTGACTGTCACAAACGGCGTCTAGGCAGGGCGCCGACTCGCTACGGGTCCACCAGCGGAACAGGCCAGCGGAACAGGCATGACCGGCGCCGACAGGGAAAGACAGCGATGGTTCGTGCGCAACGTGCTGCCGCACGAGCCGGCCCTGCGCGGCTGGCTGTCGCGCAGCACGCCGGCGGGCGTCGATCCCGAGGACGTCATCCAGGAGGCCTACACGATCCTGGCCGAACTGGAGACGGTCGAGACCATCCGCTATCTCCGGGCCTATCTCTTCCAGGTGGCGCGCTCGGTGATCATGCGCCACGTGCGGCGGGCCAGGATCGTCTCGATCCACGCGGTGGGCGACCTGGAGCGGCTGGACCATCCCGACGACGCCGCCTCGCCCGAACAGCACGCGCTCGACAGGGACGAGCTGCGGCAGCTGGCCCGGGCGATCGCGGCCATGCCGGCCAAGGTTCGCGAGGCCTTCGTGCTGCGGCGGGTGGACGGGCTGTCCCAGCGCCAGATCGCCGAGCGCATGCGGATTTCGGAGAATACGGTCGAGACCCACATATCGCGCGGCGTTTCGTTCTTGATTGATTGGTTCGGCCGTAGCGGAAACAAGCGGTCCCAAACCTCTAGTACAGTGGATGCGGAGATCGCCTCGCCAGATGGCCGAACGAGACACCAGTCGAGACATTGACGAAGCGGCGTCCAACTGGACGGCGCGGCTGGATCGTGGGCCGCTGACTCCGGAGGAAGACCAGGCGTTTCAAAGCTGGCTGAAGGGCGATCCCCGCAGCCGGGGCGCGCTGCTGCGCGCCCAGTCGCTGTTCATGATGAGCGAGTCCGCCCAGGCCCTGGGGACGCATTACGATCCGGCGGACTTCCGGGAGCCGACTGCGCCGAGGCGCGGCCTGTCGCGGCGCGGGGCCCTGCTGTGGGCGGGCGGTGCGGGGGCGGCCGCCTCGTTGGCCGCCCTGGCCGTGGGCGTGCCGGCGGCCGGCGCGGTGACCAGCACCCGGCGCGGCGAGATCCGCCTCGTGCCGCTGAAGGACGGCTCGACCGTGCTGCTCAACACCGACAGCCGCATCCGCGTGCGCTATGGCCGGAACGAAAGGTTCGTCGCCCTGGTCAGGGGCGAGGCCTATTTCTCGGTGGCGCGCGACGAGCGGCCCTTCGTGGTCGAGGTCGACGGCCGCCGGCTACGCACCAGCCAGGCGGGCTTTCGCGTGCGCAAGCTGGCCGCCGATCCGGTGGATCTCCTGGTGCAGCAGGGACGGGTCGACGTGACCATCCCTCGGCTGACCGCGCCGGCCGCCAACCTGGCGCTGGACGGCAATACGCGGCTGGTGATGGCCGACCTCGTACCGCGCCCGCAGCCGATCACCCCGGCGGTGGTCACGCGCGAACTGGCCTGGCGCGAGGGCAAGCTGGCCTTCGAGGGCGAGAGCCTGAAAGAGGCGGCCGAGGCCTTCGCCCGTTACAGCGACACCCGCATCGCGATCCCCGATCCCACGTTGGCGCGCGAGCCGGTGGCGGGCCTGTTCGCGGCCAACGACCCCGTCGGTTTCAGCCGCGCCATCGCCCGGGTGTTCGACGCCCGGCTGGACCACAAGGGCGACCTGGTCGTCCTGAGCCGCGCTTCGGCCCCGACGGGCGCCTCGAACTGAGAATTTTTTGTGACCGGTCACGGAAGCCCGCGGCCGGCGGCTCTCAACCCGCGACGTCGCGATCTGGGCGACGATTGGGGGCTGACTGCCGATGACTTCCCGCTACTCCATCCTCGCCTGCGGCGTCGCCGCCGTGGCGCTCGCCGTCGCTTCGCAAGCCCAGGCGCAGGACCGCGACTTCGACATTCCGGCCCAGCCGGCCGTGCGCGCCATCCCCGAACTGGCCCGCCAGGGCCAGGTGCAGATCGTGGCCCCGGCCCGCCTGCTGGACGGCGTGCGCACCCCCGCCGTGAAGGGCCGCATGGACGTGCGCACCGCCCTGTCGCGCCTGATCGCCGGCACGTCGCTGCGCATCGACAGCGACGACGGCCAGGTGATCACCCTGAAGTCGGTCGGTCCGGCGGCGAGCCGTCCGTCGGCGGCGGTGGGCTCGGGCGTGGTGCGCGGCAAGGTGCTGAATACCGCCACCGGCCAGTACGTGCGCAACGCCGAGATCCGCGTCGAGGGCACGACCATCGTGGCCTTCTCCGAAGACGGCGGCGACTTTCGCCTGACCGGCGTGCCGGCCGGCGAGGTGACGGTGGCGGCCAAGTACGCGGGCCTGGAGACCGCCCGCACCGTGGTGACGGTGGAGCCCGGCCAGACGGCGGCCGTCACCTTCGAACTGACGGCCTATGCCGCGGCCGGCGGCGACGCGGTCGAGGCGGTGACGATCACCGCCGCCCGCGACGGCCAGGCCGCCGCCATCATGGAGCGCCGCGCCTCGACCAACGCCAAGAACGTGGTGGCCGCCGACAACTTCGGCGCCCTGACCATGGGCGACGTCGGCGAGTTCATGAAGAATATGCCGGGCGTGTCGCTGGACTATACCGAGGTCGACGCCACGGCCGTGCGCATCGGCGGCCTTGATCCCAAGTACTCGACCTTCACCACCGACGGCGCGCGCATGGCCACGGCGACGTCGAACAACAATTCGGGCCGCCAGAACTCGTTCGAGCAGATGTCGATCACCGGCATCGACTCCATCGAGCTGAACAACACCCTGCAGGCCAGCATGGACGCCGACAGCCCCGGCGGCTCGATCAACCTGCGCAGCAAGTACGCCTTCCAGCGCAAGAGCCGCCTGCTGCGCTTCCAGATCGGCGGCGTGGGCACCTCGGACTCGACCCTGTCGCGGCAGTACCTGCCCGACGACAAGAAGCACATGACGATCTATCCGTCGGCGCAGATCGGCTATGGCGACGTGTTCCTGGATGGTCGTCTCGGCGTGGCGTTCAACGCCAGCTACAACGCCAACTTCGTCCAGCAGGACCGGGTGCAGACCGACTGGTCCTACCTCGCCGACGGCCGGGTCATGCCCTACCAGGTGATGTGGCGTCCGGGCCCCAAGCTGACCAGCCGCAAGGCCGCCAACCTCAGCGTCGACTACAAGATTAACGACAAGCTGGCGCTGTCCCTGCGCAGCACCTACTCGTTCTACGACGTCGAGTACTTCAACCAGTACACCTACCTGATCTTCGGCACGACGACGGTGTCGCGGGCGACGGCGGACTCCACCCCGACCCACATCGTCGTGAACCCCAGCGGGACCAACACCCGCCTGCACACCCAGTATTCGCACCGCTATGCCGGCACCCCGGCCTGGGTGTTCGCGCCCAAGCTGGAATATCGCGGCGACACCTTCGAGGCCCTGCTGCGCGCGAACTATTCCAGCTCGCAGTTCAATTTCGAGGACAACGACCAGGGCTTCTTCGTCCGCACCGACAGCTACCTGACCCGCATCGGCTTCACGCTGGATCGCGCTTCGGAGGACTCTAACGCCTGGACGATCAAGCAGACCGCCGGCCGTTCGTGGAGCGACCCGGCCAACTTCAACCGCGACGACGACATCGGCAACAACATCCGCACGTCGCAGTCGAACGCCAACAACCAGATGTATGGCGTGAACCTGGACCTGAAGAAGCAGCTGGCCATCGGCGACGTGCAACTGAAGCTGCTGGGCGGGGCTGCCTTCCGCACCAACATGTGGAAGACCAACGAGGGCTCGTACAAGCAGTTCCAGTATGTGGGCGCCACCGGCGACCTGACCCAGAAGGCGCCCGAGGCTGTCATTCCCTGGACCCAGAACTATCAGTTCAAGATCCACGGCTTCGACGCCGGCAACATGAACGAGCAGGGCTGGCGCGCCGACAACAACTACGCCGTCTACGACATCTACCAGGCCCATCCCGAGTACTTCGTGCCCGACACGGTGGGCAACCTGAAGCGCCAGCTGGATAACAACAAGAAGATCGGCGAGGAGGTCAGCGCGGCTTACGTCGAGGCCCAGCCGCGCCTGGGCAAGGCCCAGTTCGACCTTGGCCTGCGCTACGAGAAGACCAAGACCCAGGCGCGCGTCGCCGACATCCGCTCGGCCAAGGAAGTGGCCGCCGCGGGCCTGTCGACCAGCACCGTCGAGGGCCTGATGTACCAGTACCGCAACGGGACCTACACGACCCGCGAGGGCGAGTACGACGACTGGTTCCTGAGCGGCGGGGTGAAGTACGACTTCAACAAGCGCCTGGTGGGCCAGGTGGCCTTCAGCCAGTCGATCCTGCGGCCCGACTACGGCAACCTGGGCGGCGTGGTGGCCGTCGACGACAACAACCTGATCGTCACCGTGCCCAACCCGCTGCTCAAGCCCGAGCACTCGACCAAGTACTACGCCAGCCTGCTGTACTACCTGGAGCCGTCGGGCGTGGTCGGGATCTCGGCCTACCAGCTGGACGTCAAGGACATGCAGGTCACCGGCATCACGGTCGACCCCGAGGACGTCGGCTACAATCCGGGCGACTACGCCGGCTACACCTTCCGCAGCGCCCAGAACCTGCCGGGGACCAGCACCAACAAGGGGATCACGCTGGAGTACGACCAGCAGCTCAACTTCCTGCCGGGCGCCTGGCGGGGCCTTGGCCTGCGGGCCTCGGTCACCAAGATCGATCCCGACGGCGAGCGCGTGAACCTGCCCAAGACCTCGGCCAACTGGGGGCTGCGCTACAGCTACGGCAAGCTGGACCTGCAACTGACCGGCAACTGGCAGGACGCCTACCGGACCAGCGCGCTCAGCAACACGCCGACCACGGCCAACAACGGCATCCTCTACCGGGCCGAACGTCAGCTGTGGAACGTCAGCGCCAGCTACAAGATCAACAAGCGCTTCGAGGTCATGCTGGCCGGCCGCAACATCTTCAACGAGCCGGACATCGTCTATTCGAACGTCCGCAGCCGGGTGCAGCAGTACAGCATCTACGGCTCGATGTGGAACGTGGGCCTGAAGGGCGTCTTCTAAGGCGCTTTCGGCTCCCCGGCGGCCGCGTTCTTCCCCTTCGCGCGGCCGCCCCCCTTTTCTTTTTCTCGTCATTCCTTCGTTCTGATCGAAGAGGTCTTTCGTGGTTCTGCACATCGATCGCCGCGGCCTGGTGCTGGGCGGCCTGGGCCTGGGCGCCCTGGTCATGCCGGCCGGTCGCGCGGCCGCCCAGCAGCTGCTGGGCGCCAGCGGCTTCACCCATAACGTGGCCAGCGGCGAGCCGGGGCCGGACAGCATGCTGCTGTGGACCCGCTACGTCCCAGCCGGCGACGCCGGCGTCGTGACACTGCAGGCCGAGGTGGCGCTGGACCAGGCCTTCGCCAAGGTGGTCGCCGGGGGCGTCGTGCGCACCGGGGCCTATCGCGACTGGACCGCCAAGCTGACGGTCGACGGCCTGAAGCCCGGCACGGTCTACTGGTACCGCTTCGTGGCTCCGGACGGTTCGAAGTCGCCGGTCGGCCGCACCAAGACCCTGCCGGTCGGGCCCGTGTCGCGCTTCGGCCTGGCGGTGTTCTCGTGCTCGAACCTGCCCAACGGTTACTTCAACGCCTATGGCCACGCCGCCGCCCGCCAGGACCTGGACCTGTGGCTGCACACCGGCGACTACATCTACGAGTATGGGGTCGGTTCGACCCGCGAGGGCGACTGGGCGCAGGGCCGCAAGGAGCAACTGCTGCCGGTCACCGAGATCCTGGCGCTCGCCGACTATCGCCTGCGCTACGCCAGCTACCGCGCCGATCCTGATTTGCAGCGCCTGCACCAGATGGCTCCCATGGTCGCCCTGTGGGACGACCACGAGTCGGCCAACGACAGCTGGGAGGGCGGGGCCCAGAACCATCAGCCCGACAAGGAGGGCGACTGGAACGTCCGCCGCGCGGCGGCCATGCAGGTCTATCGCGAGTGGATGCCGGTGTCGGACGAGCCGTGGAAGGCCTATCCGATCGGCGCCCTGGCCACGCTGTACCGCACCGAGTCCCGCCTGCTGGGCCGCACCAAGCCCGCCGACCTGGGCGCGGCGTTCAAGGCGGCCGATCCGGACGCGGCGCTGAAGGCGTTCCGCGACGGGGCCTGGCGCGATCCTTCGGCCACCATGCTGGGCTCGACCCAGGAGAGCTGGCTGGCCCATGAGTTCAAGGCTTCGTCGAAGGCCTGGCAGCTGGTCGGCATGGGCACGATCCTGGGCCGCACCGTGATGCCCAAGGACGCGCTCGACTGGCTGCGCCCCGAGGTCGCCGACAAGAAGGTCGCCGGCTATCGCAACAACATCCGCGCCGCCCGGCAGGGCGTGCCGATGTGGATGGACCGCTGGGACGGCTATCCGGCCGCCCGCTCGCGCCTCTTGAAGGCCGCCCAGGCCGCCGACACCGACCTCGTCATGCTGTCGGGCGACAGCCACAACGCCTGGGCCTATGGCCTGGTCGAGGACGGCCGCCCGGCCGGGGTGGAGTTCGCCGGCCAGGCCGTCACCTCCAACGGCATGGAAGGCGACATGGGCGCCGACCCCAAGGTCGTGGCCCAGGGCTTCATGGCCGCCAATCCCGAGCTGAAGTGGGCCGACACCAGCCGGCGCGGCTACATGATGATCGAGGTGACGCCCAAGAGCGTCGCCGGCGAATGGCTGTTCCTGAAGACCATCAAGGCCCGCTCGACCGAGCTGGCCGGCAGCCACCGGATGCGGGTCGACCGCGGCCGGCGGGTGTTTGCGGCTTAGAGCGGACATCCATCCTGCCACCGAGTTTCCCCGCGAAGGCGGGGATCCAAGCTGCATTTCAGGAGACGGCGCGGCGGCGCGCTCCCCGCAGACTCTGCTTGGGTCCCCGCCTTCGCGGGGAAGGACGGATTGGGGGGCGGTCGTCGGTTGAACCGCGATCCGCCCTAAAGCGGCGTGCGCATCATCCGGTCGACGCGGGCGGCCAGGTCCGACACCGCGAACGGCTTGGTCAGCACCTCCATGCCCGGCTGGATGTGGCCGTGGTTGAGGGCGGCGTTCTCGGCGTAGCCGGTGATGAACATCACCTTCAGCCCGGGCCGCAGGGCCCGGGCGGCGTCGGCGACCTGGCGGCCGTTGAGGCCGCCGGGCAGGCCGACGTCGGTGATCAGGAGGTCGAAGCGGGCGTTGGATTGCAGCAGGCGCAGGCCGGCCGGGCCGTCGGCGGCCTCGGCGCAGGCGTAGCCCAGCTCCTGCAGCGCATCGACGATCAGCATGCGGACGGTCGGCTCGTCGTCGACCACCAGCACGGTCTCGCCGGCCGCCGCCGGGGCGGGCAGCACGGCGTGGACGTCGGTCTCGGGCGCGGTCTCCTCGCCGAAGTGGCGCGGCAGGTAGATGCAGACCATCGTGCCCTGGCCGACCTCGGAATAGATCCGCACGTGGCCGTGCGACTGGCGGGCGAAGCCATAGACCATCGACAGGCCAAGGCCCGTGCCTTCGCCCATCGGCTTGGTGGTGAAGAACGGGTCGAACACTCGGTCCTGGATCGACTTGTCCATGCCCACGCCGGTGTCGCTGACGCAGACGCAGACATATTGGCCCGGCTCCATGCCGCGCTCGTCGGCGGCGCGGCGGTCGAGCCACTTGTTGCCGGTCTCGATGGTGATGCGACCGCCGTCGGGCATGGCGTCGCGGGCGTTGATGCAAAGGTTGAGGAGGGCGTTCTCCAGCTGGTTGTCGTCGACCAGCGTTGGCCACAGCCCGGCCGCGGCCACCGTCTCGACCTTGATCGAAGGGCCGACCGTGCGGCGCACCAGCTCGACGAAGTCGGCCATCAGCCGGTTGATGACGATCGGCTTGGGCGACAGGGTCTGGCGGCGCGAGAAGGCCAGCAGGCGGTGGGTGAGGGCGGCCGCCCGGCGCGCCGCGCCCTGGCCGGCGGCCAGGTATTTCTCGACGTCGCGCGAGCGGCCCTGCGACAGGCGCGTGCCGATCATCTCGAACGAGCCGGAAATGCCCGACAGCAGGTTGTTGAAGTCGTGGGCCAGGCCCCCGGTCAGCTGGCCGACGGCCTCCATCTTCTGGGCCTGGCGCAGGGCCTCCTCGGCGTCGCGCAGGCGCTCCTGCTCCTCCAGCCGCGCGGTGACGTCGTAGACGAACTGGTAGGCGCCGGCTTGCAGGCCCATGTCGTCGCGCAGGACGCCGAAGCGCATCTCGTAGAAGCGGCGGTAACCGTCCGGATCGCCGAAGGCCTCGACCTTGACGAACTCCTCGCCCGCCAGGGCCCGCGACCACACCGCCCGCACCTGGGCCTGGTTGTCCGGCTGGTCGGCCAGCAGGTCGATCATGCTGTCGCCGACCCGGGGCGTGACGCCGAACACCTGCTCGAACTCGCGCGCGGCCGCGCCGTTGACGGCCAGCCAGCGGAAGTCGTTGTCGACGACCTGTACAAGGGCGGCCGTGCCCTCGACGATGTCGGCCAGCACGCGGCGCTCGGCCAGGGCGGAGGCCACGCGCTGCTCCAGCGTCTCGTTCAGCCGGCGCAGGGCCAGCTCGGCGCGGCGGCGCTCGGTGACGTCCTGGAACAGCACCGCCACCTGCCTGCGCTCGGGCGGCTCGATGCGGAACGAGGAGAGGGAGAGATAACGGCCGGTGGCCACCAGCTCCTGTTCGAAGCGGATCGGCTCGCCGGTGCGCAGCACGTGGCCGTAGCGCGCCACCCAGGCGTCGGCCTCGTCCGGCACCATCTCGCGCAGCTTCTGGCCGACCACGTTCGGGATTCCGGCGTGGCGAGCATAGGCGGCGTTGGCGTCGATGTGGATGTAGTCGCTGTCGGGGCCGTGCGGGCCGTCGAGGAACTCGATGATACAGAAGCCCTCGTCCATCGAGTCGAACAGGGTGCGGTACTTGCGCTCGCTGTCGGCGCTGGCCTGCAGCGACAGGCGCAGGTCGAGCTGGTTCATCACCTGGCGGGCCAGCACCTGCAAGGTGCGCTGCTGAACGGGTGACAGGTCCTTGGGCGCAGTGTCGAGCACGCACAGGGCGCCGATCGGCAGCCCCTCGCGGGTCACCAGCGGAGCGCCGGCATAGAAGCGCACGTGCGGCGCCTCGGTGACCAGCGGATTGCTCGCGAAGCGCGGGTCGAGCGTCGCGTCGGGCACCAGCAGCAGATCGTCTTCGAGGATGGTCCTGACGCAGAACGAGCGGTCCAGCGGCGTGCCGTCGACGCCCAGGCCGATCTCGGCCTTGAAGAACTGGCGGTGCTCGTCGACCAGGCTGACCAGGGCGATCGGAACGCCGCAGATCTCGGCCGCGAGAGCGACGATCTCGTCGAAGGCGGCTTCGCGCGGCGTGTCGAGGATGTCGTAACGACGGAGCGCCGCGAGGCGGCGAGCCTCGCGTTCCGACGGATCGGCGGCGTGCATACGGACTGAAGGCCCCCGATCCCCAGGCTGCGTCGGCTTCCCGACGCGGACGCGCGGGCTCAGACGCTTAGACGCATGGCGCGTTCAACGGTTCCACGCAACCAAGGCAAAGCTTGTTGAGGATCGTTTCGGTTCAGCCCCAGCCTTCCGACACGCCGGCGCGACGGGCCACGGGCTTGATCGCCGACAGCTTCTGCGAGGGCTGCGGCTGGTCGGCCGGCTTGCCGTAGAGCCAGCCCTGGGCGAAGTCGACGCCGGCCTTGCGGACCACGTCCTCGACCTCGGCGGTCTCTACCATCTCGGCCACGGTGCGGACGTTGAGGTCGCGGCACAGCTCCACCAGGCGGCGGACCATGGCCCCGTCGCGGCTGTTGCCGGCCAGCTCGCGCACGTAGCGACCGTCGATCTTGACGATATCGAGGGTCAGTTCCTGCAGATAGGCGAACGAGGCTGCGCCGGCGCCGAAATCGTCGAGGCAGACCAGCGAGCCCATGCCCCGCAGCGACTGGATGTGGCGGTTGGCGCGCGGCAGATCGTCGATGGCGCTGGTCTCGGTGACTTCGAAGATCAGCTTGCCCTTGGCGGACGGGGTGGCCGTCAGCAGGCGGCCGATGTGGTCGACGAAGGTCTCGCTGACGATGGTGCGGCCCGAGACATTGACGGCCAGGCGCACATTGCCGGTCCGGTCGGAGGCGATCCGGCGCACCGCCTGCTCGGCGATGGCGTGGTCCAGCTCCTCGATGATGTCGAATTCCTCAGCCATGCGGATCAGGGCGAAGGGGCTGGCGCCGTCCTCGAAGCGCACAAGCGCCTCGTGGTGGTGGGCCTGGCCGTTCGAGAGCTCGACCACCGGCTGGTAGGCCAGGGTGAAGCGCCGCTGGCTGACGGCCGCGCCCAGGGCGCCGGCGCGGGCCAGGGTACGCTTGACCGACCGGTTCATCGCCTCCGACAGCGTCATCGGCGGGGTTTCCTTCAGGCCCTCGCGCAGGAAGTCGTCCAGGGCGTAACGCAGGGCCCGCAGGCCGCGCGACGAAGTCCCGCCGTCCAGCGGCACCACGTGGGCGCTGGCGTCCAGGGCGGCGATCCGGGTCAGGCGGGCGGCCAGGGCGTCGGGCCGGTCGTCCTTGGCCCGCAGCAGGGCGAAGCGCTCGGGCGAGACCTGGGTGGCCATGGCTCCGGCGTGGCTCTCGGCGCGCACGGCGCCGGCGATCTTCATGTCGAGGGCGAGGGCTTCGGGCGGGGCCAGGCCCTCGCGCAGCGCCGCCAGGCCCGCGAACTCGACCATGGCCAGCTCCAGCTCGAGCCCTGTGACCCTCGCCGCTTCGAACAGACCCTTGGCGATCTCGTCGAAATTCTCGCGCGGGCGCAGGCCGACGGCGTCCAGGCCGCCGGCGGGGGCGCGGGCGGCGGTGATCGCCACCGAGGTACGTCCGAAATTGTCGGGGAGGGCCCGCAGAGTGACTCCAACGAAGCGCTCCGGCTCGCCGGCGACGCGGACGGTGACCGGTCCCCGGCGCTGACCGTCGTCGAGAGCCGAAAGCGCGGCGTCCATCAGCGGGCGGTCGGCAGGCGTGAACAGGTCGCGCCAGACGCGGCCCATCAGGGAGACCTCGGACTTGCCCATGATCTTCTGCGCCGCGCCCAGGGCGAGGCTGACCCGGTCGCCCTCGAGTTCGAGCAGCAGGTCGGCGCTGGTGAAGGCTAGGCCCAGCAAGCGGCGTGGATCGATCGACAAAGGACAGAGCTCCCCCAGAGGGGGCCATCCTGACCGGTCTTAGCTTAAGGACCCGTGCATGGGGCGGGTTTCGAGAGCCGCGACAGCCGGTCGCAGAAGCGATCGGACGAACGAAAAAGAACATCTTGCGAACATAGAACAAAATGTGTACGTGTTAATCATTCCACAGGCGGTGGGCGTAGCGGCGCCCGAACTTCCGGCCCAGCGGTCGGAATCATGGAATAAGGCGATCATCCAATGACCAGTCAGGCGGCTTTGAAACTCGTGGGCAAGGAAGAAGGCGACAAGGCGCGGGCGCTAGAGGCGGCTCTGGCGCAGATCGATCGGGCCTTCGGCAAGGGCTCGGTGATGAAGCTCGGCGAAAAGGGCAAGGTCGAGATCGAAGCGGTCTCCACCGGCTCGCTGGGCCTCGACATCGCGCTCGGCATCGGCGGCCTGCCGAAGGGTCGGGTGATCGAGGTCTACGGCCCGGAAAGCTCGGGCAAGACGACCCTGGCCCTGCACGCCGTGGCCGAGGTCCAGAAGGCGGGCGGCACCGCCGCCTTCGTCGACGCCGAGCACGCGCTCGACCCGTCCTACGCTCACAAGCTGGGCGTCAATCTCGACAGCCTGCTGGTGGCCCAGCCCGACAACGGCGAACAGGCCCTCGAGATCACCGACACCCTGGTGCGCTCGGGCGCGGTCGACATCGTCATCGTCGACTCCGTGGCCGCCCTGACCCCGAAGGCCGAAATCGAAGGCGAGATGGGCGACAGCCTGCCTGGCCTCCAGGCCCGACTGATGAGCCAGGCGCTGCGCAAGCTGACCGGCTCGATCAACAAGGCCAACACCATCGTCCTGTTCATCAACCAGATCCGTCACAAGATCGGGGTGATGTACGGCAGCCCGGAAACCACCACGGGCGGCAACGCCCTGAAGTTCTACGCCTCGGTGCGCCTGGACATCCGCCGCACCGGCTCGGTCAAGAACCGCGACGAGATCATCGGCAACAACGTCCGTGTCAAGGTGGTGAAGAACAAGGTCGCCCCGCCGTTCCGCGAGGTCGAGTTCGACATCATGTACGGCGAGGGCATCTCCAAGCTGGGCGAGATCATCGACCTGGGCGTCAAGGCCGGGATCATCGACAAGGCCGGTTCCTGGTTCTCCTACAACAGCCAGCGTATCGGCCAGGGCCGCGACAACGTCCGTGAGTTCCTGAAGAACAACAAGGACCTGGCCAACGAGATCGAAACGGCCGTGCGCCGCGCCTCGCAGAAGATCGAGGAAGAACTTCTGGTCGGCGGCCCCGAGGAGGGCGACGAAGACTAAGGTTTCGGCGCGCGCCTGCGCCGAACGTCGCGGCCGCCGCCCGCCGAGGGCGACCCCGCCTTATAGCCCGCGGCGGCACGACACCGCCGTCGACGGCCGCGATCCCCGGACGCCTGGACCCCATGCCAGGCGTCCGATTTCGTTTGTCCTCCCCGTGCAACGGGGGAGGTGGCGCGGCGCCGGGGGCGCCGTGACGGAGGGGGCGACCGCCGCAAGGCCGATCGGCCAAGAGCCGGGCGGGGCTGTCCTGGACAGGCAGGGCCGGGGCCGTGCGTGCGCAGGCCCAGCCGAGCAGGCGGAGCGCCGTCGCCAAAGATCCTCCCCCTCTGGGGGAGGTGGCGCGAAGCGCCGGAGGGGGGCCGTTCTCAGCTTTCGAAGTACTGGTCGGCTTTCGCCTTGCGACCGATACGATCCCCTTCAGTCCCGTCAGCCGCCGATCTTCGTCCAAGGTCGCTGCACGCAAACGGGCCGGCCGTCGACCACCGCCACACGCGCCGAGCCGGGCGGTGCGTAGAAGGCCCGCATCTCGCCGACGCTGACCGCCAGGGCGATCGGACCGGAAAAGTCGCAGACCGGCGCCTCGCGCCGGCCGCCCGCCTGCGGATAGGTGCGGTGGGTGCACTCCATGTGGCCGGCCCGGCGCTGGATGGCGGCCCCGTCGAAGGTAAAGGTCATCGGCTTGCGCGAGCCGGCCGCGAAGGCGGCGGGCTCCAGCGTGGGGCAGGGCGTTCCGGCCAGGCTCCAATAGGCCTCCGCCGCCACGCCGGCTTCGCGCTGCTGCCCGGCGACGAAGGCGATCAACGGCGCGGCGATGACGACGGCGATTGCGGCCCAGAAAAGCCAGGCGCCGCGCTTGCGCCGCCCGGCGACCCGCACGGTCCCGATCGCCGCCGAGATGGCTTGCTCCTTCATGGCTCCTCGCTCAGACTTGGAGCCAAAGGGGCAGAGGGGCCCGACGCCATGGGCGTCGGGCTCTGCGAAGCGCGGCGCATGGCGTCGAGAAACCGCAGGCCGCTGGTCCAGGTTCCGAGCCGGTGGGCCGAAGCTCCGAATTGGTCCGCAGGAAGATCGGCGCGGGCGCGCAGCTCGGTCAGCGATCGCAAAGCCGTCATCCTCTCGACCTTGTCCTTCAGTCCTCGCCGGTCGAGGTCGGCGATCCAGTCGTCGGCGATCTTCCGCGCCGCCACCACGCGCTGTGCGCTGCAGAGGAGAAGGCCGGTCGGGCCCGCAACGCGATCGTCGAAGCACCTGGAAAAGGCTACGAACTCGCAGCGATCCCAGTCGTCTGGCCGGGCCGGGTCGGTGGCTTCCAGGCAGCTGCGCCAGGCGGCTGTTTCCGGCGGCGCCGAACAGGCCGGGGCGGCGGCGGCCGCGCAGCCCTCCCACCGTTCCAGGTCCCCGTCGGCCTGAGGGCCGCCGCCCACAGCTTCACCCAAAGCCAAGGCCAGCGCCACCGCGGTAATCATGCTGTTCCCCCTGTGAGCCTTGTCGATCGTAGCTTGAGCTCGCGCCGTCAGCCATTCCCAAGATTGCAGCTCCCAGGCCAAGATCCTTGGACATGGCCCCATGTCCGGGGCTCCGAGCGCTGGCCCCCGCCCGCCGGCTGTCGGCCGTTGACGAGGTTCGATTTCCACAAAGCTTGAAACCGCGCTATGCAGCCCCGACCTCCGGCCGACACCGGACCTTTCGAGATTCCCGAGACGACGATGCCTAGCCTCAACGAGATCCGCAGCACCTTCCTCGACTACTTCGGCAAGGCCGACCACGCCGTCACGCCGTCGGCGCCGCTGGTGCCGCAGAACGATCCGACCCTGCTGTTCGTCAATGCGGGCATGGTGCCGTTCAAGAACGTCTTCACCGGCGCCGAGACGCCCGCGCACCCGCGCGCGACCAGCTCGCAAAAGTGCGTCCGCGCCGGCGGCAAGCACAACGACCTCGACAACGTCGGCTACACCGCCCGCCACCACACCTTCTTCGAGATGCTGGGCAACTTCTCGTTCGGCGACTACTTCAAGGAACAGGCGATCCACCACGCCTGGACCCTGCTGACCGGCGAGTTCAAGCTGCCCAAGGAAAAGCTGCTGGTCACGGTGTACCACACCGACGACGAGGCGGCCGATCTGTGGAAGAAGATCGCCGGCCTGTCGGACGACAAGATCATCCGCATTCCGACCAGCGACAACTTCTGGTCCATGGGCGACACCGGCCCCTGCGGCCCGTGCTCGGAAATCTTCTACGACCACGGCGAAGGCATCTTCGGCGGCCCTCCGGGCAGCCCCGATGAAGACGGCGACCGTTTCATCGAGATCTGGAACCTGGTGTTCATGCAGTTCGAGCAGATCGCTGGCGGCGAGCGCCTGGCGCTGCCCAAGCCCTCGATCGACACCGGCATGGGCCTCGAGCGCATCGCCGCCGTGCTTCAGGGCGTGCACGACAACTACGACATCGACCTGTTCAAGGCCCTGATCGCCGCCTCGGTCGAGCTGACCGGCGTCAAGGCCGAGGGCGACCAGGCTCCGTCGCACCGCGTCATCGCCGACCACCTGCGCTCGTCGTCGTTCCTGCTGGCCGACGGCGTGACCCCGTCGAACGAAGGCCGCGGCTATGTGCTGCGCCGGATCATGCGCCGGGCCATGCGCCACGCCTACCTGCTGGGCGCCAACGAGCCCCTGATGCACCGTCTGGCCCCGACCCTGGTGGCCGAGATGGGCCAGGCCTATCCGGAACTGCGCCGCGCCGAGGCCTCGATCGTCGAGACCCTGCGCCAGGAAGAAGAGCGCTTCCGCACCACGCTGGGCCGCGGCATGGGCCTGCTCGACGAAGCCACCGCCAACCTGTCGACCGGCGACGTGCTGGACGGCGAGACCGCCTTCAAGCTCTACGACACCTACGGCTTCCCGCTCGACCTGACCCAGGACGCCGTGCGCGCCAAGGGCCTGACCGTCGACACCGACGGCTTCGACGCAGCCATGCAGAAGCAGCGTGAGATGGCGCGCGCCAACTGGGCCGGTTCGGGCCAGCAGGGCGCGGCGGCCGCCTGGTTCTCGATCAAGGAAAAGGCCGGCGCCACCGACTTCGTCGGCTATGAGACCACCGAAACGACCGGCGTCGTGAAGGCCATCGTCGCCGACGGCGCCGAGGTCGAGGCCGCTTCGGCCGGCCAGACCGTGGACGTGCTGCTGGATCGCACCAGCTTCTACGCCGAAAGCGGCGGCCAGGCCGGCGACACCGGCGTGATCGAAGCCAATGGCGCCGAGAGCCGCGTGCTCGACACCCAGAAGCAGGCCGGCGAACTGCACGTGCACCGCGTCGAGCTGGCCGGTCCGCTGAAGGTCGGCGACAAGGTCGTGGCCTCGGTCGACGCCGATCGCCGCCACACCACCCGTTCCAACCACTCCGCCGCGCACCTGGTGCACGCGGCCCTGCACCATGTGCTGGGTCCGCACGTCGCCCAGAAGGGCCAGATGGTCGATGGCGAGCGCATGCGCTTCGACTTCAGCCACGGCGGCCCGCTGTCGGCCGACGAGATCGAGCGCATCGAAGCCGAGGTCAACGCCGTGATCCGCCAGAACGTGGCGGCCCGCACCGAGGAAATGGCCCCGGAGGCGGCCATCGAGGCCGGCGCCGTGGCGCTGTTCGGCGAGAAGTACGGCGACAGCGTGCGCGTGCTGACCCTGGGCGACAGCCTGACCGAAGCCGGCAAGGCCTACTCGGTCGAACTGTGCGGCGGCACCCACGTGGCCCGCACCGGCGACATCGCCCTGTTCAAGATCGTCTCGGAACAGGGCGTGGCCGCCGGCGTGCGCCGCATCGAGGCCCTGACCGGCGAGGCGGCCCGCCGCTTCCTGCTCGACCAGGCCGGCGTCGCCAAGGCCCTGGCCGACCAGTTCAAGACCCCGGTCGCCGAGGTCCTGGCCCGCGTCGACGCCCTGGTGGCCGAGCGCAAGAAGCTGGAGAAGGAACTGGCCGAGGCCAAGAAGCAGCTGGCCCTGGGCGGCGGCGGCGCGGCCTCGGGTCCGGAAGACGTCAATGGCACCGCCCTGATCGCCCGCGTCCTCGACGGCGTCGGCGGCAAGGAACTGCGCGGCGTGGCCGAGGAGTTCAAGAAGCAGCTGGCCTCGGGCGTCGTGGCCCTGGTCGGCACGACCGACGGCAAGGCCGCCGTCACCGTGGCCGTGACCGCCGACCTCGTCGGCAAGTTCAGCGCCGCGGACCTGGCCAAGGCCGCCGTGATCGCCATGGGCGGCCAGGGCGCGGGCGGCAAGCCCGACTTCGCCCAGGGCGGCGCGCCTGACGCCAGCAAGGCCGACGAGGGCCTGGCGGCGATCAAGGCCGTGCTGGCCGGCTGATACTGACGATGGACGATCTTCCCTCTCTCTTGGAGAGAGGGAAGGGCCCGCCGCCGTAGGTGGCGGGCGGGTGAGAGGTTACAGCCATTGCCGGAAGACCCTCGGTCTTCTGGCGCGCGCGCCTTCGCCGGATCACCAGTCATTCGACGGCGTTCCCCCAAATCCGTCATTCCCCGCGGAAGCGGGGACCCAAGCAGAGCCTGCGGGTCCCTCACGGCCGCGCCTCATCCTGAAACGCAGCTTGGATCCCCGCCTTCGCGGGGACGCTCGGAGAAAAGCGGCCGGCGCCACGGAGTGTCGACGCATAGTTCTGAAAGGGTGAAACCTCTCACCCTCCCGCCGCTTTGCGGCGGACCCCTCCCTCTCTCAAAGAGAGAGGGATTTGTTACGGCTCCAGCTGGACCTGGCCCTTGCCCAGTTCCAGCCAGTCGGTGAAGGGCCGGTGGTAGTAGAGGTCGAAGACTTCGGCCTGCAGCTTGAAGGGCAGGCTGCTCTCGCTGTTCCACAGCATCACGACGCCGGTCTTCCTGGCCGGATCGAACATCATGGTGGCCCGATAGCCGTCGACGGCGCCGCTGTGGCCCGCCAGGCGGTGGCCCTGATAGCCGAAGCTGCGCATGGCCAGGCCGTAGCCGGGCTTTTCCAGCGTGCGGCCCAGCGGCGAGTTGCCGTAGGGCTTGCCGGTGTTTACGCGCGGCCGCTGGATCTCTTCCAGCACGCCGGCCGGCAGCACGGCCGGCGCCAGGCCCATCTGGGCCTGCATCCAGCGGGCCAGGTCGACGATGTTGGAGTTCACGCCGGCGGCGGCGGGGGTCAGGTAATAGGCCTCGGCCAGGGTGAGGCGACGGCCGTAGCGCGACGGACGCGCCCAGTGCCTGGCGTCGCTGAGTTCGCCCATGCCGATCGTGGCGCTGCTCATGCCCAGCGGCAGGAACAGGCGCTGGCGCACTTCTTCGGCATAGGGCCGGTGGGTGGCGGTCTCGACGACCTCGCGGATCGTGTCGAAGGCCAGGTTCTGGTAGGTGTGACAGGTGGCCGGCGGGCACTGGGGCGGCACGTCGCCCAGCGCCTGGCGGATCATCTTGGGCGCGCGGCCGCCCTCCAGCCAGCCGTCATAGGCGTTGCGCGGCAGGCCCGTACGCTGCGACAGCAACTGCTCGATCGTCAGGGTTTCCTGGGCGCCCGCCGGCAGGCGCAGGCTGGTGTGGAACTTGCCCAGCGGGTCGTTCAGCGAGAAGGCCCCGTCCTGGGCCAGGCGCGCGCTCAGCGAACCGGCCACGGTCTTGGACAGCGACGCCCAGCGGAACACGGTGTCGGGACCGACCTGCTCGCCCTCGTCAGGGGCCGTCATGCCGTAGCCCTTCACGAACGACAGCCGGCCCTCCTCGACCACGGCCACGGCCAGGCCGGTCATCGAGCGGTCGCGCATCATCGCCTGGATGCGGGCGTCGAGGGCGCGGTAGTCGATCTCGCCGCGCCAGTCCTGCGGCTTCAGCGGCAGGACGACGGGCGTGGCGGCCGCTGTGATCGTCTTCTCGTCGGCGGCGTGCGGCTGGCGCGTGCAGCGCGACAGGCCAAAGGTCGCCGCGCCCAGGGCGACGACGCTGACAGCCGCGACCACTGCAATGCGCCGGCCGGTCCAGCGGCGGCGACGGAAGGTGAACTGCGAGGTCTTGAGGAACTTGGTCAGGCTGGCCGTCCGTACGCAGGAAAACAGCGGCCCGCCGCCGGCAGCCCCCCAGCGTCGAATCCGCATCACATGAACACGATGAAAGTGTCCTAGCGCGTCGTGGCGTCGCTGCAACCCCTCGGAAGGCGAACGGCGTGCGCCGAGGCGCCGGTCCGAGGGCCCGCTATTGGCGCGTTTCCGCAAAATCCGACGCCCACAGGCCCGCCTTTCGCTCGCGGGCCGCTTCCTCGGAATCGGAGTACTGGCCTTCGAAGTTGCTCGCCCAGCCCTGTTCCACCTGGGCGAGGTTCAGGGAGGTAAGGTCGGACTCGCAATGGCCGCCGCCGTCTTCCGCGCAGGGCGTGTCGGAGACGAAGCAGAGCCCTTGCCAGTGATCGTCGGGCGAGGGAGGCCCCTCGGGCCGGCAGGCGACCCGGCGACCGCCGATCAGTTTTTCCAGGTTGGCCCTGGAGGCTTCGCCGCATGCCCAGGCCTGTCCGTCCTTGCGGCAGGTCAGGTCCAGTTTCGGCGCCACTATGGTCCAAAGGTCGGCCTCGACGCCTTCGACCCGCAGGGTGTCGCCGTAGATGATCTGGGCCGGACCGAAGAGGTTGGCGGTGGTCTTGGTTGGGGGCGCGGCGGGGTGCTCGCGGGCCTCGGCCGCCTTGATCGGATGCACCTTCGGCCGGGCGGCGTCGTAGGCCAGGGCCGCCGCGCCGACAGCGCCGCCGACCAGCAGCAGCGCCAGCAGGATCTTCGAGGCCCCCATCAGCGCACCTTGCGGAAATAGGGAGCGGGCGAGCGGACGACGCCCTCGTCGGGGACGAAGCCGGTCCAGCGGGTCAGCACCCGGCCTTGAAGTTTCGACAGGGTGAACAGCGGCGCGCCGGGCTTGTAGACCTCGACGCCGAAGCGATTGCCGGCGGAGGGCGGCGGATAGGCGAGGAATCGCACCTCCAGGCCCTCGGGCGTGGCGTGGGTGCTGCAGCGGAAGGTCTCCTGGGTCTGGAAGCCCTCGCCGTGGAACCGGCAGCCGGCGCCCTTCAGTTCGAGGCGCCAGGTGACCAGGATGGGCGAGCCGCCGGCCGTGCGTCCGCCGTCGTGGGTGTAGCTGTAGACGCCGTTCCAGTCGCCGGCGGGCGCGCTCGCGGAGAGCATCAAGGCCAGAACCCCGGCCGACATGGAATGGAACATCGAACGCCCCCGCAACAGATGCCTGTTCAACGCCGAACGGCCCGGCGGGATCCCGGCGTTCTCAAGTCACCAGCACCAGCTCTCCGCCCGGCGTGAAGACGTACTCGTAGTAGAACCACAGGTCGGTCGGGCTGCTCGCCTCGATCTTGAAGGCGGTGATCAGGCGCTGGCCGTCGGTCTTCAGGTAGATGGCGCCGTAGACGTCGACATTGGTCTTCGACAGCTTGGCGAGGTCGGCCTTGATGGTCTCGGCCAGGGCGGGGGAGGGGGCGGCCGCCAGCTCGGCGACGGCCTTTCCCACCTTTTCGATCAGCGCCTGGTCGGTCTTCTCGCGGGTCGAGCGCTGCAGCTCAGTCGACAGCAGCACGGGCGAGGCCCCGCGGCCGGCCCGGCCGAGGCGTCCCAGAAGGTCAGGTCGCGGGTGAACGTGGCCCTCCTCGTCGCCGGACGAGATGATGAAGCAGGCCGGATTGACCGCCTCGAGGAAGGCGTCGGTGACCTTTTCCGAGCCGTGGTGACAGACCTTCATGATGTCGGACCGGAAGCGCTGGGCGACCTTGCCGACCATCATCCGGTACTCGGTTCCGCCGGCGGCCGGGAAGGCCGAAAGCCCGGCGTAGCGGGTCAGCAGGTAGCGTTCGGCCGGTTCGTTGAGGTCGCCGCCGAAGAACACGCTGAACCGGCCGTAGGTCAGGCGCAGCAGGATCGAATGGCCGTTCTTGGTCTCGCCGTACGAGCCGCCGATGCGGCGCAGGCGGGCCTTGCCGTTCGCGTCGCGCTCCACCGCCGGGCCCAGCACCTCGATGGCGTAGCCGCGATCGTCGGAGGGGGCGTAGCCGGGCATGTAGCTGCGGCCGTCCTCGATCTGGCCGTGCTCGGTCGACAGCATGCCGATCTCGCCGACCTTGGGATTGTCGAGCGCGGCCTGCATGACGCCGGGAAAACCGTACCGGGCGTTGGCCTTGCGGTCGGGCAGCTGGGCGCGGACGTCGGCCTCGGTCTGGGCCAGCTCGGTCTGGTAGGTGATCTTGCTGGCCGGGTCCTTCACGAAGGCGCCCAGCTTGGCCCAGGTGCCCGAGACCGCCCGCTCGACCAGGCCGTTCTGCCAGATGCGCTTGAAGCCGATCTTGGGATTGGCGAAGATCGCCTCGAAGCCCAGATAGTGGTCGCTGTCGGGGTGGGTGATCACCGCGGAGTCGAACGAGAAGCCGCGATAGGCCTTGAAGCGGCCGTTCAGGAACCGCTCCATGTTGTCGCCTTCGCCGGCGTCGACAACGATCACGCCTTCCTTGTCGCCGGTCTCGGGGGTGATCAGCACCGCCCCGTCGCCCTGGCCCACGTCGAGGAACACGATCTCCAGCGGACGGGTCGCGATCGTGTCGGCCTTGGGGATGTAGAGGATCTGGGGATTGGCGTTGGGCGACCACTTGATGCGCAGCCAGCCGTCGGGTTCCTCGCCGTCGAGGCTCAGCCAGTCGCCCCACAGCACCTGCCGCACCTTGGTCTTACGGTCGGCGGCGTAGAGGAAGATCTTCCGCCCGTCGTGGCCGAGCCCGGCATAGACGTGAGCCATCGCGCCCCTCCCTGAATTTCAACCCATGGGAGCATTCTAGCGCGATTGCGCCTGAAGTTCATCGCGAACCTTGGATGGTCCCCGATGGCCCGCTTGGCCAAATCGCGGGGCGACTGAACAAGACCATTCTTGTCTGCGTCGACACATTCCGCGGACTTCTTCCACTCCGCATCCAAGGACAAAGTCGATGCCGATCAAGGCCACCCCGACCCCCGGCCCGCAGCTGCTGACGCCGACCGACCACACCCTGATCATGATCGACTTCCAGTCGCAGATGGCCTTTGCGACCCACTCGATCGACGCGATCACCCTGCGCAACAACGCCGGCCTGGTGGCCAGCGCCGCCGCCGGCTTCGGCGTCTCGACCATCCTGACCACGGTGGCCGAAAAGAGCTTCTCGGGCCCGATGTTCGCCGAAGTCACCGCGCCGTTCCCGGGCAAGACCCTGCTGGACCGCACCTCGATGAACACCTGGGAAGACGCCCCGGTGATCGAGGAGATCAACAAGATCGGCAAGGACCGCATCGTGCTGGCCGGCCTTTGGACCAGCGTCTGCATCGTCGGCCCGGCGCTGTCGGCCCTGGCCCAGGGCTATGAGGTCTATGTGGTCACCGACGCCTGCGGCGACGTCTCGGCCGAGGCCCACGAGCGCGCCGTCGAGCGCATGATCCAGGCCGGCGCCCGTCCGATCACCGCCCTGCAGTACCTGCTGGAAATGCAGCGCGACTGGGCTCGCACCGAGACCTACGACATGACCACCGGCATCGCCAAGACGCACGGCGGCGCCTATGGCCTGGGCATCATCTACGCCAAGTCGATGTTCAACGCCCACGAAGGCTAACCAGCCCGCCCGCGCCGGTTCGTTGCCGGACCGGCGCGGCGCGCCCCAGCAAGGCGTTCCCATGATGAAGATCTACATCCTGTCGCTCGCCGCCGGCCTCGCGGTCGGCGTGTTCTACGGCCTGCTCCAGGTGCGCTCGCCCGCGCCGCCGGTGGTGGCCCTGGTCGGCCTGTTCGGCATTCTGGTCGGCGAGCAGATCCCGCCGCTGGTCAAGGGCTGGATGGCCCGCAAGCCGGCCGCCGTCTCGTGGCTGAAGCATCAGGTGGCGCCGCACATGTTCGGCCCCCTGCCGTGCGGCCAGAAGCCGACCGAGCTGGCCGACAACGAGCCCCCGGCCGCCCCCAAGGCCTGACGACCCGAGTTTCCCCCAAGTTTCCCCCGGAGTTCCGCCCATGACCTCGCCCGACCTGATCCTGCGCAACGGCCGCTTCACCACCCTGGACCGCAGCAATCCGAACGCCGAGGCCGTGGCTGTGACCGACGGACGCTTCGCCGCCGTCGGAACCGAGACCGAGGTCATGGCCCTGGCCGGCCCCAACACCAAGGTCGTCGACCTGAAGGGCCGCCGGGTGCTGCCGGGCCTGATCGACAACCACCTGCACATCATCCGCGGCGGGCTGAACTTCAACATGGAGCTGCGCTGGGACGGCGTGCGCTCGCTGGCCGACGCCATGAACATGCTCAAGCGCCAGGTGGCCATCACGCCGCCGCCGCAGTGGGTGCGCGTCGTGGGCGGCTTCACCGAGCACCAGTTCGTCGAAAAGCGCCTGCCGACCATCGAGGAGCTGAACGCCGTCGCGCCCGACACCCCGGTGTTCATCCTGCACCTCTATGACCGCGCGCTGCTGAACGCGGCGGCGCTGCGAGTCATCGGCTACGACCGCGACACCCCCGAACCGCCCGGCGGCCAGATCATCCGCGACAGCCAGGGCAACCCGACCGGCCTGCTGCTGGCCAAGCCCAACGCCCAGATCCTCTACGCCACCCTGGCCAAGGGCCCCAAGCTGCCCTTCGACTACCAGGTCAACTCGACCCGCCACTTCATGCGCGAGCTGAACCGCCTGGGCGTGACCGGGGCGATCGACGCCGGCGGCGGCTTCCAGAACTATCCGGACGACTACGAGGTCATCCAGAAGCTGGCCGACGAGAACCAGCTGACCATTCGTCTGGCCTACAACCTCTTCACCCAGAAGCCCAAGGGCGAGAAGGACGACTTCCTGAACTGGACGAAGACGTCGAAGTACAAGCAGGGCGACGACTATTTCCGCCACAACGGCGCCGGCGAGATGCTGGTGTTCTCGGCCGCCGACTTCGAGGACTTCCGCCAGCCGCGCCCCGACATGCCGCCGCAGATGGAAGGCGAACTGGAAGAGGTTGTGACCATCCTGGCCCAGAACCGCTGGCCCTGGCGGATGCACGCCACCTATGACGAGACCATCGACCGGGCGCTGGACGTCTTCGAGAAGGTCAACAAGGACGTGCCCCTCGAAGGCCTGAACTGGTTCTTCGACCACGCCGAGACGATCTCGGAGAAGTCGATCGACCGCATCGCGGCCCTCGGCGGGGGCGTCGCCGTGCAGCACCGCATGGCTTACCAGGGCGAATACTTCCTCGAGCGCTACGGCCCGGCCGCCGCCGAGGCGACGCCGCCGATCGCCAAGATGCTGGAGAAGGGCCTGAAGGTCTCGGCCGGCACGGATGCGACGCGCGTGGCTTCGTACAATCCCTGGGTTTCGCTGGCCTGGATGATCACCGGCAAGACCGTCGGCGGCACGCGCCTCTATTCGCAGCGCAACTGCCTGGACAGGGAGAGCGCGCTTCGCATGTGGACCGAGAACGTCACCTGGTTCTCCAACGAGGAAGGCAAGAAGGGCCGGATCGTGGAAGGCCAGCTGGCCGACCTGATCGTGCCCGACCGCGACTTCTTCGGCGTGCCCGAGGACGAGATCGCCGACATGACCTCGGACCTGACCATGGTCGGCGGCAAGATCGTTTATGGCGCCGGCGACTTCGCCAAGCTGGACGAGAACGAGGTGCCGCCGGCCATGCCCGATTGGTCGCCGGTGCGCGTGTTCGGCGGCTACGCCGCCTGGGCCGAACCGGAGACGGACAAGACCCTGCGTCGCCAGGCGGCGGCTTCGTGCGGCTGCGCCAGCAGCTGCGGCGTCCACGGCCATGACCACGCCACGGCCTGGACCAAGAGCCTGCCGATCGCCGATCTGAAGTCGTTCTGGGGCGCGCTCGGCTGCGCGTGCTGGGCGGTCTGATGAACACGCCCGTCCAACGCCTGCGCGGGGCCTTCCTCGTGCCGGCGGTGCGCTGGATCGCCCTGGCGGGCCTTTGCGCCGCCTACATCCAGGGCGGACTGACCAAGGCCTTCGACTTCCCCGGCGCCCTGGCCGAGATGACCCATTTCGGCCTGTCGCCGGCCGGTTTCTTCGCGGTGCTGGTCATCGTGCTGGAGATCGTCGCCTCGCTGATGATCCTTTCCGGCCGGCTGCGCTGGCTAGGGGCTCTGGCGCTGGCGGCCTTTACCCTAGGGGCCACCTTCATGGCCAACCGCTTCTGGGAGATGGGCCCGCCCGACCGCTTCGGCGCGACCAACAGCTTCTTCGAGCACCTGGGCCTGATCGGCGGCTTCCTGCTGGTGGCCTGGCACGACCTGCAACCAAAGGAACATGCTTCGGAGAAGGGGGCATGAGGACGCTGGCGGCCGCGGCGCTCGTTCTCGTCGCGGTTCCGGCTTTCGCGGCCGAGCGTCCGGCGATCAAGGTCAACCGCTGGCAGGAGGATCGGCCCGACACCTCGCTGACCCTCGGCCTCACCCTGCGCGAGCGGATCGAGACGGGCGACGCGGCCAGCTTCGGCGGCGAGCCTTCCGACACCAGCCTGTCGCAGCGCTTTCAGGTCCACGCCGACGCCCGCAAGGGCGGCTGGCAGGGATTCGTGCAGATCGAGGACGTGCGGGCCTTCGGCCGCCGCGACATCGGCCCGGCCGACCAGAACCGCCTGGACCTGCGTCTGGCCTTCGTCGGCTACGAGGCCGAGGTCTGGGGCGGCAAGGCCAATGTGCGGGTCGGCCGCCAGGACTTTCCGATCGACCAGCAGAGGTTCCTGTCGGCCCGCGACGGCCCCGGCGTGCGCCAGTCGTTCGACGCGGTGTGGGCCGACTGGTCGCGCGGGCCCTGGAAGCTGGCCGGCTTCGTCAGCCAGCCGGTGCAGTATCACGACGACGAGGCCTTCGATGACACCTCCAGCGGCAATGTGCGGCTCGATCTGATCCGGGTCGAGCGCAAGGCGCCCGGCGGCGCGGTCTCGGCCTATGCCGCCCGGTTCGCCCGCTCGACCGCCCGCTATGTCGACGCGGTCGGCGAGGAGGACCGCCAGGCCTACGACCTGCGCTATCTCGGCGGCGCCGGGGCGCTGGACTGGGACCTGGAAGCCATGGTCCAGCGCGGCGACGTGGGAACCAGCGACGCCCGCGCCTGGGCCGCCGGCGGGCGGATCGGCTGGACGCTGAAAAGCCTGTCCTGGAAGCCGCGCCTGGGCTTCCAGGTCGACACGGCCAGCGGCGATGCGCGTCCGGGCGACGGGCGGGTGGGGACCTTCGACCCGCTCTACCCCAACGCCGCCTATTTCACCCGCGCGGCCTACACCGGCTACGCCAACCTCGTGCACGTCAAGCCGTCGGTGACCGTGACGCCCGCCAAGGGCCTGGCGGTCACCGCCGCCCTGGCGGGCCAATGGCGGCGCGAGACGACCGACGCGATCTACGCCCAGCCCTTCGTCCCCCTGTCCGGCACGGCCGGACGCGGCGGACGCTGGACCGGGGCCTACGCCCACCTGCGGGCCGACTACGCTTTCAACCCGAGCCTGACCGGGACCATCGAGGCCGTCCACTACGAAGCCGGAAGCGCCCTGCGCGCCTCGGGCCGGGACGACAGCGACTATCTCGGCGTCGAGCTCAAGTACGGATGGTGACCATGAGATTTCCGAGCCTTTCCCAGCTGATGAGCTTCAACGGCGGTTATCTCGACACGGTCGGCTTCCTGGCGTTGCAGGGCGTGTTCGTCGCCCACGTGACCGGCAACTTCGTCACCTTCGGCGCGGCCATGATCCATGGCGCGGACGGGGCGATCGCCAAGCTGCTGGTGCTGCCGGTGTTCTGCGCGGCGGTGGTGATCAGCCGGCTGGTCACATTCAAGCTGGCGGCGGCCAATCTGCCGACCTTGCGGATCATGCTGGCGGTCAAGACCGTGCTGCTGATCGCCGGCTCGGTGGCGGCCGTCGTGCTGGCGCCGTTCGCCAAGGGCGACAGCTGGCAGCTGATCCTGGTGGCGGTGCTGTTCGTCTGCGCCATGGCCATCCAGAACGCCGCCCACCGCGTGCATATCCCGACCGCGCCGCCCACCACGCTGATGACCGGCTCGACCACCCAGATCATGCTCGACGTTGCAGAGCTGATCCGCGGCGGCGGCCCGGACCGGGGCGCCTCGGTGGCGCGGATCAGGAAGCTGTCGGCGGCCGTGGGCCTGTTCGCGGCCGGCTGCGGCCTGGGAGCGCTGGCCTTCGCGTTCGGCGGGACGTGGGCGTTCTCGGTCTCGGCCGTGCTGGCCTTCCTGTCGCTGTTCTCGGCAGAGGCCCGCAGCCAGCGCGGGTAGCGCTCCCATTCGGGCCGCGAGCTTCACCCGCCTGGGTAGGTCAACTTCACCCGGGCGGGAATGGCGGCCGAGCGCCCTTTGGTCGAGTTTCGCTGCGCGCCGTCCTCGTGTCGGCGAGCCCGAGACCAGCCGAGAGAGCGACGATGCAAGCGCAGACAGTATCGACCCGCGTTCCCGAACCTGCTCCAGATCCCGCCCGAGACCAGATCCGCCTGCTTCTGATGCAGGCCCGTCACGCCCTGGCCACCGACCCGGCCGACGCCGAACGCTGCATCGCCGTCGCCGTGCGCCTCTTGCCTCAGATTGAGATCGGATCCGAGCCGAAGGCCTTCGCCGCCCCGGTCATGCAGCGCGGGGGGCTTGCGCCCTGGCAGGTGCTGCGGATCAAGGCCATGGTCGAGGCGCGCCTGACCGAGCGGATCTCAAGCGCCGAGATGGCGGCGGCGGCCCGGCTCAGCCCCAGCCACTTCTCGCGCGCTTTCCGCATCAGTTTCGGGGACGCGCCCAAGGCCTATGTCAACCGCCGCCGCATCGCCCGCTCCAAGACCATGATGCTGGACGGAAGCGATTCCCTGGCCGCCATCGCCCTGGCCTGCGGCCTGTCGGACCAGGCTCACTTCTGCCGGATGTTCCGCCGTTTCGAGGGCATGTCGCCCAGCGTCTGGCGGCGCTTGAGCGGGGGAGCCGGCCAGATCGAGCGGCCCGCGGTCGCGGTCGGCTGAACGGAGAGGCGTGTGACCACCTGCGTGATGCTGATCCATGGCGCCTGGCTGACGCCGCGCGCCTGGGACCGGTTCAAGGCCCGCTACGAGGCCCAGGGGGCGCGGGTGATCGCACCGGCCTGGCCTTTGCTGGATGGGCCGGTGGAGGACCTGCGCCGCTTGTCGCCCCGCGCCCTGGGCAGGCTGACCCTCGACGATGTCGTCGACGCCTACGCCGCCCATGCCGTGGCCCTGGTCGAGCCGCCGATCCTGATCGGCCACGGCCTTGGCGGGCTGATCGTGCAGCGCCTGCTCGACCGCGGCTGCGGCGCCTGCGGGGTGGCCATCGCCTCGACGCCGCCGCTGGATCTGCTGGCCCGGCCGCGCGCGGCCTGGGTGCTGCGCCGGCTGCTGACCCGCTGGAGCGGTGCGGCGCCGCTGTCGGCCGAGGATTTCTCCTCCCTGTTCGCCCAGGCCCTGCCGGAGAACGAGCGTCACGAGGCCTATGCCGCGCACGTGGTTCCCGCGCCCGCCCGGGTGCTGCGGCAGGCGTTGCTGGGCGGAGGCGGCCGGACCGCCGGGGCGGGGCGACGGCGACCGCCGCTGCTGCTGATCGCCGGCGACGATGACCGCATGGCGCCGCCGGCCGTGGTCGCCGCCGCCGCCCGCCACCAGCGCCGCGCCGCCACCCGCACCGATCTGCAATGCTTTTCCGGCCGCTCGCACTGGCTGTGCAACGAGGCGGGCTGGGAGGATGTGGCCGATTTCGCGCTCGACTGGGCCCTGGCCAATGCGCGGGCGACGGCGCCCGCCGTTCGCGCGGCCCTTACCGGTCAATCCCCGAAAGGGTAGTCGTGCGCCGCTTTCGTGTATGGTCGCGGTCCGCCAAACCCGCCAACTGTACGAGTCCCATGCGTAAGGACCGGTTTCCGGACGTCGAATGAACGAGCACCCCGCCACCGTCGAGGCCGGCGACGACCGTATCCGCGTACTGATCGCCGACGACCACCCCATGCTGCGCGAGGGCGTGATCGCCGTGCTCGAGACCCAGTCCGACATGGTGGTGGTCGGCGAGGCGGCCACGGGCGACGAGGCCATCGCCGGCTGGGAACGGCTGCGCCCCGACATCACCCTGATGGACCTGCAGATGCCCGGCAACGGCGTGGTGGCCATCGAGACCATCCGCCGCTCGCACCCCGAGGCCCGGATCATCGTGCTGACCACCTTCACCGGCGACGCCCAGGCCCTGCACGCCCTGCGGGCCGGGGCGGCGGGCTATCTGCTCAAGAGCAGCCTGCGCCGCGACCTGCTGGACGCCATCCGCGGCGTCCACGCCGGCCGTCGCCACTTGCAGGCCGAGGTGGCCGAGCGCATCGCCATCCACGCCATCGACGAGCCGCTGAACGCCCGCGAGATCACCGTCCTGCAACTGATCGCCAACGGCAATTCCAACAAGCACATCGCCCGTGAGCTGAACCTGTCGGAAGACACCATCAAGTCCAACATCAAGAGCATCTTCGCCAAGCTCTACGTCAACGACCGGACCCACGCCGTGACCGTGGCCGCCAAGCGCGGCATCATCGACCTTTGAGCCGGGCGGGGGGGCTTCTTGGCGGACTGGCGGGCGCGGCGCTCGTCCTGGCCCTGGCTGCGACGGCCGGGGCCGCGCCGACGCTCGAGCCCCTGGCCGAGTACAAGCGCGTCAGCTGGTCGATCGAGGGCGGCGCGCCCAGCCGGGTCAACACCATCGGCCAGTCCAAGGACGGCTATCTGTGGATCGGCAGCGTCGATGGCCTGTTCCGCTTCGACGGCGTGGCCTTCGAACCGATCCAGCGCGACGGTCCCAAGCCCGGGCGGCTGAACGTCTCGCAGGTGCTGGGCGCGCGCTCGGGGGCGCTGTGGGTGGGCCTGGGCCGTAGCGGCGGCGTGGCGGTCTATCGCGACGGCCGGCTGATCGACGCCCGCATGCCCAACCCCTCGCGCGAGGTCACCAGCCTGGCCGAGGATCGCGAGGGCGGGATCTGGGTCGCCCGAGGCGGCCGCAAGCGCGCCACCCTGGCCCGCTGGCATGACGGCCGCTGGACGGAGTTCGGCCCCGAGGCCGGCCTGCCCGAGCAGGAAGTCTGGCAGGTCTTCTTCGACCGCGACGGCGTGCAGTGGCTGGTGCTGAGCGACACGGTGCTGCGCCGCGCGCCAGGCGAGACCCGCTTCTCGCCGACCGGAGCCAGGGTCGCCCGCCGCGCCAGCCTGGCGCAGGACGGTCTGGGCCGCCTTTGGCTGTCGGATTCAACCAGCACGCGCCTGCTGCGCGGCGAGGCGCCGGCGGCCTCTTCGCTGACCCAGGCCTATCCTCGTCGTGACGAGGTGGGCGCCTCGCGCATACTGTTCGACCGCAAGGGCGACCTGTGGGGGGCCACCTGGACCGACGGCGTGGTCCACATTCCCGCGCCGGGCGTGGCCGCCCGCCGGGCCGACGCCGGCGCCCTTCGCATCCAGTCATACAAGGCCGTTCACGGCCTGACCTCCGACCAGACCCACGCTGTGTTCGAGGACCGCGAGGGCAATGTCTGGTTCGGCACGGAGCTCGGCCTGGACATGCTGCGGCCCGCGGCGGTGACGGTCGAGCAGGCCATCGCGCCCAACTCGGCGCGCGGCTACCGGATGACCTCCACGCCCGACGGCAAGGTCTGGGTCGCCGACGCCCACACCCTCTACGTCATCGCGCCGGGCCAGGCGCCGAGGCCCGTGCTGAAGACCGAGTGGTCGGCCGGCTCGCTGTGCGCGGGCGCGGACAACGCCGTCTGGGTCACGCTGCGCGACACGATGCTGCGGGTGCGCTCCGGCAAGGTCGAGACCTTCGCCAAGCCGGCGGAGGCCAGCGCCTACGGCTGCGCGGAAGACGAGGACGGTCGGCTGTGGATGGCCGCGCTGGACAAGGGCCTCTACTGGCGCGAGGGCGGCGCGTGGAGCCGCTGGTCAGGCGCCCTGGGCGGAGGGCTCATCGCCTCCAACGCCGCGCTACAGCCTGACGGCCGTGCGGCGATCCTGTTCCGCAACGCCCCGCCGCTTCAGGGCCGTTCGCCGTTCGAGCCGATCCACAAGGCCCGCTTCGCCGTCGGTGAGATCGAAGGCCTGCTGCCGGGGCGTGAGGCGCTCTATCTCAGCGGCGGACAGGGTTTCGCCCGGCTGCGTGGTGGGGCGACGGCCAGCCTCGACGCCGAGCGCTATCCCTGGCTGGCCTCGGTCAACGGCCTGGTCCAGACCGCGGCCGGCGACACCTGGACGATCGGCGACGCCGGCGTGGTGCGCATGCGCTCGGCCGATCTCGACCGGGCGCTCGACAAGCCGGGCGCGCCGCTGCCGCGCCGGGTGTTCGACTTCCGCGACGGCCTCAACAGCTTCGTCCAGAAGTCACCCGGCCAGCAGATCACCGCCGGCGGCGACGGCCGCATCTGGATCCTGACCCGCCGAAACGTCGTGGTCGTCGATCCGGCTCGCCTGACCGTCAACACCCTGCCGCCGCCGGTGGCGATCCGGGCGGTGATGGTGGGCGACAGGCATTTCCGGGATCCGTCCACCCTGCGCTTGCCGGCCGGCACGCGCGGCCTGCGCATCCACTACACGGCGCTGAGCTTCTCGGCGCCCGACCGCGTGCGCTTCCAGTACCGACTGGAGGGCTTCGACAAGGACTGGATCGACGCCGGGGACCGGCGCGAGGTGATCTACGACAACCTGCATCCGGGCACGTTCCACTTCCGGGTGAAGGCCGCCAACAATGACGGCGTCTGGAACGACCAGGGCTCGACACTGACGATCGAGATTCCGCCGACCCTGGTCGAGACTTGGTGGTTCCGGGCCGCCTGCGTGCTGGCCGTGGCCCTGGCGCTGTGGGGCGTCTACGCCCTGCGGCTGCGGCGCGTCGCGGCCCAGATCAAGGACCGGCTGGAGCAGCGCGCCGCCGAGCGCGAGCGCATAGCGCGCGAGCTGCACGACACCCTGCTCCAGAGCGTGCAGGGCCTGATCATGCGGTTCCAGTCGGTGGCCTATCAGATCCCCGACGACCTGCCGGCGAGGGACGTGATCAACCAGGCCCTCGACCGCGCCGACCAGATGCTGGTGGAAGGCCGTGACCGGGTGCGCGACCTGCGCGGGGCCGAGGTGCGGCGTCTGGACATCGTGCTGCGCGAGCTGATGGCCGAGCAGCCTTTCGAGACCGGGGTGAAGGTCGAGCTGGTGTCGGAGGGGACCTCGCGCCCCGTGCAGCCGCTGGTGCAGGAGGAGATCGTCCGCATCGCCGGCGAGGCGCTGTTCAACGCCGCTCGCCACGCCAAGGCCAGCCAGGTGCTGGTCAAGGTCTCGTACGGGGTGCGCCAGCTGCAGGTCACGATCCGCGACGACGGGGTGGGCATCGGCGCCAACCGCATGGCCTGGGCCAGCCGCGAGGGCCACTACGGCCTGATCGGCATGCACGAGCGGGCAGGCAAGATGGGCGCCCAGCTGGCCATCGAGAGCGCCTCGGGCAAGGGCACGACCATTGCGCTCAGCGTCGCCGGCGTCATCGCCTATCCGACCCAGCCCTGGTTCGCGCGACTGGGGGCGAACAGGGGCCGCAGCGTGGACAAGGGGCGTCAGGCTTCCTAGGGTTGCGCGAACGAGTGGCGAAGCTTTGAAGTTGCCTGAATGATCAAGGTCCTCCCCGCCGTGGTTCACCGCGTTCGGCCCTGGCTGCTGGCGCTCGCGCCCGCGATCGGTCTGGCCGGCTGCGTCGACGGACCCACCAACCGCTGGGTCGATCCGGTGACGTTCTCGGCGCTCGCGGCGAAGGGTGTGGCGACCTCGCGTTCGGCGCCGCCAGCGCCGGCTGAGTGGGAGGCCCTCTGCCGCGAGGGACTCAAGGATCGCTGGGATGGGGAACGTCCGGCGCCTGCCGGGCTGGCCGTCGATGATGGGCCCACGGCCGTGGCGCGGGCCTTGAGCCGAACGGGCGCGAGCTACGCGGTGGTCCATGTCAACGAGGCCGGGGGTGGCTGGTTTGCGCCTGTCATCACGGCCCCGGGCGTATATCGCATCGGCCTTCGCGCCTCGAACGACTGCGATCGGCGGCTCGATCTGGTTATCCGTCGATGGTCCCGCCACACCGAGGTCTGGGCGAAAGCGGCGTCCTGCCTGGCCGTCGAGCGGATAGGCGACCATGTCGATCTCGACGCCCCCGGCGGCTCCTTCTCGGCGCCCTATCGCGTGAAGGGCCTCTACGAGGAGCGTAAATTGGACGGTGGGTTCACGATCACGCAGATGGGCGAGGCGATGGTCGAGCAGGCTACCGGTCGCCAGGTCTTTCGACGCATGCGACAGGCGAGCCTGGTCTGGGCCGCGCCTGATCGCGACCACATCTACTGGGGGCAGACGCGCTTTTGCGGCCAGGACGCCGGCGGCGGTCGTATCAGCTGGATCCTGGACGAGCGCCTGTTCGCCGGCGGCTGAAGGCGCTCAGCTCTTCAGCCAAACCGCCACGGCCGACAGGGTCACGCAGGCGATGGCGGTGGTCAGGGCGACGGTGCGCGCGCCGCCGCGGGCGAAGACGCCGTAGGCGCGGGTCTGGATGAAGACGTTGACCGCCGTCGGGGTGGCGGCCAGCAGGGTGGCGGCCAGGTGGAAGGCCGGCGGGGCGGGGGTCAGGCCGACGGCGAACCAGACCAGGATCGGCAGCACCAGCAGCTTGGCGATCGCGGCGGCGGCCACCGGGCTCCAGCGCGGCGGGGCCGCATCGGCCTCGGCGGGCAGGCCCAGCACCACGCCCAGCGCCACCAGCGCCACAGGGCTGCCGGAGGCGGCCGCCGCGCCGACCGCGCGGTCGAGCACGCCGGGCAGTTGCAGGTCGAGCAGGGCCAGGGCCGTGCCGAACAGGGCGGCGGCGACGATCGGATTGCGGAACGCCTGCATGGTCGAGCGCCAGACCGAGCGGCCGCCGGCCCAGCCCAGCAAGGCCACGCCGAGCGCGGTGGCCAGCACGAAGTCGATGGCGACCATGCCGGCGCCCACGCGGGCCACTTCGGGTCCGAACACCGCCGCCGCCACGGGCAGGCCCAGGAAGGCGCTGTTGCCGACGCCGGCGGCCATGGCCGCGCCCGCGCGCTCGCCGCGGTTCCAGCGCAGGACGAGGCCCAGCCCGACCATCAGGGCCATGATCGCCGCCAGGCAGCCGGCATAGGCCGCCAGGCCCAGGGTCAGGTCATGGCCGGGCCGGCCCATACGCGACAGGGAATGCACCAGAAGGGCGGGAAAGCCGATCCAGTAGACGTAGGCCGACAAGCCTTGGGCCATGCGGCCGTCCAGCAGCTGCAGCCGCGCCAGGGTCACGCCCGCGCCGACCAGCAGGAAGAAGGGCAGGGCCCGGGCCAGGACTTCCAGGATCAGCTCGGTCACGCCGGGCGGGCCTTGGACGGACGTCGGACGATCATACGCGGGAGCCTCGGCGGAAAACGCGGGTCGCTGGATAGCACCAGCCCCGCGCCGGGGTCAAAAGCCGTGCTTTGAGGGTGACGCCTTTACTTACATAACTTTCAGTTGCAGCGCCTCGGGTCCTGCGATTGAAATGGACCTCAACCGTAAGTGAGGGTCGATTTCATGCTGCATCGCCGCCGCCTTCTGGCTCTCGCCGCCGTCGCCGGGGGCGCGCCGTCGCTGGCTTCGGCCAGGCAGATCATGGCCTTGCCGACGGTCGATCCCGCCGCGATCCTGGCCGAGACCGGGGTCCCGGCGCTGGCGGGCCTGGTCAGCGACGCCGACAAGGTCACCCAGCAGGTCGTGGCCGGGGTACGTCGCGCCGGGGCCGCCGACCCCGCGCAGACGACCGATCCCTGGCACATCGGTTCCAACACCAAGGCCATGACCGCCGCGCTCTATGCCCGTCTGGTCGAGGCGGGAAAGGCCAAGTGGGGCGCGAGCCTGGCCTCGCTGTTTCCGGGGGCGAAGCTCGATCCGGCCTGGAGCGATACGACGGTCGAGCGCCTGATGAGCCACGTGTCCGGCATCAGCGACAAGCCGTTGATGGCCGGCGGCTGGCTGGCCAGGGCCCATGCCGACAAGCGGCCCCTGGTCGAACAGCGCGCCGAGCTGGCCGCCCAGCTGCTGTCGGCGCCGCCCAGCGCCACGCCTGGCAAGTACGAATACGCCAACATGAACTACGTGCTGGTCGGGGCGGCGATCGAGGCGATCACCGGAACGCCCTGGGAGCAGGCGATCGACGTCCAGCTATTCAAGCCGCTGGGGATCACCTCGGCCGGGTTCGGCGCCCCGAAGGGTGCGATTCCCTGGGGGCATCTGTCGGCGCCGGGCGGCGGGCTGACGCCGGTCGATCCGGCGGAGCCCTCCGACAATCCCCCGGCCATGGGGCCGGCGGGCACGGTGCACATGACCCTGGCCGATCACGCCCGCTTCGCGCGCCTGTTCCTCAAGGACAACGCCATACTGAGCGCCGACAGCGTCAAGCGCCTGACCACGCCCGTCGGCGACGCGATCTACGCCCTGGGCTGGCTGGTCGTGCCCACTCAGCCATGGAGCAAGGGCCCGCTGCTGGTCCACGAGGGGTCCAACACCATGTGGCACGAGGTGATCATGCTGGCGCCGGGACGTGGGGCGGCGATCATCACGGCCAGCAATGTCGGCCCCGCGGCGTCGAAGGGCGCGGCCAACAAGCTGCTGCACCAGCTGCGGGCGGCCTATGTGAGCTGAGACCCCGCGTTCTAGCGCTCGTCCGCCGGCAGGCGGATGTGCACCAGCTTCCAGACGAACAGCTCGCGGCGCTGGAAGGTGAAGATCGTGGCCTTGGCCTTGTCGCCCGGGCGGCGTACGGCGATGCGCACGCGGTTGGGGTCCCAGTAGGCGATGGTCGGATAGGGGCCTCGCACCACGGCCTGCATCCGGCCCCACACCGTTTCAGGACGGGCGGCCGGCGGCGGGGCCGCGCCGGGGGCGTAGCCGCGGGTCAGGGCCGACAGGCCCTGGACGGTGAGGTAGCGGTCGACCTTGGGCTCGGGCGGGGCGATCGGTTCGATGGCGCGCTTGAAGACGCCCATCGGGTTGGTCCACAGCGACGGCGCCTCGGGCTTGGCGGCGGGGGCCTCCTCGTCCAGCTGGCCGGTCAGGCTGCGGCGCACCACAGGAAAGTCGACCAGCTCGCCCAGCGCCTGAACGTCCTCGTACTGAGCCGCGGCCTTCAGGGCGCGGAAGGCGAACCAGGGCGCTGTGGCGAAGGCGGCGGCGAAGATGAAGATCGCCAGGACCAGGAGGTCCCAGATCCGCTTCTGCAAAGTCATTGCGCCCCCGCACGGTTAACGCCGCCTAGAATGGGCATTCATGCCCTCTCTGCAAGGGCGTTCGCTCAGGAAGGGTTCCAAGTCCTGCGCGTGACGGGCGCCAAAACCGGTTCCCACTTTTGGCTGTCACGCTGGCCGAGTGGAATCCGCTTCCCCCAGGGGCTGTCGCGCTCTATGGGGTCGCCGCTTACGGCGTGACCTTAAGCCTTCGCCGCCCCTGAAGAATTCCCGGAGCGCCCATGGCCGGCTCGCGCATCGCCGATCTCTTCCGCTGCAAGCCCGTCGGGGCGATCGCGGCCGAGGGCGACGACAATCCCAACGAGCTGCCGCATGAACTGGAACGCTCGATCGGCCTCTTCCAGCTGACCATGCTGGGCGTCGGCGCCACCATCGGCACCGGCATCTTCGTGGCCCTGACCACGGCCGTACCGCTGGCCGGTCCGGCGGTCATCGTCTCGTTCGTCATCGCCGGGATCACCGCGGCCCTGACGGCCCTGTGCTACGCCGAGCTGGGCTCGACCATCCCGGTCTCCGGCTCGTCCTACTCCTACGCCTACGCCACCCTGGGCGAGTTCGTGGCCTTCATCGTCGGCGCCTGCCTGCTCTTGGAATACGCGGTGTCGGCCTCGGCCATCGCCGTGGGCTGGGGCCAGTACCTGAACGAGCTGTTCGTCGACCTGTTCGGCTGGCGCCTGCCCGACGCCCTGGCCAAGCCGCCGGGCGCGGGCGGGGTGTTCAACCTGCCGGCCGTGGTGCTGGTGGGGTCGTGCATGGTGCTGCTGCTGCGCGGGGCCAAGGAGTCGACCACGATCAATGCCGTGCTGGTGGTGGCCAAGCTGCTGGTGCTGCTGTTCTTCGTGGTCATCGCCTTCACCGGCTTCAACTCCGAGAACCTGACGCCGTTCGCGCCGATGGGCGTGGCCGGGATCGGGGCGGCGGCCTCGTCGATCTTCTTTTCCTACATCGGCATCGACGCGGTCTCGACCGCCGGCGACGAGGTCAAGAACCCGCGCCGCAACCTGCCGCTGGGCGTGGTGCTGAGCCTGCTGATCGTCACCGGCGTCTATGTGCTGGTGGCGATCGCCGCCGTCGGCGCCCAGCCCTGGACGGCCTTCGCCGGCCAGGAGGCGGGTCTGGCGGTGATCCTGCGCAACCTGACCGGCGCGGGCTGGACCTCGCTGGTGCTGTGCCTGGGCGCGATCATCTCGATCTTCAGCGTCACCCTGGTAGTCATGTACGGCCAGACGCGGATCCTGTTCGCCATGAGCCGGGACGGCCTCTTGCCGCGCATCTTCCAGAAGACCGACCCGCGCACCCGGGTGCCGACCTGGAACACCGCCATCGTCGCGGCCTTCATCGCCTTCCTGGCCGCCTTCGTGCCGCTGGACGTGCTGGTCAACCTGACCAGCATGGGCACGCTGATCGCCTTCGCTATCGTCTCGGCCGGGGTGATCATCCTGCGCCGCACCCGGCCCGACCTGCCGCGCGGCTATAAGGTTCCGCTGTATCCGGTGCTGCCGATCGCCAGCGTGGCCTTCTGCGGCTACCTGATCATCGGCCTGCCGTGGGACACCTTCGCCCTGTTCGGCGTCTGGGTGGCGGCCGCCTGCGTGATCTATTTCGGCTATTCGCGGAAGCACTCGAAGCTGGCTTGAGCGGCCCTGGCCGACCCATTCTGGGTCAAGATTGAACACGGGGCCGCCTTCCTGGGGACGGAAGGGGCTCGCGCCTTGCCCGGTCTTTGCAACGCCCCCTAGGGTCCGTCGCGACGTCTCGCGCACGATTGCGCGGTCGTTTGGCCCGAGTTGGGGTTAGGATCGCCGCGATGACTCAGATCGAAGTCCTGGGAATGGAAAAGCGCGCCTACCGCCGCTATCCCGCCTCGCGCAAAGCCTACCTCGTGGTGGGCGGCGAGCCCCTGCGCTGCCGGCTGATCGACATCGCCAAGGGCGGCGCGCGCATCGCCGCGCCTGAGTTCGCCGTTCCGCCGGAGGTTCTGCACCTGGTCGATCCGGCGCGCCGAATGGTTCACCTGACCCGCATGGTCTGGCAGGGCGACGGCCAGATGGGCCTGCAGTTCATCGACTCGCGCGCCTTCACCGAGCCGCTGGGCGGCGCCGAGGGCGCGGGCCGGGTAGTCGAGATGGTCGGCCCCTGGCCCAAGGATCCCCGCGGAAACTAGCATTTTTACGGCTTCCGCGAGGGCAAGCTGAGCCAACCGGAATCGAAGTCGCGCGTTGCTGGCTCTGTCGGATTTCGCCAGACGCCAAGGTGAGCGCGTGACCTCGATCCTTCGTGCAGCAGCCCTCTGCGCCGCCTTGTTGCTGGCCGCATGCGGAACCATGGCCCGGCCGCCCGAGGGCGTGGTTCGCGTCGCGCCTGGTGCGGTGATCCCCACGGCCGACCCGCGCATCGTCGCCAGCGACGCAGCGCCCGTGCGCCAGCTCGAACGCCAGATCATGGGCGAGCAGGGCCAGGGGCCGACCGCGATCCTGGCGCTGTCGGGCGGCGGGGCCAACGGCGCCTATGGCGCCGGCGTGCTGGTCGGATGGACGGAAAGCGGACGGCGGCCCGACTTCCGCATCGTCACGGGGGTGAGCACCGGCGCCCTGGCCGCGCCCTTCGCCTTCCTCGGCCCCTCCTGGGATCCGCAACTGGCGGCCGCCTATTCCGACGGCGGCGCAAAGGACATCCTGGCCTGGCGGCAACTGGCCACCTTCGCCTCGCCCAGCCTCTACAGCAGCTCGGCTCTGCGCAAGCTGGTCGACAGGGCGGTGACGCCGCAGATGCTGGCCGCCATCGCCGCCGAGCACGCCAAGGGCCGGCGGCTGCTGGTGGCCACAACCAACCTCGACAGCGAGGAGACGGTGATCTGGGACATGGGCCTGATCGCCCGGCAGGGGGGAGAGCAGGGGCTGAAGCTGTTCAAGGATGTGCTGACCGCCTCGGCCAGCATTCCCGGGGTCTTCCCGCCGGTGCTGATCGCCGGCCGGGCCAAGGACGGGCGGATCATTCAGGAGATGCACGTCGACGGCGGGGTCAACACGCCGTTCCTGGCGGTGCCGGAAAGTCTGGTCCTGTGGAGCCGTCCCGCCAGCGCCGCGGGCGGCGGCTCGATCTATGTGCTGGTCAACGGGCAACTGGGCCGGCGCGACGCGGTCACCGCCGGCAAGCTGACGGCCATCCTCAAGCGCAGCTATGACAGCGGCAGCAAGGCGTCGACCCGCGCCCACCTAGCCGCCAACGCCGCCTTCGCCCAGCGCAACGGCCTGGCCTTCCGCGTCGCCGCCGTGCCCGACGAGGCGCAGGCCAACAGCCTGGACTTCAGCGACGGCGCGATGCGCCGCCTGTTCAACCTGGGGCGCGAGCAGGGCCGCACCGGCAAGGCCTGGGGCGACTGGAAGCCCGCCGAAACCGAGAAGGCGGCGGCGACGGGGATCATCGTCATCGACGCCCCGCCGGCGCGGCGCTAGCCTCGGCTCGGGCGCAGGCACGGGGAGGAAACGGGGCATGAAGCGCTGGGGGGCCGCGGTGGCGGCCATGCTGTTGGCGCTTCCCGTGGGGCAAGCCGCCGCCGACGTGGTGATCGCGCCCGCCGAGGGCTTCACCAACGTCGAGCCGCTGGGCCGACTGACCATGAGCCGGACCTATGGCCCAAAGCCTGGAAGAACCTGCGTGGCGGACGGCGCCGGTTGGGCGGGCTGCCGGTTGCTCGGGGCCGCCGCCGAATGGTCGCCGCCCGACCTTCCGGTCAAGGTCGAGCTTGAGCGCCGGGGCGGGGGCTTCGCGCTCCTGCTGTCGGTCCGCCTGCAGGATCCGAAGGGGCGAGCGGTCTGCTGGAGCCGGCGCGAGCTGTCCCGGGCGGAGACATCCAGCGCGGCGCGTACCTGGGGGGCCATGGAGGCGGGTCTCGACGCCTGGAGCCGCGACTGCGCGGCGGTCCGAGGGCTCGGCGTCGATACGGTGCGATCGGCTTTCGCGGACGTCCGTCCCGATCTTGATCGGGCCTATCCGGTTTTGCGCCGTGTAACAGGCCTCCCTTCCACGCCGGCTGAAATGAGCGTCGACTCGTTCCTGCCGTCCAAGGTCAGCCAGCCCATGCTCGACGCGGTGTCGGCGGCGTGCGGCGGTCCGCCCGGCCAGGCGAGGCTGGAGGCCGACGGCAGGATCGCCTGGGATTTCGACCGCACCGCCGCCTATGGGGCGGACGGCGCTCGGCCCTTCGGCCTCTGTGTGGACGACCAGATCCGCCATTATCCCGGCTATCAGCGCCGGAACTAGATCAGGCGCCGCGTCGCCGCGTGCCCGGCGCGAACAGCAGGTCCGACCAGCGCCAGGAAGCATCGCCCAGGGCCAGGCGCGGGGCCCCGGGGCCGTCCGCGAGGCTGACGACGACGAGCCCGCGCATGGTGTCGGCCCGGCAGGCGGCCGGCGCGAAGCCGACCTCCATGATGATCGCCTCGCGAACGCCCGCCAGGCCTCGCCCGACCTGGCCAGGGCTCTGCAGCCACTTGCCGTTCCAGACCAGAACCGCCTTGCCCGAGGCCGCGGCCTCGCCATGGGCGGCGGCTAGGGCCGAGCGGACGCGGGGATTGCGGCGCAGGGCCGCCTGGAGGCGGCGGACCATGTCGCAACTGGCGCCGTCGCCGGAGCCGTTCCCCGATCCCGTGCCGACCGTGGTGGCCCCGGCCAGCTCGGCCTCGCCCAGTTCGGCCGCCAGCATCGTGGTGTCGGCGGGCGTGGCGGGCAGGGGCTCGACGTCGGGCGGGCGCACGGCTGGCCGGGCGGTCTGCTTGGGCGGCTTGGGGTCAGGCTTGGGCGGCGCGGGCGAGGGCGGCCGCGCCGGCTTGGAGTCGGGCTTGGGCTCCGGCGCGGGCGGCTTGGGTTCCGGGGGCGGGGGAGGCGGGGGTGGCGGCTGGACGAGATCGACCGCGAACGGTTCGGGCTCGGGCGGACGCGGCTCGCCCTGGGACAGCATCACGGCCGCGAGCACGGCCACATGGGCCCCGACGCTGAACAGGCCGGCCGCCAGCTTCGTCGCGCGCGAGGCGCCGCGGCGGGAGGGCGGGTCGATCAGTGGTCGTGGCATCGGGCGTTCATGAAGAGCGCCGGGACGCCGACGCATCGTTCAGGATGGAGAGGCGGCGCGTCAGGATCGTGGCGGGGATCGCCCAGATGCGGACATGTCGCTTAACGCCGCCAGTGTTCGCCAATGTCGCAAAGAAAAAGGCCCTCCCGCGAGGGAGGGCCTTCGTCCTTACCGGAAGTCCGGACCGCTTAGGCGGCCATGGCCTTCTGCAGGTTCTCGTCGATCTTGTCGAGGAAGCCTTCGGTGGTCAGCCAGCCTTGCTTGTCGCCGACGAGCAGGGCCAGGTCCTTGGTCATGAAGCCGCTTTCGACGGTGTCGATGCAGACCTTTTCCAGGGTGGCGGCGAACTTGGCCAGTTCCTGGTTGTCGTCGAGCTTGGCGCGGTGGGCCAGGCCACGGGTCCAGGCGAAGATCGAGGCGATCGAGTTGGTCGAGGTCGACTCGCCCTTCTGGTGCTGGCGGTAGTGACGGGTCACCGTGCCGTGGGCGGCTTCGGCTTCCACGGTCTTGCCGTCCGGCGTCATCAGCACCGAGGTCATCAGGCCGAGCGACCCGAAGCCTTGAGCCACGATGTCCGACTGCACGTCGCCGTCGTAGTTCTTGCAGGCCCAGACATAGCCGCCCGACCACTTCAGCGCCGAGGCGACCATGTCGTCGATCAGGCGGTGCTCGTAGTGGATGCCCAGGGCCTTGAACTGCTCGGCGTAGTGCTCGTCGTAGACCTCTTGGAACAGGTCCTTGAAGCGGCCGTCATAGGCCTTGAGGATCGTGTTCTTGGTCGACAGGTAGACCGGGTACTTGCGGTTCAGGCCGTAGGCGAACGAGGCGTGGGCGAACTCGCGGATCGAGTCGTCGAGGTTGTACATGGCCATGGCCACGCCGGCGCCCGGAGCCTTGTAGACTTCGTGCTCGATGACTTCGCCGTCTTCACCGACGAACTTGATCGACAGGGTGCCCTTGCCCGGCATCTTGAAGTCGGTGGCGCGGTACTGGTCGCCGAAGGCGTGACGGCCGACGATGATCGGCTGGGTCCAGCCCGGCACCAGGCGCGGCACGTTCTGGCAGATGATCGGTTCGCGGAAGATCACGCCGCCCAGGATGTTGCGGATCGTGCCGTTCGGCGACTTCCACATCTTCTTCAGGCCGAATTCCTCGACGCGGGCTTCGTCCGGCGTGATGGTGGCGCACTTGACGGCCACGCCGTGCTTCTTGGTGGCCTCGGCGGCGTCGATCGTCACCTGGTCGTTGGTGGCGTCGCGGTTCTCGACCGACAGGTCGTAGTAGTCCAGTTCCAGGTCCAGATACGGGAAGATCAGCTTATCCTTGATGAGCTTCCAGATGATCCGGGTCATTTCGTCGCCGTCCATGTCGACGACGGGATTGGCGACTTTGATCTTGGCCATTGCGGGGTCTTCCTCTCGCGGTGGCGCGCTCTGACGCTCGGCGCACAGGGCCGGAACGTGGCGCGGACGGCGAGCCCTATAGACTGTTGCGGCCGTGGGGGAAAGGCTGCGCGGTGCGGCGTCCGCTGGTCGAGCGCGGCATTCCACCGCAGGCGACATGGGCGCCGCAGCGCCCTAATGGGTTGTGGTAGTGCCGGACGTCCCATGTGGGGGCGAGAGTGGGGAGCGTCTTGAGCGGTCTGTGGCGCCATACCGACGTGATGTCGCCATTGGCGCGCCGGCTGCTGGCCTTCGCCGCCCTTCTGTCGATCGCGGTGACCGGTCTGGTCACGGCCGTGACCTTCTATTTCGTGCAGAAGAGCGCCGCCGAGACCCAGATGCGGCATCTGGCCGAGTATGTCGGCGAGCGGGTGAAGACCGAGGACCGACTATTCTCGGATCTGGTCAAGGTGCACGACGCCGCCAGCCTGGCCCTGATGCGGCGGCTGCGCGAGATCGAGCCCGACATCGACCAGCAGTTCGACCAGCTGTTTCCCGAGTTCGGCGACGGCACCCGCCGCACCGCGCCGCGCCTCTATGACGGCGGCCGCATGGGCAATCACTATGTCTACGGCATCGGCGGCTTCGTGCCCAACGCCCGCGAGCTGACGCGCGAGGACAAGGCGCTGCTGGTCGGAGCCATGGAAGTGGTGGCCAACGCCGGCGAGACCGAGATCGGCCACTACGACAACTTCTACTTCTTCACGCCGCGGACCCAACTGGTGATGTTCGGTCCCAGGCGGAAGGACCGGCTGATCTACTATCGCAGCAAGGCCCCGCCGGGCTTCGACCTCGGCAAGGAGGAGATCAACCAGATCACCCTGCCGGCCAACAACCCGCAGCGGGTGATGAAGTGCACCAAGCTGCGCAAGGTGATCTCCAACCCCACCGATCGCGGCCTGAACGCGGCCTGCGTCACGCCCTTCGACCTGGGCGAGCGCCACGTCGGGGCCTGGGGCACCAGCCTGTCGCTGGACTCCTTCCTGCTGCGGGCCGTGGCCGACGCCCTGCCGGGCGGGACCAACATGATCGTCTCGGCCGACGGCGACCTGATCGCCGCGCCGGGGCTGGCCCGTGACGGGGCGGTGGACGCCGCCCAGGTGGCCAAGGTGCAGTCGAGCGAGCGGGTGTCGGATCTGGTCTCCCGGATCCGAGAGCATGGCGGCGACGTCGGCGCCCTGCGCGACCGGGACCGGGTAGTGGCCTATGGCCGGATGAAGGAGCCCGACTGGTATTTTCTGATGACCTTCCGTTCGGACCAGATCGTCTGGAACGCGGTCAAGACAGCCTCCTGGGTGTTGCTGTTCGGCGTGATCGGGGTGCTGGCCCAGCTGCTTCTGCTCTACCGCCTGATGGCCCGCGAGGTGGTCGCGCCGCTGCAGCGCCTGGCCGAGGCGCATCACGACGACGACGGCGCCGCCGCCGCCCGTATCGAGGCCCGCGGCGACGAGATCGGCGCCCTGGCCCGCGCCCTGCGCAAGCAGCGCGAAGTGCACGAGGACCTGCTGCGCTCGCTGGAGGTGAGGGTCGCCGAGCGCACCCGCGAGCTGGAGAAGGCCAACCAGGCTAAGTCGGTCTTCCTGGCCAATATGAGCCATGAACTGCGTACGCCGCTGAACGGGGTGATCGCCGTCGGCGACCGTCTGGCCGAAGAGGCCGATCCGGCCCGCCGGCGCGAACTGGCCGCCCTGGTCGCCTCGTCGGGCCGCCTGCTGGAACAGGTGCTGGGCGATATTCTCGACGTCTCCAAGATCGAGGCCGGCGAATTCCAGCTGACCTTCGCGCCTTTCGACCTGGAGGGGCTGGTGGCCGGCATGGCCGAGCTGCACCGCGCCTCGGCCGAGGCCAAGGGCCTGGCCTTCTCGTGGTCGGTCGCGGCGGACGTCGCCGGCCGCTACGACGGCGACGCGGGCCGCATCAGCCAAATCCTGTCCAACCTGCTGGGCAACGCGGTGAAGTTCACCAGCGTCGGCGGCGTCGACCTGTCGGTCGAGAAGGTGGGCGAACTGATCCGCTTCAGCGTCAGCGACACCGGGGTGGGCTTCGACGACGCGGTGCGCGAGCGGTTGTTCAAGCGCTTCGTTCAGGCCGACCAGTCGATCACCCGCCAGTTCGGCGGCACGGGTCTGGGGCTTTCGATCTGTGCGGCCCTTGCCGAGATGATGGGCGGCTCGATCGACGCGCGGGCGGTGGTGGGGCGGGGCGCGACCTTCGTCGTCGACCTTCCGTTGCAGCCCTCGACCGAAAGCCTGGATCACGACCACGAGGACGACGAGGGGCCGGTGTCGCTGGAGGGCATGCGGGTGCTTGTCGCCGAGGATCATCCGGGAAACCGCAAGGTCGTCGAGATCGTGCTGGAGCCGTTCGGCGTCGACCTGACCATGGTCGAGGACGGCGAGGCGGCGCTCAGGGCGCTGGAGGGCCAGCCGTTCGACGCGGTGCTGATGGACATGCAGATGCCGGTGATGGACGGACTGACCGCCACCCGGGAGCTGCGCGCCCGCGAGGCGGCCGCCGACGCCGACCCGATCCTGGTGATCATGCTGACCGCCAACGCCATGGACGAGCACATCGCCGCCGCCCACGCAGCCGGGGCCGACCTGCACGTGGCCAAGCCGCTCAATCCGGGCCTGCTGGTCCAGGCCCTGGCCTCGGCGCGGCATCGCGCCGCCGCCCGCGAGGTCGCCTCGAGGCTTGAAGGCTGAGCGGTTCGGGACTATCTCCCCGCCCACAACCGAGCGAGGCCACGTCCTCCACCGTCGTCGCAGGCGGGTTTAAGTCCGGGACGGCCCGGCGTTCTTGCAAGGGGACGCCGTCATGGCTTGGATTTTCCTCATCATCGCTGGTCTGCTGGAAGTGGTCTGGGCCTTCTTCATGAAGGCCTCGGAAGGCTTCTCGAAGCCTTGGCCCAGCATCGCCACGATCATCTTCATGTTCGCCAGCTTCGGCCTGCTGTCGCTGTCGATGAAGTCGCTGCCGCTGGGCACGGCCTACACCATCTGGACCGGCATCGGCGCGGTCGGGGCCTTCGTGGTCGGCGTGGCGGTGCTGGGCGAGCAACTGAGCATCACCCGCGTGATCGCCGCCGTGCTGATCGTCAGCGGCCTGGTGCTGATGAAGCTGTCGTCGTCGCACTGAGTTCGAAGCTGCGCCTTCCATCCAGCCGCGGCTGCGTGCAGATGGAAGGCGCGGAGCTTCGGGGGGCGGCATGAAACTGCAGATGGTCGGCTTGACGCTGATGGGCGTCGGCATTGCTTCGACGGTCGTCACCGTCCCAGCGGGCCTTGAGCTGCTTTCCGCAGCGCTGTTCTTCTTCGGCTTGGCGATCCAGTACCTGGCGGGCTTCCTGCTGGTCGGGCGTTTGCTGTGGCCGCTCGTTCGTCGCCTGCCCGGACGGGCGCTGGACTTCGCACGACATGTCCGCTGGGCGTTCGACATCGACGCCGGATCGCCCGCGAAGATCGAGCGCGGCGCTAGCGACCCGCCTGCTCCGCCGCCTGCATCACCGTCCGCATGACGTCGAGCATCAGGGCGTCGCGGTCGGCTTCCTCCAGCGGCGAGGCTTTCAGGAAGATGGCCACGGCGAACCGGCGGCCGTCCTTCAGGCGGATCATGGCCAGGGTGTTGTCGGCCGCCGTCAGGCCAAGGTCCCAGGGCGTGGCCGAGATCACCGCCGCCAGACGCGCGCCGGCCGGCAGGGCTGGGCGCAGGCGATCGCCGGCCGCCGCTTCCATGATCCGCAGCAGTCGTCGGCGGTCGTCCTGACCGGTCAGTTCGCCCTGGTTCAAGGCTTCGAGGAAACGAAGGGCGGCCAGCGGCGTGGTGCTGTCGCGCGGGTCGGCCAGATAGCGCCGCTGAGCTGCGCGTCGGGTCGCCTCGGGCGTGGCCAGCACGGCCTTGCGCCACGCCTGGCCTCGCCACTCGGCCCGGAACGAGGCCGTACCCGTCTGCTCGGGCAGCAGCTGGCGGGCGTAGCGGTCGACCCGCAGGTTCTCGACCTTTTTCAGGTCCAGCCAGGCGGTGACCGCGCCGGGACCGCCGATCCGCTTCATCAGCACGTCGGCGGCGGTGTTGTCGCCGCCGGCCACCGCGCGTTTCAGGAGTTCCTCCACCGTCCAGCGTCGGCGCCCCGGCCAGGCGTCGGCCACGCCGCCGGGGGGCGGCGACAGGTCGACGTCCTCGACCTCTATCGTGTCAGTGAGAGACAGGGCCTTGGCGTCGACCTCGGCCAGCACCGCGGAGGCCAGCGGGGCCGTCCAGACGCCCGCCAGCGGAAACAGGTGATCGCCGGCCACGGCCGCCCGCTGGGCGGTGGTCAGGTCCTGCACGGCCACGCCCAGGTCGCCCGGCCGCGCGCGTTCGGCGACGGCGGTCAGGGCAAGGGTCAAGGCCTGGTGGTCGAAGAGGGCCTGTTCCCGGCGGGCCCTGGCCGGCTCGCGGCACGCCGCCAGCGCCGTCGGCAGGGCGGGAACAGCGAGGGCGGCGAGCAGGGCGCGGCGATGCATCGGGTTCGAAAGCCTCCAAGCGTGAGCGGAGGCTAAACGCGCCAGACGACGGTTCGGACTTGCGTCAAAGTGTGGCTCGACGGCAAAGGGACGCCCATGACCGCCGACACGCCTTCTGAAATCGTCCGCACGCCCCCCTGCGTGATCCTCAACGCCCCGCAATTGGCCGAGAACATCGGCTCGGTCGCCCGGGTCATGGCCAATTTCGGCCTCTACGAGCTGCGGCTGGTCAATCCGCGCGACGGCTGGCCGCAAGAGCGGGCCTGGGCCAGCGCCTCGGGCGCCAGCTGGCCGCTGGACGACGCCAAGGTGTTCGATACCCTGGCCGAGGCGATCGCCGACCTGCACCTGGTCTACGCCACCACGGCCCGCCCGCGCGAGACGCGCCTGCCGGTCTACACCCCGCGCGAGTCCGCCGCCTATCTGGCGGAAGAAGTCGAGCAGGGGCGCAAGGTCGGCCTGTTGTTCGGCGGCGAGCGCGCCGGCCTGGAGACCGACGACATCGCCCTGTGCCAGGCCATCGTCTCGATCCCGATCGACGAGCGCTTCCGGTCGCTGAACCTGGCCCAGGCCGTGTCGATCAACGCCTACGAATGGAAGATGACGGTCGATGACCGCCCCTGGAAGAAGTTCGAGCTGAACGTCGAGGGGCCGGCCGACCAGGCCGCGATGATGGGCCTCTACGAACACCTGGAAGCAGAGCTCGACAAGGCCGGCTTCTATCATCCGCCCGAGAAGAGGCCGTCTATGGTGCGCAACCTGCGCGTCCCGCTGGCCCGCGCCCGCCTGACCGATCAGGAGGTGCGCACCTTCCGCGGCGTGATCACCGCCCTGTCGAAGGGACGTGGCCGGGTGCTGGCCAAGCTGGCCCAGAAGGCGGTGGACAAGGGCGAGGACTGAGTCTCGCCCTTCCCTTGCGGAAGGCGCAGCCTCGTTTCGCCGCAGTAACCGGTTTCCCACCTTACGGCGCTTTAATTTCCGCCCTGGCGAAAACGCCGCTATCCAGCCAAAATCTGCAACCAAGGTTCAGGTTGTGGGATAGGCGGCGGTTGAACGCCGGGGGCTTAGGGTAGGGGGCATGGCGATGGCGCTGAGTGGCGTGCTTCTGCAGGGTATGGTCGCGACCGTGGCCGTCGGGACGGCGCCGCCGTCGGAAACCAGGCCCCCCGAGATCAAGGTTCCGGACGTCAAGGCGCCGGAGACCAAGCCCGCGACCATGCCCGTCATCGAGGCCGAGGACGCCATCGTCGAGGGCGTGACCGTGCAGTCGGCGCCCCGCGGAAAGACCGATAGCCCCGTCGAGCCGGAGGTCTCGCTCGACGAGGCGGCTATCAAGGCCTATGGCGCGGGCAGCGTTGCCGAACTGATGACCATGCTGGAGCCCCTGACCGTCAGCTCGCGCGGGCGGGGCGGCGAGGGGCCGGTGACCCTGGTCAACGGCCAGCGCATCTCGGGCTTCCAGGAGATCGCCGGCCTGCCGCCCGAAGCCGTCCAGCGGATGGACATCCTGCGCGAGGAAGCCGCCCTGGCCTATGGCTACCGCGCCGACCAGCGCGTGGTGAACCTGATCCTGAAGAAGGACTTCCGCTCTCTGAACCTGGAGGACGAGTTCCGCTTCGCCACCGAAGGCGGCCGCACCTTCAACGAGCAGAAGGGCAACCTGTTCAAGGTCGACGCCGACGCCCGCTGGACCGTCAATGTCCGCTATCGCCGCGAAACGCCGCTGTACGAGGCCGAGCGCGACATCGTCCGCACCAGCAGCACCCCCTACGACATCCAGGGCAATATCGGCACGGCGACCGGGCCCGAGCTCGATCCGGCCCTGTCGGCCCTGGCCGGCTCGGTGGTGACGGTGGCGTCCGTGCCGGCGTCGTTTGCGGGCGGGGCCCCCAGCCTGGCCGACTTCGTGGCCGGGGCCGGTCGGGCGGCCACCGACGACCTGACCGCCTCGCGCACCCTGCTGGCGCGGGGCGAGGAGGGGGCTGTCCAGGGCTCATACACCCGCAATCTGGTGCTCGGCGCGCTGGGCAATGTGACCACGACGTTCAGTGGCAATGTCGAGAGCACGAGCCGGGTCAGCTTCAACGGCCTGACCGGCGTCAGCCTGGCCCTGAAGGCCGACAGCCCCTATTCGCCGTTCGCGCGGGACGTCGCCCTCTATCGCTATCTCGACGTGCCCGACGGTCTGCGCCGCAAGACCGACACCGACAAGTTCGAGGCCGGCATGACCGCGCTGGGCATGATGGCCGGCTGGCGCTGGACCTTCGCCGGCAACTACGACCTGACCGATACAGCCAACCGCACCGGTCGGGGCCTGGACACCGCGGCTTATCGCGCGGCCGTGGCGGCCAGCGATCCGCAGGTCGATCCGTTCGGCCCGATCCCGACCGGCCTGCTGCGCTACGCCGCCCAGGACACCGCTGACTCGATCACCACGAACGCCAAGGCCGAGCTGACCATGAACGGCACGGTGGCGCAGCTGCCGGCGGGGCGCCTGCGCGCCACGGTCAAGGGCGGGGTCGACAGCCGCAAGGTCGAGGCCGAGAGTGTCCGCTCCGGCGTCTTCACCCGCCGCACCCTGACGCGCGACAGGGGCACGCTGTCGGCCAGCGCCGATGCGCCCCTCGCCGAGCGCGACGGCGTGCTGGGCTTCCTGGGCGGCGTGTCGGTGAACGGCAACCTGCTCTACGAGCAGTTCTCCGACATCGGCGGCCTGATGACCGCCGGCGGCGGCCTGTCGTGGTCGCCGGTCAAGCGGATGAACCTGTCGCTGAACTACAGCACCGAGGAGGGCGAACCTTCGCCCCAGCAGGTCAATGACCCCGTACTGCTGACGCCCAATGTGGCGATGTACGACTTCGCCACCAACCAGACGGTCAACGTCACCCGCATCGAGGGCGGCAACCCCAATCTGGGCGCCGACAGCCGGCAGGTGGTGAAGCTGGGCTTCAACTACCGTCCGTTCGAGAAGCGCGAGCTGTCCCTGTGGGGCAACTACACGGCCAGCCGCGTCGAGGATCAGATCGCCAGCTTCCCGGCCGTGTCGCCGGAACTGGAGGCGGCCTTCCCGAGCCGTTTCGTGCGCGACGCCACGGGCCGCCTCACCTCGGTCGACACCCGGCCGGTGAACTTCGCCCACGCCGACCGCCAGGAACTGCGCTGGGGCCTGAACTACAACCTGCGCTGGGGCGGTCCGCCGCCCGCGGCGCCTGGCGGCAGGCCGGGCGGGGGCGGGCAAGCGGGCGGCCCGGGCTTCATGATGCGCCCCGGCGGTCAGCCGGGTCAGGGCTTCCTGAACGTCTCGCTGAACCACCTTTGGCGGCTGCAGGACGAGGTGGTGATCCGCGACGGCATGACCCCGCTCGACCTTCTGGACGGAGCGTCGCTGGGCCGCCGGGGCGGCACGCCGCGCCACGAGGTCAACCTGCAGGCCAATCTCGCCAAGGACGGCCTGGGCTGCGGCCTGCGCAGCGCCTGGCGCTCGGCCACCTGGGTCGACGGCGGCCCGCGCGGCGATGACCTGTTCTTCGCCGACATCCCGACCGTCAGCCTGTCGGGCTTCGCCGACCTGGGACAGCGCAAGGACCTGGTGCAGCGCTACGACTGGCTGAAGGGGTCGCGGGTGACGCTGGCGGTCGACAACCTGTTCGACGAGAAGCAGCAGGTCCGCGACGACCAGGGCCGCACGCCGCAGGCCTATCAGGAGGACTACATGGACGCCATGGGGCGGACCGTGCGCCTGAGCCTGCGCAAGCTGCTGTAGTTGAAACTGGAGACCCTTCCCCCATCAAAGGGGGAAGGGGGCTATCCGAGGCTGCCTTCCAGATGCTCCACCAGCAGCCGCACCTTGGCCGGCAGCAGGCGCAGGTGCGGATAGACGGCCCAGACGCCCTCGTCGGCGGGATTGGCGTGCTCCAGCAGCGGAACCAGCCGGCCGTCGGCGATGGCCGGGTCGACATAGAAATTGGGCAACTGGCAGATCCCCAGCCCTTGCAGGGTCGCGTCCAGCACCGCCTGGCCGCTGTTGCAGCGAAAGCGGCCCTGGGGCTTGAAGGCGATCTCGCGCTCGCCCTCCCGAAACGGCCAGGTGTCGGCCGCGCCCAGCACGCCGGCGTGGGTATCGAGGTCGGCGATGGTGGTCGGGGTTCCGGCCCGCGCCAGGTAGTCGGGCGAGGCGCAAAGGCGACGTGTGCGCGAGGCCAGGCGCTTGGCGATCAGGCGGCTGTCGGTCAGGCGGCCGAAGCGGATGGCGAGATCGAAGCCCTCGCTGACGATGTCGCGCACGGTGTCGTCCAGCTCGATGTGCAGCGACAGCTTGGGGTGGGCCAGGGCGAAGGCGTTGACCGCCGGCACGACGTAGCGCTCGCCATAGGCCGATGAGCAGGTCATACGCAGCAGGCCCTTGACCTCGCCGTCCTCCTCGCCGACCGCGGCCAGGGCCTCGTCGCGATCGTGGATCAGGTCGCGGCAGCGGGCCAGGAACGCCCGGCCGGCGTCGGTCAGGCTGACCCGGCGCGTGGTGCGATAGAGCAGGCGGGTCTGTAGTCGCTCCTCCAGCCTGGCCACCTCGCGGCTGACGCCTGACGTCGACAGGCCCAGCCGCCGCGCGGCCTGCGAGAAGCTTTCGGCCTCGGCCGTCGCCACGAACTCGTCGATCCCGTCCCAGCGGCTCATGGCGCGGTCGTGCGCTCATTGTCCCTGTGTGGCAACAATGTTTTGCCTTGTGGGGGATTATCGCCGGCCGCGCATCGGCGTACCACAATGGCCAAGAACTCATCGGAGCCTGCCATGAAGACCCGCGCCGCCGTCGCTTTCGAAGCCAAGAAGCCGCTGGAGATCGTCGAGGTCGACCTGGAAGGCCCCAAGGCCGGCGAGGTCCTGATCGAGATCAAAGCCACCGGCGTCTGCCACACCGACGCCTACACCCTGGACGGCCTGGACAGCGAAGGCCTGTTCCCGTCGATCCTGGGCCACGAGGGCGCGGGTGTGGTGGTCGAGGTCGGCCCGGGCGTCACCAGCCTGGCGGTCGGCGACCACGTGATCCCGCTCTACACGCCCGAATGCCGCCAGTGCAAAAGCTGCCTTTCGGGCAAGACCAACCTCTGCACGGCGATCCGCGCCACGCAAGGAAAGGGCCTGATGCCGGACGGCACCAGCCGCTTCTCCTACAAGGGCCAGACCATCCACCACTACATGGGCTGCTCGACCTTCTCGAACTACACCGTGCTGCCCGAGATCGCCGTGGCCCGCATCCGCAAGGACGCCCCGTTCAAGACCGCCTGCTACTGCGGCTGCGGTGTGACGACGGGCGTCGGCGCGGTGACCAACACCGCCAAGGTCGAGCCGGGCGCCAACGCCATCGTCTTCGGCCTGGGCGGCATCGGCCTGAACGTCATCCAGGGCCTGAAGCTGGTCGGCGCCAACATGATCGTCGGCGTCGACATCAACCCGGATCGCGAGGAATGGGGCCGCAAGTTCGGCATGACCCACTTCGTCAATCCCAAGGACGTCTCGGGCGATCTGGTCGCGCACCTGGTGGCCCTGACCGACGGCGGCGCCGACTACACCTTCGACGCCACCGGCAATACCGGCGTGATGCGCACGGCTCTGGAAGCCTGCCACCGCGGCTGGGGCGAAAGCATCATCATCGGCGTGGCCGAGGCGGGGAAAGAGATCGCTACCCGTCCGTTCCAGCTGGTCACCGGCCGGGTCTGGAAGGGCACGGCCTTCGGCGGCGCTCGCGGCCGCACCGACACGCCCAAGATCGTCGACTGGTACATGGACGGTAAGATCCAGATCGACCCGATGATCACTCACGTCCTGCCGCTGGAACGCATCAACGAGGCCTTCGACCTGATGCACAAGGGCGAGAGCATCCGGACCGTGGTGACGTTCTAGGCTTTCTAACTCCACCCCTCCCCCTCGATGGGGGAGGGGCAGGGGTGGGGGTGACCCCACCATTTCAGGATCTGGCGCGGTCGTGGTGACGTCCGCAGCCGCAGTTCACCCCCATCCCCGACCCTTCCCCCATCAAGGGGGAAGGGGGAGACGCGCGCCATGACCGTCGAAACCCTCGCCACCCACCGCACCCAGGGCGGGACCCTGCGTTACTGCCGGCACGACAGCGCCAGCACCGGCACGCCGATGAAGTTCAGTGTCTGGACGCCAGACGGTGAGGGGCCGTTCCCCTATCTCGTCTGGCTGTCGGGCCTGACCTGCACGGAAGACAACTTCACCACCAAGGCCGGGGCCTATGCCTGGGCCGCCAGGCACGGCGTGGCCATCGTCGCGCCCGACACCAGCCCGCGCGGTGAAGGCGTGGCCGATGATCCGGCCTATGACCTTGGCCAGGGCGCGGGCTTCTATGTCGACGCCACGGAAGAGCCCTGGGCGCCGCACTTCAAGATGTATTCCTACGTCACCAGGGACCTGCTGGAGGCCGTCGACGGCGCCTTCCCGCTGGACCCGGCGCGGCGTGGGATCTTCGGCCACTCGATGGGCGGTCACGGCGCCCTGACCATCGCCCTGCGCAACCCGCAACTCTTCAAGTCGGTCAGCGCGTTTTCGCCGATCGTCTCGCCGCTGAACTGCCCGTGGGGCGACAAGGCCCTGACCGCCTATCTCGGCGCCGATCGCGCCAAGTGGCGGGCCCACGACGCCTGCGCCCTGATCGCGGACGGCTATGGGCAGGGCTTCGACGAGATCCTGGTCGACCAGGGCCTGGCCGACAGCTTCCTCGAAAACCAGCTCAAGCCCGAGCTGCTGGAAGAGGCCGGCGCCGAGGCCCGGCTGAAGGTCACGGTTCGCCGCCAGGAGGGCTACGACCACAGCTACTTCTTCATCGCCAGCTTCATCGGCGACCATATCGACTGGCACGCCGAAAGGTTGTAGCCTTCGCTGTATGGAGAGGTCGGCCCTGGCTTGATCGGCGCGCTGGTCGAGGAGCAGCCGAAGCGGCGGGCTCGGCTGGTGTGGAGCACCCTGGCCGCGGTCAACATCACATGGATCGGCTGGTCGGCGCTCTTGACGCTGAACCCTGGCGGCCAGGAACAGTCCTATCGATTGGCCGTCTTCCTGGCCTCCGCCGCCTTGACCCTGGTTCCGTCGTTGCTGTTCGTGCTGGCCTATGGGCTGTGGCTCGCAATGGGGCGAAGGCGGCGTGGCGCGCATCGGTCGCCGCTGCAACTGAACGGCTAGGGTCCGAATGGATTTTGGCGATCCGCGTGGCCCAGGGCCGGCCGGGTCTGCGCCGGCGCGACGCCCTGGCGCCTACTCGGCCGACGGTGCTGGACGGCGTCTGACCGGGGCTTCGGGCGCTGACGATCGGCGACGCGCCCCGGTTGTGAACTTTCGGTAATTCATCCCGGGTTCAGCCGGCGAACGCTCCCCTGGCTCAAGGCCAAGTTCGGCCGTTGAGGGGTGCTCAAACATGCAGAAGAAACTGGCCGTCCTGGCCCTGGTGGTCGCCGCGGGCCTGTCGACCTCGGCCTGCGTCATCATCGACGCCGACGACGGCGGCAAGCGCGACGTCTCGGTGAAGATCAACGACGGCGCCGACACCCTGGAGCCGGTGTACGGCGTCGCGCTCGAGAAGGGCGAACTGGTGGCGCGGGTGTCGTCGAACGGCTGCACCAAGGCCGAGGACTTCAAGGTCACCGCCGACCGTCGCGATAGCGGCGTCGCCGTCACCCTGACCCGCGAGCGCCCCGACCTGTGCCGCGCCCTCGTGCCGGAGGGCAGGGAGCTGCGCTTCGACCTCGACGCCATGGGCGTGCAGCGCACCGACAAGGTGCGGGTGCGCAATCCGCTGCAGCGGGCTTGAGGTCATGAACGCGGCGGGCGCGTCTTGGCGACGCGCCCGCGCCGGTTGTAGGGTGGCCGCATGACGACGTCGGCGACGCAGCAACCGTCCTTGGGAAAGCCGCCACCGGCCTTGGGGGTGAGGTGTCTCCGCCTGCTCGAGGCGGTCGTCTGGTCGGCCTTGGCCCTGGTGCTTCTGAACTGGACCAGCCCGGCCGCGCCGTTCTGCCTGTTCGTCATCGGCGTCGCGACGGCCGCGCCCATAGGCAGGCCTTGGATCGACGAGGCGCCGCGCGCCGTTACGACGGGGGCCAGCTGCGTCCTGCTCGTGGGTCTGGTGTCCGACGGGCTCACCGCCAGCGAGAGCTGGAACCGGATCCTTGTGGTCCTCGCGCTTGTCCTGGCCGTGGCCAAGGCCGGCGGGTTCAGTTTCCGGGCGCGTCCGCGCTGGGCCTGGATCATCGTCGCCTTCGCCGCCGCCGTCGCCCTGTTCGCCCTCGATCATCAGCGCATCCTGGCCCCCGGCGAAACCCTGGCCGTGGCGCGCGGCGACGCTCCGGCGACGTTGGTCGACCCCATCGCTTACCTCCGCGCGGCCGATCGATCATGGTGGGTCGCGCCCGTGCTGCTGGCCCTGCTGTTGACTGTCGGCCGCGTCGTCGCCTGGTATGGCCTTGCCCTCATTCGCCGCCGCCAGACCGATTTGCCTTCAGAGCGAGGGACGTGAGCATGGCCAGGTTTGACACCAAGCCCATGGCCGGCCCGAACCGCACCGTCCGTTGACTCTCCGGCCCCCCTCCGTCATAAACCGCGCCTTCACGCCGCCGGCTCGCCGCGCGGCGCGATAGCTTCATGACGGATTGACCCGAAGCCGCCGTTGAGATCGTCCTCCTTCCGGAGGTCCGGCTCGGATCGACATAAAGAGTGACCTATGTCCAAGCGCCATAGCGCCAAGTACAAGATCGACCGCCGTATGGGCGAAAACCTCTGGGGCCGGCCCAAGTCGCCGGTCAACCAGCGGTCCTACGGCCCCGGCCAGCACGGCCAACGCCGCAAGCAGAAGGTTTCGGACTTCGGCCTGCAGCTGCGCGCCAAGCAAAAGCTGAAGGGCTACTACGGCAACCTGACCGAGAAGCAGTTCGCTCGCACCTACGAGGAAGCCGCCCGTCGCAAGGGCAACACCTCGGAGAACCTGATCGCTCTGCTTGAGTCGCGCCTGGACGCCATCGTCTACCGCGCCAAGTTCGTGCCGACCGTGTTCGCCGCCCGCCAGTTCGTGAACCACGGCCACGTGACCGTGAACGGCAAGCGCGTGAACATCCCGTCGTACCGCTGCAAGCCGGGCGACGTGATCGCGGTCCGCGAAAAGTCGCGCAACATGGCTCTCGTCCTCGAAGCCGTCGCTTCGAACGAGCGTGACTTCGCCGAGTACGTCTCGGTCGACGCCAAGGGCCTGTCGGCCACCTTCGTCCGCGCTCCGGAACTCTCGGAAGTTCCGTACCCGGTGAAGATGGAACCGAACCTCGTCGTCGAATTCTACGCTTCGTAAGACGCGTCGAACTCGCAAGAGATCGGAAAAGGCCCCGGAGCGATCCGGGGCCTTTTTTGTTGGTCGGAGCGGCTTGAAACCCCCAAAGCTCCTCCTATCTCCAATGAGCGGGCCGGGCCCCTCTGGCGCAGCGTCTTCACCTCCCCTCTGAAAGACGCGCGTGATGTCGGACCGCATCGGGTGTTCTCGATGTCTGGGTCCGGGTGTCCCTCCCCCTCGTGCCGGATCCGACATCGGGAACCCCGTCTCCATTCTTGGACCAGGGACCCGAACGACCCATGCCTCTCCTGATGTGCCCCAACTGCGACGGCTCGATGCAGGCCGTGCAGCGCGCCGGTGTCGAGTTCGACATGTGCCCCAAGTGCCGGGGCGTGTGGCTCGATCGCGGCGAACTTGAAAAGCTGATGGCCATGGAGCGCGAGGACGCGCAAGGCGCGCCCGCGGCGCCGCCGTCCGGCCCGTCGCCGTTCGGCCGTCCGCAGCCCACCTATGAGCAGCGGCCCGAGCCGCGACGTTACGACGACAACTGGCGCAACGAGCACAAGCGTCACGACGACCGCAAGCACTACGACCGCGACGACGACTATCGCCGCCACGGCCACCACAAGAAGAAGCGCTTCGATCTCTTCGACATCTTCGACTGATCCTGCGCGCAAGAGGACCATGAACCACTTCAAGACCTTCGCCCTGCTGGCCGGCCTGACGGCCCTGTTCGTCGGGGCCGGCTACATGATCGGCGGCCCGACCGGCATGCTGATCGCCTTCGTGCTGGCCGCCGGCATGAACGTCTTCTCGTACTGGAACGCCGACAAGATCGTGCTGAAGGCCTATGGCGCGGTCGAGGTCGACGAGAGCCATCCCAAGCCGCTGGTCAGGAACTACGCCCGCGACGTGGCCGATCTGGCGCAGCGGGCCGGTCTGCCCATGCCGCGGGTCTGCATCATCGACAGCGACCAGCCCAACGCCTTCGCCACGGGCCGTAACCCGCAGAACGCCGCCGTCGCCGCCACCACGGGCCTGCTGGCCATGCTCGACCGCGACGAGATCCGCGGCGTCATGGCCCACGAACTGGCCCACGTGAAGAACCGCGACACCCTGACCATGACCGTGACGGCGACCATCGCCGGCGCGATCTCGGCCCTGGCCAACTTCGCCTTCTTTTTCGGAGGTTCGCGCGAGGACGACGAGCGTCCGGGCGGAATCATCGGGGCCATCGCCCTGGCCATCCTGGCCCCGATCGCTGCCATGCTGGTGCAGATGGCCATCAGCCGCTCGCGCGAGTACGAGGCCGACCGGGTGGGCGCGCAGATCGCCGGCGACAACCGGGGCCTGGCCCGCGCGCTGGAGAAGATCGACGCCTATGCCCGCGGCGGCGTGGTCAATCACGAGGCCGAGCGCAATCCGGCTACGGCCCACATGTTCATCATCAACCCGCTGGCCGGTCGCGGCGCCGACAACCTGTTCTCGACCCACCCGACGACCCACAACCGGATCGAGGCCCTTATGCGGCTGGCGATCGGGCAGGGGACGAGGGCGCGGCTCGAGACCGCCGTGCCGGTCAGCGGTCCCAGTCGTCGGCCCGGGCCCTGGAGCTAGAAACGACGAAGGCGGCGGGATCTCCCGCCGCCTTTTTTCTCTCGCCGATGGCGCTGGTTGCTAGCGGGCCGGCGCTGGGGCGCTGGCGTGGATGAGGTCTTCGTCCTCGTCCTCGTTCAGGGCGCCCAGCTGGCCGCTCTCGCGCGCCTTGCGGCCATAGACCAGCTCGAACAGCGGCGAGGCCATCAGGGTGGTGATGATGGCCATCAGCACCAGCATCGAGAACAGCGCCGGGCCGATGATGCCCTTCTGCAGGCCGATGTTGATGATGATCAGCTCCATCAGGCCGCGGGCGTTCATCAGGGCGCCGATGCCCATGGCCGTGGCGTTGTCCTGCCCGGTGAGGCGCGCGGCCGCCCAGCAGGCCCCGCCCTTGGCCAGGATCGAGCCGGCCAGGATCACCAGGGTGACAGCGACCAGCCCCAGGCTGTTGACCATGGTCAGCTGGGTGTGAAGGCCCGAGAAGGTGAAGAACATCGGCAGCAGCAGCACGACCGCGAACGGTTCCAGCTGCTTCTTGATCTCGCGGGTCAGGACGCCGCGCGGCAGCACCGTGCCCAGGATGAAGCCGCCGAACACGGCGTGGATGCCGGCCGCGTCCATCGCCCAGGCGCTGAGCATGAACAGCATGACCACGACGCCCAGCAGCGACGGGCTGACCTTGCCCTCGCGCTCGGCCCAGCGCCCCAGCGGGGCCAGCAGCTTGCGGCCGATGGTCAGCATGAAGACCACGAAGGCCAGGCCGCCGACGATGGCCTTGATCGCCACACCCGCTCCGCCGCCGAAGGTTGCCAGCACAATGGCCAGCACCGACCAGGCGCCGGCGTCGTCGATGGCCCCGGCCGACAGCGACAGGGTGCCCAGCGGGGTCTTGGACAGGCCGCGCTCGTGGATGATCCGGGCCAGCATCGGGAAGGCGGTGATCGAGATCGCCGCGCCCATGAACAGGGCCGCCTGGAAGGTGTCGATGCCCTTGCCGAACAGGCCCTGGCTCAGCAGCCAGGGAGCGATGGCGACCGCCACCAGGAACGGCGCGGCCATGCCCGACAGCGATACCGCCGCCGCGCTCTTGGCGTTGCTCTTGAAGTGGTCGGCGCGGAAGCCCAGGCCGACGATGAACATGTAGAGGCCAACGCCCATCTGCGCGCCGACATAGAGCACGGCCTTGCTTTCCTTGGGGAACAGCATGTGCTGCAGGTCCGGCGCCAGCAGGCCGAACAGCGACGGCCCCAGCAGCACGCCGGCGATCATCTCGCCCACCACCTGGGGCTGGTCGAAGAAGCGCTTCACCAGCCAGCCGGTGGCGCGACAGACCGCGATGATCACGGCCATCTGCAGGAAAAAGACAACGCTCAATTCAGCCGGCGTCATTCGGCCATCCCCCCGTCACTCGCCGCGCTTAGCGCGATCACGTTTCATCCCTTGGCCCGAAGCTAACAGCGAACGATGTTCTGGACAACGTTGTCAAAGTTGAATGTTACCGTTCCCTGTGGAGGGTGGGGAAAAGCGCCGCGCAAAGGCGGGGAGGAAACATGATGATCGCGATCCTGGCGGCGAGCGCGCTGGCCCTTTCGGCGGGCGCCACGCCCTATGCCGTCGCGCCCGGCCTGTTTCGCGCCGGCGAGCCGGACCTGGGCCTCGCCGCTGCGCCGGGAGCCGAGACCTTCACCGTGTTCGCGCCGAGCGAAGGCTCCGACAAGTTCAGCAACGGCGTGGTGCTGATCCCCTTCAAGGGCCGCCTCTACGCCCAGTGGCAGAGCTCGGCCCGCGACGAAGACTCCGCCGACACCTGGGTCGCCTGGGCCGTCAGCGACGACGGCCGCACCTGGAGCGCGCCCAAGGTGCTGGCACCCGCCGGCCAGGGCGGGGTGATGCGCTCCAGCGGCGGCTGGTGGACGAACGGCGAGACGCTGGTCGCCTACGCCAATGTCTGGCCGGACGGTTTCCAGTCGGGGGCGGGCGGATACGCCGAGTATCGCACCAGCCGCGACGGCGTGACCTGGAGCGGGCCCCGGCGCGTGACGGGCGCCGACGGCGCGCCGGTCGAGGGGGTGATCGAGCAGGATCCCCACCGCATCGACGGCCGGTTGATGACCGCCTTCCACCTGCGTCCCGGCATGATCGCCAAGCCGTTCTTCACTGACGATCCGCTGGGCGTCGCGGGCTGGACGCAGGGGCGGATGGAGAACCTGCCGCGTGACGCCACCGGCGCGGCGGCCGCCCACGAGCGCCGTCTCAGCCGCGAGATCGAGCCCAGCCTGTTTCGCCGCGCCGACGGCTGCGCCGTGATGGTGTTCCGCGACGAGGAGCTGAGCTTCCGCCAGCTGGCGTCGGAAAGCTGCGACCGAGGCGTCTCGTGGACAACGCCCGTCCTGACCGCCATGCCCGACGCCCGCGCCAAGCAGAGCGCCGGCAACTTGCCGGATGGGACGGCCTATCTGGTCAACGCGCCCAACAGCGACCGGCCGCGGCTGCCGCTGGCGGTGACGCTGTCGCCGGATGGCAAGACCTTCGACCGCAGCTTCCGCCTGCGCGGCCAAGGAGACCTGCAGCCACTGCGGTTCGCTGGGCAGTACAAGCGGCCGGGCTATCACTATCCCAAGAGCGTGGTCTGGAACGGCGCCCTGTGGGTCGGCTACGCGGCCAACAAGGAGGACGTGCAGGTCACCCGCGTGCCGCTGCCGGCGCTGGAGGTCGGACGCTAGGGTCTCACCGCCGTCGGCGGCGGGAACTGATCGAGCTCCCGGGTCGTCGACGCATAGGGCGAGTAGCTCATGTAGGGGGACGGCTGGGTCCACTGCGGCTCGTAGCCGTGGCTGAGGGGCTGCGTCCGGACCCGGGTCGGCGGCAAGGGGGGCTCATACACCCAGCCGACGCGCACCCCGCAGGCCCGCAAGTCCGAGGCGCTGTCGGCGCGACAGCGGAAGCCGTCGGCGGTCGCCTGGCAGTCGTCGACCCTGACGGCCGGCTTGAAGCAGGTGCCTCTGCGCTTGGCCTTGGCCTGGGCCTTGTCGGTGGCCAGACGCATGGCCTCTTCCCGGGTGGAGGCCTTGGCCCAGTGCCAGTTCGACGCCACGGCGCCGCCGGCCGCCAATGACATCGCCAGTCCGATCAGGATGACCTGAGCCCTCATGTCGCGTCCTCCCATTTTCAAAGGATTTCGACAGGTGAGTGAGCAGACGTCAACAATCTTTGCGAGCGCTGAGCCGCGCATTCCACCTTTGGGATTACTGCACCAGCGGTGCGCGCGAGGGGTCCTGCCGGACGATCTCGCGGATGCCGACCAGGGTGGTGAACGAGCGCACCCGGCGGTCGTCGTTCAGAACCTCGTTGGTGAAAGCCTCGTAGGCCTCCATGGTCGGTACGGTGACCAGCAGGACGAAGTCGGTGCTGCCGGTGACGTGCCAGGCGCTGAGCACCTCCTTGCGGGCCGCCACCCCGGCGGCGAAGGCGTTGTAGATGGCGCTGCCTTCGCGCTCCATCTGCACTAAGACATGCATGGTCAGGCCGGCGTTGAGACGCGCAGGATCGACGATGGCGACGTCGGCGACGATCACGCCTTCCTTGCGCAGACGCCGCAGGCGGCGCAGCACCGCGCTTTCCGACAGGCCCACCTTTTCGGCTAGGCTGCGGGCCGGTTCGAGATTGTCGCGGCGGACCAGTTCCAGCAGCCGGCGGTCGAAGTTGTCGAGGGTGACGGATTTCGTCATCTGGCCTGCCTATCTCGCCTGTTTTGGGCGGTATACGACGAATTTCGGCGAGAAGCGCCAGGCATCCGGTATTAGGTTGCGCTCATGTCCGCCGCCGCCATCCGCCGTCCCGCGCTCGACGCGCTGTTGCCCTATGCGGCCCTGTTCGGCGGCATGGTGACGCTGGCCGGCGGCACGTCCTTCGCCAAGACCCTGTTCCCGGCGGTGGGCGCCCAGGGTGTCTCGGCCTATCGCGTCGGCTTCGCGGCCGTACTGCTGCTGCTGCTGTGGCGGCCGTGGCGGTTCCGCCTGACGCGCCAGGATCTTCTCGGCGTCGCGTTCTATGGCGCGGCGACCGGGGTGATGAACCTCTGCTTCTATATGGCGCTGCGGACCATTCCGCTGGGCGTGGCCATCGCCATCGAGTTCCTCGGCCCGCTGACCCTGTCGCTGTTGCATGCGCGCAAGGTCAGCCACTTCCTGTGCATCGGTCTGGCCGCGTTCGGCCTGCTGCTGCTGCTGCCTCTGAAGCTGGGCGGGCCGGCGCTCGATCCGGTCGGCGTGGGTTGCGCCCTGGCGGCGGCCGTCTGCTGGGCGCTCTACATCATCGCCGGCAAGCGTATCGGCCATCTGCACGGCGGCCGCTCGGTGGCCATGGGCATGAGCGTCGCGGCCCTTATCGTCGTGCCGTTCGGCGTCGCCTCGGCCGGCGCGACCCTGCTCGACCCGCACCTGATGCTGCTGGGCCTGGTGGTCGCCGTCTGCTCCAGCGCCGTGCCCTATTCGCTGGAGATGGTCGCCCTCAAGCGCATCCCCAAGCGCACCTTCGGGGTCATGCTCAGCGTCGAGCCGGCGATCGGCGCCATAGCCGGCCTGCTGGTGCTGTCCGAGCACCTGTCGCTGCAGCAGTGGGCCGCCATCGCCTGCATCGTCGCCGCCTCGGCCGGCGCCATCCTGACGACCACGCCCGAGAACGCCGTGGTCGAGGATCCCGAGGCGCTGGAACGGCCTGGGGCCTGAGGCTCGAGGTCAGTGGCAGGGGCCGATATCGCGGCCCTCCAGGTCGCTGACGAACACCTCGGGATCGACCCGCATCCGAGTTTCACCGCCAGCATAGGCGTCGCCGGGACCAAGGCCGTGGCGGAAGCTCAGCACGGCCGTGCGTCCGCGGTGCTCGACGACGACACGCCGGCCGCGGTCGGTGGGGCGCAGGGTGACGGGGTCCTCGTCCGGGCACGCGATGGTCCGGGCCCGGTCGTCCGCGAGGTAGGTCGGCCCGCAGGCCGCGAGTGAAAGGCCGGCGACCAGGGCCACGTAGACGCACATTCGCATTCAGGGCGCCTCGACCGGTGTCAGGCGGCTGTATTCCCAGGCCCAGGGCATGCCGGTCTCGCCCAACGCCGCCTTGACCAGCGAGGGGAATATCCGCTGGCCGTCACCGCTGTTGGTCAGGATCACCACGCAGCGCCGGCGCTTCTCGACGCAGACAAGCATGTTGTCGGTGATGTCGTTGTGGCCGCCCTTGAAGAAGGCCCGGCCCTGCGGTCCCTCGAAGGTGACGACGCCGACGCCGGCCGCCAGCTTGATATTGGCGTTGTCGGAGTTGGTCTCCTCGGTGAAGGTCGGGAATTCCGAGCGCGAGACGATCGGCAGGGCGCCCCGGGCGAACTCGGCGCGGGCCTTCTTCGACAGCCCCCAGCCGCCGGCCATGGCCGCCGCCAGCCTGCCCATGTCGTCGATGGTGGTGTCGAGCGAGCCGGCGGCCTTGACGCTGGAGCGGTCGTCGTGCGGCTGCCATTTGCCGCCTTCCTCGCGGCCGTCGGCGATGTCGGGGGCGAAGTCGTCGCGCCAGACCATGCCCGAGCGGCTCATGCCCAGGGGCTGGAACAGCCGCCCGTCCATGTCGGCGCCGACCTTGATCCCGAGGCCCTGCTCGATGACGAACTGCATCAGGTTGATGCCCTCGCCCGCATAGGCGTAGCGGCTGCCGGGCTCGAACTTGATGTCGAGCTTCTCGTCGGGGTTCAGCCAGCGGAAGTTCGGAAAGCCCGCCGAGTGGGTGAGCAGGATGCGCGGCGTGATCTTGCGCCAGCGCTCGTCGCCGGCAAGGTCGGCATAGGCCTTGTAGTCGGGCAGGGGCTTGGGAAGGTAGGTCGCGATCGGCGTGTCGAGGTCGAGTCTGCCCTCGTCGACCAGCATCATGACGTAGTAGGCGAACACCGCCTTGGTGATCGAGGCGGCGTACATCACCGTCTGGGGCTTGAGGGGATCGCCCTTCTCGTTGCGCACGCCCTGTGCGGTCACATGCGCCACCTTGCCGTCCTCGATCAGCGCCACGGCCACGCCGGGGACCTTGCCGAGGGCCATCAGCCGGGCGACTTCGGCGTCGAGTTTGTGATTTTCGGCGTGCGCCGACCCGGCGGCCAAGCACAAGGCGGCGGCCGCCCATGCCAGAGACTTTCCACGCATTTCCAGAGGCCCCACGGTTGCGCGCACCCTCGCGCCGGGCGACCTTGGAGCCCATGGGCGTCATTTTCAACCGCCGCTTGCTGCTGGCCGGGCTGCTGCTTTCAGGATGCGCGACCGTTCCGTCGCGCCCGCCGCGCCTGCTGCCGGGCGATCCGGAGCTGTATGGGGAGCTGGAGCCGCTGCTGGGCGCTCGCGCCGAGACCGACGGCCTGGTCATCCGCCTGTCGTCGCGGGGCTGCCTGCGCAAGGAGGACCTGCGGTTCTTCGTCGATCGGGCCCATAAGATCCCCGACCTGGCCTTCGCCCGTCGACGTCTGGAGGCCTGCAAGGCCGCCGCGCCGGGCGAGGCGGAGGTCACGTTCAGCTGGACCGAGCTTGGGATCGCGGGCGCGACGGCCGTGCGGCTGCTCAATCCGCTCGGGAAGGGCTGATCACCCCTTGGGCGTGAAGCGCTCGACCATCCAGGGCAGCACCCGGGCGGGACGCTTGGCGGCGATGTCGATCAGCACCCAGTCGGTGCGGCTCTGGGCGCACATCTCGCCGTCGGGGCCGTCGATGCGGACATAGCGCTCGAAGCGCGGGCCCTTCAGCTCGCCCACCCACGTGTAGCCGGTGGCGACCTCGTGCGGCAGCAGTTCGCGGCGGTAGTCGATCTCGTGGCGGCGGGCGACCCAGCTCCAGGGAGCCCGCTCCTCTTCCGAGGCCCAGGCTTCCCAATGCGCGATCGCCAGGTCCTGGGCCCAGCCCAGATAGACCACGTTGTTGACGTGGCCGTTGGCGTCGATGTCCGACGCCTTCGGCTCGAAGGTCAGGGGGAAGGCGTCCGCGGGCGGGACGAAGAGGCGGCTCACCCGGTCAGGCCGAGATGACGCCCTGTTCGATCAGGAACGACTTCAGTTCGCCCGACTGGAACATCTCGCGGACGATGTCGCTGCCGCCGACGAACTCGCCCTTCACATAGAGCTGGGGAATGGTCGGCCAGTCGGTGAAGGTCTTGATGCCCTGACGCAGTTCGTCGTCCTGCAGCACGTCGACGCCGACGAACTCGACGCCCAGGTGGTCGAGGATCTGCACGGCCACCGACGAGAAGCCGCAGCGCGGCTGGTCGGGCACGCCCTTCATGAACAGCACGACGGGGTGTTCGGCCACCGTCTTGGCGATGAACTCGAGGGCGGGGGAGGCGGCGACTTCAGTCATGGGGAGGCATTCCTTGGCGGTAACCCCTCAGCTAGGCGCCGGAAGGCCCCTGGTCAAGCGCGGCGCTTGGTTCCGGCGGCCTGTTCGGCCGAAAACCGCGCCATCTCGATCTGGGCGGCGCAGCCGGTCGGCAGGTCGCGCTCGACCACGGCGGCCAGGGCCTCCAGCTTGTCGCGCTTGGTGGTGATCACCTGCACCGTGGCCAGGGAGGGTTCGGTCAGGGCGTAGCCGAGGCACAGTTCCTGGCCGGTCCAGCCGGTGGTGCTGTCGAGAAAGTCGTAGCCGCCGAGATTGGTCAGCGGATCGGTGCGGCGGCGCCAGAGCGAGGGCTTCTTGAAGATCGGCTTGGCTTCGCGCTCGCGGATGCTCTGTGGCCAGAAGTCCTCGCCGATCACGGCCACGTCGCGGGTGACGGCGCTGCGGATGCGGTTGCGCTCGGCCCAGCCGGACGAGATGTTGAACGGCGCGGCCAGGGCGTCGAACACGCCGCCGGCCAGGTGACGGTCCTGGCTCTCGCCGCGGCTAGCCAGCCCGAGAGACTGGATCAGCCCCGACTGGCGCAGGCCCAGCAGCGCGGCCATCGCGTTCGGCGGGAAGGCCGAGCCGGGGTCGTCGACGGTCACGAGGTCGACATAGGACAGGCCGCAGCGTTCGACGGCCACGTCCACCAGGTCGTGGATCGCCTGGGCGCTCAGCAGCTCGCCGCCGCTGCGCAGGCGCCATCCCACGAACAGCAGCCGCCGCTCGATCGTGGTCAGCGACTCGCCCACGCCCTCCAGAAGGGCGTTGGACGAACCGTGGACCTCGAAGCTGTTGATGCCTGCTTCCAGCGCCGTGAAGATCAGGTTGCGCCAGTCCTTGCCGCTCATGCGCGGATGGTCGGCGAGCCGCAGCGTCACCGCCGAGATCGCCATGCCCGCCTTGCCGAAAGGACGATAGCGCAAGGTGCGTTACTCCGCCGGAGCCGCGGTTTCGAGCGCCAGGGCGTGCAGCTCGCCGCCCAGAACGTCGGCCAGGGCGCGGTTGACCATCTGGTGCTGCTTGACGCGATTGAGGCCGCGGAAGGCGGGCGAGACGATGCGCGCCTTGTAGTGATCGCCGTCGCCGGCGAGGTCGGTCAGCACGATCTCGGAATCCGGGAAGGCCGCGTTCAGGCGGGCTTCGAGCACGTCGGGCGACATGGGCATGGGCGGATTCTCCGATCCTCGAAGGGGCTGTATGCCCCGTAAACCTTAAGATCGCGCATATGGCGGGCGTCGCGGCAGGAAGCAATCGCCGGAAAGGCGAGTTGGCGTCACTGAGCACGCTTGACGATAACGCGATTTCACGTACCAATCACGCATCCGTGAATCTTTCGTGAGGTGGCGTGATGCGCTGGTCTGGAGCCGTGTTTGCGGCGGCGGCCTCAACCATGTTGAGCGGGTGCGCGCTGGTCGTGTCCGAAGGGCCTTGGTTCGGTCCTGACGACGCGCGTGGCGCGCCCGAACTGCGGCAGGGCCTGTGGGTCGATGCCGCAGGCGAGGCGTGTCGCCCCCAGGCCGATCGCCCGCTCAGGCTTTGGCGCGGATGCGACATCCTGCTGATCCGCGGCGCAGAGTATCTGGCGCTTGAGCGCCGCAAGGAGCGTTGGACCTGGGCGCCGCAAACCGTGCTGCTGGCCGGTGGCGATCCGGCGGTGCTGCAATGGCGCGTCAATCAGAATGAGGGTTCGCCCAACACTTACGCCGGTGTGGAGCCCACGAACTTCGACGCGGAAGGACGCGTGACCGCTCTCTACTTCTGGGCGGTCACCTGCGAGCAGCACGTTGCGGCGGGCGGCGACGGCAAGCGCCCGCTTCATCCGGGGCTGAAGAGGCGCGACTCGAATGGCGAGTGCGAGGCCGAGAGTCGCGAGGCGCTTTTCGCGGCGGCCAAGGTGGGCAAGCCATCCAGAGACCAGGCGGCGAACGCGTGGCGTTGGATCCGAGAAGCGCGGCCCGACGATTTCGCGCCGACGCCCCGATAGGCGCCGCCAGGCCGCCGGGGCGGCGCGCTGTGGTTGCGCAGATAAGGTCCGGATGCTCAAACCGTGAAACAGCGCCCTTGGCGCGCTCCGCCGGGCGAAACGGGAAAGTTTCGATGCGTATGACCCTTGCTGCTGTCGCGGCCGCCGTCCTGGCCGGCCTCGCCGCGCCCGCCCTGGCCGGTCCCGGCGACCTGGCCCTGGACGATGTGAAGACCCTGTCGGCCGACGCCATGCAGGGAAGGGCGCCGGGTACGCCGGGATCGCAGTTGGCGCGGACCTATATCCTCGAGCGCTTCAAGCTGATCGGCCTGGCTCCGATCGGAGAAGGCTTCGAGCAGCCGTTCCGCTTCACCCGCAAGGACGGGACGACGATCACCGGCGTCAATCTGGTGGCCCGCATCAAGGGGAGGGCCCCGGACGGCAAGGCTCTGGTGGTCACCGCCCACTACGACCATGTCGGGGTGAAGAACGGCCAGATCTACAACGGCGCCGACGACAACGCCTCGGGCGTGGCGGGTCTGCTGGCGGTGGCCGAGGCCTTCAAGGTAAAGCCGCCGAAGCATGACGTGCTGATCGTGGCGCTTGACGCCGAGGAGGGCGGTCTGCGCGGCGCCAAGGCCTTCGTGGCCCAGCCGCCCATTCCGCTGTCGGCCATCGGGCTGAACGTCAATTTCGACATGCTGAGCAAGAACGCCAAGGGCGAGCTCTATGCCGCGGGGGCCGCGCCCCAGCCGGCCCTGAAGCCGATCCTCGAGGCGGTGGCCAGGACCGCGCCGGTCAAGCTGAAGCTGGGCCACGACACCGACGCCGAGGGCAAGGAAAGCAACTGGACCACGCAGTCCGACCACGGGGCCTTCGCCGAGAAGGGCGTGCCGTGGGTCTATTTCGGGGTCGAGGATCACCCCGAGTACCACCAGCCCACCGACGACTTCGAAACCATCCCGCAGGCGTTCTTCCAGGCCTCGGTGGCGACGGTGATCCAGGCGACGCGAGCCTTCGACGAGCGGCTGGGGGACGTGGCGCGTTAGGGCGTCTGAAGCCGTTCTCCTCCGGCCCGTCCTCCCAGATGCTCCCCCTGAAGGGGGAGCTGTCGGCCCCGGGTCCGGCCAAAGGCCGGCCCGAGGATAAACTCCGCCGACTGAGGGGGAAGGGATTGTTGCTGTTCAGGGCGCGTCGACCTCATCAGACACTTCCCCCTCCGGCCCTTCGGGCCACCTCCCCCTTCAGGGGGAGGATCTTGCGCGACGAACCTCCCCCCGTGGGGAGGCGGCCGAAGGCCGGTGGGGGGACGGTTTCAGCTTTCGAGGTGGTGGCTGGTTTCGTGATCGCACCCCCCACCGATCGCTGCGCGATCGCCTCCCCCACAGGGGGAGGTTCCTTGAGGTTGGGCGCGGGTTCGCGGTCTCCCGCGTTCGCACGCGTTAGGTCGGGGAGGCGCGGAGCGGCCGGGCGGAGCCCGGAGACCGTGATTTGTTTTAGCGTTTCGGCTTCGTCGACCGCTCCGC
>NZ_JARQWV010000021.1 GCF_029543245.1 Caulobacter endophyticus
GTTCCCCAACACCACCCCCCCCCCCCCCCCCCCCGGGGGGGGGGGGGGGTGCCCGGGGCGCGCGGGGCGGCCGCCCCCACGGCGCGCACGGCGCTCCGTCCCTCGCCCCCTCCGTCACGGCGCCGATGGCGCCGCGCCACCTCCCCCGTTTCTCGGGGGAGGAATAAAAAAGGCCCCGGATCGCTCCGGGGCCTTCGTCTTCGTCAGGGACGCCGAGTTCAGTCGGCGACCGTGGCCGTGTCGGTCGGGGCGGCGTGATGCTCGTCGGCGCCGTGCGACCACTTCTTGAGGAAGGGCGAGGCGATCAGGAACAACACGCCGATGCCGGCGGCGATCAGGCCGATGACGTTGAACACCTGCAGCGAGGTGCGCAGGGCCGCCTCGGGGTCCAGCACCTGGCCGCCCACCGTCTCGACCGAGGTCAGGCCGGCGATGAAGCCGCCCACGTACTGGGCGATGGCCACGGCCATGAACCACACGGCCATGATGAACGACACCATCGAGGCCGGCGACAGCTTGGTCATCTGCGACAGGCCCACGGGCGACATGCACAGCTCGCCGGTGGTGTGCAGCATGTACATCAGCACCAGGAAGAACAGCGGCATGCGGAAGGCGCCGTCAGCGAAGGTGGAGCCCCACTGCAGCACCAGGAAGCCGAGGCCGACCTGCAGCAAAGCGAGGCCGAACTTGACGACCGGGTTCGGATCCCTGTCGCGGCGGCCCAGCGCCGTCCAGATGGCGGCGAAGACCGGGGCGAAGATCAGGATCCAGCCGGCGTTCAGCGCCTGGGTCTGGGCGGCGTTGAAGCTGGAGTCGATCCACAGCGTCTTGGCCGGGTCGATGGCGGCGGCCGAGAGCTGGGCGGGCGTGGCGAAGGTCACCGCGCCGCCGAACCACTGCACGGGCGCCGAGGTCAGGTTGAGGTTGACGTTGGTGGCCGCGAACAGGTTCAGCGACGAACCGGCCTGCTCGAACAGGGTCCAGAACACGACCGCGCCGAAGATCAGGAACAGGGCCAGGGCCAGGCGCTCGCGCTCGACCTTCTGCACCTTGGTGAACATGAACCACAGGACGTAGCCGATCGAGCCGATCATGCCGGCCACCAGGGTCACGCCGACGATGGCGCTGCGCTGGACCAGGAAGAACACGCCCAGCACGCCGACCAGCGACAGGGCGTAGATCACGTGCTCGCGGGTCAGCGGGCCGGCGACCTTCTCCTTCAGCTTCTTGGGCTCGGGCGCCTCGCCCTTGCCCAGCAGCCAGGGCTTGCCCAGCACGAAGACGACGAAGCCGGCCAGCATGCCCAGGCCCGCCAGGCCGAAGCCCGCCCACCAGCCGACCTTGATGCCCAGGAGACCGCAGAGGATCGAGGCCCAGAACGAGCCGAGGTTGATGCCGTAGTAGTAGAGGGTGAAGCCCGGGTCGCGACGCGGGTCGCCCTGCGGGTACAGCTGACCGACGATGGTCGAGATGTTGGGCTTGAGGAAGCCGACGCCGACGATGATCAGCGACAGGGCCAGCCAGAAGATGTTCAGGTAGGTCGGGTCACGACCTTCGACGCCCAGGCTGTACTGGCCCTTGGGCAGCACGGCGGGGATCGGCGCGGCGGCCGGCAGGTCCTTGATCTCGAAGTCGCCGGTCTTGGTGGCCGAGACGTCGTAGGGCTTGCCTGCGACCACCAGCTTGGCGACCCGTTCACCGCCGCGGCCCTCGGCCTGGAACTGGTAGGTCTGGCCGGCGTAGGTCAGGGTCTGGGTGGCGGGCTTGCCTTCCACCGCCATGGCCAGGTGGCCGGCGACCAGCAGGATGGCGCCGAAGGCCACGGCCTTGCGGGTGCCCAGCCACTTGTCGGCCAGGAAGCCGCCGATCAGCGGCAGCAGGTAGACGAGGGAGGTATAGGAGCCGTAGTGGCCGTTGGCGACCTTCGGGTCGAAAAGGAAGTGCTGCGTCAGGTAGAAGATCAGGATCGCCCGCATGCCGTAGTAGGAGAACCGCTCCCACATCTCGGCGAAGAACAGGATGATCAACCCTTTCGGGTGCTCCTTGATGAGCTGCAAAAAGACCGGCAGGCCCGTCACTAACGTGACGAGAATGCCGGCGACAACGACAATGCTATTCATTCTCGACCTTGACTGTATTCAAGTCAGATAGGGCGACGCCAACGGTCGTTTCGCCCTCCCCTCCCCGGTTCGCGGGGAGAAGATCACGCGGCTTTCCGTTTCACAAGCAAAGGCTTGCCGGGAGGGAGCGGTTGGGGCGCGCCGCGCGTTTCACTGGCTGCAAGTTCCGCAACGACACCCTCAACGCCTGGGGAACGCCCATGCACACGTCAGACCCCAACCATCCGATCACCTGCGCCCGCGAAAGCGGCCGCGTCCGCGTGCTGTTCGAAGGCCACGAGATCGCCGACAGCGACGATGTCCTGGTGCTGCGCGAGGCCGACTATCCGCCCGTGCGCTACTTCCCGCGCGACGACGTGGCGACGGCCTTCCTGCGCCGGTCGGACAAAACCACACGCTGCCCCTACAAGGGCTCGGCCAGCTACTACACGATCTATCGCGACGGCCAGATCATCGAGGACGCCGTGTGGTCGTACGAGGCCCCGCTGCCGGGCATGGAGCGCCTGACCGGGCGCCTGGCCTTCTATCCGCAGCACGTCGACTTCCAGAACGACGCGCTGAGCCCGGCCGAGACGGCGGTTATTCCGCCCGGAACCGCGCCCCGCAACGCCCGCGACATCGACGAGATCGTCCGCCACACCGACAGCGGCTCGGGCTCCAGCCAGGCCGAGCACTGGGACGCCAACGTCTCGATGCCCGACGACGAGGCCTGGGAAGGCGACGAGGACCAGGTCGTCGGCCGTCCATATCATGGGACAGGCTCGATCTGAGCCGTGGCCGCGTGCGGTGAAGTCGGCAGGTCGACACAAGCCACTGTGTTGGAACGCAACTTTTTGTGACTCCGTGGCTCCGTTGGCTCTTGCCAAGCGTTGCAACCCAGGAGATCGTATCAAATGAAACCGCCCACTCCCGCCCCCAAGGGAGACCAGAGGCGGGGGAGGAAGACATGGCCTATCTCAGCATGGGGGCGCGCCCCGACACCGCGCCTTCGCGTCGCCGAGTCCGCTGGAGCCGAGTCGCCGTCGTCGGCGCCAGCATCGCGCTCTGGGCGGGCGTCGTCGCCCTGGCCACCGTTCTCTTCTGATTTCACGCGAGCGGCCTGCCGACGGCGCGTTGCGCTGACGACGAGGCCCGCTGCATGACCGTACATCCCTGCCGTCCGATCACCATCGGCGTCGCCTGTGCGGCCGAAGCCGTCTACGCCTATACGGCCGATCCCGAAAACATGGCCGATTGGGCCGCCGGCATCGGCGACGGCCTTCGCCGCTCACCCGACGACAACGACGTGTGGATCGCCGACACCCCGACGGGCGAGGCCCGCGTGCGCTTTTCGCCGGCCAACCCCTTCGGCGTCCTCGATCATTGGGTGACCCTGCCCGACGGAACAGAAATCTCGGTCCCCCTGCGGGTCGTGGCCAACGGCGACGGCGCCGAGGTGACCCTCACCCTCTTTCACCTGCCCGCCATGGACGACGCGGCCTTCGAACGCGACGCCGCCGCCGTCACCCGCGACCTGGAAGCCCTGAAGGCCAGGCTCGAACAATCCTCCCCCTGAAGGGGGAGGTGTCGGCGAAGCCGACGGAGGGGGATGTGGCCTGTGAACCCGCAACCGCCTCGACGTCAGCAGACACTTCCCCCTCCGGCCCTTCGGGCCGCCTCCCCCATCAGGGGGAGGATCTCAGGTCTCCGCCCGCGGCGAGCGGAAAAACCGCGACCAGCCCCAGGCCGCCAGCCAGCAGGCCATGGCCCAGGCCGCGCCCACGCACCAGCCGGCCAGCACGTCGCTGGCCCAGTGGACGCCGAGATAGACGCGGCTGAGCCCCACCAGCACCGAGAAGAACACCGCCGCCGCCAGGCAAAGGGCCTTGACCCTGCGCCGGGGCGCGAACCGCGCCGCCAGCGCCCCGAGGGTCAGGAACACCACCGCCGACAGCATGGCGTGGCCAGACGGAAAGCTGGGATTGGCCGCCTCTACGGCGCGATAGACCAGGTCCGGCCGCTCGCGCAGGAACAGATGCTTCAGGCCCTGGCTGATGCTCACCCCGCCCACGGCTCCGACTAGCACCACCAGCGCCTCGGCCCATCGGCGAAGGCTGGCGCATATCGCCAGGGCCAGCAGCACCAGCAGGGTCAGCACCGTCACCGAGCCAAGGGCCGTGACGTCGGCGGCGGCCGTGTGCAGCCATTCCGGGCCCACCAGCTGGTGAGGCTGGCCCGGCACGCGCAACGCCTGCAGGATCTGGAAGTCGAGCGCGCGAGTGTCGCCCTCCGCCACTTCGTCGGCGATGTTCAGGAAGGCCAGCAGGCCAAGGCCCGCCACCAGCAGGGCGGCCGTGGCGGCGATCTCGCGCCGGGCGGCCTTCAAGAGCAGGGGCAGGTCTCGGCGGGGATCCAGACGGAGCTTGAGCGGCATGCACCCTCAACGCGCGAAAAGCAGTTTGGCCGCAACCGGTATTTGGCATGTATAGCTACAATGTTTCATGAAAGAAACATGAACCGTTCCTGAGTTGCTTCGTTCATCACCAGTCCAAATCGACCTCACTAAGGTGGAGGCATCGAAGGGAAAGGACTTGTCATGAAACGTCTCATCATCACCGCCGTCGCCGCCTCGCTGCTGGCCGGGACCGCCCTGTCGGGGACCGCCATGGCCCAGCCCCGCCACGACGACCGTCACGACCGCTACGAGCAGCAGCGCGCCTATGAAAAGGGCCGCCGCGACCAGGCTCGCTACGAGCGCAAGGAAGACCGCCGCGAGTACCGCCGCTGGGCCAAGGGCCAACGCCTCGACGCCCGCTATCGCGGCAACGGCTACTATGTCAGCGACTACCGCCGCCACGGCCTGCGCGCCCCGCCCCGCGGCTACCGCTGGCAGCGCGTCGACAACCAGTACATCCTGGCCGCGGTCGCCACCGGCATCATCGCCTCGGTGATCATCGCCAACAACTAGGGCGCCCAACCGATCCCTCTCCCCTTGCGGGAGAGGGTGGCCCCGCGGAGCGGGGTCGGGTGAGGGGTCGCACCGACCCGAACGCCGCGACAGCTGAAAGGCCGTCGCGGCGTTTCGCTTTTGAGAAACCCCTCATCCGGCGCTTCGCGCCACCTTCTCCCGCAAGGGGAGAAGGATAATTGGCGCAATTCCCCCTTCCCCTCCCTGGGGTGGAGCGCTAATCGAAAACCCATGCCCGAACTGACCGACAGCCACGCCGCCGATCCCCTGATCACCCTGGTCCCGGACAAGTGGGTGACGCTTCGCGACGCGTTCGGCGTCGACAGCGACATGAAGGTGCCGGCGTTCTCGCACCGCGATCCGCACGTGCCGGAGATCGACCCGGCCTACCGCTTCGATCCCCAGACGACCAAGGCCATCTGCGCCGGCTTCGCCAAGGACCGCCGCGTGATGGTCCAGGGCTATCACGGCACCGGCAAGTCGACCCACATCGAGCAGATCGCCGCGCGCCTGAACTGGCCGCTGGTCCGCGTGAACCTCGACAGCCACGTCTCCCGGATCGACCTGGTCGGCAAGGACGCCATCGTCCTGAAGGACGGCAAGCAGATCACCGAATTCCGCGAAGGGATTCTTCCCTGGTCGCTGCAACGCCCGATCGCCCTGGTGTTCGACGAATACGACGCGGGTCGCCCGGACGTGATGTTCGTGATCCAGCGCGTGCTTGAGGCCGGTGGCAAGCTGACCCTGCTCGACCAGAACCGGGTGATCCGCGCCAACCCGTATTTCCGTCTCTTTTCGACGACGAATACGATTGGTCTCGGAGACACCACTGGGCTCTATCACGGCACCCAGCAGATCAACCAAGGCCAGATGGACCGCTGGTCGATCGTCACCACGCTGAACTACCTCGAGCACGACGTCGAGGCGGCCATCGTGCTGGCCAAGAACCCCCACTACGACACCGCCGAGGGCAAGCGCACCCTGGCGGCCATGGTCCGCGTGGCCGACATGACCCGCAACGCCTTCATGAACGGCGACATTTCGACGGTCATGAGCCCGCGTACGGTGATCACCTGGGCGCAGAACGCCGAGATCTTCGACGGCGACATCGGCCTCGCCTTCCGCCTGACCTTCCTCAACAAGTGCGACGAGCTGGAACGCCCCACCGTGGCCGAGTTCTACCAGCGCGCCTTCGGCCAGGACCTGCCCGAAAGCGCCGCCCGGGTGAAGGTGGCCTAAGGCCCTTTCGAGGCTCGGAAACGATTGAGGCGGCCTCTCACGGGGGCCGCCTTTTTCGTTTCCGGGAGGCCGGAAAGCCGGACGCCCCGCTTGCCCTCGCCGCGCAGGGAAGTCTGGCCCGACACGTAAAGAGACGGGCGAGGCCGCAAGGCCCCGCCCGCCAGTCGCCCTGGAGAGGGCGCTCTGGCCGAAGTCGGCCTAGTCGAACTGGTAGCGCAGGCCGAACGCGAAGGTGCGGCTGAGCAGCGACGAGCCGAAGTTGTGGGTGTCGGGCCCGCCCGCCTCGCCGAAGGCGTAGTAGGACTGGGCGATCTCCTCGGTCAGATTGACCGCGTCGAAGGTCATCGAGAGGCGGTCGTTGACCTTGTAGCTGACCTGCATGTCGAGGCTCCTCTCGGGCTTGCGCCAGACGCCGATCGGATTGGCGAACAGGGCCGCCTCGTTGTTGGCCAGGAAGTCGTCGCGCCAGACATACGAGAGGCGGGCGCCGATCGGACCGCGCTCGTAGGCCAGGGTGACGTTGTAGGAGAAGTCCGACACCCCGAAGAAGGCGCTGTTCTTCTGACCGACGATCTCGCCGGCGTCGTTCGTGTCGGGCACGTTCTGCGAAGAGCTGAGCTTGGTCAGGCTGCCCAGAAAGCCCAGGCCGTCGAGATAGCCGGGCAGGTTCTTGGGGAAGTAGACCAGCCCTACCTCCAGCCCCTTGAGCACCCCGTCCGACGCATTGGCCGGCTGGGTCAGCACGAATTCCTGGGTGTTGTTGGTGGTGTTGGGGATGTTGCGGCGACTGCGCAGCGACACCACCAGTCCATCGATCTCGCGCCGGAAGGCCGTGGCGTAGAGCGCGCTGCCCGAGGCGAAATACCACTCGGCCGTCAGGTCGTAGTTGGTGGCGCGGGTCGGCTCCAGATTGGCGTTGCCGCCGGTGGCCGTGCCGTAACCCACGTCGGTCAGGTCGTCGACCAGGGTGTAGTTGGGGTTCAGGGCGCTGAAGTCGGGGCGTCGCAACGTCTTGCCGTAGTTGAAGCGCAGGGCCACGTCGCTGGTCAGGTCGTAGCGCACCGTCACGCTGGGCAGTACATCGCTGACTTGCTTGCCCGCGCTGGTCTGCACCAGGCTGCCCAGCCTGCGGCTTTCGGCCTGGTCATTGAAGGTCATGTCGGTGTCGACGTCGACATAGCGCAGGCCGGCCTGGGCTCGCAGGCGGCGGCCGAACAGCTCGCTCTCGAAATCGGCCATCAGGTAGGCCGAGCTCGTCACCTCGTCGACGGTGAAGTTCTCGAACAGCGACAGGTTCTCGCTGGTGGTGAAGTTGACGTTGTTGGGGTTGGCCGCGTGATAGAGGGCGCGGATCTCGTCGACGTGGTCGCGCAAATAGTAGCCGTTTGCCACCACCCAGCGGGTCGGGGTGTCGGAGTGGCCGTCGAAGAAGCCCTGGTTCACCCACTGCAGGCCCGACGGCAGGCTGCTCAGCGGACGACCGAGGAAGGCCGACTGCGTGCGCTGGGCCTCCGACGTACCGCGATCGTCGTAGCGGAAGCCGAAGCTCAGCGTCTTAAGCGGACCCCAGCCGGCGTTGTAGTCGCCGTCCAGCGACACGGTGACGGCGTCGCCCTTGTTGCGGTTGGCGTTGTCGTAGAACTCGGCCACGTTCCAGCGGGTCGGATCGGCCAGCTGGCTGTCGTCGTCGAAGTGGAACGAGGTGATCCCGTCGCCGGGATTGAAGTTCACGCTCACCTGGCGCGCCACGCGGTCGGTGCGCATGGCCATGAAGGCGGAGCTGAACTTGCTGGTCTGGTAGGACAGGTCGCCGACCAGCTCCAGGCGCTCGCCGATCCGCCATTTGCCGTTCAGAGCGTAAACGAAGCTGTCGGTCTTGGCGACGGTCAGGTCGCCGCTGTTGAAGCCGTAGACCGAGCCAGCGGTGCGCGACTTGATGATGTTGGTCCCGGGAAAGAGCGTGAAGCTGGAGCCGGGATTGGCGCCCAGGTCGCCCCACCAGTCGACGAAGGTGAATTGCAGGTTGTTGAAGGTGGTGTTGCGGTAGCCGTCGTAGAAGAACTCGAAGGTGTATTCGGCGCTGTCGTTCGGCGCCCACTGCAGGGCGGCGTTGACGGCCGGGCGCTTGCGGTCGCCCAGCAGGTCGGACTGGAACACCGCGTCGCGCGACAACAGGTAGGGAACCTGCACGCCGTTGATGGTCAGGGTCGAGCCCGGCGCGGTCGACAGGCCCTCGTTCAGGCCAGGCCGCCACAGGGTCTGCAGGCTTCCGTCGGGGTTGGGCGCCCGGGCGTCGGTGACCTGGATACGCTCGAGCGGAACCCAGCCGGCCGGCGGATTGTCGGCGGTCGCGAACGGCACCAAGGCCCCGGCGGTGACGCTCTGGTCGCGATAGCGGGTGCGGGCGTAGCTGACGTTCAGCAGAGCGCCGATCTCGCCGGCGCCGGTGTCCCAGCGGTTGGCGACCAGGGCGCTGACATTGGGATTAAACTTGTCGGCCTGCTCGTGCCAGATCCCCCGGCTGGCCAGCGAAAAGGTCGGACCCTTGAAATCGAACGGCCGGCGCGTGAACACGTCGACCTGGCCGGCGATGCCGGTCTCGATCTGGTCAGCGCTGCGGGTCTTGTAGACGTCGATGCGCTTGACCAGGTTGGCCGGAATGTCCTGCAGGGCGAACTGGCGGCCCGAGGCGGTGAAGACGTTGCGGCCGTTCCAAGTGGTGGTGATATCGGGCAGGCCCCGGATCGAGATGGCCGTGGCCTCGCCGCCCGAACGGTTGGTCACCTGCACGCCGGTGACCCGCTGCAAGGCCTCGACGACGTTATTGTCCGGCAACTTGCCGATGTCCTCGGCCACCACGCTTTCGACCACCTGGGTCGACTCGCGCTTGATCGCCAGGCTCTGGCCGACGCTGGCGCGGATGCCGCGAACCACCACCTCCTCGACGGTGTCGGGCGCGAGCGTGCTTCCGGAAGCCGCTGAATTATCCTGAGAAAACGCCGTGGTCGCGAAGCTCGCGGCCAAGGCTGTGGTGGCCGCCGACACCAGCCAAAGACGCCGGGCGCGCCCGGACTCCGAAACGGAAGACGCCGTCTCCACGCGCATTTCATCCCTCCATAAGTTCCGGCGCCGATGTGATCCCGGCTGCCTTGGAGGAATTATTGTCTGACAATTAAACGCCACGCAATGACGTAACGCTGGTGGGCGAACATTTTCACGCGAAGCGAGGTCGGGTGATTTTCTTCGACAAGCTTGGCTTTTCGGCCAACTCAGTTCGAAGACACCGCTGACATAGCGGTTCTGGGCAAGATCAAAACGACCTTCCCCAGCGGCAAGAAGCCAAAATCTAGTCAGACAAATTGGTCAAACCGGTATTGAGCGATGGGCCCAGCCACCCCTTCGCTGGCCGCGAGAGGTCGATTGTTTCCCTCAAGGCACAGGTGCTGGGACTCGACGGCACTTGAGTCAGGCCGCCGGCGCATACACCTGAGCCGCTCACTGCTTCCCGCCGAAAGAGCACCGCCTTCATGTCCGCCCTGTTCACGCCCTTCCGCCTGAAGGACGCCCAGCTTCGCAACCGCATCGCCATTCCGCCGATGTGCCAGTACAGCGCCGAGGACGGCGTCACGACCGACTGGCACCTGCCGCACTATGCCGGCCTGGCGCGCGGCGGCGCGGGCCTGGTGATCGTCGAGGCCACGGCCGTCTCGCCCGAAGGCCGCATCAGCCCCGGCTGCACCGGCATCTGGACCGACGAGCAGGCTGAAGGCCTGGCCAAGATCGCCGCGGCCATCAAGGCTGCCGGCGCCGTCCCCGGCATCCAGATCGCCCACGCCGGCCGCAAGGCCAGCGCCAACCGTCCGTGGGAAGGCGACGACCATATCGCCGACGGCGACCCGCGCGGCTGGGAAACCATCGCGCCCTCGGCCATCGCCTACGGCGCGGGCCTGCCCAAGGTTCCGCGCGAGATGAGCCTGGCCGACATCGAGCGCGTGAAGGCCGACTTCGCCGCTGCGACCCGCCGCGCCCGCGAGGCCGGCTTCGAGTGGCTGGAGCTGCACTTCGCCCACGGCTACCTGGCCCAGAGCTTCTTCTCGCACCACTCCAACCATCGCACCGACCAGTACGGCGGCGACGCGCTGGCCCGCGGCCGGTTCATGGAAGAGACCCTTGCCGCCGTCCGCGCCGAATGGCCCGAGAACCTGCCGCTGACCGCCCGCTTCGGCGTGCTGGAATATGACGGCCACGACGAGCAGACCCTGGCCGAGTCGATCGACCTGACCCGCCGCATGAAGGCCGGCGGCCTGGACCTGCTGAACGTCAGCGTCGGCTTCACCATCCCCAACACCAGCATTCCCTGGGGCACGCCGTTCCTGGGCCCCATCGCCAAGCGCGTGCGCGAGGAAGCCGGCCTGCCGGTCGCCTCGTCCTGGGGCCTGGACGCGCCGCGCCTGGCCGAAAGCCTGGTCGCCAGCGAGCAGATGGATCTGGTGATGATCGGCCGCGCCCACCTGGCCAATCCGCACTACCCCTACGAGCTGGCTCAGGAACTGGGCGTCGCGCGCCCCACCTGGGCCACCCTGCCGGCGCCGTACGCGCACTGGCTGGACAAGTACCGCCCGGCCACGGAACTGGCGGCGGCTGCTGAATAATCACCTTCTCCCATAGGGAGAAGGAGGGGCCCGCGCCGCAAGGCGTGGGAGGATGAGGGGTTAGGGACCGAAGACGGCGTGCCGGCACGACGTCGGGCGCCGTCACCCCTCACCCTCCCAGGCTATCGCCTGGGCCCCTCCCTCTCCCCTCCGGGAGAGGGTATTTACAGCGGCACCGCGAAGGTCTGTTTCACGGTCTGGGCAGGGATGTCGGTCTTGACGTTCATCACGCCCCGGATGCGGCTGAGACGGTCGGCCTGGAAGCGTCGATAGGCGGCGATGTCGGCGGCGACCACGCGCAGCAGCATGTCGCAGTCGCCGAGCATGACGTAGCACTCCACCACCTCGGGCAGCTTGTTCACCTCGGCCACGAAGTGATCGACGGCGTCCTCATGCTGCGAGTTCAGCCAGATGCGGGTGAAGAAGGTCTGCCCCTGCCCCACCTTGGCGGCGTCGACCACCGCCACGTAGCGGGCGATGACCCCCGCCTCCTCCAGGATCCGCACCCGCCGCAGGCAGGGCGACGGCGACAGGCCGACCCGCTTGGACAGCTCCGCGTTCTGGATGCGCCCGTCCTTCTGCAGCTCGCGCAGGATGCGGCGGTCGATGTCGTCGAGCTTCATGAATCTACAACCAAGATTTGGCGATCAACTGCGCCTGGATGCCAATCATCGATCATATGGGAGCATGATCGCAACCCGATTGCGCGAGGTTTGCGCTAGGCTGCCAATCCTCCTCGCCACCGCCCCTCCCCCGGTCGCCCATGACAATCGAAACCTGCGCTCCCGCCGCCGTGCCTGGCGACGGGCCCTCCGAACTGCGTTCCAGATCCAGGCCCGAATTCATGCAGGGCCTCGTCGCCTCGCTGCCGGTCACCGCCGGCTTCGTGCCGTTCGCCCTGGTGCTGGGCGCCCAGGCCGGCCAGAAGGGCCTTTCCGCCGTCGAGACCCCGCTGATGACGGGTCTCAACTTCGCCGGCGGATCGGAGTTCGCGGCCATCGGCCTGTGGACCTCGCCGCCGCACCTGGCCCTGATCACGGCCGTGACCCTGATGATCAACAGCCGCCACCTCTTGATGGGCGCGGCCCTGGCGCCGTTCCTGAAGACCCTGCCCAAGCGCCGCGTGCTGCCGGCCCTGTTCCTGATGTGCGACGAGAGCTGGGCGATGGCCCTGGCCGACGCCAAGGCGCGCGGGAGCTTCAGCCTGGCGCACTACATGGGCGTGGCCCTGCCGATGTGGCTGGCCTGGATCGCCTTCACCGCCCTGGGGGCGATGGTCGGGCCGGTGCTTGGGAACGTCGAGACCCTGGGTTTCGACATGGCCTTCCCGGCCATCTTCCTCGTCCTGCTGCGCGGCATGTGGAGCGGCTTTCGCGCCGCGCGGCCGTGGCTGGTCAGCCTGGCCATCGCCGCGACCGGCCACCTGCTGGCGCCCGGCGCCTGGACCGTGGCGGCAGGCGCCATCGCGGGCCTGATCACCGCCTGGCTGTGGGCCGCTCCCAGCAAGACGGGAGCCGCCGCATGATCTCGCTGCCCGTGCTGGCCACCATCCTGGCCATGGCCGCCGTCACCTACCTGACCCGCATCGGCGGCTATCTGGTGCTGAGGAACCGAACCCTCGGCCCGCGCGCCACGGCGGTGATGGAGGCGGCCCCCGGCTGCGTGCTGATCGCGGTGATCGCCCCGCACTTCGTCTCGCCCCGCCCGGCCGACCTCGCCGCGCTGGCGATCACCTTCCTGGCGGCCCTGCGCCTGCCGATGCTGGCCGTGGTGCCGATCGGCATCGTCGCGGCGGCGGGGCTGAGGTGGCTGCTGGGCTAGGTCCCGCGTGTGGTCCTCGTCCTTCGACAAGCTCAGGATGAGAACCATTGCAAAGGCCGGGCAGCCACAAACCTCACCCTGAGCCTGTCGAAGGGCGAGGTTTCGCCCCCTCAGGCGTCCAGCCGCCAGGCCGCCTCGAACACCGAGGCCTCCACGGGGGTCAGCGACAGGCGGTCCTCGCCCTCGACGACGTCTTCATCGTCGAGCAGGGCCTCGACCGAGTCGTGGAAGTCGTCTTCCGACAGGCTGTCCTCGCCGGGCAGCTCGTGCTCGCGCCCGACATAGTTGGCGACGGCGTCGCGCTCGCGGCTGCCGTCACGGAAAACGTCGATCAGGCGCAGCACCCGGCCCTCGTCGTCGACCTCGTAGAAGATCGACACGGGCTCTTCGGCGCTCTCGTGGGCCCAGTCGCAACGGAAATAGGAAAGGCTCATGGCCGCCCCTTTCCCCGAACTACGGCCGCGAGGCAAGCGCCGACCTTGTCAGCGCAAGCCCGCACGGCCATGTCTCTGGCCATGACAACGCCCGCCGAAGACCTGCTCGACCGCGCGGCCGCCGCCGCGCTTTCCCTGGCCGCCGACCGTCCCTGGCCGCAGATCGCCCTGCGCGATATCGCCGTGGCGGCGGGCGCGCCGTTCGCCGAGCTCTATGTGAAGGCCGACAGCAAGACCAAGGTGCTGGCCCACCTGTCGCGCCGTTTCGACCAGGCGGCGCTCAACGCTGACCCCGGCGAGGGCGCAGCCGCCCACGACCGCCTGTTCGACGCGGCCATGGCGCGGGTCGAGGCCATGGAGCCGCACCGCCACGCCCTGATCGCCATCTCCAAGTCCGAAGGCCTGCCCCGCGTCGCCGTCCGCTTCCCCAGGACCGCCCGCGCGATCCTGGAAGCCGCCGGGATCGAGGCCACGCCCGTGCGGCTGGCCGCGATGACCGCCGTCTGGGCCCGCGTCCTGCAGGTCTGGCGCGACGACGAGGGCGCGCTGAACCGCACCATGGCCGAGCTCGACAAGCGCCTGAAGCAGATGGCCGAGAAACTGGGAAAGGTCGGCGCGGGGTTCTGAGCCCTGGGAGTGGAAGACGCCGCTACCCAAGCGCTCCACCCAGGGTTAAGCTTGCTGGAGGGCAAGGCGGTAGCGCGCGACGCTACACATCGCTCGACACCTGTAGCGTGATACGCTACAGATGATGGCGGACATGGATGATCCAGAGCTGGAGAAGCGACACCGCCAGAGCCGTCTTCCTGGGCCACTCGCCCAAGGGCTTTCCCGCTGATCTCGTGAAGCGGACCCGCCGGGTGCTGGCCCAGCTGAACGCGGCCACGGAGATCGCCCAGATGCGCATTCCGCCAGGCAATCGCCTGCACGCCCTCGGCGGCGATCGGACGGGCGAATGGTCGGTCAGCGTCAATGACCAGTTTCGGATCACCTTCCGATGGGGCGAGGACGGCCCGGAAGACGTCTGGTTCGGCGATTATCACTGAAGGAGATCCGAGCGATGACCGACAGCTTTCTGGCGCTCGACTTCGTTTCCCCCCTGCCCCACCCCGGGGAGATCCTGCGCGAGGATTTCATGGCGCCGATGGGGCTGACGGCCGGCGCGCTGGCCAGGGCCATGGGCCTGAAGGATCGCACGCGGATCGAGCGTCTGGTGCGCGAGACCCAACCGGTCACGCCCGACACCGCCCTGCGGCTGGAGCGGGTGCTCGGCGCGAGCGCCCAATTCTGGATGAACCTCCAGGCCCAGCACGACCTGTCGAAGACGGTGCTGGAGCGCCGCGCCGACCTTGAGGCGATCGAGCCGTTGGTCGCCGCCTGAGCCGCCCCTACCCCGGCAGCCTCATCAGGGCCCGCAGGCCGCCCATGGCCGAACGCTCGAGCACCAGGTCGCCGCCGAGGCCGCGGGCCATGTCGCGGGCCAGGGCCAGGCCCAGACCGACGCCCTTCTCGTTCTGGTTCCGTGACTCGTCGAGGCGGTTGAAGGGCTTGAAGGCCTCTTCGTAACGGTCCTCTGGAATGCCCGGGCCGTCGTCGTCGACGATGATGTTGACCCCGCCGGTCATGCGCGCCTCCAGCGTCACCCGGACGGTGTCGCCGTGGGCCGCGGCGTTGTCGACCAGGTTGGCCAGGGCGCGCTTGAAGGCGCTGGGCCGCAGGTTGGCCGTCAGGTCCTGCTCCAGCACGGTCTCGACGCGCGCCCCGCCGCGCTCGGCCGCGGCGCAGACCCCGGCGACCAGCGGGGCCAGCTCGACCGACTGCAGCGCTTCCCCACCCTCGCCGCGCGCGAAGGCCAGGTACTCGTCGATCATGTGCTCCATCTCGGAGAGATCGCGCTTGATGGCCTCGACCTGCGGGCCGGGCTCGGAAAGGGCCATCTCCAGCTTCAGCCGGGTCAGCGGCGTGCGCAGGTCGTGGCTGACGCTGGCCAGCAGGGCCGTGCGCTGCTCGATATGGCGCTGGATGCGGGCCTTCATGGCCAGGAACGCCTGGGCCGCCTGGCGCACCTCGCGCGCGCCATGCGGCTTGAACTCGTGGTCGAGACCGCGCCCGAAGGCGTCGGCCGCGTCGGCCAGGCGCTCGATGGCCCGCACCTGGTTGCGGATGAACAGGATGGCGATCGCCGTCAGCAGCATGGTCGCCACCACCATCCACAGGATGAAGATGTGCCCCTGGGTGGCGAAGGCGCGGTCGCGCGGCGCGAAGATCCTTAAGGTGCCTTCCCTGACCCGCACGCGGATCTCGACGTGGGCGGCGTAGCGGTTGGAGGCGTCGAACCAGAACGGCTCATCCAGCCGTTCTTCCAGAGCCCGCTGCATCGAGCGGTCGAGCGAGGCGAACATGGCCGGCCGCTTGCCGGTGGGCAGCTCGCGCCCCTTCAGGAGGGCGATCGACAGGTCCATGGTCTGCTCGGCCCGCTCGGCCATGCGCTCGACGGCGGCGGGGCTGGGATCGTCCTGGTAGGTGGCCACGGCCCAGGCGATGTCGCCCGCCAGCCCCTCGGACAGGCGGCTGTTCACCGTCTCCCAGTGGGCGTCGAAAAAGCCCCAGGTGACAGCGATCTGCATCACCGCCACGGGCAGCACGATGATCAGCAGGGACCGGCCGAACAGCGAGGTCGGCAGCCAGCGCTTGATCTGGCGCGGGATGAACAGGCGGGTGCGCAGGCGCATTTTAAGTCCCTCTCCCCTTGCGGGAGAGGGTGGCCTCCGAAGGAGGTCGGGTGAGGGGTCGATAGACGGCGCCGCCGCGACCAGCAGACAGGCCGGGCGGAGCGGACGGGTTTGAGAGACCCCTCATCCGTCGGCTATCGCCGACACCTTCTCCCGCAAGGGGAGAAGGATTTCGCTGAATCCCCATCAATCCGGCGCCAGCCGATAGCCTACGCCCCGCACGGTCTGCAGATAGCGCGGGTTCTTGGGATCGGGTTCGATCTTGCGGCGCAGGCGGGTGACCTGGACGTCGACCGCCCGTCCCGTGGCGTCGGCGGTGTCGCGGGCCAGTTCCAGGCGGTCGACGGGTTCGTGCAGAGCGCGGGCCAGACGGCGCAGCAGGGCGACCTCGGCCTCGGTCAGGCGCACAGGGACGCCGGCCCGGGTCAGCTCGCCGCGATCGGGCAGAAAGGCGCAGTCGCCCATGACGATCTCCTGCGGCCCCATCGGCTTGGGCGCGGCGCGGCGCAGGATCGACTCGATGCGCAGCAGCAGTTCCTGCGGCTCGAACGGCTTGGCCAGGTAGTCGTCGGCGCCGTGGGTCAGGCCCTCGATGCGGTCGCCGGTGGTGTCGCGCGCGGTCAGCATCAGGATCGGCATCCGGCCGACCTCGCCACCCTTGGCCCGAACCCGCCTGGTGAAGGCAAAACCGTCCTCGCCCGGCATCATCACGTCCAGCACCAGCAGGTCGAAGTCCATCACCCCGATCAGGCGGTCGGCGTGGGCGGCGTCGGCGGCGGCGCTGACCCGGAAACCGGCGCGGCTGAGGAACTGCTTGAGCAGCTCGCGGATGCGGTCGTCGTCGTCGACCACCAGCAGGTGGCGGTCGCGTCTTTCCTCGGGGCTCACAGCGCCTCCCTTCGATTGACGCCCACCCCTTGGCGTGGTCCGGCCAGGGCCGCAAGGATCCGCCGCGCCCCCGGCACGCCATCCAGTCCCCCCGTGCGATAGGCCCGCCCCAGCAAGGCCCGCAGCCGCTCGCTGACCCGCGCCTCGAAGGCCTTGCCGGCCTCGGTCAGCACGGCGGGCCTGCGGCGGGCGTCGAGATCCCCGGCCGCTTTCTCGGCCAGCCCCAGCTTCTGGAGGTCCGACAGGGTCTTGCTGGCCGCCTGCTTCGACAGGCTGGTGAGCTTGGAAAGGTCCTGCACCCCGATGCCCGGACGCCGACGCAGCAGGAAGGCCGCGCGCCAGTGCGAACGGCCAAGGCCTGGCCCTTCGGTCTCGAGCACGCCGTCGACGGCCGCCCACAGCGCCGCCTCGGCCAGGAGAATCAACTCCAGGCCGCCATCGAGCTCTTCCTCGCGCAGGATCAGGCGGGGATCGGCGTGCGGCGTCATGCTCGGGTGTCCATTTCGTTTGACCTTCGGGCTCCTCGGGCGTCTAAGGACCGGGTTCCAAATAAGGAGGTCTTGGACCGATGTCTCTCGTTCCCTTCGATGATCGCGACGGATGGATCTGGCTGGATGGCCAGTTCGTTCCCTGGCGCGAGGCGAAGGTGCACGTACTGACGCACGGCCTGCACTACGCCTCGTCGGTGTTCGAGGGCGAGCGCATGTACGGCGGCGAGATCTTCAAGCTGACCGAGCATACCGAGCGCCTGTTCAAGTCGGCCGAAATCCTCGATTTCGAGATCCCCTACACGGTGGCCGAGATCGACGAGGCCTGCAAGGCGACCGCCGCCAAGAACGGCCTGTCGGACTGCTACGTGCGCCCGATCGCCTGGCGTGGCAGCGAAATGATCGGCGTTTCGGCGCAGCAGACCAAGATCCACGTGGCCATCGCCGTGTGGGACTGGCCCAGCTATTTCGACCCGGCGCTGAAGGCCAAGGGCATCCGCCTGACCTGGGCCAAGTATAACCGTCCCGACCCGAAGACGGCCCCCGTCGCCGCCAAGGCCGCCGGCCTGTACATGATCTGCACCATCTCCAAGCACGCTGCGGAGAAGGACGGCTACACCGACGCGATGATGCTGGACTACCGCGGCTACGTGGCCGAGGCGACCGGCGCCAACGTGTTCTTCGTCAAGGACGGCGTGCTGCACACGCCCAAGCCCGACTGCTTCCTGGACGGCATCACTCGCCGCACGGTGATCGAGATCGCCAAGGGCCAGGGGATCGAGGTGGTAGAGCGCCACATCGAGAAGGAAGAACTGGCCGGCTTCACCGAGTGCTTCATCGTCGGCACCGCCGCCGAGGTCACGCCGGTGGCCGAGATCGGCGAGTTCACCTTCACGCCCGGCAAGCTGTCGCTGGGCCTGATGGACGCCTACGCCGCCCTCGTGCGCCGCGAAGAGGTCGTGACGGCGTAAGGCCGGCCACAAGCCGTGATTTGATAGACCCCGGGGCGGCGACGCTCCGGGGTTTTCTTTGTTTCCGCCCCGGAAACCGCCCTTGCGGAGCGGCTATGCGTCGGTCCAGACGTCCGAAGCGGACCGCTCAGAGCGGGCGCGGCGGCGGGCCTTCGCGCGGTCTGCCAGGATCAGGATCGCGAGGCCGATGTGGAGGCCGCCCAGCACCCCGGCGATCCAGAACCATTCCTGGCTGGTGAAGCGCGCGAAACGGCCCGTGATCCACCAGACGACATGGAGGTTCAGCGCAATCCAGAGCGCCGCGCCGAACGCCCCAAGACACCAGTCGGCCCGCCGGCTCATGATCCCGCCACCCGCGCCTCGATCTCTTCCAGGCGCGCCCGCGTGGCCACCAGATCGAGCCCGAAGCGGGCGGGATCGGCCGCAGCCAGGCGCGCGGTGACGTCGTAACTCTCGCGGTAGAGGTCCAGGGCCCGCATGCGGTGGCCGCGGTCCTCGCGCAGGTCGGCCAGCCGCTCCAGCGCCACCGACAGGGCCCGCTGAGCGCCAGGATCGGCAGCTTCGCGGCCACCGGGCGAGCGGCGCAGGCTCAGCGCCTCCTCGAAGGCGGCCAACGCCTCGTTCAGCCGCCCCTCGGCTTCGGCCGTATCGCCGACCCCGGCCAGGGCGCCGGCCAGCAGCTCGTCCGCCGACGGGTCATGCGGCGCGGCCTTCCTGACCATGCGGGCGTAGGAGACCGCTTCCTCGTAGGCTTCGGCGGCGTCGTCGTGGCGCCCCTGGGCCGTGGCGAAGTCGCCGAGGTCGCGATAGGCGATCGTCCGTTCCCGGTCGCTCTCCGCCGCGCGCACCAGCCTGGCCAGCACCCGGGCGGCCGGGTTCCAGGCCTCCGAGCCGCAGAGGGCCAGCATCTCGGCCCGCAGGATCTCGAACTCGGTGGCGCCGACCGGTGCGGGCGTGGGCGCGGACTGGAGAATGGGAGCGGTCGTCATGGCGGCGGCCGTCATAGCGGGAGTCGCCGCGGCCGGCTCGGATCCGTCCATGTCGAAGGGTTTGGTCAGGGAACGCTCGCCCCCGCGAGCGCTCCCTTTCCTGCGTCGCATCCCCCGACGCGACGTCCCCATGCGGGGAACCAGGGCGGCGACGAGAAGGATTCCCCCCAACGTCATCGCCGCCCAACCGGCGGTCGTCCGATGCGGCTCGAACGGGCCGAGATCCCAGCCTGCGGCCCACGTCCCCAGCGTGCCCAGGCCTGAAATCACGTATCCCGACGTCGTCAGGATCAGCCCCAAGATGATCCCTACGATGCGAGCCAGCATGTCGCCCCCTCCACGACGCACTTCCGCCAGGGGCGGAAAGTCATAGGACCGGGCGACCGGCGTCGAGCACACTCGCCCGTCAGGGGAACGTTGATAACCTGGAAGTCGCCCTTGCGGGCGCCGGAGGCCGTTCCTGCCTCTAAATCAGCCAAGTGCGCGGCCTGGGATAGGCCTCGCCGCGCACCAGGAAGGCGATTCCGGCGATGCATCGCACGACGAACCAGAGGCTGATCGCCGAGACGATCGCCACGCCCGCGATGATCATCGGCACGCCGATCAGCACCAGCGACAGCGGAATGCCGAACAGCACCAGCGCCCCGCCGACCAGGAACCAGGCGATCCACAGCCAGAAGGTGCGGATCGCGAAGGTGTAGTGGCTTTCGTTGATCGGCCCGGCCTGTCCCCGCTGCACATAGGCCACGATCAGGCCGATGAAGAAGGTCAGGCCGTTGCTGAAGCCCAGCAGATAGAGGCCGTAGACCACCGCCGGGACGATCTTGTCCTCCGAGTGGCGCTCGGCCAGCGGATCGGGAGCGACGGGTCGGGCGAGATCGGTCATCGGTCTTCAGAGCATCCAGTTGCGGGGCGTCGGATAGGCCTGGCCCTTCAGCAGCCACGACAGGCCGACGATGGCGCGCACCGTCACCCAGATGCCCACGGCGATCAGGATCAGGGCGCCGACGCCGATGATCAGGGTCAGCACGCCGATCAGGCCGAACAGCAGCGACAGCCAGAAGGTGCGGATCTGGAAGACGTAGTGGCTCTGCAGCCATTCCGGGGCCGAGGCCTTGGAGACATAGGCCAGGATCACGCCGATGACCGGCGAGATGCCCGTCACCCAGCCGGCGATGTAGCAGGCATAGGCGATGATCGGCAGGGTCTTGTCGTCCTGCAGGGCGGGCGGGACGGCGGGATCGGGCTGGACGTCGGTCACGGGCTTCCTTGGTCGATGAGCGTCGTTTGCCGGATGCTCGCCAAAAACGGGCGGCGATGCAAATGAAGCTTCCGAAAGGGAAGCGCCCGGCGCTTTTCACCGCAACCTCACCTTCTCCTCATGCCGCTCACCGCGCCGCCCTCCAGATTGCCGGCCTCGCGCTCGACAAGGAGACATGGCGATGACGGGAACGACGAACCTGAAGGCGCGGCGCGGAAGCCGCTGGACCCTGCTGGTCTGGGGCGGGGCGGCGGGCCTGCTGGCCCTGCCGGCGATCGCCATGCGCTTCACCGCCGAGGTGAACTGGACGGCCGGGGACTTCCTGGCGATGGGCGCGCTGCTGTTCGGAGCCGCCGCCCTGATCGAACTGGCCGTGCGGCTATCGGGCGACATCGCCTATCGCCTCGGCGCCGGCGTGGCCGTGCTGACCGGCCTTCTGCTGATCTGGGTCAACCTGGCGGTGGGCCTCGTCGGCTCCGAGGACAATCCGATCAACCAGCTGTTCGCCGGCGTGCTCGCCGTCGCCTTGCTGGGTGCGACGCTGGGGAGCTTCAGGCCGGGCGGCATGGCCCGGGCGATGGCCGCGGCCGCTGTGGCCCAGGGCCTGGTCTGCCTCGCGGTCCTGGCCATGGGCCAGGGGCTGATCCTCGGACCGACGGCGCTGTTCATCGGCCTGTGGCTGGCCTCGGCCGCGCTGTTCGCCAAGTCGGCCAGGGGCGGCGCCGCCCGATGACGGTCTTCGGCGCGACCTTGAAGGTCCTTCTGCTGGGCCCGCCCGCGGCCTGGCTGGCCCTGCTGGCGGCCCGCCGCCTGGGGCGACGTCCGACCCGGATGCTGCTGACGGCCGCCGCGACGCTGCTCGCCGTAATCATTCTGGCCTCGTGGCTCGGGATCGGCTTCCGGGATGGAACCGCCAATCTGACAGCCATCGGCGCGGCCTATCTCGCCTACGCCGTCCTGGCCTTCGCCGCGCCGCTCCTGGCCGACCGCCCCGCGCTTCGCCGGCGCCCCACGGCGCTGGCCGTGCTGGTGTTCGCCGCCTTCATCCCCATGGCGGTGGGCTATCTTCTCGGCACGGTCGGCGCGCTGGCCATGGCCTTCATGGTCGGTGACGCCACCGATCCGCCGGTGCTGCGCGAGGCGCGCGCCGACGGCCTGGTCTGCGAGGTTCACCGCCAGGCGGGCGGGCCCAGCGACGACGGCTACCACTACGGCCTCTATCGCGAGGCCTCGCTCCTGCCGCTGCGCTGGCGAGTGGACGACGGCCCGCTGGAGCTGGAGCGGGTCAGCCCTTCCGCAGGTGGATCAGGGGATAGCTGCGCCCCTGGCCGTCGGTTTCCGACCGCCCGGTAGGGACGAAGCCCAGCCGCTCGTAGAAGCCCAGCGCCTGCGGGTTCTGCGCGTTGACGTCGACAGTCAGCGCCGGGTGCTGCGCCAGGGCCAGCGACACCAGGTTGCGGCCGACGCCCGTCCCGCGATGGTCGGGATCGACGAACAGCGCCTGCATGTGGCCGCCTTCCAGCAGCATGAAGGCCACCACGACGTCCTGGTCGTCGACAGCCACCCACAGGGGCGCGGCCGGCAGGAAGGCCGCGACCTCGGCCTCGATGGCGACCCGGTCCTCGGGCGACAGGAAGTCGTGCGTGGCGTCCACGGCTCGGCGCCAGATGTCGACGATGCGGTCGCCGTCGTCGGGGAAGGAAGGTCGATAGCTGATCATGGCCTCGGAGGTAGAGCCGCCGCCGTGATCGGGCAAGGTCCTAGGGCAACCACCGCGCCGGCAGGTCGTGCGGATCCAGCGTCTCGCCCCTGGGCAGCCAGGGCAGGCCTGCGAAGATCAGCAGCAGCAGAAAGCCCATGCGCGCGGCCAGGTCGATGGCCATGCCGCGCATCGACGACGAGATCGCCAGCAGCAGCAGCGCGCCCATCCCCACCGCCAGCAGCCCGATGACCAGGGTCGTGGCGTCGCGCAGCTTGAAGCCGGCGGTCTCGAAACGGGCGTGGGGCGAAAGGTCGGCGCCGACGGCGGCGATGGCGCGGGCCAGCAGCGAGAAGCTCTCCAACCTGTCGTCATAGAGACCGGGGCCCCGCCAGCTCTGCGAGGCGACGGCCACGCGCTGGCGGCCGAAGCTCAGCATCAAGGCGCGCTGGCGGCCGCCGCCGCGCGGCATGGCCAGGCGAAAGCGGCGAAGATGGGAAAGGTCGAAGCGGCGCTCGCGCGCACCGCGGCGCTCCACCAGCGTCCCGCCCTCCAGGGTCCAGGCCGTTTCGGGCTGGAACGGAGCCAGGCGGGCGCTGTGGGAAAGCGCGCTCACCCGCGGACGGCGGTGATCTCGACGCCGGCGGCGGCGGCGTGCGGCGCCAGGGCCAGGGGCTTTTCGACCCGCACCCGGGCGCGGGTGACGCGATGGTCGTCGAAACAGGCCTGGGCCAGGCGCTCGGCGAAGGTCTCGACCAGGTCGATATGGCCGGCGGCGGCGATGTCCTGGGCGGCGGTGCGGATGGTCTCGTAGTTCACCGTGTCGCCCAGCTGCTCGCAGTGGCTGGCGGCCACGTCGAGCTCGACGTCGATGACCAGCGGCTGCACGCGGCCGTGCTCGTGGTCGTAGACGCCGATCTCGGCTTCGACCTTAAGGCCGCGCACGAAGACCTTCGTGACGATGACCTTGGCGAGAACGGGCGCCGGGAAAGGCGTTTCGGAGAGGGGGGAGGCGGACAAGGGCGGGGGCCTTCAGGAACCGAGGACGTCGGGCGTGCGCCAGGCCAGATGCTGGCCGCCGTCGACCGCGATCATCTGGCCCGTGACCGACGGCGCGTCAATGAGATAGCGCATCGCGGCCGCCAGTTCGGCCGGATCGACGGGACCGCCCAGGGGCGTGGCCGCGGCCTCGGCCTCGAACTCGCCGGGCGCCTGGTGGATCGAGGCCAGCACCGGCCCGGGGCCGATCGCATTGACGCGAATGGCCGGCGCCAGGTCCTGGGCCAGGGTACGCGTCACCCACCACAGGCCGGCCTTGGAGACGCTGTAGCTGAAGAACTGCGGGTTGGGCTTCAGCACCCGCTGGTCGACCAGATTGACCACCAGCCCCTTCGCATCGGCCGGTAGAGCAGCGGCGAAGGCCTGGGCCAGCAGCACCGGCGCGCGCAGGTTGGCGTCCATGTGCCGGTTCCAGCTGTCGGCGGTCAGGTTTCCAACCCGGTCGTCCTCGAAGGTCGAGGCCGAGTTGACCAGCAGGGTCAGGGGCCCGATCGCCTCGGCGGCCGCCCCGACCAGGGCCGCGCCGATATCCGGATCGGCAAGCTCGCCCGGCACGGCGACCGCCCGCCGGCCCAGCACCGCGATCTCGGCCACGACGGCCTCGGCCTCGTCCCGCGCGGTGCGGTAGTGCACCGCCACGTCATACCCCGCTCGCGCCGCCTCAAGCGCCAGCACCCGCCCGATCCGCCGGCCCGCGCCGGTGACGAGCGCGCCGCCGCGCGATGTTGTTTCGGAAGGCATCGGCATGCTGGTCCTACGGAGGCGATCTGCAAGCCACGTACATAGCTAAGGATAACGTCACAAGCGTCCATGCTCGCTTTTTTGTAACTACATCTTATTGACGAAACCAAATTTGCGTAGTTACATAAAAACGGAGCGGCCTCGCTCCAAGGTAACTAACAGGAACCGGTAATGAACCTGCACACCCCGCCCAGCCCTCGCGGCTGGAGATGTCGCCACTTGGATCACCGAAATGGACCTGGAATGGGATGAGACGAAGCGCTCGCAGACCCTGACCCACCGTGGGCTGGATTTTTCCGATGCGAGCCTCGTCTTCGAAGGCAGGCAACTGACCCTAGAGGACGATCGAATTGAGTATGGAGAGACCCGCTACCAGACGATCGGCCGCATCGACGGCCGCATGGTCATGGTGGTTTGGACACCACGCGGTCAGGCACGACGCATCATCTCGATGAGAGAGTGCAATGACAGGGAACAACGACGATACGCGCCCCATCTGGATCGATCCGGATGACGCGCCCGAATGGTCCGACGAGGCTCTCGATCGGGCTGAACTGAAGGACGGCGACCGCGTCCTGCGCCCCGCGACAGGGACGCTGACTCGGCGCGGCCGCCCGAAGCTCGAAACGCCCAAGAAGCAGGTGACCCTGCGCCTTGACCAAGACGTCATCGACAAGCTTCGCGAGGACGGCCCCGGCTGGCAAAGCCGGGCCAACGAACTTCTGAGAAAGGCGGTCGGCGTCTGAGCCGATCGCCCTACTTCGCCGGCTTCTCCACCGCCAGCGGCCGCACCTTGTCGACCAGTTCGACCAGGAACTTGCCGGGCTCCTCGTGCGGGGGCAGGTGGGCCGAGTGCTCGAACCAGACGAGCTGCTTCTTCGGGGCCTTCAGGCGGCCCAGCCACGGCTCGATCACCGACGAGGGCGTGGTGATGTCGTGGCGGCCCAGGAACATGAAGACCGGGAACTTCGTCGCCGCGATCCTGGTGTGATCCACCGCGGCCATGTCGGGCAGCAGGGCCGGCACCGACAGCTGGCCGCCCTGGTCGATGGCCAGGCGGTCGGCATAGTCGTAGAGCGGCGACAGCCGGGCGGCGCGGAAATAGAAGTCGGCGTTGTCGCGATAGGCGGCCAGGCCCCCGTAGGCCATCACCCACTTGCGCACGACATTGACCTTGGCGAACGGGATCTCGCCGTCGCCGGGATAGGGCGCCAGCGCCTTCAGTTCGGCCAGGGCCGTCTCGTCCTTGCGCTCGGCGGCGATCTTCAGCAGCGCCTCGTACTGCGCCGTCTCGTTGGCGCGCAGCGAAAACAGCGGGCCGACGCCGACATAGGCCGCCACTACCTCCGGCCGGGCCATGGCCGCGTCCAGCGCAATGACATTGCCCCAGGAGTGACCGAGCAGGATCACCTTCCTCGCGCCGACACGGGCCCGGACGTCGTCGATCAGGGCCAGCAGGTCCTTGGTCATCTGGGCGCGCGACAGGTGGGCGCGGTTGGCCGCCTCGCCGCTCGATCGCAGGGTCTTGCCGGCGCCCGGCTGGTCCCACTGAACGACGGTGAAATAGTCCTCCCAGCCCTGCTGGTAGGGCCAGGAGCGGCCCATCTCGGTCGCGCCCGGGCCGCCGTGAACATAGATGATCACCGGATTGGCCTTGTCGGTCCCGCGGATCGACACCCACTGCGGCAGGCCGTTGAGGTTCACCTGCTCCAGCACCTGGATCCCGTTCGGCGTCACGATCTTCTGACGGTCGGCGATCATCGCCCGGGCGGTGTCGTAGTGGGCCTCGGTCGGCGGCGGCGTGTTGGGGTCCTGGGCCAGGGCCGGGCCAGCCAGCAGGGCGGCGGCGACAAGAGCGCCCGACAGATGACGGAACATGGAAGCGACTCTCCGGACGCGAAGGACCAGCGCCTCGTTTAGCCGCCGCCGGCCGCTTCGGCGACCCATGTCGCGCGAACGGCGCTCCGGACTGATTGCCTGATTTGACAGCAGCGCTGCCTTACCTATGATGCCGCCACCATGTATCGCATCGAATTCTTCAATCGCGAACAGCACAGGGCGGGCCACCTCATCGCAGGAGCCTAGTCCCGAGCCCCTATCGACGCGCGTGCGCCGGGCTCGGGACGAAAACCACATCGACAACAGCGTTGCGCAAGACTTCGACACATAACCGGTCGAGGTCCAGAAAACTTGCGCCCATACCCCCATTACTACGGCGCGTGGCCCAGGGCCGCGGCGCCGCGCCATGCCGCATGGCCAAACGCCAGGAGCGCTTCGATGCCTGCCTCCCCGCCTCTCTCCAAGCGCGATCCGCGTCCGCCGATCACCGTCTGCGCCGAGGACTACGACGCCCTCGCCGCCCTGGTGGCCCATCCCAGCGCCGCGCGGGGCCAGGCCCTGCTGGCCGTCGAGCTGGAACGCGCCGCCGTGGTCGAGGGTGTCCTGGCCGCCAACCGCGTGCGGCTGGGCTCGGAGGTCGACTATCACGATCTCGACCGCGACCGGATGCGCACCATTCGCCTGGCCCTGCCGCACGAGGCCAGCATCGACGAGCACCGGGTGTCGGTCACAGCGCCGATCGGGGCCGCGCTGCTGGGACTCAAGCCCGGCCAGCGCTTCTCGTGGGCGGAAGCCGGCGGCCGGGTCCGATCGATCAAGGTGCTGGCGGTGCGCAATGACGGCTGACGACGCCCCGGGGCCCTGCCCCAGCCCCGGCCACGGCCTGGGCGCCGCCGCCGCGGCCGCCCTGCTGACCGCCGCCGATCACGTGGAGCAGGCCTGGTCCGGCGCCTCGCCGCGCGAGGCCGCCACCCGCCTGTCGCTGCACGCCGAGGACCTGGCCCACTCGCCGGTGGCCCGCGACCAGTTGCTCAGCCGCGCCCTGGAACTGGCCGCGGGCGACCTTTCCGAGGGCCGCCGCCCCCTGACCCACTGGCCGCTGTTCTTCGCCGAGGAGATGACCCCCTCGCCGGAGGCCCGCGAGGACATCCGCGCCTGGGTGCTGGCCGGCGCCGACCCGATGCTGGCCGACGGCGAAGCGGTGGCCGAGGCGGTCGAGGCGCGGGCCGTGCGCGAGCTGGGCGACGCCTTCGAGACGGCGCGAGGCCTCACCCGGCGCCTGCGCGTCGAGGCCTGGCTGCAGCTGGCGCTGTGGGACGACCCCCGCATCCCGGCCAACGCCGAGACCCGCTTCCTGATGCGCGCCGGCGGCCGGCGGCTGATGGCGCGGGTGGGGGACTAGAGAGCGAGCGCGGCGGGAAACCGCCGCGCGGACTGGATCAATCGATGCGGCCGAACTCGAAGGCGTTCAGGCCGACGATGACGCCCAGGAAGATGGCGATGATCAGGATCGCGAGCATGTTGGCGCCGCTCCGGCTTGGTTGTTGTTTCCTCGCCCCCGGCTTTAGCGGCCAATGTTCGGTGGAGCAAGGCCTGCCCCTCGCCGCCGAAACAGCTTAGCCTGGGCCTCATGCTCTGGCGCCGTAAAGTCGAACCCTACACCCGTCCCTTCGTCTATGCCTGGTTCCGCATGACCCGCGGCCTGACCCTGGGCGTGCGCGGCCTCGTCACCGACGAGGAAGGCCGCGTGCTGATGATCCAGCACACCTATGTCCCCGGCTGGTACCTGCCCGGCGGCGGGGTCGAGCGCGGCGAGATCGCCGAGACCTCGCTCGTGCGCGAGATGCAGGAGGAGGCCGGCGTGCGCGTCATCGGCCGCCCCACCCTGCTGTCGGTGCACAGCAACGAGCCGCGCCATCCCGGCGACCACGTGCTGTTCTACCGCGTCCACGCCTGGGAGCCGTGCGCGGCCGCCGAGCAGGGCGAGATCCACGAGATCGGCTGGTTCCACCCCGACGCCCTGCCCGACGACGTCACCGACGCCACCCGCCAGCGCATCGCCGAGGCGCTGAAGGGCGCCGAGATCGATCCGATGTGGTGAGGGCGGACTTCCAGCACAATCCGTGCTAAGCGCCCGCCCAACGAAATTCACGAGAGTTCCATGGCCCTGAAAGTCGCCATCGTCGGCCTGCCCAACGTCGGCAAGTCCACCCTGTTCAACGCCCTGACCCAGACGGCGTCGGCCCAGGCCGCCAACTATCCGTTCTGCACCATCGAGCCGAACACCGGCGACGTGGCCGTGCCCGAAGCGCGCCTGAACGCCCTGGCCGCCATCGCCGGCTCCAAGGAAATCATCCCGGCCCGCATCAACTTCGTCGACGTCGCCGGCCTGGTGCGCGGCGCGTCGAAGGGCGAAGGCCTGGGCAACCAGTTCCTGGCCAACATCCGCGACTGCGACGCCGTAGCCTTCGTGGCCCGCTGCTTCGAGGACGGCGACATCACCCACGTGGAAGGCCGCATCGACCCGATCGCCGATCTCGAGATCATCGAGATGGAACTGATGCTGGCCGACCTGGAAAGCCTGGAAAAGCGCCTGCCCAACGTCGAGAAGCGCGCCAAGAGCGGCGGCGACAAGGAAATGATCGCCACCCTGCGCCTGATCAACCTGGCTCTCGAGCAACTGCGCGCCGGCCGTCCGGCCCGGGCCGCCAAGGTCGACAAGGAAGACGCCAAGGCCTGGGCCATGCTGCAGCTGCTGACCTCGCTGCCGGCCCTCTATGTCTGCAACGTCGACGAAGCCAGCGCCGACAAGGGCAACAAGTTCTCCGACCTGGTGGCCGAGCGCGCCAAGACCGACAACGCCAACAGCGTGGTCATCTCGGCCCAGATCGAGAGCGAGATCGCCCTGCTGGACGAAGCCGAGCGCACCGAGTTCCTCGAGACCCTGGGCCTGGAAGAGCCGGGCCTGAACCGCCTGATCCGCGAAGCCTACAAGCTGCTGGGCCTGCAGACCTACTTCACGGTCGGCCCCAAGGAAGCCCGCGCCTGGACGATCCCCGTGGGCGCCACCGGCCCGCAGGCGGCCGGCGTGATCCACACCGACTTCGAGAAGGGCTTCATCCGCGCCGAGACCATCGCCTACGAGGACTACGTCAAGCTCAACGGCGAAGCCGGCGCCAAGGAAGCCGGGAAGATGCGTTCGGAAGGCAAGGAATATGTCGTCAAGGACGGCGACGTGATGCACTTCCGCTTCAACGTCTGATCGCAGGCTTGAAATAATTCACGTCTGGGCCAAGTTCTCCCCGCAACGGTTCGGGGGAGCTTGGTTCGGCGTGAAGAAGATCGTGTACGGCGCGGCCGCCTGTCTGGCCGTCGCCCTTGCCGTCGGCGGGCCGTCCGCTGCGGCCCAGCCCGGGGAAGAGACGGCGAGCGCGCCGGACGCCCCGCCGCCGTTCGAGGCCATGGCCGTTCTGAAGGCCGTCGGTCCGGTCGAGATCCACGCCCCCGGCCCAATCGCCCGCCGCGACGTCATCGCCAGCCTGCCCGTCGCCCACAGCCTGACCGGCGTGCTCGGCCAGGACGTGCGCAAAATGGGCCTGCTCGCCGGCGGCGCCGTGATGCCCGCCGGTACGCCGGTGTTCGGGGTCCCGATGACCGACCCCTATGGCTCGAGCATCATCTGGTGCGCGCCGAAGTCCGAACCGCGCGGCGAGACCGTGGCCTGGACGACGATCTGCTTTCCGCGCGGCGGCATGAGCGGCCATCAATGGGTGCGGACCTTCGCACCGCTTTTCCCGACCTCCCTGTCCTACACCAAGAGCACCAGCGGCGCGGCCGGCCTAACGGTCGATCGCAAGCCGGCCGACCTGCCGGTCATGCGGCTGACCTTCAAGTTCACCGAATGGGACAAGGACGACGCCGACGTGATGGTCAGCGTCGAAGGTCCGGGCGCGATCGCCCCGATCCGTAATCGCAGCCTGCCGCGCGAGGCCGACGGCAGCGCCCGGCTGAAGATCTTCGGCGGCGAGTTCCGGCTGATCCCGGTGGGCGGCGACCGACACGCGGCCCTGCTGGAAGTGATAACGCCTCCGTCCCCAACCCTTAAGCCGGAGTTCTGACCGTGGCGGGCCCGATCTCGCGCCTGGCCGCGCCCGCCGTCCTGCTGCTGGCCGGCTGCGGCGCGGCGGCCCAGCCGCCCGCCGTCGAAGGCTCGGTCGACCGCATCGTGATCGAGAAGGCCGCCCATCGCATGAGCCTCTACGCCGGCGATCGGCTGGTGCGGACCTATGACGTCTCGCTGGGCGGTGGCGGCCTGGCGCCCAAGACCCGCCAGGGCGACCGGCGCACGCCCGAGGGCGACTACCGCATCACCGGCCGCAATCCGAACAGCCGCTTCCACCTCTCCCTGCGCATCAGCTACCCGACGCCGGCCCAGGCCGCCGCGGCCCGCGCCCAGGGGGGCGACCCCGGCGGCGACATCATGATCCACGGCCTACCCAACGGCCGCGGCGCCCTCTGGGCGCTGTACAAGGGCCGCGACTGGACCGACGGCTGCATCGCCGTCACCGATCCGGAGATCGAGGAGGTCTGGAAACTGGTGCGCGACGGCGCGCGCGTAAGGATCACGCCATGAGCAAGACCGCCGTTTCGTCGCGTCACGCGCAGACGCCGGCGCTCGAGATCGGCATCGACCGGCCTCGACGCGCCCTGTGGGAAGCGGGCCTCATGATCCTGCTCTGCGCCATACCCGCCTATCGCGCGATCACCACGCCCACCCACGAGAACTGGCCGTGGACCCTGCTGACCGTCTGCGGCCTGGCCTTCGCCCTGGCGCTGACCCTGACCGACAAGGCCGCCCGCCTGATCATCGCCGACGAAGGCATCCACTGGCGCGATCACCCCCGGAAGAAGTTCCGGTTCATGTCCTGGGACGCGATCGTCGCCGCCGACACCGACGCCATCGGCGACAACGGCGCGCTGCTGCGCCTGCGGGAGAGGAGCGTATCGCCCTCCGATCGTCCGACCGCCGTGCTGATTCCGATCCATGGCCTGGCGACGTCGGACGAGGCCCTGGCCGCCGCCATCCACCAGCGCGCCCCTCACCTGTTCCCCCGCCTGTCGCGAAAGGCGCGCTGAGCCGGACCGCCCGGCCTTCGCCGGCATGTCCGCATCATGGAGCAAGCGGACTGACGCCTTGACCGGAAAGGCGGCGCGGTTCTGGATGCGCGCCAAACAAGACGCCGGAGCCCCCATGGCCGACACCATCACCCTGACCTCCGCCATCGACGGCTTCGAATTCACCGCCGGCCATGTCCAGCCCGAGGGCCCGCGCAAGGGCGGCGTGGTGGTGATCCAGGAGATCTTCGGCCTCGACCAGTACATCCAGGCCGACCTGGCCCGCTGGGCCGCGCGCGGCTACGAGGCGATCGCGCCGTCGCTGTTCGACCGGGTCGAGCGCGGCTATGTCGCCGAGCACGATCCCGAGGGCTTCCAGAACGGCGTCGCCGCCGTCGGCAAGGTCGGCATGCCGGCCATGCTGTCGGACATCCAGGCCTGCATCGACGCCCTGAAGGACAAGGGTCCGGTGTTCGCCGTCGGCTACTGCATGGGCGGCTCGCTGGTCTGGCTGGCGGCCTCGAAGCTGGAAGGCCTGGCCGCCGGCTCCAGCTATTACGGCAGCCAGGTCGCCGCCAACGCCGCCCTGCCGCTGAACTGCCCGGTGATCGTCCACCTGGGCGCCAAGGACGCCCACATCCCAGCCGAGCCCGCCAAGGCGGCCCTCTGGACGGCTCACCCGGACCTTCCGGTCTATGTCTACGAGGCCAGCGGCCACGGCTTCAACAACGACGGCCGTCCCGACAGCGATCCGGCCGACGCCGAGCTGGCCCGCCAGCGCACCGTCGAGCTGTTCGAGGCGAACGGGGCTGGCGCATGACCACCGGAACCCGCATCGCCCTGTGCGACCGCGACGGCGGTCCGCTGTCGGCCTTCCACGTGCCGCCCGGCGAGGCGCGGCGCGGCGGCCTCGTCGTGCTGCACGCCATATGGGGGATAACCCCGCACATCCGCGAGTTCAGCGAAAGCCTGGCCGAGCACGGCTATGAGGTGATCGCTCCCAGCCTGCTGGACAGCGCCGACGCCCCCTGGCCGGAGCTCAACACCGACCCTTCGATCCTCGACCAGCGCATGGCGCTGGGCGAGCAGGCCGGCTGGGGCGCGGCCAGCGTGCCGCGCGTCCAGGCCGCCATCGACGCGCTTGAGGGTCCGGTCTTTGTCCTGGGCTTCTGCTTCGGCGGCGCCACCGCCTGGCTGACCTCGACCCGCGCCCACGGCGTGGCGGCGGTCTCGTGCTTCTATGGCGGCGACATCGTGCGCTATCGCGACGAGACGCCCAAGGTTCCGACCATCCTGCACTTCGGCAAGACCGACGAGATGATCCCGCCGGCCGACGTGGCGGCGATCGAGGCGGCCCACCCCGACCTGCCGATCTTCCAGTACGACGCCGGCCACGCCTTCGTCGCCCCCAGCGGCCATCACGCCGACAGCGCTCGCCTGGCCATGCTGCGCACGTTGCAACTGTTCCAGCGCTCGGGCGGAAGCAAGGGCGAGGCTTAAGGCCCCTAGCTCGCTTCCACAGCGTAGAAGGCGTTGAAGCCGACGAACATCGCCACGGCCAGCACGGCGATGATGATGGCGATCACGGCCAGCGCCTTGACGTGCTTGCGCCTGACCGGCTTGGGCTGTTGGTCCGGGTGAATGTCGGGCTTGGTGTCGAGGTCCATGGGGTCTCCGCTTGTTCGCCGAGACAACGCTGCGACCAGCCGGATCGCTCCGCGGCGGCCGCCCCAACGCGTGAAACCCGATCTGGATTGTTGAGCAGGGCTCAACACCCCGTGCACCGCCAGGCGCCTAATACGCCCCGTCCGCCCCTGTTACGCTTCGCCTCTTTCGCTGGGCCGACACCCGCGACGAAACCGCCTGCGCGTCCGGCCGCTTTACCCGCGGACCCTTGGCGCGTGGAGGACCGGAGGATGGGATGGCGATACTCGACGACCTTCAGCTTTCCAGGCGCGAAGTGATGGCCACCGGCGCCGCCGTGGGCGTCACGACGGCCCCTGGCGTGGCCGCCGCCGCGCCGGCCGAACCGGCGCCTTCGCTGATGAAGGTGTCCTTCACGGTCAACGGCCAGCGCCAGACCCTGGAGCTGGACACCCGCACCACCCTGCTGGACGCCCTGCGCGAGCATCTGAAGCTGACCGGCAGCAAGAAGGGCTGCGACCACGGCCAGTGCGGCGCCTGCACGGTCATCGTCGACGGCCGGCGGATCAATTCCTGCCTGTCGCTGGCGGTGATGCACGAGGGCGACGAGGTCACCACCATCGAGGGCCTGGGAACGCCGGAAAAGCTGCACCCTCTGCAAGCCGCCTTCGTCAAGCACGACGGCTACCAGTGCGGCTACTGCACGCCGGGCCAGATCTGCTCGGCCAAGGCGGTGCTCGACGAGATCAAGGCCGGCGTGCCCAGCCACGTCACCGGCGACCTCAACGCCAGGGTCCAGTTCAGTGAGGACGAGCTGCGCGAGCGGATGAGCGGCAACATCTGTCGCTGCGGGGCCTATTCCAACATCGTCTCGGCCGTGGCCGAAGTGGCGGGAGGAAAGGCATGAGGGCGTTTTCCTACGAGCGCGCCAAAAGCCCGCGCGAAGCCGCCGCAGCCGTCGCCGCCGACCCGACCGCCCGCTTCATCGCCGGCGGCACCAACCTGCTGGACCTGATGAAGCTGGAGATCGAGACGCCCGCGCGGCTGATCGATGTCAACGGCCTGAAGCTGGACGAGATCGCCCCCACCAAGGACGGCGGCCTGCGCATCGGGGCCCTGGTGCGCAACACCGACCTGGCCGCCGACAAGCGGGTGCGCAAGGACTACGGCGTGCTGTCGCGGGCCTTGCTGGCCGGCGCCTCGGGCCAGCTGCGCAACAAGGCCACCACCGCCGGCAACCTGCTGCAGCGCACCCGGTGCCCCTACTTCTACGACACCAACATGCCCTGCAATAAGCGCACCCCCGGCGCGGGTTGCGCGGCGATCGGCGGCTTCACCCGCAGCCTGGCCGTGCTGGGCGCCAGCGAGGCCTGCATCGCCACCCACCCCAGCGACATGGCCGTGGCCCTGCGCGTGCTGGACGCCACCGTCGAGACCGTGACCCCGGACGGGACCGAGCGCTCGATCCCGATCGCCGACTTCCACCGCCTGCCGGGGCAGACGCCCCATGTCGAGACCGCCCTGGCGCGCGGCGAGCTGATCACCTCGGTGACCTTGCCAAAGCCCATCGGCGGGGTTCACGCCTATCGCAAGGTGCGCGACCGGGCCTCCTACGCCTTCGCCCTCGTCTCGGTGGCCAGCGTCATCCAGAAGGACGGGAGCGGCCGCATCGCCCTGGGCGGCGTCGCCCACAAGCCCTGGCGGGTGGAGGCGGCGGAAAGCGCCCTGCCCCGCGGCGCACAGGCGATCTCCGATGGCCTGCTGGCCGGCGCCCGCACCACTACCCAGAACGCGTTCAAGCTGGCCCTGACGCAGCGCGCCATCGGCGCGGCCCTGGCCGAAGCGAGGGCCTAAGCGATGAAGTTCGACACCCCCGCCACCACCAATCCGATCGACCAGCTGAAGGTGGTCGGCAAGCCGGTCGACCGCATCGACGGTCCGCTGAAGACCACCGGCCGCGCCCCCTACGCCTATGAGCGGCACGACGCGATCCCCAACATCGCCTACGGCTATGTCGTCGGCGCCGCGATCGCCAAGGGCCGCATCACGTCGATGGACCTCTCGCGCGCCAAGGCCGCGCCGGGCGTGCTGGCGATCGTCACCGCCGCCGAGGCCGGCAAGCTGACCAAGGGCGACTTCAACACCGCCATGCTGCTGGGCGGTCCCGAGATCCAGCACTACCACCAGGCCATCGCCATCGTCGTGGCCGAGACCTTCGAGAAGGCCCGCGCCGCCGCCGGCCTGGTCAAGGTGGACTACGAGCGCGCCAAGGGGACCTTCGACCTTGTCGCCGCCAAGGACGGGGCGACCAAGCCCAAGGACGGCGGGCCCGACAGCGCGGTCGGCGACTTCGAGGCCGCCTTCGCCGCCGCGCCGGTGAAGCTGGACGAGACCTACACCACCCCCGACCACGGCCACGCGATGATGGAGCCGCACGCCAGCATCGCCGCCTGGAAGGGCGACAAGCTGAGCCTGTGGACCTCGAACCAGATGATCGCTTGGGGGGCCGGCGACGTCGCCAAGACCCTGGGGATCCCGCGAGAGAACGTGCGGCTGATGTCGCCGTTCATCGGCGGCGGCTTCGGCGGCAAGCTGTTCGTGCGGGCCGACGCCATCATGGCGGCCCTCGGCGCCAAGGCGGCGGGACGGCCGGTGAAGGTGGCCCTGACCCGGCCGTTGATGTTCAACAACACCACCCACCGCCCGGCGACCATCCAGCGCATCCGCATCGGGACCGACCGCGCCGGCAAGATCACCGCCATCGGCCACGAGAGCTGGTCGGGCGACCTGCCCGGCGGCGGACCGGAGACGGCCGTGCAGCAGACCCGCCTGCTCTATGCCGGCGAGAACCGCATGACCAAGACGCGGCTGGCGTTGCTGGACCTGCCGGAGGGCAACGCCATGCGCGCGCCCGGCGAGGCCCCCGGCCTGATGGCCCTGGAGGTGGCGGTCGACGAACTGGCCGAGAAGCTGGGCATCGATCCCGTCGAGTTCCGCGTGCTCAACGACACCCAGGTCGACCCGGAAAAGCCCAGCCGGCCGTTCTCGCAGCGGCGGCTGAACGAGTGCCTGCGCACCGGCGCCGACAAGTTCGGCTGGAGCCGTCGGGCCAAGCCCGGCCAGGCCCGCGACGGCCGCTGGCTGGTCGGCATGGGCGTGGCGGCGGCCTTCCGCAACAACCTCGTGATGAAGTCGGCCGCCCGCGTGCGGCTGGAGACCGGCGGCGTCGTCACCGTCGAGACCGACATGACCGACATCGGCACCGGCAGCTACACCATCATCGCCCAGACCGCGGCCGAGATGATGGGCGTGCCTCTGACCCGCGTGAACGTGCGCCTGGGCGACTCGTCGTTCCCCGTGTCGGCCGGCTCGGGCGGCCAGTGGGGCGCCAACAGCTCCACCGCCGGGGTCTACGCGGCCTGCGTCAAGCTGCGCGAGGCCGTGGCCGGCAAGCTGGGCCTGGATCCCGCCAAGGCGCAGTTCGCCGACGGCCGGGTGAAGGTCGGCAATCAGAGCCTGCCGCTGGAGCAGGCCGCCGCCTCGGGCCCGGTCACCGCCGAAGACTTCATGGAGTACGGCGACCTCACCAAGACCCACCAGCAGTCGACCTTCGGCGCCCACTTCGTCGAGGTCGGCGTAGACGCCGACACCGCCGAGATCCGCATCCGCCGGATGCTGGCCGTCTGCGCGGCGGGCCGGATCCTCAATCCGAAGGCGGCCCGCAGCCAGGTGATCGGCGCCATGGTCATGGGCGCCGGCGCGGCTCTGATGGAAGAGCTGGTCGTCGACAAGCGCATCGGCTTCTTCGTCAATCACGACCTGGCCGGCTACGAGGTGCCGGTGCACGCCGACATCCCGCACCAGGAGGTGATCTTCCTGGACGAGACCGACCCGATGTCCTCGCCGATGAAGGCCAAGGGCGTGGGCGAACTGGGCATCTGCGGCGTCGGCGCGGCGGTGGCCAACGCCGTCTACAACGCCACCGGCGTGCGGGTGCGCGAGTACCCGGTGACCCTGGACAAGCTGCTGGAGAAGATGCCGGTCCTGGCGTGAGGGGCGCGGAAAGACGCCCGCCTAGGCCGGCTGCATGACGCCCACAAGGTCGCCGCCGCCGTCTGCCCCGACCGTGGTGAGATCGTGGACCCGGACCTCGCTACGCACCGGATTGACGCCGAAGAACCTTCCCTCGATCGCGAGCGCACCCGACAACCGCCCCGAGATCGCTGACCGCAGGCGCAGGGTGGCGGTGAACGGCGCGACGATACGGGCGTAGTCCACCAGCGGCTGGTAGCCGTAGAGCCGTCCGGCCGGAACCTCGACCAGCGCCTGGGCCGGGTCGTCCATCCGTTCAAGGTGGGGGCTGAGGATGTGAGCCTCGGGCAGCGGCTTGATCGACCGCTCCAGGGTCTGTTCACCGTCAAGGACGTCCACCACGCGATCGAACCCGCCCACCGGGCCGAACATCGCCAGCGGACCGCGATCGACGCCCTCTTCGATCATGAACGTGCGCTCGATGTCGTAGGTGCGCGGCGTCCAGCGCACGTCGGTGAGCAGTTCCGAGCCCAAGCGGTTGTCGACAACCATGACCTCGCCCCACTGCGACGGCGCGGGCCTCACCTCCATGAACAGGCGGTGGGCATACTGCAGGTCGGTGACGATCACCTGGCCTTCCTCGACCGGAAGCGCCCAGCACTCGTTGTCGGCGCCGCCGTCCCAGCGATAGACGCCGATGTCGCCACGCGGGTCGGAGCGGTAGATGTTCAGCTTGTATTCCCAGTCGAGCCGGGTGTTCAGCGCGACCCAGCCGTTGACCGCCTCGGCGCGCCAGACCTGCCGCACCTCGCTGGGCGAGAAGGGCGCCAGGCGCACGGCCCCCTCGGGCGTGTCGTAGCCGCCGCCCTTGGGCGTCGAATAGTGGCGGGTGCGGTAGGTCAGGACCAGGCCGCTGGCCAGGTGGCGCAGCACCGATCCGCCATGGATGTAGGCCTCGGCTGTCCACAGCTGGTCGAGGTCGCCTTCCAGCGGTCGCAGGACGAGCTTGTCGCCCTCGCCCTTGGACAGCGCCAGGCGCTCGCCGCCGGGCAACTTGGAACCGATGTAAAAGGGCCGGGTCGGGAACGGGACTTCCGTGGCCATGGCGCGCGCCTCAGATCAACCTTGAGCAGCGGCTTAGCAACAGACGCGCGTGCTGTACGCACCGCCCGCCCACAATGGGTAGGCCCACGCGGAAACGCCGCCCGGTCTTGCGACCGGACGGCGTCCTAGAGCCTGCATGCAGGCTCGTCTCCAAGCGGCCGCGTGACGGCCGCCGAAACCGCACACACTTTCGGCTGTCACGCGGCTAGCCCTTCACGCACACCACCTGGCGCAGCGTGTGGACGATCTCCACCAGATCGCTCTGGGCGGCCATGACCGCGTCGATGTCCTTATAGGCCATCGGGGTTTCGTCGATCACGCCTTCGTCCTTGCGGCATTCCACGCCGGCCGTGGCCGCGACGTGGTCCTCCACCGTGAACCGGCGCTTGGCTTCGTTGCGGCTCATCGCGCGGCCCGCCCCGTGGGAGCAGGTGCAGAACGAGTCCGGGTTGCCCTTGCCGCGCACGATGAACGACTTGGCGCCCATCGAACCGGGGATGATGCCCAGCTCCCCGGCCTTGGCCGACACCGCGCCCTTGCGGGTCAGGTAGACGTCCTTGCCGAAGTGCTTTTCCTTGGAGACGTAGTTGTGGTGACAGTTCACCGCTTCCTGCGTCACCACCAGATCCGGGAAGCGCCCGCGGAGCACCGAGAGGACCTGGTCCATCATCACCTCGCGGTTGGCGCGGGCGTACTTCTGCGCCCAGGCCACCGCCCGCACGTAGTCGACGAAACCGTCCGAGCCTTCGGCGAAGTAGGCCAGGTCTTCATCGGGCAGGTTGATGAACCAGCGGCGCATTTCGTGCTTGGCCCGCTCGATGAAGTAGGTCCCGAACCGGTTGCCGACCCCGCGCGAGCCCGAGTGCAGCATCACCCACACGTCGCCGGCCTCGTCGAGGCACAGCTCGACGAAGTGGTTGCCCGTGCCCAGCGTGCCCAGGTGCCCGAACCCGCGCGGGTGGCCGGCCTTGGGATTGCGCGCGACGATGTCGTCGTACCCTTCCTTCAGGTCGGCCCACTTGGCCGCGGCGATCGCCGGGGGCTCGGTCTGCCAGGCGCCCTTGTCGTTGCGCCCGCCGTTGTCGGTGCGGCCGTGCGGCACGGCCGCCTCGATCGACGAGCGAATGCCGAACAGGTTGTCGGGCAGGTGCTCGGCGCGGATCGAGGTGCGCACCGCCATCATGCCGCAGCCGATGTCGACGCCCACGGCGGCCGGGATGATCGCCTTATACGTCGGGATCACCGAGCCCACGGTCGCGCCCATGCCCCAGTGCACGTCGGGCATCACCGCCACGTGCTTGTGGATGAACGGCAGGCTGGCGACGTTGCGCAGCTGCTTGAGCGCCGAATCCTCGATCGGCACCCCTTGGGTCCACGCCTTGATCGGCGCGCCCCCGCTTTCGATGTGCGTGAAGCCGCTCATGGGCTTCTCCTTTCCAATCCGCCCCTCCCGGCGTCATGGTCGGAGGAATTTCCGCGCAAAACGAAAAACCCCTCCGGCCAAGGCCAGGAGGGGTTTTCTTCGTACTTCCCGAAATCCTTTCGGACCTAGGCCGTCTTCCCCTCCAGCATGCACGCGTCATTACCCTCGACCTGCAGGTCGAGTTGGTAGCTGACGGTCATGAAGGCTGGGGCTTTGCGCGCCATGGTCTTCGAGGTCCTTATCGGGAGGCGGGCGATTACAGGGTTATGCCGACCCGCGCCAGGGGCGGGCGAGCGGCGCGCGCGGAAGTTGCGGGCGGTGTGGCAGATATATCCCTCTCCCCTTGCGGGAGAGGGTGGCCTGCGAAGCAGGTCGGGTGAGGGGTCGACGACCGGCGCCGCCGAGACGGCAGATGGGCTGGGCGAGGCGTCTCCCGTTTGAGAGACCCCTCATCCGTCATCCTGCGGATGACACCTTCTCCCGCAAGGGGAGAAGGGCGCTTAAGCCAGTTCCGGCTTGTCCGAGAGCGCTTCGCCGATGGCGCGGGCGCAGCCCGGCAGGCCGAGGGCGCCGATGAACGACAGGGCCACGGCGCAGACCAGCATGATCGGTTGGAAGATGCGCATGCGTTATTCTCCACCTTGTCCCGCCGCCCTCGGGGGAAGGGGTCGGCCGCGGGGTTGATAGACCGCCGTCCAGCACGCTTAAATCGCAAGCTTGACGTTGGTTCCGGGTGCGACTCCGGAAAACTCAGCATGCGGCATAAATGCCTCAAACTTATGTCAGTCGTCCAGTTCACACATCGAGGCCGTAAGCCTTTCTCGCGTCCTCGATCCGCGCCAGCTTGTCGTTGAGCGGCGCCCAGTCGTCGGCCTGGTCGATCGGCGCCCACAAGGCCTCGACCTCCTCGATCAGCAGCTCCTCCGGCTCGGTTCGTCCGAACACGGGATTTTCCAGGCGCTCGGGGCGGTCGGGCTCGAAGCCCGCCAGCCGTGAACGGAAGTCGGCGAAGACCGGATCCTGGTAGAGGCCGCCGCGCGGGCCCTCCAGCGCGCGGGCCTGCGAGGCCTCGCCGCCGAACCAGTCGAAGAAGAACGGCTCCCAGCGCAGGGCCTCGCCGCCGGACAGCTTGCTCCCCTCGGCCAGGGCCTTGAAGGCGGCGTTGACCAGTTCGACGTCGGCCTCCGCGCCCCGGCTCTTGACCGCAAGCCGCGCGATCATCGCCTCGCGCAGGCCGTCCTTGTAGGCGTCGGAAAAGCCGTTGAGGGCGGCGATCAGGCCCGTCTGGTCCGGAGTGACCAGAACGAGGCAAGCGGCCAGCTGCTGCAGGTTCCAGAACCCCGCCTCCGGCTGGCGGCCGAAGCTGTAGAGGCCCGAATGGTCGAAATAGGCGGCCGTGAAGTTGGGGTCGTTGCGCGGCAGGAAGCGCCAGGGGCCGTAGTCGAAGCTCTCGCCGGTGACGACCATGTTGTCGGTGTTGAGCACGCCGTGCACGAAGCCGGCGGTCATCCAGCGGGCGATGAGGCGGGCGGTGCGGGCCACTACCTCGGCGAACATCGCCGTGGGCCGGTCGGGGGCCTCGGCCAAGTGCGGGAAATAGGTCTCGACCACGTGGTCGACCATCGTGGAGATCAGGTCGGCCCGCTCGAAATAGGCCAGGCGCTGGAAGGTCCCGAAGCGGATGTGACTGTGCGAAAGCCTGGTCAGCACCGCCGAGCGGGTCGGGCTGGGCTCGTCGCCGCGGGTCAGGGCCTCGCCGGTCTCGATCAGGGAAAAGGCCCGCGAGGTGGGAACGCCCAGCGCCTCCAGCAGGCCGGCCGCCAGGATTTCGCGCATGCCGCCCTTCAGGGTCAGGCGGCCGTCGCCATGCCGCGACCACGGCGTCTGGCCAGAGCCCTTGGTGGCCAGGTCGAGCAGGCGACCGGTCTCCTCTTCCCGCACCTGCGCGAACAGGAAGCCCCGGCCGTCGCCGAGTTCGGGATTGTACGAGCGGAACTGGTGGCCGTGATAGCGCATGGCCAGCGGGCTCGGCTGGGCGTCCGGCAGGGGGGCGAACCTGCCGAAATGGGCGATCCACTCGGCGTCGGTCAGGCTCTCCAGCCCTACCGTCAAAGCGGCCCGATCATTGCGGAACCGCAGGATCGTTTCAGGAAAGTCGGCGGCCTCGACCGGATCGGCGAACTCTCCGCCCAGCAGGGCGAAGCGGGAATCGGGGCGGTAGCGTGGGGAAACCGGCATGGACGCCAGATGCGCCCGCCGCCCCTCGCGCGCAAGGGAGCGACCCCGGATCGGGTTTTTAAGAAGCCCGGCATGTTCGCATAACGCTGTCGCAGTTTCGCAACAGGAACCTTGGAACCGTTTCACAGCAAGGTTTTCGCTTGCCGAGCATACCAGCCGCCCATAACCATTGGCTGTCCATTCGAACGATCGTTCGGGTGAAGGCCAATCAAAAAACCGGCGGGGGCGGTGCAAGCGCTCTCGTCATAACGAACCGAGGTAGGAAATGCGCTTTACCCAGGTGCTTCGCGGCACGGCCTCCGCCGTCGTGCTCGCGGGCGTCGCCGCCGTCGGCGTCGCCCATGCTCAGGACCCGGCCGCGGCGGCCGCCCAGGAGCCCGAAACCCTTACCGTCGACAGCATCATCGTCACCGCCCAGAAGCGCGAGCAGAACCTGCAGGACACCCCGGTGGTGGTCACCGCGGTCGGCGCCAAGCTGCTGCAGGACACCGGCGTGCGCGACATCAAGGACCTGACGATCCTGACGCCGGGCCTGACCGTCACCTCGACCACGTCGGAAGCCTCGACCACCGCCCGCATCCGCGGCGTCGGCACCGTCGGCGACAACCCCGGCCTGGAAAGCTCGGTCGGCGTGGTGATCGACGGCGTCTACCGCCCGCGCAACGGCGTGTCGTTCGGCGACCTGGGCGAAATGGACCGCATCGAGGTGCTTAAAGGTCCGCAGGGCACCCTGTTCGGCAAGAACACCTCGGCCGGCGTCATCAACATCATGACCAAGGAGCCGGAGTTCGGCTTCGGCGCCAACGCCGAGGTCACGGTCGGCAACTACGACGCCAAGGGCGCGGCGGCCTCGGTCACCGGCCCGCTGTTCGGCAGCGACAAGTGGGCCGGCCGCCTCTACGCCGCGGCCCGCCAGCGCGACGGCTTCAACGACGTGGTGACGGGCGAGGGCCCCAGCACCGAGAAGCAGGACGCCGACCAGAACTTCTACACCGTGCGCGGCCAGCTGCTGTTCGTGCCCGACGACAACTCGACCTTCAAGATCATCGCCGACTACACCAAGCGCGATGAAAACTGCTGCGGCGCCGTGCAGATCCGCACCGGCCCCACCTCGGCCGTGGTCAACGCCCTGTCGACCGGCCCCGGCATCGCCAACCCTGCCCGGCCGTTCGACCGCGTGGCCTATTCCAACCGCGGCGCGCCGCAGGAGATCGAGGACAAGGGGATCTCGCTGCAGGCCGATATCGACCTGCCGATCGGCACGCTGACCTCGATCAGCGCCATCCGCAACTGGCGCATCGACAGCGGCCAGGACAGCGACTTCACCGCCGCCGACATCACCTACCGCGCCAAGGACGGCACCAACTACGCCGAGTTCACCACCTTCAGCCAGGAACTGCGCCTGGCCGGCAGCACCGAGCGCCTGAACTGGCTGGTCGGCGCCTTCCTGGCCGACGAGCGCCTGGACAACGAGGCCAACTTCCGCTTCGGCGCCGACTACGAAGCCTACATGTCGACGATCGTCCTGTCGGGCGTCGCCGGCGCCCTGGCCCCGGCCGGCATCACGGTCAACCAGGCCAACAGCGCGCTGTTCGCCTCGCAGGTCACCGCTCTGCCCTACGGCAGCTCGTTCACGGCCGGGACTGGCCTGCACGACACCTACAAGCAGCGCTCCAAGACCGTGGCGCTGTTCACCAACAACACGCTGAAGATCACCGACGCCTTCGACCTCACCGTCGGCCTGCGCTACACGGCCGAAGAGAAGGACCTGTCGACCTACCAGACCGGCGCGTCCAACGCCTGCGGCGTGCTGCTGACCCCGGCGGGCCAGGCCCGCGTCGCCTCGACCCTGGTCGGTCGCGGCGTGCCGGCCGCCCTGTTCGGCACGGCCACGGGCACCAGCATCGTCTCGACCGTCGTCGGCAACATGTGCCTGCCCTGGGCCAACCCGCTGTTCAACGGCCGCGGCACCGAGCAGAGCCTCAGCGAGCGTGAGTGGACCGGCACGGTCAAGGCCAGCTACCGCCTGAACCCGTCGGTGTTCGCCTACGGTTCGTACGCCCGCGGCTACAAGGGCAGCGGCTTCAACCTCGACCGCACCCAGTCGTCGAACGGCACGCCCTCGGGCGGCGTCGGCGTCGTGCCGATCACCGACACCTCGTTCCCGGCCGAATTCGTCGACAGCTACGAGCTGGGCCTGAAGAACACCCTGTTCAACCGCACGGTGCTGTTCAACGTCACCGGCTTCTACCAGAAGTTCTCGGACTTCCAGCTGAACACCTTCCTGGGCACCTCGTTCGCGGTGCGCTCGGTCGAGGAAGTGACCTCCAAGGGCGTCGACGTCGACTTCCTGTGGTTCACTCCGGTGCGCGGCCTGACCGTCCAGAGCGGCCTGACCTACGCCAAGACCGAGTATGGCGACCAGCTGGTGGCCAACGACCCGACCAACGCCCTGGCCCTGCTGCCGGGCTCGCAGATGTCGTTCGCGCCGGAATGGTCGGCCTCGGGCTCGATCAGCTACGAGCACGCCGTCGGCGGCACGCTGAAGGCCAAGTACAACATCGGCGCCAAGTATTCCTCGGAATACAACACCGGCTCGGACCTGTTCCCGTTCAAGAAGCAGGACGCCTTCACCCTGGTGAACGCCCGCGTCGGCCTGGGCGACGCCGACGACAAGTGGGCCGTCGAGCTGTGGGCCCAGAACCTGTTCGACGAGGACTACTACCAGGTGGTGTTCAACGGCCCGCTGCAAGGCTCGTCGGGCCTGTCGGCGACCAACAAGGTCTACAACCCCGCCGCCGACACCCTCACCTACGACGCCTTCCTCGGCGCGCCGCGCACCTACGGCGTGACCCTGCGGGCGAAGTTCTGATCACATAAGGCTAAGGGGCCCGGCGACGGGCCCCTGGGGCAGGGAAAGGGCGGCCTTCGCGGGCCGCCCTTTTTCTTTTTTGGGATCGACGTTCTTCCGAGCGGCGCCCATGATCGCCGCGGGCAAATGGGGGCGTTGTTCATGTCGATCCTGATCCGGGCGCTGGCGATCGCCGCCGTCGCCATGACCGCCGCGCCGGCCTGGGCCGCGCCGCCCGCGCCCACGGCCGAGGAGGCCCGGCTCGCCGGCCTGGATCGCGAGGCAGCTATCGCCCTGATCGGCAAGCTGAAGGCCGCGCAGGATGGCCTGCGGGGCGACGGAAAGCTCTATTTCGGCCTGCTGTCGGGCGCGCCGGCCGCCTATCCGCAGGCCAAGCTCGCTCCGCGCGACGTTTTCCTGAAGGCCGACTTCGACCGGCCGTTCGAGATCAGCAAGCCGGCTTCGGACAACCCCCTGTGGGTTCCCTACAAGATCACGCTGCTGCCGGAAGGCCCGGGGAGGATCGTCTGCGACGTCGAGGTGGTCCTGGGGATCAACGGCCAGATCGAGCGCGTCACCCTCTACTACCACGCGCCGCATCCGTTCTAGGGCAGCCTCCTAGCCCGCCGCATACGCCGCCTTCAGCTGCCGGTAGGGCCGCGAGTTGAAGGCCGCGATCGTGGCCAGCACCCCGACGACGCCGGCCGCGGTGAACACCAGCGCGATCCCCCGGTCGGGTCCGCGTCCGAACCAGTCGCCGATGGTCGCCGCGCCCGCGCCGTTCGTCATGAACGGGATGACCACGAATTGGGTCAGCGGGCCGATCAGGAAGGCGGTCAGCGGCGAGGCGGCCTGCTCCACCGACTGGGCGAAGCCGAAGACCCGGCCCTGACGCTCCAAAGGCACCACCTTCTGCAGGGTGGTCTGCTCGGCGGCCTCGGCATAGGGCCCCAGCAGCATCCAGACGAAGCAGCCGCCCGCTAGCAGCCAGATCGACGATTGCAGGGTGAAGACGCAGCAGACGGCCCAGGTGATCAGATTGACCAGCAGCAGGGTGCGCAAGGGGCTGGGTCCCAGGCCCGTGCGCGCGATGACGATCCCGCTGAGAATGAAGGCCGTCGACAGCACGCCGAACAGCAGCCCCCAGACCTGCACCGACACCAGCGACAGGCCATAGGCGTCGAGCAGGGCCATGAAGATCCCGCCCAGAAAGTTGTTGAAGCTGGCGAACAGGATCAGGGCGAAGAGACCCGGCACGCTGGCGATCACCCGCACAGTGCCTGCGATGTCCACCCGGCGCGGGGCGGCGTGCTCGCCCGCCTCGGCGACGGCGCGCGGCTCGTCGACCCGCACGGCCAGCAGATGGACTAGGGCCGCCAGCGTCAGGGCCAGGGCGAAGGCGAGGCTGAGCCGCATCCCGCCCCAGGCCACCAGGAAGCCGCTGATCACCGAGGTGGTCAGGAAGCCGATGCCGCTGACCATGCCCACCAGACCGTTGGCCTTGTCGCGCTCGCCCTCGGGAATGAGGATCGTCACCAAGGTGGGCAGGGCCACGCTCCGGATGTTGCCGGCGATGACGCCCAGCATGCACAGGCCGATGAACGCCCACAGCCAGGGCCGGCCGACATCGGCGATGGCGCCTTTCGGCGCCAGTTCGTGCACCGCCAGCGCCACGACGTAGAGCCCCAGCGAGGCGAGGCTGGACCCCAGCATCGCCGTCTTCTTGCGGTGATGGTCGACGAGGCTGCCGAACCAGAATCCGCACCCCGCCGTCAGCACCAGATAGACGCCCGCGATCATGCCGGTGGCGAACACCGAGCGGGTCTCCAGATAGACGTAGAAGGTCAGGGCGAACCAGACCGTGAAGTTGGTGATGTTGGCCACGAGGTTGTTGGCCAGCAGGTGGTGGAACGGGGTCAAGGCGGCGCCTCCACGCGGCGCTGAAGACCGCTTGGCGGCGACCGTGCCAGCGGCGCGCGGCAGGCGCAACGGCGGGGAAGACTCCCCTCTACTTCTCCCGCACGACCTGGTTGTCGACGCCGGTCACGCTGCGGCGGACCTCGCCGGTGGAGCGCCAGCGCACCTTCTGGTCGGTGCCCGTGACCGACAGCGCCCCGCCGGGCGCGATGGTCGCGGTCACCGTGTTGCCGCTGCCGGAGATCTGCACGCTCCTGCACACCCCGGTCAGGGTGACGGTGTTGTCCACGCCGGTGATCGTCACCGCGCGGCCGTCGCACGACAGGGTCTCGACGTGGTCGGTCCCGGAAATGGCGATCGCCCGGCCGCCGGCTTCGGTCGGCCCCGTCGCCTGGGGCGGTGCGCCGGCCAGCATGGCCAGGATCGCGAAGGCGGGAACGATGCTCATCGATGACCTCGGTAGAAATGACGGATAGTCCGACGCATAGCCCGGCTTCTGGGGACCGCCATACTGGGGAAAACCCTAGCGCCTTCGACCATTTTCGTTCCGCATCCCCGCCTTTCCCGTTCCCCCCGCGCGCGAACACCCGCACCCTCGCCTGGGACGGGGGATGGACGCGAGGGCGAGCCGCGCATGAAAGCGATCAGACTGCTCGGATTCTGGATCTGCCTGCTGCTGGGCCTGGCCCTGGCGGCCCTGGCGCAGCGATCGCCGCCCGTCGTTCCCGCCACCGCCCCGCCCGACGCCTTCTCGGCGCAGCGCGCCATGGCCGACGTGCGGACCATCGCTCTTCGGCCCCACCCCACGGGCTCGACCGACATCGTGCGGGTGCGCGATCACCTGATGAGCCGCATCTCCTCTCTGGGGCTGGAGCTGTCGGTCCGCGCCGACGAGGGCTATACCAGCCCGCGCAACGACGGACGCTGGCTAACGGCCGGCTCGGTGCAGAACGTCATCGGCGTGCTGCCTGGCGCCGACCGCTCAAGGCCCGCCGTGCTGATCATGAGCCACTACGACTCGGTGGCCAATTCGCCGGGCGCGGCCGACGACGCCGCCGGCGTGGCCGCCGCGCTGGAGATCGCCCGCGCCCTGAAGGCCGGCCCGACGCCGGCCCGCGACGTGATCTTCCTGTTCACCGACGGCGAGGAGCAGGGCCTCCTGGGCGCCGACGCCTTCTTCGCCCGCGACCCGCTGCGCCAGAAGGTCGGGGTGGTGATCAACATGGAGGCGCGCGGCGACAGCGGCCGGGCCGCCATGTTCCAGACCGGCCCGCAGAACGGCGCCCTGATGGCCCTCTTCGCCCGCGAGGCCCGCCGTCCCGCCGCCAACTCCCTGGCCGCGGCGGTCTACGAGAAGATGCCCAACGACACCGACTTCACCCACGCGGTGAAGGCCGGCCTGCCGGGGCTGAACTTCGCCTTCATCGACGACCAGCTGGCCTATCACACCCCGCTGGCCAAGGCCGACCACCTCGACCAGGGCAGCCTGCAGCACTTCGGCGACCAGGTGCTGCCCACCGCCCGCGCCCTGGCTGCGGCCCAGACCCTGCCAGGCAAGGCGCCCAACGCGATCTATTCCGACGTCTTCGGCCTGTTCCTGGTCAGCTATCCGGTCGAGGTCGCCTGGGGCCTGCTGGTCCTGGCCGGCGTGCTGGTGCTGTACGCCCTGGTCCGCGGCCTGATGATCCGGGGGACCAGCGTCGTCGAGCTTCTCAAGGGTCTTTGCGGCTTCCTGCTGGTGGGAACCTCCGGCGCCCTCGTCCTGCACCTGGCCGGCAAGCTGCTGCATATCGCCGACCTGCAGGCCCACTACGCCCTGCTGGGCCGCTTCGACCCGCTGCTGCTGGGCTGCACCGCCATCCTGGTCGGCGTGGCCCTGGCGGTGGTCATCGGCCAGGCCAAGGGCGCGGCGCGGATCTGGCCCAGCCTCCTGGCCCTGGCCGCCGGCGGCGCGACCTGCCTGACCGGCGGACCGCCGGCGCTCGACCCGGTCGGGGCCGGGCTGGGCGTCGCCAGCGCCTTGCTGGTCTGGGCCTCGCTGGGCAAGCCGGTCGGCGTTCTGGGCGCCTGGATCGGGGCCCTCGTCGGCCTGCTGGCCATCGCCGTGGCGGCCATGATCCTGCTGCCCGGCGGCTCGGTGATGGCGGTGTGGCCGCTGCTGGTCGCCGCCCTGGCCGCCGTGCTGGTGCTGGCCAAGGGCGGCACGCGCGACCGCCGCGTGGCCTGGGCCCTGACCTTCTTCGTCGCCCTGGCGGCGGTGCTGGTCGTCACCCAGGTCGGCGCCTGGGGCGCGTGGACCTTCGCCGGCCTCGGCGTGACCCTGCCGGCGATCCTGGCGGCGTTCGGCCTCTTGGCCCTGCCCGCCCTGATCCCCCTGGCCCACGACTTCTCGGCCCTGAAGCTGGCGGCCATCCCGGCCACCCTGGTCGCCATGGCCGGCGCGGGCCTCGTCGCCTACGCCGTGCTGGCCGGCGCCACGCCGGCCCGTCCGGAACTGACCGAGGCCGCCCACCTGTCGGACCTGTCCAGCGGCCAGGCCTGGCGGATCTCGACCTTGCCGCGCCTGGACGCCTGGTCGCGCGGCGCCCTGACCGCCCAGGGCGGGACACCGGCCCAGAAGGAGCTGCCGCCGTTCTTCCGCTCCAAGGTCTGGATGGCCGAGGCTCGGCCCGTGCCGCTGGATCCGCCGCAGCTGATCATGGAGCACGCCGGCGAGCGCCTGCTGGTGCGGGTGATCCCCGGCCCCGGCGCCGAATACGTCACCCTGCGCATCAAGCCCGACGGCATGCTGGCCGGCGCGCGCCTGAACGGCCGCCCCATCCCCCTGACCACCAGGCACGGCGAGTGGACCAGCCTGACCTACCACGCCCCCGATCCCAACGGCGTGACCCTCAGCTTCAGCCGCCTGAACGGCGCCGGCCGCGTCGAGGCCGCCGCCCTGGAAACCCGCGAAGGCTGGCCCCGCGCCGCCCCCTCGCCCGGCGCCAAGCCGGAAGGCCTGATGGGCTGGGGGATCTCGGACAAGACCCTGGTGCTGACCCGGGCCAGCGTGAGCTGGTGATACGCCTCTGAAAACCTCTCCCATAGGGAGAGGGAGGGGCCCGCCGCGCAGCGGTGGGAGGGTGAGGGGTTACGCCCTCACCGCTTTGTCCACGATCCTGCCGGCGCGCCGGCCGGCCTCGTAACCCCTCATCCTCCCACGCCTCCGGCGCGGGCCCCTCCTTCTCCCTATGGGAGAAGGGGAGCTCGGTGGGGCGCGATCGGTTACTCCGCCGCCTGCTTGGGCGCGTAGCCGAGGATGGCCTTGGTTTCGAGGAACTCGCCGAAGGCGTGGTCGCCCCATTCGCGGCCGTTGCCGCTCATCTTGTAGCCGCCGAACGGCGCCATCAGGTCGGGGCTGGCGCCATTGAGGTTGACCTGGCCGGCGCGCAGCTTGCTCGCCACCTTGCGCACCTCGCCCGCGTCGGTCCCCGAGACATAGGCCGCCAGGCCGTACTCGGTGTCGTTGCCGATCGCCACGGCCTGGTCGACGCTGTCGTAGCCGAGGATCGACAGCACCGGGCCGAAGATCTCTTCCTTGGCGATGGTCATGTCGGGGGTGACGTTGGCGAAGACGGTCGGCTTGACGTAGTAGCCGGTCTCCAGGCCCTCGGGCTTGCCCGGACCGCCGGACACCAGGGTCGCGCCCTCGTCGACGCCCTTCTGGATCAGGCCCTGGATCTTGGTCCACTGCACCTCGGAGACCACGGGGCCGAGCTTGGAATTGCCGTTGGGGTCGCCCACCGTGTGGGCCTCGGCGGCGGCCTTGGCGATGGCGATCACCTCGTCCATGCGCTTGGCCGGGACCAGCATACGGGTAGGCGCGTTGCACGACTGGCCCGAGTTCATCATCACCGAGGCCACGCCGCCGCCGACGGCGCGCTGGAAGTCGGCGTCGTCGAGGATGATGTTGGGGCTCTTGCCGCCCAGCTCCTGATGCACGCGCTTGACGGTCGGGGCGGCGTTCCTGGCCACCTCGATGCCGGCCCGGGTCGAGCCGGTGAACGACACCATGTCGACTTCAGGATGGCTGGACAGGGCCGCGCCGACCGTGGGGCCGTCGCCATTGACCAGGTTGAAAACGCCGGCCGGCACGCCGGCGGCCTCGAGGATCTCGGTCCACACCCAGGCCGAGAACGGCGCGACTTCCGAGGGCTTGAGCACCATGGTGCAGCCGACGGCCAGGGCGGGCGCGACCTTGCAGGCGATCTGGTTCACCGGCCAGTTCCACGGCGTGATGAAGGCGCAGACGCCGATCGGCTCCTTGACCAGGCGCGTGGTGCCGCGATCTTCCTCGAACCTGTAGTCCTTGAGCACCTGCAGCGAGGTCTGGACGTGGGCGATGCCCATGGCCGCCTGGGCGCGTTGGGCCAGCCACGCGGGCGCGCCCATCTCCTCGGTGATGGCTTTCGCCATGTCCTCGAAGCGCTTCTGGTACTCGGCGATGATCCGCTCGAGCAGGTCGATGCGCTCCTCGCGGCTGGTCTGGGAATAGCTGGCGAAGGCCTTGCGGGCGGCGCGGACGGCGAGATCGACGTCTTCCACCGAGCCCAGGGTCACCCGGCCGGCGACAGCTTCGGTCGCGGGATTGATGACGTCCACCGTCTTGTCGGACTTGGCTTCGACCCACTGGCCGTCGATGTAGAACTTCAGGTAGTCGCGCATGGGTTCCTCCTGCCGGGCCGCTCTAACCTGGGACGGGGGCGGCGCTCTTTCAAACGCTCATTCTAATTATCGACGTTCAGGTGGGAAGCCTCTGAATCCCTCTCCCCTTGCGGGAGAGGGTGGCCCCGCAGCGCGGGGTCGGGTGAGGGGTCGAAATTTCTGTCCGCTTCGACAGGCGGGTAGGCTGGTGCGGCGGTTGAAGGATCTGAGAGACCCCTCATCCGACGCCTTCGGCGCCACCTTCTCCCGCAAGGGGAGAAGGATTCAACATTCGACCCGGTTCACCGACAGGCCCACGGCCAGGCCGCCCAGCGAGGTCTCCTTGTAGATCTCGTTCATGTCCTCGCCGGTGCGCTTCATCGTGGCGATCACCTTGTCGAGGCTGACCGAGTGCTGGCCGTCGCCGAGCAGGGCCAGGCGGGCGGCGTCGATGGCCTTGATGGCGCCCATGGCGTTGCGCTCGATGCAGGGGATCTGCACCAGGCCGCCGATCGGGTCGCAGGTGAGGCCCAGATTGTGCTCCATGCCGATCTCGGCGGCGTTCTCGATCTGGGCGTTGGTCCCGCCCAGGGCGGCGCAGAGGCCGCCGGCCGCCATCGAGCAGGCCACGCCCACCTCGCCCTGGCAGCCGACCTCGGCCCCCGAGATCGAGGCGTTGCGCTTGTAGAGCGCGCCGATCGCCGCCGCCGTCAGCAGGAAGGTGCGGATCTGTTCCGGCGTGCCCTTGTGGAAGCGCACGAAGAACCGCAGCACGGCCGGCACTAGTCCCGCCGCGCCATTGGTCGGGGCGGTGACGACGCGGCCGCCGGCGGCGTTCTCCTCGTTGACCGCCATGGCCCACAGGTTGACGAAGTCCATGGCCGCCAGCGGATCGCTCATCTGGCGCTCCATCCGGCCAAGGATGGTCTGGTGGATCTGGCGGGCGCGACGCTTGACGGTAAGGCCGCCGGGCAGGACGCCCTCCTCGCGCATGCCGCGGTCGATGCAGGCCTCCATGGCCCCGAAGATGCGGTCGAGGCCGGCGTTCATCTCGCCCTCGCTCATCCGGGCCAGCTCGTTGGCGGCCATCACCTGGGCGATGGTCAGGCCCGCCTTTTCGGCGCGCTCCAGGAGGTCGGCCGCGCTTTCGAACGGGAACGGAATGGCCGGGCCTTCCTCGGGCGGCGCGTTGCGGCCCATCTCGCTCTCGTCGCGCACGAAGCCGCCGCCGATCGAGAAATAGGTGCGCTCGGCCAGCACGCCGCCTTCGGCGTCGAAGGCGCTGAAGGTCAGGGCGTTGGGGTGCTGGGGCAGGCGCTCGTGGCCGGCGAAGACGATGTCGCGGGCCTCGTCGAAGCCGATGCCGACCTCGCCGCCCAGCATCATCCATTGCGTGGCCTTGGTCTCGGCAAGCGCGGCCTCGCCGGCGTCGGGATCAAGCTGGGCGGGGGCAAAACCCATCAGGCCCAGGATCACGGCGCGGTCGGTGGCGTGGCCCTTGCCGGTCAGGGCCAGCGAGGCGTAGAGCCGGGTCTCGACCCGGGCCGTGAGGGCCAGCTTGCCGGCGGCGCGCAGCCGCTCGACGAACATCACCCCCGCCGTCATCGGGCCCATGGTGTGGCTGCTGGAAGGGCCGACGCCCAGCTTGAAGAGGTCGAAGACGGAGGCGGTCATTTTTATTCTTCACCGTTCTTCCCCGCGAAGGCGGGGACCCAAACCGAACTGGCCACGGCGTGCGCGGTCGACTCGGCTTGGGCCCCCGCCTTCGCGGGGGTGATCGGGTTATTTACTCTTACTTCCGGTCCGCCTTGGTCTTGTCGCGCAGGTCCTTGAACTCCGACCCCGCCTGCCACTCGGGCCAGGTGCGCGAGTTCGCCAGGTCCGCGCCGACCTTGTAGAACAGGCCGATGTCCATGGCCTGGCCCGACAGGTCCCAGTCCGCCGACCATTCGTCGGCCGGCTGGTGGTAGCGGTTGGCGTTGTAGTCGGCCTCGGCCTTCTCGCCGGCTTCCTTGCCGCCCTTCACCAGATCGCTGCCCGAGCCGACCGAAATGGCCGGAACGCCGCGCTTGGCGAAGGGGAAGTGGTCCGAACGGTAGAAGTGGCCGGCCTGCGGCACCGGATCGGGCGTGAAGTAGCGGCCCTCTTCCTTGGCCTTGGCCACCAGCATGTCCTGCAAATCGACCTTGCCGTCGCCCGAGGTGGTGACGTCCTTGGCCGGACCGGCGGCGGACAGGGCGTCGATGTTCAGGTCGGCGACCGTCTTGGCCAGCGGGAACAGCGGGTTGGCGGCGTAGTACTCCGAGCCCAAGAGGCCCTTTTCCTCGGCGGTCACGGCCAGGAACATCACCGAGCGCTGCGGCGCGGGCGCAGCCTTGAAGGCGCGGCCCAGTTCCAGAAGGGCGGCGATGCCGTCGGCGTTGTCGACGGCGCCGTTGTAGATCTTGTCGCCCTTGGCGTCCGGCAAACCGACGCCCAGGTGGTCCCAGTGGCCGCTGTAGATGATGGTCTCGTCCGGATACTTCGTCCCCTTCACGCGGCCGGCGATGTTCTTGGAGACGATGACCTCGTGCTTGACCGCGTAGTCGGCCGAGAAGGTCGCCTTCAGGTCCACCGGCTTGAAGTCGCGGGTCTGGGCCTGCTTCTTCAGGGTCTCGAAATCGAGGCCGGCCTTCTTGAAGAGGTCGACGGCCACATCGCGCTGGATCCAGCCTTCCAGGGCCGGGTGGCTCTTGGAGGGATCCTTGCGGACGATGTCGAACATCGTGTTGGTGTTGGAGTTCTTCACCGTCGCCCAGCCGTAGGAGGCCGGGGCGGTCTCGTGCACGATCAGCAGGCCCGCGGCGCCGCGACGGGCGGCTTCCTCGTACTTGTAGGTCCAGCGACCGTAATAGGTCATGGCCTTGCCGCCGAAGTCGCCCTTACCGGTTTCAAAGTCCGGGTCGTTGATCAGCACGACGACGATCTTGCCCTTGACGTCCAGGCCCTTGAAATCGTCCCAGTTGCGCTCGGGCGCGGTGACGCCGTAGCCGGCGAAGACCAGCGGGGCGTCCTTGATCGACACCTTGTCGACATTGGTCATCGCCGCGCGGATGGCGATCTGCTCGCCCTGGGCCAGCATGACGTGGTCGGCGCCCGCCATGATGTGGGCGCTGACGGGACCGTTGATCTCGAACTTGGCTAGCGGCACGTCCTGGGTCCAGGCGCGCTTGCCGTCGGTCTGCAGGTCGCCGGCCGGCTCCAGGCCGATCGCCTTCATCTGGTCGACGACATAGGCGACGGTCTTCTTCTCGCCCTCGGTGGCGGGGCCGCGGCCCTCGAACTCGTCGGACGACAGCACCTTGATGTGCTGCGACAGCTTGGCGGGATCGATCTTGGGCGCATCGGCGGCCCAAGAGCCAGTCGAGGCCAGCATGGGCGCGGCGATCAGCGCGGTTGCGAGGAGAAGGCGTTTCATCGTCGCTACTCTTTTCGAGCGGTTCGTTTCGAGGTCGCGGACCCTAGCGGGAGGTTTTGACCGCGACTAGGGGGCTGAGAAAAAGAGGATTACCCATCGCTGGTCCTTCTCCCCTTGCGGGAGAAGGTGGCGGCCGAAGGCCGTCGGATGAGAGGTCGAAGGCGAGCGCAGTTGCATACGGCGCGAGCTAGTGACCGCAGGCCGCCATTATGGCCGCAAGCACGGCTTCCCGATCGTCCTGAACGGCCCGGTTCGGAAACCGCATGACGCGGAAGCCCTGCTCAAGAAGCCAGGAATCTCGAACCAAATCCCGGTCGCGATCTTCGTGGTGCGGGCCGTCAGCTTCGATGATCAGCCGATGCCGGAAGCAGACGAAGTCGGCGATGTAGCGGCCGAGCGGAACCTGCCGTCGGAACTTCAACCCGTCGAGCTTGCGGTCACGCAGCAGGGCCCATAGCAGACGCTCCGTCGCGACCGGCGCCTTGCGCATACGGCGTGCCTGGATGAGGGAGGCCATGGGTGGAACCTGGAACAAATAAAGAACAAATTCAAGCTGCGATGAGCGGCAAGCTCCCGTTCTCGCCTTTGAGTTCTGAGAGACCCCTCATCCGTCGGCCTTCGGCCGCCACCTTCTCCCGCAAGGGGAGAAGGATCTCCTAGCCCCCCAGAACCCCCGCGAACACCGCCGGATCCACGTTGCCGCCCGACAGCACGATCACCGCCGCCTGCTCCTTCACATCGATCTTGCCGCTCAGCGCCGCGGCCAAGGCGACGCAGCCGCCGGGCTCGACGACGAGCTTGAGGTTCATGAAGGCCCACCGCATGGCGGCGGCCACTTCCTCGTCGGTGACGGCGGCGACGCCGGTCAGGGTGCGGCTGTTGATCGGCCAGGTCAGGGCGCCCGGCGTCGGGGCCAGCAGGGCGTCGCAGAACGAGCGGGCCTCCGGGTCGATCACCTCGCGATGGCCGCTTCCCAGCGAGCGGCGGGTGTCGTCGAAGCCGGCGGGCTCGGCGCCCCAGACCTGGGTGGCGGGCGACAGCGCCTTCACCGCCGTCGAGGTTCCGGCGATCAGGCCCCCGCCGCCGATCGGGCAAAGCACCTTGTCCAAGGTCGCGCCGGCCGCCTCGGCCTGGGCGATGATCTCCAGCCCCACCGTGCCCTGGCCGGCGATGATGTGCGGGTCGTCGTAGGACGGCACGACAATCATGCCGCGCTCGGCGGCGATTTCGGCGGCGATGGCCTCGCGGTCTTCCTTGAAACGATCGAAGAAGCGGATCTCGGCCCCGAAGCCGCGCGTGGCCTCGACCTTCACCGACGGCGCGTCGGCCGGCATCACGATCAGGGCCGGCATGCCCAGCTTGTCGGCCGCCAGGGCCACGCCCTGGGCGTGGTTGCCCGACGAGAAGGCCACGACGCCGCGCGCCCGCTCTTCTTCGGTGAACTGCGACAGGCGGTTGTAGGCGCCGCGGAACTTGAAGGCTCCGGCCAACTGCAGGGTCTCGGGCTTGATGAAGATCCGGCCGCCCAGCCGGTCCGACAGGGCCGCGCTTTCGAGAAGCGGCGTAACCACGGCCTGGCCCTTCAGGCGATCGGCGGCGGCCTGGATGTCGGCGAGCGAGACGGTCATTGGGCCCCTCAGTGGCTTGCGTGGCTGCAGGGCCACAGCATTCGATGGCGCCTGCTCTAGCTCGCACCGGCGGTTCACGCCATAAGTGGACGTGAACTGCTGAGGGGTCAGACACCATGAAAATCGCACTGTTAGCCGCCGCCGGCTGCGCGGCGATCGCCTGCGCGACCGCCGCGACTTCCGCCTCGGCCGGCGAACTGATCGTCGGCGCCTACAAGCACGACGTCACCTTCATCGGCGAAGCCGTGGGCCTGGGCGCCGCCGGCCGCGAGGACGGGGTCGACCTGCACCTCGGCTATCGCACCGATCGTCTCGAGAACCTGACCTGGCTGGGCAAGCCGCAGGTCCACGCCTTCGTGTCGCTGAACAGCGAGAACACCTCCAACTTCGTGGCCGCCGGCTTCTCCTGGCCGATCGACTTCGGCGACGAGGGCGGCTTCTATTTCCGTCCGGGCATGGGCCTGGCCTACACCGACGGCGAGACCGGCCTGCCGCCGGTCAACGAGCCCGGCATCAGCCAGGCCGAGATCGATCGCCGCCTGAAGCTCTACAACACCCGCATCGATTTCGGCTCCAAAGTGCTGTTCCAGCCGGAACTGGCCCTGGGCTACCGCTTCAACGACAAATGGGCGGCCGAGCTGTCCTATGTGCACCTGTCGAACGGCCAGATCTTCCATCAGGGCAAGAACCAGGGGCTTGACGATCTGGGCGTGCGCCTGCTTTACGCCTTCTGACTTCGCGGGGGCCGACCAACGGCCCCCGCCCGTCACCGCAAAATCGAGACAACGTCCGCCGCCGAGTCCTGTCGAAGGGCCGCGGGCGCTACCGGGCAGGTGACAAGGCATATCTCTATCATGGCCAACGTGACCGTCGTGGGCGCCCAGTGGGGCGACGAGGGCAAGGGCAAGATCGTCGACTGGCTCTCCAACCGGGCCGACGTCGTCGTGCGCTTCCAGGGCGGCCACAACGCCGGCCATACGCTGGTGGTGGACGGCAAGGTCTACAAGCTGGCCCTGCTGCCCTCGGGCGTGGTGCAAGGCAAGACCTCGGTGATCGGCAACGGCGTCGTCGTCGATCCGTGGCACCTGCTGACCGAGATCGGCAAGATCGCCGACCAGGGCGTCAACATCACCCCCGAGCTGCTGGTGCTGGCCGACAACGCCACCCTGATCCTGCCGCTGCACCGCGACCTGGACCAGGCGCGTGAAGCCGCCTCCAGCCAGAAGATCGGCACCACCGGCCGCGGCATCGGCCCGGCCTACGAGGACAAGGTGGGCCGTCGCGCCATCCGCGTCGCCGACCTGGCCGACCCCGAAGCCCTGAAGCCGAAGATCGAGCGCCTGCTCAGCCACCACGGCGCCCTGCGCCGCGGCCTGGGTCTGCCGGACGCCGACGCCGGCCAGCTGTTCGACCAGCTGATGGAGATCGCGCCCAAGATGCTGGCCTACGCCCAGCCGGCCTGGCGGGTGCTGGACCAGGCCAAGAAGGCCGGCCGCCGCATCCTGTTCGAAGGCGCCCAGGGCGCCCTGCTGGACGTCGACCACGGCACCTATCCGTTCGTCACCTCGTCCAACACCGTCGCCGGCCAGGCCGCCGCCGGTTCGGGCATGGGCCCCAAGGGCCCGGGCTACGTGCTGGGCATCGTCAAGGCCTACACCACCCGCGTCGGCGAAGGCCCATTCGCCTGCGAGCTCAGTGACGAGGTCGGGACGCACCTGTCGACCGTCGGCCGCGAAGTCGGCGTCAACACCGGCCGTCCGCGCCGCTGCGGCTGGTTCGACGCGGTGCTGGTGCGCCAGTCGGTGGCCATCAACGGCATCGACGGCATCGCCCTGACTAAGCTGGACGTGCTGGACGGCCTGGAAACCCTGAAGATCTGCGTCGGCTACAAGATCGGCGACAAGGTCGTCGACTACCTGCCGGCCGGCATGCGCGACCAGGCCGCCGCAGAACCGATCTACGAGGAGATGGAAGGCTGGAGCGAAAGCACCGCCGGCGCCCGCTCGTTCAAGGACCTCAACGCCAACGCCATCAAGTATGTGCGCCGCGTCGAGGAACTGATCGGCGCCCCGGTGGCCCTGCTGTCGACCAGCCCCGAGCGCGACGACACCATCCTGATGCGCGATCCGTTCGAGGGGTAATGTTCCGATGCTCTCCCTGAAGGGGGAGCTGTCGCGGAGCGACTGAGGGGGAAGGGGTTGCGGAGGTTCAGCAGCCGCTTCCCCCTCCGGCCCTCCGGGCCACCTCCCCCTTCGGGGGGGAGGATCTGACTCCCGCCATCCGATAATCCCCATTCCGGGGACTACCCAAGGTCACGGTTAGCGTTTGCTTAGGCCGGGCGCGCTAGAACTTCCCCCGTAACCAAGGGGGTTTCCGATCTTGTCCGCGCGCAGAAAGCTCGCTCCCGTCCGCAAGCCGGACCGCCTGACGCGCAGCCTGCGCGCCCTGGAGCGCACCGCGTCGACCAGCCGCGTGCTGAACCTGCTGGCCATCGCCGCCGACAGCAGCCACCGCCCCGAATATTCCCAGCATCCGCTGTTTCGGAACCGGATTCTCAACAACGCCCTGATCGTCAAGCACCGCCTGCGCAGCGACGACCTCTTCCTGTTCGACGAGGCCCGCCCCACGGCGACCAAGATCATCATCCCGTTCGAGCGCAGCGACCTGTCGCTGGGCGGCCAGTCGTTCTTCGTGGGCCAGCGCGGCTGGATCGACCTGCTGCGCGAGGCCTGCAACGACCCGTCGGACATGACGCGGGACCTCGCCACGCTGCGCATGATCGACATGCTGCCGTCGCTGGACCCGTTCCTGCTGCGCGAGCACCTGCGCCGCCACGGCATGATCGTGGCCCCCTGCTACTTCGCCCTGTCGCCGGGCGATCTGGAGCAGATGCAGGGCTTCGTCGCCGTCGAGATCTCGCGGCTGATCGACCTGGCCTACCGCGACAGCGGCCGGGTCAACGGCGCCGCCGCCGCCCGCCTGGTCGAGGCCCTTCTGTCCACCGACGTCGACGAGCGGCTGGAACCGCTGCGCGAGACCCTGGTGCTGGAGGGCGAGAGCTTCAAGGAGGGCGTCTTCAGCTGGAAGGGCTTCCTCTATTACAAGTGGATGCTCACGCGCCTGTGGCCGCAGCTGACCGCCACGGCCGGCGAGATCGGCCAGATGATCATCACCGGCGCCCGCGAGGCCGAGACCGCCCGCTATGTCGACGACGCCCGCAAACGTCTACAGCACGGCGTGGTGCTGGAGCGCGCCTCGGTGCTGCGCACCATCAAGGTCTATGACGACGCCTTCGAGGACCTGATCGACAACGGCAAGCCCCAGGCCTTCCGCGAATTCCTGCTGCGCGCCCCCGACATGTTCCTGTCCCTGGGCGAGAAGGTCGGGGTGATCTCGCACATCGCCAGCTTCTGGCGCTACCGCTTCCCCGAGGGCCAGCCGGCCATCGTCGACGTGGAGGAAGCGGTCGACATCCTGCAGGACTTCGACTCCGGCCTGTCGGCTTCGCTGGCGATCTGAGACTGTCGAACTGACGCACAGGTGGGCGCCGGATCATCAAGCGGTTTTTTACCCTCCTGGGGTTAAGAGTCGGGTTCGATCCTCTGGAGACCCCGCCCCGTGTTCGACGGCAACCCCCGCACACTGCAGCGCATCGCCGCCAAGATGCAGCGCGTGCTGGTCGTCGACCCGAGCACGGCCGCCGTTCGCCTGCTGGGCGACCAGCTGCGCCACGTGGGCAATGTGCAGATCTTCTCGGCCCCCACCGCCGAGCAGGGCTGGGGCATGGTCCGCACCGTCGATCCGCAGATGATCTTCGTCGAGCACTCCAGCGCCGGCGTCGACGGCCTGGCCCTGGCCAAGAAGATTCGTCGCAGCGATCTGGCCTGCCGCCAGGCCCCGATCATCATGTGCACTGCCGAAGCCACCGCCGAGGCGATCTTCGGCGCGCGTGACGCCGGCATTCACGAATTCATGCGCAAGCCGTTCACGATCAAGGATCTGGAACGGCGCCTGGAAGCGGTGACGATGAAGCCGCGCGACTGGGTGGAGGCCGTACAGTACGTCGGCCCCGATCGCCGCCGCTTCAACTCGGCCGAATACAAGGGTCCGCGCAAGCGCAAGGCCGACGCCGCCGGCACGCCCGCCGCCCGCCTCTCGCAGGCCCTGCGCATCGTCAAGTCCGCCGCCCAGTCGCTGGACAGCGATCCGGCCCAGGCCCGCCGCGCCCTGGCCGCCCAGGCCGCCGAGCTGCGCGCCGTCGGCGAGGCGGTGAAAGAGCCCCGCCTGATCGAGGCCGCCGCCGCCCTGGGCGCCATGACCCAGGTCGAGGTCACCGGAGCCATGGCCCGCGCCGAGCTGGTCAAGCGCATCGACGTGCTGATGGGCTTCATGACCGACGAGAGCAACGGCCGGGCGGCTTGAGGCTCCCTCCCCCTGAAGGGGGAGGTGTCGGCGAAGCCGGCGGTGGGGGATGTGATCCCCGACGCCGGCCGCTCTTCAGCCTGGCAGAACCTTCCCCCTCCGCCCCTTCGGGCCACCTCCCCCTTCAGGGGGAGGATCAAAGAAAAAGGCGGCGCCCTTTCGGACGCCGCCTTCTTCATTCGAACCACGTGGGCCCTGATCAGAACGCCATGCGGGCGATCAGCTGGAACACCGGGCCGGCCTGTTCGCGCTCGAGTTCGTACTCGTCGAAGTTCCGGTCGTTCTGGTCTTCGATGGTGGTGAACTTGTTGAACGTTTCCTTCTTGGAGGCGTCCAGCAGGTTCGAGCCGGTCAGGCGGACGGTGATGTCCTTGCCGATGCGCTTTTCGACGAAGATCTCCAGATCGCCGCCGTAGGTGGTGGTGACCTCTTCGCCGACGACGCGGCTATAGGCCTCGCCCTGCTTGCGGTAGGTGGCCCCGAACGAGGCGCCCCAGGTCGGCAGGTCCTGGATGAAGCCGACGTTCAGCACGTAGTCCGACTGGCTGTTGAACTTGCGCGAGCCGAACTCGTCGTCGATGTCGCTGTCCAGCCACGAGTAGTTCAGGAACACGCCGGTGTTCTCCAGGCCGACGAAGGTCAGAGGAGTCGACAGGTCGAACTCGACGCCCCAGACCTTGCCCTCGCCGGTGTTGCGCACCGAGTAGACGAAGACGTCGGTCTCACCGGTTTTCGGGCCGGTGTTGTACAGCTCGAGCAGGTCGCTGACCTTGCGATAGAAGACGTTGACGCCGGCGACGCCCGAGCGGCCCAGGCGGCGCTCGTAGCCCACGTCCGCGCCCCAGGCTGTTTCCGGCTTCAGAGTGGGCACGCCGAAGAAGTCGTTGTCGCCGAACTCTTCGACCAGGGTGGCCGGCGATAGATATTCGAAGCTGGGACGGCGAACGGTGCGGGCCGTGGCGGCGTAGATCTGGTCGGCGTCGGTCAGGTTGTAGCGTACCGAGGCCGAGGGCAGCAGGAACTGGTAGTCGGCGTCATAGGAGTCGCCTTCCTTGCGGGCCTCGATCGAGACGTCGGTCGTCTCGTAGCGCAGGCCGGCTTCCCACTTCAGCGCGCCGGACTTGCCCGACAGCATGATGTAGGGATCCAGGCGGGTCTGCTCGAAGCCCGTGTCGCCGCCGTCGATCGTCTGGTAGGGCTTGAAGGCCGGCGGGTTGGCGCTGGGCAGGCTGTAGCGGTTGCGCTCGACCTCGGTGAAGAGCGTGTCGCGCTCCTTCTTCTCATACTGCAGGCCGAACTCCAGTTCAGCGCCGAAGCTGAGATCGCGCTCGTGCTCGATCTTGGCCGAGAACTCGGTGTCGTCGATGTTGCGGCGCGACTTGTCGCGGGTGATGCGGTCGCCGTCCGGGAAGGGGATCGCGTCGCGCAGGTACTCGATCTCGTCCTCGAACTCGTCTTCCCTGCCCTTGAAGCCGGCGTAGCCGAGCTTCACCGAGGTTCGGCCGCCCAGCATGTCGCGCTTGTACTTGCCGGTCAGCGACCAGCTGTCCTGGTCGATCTGGACGTCGTTGTTGTTGATCGTCTCGATCTTGGCGTTGGTGCGCACGTCGTCGGCGTACTCGATCGAGTCCTCGTCCTGCGTACGGTCGGTGCGGACGAAGAAGCCGGCCAGCGACAGCTCGCCGCCGGCTACCGGAACCTGGTAGCTGGCGTTGACCGAATAGTCGGTGCCGTTGCGGGTGTCGGTCTGGACTTCGCTGTTGTTGATGTCCGCGCCCGGCTCGTCGTAGCGCAGGCTGGTCTTCTGCTTGGGATTGCGGCGGCCCTGCAGGTTGGCGCCGATCAGCAGGCGGCCGGGGCCGACCTGGCCGCCCCACACGCCGCCAATGGTCTCGCGGATGCGCTTGTCGTCGAACATCATCGCGCCGGCGCGGACGAAGCCGCCGTCCAGGGCGTAGGCGTCGCGCAGCACGATGTTGATGGCGCCGGCCACGGCGTCGCCGCTGCGGTTGGCGCTGGCGCTACGAACGATCTCGATGCGCTCGATCAGCTCAGCCGGGATGCGGTCGACGAAGAACGAGCCGTCGGCGCCGGCGCCGAACGCGCCCGAACCCGAACCGGCGCCAGGAACCTTCTCGCCGTTGATCAGGATCTGGGTGTAGGCGGGATCCAGGCCGCGCAGGCGCACGCCGTCCGATTCCAGCACGTCCGACAGGAAGGCCACCGAGGGCACGCGCTTGAGGGCGTCGCCGGCGCTTAGCGGTTCGAAGCGCTGGAAGTAGTCGAGGCCGTATTCGAGGACCGGGGCGGTCTCCTCGGTGCGGTTGCGGTAGGCGATCTGGGCCTGGACCACGACTTCCGAGGCCGTGACCGGCGCTTCGGCGGTGGCGATCGGCGCATCGGCCGGAGCGACGTCGGCGGCCGCGGCCTGGGCGGCGAGCGCCAGCGGAGCGACGGCGCACAGCGCCAGCAGAGCGGTCTTCTTCATCGGAGCATCCCCACACACTCCGCGCCCCAGGCCCGACACCTGGAGAACACGGGTGTTTTTGTCGGGGGAGGGCATAGTTTCGCCACAACTTCTGAGCCAGAGAAGTTTCAGCGACAGTTTTATTGCGGTTTTATGTAGGTGCGCGGATAATCCGTGCACGGATTATCCAGAGCGACGTGTCCACGCCGCGAAGCCGCCGACGCAGCCGAGGAACAGCACGACCGCCGCCTGGCCCAATCCCGGACGTCCCTGCAAGCCCAGGTTCAACAGCAGAATGCTGGCCAGCACGCCCATGATCAGGACGGCGAGGATCAGGCGACGGCGCAGGACGGACGACATACCGCCAGGCTAGCAGGCCGTCGCCGAAACGAAAGACGCCGCGAAAGCGGGTCGGCTTTCGCGGCGTCCTGTCTTCGAAGATCGGCCCGGCGTCAGCTCAGGCAGGTGCGCTGAATCTCGGCCCGCAGTTCCGGCAGGCCCAGGCCCTTTTCCGACGAGGTGGCGATCACCCGCGGGAAGGCGGCCGGGCGCTTGGCGATGGCCTTCAGCGTGTCGGCCACGACCTTGTCGACCTCGGGCGGCTTGATCTTGTCGGCCTTGGTCAGGACGATCTGGTAGGACACCGCCGAGATATCGAGCGCATCCATCGCCTCGGCGTCGACCTTCTTGAGGCCGTGGCGCGAGTCGATCAGCAGATAGACCCGCTTGAGGTTCGGGCGGCCGCGCAGGAACTGGCGGCCCAGGTCCTGGAACTTGCTGGCCGTCGAGCGCGAGACGCGCGCGAAGCCATAGCCCGGCAGATCGACCAGCCGCAGTTGTTCGGCCAGCAGGAAGAAGTTCAGCTCGCGCGTACGGCCCGGCTCGTTGGAGGCGCGGGCCAGGTACTTCTGACCGACGAGGCCGTTGATCAGGCTCGACTTGCCGACGTTGGAGCGACCGGCGAAGGCCACTTCCGGCAGGTCGGCGGGCGGCAGGCCGTCCATGCGGACGGCCCCCATCATGAACGAGACCGGCTGGGCGAACAGCACCCGGGCCGCCTCGATCTCCTCGTCGGAGTACAGCGGTTCGATCGGATCGGTCATCAGGTCGCCGTCGCGGTCTTGCCGGTCAGTCGCCCGATGATCTTGTCGATGGGGTTCTCGACCTTGTAACGGCGCATGATGATGTACTGCTGAACGATCGTCAGCACGTTGCTCCAGCACCAGTAGATCACCAGGCCGACGGCGAAGCCCGACAGCGTGAAGGTGAAGATGATCGGGAACAGCTGGAAGATCTTCTGCTGCATCGGATCACCGGCCGGCGGGTTCATCGCCGTGGTCAGCCACATGGTGAAGCCGTAGAGCAGCGGCCACACGCCCAGGTGCGCGATCATGGCGCCGACGAAGGGCAGCATGCCCGGATCCCACGGGATCAGGCCGAACAGGTTGAAGATCGTCGTCGGATCCGGCGCCGACAGGTCCTGGATCCAGCCGAAGAACGGCGCGTGCCGCATTTCGATGGTCACCGTCAGCACCTTGTACAGCGAGTAGAACACCGGGATCTGGATCAGCATGGGCACGCAGCCCATGAACGGGTTGATCTTCTCCTTGGCGTACAGCGCCATCATCTCCTGCTGCTGCTTGGCAGGGTCGTCCTTGTGCTTGGCGCGCAGCTTCTCGACCTCGGGAGCGACCTTCTTCATCTTCGCCATCGACTCGTAGCTCTTGTCCGCCAGCGGATAGAGGATGAGCTTCAGGGCGACGGTCAGCAGCATGATGGCGATGCCGAAGTTGCCGACCAGCTTGTAGAAGACCTCCAGCACGTTGAAGATCGGGCGGGTGATCAGGGCGAACATGCCCCAGTCCACGGCCCATTCGAAGCGCGGGATGGCCTGGGCCTTCTTGTCCCAGAACTGCCACCAGGCCGGGGCCTGGCCTTCGCCGTACTCGTACTTGCGCAGCAGCGGCACGGTCTTGGCGCCGGCGAACAGACGGGTCGTCTCGGTGACGGTCTGGCCCGGGTTCACGGTCTTGGCGACGGCGGCGAAGTTGGCCTCGTAGACGTCCACGCCGCCGACGGGCGTGACGTTGTATTGGGCGTTGATGCGCTCGTTCTGGGTCGGGATCAGGGCCGTCAGCCAGTACTTGTCGGTGATGCCGGTCCAGCCGCCGACCGAGGTGATGGTCTGCTGCGGCTTATCCTTCTTCCACTTCTGGTACTTGGACTGCTCGAGCTTGTAGTCCTTCTCGCCCAGCATGCCGATCGCCCCTTCGTGGACGATGTGGTTCTTGCCGAGGTCGGCCGGAATGCCCCAGCGGCGCACCGAGGCGTAGGGCGTGATCGACACCGGCTGGCCGCCGTTGTTGCGGACGCTGTCGGTGACGGTGAACATGGCGTCGGCGTCGACGGCGATGGTGCGGTTGAACACCAGGCCCGCGCCGTTGTCATAGGTCAGGGTGACGGGCGAGCCCGGACGCAGGGTCTGGCCCGGCGCGGCGGTCCACACCGTGTTCTCGCCCGGCATGGCGCCGAGGTTCTGGCCGCTCCAGCCGAACAGCGTGAAGAAGGCGTTCTCCGCGCCGGCGGGGCGCAGCAGCTCGACCGGGGGCGAGGCCTTGTCGGTGGTCTGGCGGTAGCGCTTGAGCAGCAGGTCATCGACGCTGCCGCTCTTCAGCGACACCGAGCCCGACAGGGTCGGCGTGTCGATCGGGATACGCGGGCTGGCGGCCTTGGCGGCCTCGCGCGACAGCTTGATCGGCTGCGGCTTGCCGTCCGGTCCGATGGCCATGCCAGGATTGGCGGCGGCGGCCTGGGCCTCGGCGGCCTTCTTGGCGCGGGCGGCGGCTTCCTGCTTCTTCTGGTTCGGCCCCAGCACGAGGAACTGGTAGCCGATCAGGATCGCGAACGCGCTGACGATGAAGATCAGCGTGTTCTTGTTGTCGTTCTGCATGGACACTTAACCGGGATCGGAGGGATCGGACGCAAGCGCGTGCGAATGGGGTGAAGCGGGTGCGGCAGGGGCGGGCGGAGCTGTACGCTTGCCCCCGCGATCGATTTCGGCCGCGAGGCTTACCAGCGCGGATTTTACATCGTCAAGCAAACGCCCCCACGGCCGCGAGCGCGTGCCGCCGCGAGCGATGAACACATAGTCGCAACCGGGGCGTCCATGAAGGGGGAGAAGCAGCCGGGCGGCCTCGCGCAGGCGCCTTTTGGCGCGATTGCGCTCCACCGAGCCGCCGACCTTCTTGGAGGCGGTGAAGCCGACCCTGATCAGGGCGTTCTCGTCGCCTCGGGGGCGCAACTGCATGAAGACGGCGCCGCGTGACAGCGAGGGCGCCTTGGCGGCCCTGAGGAAGTCGGCGCGCACCTTGAGGCGCTCGATCGCCGGACCGGCCTTAACCGGGGCCGAGACTTGGGAATCGGTCATGAAAAAAGCCGCCCTTTCCGGCGCAGGCTGGAGGCCTGGTTCTGGGAAGGGGCGGCTTTTGTCATGTCGTACGATCCCGCCGAGGCAGGAAAGAAGAGCGGGAAACCCCGCTCTTAGGCCGTCAGGCGCTTGCGGCCCTTGGCGCGGCGACGAGCAACGATCTTTTGACCGTTCTTGGTGGCCATGCGGGCGCGGTAGCCGTGACGGCGGGCTCGCACGAGCTTCGACGGCTGGAATGTCCGCTTCACGACGTGGCTCCGAAATAATAGCGTTGACGCGGAAACCTGTCGGCCGCCGCGAGTGAGGGGCGGTGGATAAGCGACGAGCCGGGCGATGTCAACCGCGCAAAGCGCTGGAAGCTGAGTCAGGCCAAGGGCTTGGGCCGCTAGGCGCGCGCGCCCTGCAATAGCACGAACGCGAAGATCGACCAGTCCAGGCAGATGTGCGCCGTGAAAGAGGCCCACACGCTCCTGGTCAGCAGATAGGGAATCGTCAGCACCAGCCGCGCCACGCCGATCACCAGCAGCACCTGAACAAGGTTCCAGCCGTAGGTCGACAGGTGCAGCGCCCCGAAGATCATCGCCGACACGAGCCAGGCGATCGCGATCGACGCCCCGCGCGGCAGCCCCAGCCGGCGATGGCAAAGGGTCAGCACGCCCAGCAGCGGCAGGATCGTCACCAGCTCCTCGCCCAGCAGCTGCGGCGCCGTGCCGGCCAGGAAGATCGCCCGCTTCGCGCCCGGCAGCTGGACCAGCATGTCGGCGACGGGGCTGGCGTGAGCCAGGCCCGCCTTGCTGTAGAAGAAGGCAACGACGCCCGAGACCAGCAGTGTCAGGGGCATGAAGGCTAGGCCCAGAAGCAGGTCGCGCGTGGTCGGCCTCGGAAACAGCGCCGTCCATCCCCTGCCCGCCGCCAGGGCCAGTCCGACCAGCGGCAAGCTTACGAACAGCAAGGGTCCGGCCAGGCCCAGCGCCTGCCCGGCCTCGCCGCGCGGGACCAGGATCAGGCAGAGGAAGCCGGCGACGCAGCCGCCCAGCGCCAGCACCCAGCCAAGACCCGACAAGGCGACCGGCTCGCCGCGGTAATAGGGAAAGTCGCGCCGGGGACGCGTGGCCATGCTCGAAGCTCCGCTTTCGGGGATTAAGAACGAGCTTCGCAACACGTGTATAGCGCTCGCTGCGCTCGCGACGGTCGAAAGTCCGCAAAGCCGCTGCTATCACCGCTCGGTCGACGAAAGAGGCGCGTACCGTGGACCTGCTGAAGATCCTGAGAAGCTTCGAGGAACTGCTCTTCGAGGCCATGACCTGGCTCTACTTCTATCCCCGCACCATGCTGCGGATCGTGACCCGTCCGTTGACCGCCATGGCCTATTCCGACCACGAGGAAGGCCAGCCGGAGGACCAGCGCTACGACGACGCCCTCAACCCGCCAGTGCTGCTGATCATCACCCTGGCGGTCGCCAACATCATCGGCTGGGCGACCCACGTCCCCCAACCCGCGGGCGCCGCGCCGCTGGCCAAGACGATCTTCGACTCGCAGCAGAACCTGCTGATGTTCCGCTGCCTGCTGTTTGGCCTGACGCCACTGACCGTGGCCCTGACCCTGCTGCGCAAGGAGGGCGTGGCGGTCTCGCGCAAAACCCTGCGGCGGCCGTTCTACGCTCAGTGCTACCTGGCGGCCCCGACGGCCCTGGCCCTGTCGCTGGGCCTCAACGCGGTGCTGCACGGCGGCGCCTGGGCCATGGCCGGCTACGCCCTCATCCTGGCGAGCGGCAGCTGGCTGCTCGCCACCGAGACCCGCTGGCTGTCCAGGCGCCTGGGGATCGGCCGTCCGGCCGCCGCGCTCATGGCGCTGGGCGCGCTGGCCCGCGCGGCCGTCTATATGCTCCTGATCGTGATCCCCGCCGCTCTGTTCTGAACGCTCAGTAGGGGTTCATCGCCCGCACCTGCCCGCTGGACGACACCGTGCAGCGCGAGCGGTACGAGCCCGTGGCCATGGTCAGTTCCCAGTCGCCGCGACCAAGATCGCGCACGCTGATCGGCACGCTGCTGCCATAGGGGCGGCTCTGGTACTCGTCGGCCCGGCGCGAGCAGGCGTCCTGGGCCGCGCGCGGGGCGTTGCGCACGTAGCGCGAATTGGAGAAGCGGCGGTTGTCGCGCTCGGACTGCCCGGCGAGGTAGCCCTCGTGATAGCCCTCGCTGTCGTGGCGATCGTCGTAGTCGGAACCGTACATCGCCGCCTGATAGCCGCGCTCGTACTCGTCGTCGTGGTCGCGGCCTGAGTCGCCATGCTTTTGCTTATGCGCCGCCAAGGCCGCGGCCAGGCCGACGATGGCCACGCCCGCCACCACCGCCGAGGCGTCGGAGCCCGAGCTCTTCTTGCGGCACATGTTGCGGGCTTCGACGATGGTCAGGTAGCGGCCGTCGCGGGTGGTGACCTGCACGCACTCGTCGCCGCGCCGCCAGTAGCCGAACTTGGCCGAACCGCCTTCGTCGACGTGATCCAGCGCATAGCCGCGGGCCTGCAGCTCGCTCTCCCCGCCGGCGGCCCGGGCGCCGACCAGGTCGCGCAGGTTCGACGGGATCTGGGCGCTCGCCGGCGCAGCCATCACCCCGGAGATCAGGCCCGCCAGGGCGACGGCGGCGACAAGCTGGCGACGGACGGACATTCGGCGGCTCCATGATGCGATCCGGGCGCGGCGCGCCCATGACGGGTTGAACCACGATCGGATGACACGGCAAAGGCGCATGGCCGGCAATTTGCGAAAGATCGGCAAGAAATTTCGCCCGCCGTTAAACGGCGATCAAACATGACCGCATAGGGTCGCCGCTTCCCGCCTTTCCCACGGCCGCGCAGGCCCCCAGGAGCGCCTCGTGCCCCAGCGTCCGTTCCGTTTTCTCGACCGTCGCCGGAACCGGCCGACGGCGTCGAACGAGAACGAGTCCGGCTGGCTGCGCTATGGCGCCCTCAAGATCGAGGCGGTGATCTTCCTGCTGGTGCTGGTCACCTTCGCCGCCGTGCTGGGCAAGGGCGCCCTCACCCGCCAGGCCCTGGTGCTGACCGCCCAGCCCGGCCAGTTCGCCGGCTACGCCTTCGCCGACTCCGAGAGCGGCGGACGCTCGACCATCACCATCGATCCGGAACGGCCTATGGCCTGGTCCTGCGAAATCCGGACCGGCGCGACCTATCCCTATTGCGGCTACGGCCTGCAGCTGGCGCTGGGTCCCAAGGCCCAGGGCCGCGACTTCTCGCGCTTCCAGACCGTGACGCTGCGCCTGCACTGGCGCGGCGAGGCCGACCGGCTGAGACTGCTGGTCAAGACCGCCCCGCCGGCCGCCCTGCGCGGCAAGCCGGGCGTCCAGGACGTTCCCCTGGCCCTGGAGTTCCCGGTCGCGTCCGGGACCAACACCATCATCCTGCCGCTGGACAGGCTGGAGCCCGAGCAGTGGTGGCTTTCCAGCCACGGCCTGTCGAGCCGCAACCTGTCGAGCGACCTGACCGACGTGCGCTCGGTGGCGATCGCCGCCAGCAGCGCCCCGCCGGGCCCGCTGGCCGCCTCGCTGGACTCGGTGAGCCTCGAGGGCGTGCAGCTGTCGGACGAGCAGTGGTACCTGATCATCCTCAGCGTCTGGCTGGTGATGATCGGCGCCTTCCTGGCGCATCGCCTTCTGGGCATGCGCCGCGACTTCGAGGCCCGCCAGCGCCGGCAGGCGGAAGAAGCCCGCGCCCTGTCGGACGCCCGCATCGCCGCCGAAGCCGCCAACGCCGCCAAGTCGCAATTCCTCAGCCACATGAGCCATGAACTGCGCACGCCGCTGAACGCGGTGATCGGCTACAGCTACTGGCTCAGCCGCGGGAACCTCGATCCCAAGCAGCGCACGGCGGTCGACGCCATCCGCTCCAGCGGCGAGCACCTGCTGGCGGTGATCACCGACATCCTCGACCTGGCCAAGATCGAGGCCGGCAAGCTCGACCTCCAGCCGGTCGCCTTCGACCTGGCCGCATGCCTGGTCGAGCTGGACCAGATGTTCCGCCTGCGGGCCGAGGAAAAGAACCTGGCCTTCACCGTCGCCCTGGCGCCGGAGGTTCCGAACACCATCGTCGCCGATCCAAAGCGCCTGCGGCAGGTGCTGATCAACCTTTTGGGCAACGCCGTGAAGTTCACCGACGGCGGCCATGTGACGCTTCGGGCCGAGCGCCTGGAGGACGAGACGGGCGAGACGGCGCGCCTGCGCTTCACTGTCGAGGACACCGGTGTCGGCATCGCGCCAGACCAGCTGGACGCGATCTTCCGGCCATTCGAGCAGGTCGGCGAGGCCGCGCGTCACGAGGGCGGCACCGGCCTTGGCCTCAGCATCACCCGCCAGATCGTCGAGACCATGGGCGGCCTGATCCGCGTCGACAGCACGCCGGGCCAGGGCAGCCGCTTCGTGGTCGAGACGAGCGTGGGGCTGGCCGAGCGCACCGCGGCCAGGCGCCAGGCCTAAGCCGCCTCCACGACCCTCGCCCCCGCCGCCCGGACCGGCGCCAGCACCGTCTCCGGCAGGCCCGGCGCGACCACCACCGCGCCGATCTCGGCCAGCGGCAGGATCCCGTAGGGCGAGGCCGCGCCCAGCTTGTCGCGCGTGGCCAGGACGATGGTCTCGGCCGACTGGCGGGCGATCAGCCGCTTGATCACCGCCTCCTCGGGATCGCCGGTGGCCACGCCGGTGTCCGGATGCAGGCCCGTGGCCCCCATGAAGAAGAGATCGGCCCGCACCCGCGCGATCGCCTCGGCCGCCGCCGCCCCCACCGCGACGATGGAATGCTTGAAAAGCCGCCCGCCGATCAGCTCGACCTCGACGCAAGGGTGGCCGGCGAGCTCGACGGCGATGCTGGGACTGTGGGTGAGGATCGTCGCGCGCAGGTCGGCCGGCAGGCTGCGCGCCAGCTGCACATTGGTGGTGCCGCCGTCGAGAAAGACGATCTGGCCGGGCTGGATCAATCGCGCCGCCGCCCGCGCCAGCCGCGCCTTCTCGGCCGTCGCCCGTCCTTCGCGCACGCTGAACTCGGCCGGCGCGGGCGAGACCGGCAGGGCGCCTCCGTGCACGCGCAGCAGCAGTCCCTCCGCGGCCAGCTCTCGCAGGTCGCGGCGGATGGTGTCTTCCGAAACGCCCAGCTCCTGGCTGAACGGCTTGGCGACGACCCGGCCGTCGCGCTCCAGCACCCGCAGGACCAGCGCCTTGCGCTCAGATGTCAGCATTGCACGAACCTTCTTGACTCTGCACGATACTGCACGAATTTAGGCGCCAATCCAGGCCTTCGGGAGTTTTCGCCATGTCCATCGCCGACCGCGTCCGCGTGGAGGACGTCACCGTCCTGTCCGACGACTGGTACACCCTGAAGAAGACCACCTTCTCGTACCTGCGCGCCGACGGGACCTGGCAGCGCCAGTCGCGCGAGACCTACGACCGGGGCAACGGCGCGGCGATCCTGCTCTACGACCTGGCCCGGGGGACCGTCGTGCTGGTGGGCCAGTTCCGCTATCCGGCCTTCGTCAACGGGCACGACGACCTGCTGATCGAGGTCCCCGCCGGCCTGCTCGACGACGCCGACCCCGAGACGCGCATCCGCGCCGAGGTCGAGGAAGAGACCGGCTTCCGGATCGAAAAGGTGCGCAAGATCTTCGACGCCTTCATGAGCCCCGGCTCGGTGACCGAGCGCCTGCACTTCTTCGTCGGCGAGTACGCACCCGGCGACCGCGTCTCGGCCGGCGGCGGCGAGGCCGAAGAGGGCGAGGACATCGCCGTCCACGAGGTGACGATCGAGGCGGCCCTGGCGATGATCGACTCCGGCGCCATCCGCGACGCCAAGACCATCATGCTCCTGCAGTACGCGGCTCTGCGGATCTTCCCGGCGGGGTAATTCGGTAGAGATTCAAACAATCGTTTGACTTCCCACGCATCCGACCGCCTACTCCCTGCGCGTCCATCGCCAAGGGAGGCCGGCCATGGCTTGGGATTTTCTGGTCGCCAGGTCCGACCTGCGCCAAACGCGTTTCCAGGACGTCGAGCCGCCGTCCCTGAACGAAGGCGAGGTCCGGCTGGCGATCGAAAGCTTCGCCCTGACCGCCAACAACGTCACCTACGCCGCCTTCGGCGAGGCCATGCGCTACTGGGACTTCTTCCCCGCGCCCGAAGGCTGGGGACGGGTTCCGGTCTGGGGTCATGCGCGGGTCGAGGCCTCGGCCCACCCCGAGGTCGAGGTGGGGCGGCGCTTCTACGGCTACCTGCCGATGTCGACGCACCTGACCGTGCAAGCCCGGCCCGGCCGCGCGGGCCTCGTCGACACCGCGCCCCATCGCCAAGGGCTGGCGGCGGCCTACAACCACTATCTGGCCGTGGACGACGACCCGGCCCAGGACGACCACCGCGCCCTGCTGCAACCGCTGTTCATCACCTCGTTCCTGATCGAGGACTTCCTCGACGAGCACGCCGGCTTCGGCGCGGCCTCGGTCATGCTGACCAGCGCCTCGGCCAAGACGGCGATCGGCCTGGCGCATCTGCTGAAGAAGCGCGGGGCGGTGAAGGTGATCGGCCTGACCTCGCCGCGCAGCCGCGCCTTCGTCGAGGGCCTGGGCTTCCACGACCAGGTGCTGGCCTATGACGAACTTGGGGGCGCCGCGATCGCGCGGCCGGCGGTCTCGGTCGACTTCGCCGGCGACGCGGGCGTGCTGAAAAGCCTGCACGAGACCTTCGGCGAAGACCTGGCCTATTCGATGCTGGTCGGCGGCGCCCACTGGGAGGCCGGCGGCGGCCAAAGCGGTCTGCCCGGTCCCCGGCCGGTATTCTTCTTCGCGCCCGACCGCATCGCCAAGCGACGGCAGGACTGGGGTCCTGGCGGCTTCGACCAGCGCTATGGCGAGGCCTGGGCCGGCTTCGTGGCCGACGCTCCGCGTTGGCTGCACGCCCAGCGCTCGCGAGGCCCCGACGCGATCGCGGCGGCCTGGCTGGCCCAGGTCGAAGGCCAGACCCGGCCCGATGTCGGGGTGACGCTGGCGCCCTAGCCGCCGGCCTTGACCGCGCCCCAGGTGCGGGTGCCCGAGCCCTGGCCCAGCGCGGCGCGCAGCCAGGCCAGGTTGTTGTCGACCATCTGCGGCGGCAGGTCCTGGCGGGCCAACTTCTCGGCCTCGTCGACGCGGCCTTGCAGGCCGACGATCAGGGCCAGGTTCTGGCGGATCTGGATCGTCGAGGAGGGCATGGCCACGGCCTTGCGCAGCAGTGTCTCGGCGCCGGCCAGGTCGCCATGGCCGGCCAGGTACATGGCCAGGTTGGCGGCCGGGGCGGCTTCATTGGGCGCGAGCGCCACAGCCTGGCGGTGGGCGACCAGGGCCTCGTCGTCGCGCTTGGACTGCTCCAGCGCCACGCCCAGCAGCGACTGCGGACGCCAGTCGCGCGGCGCGGCCGCGGCGGCGCTCCTGGCCGGCTCGATGGCGAAGAAGCCCTCGCCGCGCGCCAGTTGCACCCGGGCCGACTCCAGCAGGGCCTCTACGTCATTGGGATGCGAGACCAGCACCCGGCCCGAGGTCGCGACCGCATCGTCATAGCGGCCCAGCGAGCGCAGCGCCTGGGACAGGGCCACCCCGGCCTCGGCGTCGCGCGGATCCTTTTCGAACTCGGCGCTCCAGAAGGCGGCCCGGGCCAGCGGATCGAGACGGCGGGCCTCCGCGCGCTCGACGGCGCCGGCCTTGCGCTGAGCGGCCGACTGGGCGACCGGCGCGCCGGCGGCGGTCTTGCCCGCCTTGTCGCCCTTGTCGGCGGCCATGGCCGGAACGCTCAGCAGAAGAATGGGCGTCAGGACGGTTGCGAGCAGGGCGGGCTTGCGACACATGGAAGGCATGTCTCCGGAAGGTCGGCCGAGCATCGCGCGGCCCCCTCAAGGAATCGTTAAGCATAAATTCGCGAAGGCCCCGGCCCATGACCGAACCCCTGATCACCTCGTCCTCGCGCGGCGCGAACGATGGCCCCGTGATCCCGGTGCACGCCCTCTGGGAGGACGAGCTGACGGCCTTCCTCGGCGCGCGGCCCAGCTTCGTGCGCGGCTTCGCCAAGCTGTCGGACTTCTCGGCCAAGGCCGGCCAGGCGGTGGCCGTGCCCACCCCCGAAGGCGCGCTGGACCGCGTGCTTTTCGGCCTGGGACAAAGGGTTGCGAAAGGCGGCAGGGCCGACGCCATGGTCTTCCGCGCCCTGCCGGCCAAGCTGCCGGCCGGCGACTATCGCCTGCATGCCAGCCCTGAAGGCCTGGATCCGGCCCAGATCGCCCTGGCCTTCGCCCTGGGGACCTATCGCTTCGACCGCTTCAAGGCCCGGGGCGCCGACGGGGCGCGACGCCTTGTCGCGCCGGACGGCGTCGACGTCGCCGAGGCCCAGGTGATCGCCCACGCCTGCGCCCTGGCCCGCGACATGGTCAACAGCCCGGCCAACGCCATGGGCCCGCGCCAGATCGAGACCATCGCCCGCGAAATCGCCGAGCAGTTCGGCGCCGACTTCTCGGCCATCGTCGGCGACGAGCTGCTGGAGCAGAACTATCCCGCCGTTCACGCCGTCGGCCGCGCCGCCGTGCCCGAGCGCGCGCCGCGCATGCTCGAGATCCAGTGGGGCGACGAGAACAATCCCGTCGTCGCCATCGTCGGCAAGGGCGTGGTGTTCGACACCGGGGGCCTGGACATCAAGCCCTCGGCCGGCATGCGGCTGATGAAGAAGGACATGGGCGGCGCCGCCCACGCTCTTGCTCTCGCGCGCATGGTCATGGCCGCCAAGCTGCCGGTGCGCCTGGTCGTGCTGGTTCCCGTGGTCGAGAACGCCATCGCCGGCGACGCCATGCGCCCGGGCGACGTGCTCGACAGCCGGGCGGGCCTCACCATCGAGGTCGGCAACACCGACGCCGAAGGCCGCCTGATCCTGGCCGACGCCCTGACCCGCGCGGCCGAACTGTCACCGGCCCTGACCATCGATCTCGCCACCCTGACCGGCGCGGCGCGCATCGCCCTGGGTCCGCAGGTGATCCCCTTCTACACCCCCGACGACGCCCTGGCCGGCGAGATCGAGGCCGGGGCCCGCAAGGCCGCCGACCCCGTCTGGCGCATGCCGCTGTGGGACGGCTATCGCGAAGCGCTGGAAAGCGACGTCGCCGACCTGAAGAACGATCCCGACGGCTGGGCCCAGGCCGGCTCGGTGACGGCCGCCCTGTTCCTGCAACGGTTCGCGCCGACCACCGGCGCGTGGGTCCATCTCGACATCTTCGCCTGGAACCCCAAGGGCGCCCCCGGCCGTCCCAGCGGCGGCGAGGCCCAGGCCATCCGCGGTCTCTACGCGATGCTGAAGGGCCGGTTCGCCTGATGGACCCGCGCCTCACCCTGGCCCGTCCGGACCTGGCCGACACCGCCCTGCAGGGGATCGTCGCCGCCGAGCGCTACGACACCCCCAAGGCCTGGCAGGTCGCGGTCCCGGCCGCCGCCCTGCGCAAGGCCCCGGCAGCCGACGCCGAGCAATGGACCCAGCTGCTGTTCGGCGAGCGCTTTTGCGTGCTCGACGTCAAGGACGGCTTCGCCTGGGGCCAGGGCGCGCGCGACGGCTATGTGGGCTGGGTATCGCAGGCCGATCTCGCCCCGCTGGGCGAGCCGGCCACCCACCAGGTGGCGGTCCTGCGCACCTATGCGTTCGGCGAGCCCAACATCAAGTCGCGTCCCGAGGGGCTCTACTCTCTCGGCGCGCTGGTGACGGTCGAGGCCCGCGAAGGCCGCTTCGCCAAGGGCGCGGGCGCCGGCTGGTTCATCGAGGCCCACCTGGCGCCGATCGGCCTGGCGAGCGCGGTCGACCCAGCCGAGGTCGCCCTCGGCTTCCTGGGCGCGCCCTATCAGTGGGGCGGCCGGGAAAGCCTGGGCCTGGACTGCTCGGGCCTGGTGCAGCAGGCCCTGGCCGCCACGGGCAAGGCCGCCCCGCGCGACACCGACATGCAGTTCGGCTTCTTTCCTGCGATCGACGAGGCCGACCGCCGGCGCGGCGACCTGGTGTTCTGGAAGGGCCACGTGGCGATCCTGCTGGACCGCGACACCATCGTCCACGCCAACGCCCACCACATGGCCGTGGCGGTCGAGCCCCTGGCGCAGGCCATCGCCCGCATCGACGCGGCCGGCGTGGGCCAGCCGACCGGGTGGCGGCGGCCTTAGAAACTCCGTCCTTCCCCGCGAAGGCGGGGACCCAAGCCGAGTCTGCAATCCTATTCGCGGTCGTGCTCAATCCTGAACGTCAGCTTGGATCCCCGCCTGCGCGGGGATGCTCGGTCTAAAGGGAGACGAGGCCCCGGAAACGTCGCCTAGTCGACACTTTCACAGCCGAAACGCGAGTCACGGCAACAGGTTACCGCCAGACTCGCCCATCGAGCGCCACGTTGTTGTCACGACAGCGCTTTGCCTCTATCGCGACGCATTCTCACCTGTCGGAGAAATCCCGTGTCGCCCCGCCTCTCCCTGCTGCTGACCACCGCCCTCCTCGCCCCCCTCGCGGCGAGCCCCGTCCTGGCCCAGGAACCCGCGCCGACCGCGGTCGAGGAAGTGATCGTCACCGGCTCGCAGGTGCGCCTGCCGCCCGCCTATGCCGGCGGCCAGGTCGCCAAGGGCGCCCGCGTGGGCCTGCTCGGCGCGCTGGACACGATGGACACTCCCTTCTCGGTGACCAGCTACACCGAGGAGCTGATCCGCAACCAGCAGGCCCTGGGCATCGGCGACGTGCTGCAGAACGACCCGACCGTGCGGGTCAGCAAGGGCTTCGGCAACTTCCAGGAACTGTACGTCGTGCGCGGCTTCCCCGTGTACTCCGACGACATGACCTATAACGGCCTCTACGGCGTTCTGCCCCGACAGTTCGTGGCCGCCGAGCTGGTCGAGCGCGTGGACGTATTCCGGGGCGCCAACTCGTTCCTGAACGGCGCGGCCCCGGGCGGCAGCGGCGTCGGCGGCGCCTTCAACCTGGCGCCCAAGCGCGCTGGCAGCGTCCCCCTGACCCGCTTCAGCGCCGGCTGGGACGGCGGCGAGCAGCTCTACGCCAAGGCCGACGTCGCCCGCCGCTTCGGCCAGGACAACGCCTATGGCGCGCGTCTGAACCTTGGCCTGCACGGCGGCGAGACGGCCGTCGACGGCGAGAAGCGCGACCTGAAGGTGATCGGCCTGGGCCTGGACCGTCGCGGCGAGCGCGCCCGCTTCTCGGCCGACCTGGGCTGGCAGGACCACCACATCGACGCCCCGCGCCCGACCGTCACCCCGGCCGGCGCCATTCCCAAGGCCCCGTCGGCCGACAAGAACTTCGCCCAGAACTGGACCTACACCGACGAGCGCCAGCTGTTCGGCGCGGCGCGCGGCGAGTTCGACCTGACCGACAACGTCAGCGCCTGGGCCGCGGTCGGCGGCCGCAAGGGCAAGGAAGACAACGTCCTGGCCAACCCGACGGCCCAGCCGGACGGCACGATCAGCGCCTATCGCTTCGACAACGTCCGCAAGGACACCATCCTGTCGGCGGACGTCGGCCTGCGCGCCAAGTTCGCCACCGGCCCGGTCGGCCACAGCGTCGTCGCCTCGATCGCCCAGGTCGACCTGAAGTCGCGCAACGCCTATGCGTTCTCGAACTTCGCCGGCTTCGCCAGCAACCTCTATACGCCCCTGCAGGTCGCCAAGCCGGCGGCCGACTTCTTCATCGGCGGCTCACTGTCGGACCCGAACGTCACCGAGCGCGCCAAGAACCGCAGCGTGGCGATCGCCGACACCCTGTCGTTCCTGGACGAGACGCTGCTGGTCACGGTCGGCGTGCGCTACCAGGAGATCTGGACCCGCACCTATGACTACAACACCGGCGTCGGCGGCGTGGCCTATGACAGCGACGCCACCACCCCGGCAGTGGCCGTGGTCTACAAGCCGAGCGACAAGATCTCGCTCTACGCCAACTACGCCGAGGCCCTGGTTCCCGGGAAGATCGCGCCCACCGTGGTCAACGGCGTCACCGTGGCCAACGGCAACGAGATCCTCTCGCCGTTCCGCGCCGAACAGGCCGAGGCGGGCGTGAAGTACGACAGCGGCTCGTTCGGCGGCGCCCTGAGCGTCTTCCGCACGACCAAGCCCAGCGAGTACTTCAACGCCACCAACCGCATCTACGGCGCCGACGGCGAACAGGAGAACAAGGGCGTCGAGCTGACGGCCTATGGCGAGCTCACGCACGGCTTGCGCCTGATCGGCGGCGCCACCTGGATGGACACCAAGATCAACCGCGCCCAGACCGCCGCGCTGGAAGGCAAGTCGGCGATCGGCGTGCCGGAGTTCCAGGCCAACCTCAACGTCGAGTACGACGTCGCCGCGCTCGAAGGCCTGACGCTCGACGGTCGCGTGGTCTACACCGGCTCGCAGGCCGCCAACGAGGCCAACACGGTGGAGCTGGGTTCGTGGACCCGCTTCGACATCGGCGCGCGCTATGCCTTCGAGGCCGGCGATCGTCCGGTCACCCTGCGCGCCCGCATCGAGAACCTGGCCGACAAGAACCAGTGGGTGGCGGTCGGCGGCTATCCGGGCGCCAACTACCTGACGCTGGGCGCCCCGCGCACCCTGCGCCTGTCGGTCACCACGGACTTCTAAGGCCCCATGAAGTCGTCGACGCTCCGCGCCTGGTCGTGGGTCCACAAGTGGTCGAGCCTGGTCTCGACCCTGTTCCTGCTGATGCTGTGCGTCACCGGCCTGCCGCTCGTGTTCACCCACGAGATCGAGGAGGTGGCGATGCATCAGGCCTGGACGCCGGCCCATCCGGACGGCCCCAAGCTGAGCCTCGACCAGGTGCTGGAGACGGCGCTGGCCCGCAAGCCGGGCGAGGTCGCCGCCTTCATGAGCTTCGACGTGGAACGGCCGGTGGTGAACGTCACCACCGTCCAGCCGGGCAAGTCTGGCTACAGCTTCCAGCCGATCGACCAGACCAGCGGCGACGCCGCCCCTTCGGTGGCGGGTCATCCGGTCATGGAGTTCCTGCTCCAGCTGCACACCGACATGTTCCTGGGCCTGGCGGGGATGCTGTTCCTGGGGGCCATGGGCCTGCTGCTGGTGGCCGCCCTGGTCTCTGGCGTCGTCCTCTATGCGCCGTTCATGCGCAAGCTGCCGTTCGGCACGGTGCGCGCCCGCAAGGCCGCCCGCACCCGCTGGCTCGACTATCACAACCTGCTGGGCGCGGTGACCCTGGCCTGGGTGCTGGTCGTGGGCGTCACCGGCGTCGTCAACACCCTTGCCACGCCGATCATCGCCTACTGGAAGGACACGGCGCTGAAGGAGCTGACCCAGGCCTATGACAAGCCCGCCCCGGCCGGTGAGCGCAGCTCGCTGGCCGCCGCGGTCGAGCGGGCCAAGCTGGCCCTGCCGGGCAAGCAGCTGCAGTTCGTGGCCTTCCCCGGCAGCAGCTATTCGACCGACCACCACTATGCGGTGTTCTTCCACGGCGACACGCCGCTGACCGCGCACCTGACCACCCCGGCCCTGATTGACGCCCGCACCGGCCAGCTGTCGGCCGTGGCGCCCACGCCCTGGTACGTGAAGACCCTGTCGCTGTCGCAGCCGCTGCACTTCGGCGACTACGGCGGCCTGCCGCTGAAGATCCTGTGGGCGCTGCTCGACATCGCCACCATCGTGATCCTGGGTTCGGGCGTCTATCTGTGGCTGGTCAAGCGGGGGAGCGCGCGATGAGCCGTCCGCACCTGAGCCTTTGGCAGGTCTTCCGCATCCCGGCCGTGGTGGCCGTGCTCAGCCTGTTCGGCCTGGTGGCGGCCCTGCTCGACGACGGCGCCTGGGACTGGATCGGCGCGGCGGCGCTGGGCGTGTCGGTCGCGGTGACGGTCTGGGCGCTGGCCGCGCGGCGGCGCTAGGCGATCGGCGCGTTTCCCCGGGACGGAGTCCCAAGGAGCGGGCCGCGCGCCCCCGCACGCTTCCCGCTCCCCCGTTGCACCCAGCCCCCCAGCCGGATCGCGAACGGTCCGCGCGCCGCGCTCCCCCGAGGCGGCCCGCAATCGGACGGCGCGGACTGTAGGCGGCGGGCGCGCTGGAAAAATACCGGTCTCGCTACCCATTCTGTGCGGCCGCGGGTCTTGCGCCCGATCCGCCGGCTTGCTCTCATCGATCGATGCTCGAGCCGCCGGCCACATCCCGTCCTCCCGCGCCCCCGTCGGCGCAACGGCTCGGCGAGGAGCTTCGCGCCTCCCTGGCCTATGTGCGCGACACCATCGAGATCACCCGAGGCGAGCGCGACCTGCTCGACGCCTGGATCCTGACCGCCGCCCTCGACGCCAACATGGCCCCGGTGACGCGCGATCCGGCGCTGATGGACGCCTACGGACGCGCGGCGGAATCGACGCCCGACGACCTACGGCGTCCGGTCAGCGTCAACGCCGTCGCCCAGTCGCTGCGACTGCCGTTCGAGACCGTGCGTCGGCGGGTGCTGCGTCTGGCCCGCGAGGGCCACTGCGTGGTCGGACCGCACGGCGTGGTGGTGCCCAACAGCGCAGTGACTACCGATCTCTACCTGGCCGAGATGCAGGGCCGACAAGCCCGCGCCCGCCGCTTCCATCAGCAATTGAAGACGATCGGAGCCCTCCCCGCCGAACCCGCCTCGGCCCCAGCCTCCGGAGAGGAGCCGCCGCTGCGGGCCGTGAACTGGGCGCTGTCGGAATACGTGCTTCGGGCCTGCAACGACCTGATCGCCCTGACCGACAACCTGGTGGCCAGCCGGGTGCTGCTGGAACTGGCGGTCAGCAACATCGAGACCCTGCCGGCCGAGGACCTTCCCGGCTGGGCCGCTGACCCGGCCGGCGTCGGCCGCCCGGCGCGGACGGCGGCCCTGGCCCGCTCGCTGCGTGTGCCGGCCGAGACCGTCCGCCGCCACCTCAACGGCCTGGAGGCGCAAGGCTATGGCCTGCGCCGCGCCGACGGCTGGGTCGCGACCGCCCCGGCCGACGCCCTGCCCCGGCTCTCGGCCATGGCGCAGGCCAACCGCGCCAACCTCAAGCGGCTGTTCTCGCGCCTGCGCACGCTCGGCGCCCTGGCGGCTTGGGAGGGCGCCCCCGCCTGACGCCGATGCGTTTCCGATCCGCCGGCGCGATCTTTCCGCTCGAAGCTCACCCTTCGATTGTCCACCGCGCATCCGGCTGCTAGGCCGGGCGCCGGTATGGAGGGGGAATTTTGATGATCCAGCGGATCGCCACGGCGCTGGCCGTGATGGCTCTGGCATGCGCGAGCGGCGCGGCGGCGCAGCAGACGACGCCGGCCAAGGACGTGTCCGGCCGGTGGGCCAAGACCCCGTCCGGCGGCGACATGGCCGCCGCCTACCCCGACCGGGCCATGCGCGAGGGCGTCGGCGGCAAGGCGACGCTGAGCTGCAAGGTCACGACCGACGGGCTGCTGGCCGAATGCGTCGTCGCCTCGTCCTCCCCGGACGGCTACGGCTTCGACCAGGCCGCCATGCAGCTCAGCCAAGGCTTCCAGATGCAGACGCCAGTCCCGGCCCGCTATGCCGAGCCCGACGCGCGGGCGACCATTCCGATCGTCTTCCAGGCGCCGCCCGGGCCGAGCATGACCCGCGGCGTGCTGAAGGGCTTCGGCGACGGTACGGTCGTCCTGACGCCGCTGAAGGACGGCGAGACCCCCAAGGGCCCGGTCGCGCGCTGCGGCGAGGCCCGTTGCAGCGTCGGCATGGTGGTCTGGGCCGAGCGTCCGGCCGGCCCGGACGCCGTGGCCATTCTCGACCGCGCCGAACGCACGGACGGCCTGACCCTCGCCGACTGCGATATCGCCGGGGACGGACGCCTGACGACCTGCAACTATCGCGGCGTCGATGACCCCAAGGCCAAGGCCGCCGCCGCCGAAGCGGTGTCGCACATGCGGGCGGCGGCGCAGACCAGGGAAGGCCTCCCCACGGCGGGCGCCCATGTGCAGATCCCGTTCCAGTGGGACTGGCTGATCGCCGGCATGAAGCCCGCGGACTGAGGCCTCAGGCCTCTTCCCCAGCGACGCTCGCGAGCGCCAGCTTCACCGGGGCCCAGCCCAGGCGATGGATCGGCGAAGGGCCGAGCCTCTTCAGGCCCTCGACATGGATAGGGGCGTGATAGCCCTTGTGGCCGGCGAAGCCGTAGCCGGGATAGACCGCGTCCATCTCGACCATGATGCGGTCGCGGGCTTCCTTGGCCAGGATCGAGGCCGCGGCGATCGAGCAAGACAGGCTGTCGCCCTTGATCACCGTCTTGACCTCGCACGGCAGGACGAAGCGGTAGTTGCCGTCGACCAGGGCGAAGCTCGGCCTGACCGAAAGCCCCTCGACCGCGCGCCGCATGGCCAGGCCGGCGGCGTGCAGGATGTTGAGCTCCGCGATCTCCTCGACGCTGGCCATGCCCACGCACCAGGCGACAGCCATGTCCTTGATCTCGTCCTCCAGGGCCGCGCGGGCCTTGGCCGATAGCTTCTTGGAGTCGTTGAGCCCCTTGGGCATCCGCGCCGGATCGAGGATCACCGCGGCGGCGCTGACCGGCCCGGCCCACGGCCCGCGGCCGGCCTCGTCGACCCCGCAGACCGGCCCCGGTCCGCAGGCGGCTTCCAGCATCATGTCGGGTCCGGTCGGCATGAGGCCTTCCTAGGCGGGTTCGGGGGCGAAGGGAACGGGGAAGGAAACGCCCGTCACGATCTCGACTTAAAGTCGAATTTCAAGGGATGTAACGCGATGATGGCGTTTGGGGGGAACGATGACGATGCGGATGACGATGGCGGTCCTGGCCGTGGCGACGGCGACCCTGTGGGCGCAATCGGCGACGGCCCAGACAGTCGCGGCCTCGCCGGGCGACTGCCTGTGGAACAGCCTGTCCGAGACCGACCGGACCGAGGTGCTGACCGCCTACGATCGCAACATGAACTCGGCGACCAAGGCCTTGGCCGCCCACGACAAGGCCGTGCAGGCCGCGGCAGCGGCCTGTGTGGGCAAGGAAGGCGCGCCGCCGATCTGGATCCAGTACGCGACCAGCTCGGCCATGATCCGCGCCGCCTCGGCCAGACGGCTGGCGCCCAAGGGTCTCACGCCCGAGAATCTGCGGGCCATCTGGAACGCGGCCGATCCCGCGGTCCGCACCTGCTTCAGGGCCAATGCCGCGCGCGTCTACGGTCCGATGGCCGACAAGCTGATGAAGGGCGAGACCTGCCCGGACAAGTCGATCGCCGAGCGCGTCGTGACGGCGGCTCGCATCGACATGACCGATCGTCCGAACGCGGCCCAGGCGCTGATCCATTTCAACGCCATCGCCCAGGCCGATCTTGCCGAGGGCCTGCTGGCGGCCTTCGTTCGCTACAGCTCGCCGGCCTCCTGAGCCGGCGAGCGCCCGCATGACCGAAGATTAACTGGCCCCCCGCGCGCCTGCCTGATCCCCTGCCCGCCGGGGCGGGGACGGCTCCAGGGGTAATCGCATCATGAACCGCCGCGCCTTGCTGGCGGCCGGACTGGCCTGTCCGGCGCTCGCCGCTTCCACCTTCGTCGCCTCGCCCGTGGCCCTGGCCGCCGGCGCCGATCCGGCCGACCGCGCCGACGCCCTTGTCCGGCGGTTCATGGCCGACCGCCACGTGCCCGGCGCCCAGGTGGTGGTGGTCAAGGACGGGGCGATCGTCTTCTCTCGCGTCTATGGCGTGGCCGACCTGGCCAGCGGAGCCAAGGCGACGCCGACCACCACCTTCCCGATCAACTCGATCACCAAGGCCTTCACCGGCGTCGCGGCCATGCGCGAGGTCGAGGCCGGGCGCCTGGATCTCGACAAGCCGATCGGCGCCTATGTGCCGGACCTGCCCGAGGCCTGGCGTTCGGTCCAGATCCGCCGCCTGCTCAGTCACACCTCGGGCCTGCCAGATTTCGTGCCGCGCCAGAAGGACGGCGCGGTCGAGGAGGCCGTCGCCTGGAACGAGGCGCTCGCCGCGCCTGTGCTGTTCACGCCCGGCCAGCGCTTCCACTACTGCCAGACCAACTACGCCCTGGTTCAGATGGCGATCGACCGCGGACGCGGCCTGCCGGTGACCACGCCCCTGGGCGGCGAGCAATTCGCCATCGCCGGCATGAAGAGCTCGCGCTACGGCGACAGCCGCGATCCCGGCCCCTCGCGCGCCACCTCCTACGGCTATCGCCGGGAAACGCCCGACCAGCCGAGCGTGCGCAAGGAAGTGTTCTCGCCCCTGGCCCGCGCCGCCGCCGGCCTCGACAGCACCGGCGACGACATGGGCCGCTGGATGATCGCCCTGATGGACGGCCGCCTGCTGGGCCCCGCCGCCCGCAAGACCATGTGGACCCAGGACGCCTACGCCGACGGCAAGCTGGGGCAATGGGGCATGGGCTGGCTGGTGCTGGAGAGGTCCGATCGCCTGGTGGTCGGCATGACCGGCGGCAGCCGCAACGCCGTCTACCTCTATCCGGACGACAGGGTCGGCGTGGCCATCCTCAGCAACCTGGCCGGCGCCACGCCCGAGGACGCCATCGACGAGATCGCCCAGCTCTTCGTTCCCGGCATGAAGCTGACCGGGGTCGCGGCCCTGCGCGCGGCCCTGGCCGGCCAGCCCAAGACCGCCTTCGCCAGGGTGATCGCCAGGCAGCGCAAGGACCCTGCCTTCAAGCCGGCCGAGCACGAACTGAACGACTGGGGCTATCGCCTGCTGGCCTTCGGCGAGCCGGCCAAGGCCCTGGCGGTGCTGGCCCTGACCGCCGAACTGTTCCCGAGCAGCGGCAACGCCCAGGACAGCCTGGCCGAGGCCTATGCCGTCAACGGCGACAAGGCCGCCGCCATCGTCCACTACCGCCGCTCGCTGGCGCTCGATCCGGGCAACACCAATGCGGTCAACCGGCTGAAGGGCCTGGAGGCGCCGACGCCCGAAAGCTGACGGCCCCCCCCCCCGGGGGCCGCTCAACCGGCCTCGGGCGTCTCCGAGGTCTTGGCGCCTCGCGCATTCAGGCGGCGCACCAGCACCGCCCCGCCCAGCAGCAGGGCCCCGACCGCCAGGAACGAGGCGGCGCGGACCACGCCCTCCAGTCGCGCCAGGTCGACCAGCAGCACCTTGGCCGCGGTCAGCAGCAGAACGGCCAGGCCCGCCCAGCGCAGCACCGCGTCCTTGCGGGCCGAACCCAGGCTCAAGACCACTAGGCCGAAGGCGGCCCAGACAGCCGAGAAGGTCCAGGTTTCCAACCCGCCGGCGTCGATCGACGCGCCCATGGCCGCGCCGTGGAAACCGTAGCGGACGACCAGGCTGACCAGCACGAACAGCACGCCGACGGCGCTGGCCCGAGCCGTGGTTCCGAACGGTCCACCCTGGCGGCTCAGCTCGAGCAGCAGGGCCGCGCCCGCCCCGTACGCCAGGGCCAGCAGCAGGGCGGCAGTCAGGGAGGCCAGCGGGGCCTGGCCTGGTCCCCACCAGGGATTGGCCAGCAGCCCGAAGACCAGGGCGGCGAAGACCACGGCGATCCACCCGATCGTGGGCGCGGCGCGCGCCAGCCAGCTGGCGGCGGGCCGGGCGGCCAGGCGAGGGTCGAAGAAGCCGCGCGCGGCCGCCAGAGCCAGCACCGCATAGCCCGCGACCTCGCCCCGCCCGATCGCGGCGTCGTGCATGGCCCGGCCATGGATCCCGTGGCGCAGGGCCATGACCGCCCACAACAGGCCAAAGGCGGCGGCCCCGACCACCCAGCCGCGCCCGGCGGCGTCTACCGGCCTACGCCAGGCCGCGACGGCCAGCAGCAGGGCCGGCGCCAGGTAGGACAGCAGCAGGGTGTTGAGCAGCGCCGGTCCGGCCGGAACCTCGCCCATGCCCCACCAGGGGTTGGCGACCAACCCCTGCAGCAGCAGGCCGTGGGCCACGCCCGCGCCGACCACCAGCAGGGTGCGCCAGCGGGCCAGCGGGCCGTCGCCCGGCCCCTGACGCAGCACCAGCACCAGGCCGGCGGCCAGCAGGATCAGGGTGCGCAGCGAAGACTCCAGCAGGAACGTCGCGGCGGCGCCGGGCTTGCCGACCACCACCACATGCAGGCCGATAAACAGGCCCAGCAGCAGGACCATCAGGGCCGACGCCCCTTGCGCCTCGGCCTCGTTGCGGCGTCCGGCGGTCTTCAGCAGCCAGGCGGCGGCGAAGGCGATCGCGGCGGCGCCGCCCGACACGGCCGCCATCAGCGGCAACGGCAGGCGCCCATCCAGCGCAAGGCCGATGAAGGCCGGGCGCAGCATGACGACCAGGGCCAGCAGGCCGGCGACGACGCTGGCCTCGGCCAGGCCCCGCCAGGACAGGCGACGGGCGGCGAAGGCCAGGGCCAGGGCGGCGACGGCGAAGGCGGCCGGCTCGAACCTCGGCTGGACGGCGCCGTGAACGGCCAGGAAGACCATCTCGACGGCCGCGCCCAGCCACAGCGCCAGGCCAAGGTCGCGCGACGGCGCCTCGGACCGGCGAGCGATCAGGACCGAAAGGCCCAGCAGGCCCGCGCCCAGCAGGGCGGCCGGACTCCAGGCATAGCCGAAGCGGGCCTCGTCGAGCAGCACCCAGGCCAGGCTGGCGGCGGCGGCTGTCGTGATCCCGGCGATGGCCAGCAGCTCGGTCCGCTGGCGCCCGGGCAGCCGCAGCGCCGCCGGCAGGGCTGTCAGCGGCGCCAGCGCCAGCAGCAGGTGCAGCCACGGTGGCCGGGCGGCGATCCCGACGTCGTCGCCTTCAAATAGCAGGCAGGCCATCGCGGCGAAGGCCGTGACGATGGCCGGGACAGCGAACAGGCCGGGCTGCGCCACGCGCGTGGCGATCGCCAGGGCGGTCAAGCCCAGCAGGACTGCGCTCAGCACGCCCGCGGCGGCCCCGGCGGGGCTCGGCGGCGCGAACCAGACCGCGAGGGCCAGCACGCAGGCGCCGAGCAGAGCGGTCATCGCCGCCTGGCGCAGGCGCAGCACCTCGGCTTGCGTCTCGTCCGTCCGGCGGCGGCGCCACAGCGCGGCCAGCGGCCCGCCGGCGGCCAGGACGACCAGGAAGGCGGCGGCTTCGTACTGCCTGTCGGCCAGGGGCGGCAGGCTCAGCACCGCCAGGCCGGCGGCGGCGGCCAGGCTGGTCCAGCCCCAGCGGCGACCGGCCGCCAGCACGAAGCCGGTGGCGCCGATCAGGATGGCGTAGGCCTCGAAGACGATCGGCGACCAGGACGAGATGCCGGTGACGATCGGGGTGGCGGCGGCGCCGACCATGGCCACCAGGGCCAGCGGCTCGCCATGGCGCAGCGACAGGGCCAGCAGGCCCAGCGACACGGCGGCGGCCAGGCTCGCCGCCAGCCAGAACGGGATCAGGTGATAGAGGCCATGGGCCGCGCAGACCGCACCGTACAGGGTGACCGCCCCGGCCCCGGCGGCGATGGCGGCGGCCAGCAGGTGGCGGCTCATCTCGGTCTTGCGGCGCAGGATCCACTCGCTGGCCAGCACCATCAGCGCGCCCAGCACCACCGCCGCGGCGATCCGCAGCGGCGGGGTGAAGATCCCCTTCTGGGCGGCGTAGGCCACCAGCAGCAGGCCGCCCAAAGCCAGGCCTCCGCCGCCGATCCAGGCCAGGCCGTTCTCGGCCAGCCAGGTGGAGGCGGTCTCACGGGTTATCAGCGGCCGCTCGACACGGATCGGACGCGGGGCGGGCGCCGGAATGGGGCTGGGATTGTAGATCGGCTCGACAGACGGCGGCGGCGCGCGCGGCGGCTCGACGGCCTTGGGCTCGATCGTCCAGGGCGAAGGCTGCGGCGCTTGCGGGGTCGGCGCGGCGGCTTCACGCGGCGCGGAAGGCCCGGACGCCTCCAGGGAGGCCTTCAGGCGCTCCAGTTCGACCAGGGCCTTGCCCAGCTGACGCTTGACCAGGTCGAGCGACTGGTGCTGCACCGCGATCCACACCGTCAGGCCGACGATGAACACCCATTCCATGCCGCGACACGCCCCCGATACGCCCCCGATACGCCAACGTCTCGGCTCTAGCACGGAACGGTTGAGCCCGCCCAGATGCAGCGCCGGGGGCGCCGTCCACGGGTGCGTACCCTATGCCTTAGCTACGAAGGTCGTCATCCCGGCCGGAGGCTCGCATAGCGGGCCGCAGAGCCGGGACCTAGGGGCCACCGGCAGTGCGCCCGCCCCTGGGTCCCGGATAAGCGCTTCGCGCTTTCCGGGATGACGATCGATTTACCGTTGATTTTAAAGACTTTCCTCTCGAGGAGTTTGAGTCTTCCCCCCTAGTGGCGATGCCCCAGCGCCTTGCACTCGTCGTGGCGGAAGCAGGTGACGAAGTGGTCGTTGACCATGCCGACCGCCTGCATGAAGGCGTAGACGATCACCGGGCCGCAGAACTTGTACCCCTTGGCCTTCAGGGCCTTGGCCATGTCGACCGCCAGCGGCGTCTGGGCCGGGACGTCGCCCATGCCGGTGAAGGCGTTCTGGATTGGGGCGTCGCCGACGATATCCCACAGGAAGCGTGAGAAGTCCTCGCCGCGCTCGCGCATGTCGAGATAGATCCGCGCGCCGTTGATGGCCGCGTCGATCTTGGCGTTGGAGCGGATGATGCCGGCGTCGGCCATCAGCCGGGCGCGGTCGGCCTCGCCGAACCGGGCCACGACCTCGGGGTCGAAATCGGCGAAGGCGGCGCGGAAGGCCTCGCGCTTGCGCAGGATGGTGATCCACGACAGCCCGGCCTGGAAACCGTCGAGCACCAGCTTCTCCCACAGGGCGCGGCTGTCCCACTCGGGCACGCCCCACTCGGTGTCGTGGTAGGCCTCGTACAGCGGGTCGCCGTTCATGCCCCGCCAGGTGCAGCGATGGATCTCTGTCATGCGGCGACGCTAGCAGAACCCGCGCCGATGACCAGAACTTTTCATGAACATGATCAGGCCGACGACGGAAACGCCGGTCTCGCGCGTTTGGCTTGCCAGAGGGACGCAAACGACAAGGAGAAGCCGCAGATGCGAGCTTTCCGAACCCTGGCCGTGCTCGCCCTGGCGACAGCGGCCATGACCGCCACGCCGGTTCTCGCCCAGCACCGCGACAGGGACAACAACCCGCCCGGTCCGCGCGGCGGTCCCGGCACCAACTGGGAGAACCCGCCCGGCTGGCGCGGCGGCCCCGGCGCCTCGCCCGACCGCCGCTTCTATCGCTGGAAAGGCCAGAAGGTCCGTTTCGACTACCGCAACGGCTACTACTACAACCCGCGCTGGGGCTACTGGCACCCGACCCACGGCTGGTGGAACCAGGCCCGCCGCTGCTGGCTCGACCGCGACGACAATCCGCCCGGTCCGCGCGGCGGTCCCGGCACCAACTGGGAAAACCCGCCCGGCTGGCGCGGCGGTCCCGGCGCCTCGCCCGACCGCTACGGGCGCTGCCGCTAAGGCATTCGACGGGCGTCCCGATCCCCGGGGCGCCCGTTGCTACTCCGCCGCGTGACGATTGCTCGCCTTGTGGTAGCATGGCCACCCCAACGCACGGAGACGATCGGCATGCTGCTCGATATCGCCGCCATCCTGGCTCTGTCGGCCCATGCGCCCGTCGAGGCCGCCGCGGCCGCGCCGCCCGCCACCCTCGACGATGCGGTCAGGCGCTATGGCCCGCCGACGCTGCGCCAGCCGCGCGCCGACGGCGGCCAGAAGCTTGGGTGGGTCCGCCCACGCGACAGCCTGCTGGCGATCCTGGACGTCGCCACGGTAGAGGTCGACGCCGCCGGCCGGGTGGTGAAGACCGAGACACGCACCGTCGCGATGAAGAGTCCGACCGGCTATTGATCCCGCGCCAGGATCAGGCCGCCGGCGACGTTTCCGGAACCCATTCGGGCCGGTCCACCCGCACCGGACGGCCGTCGACGGTCAGCTCCGCGCCCTCGATGCGGTCGAGGCGCAGCAGGGCCATGGCCCGGCCATCGCTTCCGCTCAGCACCTCGCCGGCGCGCAAGGTCCCGGCCAGCACCTCGGCGCCGAAGGCCGGGGCCGGGCCGTCGAAGACGATCGGCAGCATGCGGTTCTTGATCGTGCCGCGCCGCTTCATGCGGCTGGTGGTCTCCTGGCCGACGAAGCAGCCCTTCTTGAAGTCGATGCCGGCCAGCAGATCGAAGTCGGCCTCGATCGGATAATTCTTGTCGCTCAGCCAGTCGGCCGGTCCGGGCACGCCCAGGGCCAGGCGATGGGCCTCGTAGGCGGCCTCGTCGGCGTCGGGTTCGTTCGCCGGGCCGTAGACGCGCGCGCCCAGGGCCGGCAGGCGCGGATCGGTGTAGAAACCCTCGCCCGTCACCGGCCCGCCAGCCGGATCGAAGGCCGCGGCGACTGCAAGGTCGATCGGCCCGATCTCGACCTTGGCCCGCAGGCGATACATGGAAAGGCGCGCCACGATCGTCTCGCGGTGCTCGGCGGCGACGTCCAGCAGCGCGCCGTCCGGCAGTCCCGCCACGAACAGGTCGTAGAGCAGCCGCCCCTGCGGCGTCAGCAGGCCGGAAAAGCGCAGCTCGCCCGGCGCCAGGGTGTCGACGTCCTGGGTCAGCAGGCCCTGCAGGAAGCTGCGCCAGTCGGGGCCGGCGACGGCGATGACGGCGCGGGACGGAAGGCGGGCGAGACGCGTGTTGCTCATGGCCGCACATGTGGCGCCGAGGCGACGCCGACGCCAGTCTTTCGGCTCAAGAAAGCTTAAGCGGGATAACGGGATGCGTTGACAGCCGGTTCACCCTATACATGGACCGATGACACAGCGGGCCTTCCCGATTCTCTTCATCACCGCCACGCGTATTGGCGACGCCGTGCTGTCGTCCGGCCTGATCAAACTTCTCTCCGATCAGATCCCCAACGCCCGCTTCACCATCGTCGCCGGCCCGCTGGCCGCGCCGCTGTTCGCCCACGTGCCCGGCCTCGACCGGGTGATCGTCATGGAAAAGGGCAAGGGCAAGGGCCATTGGTTCAAGCTGTGGAACCAGGTGCGCCACAAGAAGTGGGGCCTGGTCGTCGACCTGCGGGGCAGCGCAACCGCCCTTTTCCTGCGCCGCGAGAAGCGGGCGATCTGGAAGAAGACCCCCGGCGAGATCGCCCACAAGGTGGTCGAGACCGCCCGCGTGCTGAAGATCGAGGGCGAGCCGCCGGCCCCGCACCTCTACATCACGCCGGAAGTCCAGGCCCTGGCCGACCAGATGCTGGCCCCGCGCGGCGGCGAGCCGGCTGGCCCGATCCTGGCCATGGGCCCGGCCGCCAACTGGATCGGCAAGGTCTGGCCGATCGAGCGCTTCACCCAGACCGCAGCCCAACTGCTGGGTCCCGGCGGCAAGCTGGAGGGCGGACGCTTGCTGATCCTGGGCGGTCCCGAGGACGGCCGCATGGTCGAGGAGCTGCGCATGGCCTCGGCCCGGGGCCGCTGCATCGACCTGACGGGCAAGGTGGATCTCCTGACCGCCTATGCCGCCCTCAAGCGCGCCGAACTCTTCATCGGCAACGACAGCGGCCTGATGCACATCGCCGCCGCCGCCGGCACGCCTACCGTCGGCCTGTTCGGCCCGTCGGACGAGCGCCGATATGGCCCGTGGGGCGCTTTGACCCGCGCCGTGCGCGGCCCGCGCGACTTCGACCAGTTCAAGGCCGTCGACCCCGACCTGTCGCAAGCCATCCGCCACATGAGCGACCTGCCGGTGGCCAAGGTGGTGCGCGCCGCGATCGAGCTGCTCGACGAGGCCCGGGCCGGCGCCATTCCGCCGACGGCCGTTGAGCCCGAGCCCGTCGTCGAGGCTGCGCCGCCGACCGAGGCGCCGATCGAGGCGCCAGCCGAGACGCCCATGGCCAGCGAGGCCGCGCCGGAACTGCCGCTCGACATGCCCGCGCCCGAGGCCGAACCCAAGCTCAAGGTCTCGCCCCGCCGCCGCAAGCGACCGGACGGCGAAGCCAGCCCGCAGGCCTGATCCGATGAAGACGGTCCTGGCGCTGTGCGCGCTGCTCGGCCTCTCGGCCGCCCCGGCGGTCGCCGCGCCGCAAACACCCGGCGATCAGTTCTTCGCCCGCCTGACGGCCCTGTGCGGCAAGACCCTGACCGGGCAAGTGGTGGCCGGCGACGCGGCCGACGAGCCGTTCCGCAAGTCGGCGCTGGTGATGACCGTGGCCAGCTGCGACGCCCACGAGATCCGCATCCCCTTCCACGTGGGCGAGGACCGCTCGCGCACTTGGATCGTCACCCGTTTCGATAATGGCGGCCTGCGCCTCAAGCACGACCACCGCCACGCCGACGGCGTCGAGGACGAGCTGTCCCGCTATGGCGGCGACACGGTCGACGCCGGCTCGGCCGACCTCCAGCGCTTTCCGGTCGACGCGGAGTCCAAGGCGATGTTCACCCGCCTGAACCGCGCGGTGTCGAACACCAATGTCTGGTCGCTGGGCCTGACCGACCAGGCCTTCACCTACGAGCTGTCCCGCCCCGGCCGCCTGTTCCGGGTGTCGTTCGACCTGGGCGAAGGGTCCCAACCCTAACCCTCCCCCGATCTCCCCCGCGAAGGCGGGGACCCAAGCTGAGCGTGCCGCGCTCACACGCCAATCAACGTTGCGACCCGCGAACAAGTTGGCCATTGCACGCACAGATTGTTCTCTTTATGTTCTCATGGATCAACACCAGCACGGCCTGATCCATGGATCTCGTGTTCTCGGTCTACATCCTGGCCAGCGCCCCCTACGGCACCCTCTATTGCGGCCATACCGACTATCTCGCCCGCCGCATCTGGCAGCAGCGGGAAGAGCATTTTCGGGGCTTCACCCGTCGCTACGGCGTGCACCGCCTGGTCTGGTACGAGAATGGCGACAGCCGTGAGGGCGTGCTCATTCGCGAGCGCCAGATCAAGAAGTGGAACCGCGCGTGGAAGATCCGGCTGATCGAGGCGATGAACCCACAGTGGCTGGATCTGTACGAGACGCTGAACTGCTGAGCGATCGTACTGGCTGGACGCCTCCCCCTCCCCGATCTCCCCCGCGAAGGCGGGGGCCCAAGCTGAGTCAGAAGCGTGTTCCTGCCTGACGCTCTCATAGGTCTCTAATCCCGCTTGGATCCCCGCCTTCGCGGGGAAGCTCGGAGCGGGTTTCCGGAGGAAGCCGAGAAACCCATTGCCTCCCGCACGCTCCAGACCTAGACCGCCCCAAACCACCGCAGGAGCGCGCCCCATGTCCCAGACCTTCGACCTGATCGTCCGTGGGGGCGAGGTGGTGAACCACGCCGGGCGCGGCATCACCGACATCGGCGTCCGCGGCGGCAAGATCGTCGCCATCGGCGACCTCTCCCAGGCCAGCGCCGGCGAGGTGTTCGACGCCTCGGGCCTGACCGTGCTGCCCGGCGTGATCGACAGCCAGGTGCACTTCCGCGAGCCGGGCCTGGAGTGGAAGGAAGACCTGGAAAGCGGATCGCGCGGCGCGGCCCTCGGCGGCGTCGTGGCCGTGTTCGAGATGCCCAACACCGAGCCGACCACCACCGATCCCGACGCCCTGGCCGACAAGCTCAAGCGCGCCAAGAACCGGATGCACACCGACCACGCCTTCTATGTCGGCGGCACCCACGAGAACGCCAACTTCCTGGGCGAGCTGGAGCGCCTTCCCGGCTGCTGCGGCATCAAGGTGTTCATGGGCGCCTCGACCGGCAGCCTGCTGGTGCAGGACGACGAGGGCGTCGAGAACGTGCTGCGGCATGTCAACCGCCGCGCGGCCTTCCACTCGGAAGACGAATACCGCCTGGCCGAGCGCCGCAGCCTCGCCCGTCCCGGCGACTGGACCAGCCACCCCGAGGTGCGCGACGCCCAGGCCGCCCTGCAATCGACCCACCGCCTGGTGCGCATCGCCAAGAACCTGGGCAAGCGCATCCACGTGCTGCACGTCACCACCAAGGAAGAGATCGACTTCCTGGCGCTTAACAAGGACGTCGCCAGCGTCGAGGTCACGCCTCAGCACCTGACCCTGGTCGCGCCCGAGGCCTATGAGCGCCTGAAGGGCTTCGCACAGATGAACCCGCCGATCCGCGACGCCTATCACGTGGCCGGCGTCTGGCGCGGCATCGAGGCCGGCATCGCCGACGTGCTGGGCTCCGACCACGCCCCGCACACCCGCGAGGAGAAGGCCCGTCCCTACCCGGCCTCGCCGTCGGGCATGCCGGGCGTGCAGACGCTCGTTCCCGTCATGCTGACGCATGTGGTGGACGGCAAGCTGTCCCTCGAGCGCTTCGTTGATTTGACCAGCCATGGCGTCAACCGCGTGTTCGGCCTGGCCGACAAGGGCCGCCTGGCCGAAGGCTTCGACGCCGACTTCACCATCGTCGACATGAAGGCCCGCAAGGTCATCACCCACGAGCAGATGGCCAACCGCGCCGGCTGGACCCCGTTCGACGGCTTCGAGGCCAAGGCCTGGCCGGTGGCGACCATCGTCCGCGGCATCGTGGTCATGCGCGACGACGAGATCGTGGCCGAGGGCCGCGGCGAGCCGGTGCGCTTCCTGGAGACCCTGGCGCACTAGCCTCCGAACGGATCTACACGAGCGGTTCTGTCCGTTTCTCTCCGAGCATCCCCGCGAAGGCGGGGATCCAAGATGCATTTCAGGAAACGGCGCGGCCGTGGACCGCCCGCAGCCTCCGCTTGGGTCCCCGCCTTCGCGGGGAAGGACGGACTGGGGGCGACAGCCGGCTGAATGTCGCCCCGGCCTACCTCCCGAACAAACCGCGCACCCAGGCGCCGACGCCCGCCAGGACGTCGGCCGCCGGGGCGCCGATGCCGAGCGGCAGCAGCCGCAGCAGTTCGTGGGCGACCACGCCCAGCAGCCAGACCAGCAGCAGGGCGCCGGCGATCAGCGCCAGCACGAACAGCAGCCGGAACGGCGGTCCGGTCACCAGCTCGACATAGCGGTGCGGGCCAAGCCTGGTCTCGCCGGTGAACGGCGCGAACACCTTGGGCCGGTAGTGCGCCATCCGCGTCCAGCGCAGGCGCGCGCCGGGATGCACCTCGTCGCGCCCGATCGACACCGCCCGCGAGCGATAGCCGCCGATCATCCCCAGCAGGTCGGTCATCCACACCGGCCGCAGCGTTCCGGGCCGGCGCCCGATGCGCCAGTCGACCAGCGGATTGGCCAGATCCCCGGCCTGGGCCAGCTCGCCATCGGGCCGGTCGTCGAACACCAGACCCGCCGCCTGCGCCCCTTCCGCCACCCACAGCAGGGCGGCGCTGGACAGGCCCAGCTCGAAATTGCCGCCGCCGACCGCCCCGTGGTCGCCCGGAAACCACTTCTGCTGATAGCGCCGCTCGCCATAGGGGATGTAGCCGGGCGCCCTGCGGTCGACGACCTGGGCCAGGGACTGGACCGCCCGCCCCGCCTTGGCCGCCCGCGCGTTGCCCGCCTTGATCCCGGCGTTCAGTTCCTCGGTGGCGGTGATGTTCAGGTCGCGGATATTGGAGAACGGCGCGGCGCTGAAGGTGCGGCGGTCCTCGTCGGCGGCGATGGCGTGGCGCAGGCTCTCGATCAGCTTCGACGCCTCGGTGTCGTGGAAACGGAAGCGCTTGTTGAACGCCGACAGCAGCCAGAAGCGGTCGGGCACGCCCAGCGAACCCACCGTGTCCCATAAGCCCAGATAGCGGATCCTAACCGCCCGTCTGCGGCGCACCTCGTCGGTCAGCAGGCAGTCCTCGCCCTCGGCCGCGTCGGCCGCCCGGCGGGTCACGGTGGTCTCGCCGACCTTGCGCAGCAGGTCCTCGGCGCCCACCACCTCGCGCCGCGAATAGCGGTCGCGGAACTCCTGGCACTCGGGCCCGGCGGGATGGATCTTGCGGTTGCGATAGAGGGCCATCGCCTCGGGCACCCGCTGCAAATGCTCGGGCCGCAGAATGCCGCACTTGCGGATCAGGCCGCACAGGCTGCGGGCGGTGTAGGCCCCGCGGCTGAAGCCGAAGATGAAGATCTCGTCGTCCGGTTCCTTGTAGTTCAGGACGATGAAACGGTAGGCCTGCTCGATCTTGCGGTCGAGGCCCGCCCCGAAGGCGCCGCCGAGGATGGCCTCGAGGCGATCGCTGGTGCGGCTGACCCCCGTCGCGGTGCCCACGCCCTCGTCGTAATAGACCACCTGCGGCACGCCAGGCTTGCCGTTCTGGCCGGGCGGATCGCGCACCACCGAGCGCGCCAGCCGCGCCACATTGGTCAGGTTCTGCATCTGCAGCCCGTTCCAGGTGCCGTCGCAGAACACCGCCAACCGGATCATGATCGCCTCCCCCAAGGCACAATCTTTGCGCGAAGCTATCCCCATTGAAGCCGACGGTAAACGCGCTTGCGGCGGGTGCTGGGGGCTCGACTTTTTTCGTCGGCGTTGTCGAATGCGGCCGGCCCGGCGCGTCTCTCCTTCGAAGGCGGCGCACAGGGCGTCCGCCGGACGGAGACCCGCCATGAAGTACATGCTGCTGATCTACGAGACCGAGGCCCACTACGCCGGCGAGACCGGGCAGACGCTGCTGGCCGACGTCATAGCCGGGCACATGCGGTTCACCGAGGAACTGCAGGCGGCGGGCGTCGACTGGAGCGGCTCGGAGCTGGCCCCCACCCAGGCGGCCTCGACCCTGACCCAGGACGGCGTCGTGCACGACGGCCCGTTCGCCGAGACCCACGAGCAGTTGGGCGGCTTCTACCTGGTCGACGTCGCCGACCACGCCGCGGCGGTGGAGTGGGCGCGCAAGATCCCGCTGTCGCCCGGCGGCAAGATCGAGATCCGTCCCACCGGCGACAACTGCGGCTAGGCCGTGCGCTACGCCCTTCTGATCTATGAGGACGAGGCGGCCGCCGCCGCCCTGGCCCCGGTCCGCCGGGCCTTCGCCGCCGCCCTTGCAGCGGCGGGGGTCCTGCGCGGGCAGGCGGCGCTGAAGAGCGCGGACACCGCCACCACCCTGCGGCGGGACAGCCCTCTGCACGACGGCCCGCACGCCGAGGCCGGCGAGCCGTTGGCCGGCCTCTATCTGATCGAGGCCGGCGACCTGGACGCGGCCCTGGCCTGGGCCCGCCGCCTGCCGCTGGGCGACGGCGCGGTCGAGGTGCGGCCGCTGGCCGAGGCGGCGTGAGCCCCGAGCTCGACCGCGCCGCGCGCGAGGCCGGCGGCCGGATCATCGCCGCCCTGGCCGCCGGCTTTCGCGACCTCGACCTGGCCGAGGACGGCTTCGCCGAGGCCTGCGCCCGGGCGGCGGCGACCTGGCCGCGCGACGGCGTGCCGCGCCAGCCCGCCGCCTGGCTCTACGCCGCCGCCCGCCGCTGCGCGCTGGACGCCCTGCGCAAACGGGCCGTGCGCGCGCGGCTGTCGCCCGACGCGCCCGAGCCGGAACCGACCGTGGAGGACGCCCTGGTCTCGGACGAGCGGCTGATCCCCGACGAGCGCCTGCGGCTGATCTTCGTCTGTTGCCATCCCGCCGTGGCCCCGGAGTCGCGGGCGGCCCTGACCCTGCGCCTGGTCTGCGGCCTGTCGGTGCAGGAGATCGCCCGCGCCTTTCTGGTGAGCGACGCGGCGATGTTCCAGCGCCTGACCCGCGCCAAGAAGAAGATCGCCCAGGCCGGTGTCGCCTTCGAGGTTCCGGGTCCCGAGGCCTGGCCGCAGCGGCTGTCGGCGGTGCTGTCGACCCTGGAGGTCGCCTACGCCAAGGCCCACGAAGACGCCGCCGGATCCGGCGCCCACGCCGGTTACGCCCGCGAGATCCTCGACCTGACGGCGGCCCTGGCCGAGCTGGCCCCGGGCGAGGCCGAATGCCTGGCCCTGGCCGCCCTGGTCCGCTACGCCGAGGCCCGGCGGCCGGCCCGGCTGGACGAGACCGGGGCCATGACGCCGCTGTCGCAGCAGGACCCCGCCCTCTGGCGCCGCCCGCTGATCGAGGAGGCCCAGGCCTATCTGCGCCGCGCCGCCGATCTCGACCGGCCCGGCCCTCGCCAGCTTCAGGCCGCCGTCCACGCCGTCTGGTGCGGCCGCAAGAGCCTGGACGAGCCACCGCGCTGGGGCGCGGTGCTGGCCCTCTACGACGCCCTGCTGGTCTGGCGCGACGACGCCGTGGCCCGCCTCAACCGCGCCGTGGCCCTGGCCGAGGTCGCGGGGCCGCAGGCCGCCCTGGCCGAGGTCGACCAGCTGGACGCCCAACGCCTGGCGGCCTTCCGGCCGTTCCACGCCGTGCGCGCCGACCTGCTGGCCCGCCTCTCCCGTCCCAAGGAGGCCCGCGCCGCCTGCGACCTGGCCCTGGCGCTGGACCCCGCCCCGGCCGAGCGGCTTTGGCTGGAGCGCCGCCGAACGGCGCTCGGCGAGGATTGAACGCGCGTTTGCGGCGGGACATAAAAGGGGATGGAATCCCTCGACGACGCTCCCTTCCGTGACGCCCGCTACGCCCCGCGCGCCCTGGAGGTCGAACGTCGCGGAGAGGCGCTGATCCTGCGCAACCCCATGCCCTTTTCCGATGCGGTGACGACGGTCACCGCCCCGCTGGGCCGCTGGGCGGCGCAGGCTCCCGAGCGCGTCTGGCTGGCCGAGCGGATCGACGGCCAGGACGGCTGGCGCACGGTGACCTACGGCGAGGCGGCGACCCGCGTCGCGGCCCTGGCCGGCGGCCTGGCGACGCTGGGCCTGTCGCGCGGCAAACCGCTGCTGATCTTGGCCCGCAACGGGATCGACCACGCCCTGATCGCCTACGCCGCCATGAGCCTGGGCGCGCCGGCCGCGCCGGTGTCGCCGCAGTACGGCCTCTCGGGCGCGGACCTGTCGCGGCTGGTCCACGCGGTCGAGCGGCTGAAGCCGGCGGCGGTCTATGTCGACGACGCGGCCGCCTTCGCCCAGGCCCTCGACCACGACTACCTGGACGGCCTGCCGGTGATCGCCAGCCGCAACCCGCGCCCCGGCGACCAGCCGTTCGAGGCCCTGCTGGCCAGCCCGCCGGCGGCCGACGTGGCGCGGGGCGACGATGTCGCCAAGCTACTGCTGACCTCGGGCTCGACCGGACGGCCCAAGGCGGTGATCTGCACCCACGCCAACATCGCGCTGAACGCCGCCCAGATCGAAGCCTGCTACGCCGACCCCGATCCGCCCGTGCTGGTCAATTCCGCGCCCTGGAGCCACAGCCTGGGGGCCAACGCCATACTGCACATGGTGCTGCACCGGGGCGGCACGCTGCACATAGACGCCGGCCAGCCCGTGCCCGGTCGCTTCGGAGAAACCCTGCGCAATCTGCACGAGGTCTCGCCGACCTATCACAACATGGTCCCGGCCGGCTGGGGCCTGCTGGTCGGGGAGCTGGAGCGCGACCCGGCGCTGGCCGAAACCTTCTTCAGGCGAGTGCGGGTGCTGCAATACGGCGGGGCGTCGATGGCCCAGTCGATCCTCGACCGCGTGCAGGCGCTAGCCCAGGCGGCGACCGGCGAGCGCATCACCTTCGCGGCCGGCTACGGCGCCACCGAGACCGGCCCCACCGCCTGCAACATCCACTGGCTGAACGCCCGCTCGGGCATGGTCGGCCTGCCCACGCCCGGCACGGCGGTGAAGCTGGTCCCGGCCGGCGACGGCGGCAAGTTCGAGATCCGGGTCAAGGGCCCTCAGGTCTCGCCAGGCTATCTCGACCAGCCGGAGGCGACGGCGCAGGCCTTCGACGAGGAGGGCTTCTACCGCCTGGGCGACGCGGCCCGGCTGGCCGATCCCGAGGATCCCGCCGCCGGCCTCGTCTTCGACGGCCGGCTGGTGGAGAACTTCAAGCTGGCCAGCGGAACCTTCGTCGCGGCCGGCGCCCTGCGGGTGGCGGCGATCTCGGCCATCGGCGGAGCGGCGTCCGACGCCGTGGTCTGCGGCGAGGGCCAGGACGGCGTCGGGCTGATGCTGTTCCTCGAGCCCAGGACCTGCGAGGCCCTGGGCGGGGCCGACGCCGCCCGCTCGGCCGTGCGCGTCGGGCTGGAGCGCTTCAACGCCGGCGCCAGAGGCGGCGGCAAGGTGGCCCGGGCCCTGATCCTGCCCGGCGCGCCCGACGCGGCCAGCGGCGAGCTGACCGACAAGGGCTATATCAACCAGGCCCTGGCCCGGGAGCGACGTCCAGCCGAACTGGAGCGCCTGTTCGCCGCCGCGCCCGACGAGGACGTGATGGTGTTTTAAAGATCCTCCCCCTCTGGGGGAGGTGGCCCAGAGGGCCGGAGGGGGGACGTTTTCAGCTTCCGCGAAGCTGGCCGAACTTCCCCCTCAGTCGGCTACGCCGACAGCTCCCCCTTCAGGGGGAGCATCCAGTGTTAGGGAAGGAAACGAGAATGAACGCCGCCGACGCCCTGATCACCACCCTGGCCGACAACGGCGTGACCGCCTGCTTCGCAAATCCGGGCACCAGCGAGATGCAGTTCGTCTCGGCCCTGGACCGCGAGCCGCGCATGCGCTCGATCCTGTGCCTGTTCGAGGGCGTGGCCACCGGCGCGGCCGACGGCTACGGCCGCATCGCGGGCAAGCCTGCCTGCACCCTGCTGCACCTGGGCCCCGGCTACGCCAACGGCGCGGCCAACCTGCACAACGCCCGCCGCGCCTTCACCCCGATCGTCAACGTGGTCGGCGACCACGCCACCTATCACCGCGGCTTCGACGCCCCGCTCAACAGCGACATCGCCGCCCTGGCCGCGCCCAACTCGTTGTGGGTGAAGTCGGCCGAGTGCGCCGACAGCGTAGGCCCCCTGGCCGCCGAGGCGATCACCGCCAGTTATGGAACGCCGGGCGGAAACGCCTGCCTGATCCTGCCCGCCGACGCGGCCTGGAACGAGGCGACCGTGCACGGCGGGATCGCCGAGATTCCCGTCCCGGCCGCACCCGACGCCGAGGTCGTGACGGCCGTCGCCCATGCGGTGAAGGCGGCCAAGGCGCCGGTGCTGCTGCTGGGCTCGGGCGCCTGCCGCGAGGACGGGATCGCCGCCGCCGGCCGGCTGGCGGCCCTGGGGGTCCGGGTGCTGACCGACACCTTCACCGCCCGCCAGGCGCGCGGCGAGGGCCGCTTCCGTCCTGACAAGCTGCCCTATTTCGGCGAGATGGCGCTGAAGGACCTGGAGGGCGCCGACCTGATGGTGCTGGTCGCCACCGAGCGGCCGGTGGCCTTTTTCGCCTATCCCGACCGGCCCAGCGTGCTCGTGCCCGAGCATTGCGGGCTGGAGAGCCTGTGCGGGCGCGAGGTCGACGCAGCCGCGGCGCTGAACGCCCTGGCCGACGCCCTGGAGGCGCCCTCCGCCGGTCACGCGGAGACCTATGCCCCGCCGCCCGCGCCGGCCGGCAGGCTGGACGCCTGGGCCATCGGCGCCAGCATCGCCCGCCACATGCCGACGGGCGCGGTGATCTCGGACGATGCGGTGACCGCCGGCCTGCCGATCTTCACCCAGACCCGCGCGGCCCGCGCCCACGACTGGCTGTCGCTGACCGGCGGCGCGATCGGCCAGGGCATTCCGCTGGCGATCGGCGCGGCCGTGGCGAGGCCCGACGCCAAGGTCCTGGCCCTGACCGGCGACGGGGCGGGCATGTACACGGTTCAAGGCCTGTGGACGATCGCCCGCGAACAGCTGGACGTCGTGGTCGTGGTCTTCGCCAACCACGTCTATCGCATCCTCGGCATCGAACTGGGACGGACCGGCGCGGGCAATCCGGGGCCGGCGGCGAGCAAGCTGCTCGACCTTGGCGATCCGCGCATCGACTGGGTGGCGGTCTCGCAGGGGATGGGCGTGCCGGCCCAGCGCGTCGACACCGCCGAGGCCTTCGACGAAGCGTTCGCTCGGGCGATGGCGAGCAAGGGGCCCCGGCTGATCGAGGCGGCGCTTTAGAGCGCTAGCGCCCTCCCTTCCCCCTTGATGGGGGAAGGGCCGGGGATGGGGGTGATGCGGCGGTTCAGCCGCCACCATCGTAGGTCACCCCCACCCAACCCTCCCCCATCAAGGGGGAGGGCTTTCGCTCAGTCGGACACGAAAAAGCCCGCCGAGATCGCTCCCGGCGGGCTTCGTCAGAGCTTGCGAGAAGCCCTTACTTCTTGATGTTGGTCGGCAGCTTGCAGCCGCCGCCGACGCCCTTGGCCTGCAGGCAGGACAGGAGCTCGTTCGGCTTGGGCGAAGCCTGGTTCAGCGGGTAGGACAGCACCCAGCCCGGCAGGCCGTCGGCGCAGGCCACTTCGACGAAGCCGCTGGTGTCGGTGCGGCCGATGATGCGCGCGCCCGAAACCTGGCAGCCGGCCTTGTTGTAGCTCTTCAGGTCGTCCCACAGGCGGGTGAACTCGACGTCGGCCTTGGTGTAGCTGCAACGGAAGCCGTTCAGTTCGCCAGTGACGCAGTCGTAGACGCGGTTGTCGGCGGCCGAGAAGACGCCGATGCCGCCCCGCGGGGTGTTCGAGCACTTCAGCTCGACGATTTCCTTCTTCGGGTCCTGCGACGGGAACAGGCCGTACTGTTCGACCTTGCAGTCGTAGCCGGCCTTCTTGGCCAGGCTGGTGTAGAGGCCGGCCTGCTCGGTCTTGGCCGCGCGGCTGTCGGTCAGGGTGCACTCGGCGCCGCCCGGAGCGTTGGCGCAGTCGATGGCGCGGACCAGGGCGCCGTTGGCGGTGGCCTGCTGCAGCACATAGCCCTTGCCGTCCTGGCAGGCGACTTCGAAGTAGTTGTCGGTCTTGGTGGTCAGGATGTAGCGCTTATCCTTGACCGCGCAGTTGTTCTTGGCCGCGGCGGCCAGGGTGTCGACCACTTGCAGCTGGGCGGCGCGATCGGTCAGCTTGCACGAGATGTTGCCGCCTTCTTCGTACAGCAGGCAGCTGTTGGCCACCGTGCCCTCGACCTTCATCGGCACCGGGATCTGCAGGATGTAGCCCGTGCCGCCGGCGCAGGCGACTTCGAAGAACGAGTTGTTGTTGCCGGTGCCGATGGCGCGGGCGTTCTGCAGGTCGCACGAAGCGCCGGCCTTGGTCAGGTAGGGCTTCAGGCCCTGCTTGGGGTCGGCGTTGGCCGGCAGCTGACACTTCAGGCCCGAGTCCTTGCCGTCGGCGCCGGGCTGGCCGGTTTCGACGCACGAGAAGGCCTGCGGAGCGGTGTCCTTCTTGGCCACCAGCGCGTAGCCCATGCCTTCCTGGCAGGCCACTTCGTAGTAGGAGGTGCTCGACTTCTTGTCGGCGCCGATCAGGCGGGCGTCCGACACCTGGCAGGCCACGCCGGCCTGGGTGACCAGGGGCGGGGCTTCCTTCATACCGGCTTCACGCGACTTGGCGTCGACGGCGGCGGCGGGCTTGGCGTCCTTCGGCGCCGCGAAGGCGGCGGCCGGAACGAGCGCGGCGACCGCGAGGGCGGCCGTCAGGCCGATCGCGAATGGCCTCATATCTGTAGTCTCCTGGGGGTGGATTCCTCGGGGCGGACTTAAGCCCCCCCTTGCATCAAGGGTCAAGATGTCGTCCGACGGGGGCGCAATCATGGCGCGGCTTGACCATGAAAAATGGGCTGACGGAACGGCCTCAAAGGCGCGGCAAGGGGAGTGAACTGCGATGAGCGACGGGTTCGAGGAGACTGCGGGCGAGGCCGAGGCGCCCCGCCGCCCGCGCCTGGCCTATCCGTTCGAGATCGAGCCCGAGCCGGGTTCGGGCCAGGCCGTCGAGGTCGCCCCGGGCGTGCTGTGGCTGCGCCAGCCCCTGGGCGGGTCGCTGGGCTTCATCAACGTCTGGGCGCTGGCCGACGGCGAGGGCTGGACGATCGTCGACACCGGCATGGCCACAAAGGACACCAGCGCCGCCTGGAAGGCCGCCTTCGCCGGCGCGCTGGACGGCCGCCCCGTCACCCGCGTCATCGTCACCCACTTGCATCCCGACCATGTGGGCCTGGCCGGCTGGCTGACCCGCCGCTTCGACTGCCGGCTGTGGATGACGAGGCTGGAATACTTCCAGTGCCGGATGCTGGTGGCCGACACCGGCCGCGAGGCGCCTGAGGACGGCGTGCGGTTCTTCCACGCCGCCGGCTGGGACGATGACGCCATCGACAACTACAAGACCCGCTTCGGGGGCTTTGGTCGCGCCGTCCACGCCCTGCCCGACAGCTATCGCCGGATGACCGACGGCGAGACCTTCCGCATCGGCGAGCACGACTGGACGGTGGTGACCGGCCAGGGCCATTCGCCCGACCACGCCTGCCTGTGGAGCTCGTCGCTGGGCCTCCTGATCTCGGGCGACCAGGTGCTGCCGAAGATCTCGTCCAACGTCTCGGTGTTTCCCACCGAACCCGACGCCGATCCGCTGGCCGACTGGCTGACCTCGCTGGCCAAGGTCAAGGCGATCGTGCCCGACGAGGTGCTGGTGCTGCCGGCCCACAACGCGCCGTTCAGGGGCCTGCACGCCCGTATCGACCAGTTGATCGCCGGCCACGAGCGCGGCCTCTCGCGCCTGCTGGGCAAGCTTTCGGAGCCGCGCCGGGCGGTGGACACGTTCGGCGCCCTGTTCGCCCGGCCGATCGGCCCCGACCTGCTGGGCATGGCCACCGGCGAGGCCCTCGCCCACCTCAACTGCCTGATCGCCCGCGGGCTGGCGGTGCGCGAGGTCGATGAGGCGGGCGTGGGGTGGTACCGGGCGGCGTAGAAACCACCCGGACTTTCGGCGCCTAAGCCAGGCTCACCGTCTCCGGCGGCTTGCCGTTGGGGCGATAGGTGAGGGTCAGGGTCATGGGCCATTTCTCGCTGACTCCGCCCAGCCGGACCAGGCATTGGAGCAGGCCTACCGTGTAGGGGTGAACCTCCGGCGCGAACGAGAAGAGCGTCAAGTTCAGCTTCAGCCAACGCGCGGCGGCCTGGGCGATCTCTTCCTGGGCCTTGGCGTAGCGCTTCTCGGTCCAGAGCGGCGAGGCGCCTCTGGGCGGATTGCGCGGGTCGGCCGGAACCGCCTCGTAGACGTCGCCGAGCAGATCGACCAGCGAAGCCAGGGCGTCGATCCGAGGCGACAGCTTCTTCCACTGCTCGAGGAAGTGATTGTACATCCTGCGGTCGACGCCGGACGAGATCACCGGCTCGTCCTGCTCGAACCTGGGCTCCACGAAGAGCGCCGCCGCCTCGTAGACGTCGAGCGGACGCGACGAGCCGATCACGTATTCGTTGGCGACCTTGGCGCCCTTCTCGAACTTCTCGTGGTCGTCGACCGTGGGAACCAGGAACCGTGCGGCCGCCAGCCTGACGGCGTCGTTGGCCGCTCGGGTCAGCTGCCCGGACGCCCGCGCCCCCAGCAGGGCGACGGCCTGCTTGCCCGACACCCGCAGCTTCGCCGAAATGTCGGCCTGGATGTCCTTTTCGGCGCCCTTGAGGTCCCACTCGTCGAAAATCTTCTCCGCCCTGTCGGTCGTGTCCGGCGGCAGAAGGCCCGCCTTCCTGAGGCTGTCGATGAACCCGACCAGTTCCTTGCGCTTGAGCGCCTTGTCATGGTGGCTGACACCCACGCCCAGATCGAGAAAGCGCTGCTCGTTCATGCCCTCCATCTGGCGCAGCAGGGCCAGGGCGTAGGCGTCGACGAACTCGACCTCGCGCGTCTCCCGCGGCGCCTCGAACCTGCGCCTGAAATTGCCGGCGGCGTCGATCCGCAGGTTGCCGGCTCCGTCGGCATAGGCGCTGGCCGACCCCTTGAGCAGATCCGACCCCGTCAGTTGGAAGCCCAGCAGCACCAGTTCGTAGCGGGCCTCGTTCTGGATGGTCGCGAACCGCCGGATCGAGGATTCCTTCCTGATCAGCTCGAAGCCGTCGGGGTCCGGCGCCTCGAACAACGCCAGCACCTCGCGCAGATCGCCGGAAGTCAGGGCGCGGAACACGCCTCGCGCCGCCGGCGTATCGCCGGTGATCACGCCCGTGACCTGGTAGGACACGTCGGCGCTACGGACGTCCTCGTAGGTGATCCGGGCCACGATCTTGCGGCGAGCCGCGTCACCGGCTTCGGTCAACACCTTCTGGAACAGGGCGTCGTAACGCTCGAACAGGCGCCGAGCGCCGGCCAGGGCATTGTCGAGCTCGCCATAGGCGTCGCCCACCGTCTCGCCGAGGGACTTGAGGAACTGGCCAAGCTCGTCGCCGCCGGACGCGGCCAATAGGCCGGCGACCGTCGCCTGCAGCTCCTCATCGAGTCGGACGACGAGATCGGCCGTCGTCGCCTTCAGATGTTCGCGGAATTCGGCCTGGGCGAAAGCGGGCAGGATCTCGGCGAGACGGTCGACGATGCGCCCGGCCCTGTCCTTGGCGGTCGTGAGCACGCCCGCCCGCTCGATGGCCGACAGCAGCGCCTTTTCGGCCCAGTCGGCGATAGCAAGCTGGCCGGACGGATCGATGCCGACCGCCCCCTGGAGGTCGCGAACCAGGGCCTTCTTCAAGTCCTCGTCGGCGACCATGCGGGAGACCGCGCTGTCGACGGCCCCCTTGGCCCTGTCCTTGAGCAGGGCGCCCGGCGACAGGTAGGGCTTCAGGTCCTTGTATTTCTCGTTCCAGACGCCGACCGCCTCCTCCAGCACCTCGTGCACGCGATCGGCCAGGGCGGAGACGTCGATATTGGCGCCCAGAGACAGGCCGCCGCCGTACTTGCCACCGGTCGAACGCGACAGCACCGCAACGACACGAGGGGTCGTTTCACTGCCGCCGTCGCGGCGGAAGCTCAGTGTGTAGGCGCCCTCCAGCTGGACGTCGAACTTGACGCCTGCGCCCAAGGTCGCCTCCACGCCGGCGCCCAGTTGCAGCGCATTGGCCAGAGACACCTCGACACTGACCGCCGTCGCGCCTTTCAGGTCGTAGGTCAGCCCCATGAGGTTCCGGGCGGTGAAGCCCTCCCACACGCCGTCGAAGTCGAACGGGTTGGGCAGGGCCGCCAGCTTCTCGGCCGCCACCTCGACGACCAGCGGATCCTTCTTCGGCTGGGCGTAGTAGTAATCGAGCCTGACCCCGGCCGAGGCCGACCCCGACCCCGTCACCGAACCGACGCCGGCCTTGAAGGGCGTGGTTGCGCCAGCCTCGGCGCTGAACCCGCCTTCCAGTCCCAGGCGCACCAGCGGCTCGGTAAGCTGGTCCTTGAACGGCCAGGTCGCATGCGAATGGAACAGGATCTTGGCGCTGGCCTGTAACTTCAGTTTCAGCTTGTCGCTGAGCGGCAGGCTCCTGCCGGCCTCCAGAGGGGTCCAGCTGATCAGGCCCTTCTTCGCGTCCGTGGAAGCGGCGACCTCCGAGAACCGGCTCAGGAGGGTCAGGTAGTCGGCGGGGATCTCATCGATAGCGCCCAGGGCCTTTTCCAGGCCCGCCTTGATCTGCGCGTGCAGATCTTCGGCGCCGAGCCGCGAAAACACCGCCCGGGCGGCCGGGTCGTCGACGCTCTTCAGGGTGAGCTTCAGCAACTCGACCAGACTTGGCAGACTGTCGACATCGTCCGACGCGTCTCTCCACGCCTGTGCCAGCTTCCCGATCGCTTTCAGCAGCGCAAGGTCGTCCTCAAGCCCGGACAGGCTCGTGATGTTCGGCATGTGATCCCCCCTGGGCGCGTCCGCGACCGCCCGTGAGCGAACAGTGTTCCGCCTCAACTCAGGCAGTCAACTCAAGATTGCCGCGCAATGCCTCGCCGCGATCGCGAAACATCCGTTTGATATTTCGTACGCGAAGCATATAGTCGCCGCATGTCGACGCCCCCCGCCCCTGCTCCGGACAGACGCCTCGTCTTCCTGCTCGCCGCCGGCCACCGGCGCGTGCAGCGCTGGATCGAGGCCAGGCTGGCGACAGAGGGCGCCGGACTGACCTCCGCCCAGTCGGGGGTCTTGTTCTATCTGGGGTCCGCCGACGGCGCGCTGATCGGCGAGGCGGCCGAGGCCCTGGACCTGGCCCCCTCGGCCATGACCGGCCTCGTCGACCGCATGACCCGCGCCGGCCTCGTCGAACGCCGGCCCGACCCCAGGGACGGCCGGGCCCTGCGCCTGCACCTGACCGACCACGGCCGCGCAGCTCGCGCGGAGGCCAAGGCGGGCCTGGCCCATCTCAACACCCAACTGACCGAAGGCTTCACGGACGACGAGATCGCCGTGGTCGCCCGCTGGCTGGCCAGCCTTCAGGTCAAATTCCCCAAGGGAGATTCCGTATGACCGAGCCCCTCAAGACCGAGCAGGTCAAGACCAGCCTAGAGGCCGGCGTGCTGACCATCACCCTGTCGCGTCCCGAGAAGAAGAACGCGCTCAGCAACGCCATGTACGGCGCCCTGGCCGACGCCCTGGAGGGCGCCGAGACCGATCCGGAGATCCGGGTGGTGGTGTTCCAGGCCGACGGCGACAGCTTCAGCGCCGGCAACGACCTGGGCGACTTCGTGGCCCAGGCCACCGGCGCCTTCACCGAGGAACGCCACGTGTGGCGGTTCCTCAAGGCCCTGGCCAACGCCACCCGGCCGCTGGTCGCCGCCGTCCATGGCCAGGCCGTAGGCGTGGGCACGACCATGCTGCTGCACTGCGACCTGGTGTTCGTGGCGCCCGACGCGCGCCTGACCGTGCCGTTCGTGAACCTGGCCCTGGCCCCGGAAGCGGCGTCGAGCTGGCTGCTGCCGGCCCGCATCGGCCACGCCCGCGCCTACGCCATGTTCGCCCTGGGCGAGGCGGTGGACGGGACGACGGCCGCCGCCTGGGGCCTGGCCAACGCCGTGGTCCCGGCCGAAGACCTGCGCGAGCGCGCCCGCGCCGCCGCCGACCAGTTGGCCAAGCGTCCGCTGGGCGCCCTGACCGTCACCAAGGGCCTGATGCGCGACGCCGAGGCCATCGCCGCCCTGATGGACAAGGAAGGCGCCCTGTTCGCCGAGCGCCTGCAGACCGCCGAGGCCCGCGAAGCCTTCATGGCCTTCGCCGAGCGCCGCGCGCCGGATTTCAGCAAGGTGGGGTGATTACTCCTCCCCCGAGAAACGGGGGAGGTGGCGCGCTGCGAATACGCAGCGTGACGGAGGGGGCGACGGCCGGCACGGCGCCCAGTCTCGCCCCCACCACCCGCGTCGCCGGGCCCCCCCCCCCCCGTGACGGGGGAGGAGCACACCCCCCCAGCACGTTCAGCAGGAATGCCAT